>NZ_JADOER010000002.1:22858-298603 GCF_018739865.1 Leptothoe kymatousa TAU-MAC 1615 | reverse complement strand
AGCTCGACCTCAGCGCGAACCAACTCACTCAGCTACCCCCTGAAATTGTCCAGCTAAACAGTCTCACTCAGCTCTACCTCAGCGCGAACCAACTCACTCAGCTACCCCCTGAAATTGTCCAGCTGGAGTCTCTAGAATACTTCAATTTACAAGGCAATCCTCTTCCAATACCACCAGAGATTTTAACCAATTCTTTCAAAGTAAAAGAGATCCTAGAGTACTATTTCCAGGTTCTTGATCCCAATGAAACAGAGCCACTCTATGAATCTAAATTTATTATCGTTGGCGAAGGAGGCGCAGGCAAAACCACCCTGGCTAAAAAACTCCTCAAGCCAGACTACAAGCTAGACTCCGACGAAAAATCCACCGAAGGTATTGACGTTATCCGTTGGGAGTTCGACCAAGCAAACGAAACCCCGTTTCGCACCAATATCTGGGACTTTGGTGGCCAAGAAATCTACCATGCCACCCACCAGTTTTTCCTCACCAAGCGCTCCCTCTATGCCCTGGTGGTCGATACCCGTCAAGACAACACCGACTTTTACTACTGGCTTAATATAGTCTCCCTCCTCAGCGACAATAGCCCCGTCTTTATCATCAAAAATGAAAAACAAGACCGCCAGTGCGACGTCAACGAACGTGCCCTGCGGGCAGAGTTCCCCAACCTAGAAAAAGTATTTGCCACCAACTTCGAAGACAATCGGGGGCTGGAAGCCATTACCGAGGCTATCCAAAAGCGCATTGTCAGCCTGCCCCATGTGGGTACGCCTCTGCCCAAGGTATGGGTCCGCGTTCGTTCGGCGCTAGAAAACTACGCCGCCACCCAAAACTACATCACCCTCAATGAATACCGAGACCTGTGCTCCACTAGCCAGCTCACCGAACGAGACCGCCAAAACAGCCTTAGCAACTACCTCCACGACCTCGGCGTCATCCTCCACTTCCACGATGACCCCATCCTCAAACGCTACGTCATCCTCAAACCCGAGTGGGGCACCGCCGCCGTTTACGATGCCCTAGATACCCAGGAGATCCGTGAAAACTTTGGTCGCTTTACCCGCGAACAGCTCAATAATATCTGGGACCAAGACGACTATGCCGACATGCGGGATGAACTGTTGCAGCTGATGAAGAATTTCAAGCTCTGCTACGAAATTCCTGGCTGTAAACATCACTACATTGCCCCCCAACTGCTCTCACCAGAACAACCAGAATATCCCTGGGAAAAAACCTCAAATCTTATCCTCCGCTACCGCTACGACTTTATGCCCAAGGGCATCCTCACCCGCCTGATCGTCGAGCTACACGAATTTATCGAAAACCAAACCCTCGTCTGGAAAACCGGCGTTGTGTTCACCAACGGCACCGCCCATGCTGAAGTCACCGAACACTACCCCAAAAGCGAAATCCGCATCCGTGTGTCTGGTTCCAATCAAAAGCGCTGGCTTTCTGCCGTTACCCACGAGTTAGAAAAAATCCACCGCTCCTACGAACAACTGCGCTACAAAACCCTAATCCCGTGCAACTGCTCTAGCTGCAAAGATAGTCAAACCCCCTACGACTATCCCTACCAGCGGCTACAAAAGTTCCTCAGCGATGGTCAGTACCAAATCCAATGCCAGGAAAGCTACCAAATGGTGGATGTGCGCCGACTGTTAGATGATATTCTCTACCGCAATATGGAAGAGTTGCCGACGGGCAAAAAGGATGAAGTCTTTTCCAAGCAATATATATCCGACTCGGGCAACTCCCAAGGGCTACCGCTACAGCCCAATGACCGAATTCGCGAAAGTACCCCACCCCAGATATATCAACCCAAAAAAGAAGTATTTGTGTCCTATGCCTGGGGTGGCGATAGTGAAAAAATCACCAACAAAGTAGATGAAGCTCTACAAGCCGCCAACATTGAACTGATCCGCGACAAACGCGATCTAGGCTTCAAGGGTCACATTAAAGAGTTTATGCAACAAATCGGCAAGGGTAAAGCCGTGGTTGTCATCATTAGCGACAAATATCTTAAATCCGAAAACTGCATGTTTGAACTGGTGGAAATTGCAGCCAGTGGCAATTTCGATAATCGCATCTTCCCCATCGTCCTCGACGATGCCCAAATCTACGATCCTGTTGAACGTATTGACTATGTCATCCACTGGGAAGAAAAAATTGAAAAGCTGGATAAAGCCATGAAAAAAGTAAATTCTGCCAATTTACAAGGCTTCCGCGAATCTATCGACCTCTACACCCGCATTCGCAACACCATCGCCGAACTCACCGAAACGCTCAAGGACATGAATACACTAACGCCAGATATTCATACCGATTCAGGATTCTCAGAATTGATAAATACCGTTCAAATCCGCTTAAATAAATAACTTACCTAATGTCAAGTACCATTATATTGTCGATACTATAAAATTCTAGATACGGTAGTCTTAGGGTATTGACAAGCCTTCACCTATCCCCCCGTCGGAAGTTCCCAATCTTCAGGGAGCAAATCAATCAAGTACCTAGGCAGTTCAGGTTCAAACGTATGGTCATGTAAGTAAAGCCATTCTGCATAGGTACATAACATCCTTCTCTTACCTACTTTCAGACACTCACGATTAAATTTCTCAAAATAGGTCTTGCGTGTGTGTAGCCTCTTGAAACTTGTCTCGGAAATGTCTACGGCACAAAAATCAGTAAGAAACTCTAAAGCATCATCTTTACTCAGAATAATTCCATAGGACCGTTGAATATCTAACTTCAATCGGCAACGTTTATAAATTTGCTCCGGATGACATGGGCGTGCTAATTCCAGGCTACCTAGATTAGCAGACATAACCATAGCTACTGCAAAGTTCTGCTTTAACTCATCCGTAGGCAACCCATGAAAGACGCTTTCTATCCGTCTAGTTATGTAACTAGACGGTTGACGAGTAACTCTATTAACACCTCCGTTGCTCATTTCCTCGCTTAGCTGCTGTTCCTGAGAAGCACCATTGATCTCATCAATCACACTGAAGATTCCAATCGATCCTATAAGTTTTCGCTAGTATCACCTGTTTTCGCATCAAATCCCAAGATTTCTTACGAAGCTCTACAGTCCAAAATCTTAGTTCAAATGAACCAAGTTATATTTACATAATTACGAACTTAGATGTAGATATAAAAGCCTACTTTCGTAGGGCTTACACAAGAATTATTAGCCACACAGACTCAAATGGTATAGACATATATTCTAGATAATACATAATAAAACCCTATTAAAAAAGTTTTTCGAATAAAAAATGCAAATTACCTATAAATGATCAAATTAAACTTACATCCACAAAAGTCAGAAAAGCATGAAATAGCTTAGTGAAAACATAGAGTATCGTGTTGCGAACACAATAGACTTTCATCTATGTCTTTCAAATCTTTTACGACACTTGAATATTCGCACCATTTCTCACGACAAACATATTTGTTCGTATTTATTCTTTGATTACTCTCTTCTGTTTTATGAATCAAAAGGAGAAAAAGAATGATTGTTTCGGTTGTTGTTGATCAAACTCAAAAATCCTCAGATTAGTAAAATCTTTTTTCTACTGCTAATCTTTGAACAGAAAAGTTCTTTTCAGAGCTGCAACAATTTCCTAGAAACTAATCATGAAAATCAACGACATCATCTTGTGGCCATTTTTTGGTTCATTTTTACTAACCCTCATTTTGGCCTTCTGCATCTCTAAAAATTACACTTTCAAAAGTAATATTCAGACGAATTTCGGTATATTCATACTTGAGGGGATCCCAGAAAAATCAAAACCGAAAACCCCTCACTGAATAAGAGCATCAACGGGCATTAAGGGCTCATTGAAAGAGATTAATGCCCGTTAACGCAGTAAAATCAGGCTAAGCCAAGTCTCAATATAATTGTCAAAATCTTCAAAACGAACAATCTAAAAGCTCTCATCCTCTTAATAGTCTTCGATAAACTGAATGCAAAGACATTAGCCAAATACAACAGCCAGACACCTAAAAATAAAATCCACGTGTATCCATAAGATATGGAATATAGAGGGACTCAGCAGCCGTTCGCAACTCTATCGATCTTTACACTTAAATCCACGCCACTATTGCCAAACTCATCGAAATACTCAAGGGTATGAATACCTCAACCTAAGATATTCATACAGAATCTGGCTTTGCAGAACTAATCATTGCCATCAAAGCACGTCTTGAAAACTAAGCGAAAGATCAGAAGACAGAGTTTAGAATTTAGAAGACACAATACATTTAACGTCTACGAAAACAGAACAACAATAAACTCCAGATAAAACCCATCCCGTAGGGGCATTACCTGCAATGCCCCTACGAATAGCAGGCAGACCCACGCCACAGTCTCAACGCCTACCTGCATATTCTCAACTCCGAACGACCTAACCCCTGAAACTTAAAGAAACTAGAAGAGGCATACCCATATAAGCAAAATGGCGTAAATTTAAAGCGTCATCGCCTAAAACAAGGTGTGTCTGCGACTATTAGCCTATTTTCCCTCAGGGTAATCCACAATACAGTCACATAGCGGATGTGAAGGCCAGCGCCCATATCCTAAATTTCACTAGGTGCACCGTCACAGCACCCCTAACGTTCCTCGTCCCCTGAATCGCACTATGAAACAAACTGCCCTAACTAAGGAACGTGTCTTTTCCTACGACACCCGTCGGTTCAACTTCGCTGAACTCATCCAAGACATTTTGCTGGCAGATATGGCAGATCCTGCCCTATCGCTAGAGCACATCCATCGACTAGACAAGGCAAAATCATCCCATCTCTTAACCTTTGCCAGCGACCAAAACCTCTACTTCCATAATAAATATTACGATAGCCCCAAACTTCCGAAGCTATTAGCGGCCTATCGCGATTTTGTTAGCACCGTCATCGCCCCACAGTTTGCAGACGATCAGCTCATTGTCCAGGCAAAGCCCACCTTCCGCATCCACCTACCCAACAATACCGCCATCCCTTCCGACACCGGCGGCGATCCCAGCCGCCCCGGCCTGCACTGCGACGCAGACTACAACCACCCCGATGTAGAATTTAACTTTTGGGTGCCCTTTACCCAGTGCCTCCCCGACAATACCCTCCATTTAGAATCGGCACCGGGCAAAGGAGACTTTCGGCCCATGCTGCTCAACAATGGCCAGGTGCTACGCTTCTGGGGTGCCCGCTGTATGCACCACAACAAAATCAACGCCCAGGGACCTACCCGCGTATCATTTGATTTTCGGGTTATGAACAAAAGTGATTGGGATGCCATCTCCCCAACCTGGAGAGAACGGGTGGCCACCGTTCAGCGTAGAATCAAGTTTACCCTTGGCAACTATTACATGCTATACAACAAAAATACTCAACGGTTCTCTCACCACGAAACTGTTGAGGAAACAATATCATTGCCAAAACCATGGGTGGCTAGCGGCTACGCAAGTTCTGTTATGGCCCGATAATGCCCGTGGCATCGACCATGGCGCATGCCAACGTCCCACAGTCCCATGCCGTCCTTGTCAAGATTACCTGACAGACACTCAACACAATCCTATGCCCACGTCAATATCTGACTAAAATCGTAATGCTTGACCAACTACGCATATTGTTCTATTGGTCTGTAGCACCCGTTACTCAACACTATTTTCTGAGTATGTAGAAATTACGGAAACTAAACGTCGAACAATTCCGTCTTTGCGTGTAAATCCTTAGATAATCCTGAGAAAATCCTTAATTGATTTTCAGCAAGTATTACTGATGGACGCAAGCATTTGTCAGAGGTGTCATGGACCCGACGTTTTGGAAAGAAAAGCGTGTACTACTTACGGGGCACACGGGGTTTAAGGGTAGCTGGTTATCCCTTTGGCTCCAGCAGGTGGGCGCTGAGCTAGTGGGATACGCCCTAGAGCCGCCGACAAGCCCCAGTTTATTTGAAGTGGCCCAGGTGGCTACGGGCATGACGTCGATTGTGGGCGACGTTTGTGACCGCAAAACGCTACACCAGGTCGTGGTTGACCACCAACCAGAAATTATTATTCACTTTGCAGCCCAGTCTGTGGTGCACACGTCCTATGTAGACCCGGTCTCCACCTACGAAACCAATGTGATGGGCACGGTCAACCTGTTGGAGGCGGTGCGCCAGGTGGATACGGTGCGGGTGGTGGTGAATGTCACCTCGGACAAGTGCTATGAAAATAAGGAATGGGTCTGGGGCTACCGCGAAGTGGACCCGCTGGGCGGCTACGATCCGTACAGTAGTAGTAAGGCTTGCTCCGAGCTGGTCACCCAGGCATATCGGGATTCGTTTTTTAATGCCAGTGACTATGGGGAACACCGGGTTGCGATCGCAACCGCCCGCGCGGGCAACGTCATTGCCGGGGGCGACTGGACCCACAATGGCCTGGTGGCCGACATTGTCCAAGCCATCTTAGAAAATCGGCCGGTGCTGATTCGCAATCCCTATGCCACCCGCCCCTGGCAGCATGTCTTAGATGCGGTCAATGGCTACCTCACCCTGGCGGAAAATCTATACCACCGCGGCCCTGCCTATGCCGACGGATGGAATTTTGGTCCCTATGCCTCCGACATTCAACCCGTTGGCTGGCTAGTGGAAAAACTCTTGTCCCTCTGGGGCGACGGGGCCAGTTGGGAACAAGACAAAGCCTACCATCCCCACGAAGCCCATTCCCTCAGCTTAGATTGTTCCAAGGCCAGGCTTAAACTAGACTGGACCCCCCAAATTTCCCTAGAACAAAGCCTAGAACAAATCATTACATGGACCAAGGCCTACCAGGCTGGTGCCGACATGCGACAGGTCACGAAAGCGGCCATTGCGCAACTCATGTAAGCTCCGTTATATCGTCTACCACTTAACATAAAAAATGAGTCAACAAACAATCACCAAAGAAACTGTTAAATCCTCTTCCGAACACACGCCCCAGTGTCTCTTTTGCAGCACATCCCTGAACCATACCCTCGTAGATTTGGGCATGTCGCCCCTGTGCGAAAGCATCCTCAGCGTCGACAGGGTCAACCAAATGGAGCCGTTCTACCCTCTCCATGTGCGGGTGTGCAGCAATTGTTTTTTGGTGCAGCTCGAGGCCTATGTTAGCCCAGAGCATATTTTTACTGAATATGCCTACTTCTCTTCCTTTAGCGATACCTGGCTGGCCCAGTGCAAGGCCTACACAGACAATGTGGTAGAGCGCTTTGGCCTCGACCAAGATAGCCACGTGGTGGAACTAGCCAGCAACGACGGCTACCTATTGCAGTATTTCGTAGACAAGAATATTCCGGTGCTGGGGGTGGAGCCCGCCACCAACATTGCCAAGGTGGCCATCGAAAAAGGCATCCCCACCCTCAACGAATTCTTTGGGGAAGACTGCGCTAAGACCCTGGTAGCCCAGGGCAAAGCCGCCGACCTGATTGCGGCAAACAATGTGATTGCCCACGTGCCCAACCTCAACGATTTTATTGCGGGCATCAAAATTTTAATGAAGCCGGGCGGTGTGTTCACTGGCGAAATTCAGCACCTGATGCGGCTGATGGAGCTAAACCAGTTTGATACCATCTACCACGAGCATTTTTTCTATCACACCCTCAGCACCCTAGAAACTATTTTTGCCGCCCACGGCATGACCATTTTTGATGTGGAAGAGCTGCCCACCCACGGGGGTTCGTTGCGCATCTATGCCCGCCACACCGATGATCAGACCAAGCCCGTAGGCGATCGGGTCATCGACCTCAGACAGCGGGAAGCGGCCGCCGGGTTTACCAGCCTAGAGCGCTACACCCACTTTGATGAACAGGTGCGAGAAACCAAGCGCAAACTCCTAAACTTTTTGATTAAGACCAAGCAAGAAGGGAAAACTATTGTGGGCTACGGCGCACCGGGCAAGGGTAACACGCTGCTAAACTACTGCGGCATCCGCACCGATTTCCTCGACTACACGGTAGACCGCAACCCCTATAAGCATGGCAAGTTTCTGCCCGGCACCCACATTCCCGTCTACCATCCCGACAAAATCAAGGAAACCAAACCCGACTATGTGCTGATTTTGCCCTGGAATGTGAAGGACGAAATCATGGAGCAAATGAGTGTAATTCGCGAATGGGGCGGCAAATTTGTGGTGCCCATCCCTGAAGTAACCGTTTATCCCTAGCTTGCGATCGCTCACCCACTCTCTACACCAGGATCATGACTGCGAATCTTGAGACCAAACCAATGGACACCGCCAGCCTCGGGCTGGACACCGCCAGCCTCGGGCTGGACGCCGCCAGCCTCGGGTCGGCCATGTACGACCTGATCACCGAGCTGTATCCAATTTGCCGGAGCATTACGGGCGATGGCGTACGCAAATCCCTCAAGATTCTCCAGCAACATATCCCCCTAGAGATTCACGAAGTTCCATCGGGTACGCCTGTTTTTGACTGGACCGTACCCAAGGAATGGAATATCCGTGACGCTTACATCAAGGATGCGACGGGGAAAAAAGTCGTTGATTTCCAAGAATCGAACTTGCATGTCTTAAACTACAGCTTACCGATTCATAAAAAGATGCCCCTTTCTGAATTGAAAGAGCATCTTTTCTCCATGCCCGATCGCCCGGACTGGATTCCCTATCGCACCTCCTACTACAACGAAAACTGGGGCTTTTGCCTCACCGACAACACCCTCAAGTCCCTGCCAGATGGTGAGTACGAAGCCTATATCGACTCAAGCTTTAAAGATGGCTCCCTCACCTATGGCGAGCTATTTTTACCTGGCCAAACAACGGATGAAATCCTGCTATTTTGCCACGATTGTCATCCCTCCCTGTGCAACGACAACCTGTCAGGTGTCTCCCTAGTCACCTTCCTAGCCAAACATCTCAGCCAGCAGTCCCGCCGCTACTCCTACCGATTTGTCTTTGCCCCGGCCACCATTGGGGCCATCACCTGGCTTAGCTGCAATGAACATAAGGTTGCCAATATTAAACACGGTTTAACCGTGGCCAATGTGGGCGACCCGGGGCACCTCACCTACAAAAAAAGTCGTCGCGGCAATGCGGACATTGATCGGGTGGTCCCCCACATTCTCAAACACTCAGCCCCCAACCATGAAATCATCGATTTCTCCCCCTACGGGTATGATGAGCGCCAATTTTGTTCTCCCGGCTTCAATTTACCCATTGGCAGCCTCACCAGAAGCCAATTTGGCACCTTCCCCGAATACCACACCTCCGCGGACAACCTAGACTTTGTCCAGCCGTCTTCGTTGGTAAACTCCTTTGAAACGTATTTGAGTGTGATTGATGTGTTAGAACACAACCACACCTACTTAAATACCAATCCCAAATGTGAGCCGCAGTTGGGTAAACGGGGGCTCTACAGCGTCTATGGCGGCAAACAAACCGCGCCGGAAGATCGCATGGCCATGCTGTGGGTCCTCAACCTATCCGACGGAGAACACACCTTGTTCGACATCGCAGAGCAAGCCAACCTCAGCTTTGCCATCATCAAAAATGCAGCATTCAGGCTTGCCAACAGTGGCCTGCTAAAGGTTTGTCCATCGGTTGTGCCCCAATAAACATAAGACATCACTAGGAGAGAATTTATCGGCCCACACCTTTAAATTTTAATGTTTTCCTTAATTGAGACAACACATCAATCCAGTCAGCTTTTCGCCCCGTACCTAGGGCAGATGACATGCTTTTAAGCATCAGCAACGCCCTTTTTTAATTAAACCCAACTCATAAATACTGAGAGATCAAAGGAGAAACCCAATGAAAGTCGTTCTATTTTGCGGTGGTTTAGGGACTCGACTCAGAGAATATTCTGAAACCATTCCTAAGCCCATGGTGGAAATTGGCTATCGTCCGATTATTTGGCATTTGATGCGTTACTACGCCCACTTCGGCCACAAGGAATTTATTCTATGCCTGGGCTACAAGGGCGATTACATCAAGAACTATTTTTTGAACTATAACGAGTGCCTATCCAACAACTTCACCCTATCCAACGGTGGTAAAGACATTGATCTGCACACCACCGATATAGAAGACTGGAAAATCACATTTGTCGATACTGGCATCAACCTCAACGTTGGCCAGCGTCTAGCCGCCGTCAGGCCCTACCTGGAAGGGGAAGAAATCTTTCTAGCCAACTATGCCGATGGCCTTAGCGATCTTGACCTAAACCTATATCTCGATCACTTCCACCAACAAAACAAAATCGCTAGCTTCCTAGCCGTCCAGCCCTCCCAGTCGTTCCATGTGGTCTCCCTAGATCCAGAAGATGGCCTAGTCAACAACATTCAGTCCGTTGGCCAGTCCGACCTATGGATCAACGGCGGCTTCTTTGCCCTCCGCCAAGAAATCTTTGACTACATGCAGCCGGGGGAAGAACTCGTGCTCGATCCGTTTCAGCGCCTCATCGAACACAAGCAGCTAATTGCCTATCGAAATCCTGGCTTCTGGGCCTGTATGGATACCCTCAAGGAAAAAATGTCGTTTGATGATATGTATGCCAAGGGGCACACGCCATGGGCCCTCTGGGAGTCCCATCCAGAGCTATCGAAAAATAGCACCCTGCCCCAGGGCAAAAAACCTCGCAACATCCAGACTGCAAGTAAGTTAGCGTCCTAACCCAGCTATCCATTAGCCTATATCCACAGGGTAGGGAAAGCCCCCACCCTGTGGATTCCCATGTCTAACCCTAACGTCCCCTCGCTATGCTCAAGCTGCTAAACAATCATCAGGATCAAAGCCCATTGCGCCGCAACTCATTGCACCGCATCCTGTGTTTGGGTGCCCACAGTGACGACATTGAAATCGGCTGTGGCGGCACTATCTTAAAATTGCTAGAACAGTTTCCAGCGGTGGAAGTCTATTGGGTGGTCTTTTCCGCCACCGGCCACAGACAAGCAGAAGCGTTGGCCAGCGCCAATAGCTTTCTAGCAAACGCCAGCCAGAAAACCGTTGTTGTCAAAGAGTTTAGGGAGCGATTTTTCCCATACATTGCCATTGAGATCAAAGAGTTTTTTGATCAGCTGAGTAAAAATTTTGCACCGGATCTGGTGCTCACCCACTATCGCAACGATCTACACCAGGACCATAAATTAGTCTCTGAGCTAACGTTGAATGCCTTTCGTAACCATATGATTTTGGAATATGAAATTCCAAAATACGACGGCGATTTAGGCCAACCTAATTTCTTTGTTCACCTTGAGCCGCCCATCTATCGACAGAAAATCGACTACCTGATGCAGCACTTCCAAACCCAGGCCAACAAGCAATGGTTTGATGAAGAAACGTTTTCAGCCATTCTCAGGCTGCGGGGCATTGAATCCAATGCCCCCCATAAGTATGCAGAGGCATTTTATTGTCGTAAAGCTCTGTTGCTGTAAGGTTGGCGACGCCACATCACAGGTCCCAAATAGTTTCCACTGTGTAGGGTCCGCCGGGCACCTGCCAAAAGGCCCCGTCCACATAGCGGCGGTTCAAGTCCAGAGCAGCAATGGTTTCCATATCCTCTGGCGTGAGGGCCACCTCAACGGAGGTTAAGTTTTGGCGAATCCGTTTCGGGTTAAAGGACTTGGGAATGGTCACCGTGCCCCGCTGCATTGCCCAGCTGAGCAGAACCTGGGCGGAGCTGACCCCATGGCGCTTAGCGATGGCGGCGATGGTGGGTTCTTGCAACAAAACCGGCTCATCCTTTGCCTTCAGGCTATCAGGTCGATCTGAGGAGCCCAGGGGGGAATAGGCGGTGAGGTGAATATTGTTAGCGCGGCAAAACTCTAACATCGCTGCCTGTTGCAAATAGGGATGCAGCTCAATTTGGTTCATTTCTGGCTGCAGCCGGGCGTTGTCTAGCAGGTTTTGTAATTTGGCGATGCTAAAGTTAGACACGCCAATGTGGCGCGATAGTCCATTGTCCACCAGCGACTCCATGGCCTGCCAGGTGGTCAACAGGGGCAGATCTTGCAGAGAGACCAGGGACTCTGGGGTCACGGGAAAGGTGCTGCCTTTTTTGACCGCCACGGGCCAATGCATAAGGTACAAATCTAGGTAGTCTAGCTGCAGATTGACCAGGGTGGCTTCGAGGGCGGGCTGGACATCCTCCGGGGCGTGGGCATCGCTCCACAGCTTAGAGGTAATCCACATCTGCTCGCGGGTGACAATGCCTTCTTTAAAGCAGTCTGCCAGGGCTCGGCCAATCTTGGCTTCGTTGCCATAGACATGGGCACAGTCAATGTGGCGATAGCCCGCTGCGATCGCATGCCGCACGGCATAGTACACATCCTCCGGGGCATAGGCCCACAGACCCAGACCCAGGCGGCGATAGCCAGATGCGATCGCCCGCCGTACCGTCCCCTGTATTGTCCGGGGTGCAGACTTCCAGGTACCCAGGCCCAAAATGGGCATGCGATCGCCATTGCTAAACTCAACTGTCTTCACCATGCCATCCCCCCGCTCGCCGCAACACCATGCTCAAACTTACCCAGCTAGCCAAACTCATTCCCTATACCGGTCCCTAACAAACCAAGGACGTATCTAACGCATCCACACTGTCTGCCAGCTGCTGTAGCTGTCGCTCCCGATCAAGCATCGCCTGGCTGGGCTCCAAATCAAAGGTGGATAACATCTCTCGCCAGCGATAAACCCAATCATGCTTACGCAGAGAATTCACCACATTCCGTCGCCGCATCGCCTCAACCTTCTCAGGCTGATTGTTTAGCTCCTCCATCACCTCCAATACATTTTGTTCATAGAGGTTGACCCGAACAATGGCATCCTCCCAATCAAAATAACGGGGGAACACATCTCCCATGGGCGGCATCCCCACCAATATGGTCCCAGCAGCCACACCTTCAAAATAACGATACCCAATCTCCTGATGCCCCCCAGTCTCGCTCAGGGCATCAAATCTCGCATGGGCCGCAATATTGTAACGACTCCGCTGCAAGAGATTTATTAACTTGGCACGATGGGCTTTAGGATCCCCAACTTCCAATTTAGTATTGTTAATGGTGTTGTAATAATAGAAAAAATTATCCTCCTGCTGCGAGCGATCAAACAACATCTGATGGGCTTCGGCGGGACGCCGCCCCACACAACACGCATCAATCATCCGCTTAGGAGTATTCGGATAGGGACAAAACTTCAGGGCATCTAGACCCGGTGCTAAATAATGGCACGGCAGCCCCGTCACCTGCTTAAAGGTCTCAACACAATTGACCGTGCCCGAGAAAATATACTCAAAATTCTTGAACGGTTCGTAGGCTAAACGCCAGTCATCAAAATTAGGCTTCCAGGTTTCTATGATGTAGCAAGCGGTATGGCGACATTTTTCTCGCCAGTTTTTGATACCCTCCAGCAAATGCAGCTGCCAAGGATTATCAAAAACAGCCAATAATAGATCGTATTCCTCTTCTAATACGACCTCTGCCGGAAAAGGCGCAACAACACTCGCAATCCGATCGGAGCCTGTGGCATATTTCGCCAAACGGCAAATGCATCGAGCAAAGTCAAATTCTTGCTTAGGAGCGTAGAGTTGAGCCCCCTCCAAATCGCAAATCAGATCTTCGAATTCGTAAATCGCACAGTTTGCTACCTGGGAACGAAATCCTCGCACAGAGACAACTAAAACACGCGGCCCGTTATCTTTGTTTTTAACCAATGAAGTTTCAATCAACATAGCTCCTGCATCCTCCAAAGGGCACGGCATCAATCAGCACGAAAAAGCCTAGCCACAGCTCCCCCTGTAGCATTAAACGTTATTTACCTTATAAATGTTTCTTATTCGATGAGTCACAATGAGGACCAACACATAAGAAATGCAAACACTATTAGTAGATGAATGATCTAAAAAATCGCCGTTGCCGCCTTAAAGCATAAATCGCTTACCAAGATAGACCTTGGCACCGAACAGACTAAGGGCTTGTTAAAAATTAAAACCATGGTCTTTTTCCGTAAAAGCATGGCTTAACCAGCCTTTTCGGATTAATCCGTGAATTAGTTTCTTAACAGCTCCTAACGTTATCCATACGCTCAGCAGCACCAAATTGTCGCAAACCCAGCTAATACCTGAGTTTACAACGGGCACATTATTTACTTTTCCCAGAATAGGAGATACTCAGCCATTGCACACTTAGGCTGAACAATGACAAGGGTGCAATCCACTAGCATTGTTCAGAAAAAATCATCCCAAGGAGCAGCAAAATCAATAAATAATAATAACTAGACGTTTGTAGAAGACCTTCCCTAAAATGTTCGCACATCTCATCAGACAGAACTAGAGCCTGACGATGAAGTTTAGGACAATATTCCACTATTGTCTAAATCAGATTTTCATGAATAATCGTCCTGAATCCCTAAATCCAGACCTTTGCGCCACTATCGTGATTTACCGATCCAACCAATCCAACAACAATCAACAGCTAGCGTCCTAACATCTAGCTGTCGATGCGTCGCCTAAGTCGAATAAATATAACTTGGCAGGGCCGATCCTCGGCAGGGTTTTCTTTAGCATGCCCAGACAATAAGCCCAGCTGGCCGCTCGTTTCAGCCGCGCCAGCAGCAGCGCGGCTTACCTTGGAATAGCCTGCAACAGGGCTACCCTAACAAGCAATCGGTAAATCCACTGGATCAACACTGCAGGCCAGTCTCTGCAACTGTTTTTCCCGATTTAAAACCGCTTGACTCGGCTCTAAATTCAAGGCTTCTAAAACCTCGCGCCAGCGATAGACCCAATCATGCTTTAGCAAGGCGTTGACAATATTCCGACGGCGAATGGCCTCCACCCGTTCAGGTTGGGCATTGAGGGCATCAATCACTTCCAGCACATCTTGCTTATAGAGATTGACCTTAATAATGGCATCTTCCCAATCAAAGTACTGGGGAAACACATCTCCCATGGGTGGCATACCAATTAACACTGTCCCCGCAGCTACGCCTTCAAAGTAACGGGTCCCAATTTCGTGAAATCCGCCCGTTTCTTCCATGGAGTCAAATTTGGCATGGGCGGCAATGTTATACCGACTTCTCTGTAAGAGATTGACCAATTTAGCGCGATGCTGGCGCGGGTTGCTAACTTCTAAATTTTTGTTGTTAACGGTGTCATAGTAATAAAAGAAATTATCATCTTGCTGAGACCGATCAAACAACGATTGATGGGCTCCCGCAGGACGACGACCCACACAGCAAACATCAACCAATCTCTCAGCAGGATTAGGATAGGGGCAAAATTTCAGCGCATTAATGGCGGGCGCCAAGTACTTACAGGGCAGCCCCGTCACCTCTGAAAAGCTATCCACACAATGGGCGATACCGGAAAAAATATAGTCGAAGTTCTGAAATGGCTCGTGCACCAAGCGCCAGTCATCAAAACTAGGCTTCCAGGTCTCCATGATGTAACAAGCCTTATGGCGACATTTTTCGCGCCAATTTTTGATGGACTCCATCAAATGCATCTGCCATGGATTATCAAACACGGCAAACAATAAGTCGTAGTCCTCTTCTAACGTAATTTCAGCAGGAAAAGGGGCGATAGATCTGGCAATATCTGCCGACCCAGTGGCGTACTTGGTCATTCGATATACCTTTCTCGGCATTTCGAATTCATGGGTCGGGGTATATAGCCTGGCGCTTTCGAGTTCGCACAGAACGTCTTCAAACTCGTAAAGACTGCAATTGGCTACTTGGGCACGAAATCCTCTAACGGAGATTACTAATATGCGCAGCTCACCCTTCGTCTTATTTAGCACTGAGGTATCGTTTAACATAGCTACCAATATATTCAAAAGGGAATGTGGCAATGCTTCAGAAGATCTTACGAATATGTTTAAACCACTTATAACCCTTCACTTATAAACGTTACTTGATCTATGGATGTTCCTTATTAGACTTGAAAGTAAACCGTTCAAAAACCTAATAAATGAACATGATATAAGTAGAAAACTAACTCTTGAAGACTCCTAAGGACTCTGCTTTAAACATTCCCACACCGCAGAATTCTTTACCGGCAAGTGATTGTGAAGTTTCGAACAGTGTTTAACGGCTAATTAAACAGGTTATTTATAGGTTGAAACTACGGATTTATCAACAGATAGATAACTACATTCAAAATTTTATAATCTGCCGATATAGTCACCAGAAATCTACACTATAGTCCATACAATCTTCAGGCAAAATAACTGCCATCAGTGATGGTTATCATTTTTTATTTGATGTTTATTTTTAGCCTTAAAGACTAAAAATAAACTTATTTCTGGCTAAACCCATCACAAATCGGCACAATGCGACCGATCTAATTTTTCCCAGAGTGCTGCACAGATAGCATGGGGCATATCAACCAGGATATAACCCATACCCAAGGAAGTATTAACCCATATAGCCTGACACGCAAACGGACTTTACCACCCAGACCAAAACGGGTTGCGGGTGCGATCGCAGTCCCCTCCGCTAGGTCTTACCCAGGGACCCTCCACTAGGTCTTACCCAGGGACCCTCCACTAGGTGTCTTACCCAGGGACCCTCACGCTGGATCATTAGGCAGCTTAATCACAAATGTTGTTCCTTCACCTTCAGTAGAAAAACACTCAATGGTACCGTTGTGTTTTTCGCTAATTAGCTGATAGCTAATGGCCATGCCCATACCTGTGCCCTTACCCACCTCCTTAGTGGTAAAAAATGGATCGAAGATACGATGTTGTGTCTCGAGGGACATTCCTGTGCCATTATCCAAAATCTTGATCACCACACCGTCGGCATACGCTTCGGTACAAATTTTGATGTGCAGACGTTTTTGGGTATTTGGATGATTTTGAAACTCGTCCTCTAACGCATCAATCGCATTAGACAAAATGTTCATCACCACCTGATTTAACTGGCCTGAATAACACTCTACATGGGGCAAATAGCCAAATTCCCTAACAATCTCAATCGCCGGACGATAGGATTGTTGTTTTAAACGATGCCGGAGAATCAACAACGTATTATCTATGCCTTTATGAATATCAACAGATTTACGTTCAGACTCATCCATGCGAGAGAAATTACGCAACGATAGCACAATATCTCGAATTCTATCTGTTCCCAAATCAATGGACGCAAGCGTTTTCTCCAGGTCTTCCGTAATAAAGTCCAGCTCTATTTCCTGAATATAGGCTTGAATCTCATCGTTAGGACTAGGATAGTGTTTCCCATACAATTTCAAACAATTGCCAATAGCTTCGACATAGCGTTTAACATGGGGCAAGTTGCCATGGATAAAATTAGCAGGATTGTTAATTTCATGGGCAATGCCTGCCACCATTTGGCCCAGGCTAGACATTTTTTCTGCCTGAATCAGCTGCACCTGAGCTTTTTGTAGTGCCACCAGGGTCTCTTGAGCCCGTGCCGCTGATTTCTGGGCCTTTTCCGCCGCGACACAGCGCTCTTGGTACAGCTTCAATTGTTGTTGTTTATTTTCAACCTGTGCAGTTTCATTCTCTCGTTGATACTGAGCAACCACGGCATCTAGGGCGGGCAACAACCGACCCGAAGCTTCGTCGGTAATGCGCCTCAAAAAAGAGTTCGTAGGGGTTATCTCTGTCTCAGGTAACTGAAAAAATGAGCGCACAGTGGCAAGGTATGCCCGTATTTGCTGATCCACATTAAATGGAGCATCAAAATATATAGCCGTAATGGCAGCCGACTTTTGCTTCGGCAAGTTCAGTTCATCATTGCCATAAATCAGGCTTTCATGGGCACTTTCCATTAAGTCCACCACATGGCGCAGCTGTAGCTTTAAGTTTTGGTGCTCTTCTGGACTGCGGCTATTGGCAAGCATCAGACTAAACATGGCTGCCCGCTGGGACAGCATCCGCTGACGACCACTAATATTCACGAGTGCCGCATTAACAGCCTGGGTTTTAAGCTGTTGGGCGGTAGCTTTAGAAGTGTTTAGGGTCATCACATCGCAGCCATGCAGATCACGATTTAACTAGTAATACAGGGGTAGACAGCTCAATGGTACCTATAATGCCCAATTTCTAGAACGTTCATATATTAGAGCTAAGTATAGATTCGGATAAAATGGCGGCCCATGGGTGCATCTTTGGGAAGCGTCCCTTGGTCGGAGAGGTGTATCGGATTGGGTTAGCTTCGGCTGCGCTCAGCTAGCGGAGGGATGGGGGACGGTTTTCATTTTGACTACCCACTGCGCGGTGTTCAACCGCCCTTTGATATGGGCAAGATACCCAGGCCCAGGGGCAAACCATAGATTTTCAAGGCAGTGGCCAACAGCAGCAACAAACTCGCTGAGCTAACGATTAATCCAAAGATAAACGTGTTCGTATGGTGGTATTGCAGAGTAGCGCGGGACACACCGGCATCGATGTCAAACTCAATTCTGCCGTCATCAGCCATGCGTATGGGATGTTGTTTTTGATTGACCCATAATCGCCATGCAGGATAAAAATAGGTTCTAACCCTAAGGGTGGATGGCTGGGTGGCAGTCACCTCAAATTGTCTGTTATAGGCGCCCCATTGTTCTAAGGTAATATCCGCATCCCCTTCAACAATGGAGAACTCTTGTTGATTTAAACTGGGCACTGGGAAATAGGCCTCTCCCCCTTCAATATAGGGAACGGGTGTGCCGCCCACATATCTTTCACGAATGTCAGGATCAAAGGCGGCGTCTGACAATAGGGGCCGATATTCGGGCACGTCAATTAACCCATTGGAATAGGGATCGTTCAGGGCGGTTTCGAGCCATTCACGAATATGCACCACTCCGTTGGTGGGGCTATGTAAACCAGGGGCTTGGCGACTTAGGGTATAACCAAAGTGGAAGTTGCTCCAGACAATACTCAAAAGCAACATTGAACCGACAATTTTTAAGCGCCAATGGAGCTTTAAGGCGGCCCGAACGGCTAGGGAACAAATTACGGCTTGGCCAAAATAAAATAAAACTAACGCCCTTGTACTGCGCTGAACTTTTAATAGGATGTGGCTAGAGCGCCAAATGGGCTCAGACCAATTACACACCATAAAAAAGACCATAAAGGCAAAGCCTGCCCACAGTAGCGTGGTCCTAATTTCTTGTTTATTTTGACGAGCCGCATATAGACACAGGCCTAGAAAAACAACGATAGCGACTAAATTTTTTACTAAGATATCGGACCAGCCATCCTTAAATAGATCGCTGATTTGCAACATGAGAAAGCCCCCCTTAGACCCTAGCTGATAGTCTAAGTTCACAAATTTTTGTTCTAGTATGGCTGGCACCAGATAAAAGGCAGCCATACAGAACCCTAAAACGCCATGGGCAAAGGTTAGAAATACAGCCTTAAAGGGCTTGTCTAGCAGGGAAAATAGGAGATAGATAAACCAAGCGATCGCATACAGCAGCAAACTAGGGGTATGGGTTAGTGCCACAACTGCGGCCATCAGCGATACGGCAATTCTCGCCTGGGGTTTTACAAAGGAGCGATCCACCCAATACATGCCTAATGGAATCCACGGATAGGCCCATAGGGTAGATAAGTTTCCAAAACTAATGGCACTAATAAATACGGGGGTATTCATATAGAATATGGCCCCCAGCAGCCCCGGCAGTTTGCCCCACTTACTGCGCCCGTAGAGATAAAAACTGAGGCCGGACAAAAATAGGGGCAGAGAAAATAACAAGGTCATCGTAGCCTCACTCTTAAAGCCAATAAATTTTAAGAATGAGCCGATGTAATAAACAAACGGTGGATAAAAAACGAAGGTGGGGCTGCCGTAGCCAAAATTAGTACCTGCGATCCAGCGGGGATACCAAATTCCTTCCGCCAGCTGTTGGGAAAAATGCTGCACCCAGGCAATGTGCCACTTAATGTCCCCCAGGCTAGTTAGGCCATAGCGAATCATCTGGATATTGATGATAATCGTCATGGCCATCAAACTAACGATGACGGCTACATTCCACACGTACGGCTGGAACGCAGTGCTATCGCTAAAGGGAAACCTGCGGGTAGAGACTGAAGTCATTTTATGCTGCGCAACATTATTTCCATATTGCACAGCCAAATTCATGGACTAACAGACATCTGCTCTGAGGCAATCGGCAATGTTTATTTAGAGCGCTATATTACCGATGCTGAACACATCGCTACAACATCTATGTAACGGTCCTAGTTTGCCAATGGTTTTACACTACGACCTTAACTGGAATGGCTATATTGGTATGACGAAAATGGTCAGCGGTTGCTCACTCCTGAAGAAAAAGCGGAAAGGTTAGCCATAAGTTGAGGGAGCTAGGTATTGATCCAAACAAACTTTAGGATGTCTATTCTAAATATGGTTGTGCGCTATGGCTAAGCAAGCATTTTCTAGTTTCGATTATGAGGCAGCATTTAAGGCGTTATCTATCGAAAGACTCCTACCGTGGACATTACCGATCCAGGATTTGACACCTACCGATTTTTTTGTTGAGCGGTTAACTCTTCTACAGCGACGTTTTGACTTACAACGATGCGAAGAATCGAAAAAGCTTCTTATCGATGCTTTTTGCGAAGAGGCGCTGGAAGGTATTGATTACCTGAAAATTTGGAAAGGCGCTCCCCTAGAAAGGGAAACAGCCATTGGTGCAGTGGATTATCTGATTGCTGAGGATCGGGCCTACTTGCAAGCTCCATTTATTTGCGTGGTGGAAGCCAAAAAGGATGACTTTTCCCAGGGGTTGGCTCAATGTTTGGTGGAGATGCAGGCCTGCGCGTGGCAAAATCGTCAGATTGGCCGGGTGATGGATGTGTTTGGCATTGTTAGTAATGGCGGGGTGTGGCAGTTTTATCGGTTGCTGGTGTCTGGTGAGGTGAAGGAGACTTTGCCGTTTGCGATCGCGCAGCAAAACTCAGTCCTGGGCGCACTCCGCTATATTTTTCAAGAATGCGTTGGCCAGTTAAAAATTGCTCAGTAAGCCACGTTTGAGATCTCTCGTCATGGAGTTTCAGATGGGGGCAACTGCAACTGCTCGATGGGGATACCCGGCTTTTCGATTAGCTCGAAAAGCCGGGTATCCCCACCACATTTTTTTGAGCAACATTCCACTCAGAATATAGATTGAACGACTGGCAACAAATCCTTACAAACCTTAACAACCTCCGAAGTATTAGACAGAATAGATGCTATTTCAGCAAGTGTTTTCATTGAACGCCGTGCTATTCGTTTCATCGCACCTTCATTTGGGGTAATAGCAGCTTTAGCTATTTTTTTCATCTCACCTATAGCCTCCAGCTTTTCATCAGGATTTAAACTCGAATCCTGTTCAACCGCATTTTGCAATCGAGATAACAACTCTTTCAATTCAAACTGATGTTCATTAGCTAAAGGAGTAGGAGGTATTTGTTTAATGAGATTACTTAGTTGGCCGCTAATATCACCTAAGTTTAGATTGGAGTTAGATGCATTTAAATCACCTCCTACATTTAAATTCCTGCTATTGTCATCTCCTTGCATAACTTTACTCTCTAAAATATTGTTAACGTTAACATTTGGCTTATTGGACTGAACTGCAAACATTTCGAACAGTCTAAGAAAACTGCTAGACTGTTTTTTATAGTATCTAATAGCTATATCTTTACTCTTAAGCTTAGATTCTTTTCGAGTTAACTCACGCCTAAATTGCCTCTTGACTGCTTTATATTTTGTTTCATATTGAGTTCTTATTCTTCGTTCCACCACTCTCTTTTCTACTTCATCCAAGTCAGGTGGGGTATTCAGCTTGATAACGAAGCCATCATCATCTTTACGCTCTAGAGATTGTATTGGAAAGGTATCATTTCCGTACTCTTCTTGAATTGTTCTCAATGATTCAAGTAAGCTCTGCCAGTTTAGCAAACCAGAAAAGACTAAATCTATGGTGTCAACTGTCTTCTTAACCAATACAAAAAAATCACCAGGTTTAAAGTTACCACTGCCTGGACGTCTATCCCGGTTATCTGTTTTCAAGAAAATATAATCACAAACTACTCCTTCTAAAGAAGTTAGTCTATTAATATTCCAATCTTCAATACATGCACCGGTAAAGTCACACTTTGAGAAGTTTGTTTCCAAAGCAGTTACACGTAATAAATTAGCACCTATTAAAGATGAACCTGAAAAATCTATTTTACTTATATTCACACCTTGAAAATTGCTCTTATCTAACTGAGCTCGCTTAAAGTTAGCGCCTTTTATACTTGACTTGCTAAAATCTAAACCAGTCAAAATAGTATCTTCAAAAACAGCATTTTCAAAATTTACACCCTTAACATTAGCGCCTGTCAAATTAGCGCCTGTCAGATCAGCGCCTGTCAGATTAGCGCCTGTCAGATTAGCCTTTGAAAGATCAGCATTTTTAAGATTACTATTACTAAGATTTATATTGATTAAATCAGCATCTCGTAAACATAATTCTTCCAAATCTAAGTCACTAAAATTATTTAACCGAAAGCTTTTTTGTTTGATTACATCCATTCTGACATCATCAAAAAGTGCTCCCGGATTAAAACGATCAACAGCAAGAGAAATTACTTTATTACTCGAAAATATATTTTTTCTAAGCCTTAAATATTGATAGCCTTTTATCTTAAAAAAGTTACATCGCAACACATAAGATTTTGAAAAATCGACAAATTTCAGATTTGCACGAGTGAAATTTACATCTACTAACTCTGATCGAATAAATTGAGTAGATTTATATAAGAAAAGCCAAGATGCTAAAGCGTCTATATCTGGATAATTTGAGACAGATGCAATTTCTTCTAACTTTGGATAATTTTCTAATGTTTTCTTCTCATCTATTTTCACAAATGCATCATTAAATATTTCATCCACTTCTGGATAGTGCCGACTTTCTGGTGCATATTGAATACCTCTATAAGCTGAACGAGATATCAAAGTGATAGAAGTTAAAGCGGCCAATGCATTAACATTCTCAGGATCACCTAAGAAAGAAAAGTAAATAATAACGTTAGCCATCAATACTGGAAAGATGCCTAAAATACTAGTCAGCGCAACTGCTAAAGCAGGCAGAGAAATAGAAATCAGAAAAAACAGTTTGGAATACCTTTTAAATGCTTGAAAGAAGAAAAATATTTTTCCCAACAGAAAGAATTTATCAATCCATTTGCTTACTCTGGTTGGCATGGAGATAGGAAATATTGACTGATAAATTATCAATATCAATATAACTCTCCCAAACTTAGCTTCTAAAAAGCCTAAGATTGCAGCAGCTAAAATAAGCAAAAAGTATATATTGATATTCCAACTATCTTCAAGGCCAGCACTACATTCTTGAAAGTTAGCATTATTGATATTGCATTCAACAAACTTAGTTCCTTTTAAGTTTGTTCTACTTAAGTTGATGCCAGGAAGTTGTCGATTTTCTATTCGATATCCGCTAAGGTCAGGAGAAAGGTTGGGTGAAGATTTTCTCCAATTATTCCAAACTTCAACACCTTTGTTCAGAATAGTAATTTGATCCTGATTTGCCATATCTCTAGAAGCTATACAAGAATTACACCCAAATAAAAAAATAGCATTATAAACATTAGGGTTGCTAATATTTTGAATATTTCCAAGATTAAAATTCACCATAAACAAAAAGCCCTTCAGGCTTCGCTGAAGGGCTTTTTTCATTCTCCTAAGAGAGATTCAAACGCTACCCAAATCGGCTAGACGTTGACGCAATTAGGAAGGCCGCATACGTGAGGACAAATCCCACCGTAAAGTGAGCTAGACCCACAACACGAGCCTGAACGATGGACAGTGCAACGGGCTTGTCCTTCCAGTTGATCAGGTTAGCCAGAGGAGTACGCTCATGAGCCCATACGATGGTCTCGATAAGCTCCTGCCAGTAACCACGCCAAGAGATAAGGAACATGAAACCAGTTGCCCAAACCAGGTGAGCGAACAAGAACATCCAAGCCCATACGGACAGGTTGTTCATGCCATAGGCGTTGTAGCCGTTAATTAGCTGGGAAGAGTTCAACCACAGATAATCACGGAACCAGCCCATTAGGTAAGTGGAGCTGTTGTTAAACTGCGCCACGTTACCAGACCAGATAGCCAAGTGCTTCCAGTGCCAGTAGAAGGTCAACCACGCGATGGTGTTAAGCATCCAGAACATGGCTAGGTAGAACGAATCCCAAGCAGAGATGTCGCAAGTACCGCCACGGCCGGGGCCATCACAAGGGAAGCTATAGCCAAAGTCCTTCTTGTCGGGCATCAGCTTAGAACCACGAGCGTCTAGGGCACCTTTCACTAGTACAAGAGTAGTAGTGTGTAGACCTAGAGCGATCGCATGGTGAACTAGGAAGTCACCAGGGCCAATGGTCAAGAATAGGGAGTTAGCACCACTGTTGATTGCTTCGAACCAACCCGGTAGCCAAATACCACTAGCAGCACCAGTAGCCATGCTGTCAGCATTGGAAAGCAGAGTATCGAAACCGTACAAAGCCTTACCAGATGCTGCCTGAACCCACTGAGCAAACACAGGTTCAACCAAGATTTGCTTCTCGGGAGTACCAAAGGCAACTACAACATCGTTGTGTACGTAGAGGCCCAAAGTATGGAAACCGAGGAACAGAGTGACCCAGCTTAGGTGAGAGATGATCGCTTCCTTGTGATCCAAGATGCGGGCCAACACATTGTTAGCGTTCGCAGCAGGATCATAGTCGCGAATCAAGAAGATCGCACCGTGGGCAAAGGCACCCATCATGATGAAACCAGCGATGTACTGGTGGTGGGTGTAAAGCGCAGCCATGGTGGTGTAATCCTTAGCCATGAAGGCATAAGGAGGCATCGCATACATGTGCTGAGCAACGAGAGACGTTACTACACCCAAGGAGGCAAGAGCCAAACCTAGCTGGAAGTGCAAGGAGTTGTTGAGCGTGTCAAACATACCCTTGTGACCGTCACCCAAGCCACCACTGGGGGGCTGGTGAGCATTGAGGATCTCCTTCAAGCTGTGGCCAATACCGAAGTTAGTCCGGTACATGTGGCCAGCGATGATGAAGATAACCGCAATGGCTAGGTGGTGGTGAGCCATGTCAGTGAGCCATAGAGACTCAGTCTGAGGATGGAAACCGCCCAGGAAGGTCAAGATTGCAGTACCCGAACCCTCAGACGTACCAAACACATGGTTTACAGTGTCAGGATTCTGAGCGTAAACACCCCAGTTTCCGGAGAAGAAGGGCGCCAAGCCAGCGGGGTGAGGCATCACGGTCAGGAAGTTATCCCAACCAACGTGCACACCACGGGACTCAGGAATTGCAACGTGCACCAGGTGACCAGTCCAAGCTAAGGAGCTCACACCAAACAAACCAGCCAAGTGGTGGTTTAGGCGAGACTCAGCATTCTTGAACCAGGACAAGCTGGGACGGAACTTAGGCTGTAGGTGCAACCAACCTGCAAGCAGGAAGATTGAAGACAACACTAGTAGGAACAAGGACGCCGAATAAAGGTCGCCGTTAGTCCGCATACCAATGGTGTACCACCAGTGATAAACCCCAGAGAACGCTACGTTAACGGGGCCAGTTGCGCCAGCCTGGGTGAACGCATCCACCGCATTCTGGCCAAAGTGAGGGTCCCAAATCGCATGGGCGATGGGTTTAACATTGAGGGGATCTTGGATCCACTGCTCAAAGTTGCCTTGCCAAGCAACGTGGAACAGGTTGCCAGATGTCCACAGGAAGATGATCGCCAGATGACCAAAGTGGGAAGCAAAAATCTTTTGATAAAGATTTTCTTCCGTCATGCCATCGTGGCTTTCAAAGTCGTGGGAAGTAGCAATCCCGTACCAGATCCGACGCGTGGTTGGATCCTGCGCTAGGTCTTGGCTAAATTTAGGAAATTTAGTCGCCATAGTTTTCTAGTAAGTCCTCCCCGCTAACCTATCGACAGAATTCGAGCATGGAAGAACGCCCAAGTCACTACAATACCGCCGAGGAGGTAGTGAGCAACGCCAACCGCACGACCCTGAGTGATGCTCAGTGCGCGAGGCTGAATTGCAGGAGCAACTTTAAGCTTGTTGTGAGCCCAAACGATGGACTCAATTAGCTCTTGCCAGTAGCCACGACCACTGAACAGGAACATCAGGCTGAACGCCCATACAAAGTGACCGGCGAGGAACATCAAACCGTAGGCCGACGTAGCCGAGCCGTAGGAGTTGATTACCTGAGAAGCCTGAGCCCACAGGAAGTCGCGGAGCCAACCGTTGATAGTAATTGCGCTTGTCGCGAAGTTACCACCAGCCGGGTGAGAAACCGCACCGCCGGAAACGGTGCCCCATACATCGGATTGCATCTTCCAACTGAAGTGGAAAATAACGATAGATAGGGAGTTGTACATCCAGAACAGACCTAGGAAGATGTGGTCCCAACCAGATACCTGGCAAGTACCACCACGACCGGGGCCGTCGCAAGGGAAGCGGAAACCCAGCTCGCTCTTATCGGGGATGAGGCGAGAGTTACGGGAATACAGCACACCCTTGAGCAGGATGAGTACAGTTACGTGAATGGTGAACGCATGGATGTGGTGCACCATAAAGTCAGCTGTGCCAAGAGCAATAGGCATCATGGCAACTTTGCCGCCAACGACAACCATGTCACCACCGAAGGCAACACTAGTCGGACCAATTGCATTGGGAGCAGTGGTACCGCTAGCCGCTAGGGTGTGCAGGTTCTGCAGCCATTGGGCAAAGATAGGCTGAAGTTGAATCGCACTATCGGAGAACATGTCTTGGGGACGACCCAAAGCACGCATAGTGTCGTTGTGGATGTATAGACCAAAGCTATGGAAGCCTAGGAAAATACATACCCAGTTGAGGTGAGAGATGATGGCATCACGAGCACGAAGAACGCGGTCGAGCACGTTGTCGACATGCATGGCCGGATCGTAGTCACGAACCATCGCGATCGCACCGTGGGCAGCACCACCCACAATCATGAATGCACCAATCCACATATGGTGTGTGAATAGGCACAGCTGGGTTGGGTAATCAGTTGCTAGGTAAGGATATGGAGGCATCGCATACATATGCTGAGCCACGATAATCGTTACCGAACCGCCCATAGCCAGGTTGATAGCCAGCTGAGCATGCCAGGAAGTGGTCAAGAACTCAAACAAGCCGTCATGGCCATTCTTAGCAGGGAAGAGCAACGGATCGCCCTTCTGACCTTCTAGGATCTCCTTGATGCTGTGACCAATACCCCAGTTAGTGCGGTACATGTGACCAGCAAAGATGAACATCACTGCGATCGCCACGTGGTGGTGCGCAATGTCAGTCATCCAGAGACCGCCAGTGACGGGGTTTAGACCGCCCTTGAAAGTCAAAATGTCAGAATAAACACCCCAATCAAGGGTGAAGAATGGCGTAATTCCCGCAGCAAAGCCAGGGAATAGATCTGCCATGAACGCTTTATCTAGCAGATACTCGTGGGGCAAAGGAATATCCTGTGGAGCCACCCCGGAATCTAATAGAGCGTTAACAGGCAAAGATACGTGAATTAGGTGTCCGGCCCAACCCAAGGAACCTAGGCCGAACAAGCCAGCCAGGTGGTGGTTTAGCATGGACTCCACGTTCTGGAACCACTCAAGCTTGGGAGCTTTGATGTGGTAGTGGAATACACCAGCATTCACCATCAAACCAGCCATTACCAGCGCACCGATGGCGGTACACAAAAGCTGGAAGGAGTTGGTGTAACCAGCAGCTCTCCACATCTGGAATAAACCAGACGTAATTTGAATACCTTGGAAGCCACCGCCCACTTCACCGTTCAGGATTTCTTGACCAAAAATAGGCCAAACCACCTGAGCACTAGGGTGAATGTTAATGGGGTCTGCTAGCCAAGCTTCAAAGTTAGAGAAGCGAGCGCCATGGTAATACATGCCACTCAGCCAGATGAACACAATGGCCAAATGGCCAAAGTGAGCACTAAAAATTTTACGAGAAATGTCCTCTAAGTCACTGGTGTGACTGTCAAAGTCGTGAGCGTCGGCATGGAGATTCCAAATCCAAGTTGTGGTTTTGGGTCCCTTAGCCAAGGCACGGCTGAAATGACCAGGCTTACCCCACTTCTCAAAGGAAACGGGTACTGGATTTTCATCAACGGCTACCTTGACTTCTGCCTCCCGCTCCCGCGGGGTAGTTGTCATGGAGACTCTCCTCTCTCTAGACAAAGAACGAACAGCCTAATAAAACCAGGTCAGCAAAGGATTCGTATATGAAACGATTGCGAACATTTGCTACTGAGGTATTAACGCAGTAGAAACGTCGACCCTTGGTATTTATTTAGGATTGCTCCTGAGCATTATAGACTCGGCACTTCCCCGATCCCGCTTCGAGTTAACAATAATTCAACCTCCGAAATCCTCACAGAATAAGGATCGCAAGGTAGTCGTTGGCACAAAATAGCAACTCTATTGAATTCCTATTAACAAATCTCAATACAGCGGGTTTGTTTTAGCCACCGCCGTGGAGCACGCATAAACCCTTCAAAAATCAACCAATTTTTCTTAATGAAGATCATAGAACTTCCTAATGGTGGTATGAGCGTGGGGCACGGATGTTTGATGTAGTTTTGTAAAAAATATGAGTACCCGCCGCACCTTTAGCCAATTGCCATAGACCCCAGGCCCCTAGCTGGACCATTCGCCAGCTAGTATCGATTAGGCCCACTGCCCTGCGGCAGTAGTCTGGTTTATATCAACGCTACGGGACAACAGAAGCTATGTCTTTGGTTGCTAATGTGTGGAACTCTTTACGTCAGCGCCTCGCTCAGCTGATAACAGCATCGGTTTTGATTGGGCTGCTGCTCACTAGCTGTGGCCCATCGGAGTCATCGTCTCAAAACATTGCAAGCACCGATTCTTCTCCATCCCTATTTACGCCTCGACCTAAAATCAAACAGGTAGAGACGCCACAGCTGATTCAATCCTTAGAACCCTGGCTCGACAATTACCAGCCCCAGGTAGCGATTCGTCAGCCCAACGCCGACCAAATAATTGAAGACACTACAGTTGAAGTAAACCTGCGGGTTCGAGATTTACCCATATATAAGGATGAAACCTGGCAGCTGGGTCCCCACGTAGATCTGTGGTTAGACAACCAGCCCTACGGTTCGATATACGATGTGGGCCAACCCGTGGTCCTAGAAAATGTATCCCCAGGCACCCACACGCTACGGGCATTTGCCGTCCGGCCCTGGCAGGAAAGCTTTAAAAATGAAGCAGCCTACGACCAGATTACGTTTCACGTTTTTGCCAAGAGCAACGAAAACGCACCAGCCGCCGAGCAACCGTTGCTCACCTACGGCTCCCCCGTGGGCAGTTATGGCGCAGAGCCGGTGCTGCTAGATTTTTACTTAACCGATGCCCCCCTACACCAGGTGGCCCAAGAAAACCCTGCCATTGCTGATTGGCGTATTCGATATACCGTCAATGGAGACAGCCTGACCCTAGATACCTGGGAGCCAATATATATAGAGGGATTAAAAACGGGTCGAAACTGGGTCCAACTGGCGTTGGTTGATGAGGACGGTGCCCCGATTGAAGGGGTGTTTAACAATACGGTGCAGGTCATCGACTATGACCCTACCCAGCAAGATGGTCTAGCCACCATCGTCCAAGGTGATATCGGCCTAGAAATGGTAGGGGGTATCGTCGATCCATCCTACGAACCACCGGCCCTAGAGGTGCCAGATACTGCCCTAGAGGTGCCAGATACTGCCCTAGAGGTGCCAGATACTACAGACCTGGAAAACACCCCCGACTCGCTGCCCCCTGGGGATAATGCCGAGGCCAGCAATGAGCCTGAGATTGTGGAGCCCGAGATTGTGGAGCCTGAGGGTGTAGAACCTGGGGTTGTAGAACCTGCAAACACTGAAGCCAGAGACGTCCCTGGCAATGACGTCCCTGACAATATTGAGCTTGATGTCGCCCAACCAACCGACAGGTCAGACGATGCTGTAGAACAGAAAAACATCTTTGAAGAGCCGTCTAAGATGGATGCCATCTCCCCCACCGAGGGTGCGGACGTCGAAGATTCAGCCGATGCCATCGAAAACCCTGGGGCGACGGCTCTTTCCCCTGAGGCCTTAGGGAAAAATCTGGGCGAGGAAGGGGCTGAACCCATTTTAGAAAGTGAACCGGCCCAAACCGAATCTCAACCGGTGGAACGCGTTAATGCTAATGAGCGGCCAGCAGATGATGGCCTCCAGGCAGAAGCTGATGAGCAGCCAGCGGACGGCGAACGCAACCTAACAGCCGATGAGGGAGACACCAATCGGAAAGATGCGGCGAGCGAAACGACAACCGAGACCGAAACCGCTAGGGCACCGCAAGGGGACACAGCCGTAGAGCCACCCAATAGCTCCCGTAAATATCTCCAACGGTTTTATGACTATAGGGAAAAAACCATGGGCGAAAAGAGCGGGGGCTAATTTCCCGTGGGGCATGGCTACCGAGACCAGACGATGGGGGATAGCGGGCTAATTTTTAGCTTGTAAATCGCAGGCTTCTGGCTTGAGTTCCCGTTCCATGAGGCCGCCCACCGCTTCTTGAGGGGTAACCACCCCCCGCAGTAGTCGGTGCACCTGGCGGGCAATGGGAATGGGAATCCCCTCGCGATTGGCAATGTCGATCAGGACGTGGGTGGTGTTAACGCCTTCGGCCGTGCTGCCCAGTTCGGCCAAAATTTGGTCTAGATTTTTGCCCTGGGCTAATCCATACCCCACGCGATAGTTACGGCTCAAGGACCCATCGCAGGTGGCCAGCAAATCGCCCAAACCAGACAGACCATAGAAGGTTTCCATCTGAGCCCCCATGTGCATTCCCACGCGAATCATTTCGGGAATGGCGCGGGTGATCAATCCAGCTTTGGCATTGGACCCTAGCTTGAGGCCATCACACACCCCCACTGCGATCGCAATCACATTTTTTAGCGTTCCCCCCAGCTCTGCCCCCACCGGGTCAGGGCTCGTATAAATCCGAAACGTCTCGGATGAATACACTTGCTGCACCCGGGCCGAAGCCTCCAGATCGGTACTGGCCACCACCGTTGCCGCCGGCAACCCCCCATCAATCTCCTTAGAGAGATTGGGGCCTGACAACACCACAATGGGATTTTCTGGAAACGTATCTTGAAATATTTTGGAGGGAGTGCGGGTGGTTTCTGGATCCAGGCCCTTGGTGGCCGTCACCAAAATTGTCGAAGCACTCAGCTTCGATGCTTTTAACTGGCCAGCCAGGGCCGACACCCCCTTCATAGAAATGGCCGATACCACCATATCGGCATTGGCAACGGCGGTGGCTAAATCCACTGGCCCACGGCGGGACCAAATCTGCACCTGATTGCCATTGGTCAACGCCAGTCGTGCCAGCGCCGTACCCCAAGCCCCCGCCCCCAGCACCGTTACCCGAGCGGTCTGCTTCAGGGCTTCCGATAAAGGAATGGTAGGCGTTTCAGAGGATACAGATGAAATCGTCACAGGCAATGCTCCCGTTGCAATAAATTAACCTAGGCCACCGATGCAGCCACTGGGATTTGATATTGGTCGAGCTGATAGTCGGGAATGCAATTATCTCGCATATAGGTGTAGTAGTCGATCAGGTTGCGATCGCACTGGCCATCGGTCCAGTCGCAATAGCGCTTCAGCACCTCTGCCACCACCGGCAACGCCTCCACACCATAGTTACCACGCATGGCTATGGCCGTGCGCCGACGGCAAATATCCACATAGGTACGGGCCAGTTCCGAACGCACGCTGTAAACAATTTGAGCCTTAATATCTGGCTGCCCTGGCACAATGGCATCGCCTAGCTCAGGAAACTCCTCCACCAAGGCCAGCACCTGGGGTGCCCGGGCACCATATAGGGACAACAAATAGGCCACCATATCCCGATTCGCCGAGGTCATCAACGATTTTGCCTCGCTGGTTGCGATCGCTCCAGGCAATGGGGCAACCCGAGTGTCAGATGGCCCAATCGACTGCTTCTGCTTTTTCAAAACAGCATCCACCATTTCCTCGCCCACCTGACGATGGGTGGTCAGCTTCCCGCCAATCAGAGAAACCATATTGTTCACCCCCTCGGCCCCATGGTCATAGAGCACATGGCTACGGGTGATGCTGCTCGTTTTCTTACCCTCGGTATAGGGGAGCGGTCGCACCCCAGCGTAGGTAAACTGCACCGACTCCCGCGTTAGCTGAGCGGTGGGAACGACACGATTCGTTTCATTTAACAAATAATCAATTTCATCATTGCTGGCATGGACCTTATCCAAGTCGCCATCAAATCGAATATCGGTGGTGCCAATCAGGCACATGCCCAACCACGGCAAAATAAAGAACGGGCGGCCATCGGTCAGAGCCTCCACATAGAGCGCTTCATCGGGGGCGCCGGGAAACTTATCCACAATAATGTGGCTACCGCGGGTACCACCAATTTTACGCGTTTTACCCACCGGGGCCGGGGCGTTGCCCTGGATGCCACTGCGACAAATTTGATCTACCCAAGGCCCCGACGTATTGATCACCACCGTTTGGTCGTGGCCACGCACCGTAAAGGATTCACCGGTTTCACTATCGCGGCAGAGCAAAGACGTAATTCGATCGCCGCTGCGCTGTAGCTGCGCCACCGTCACATAGCTCAGCATGGTCGCCCCCGCATCCTGGGCCGACAAAACGACCTCTAAACAAAGCCGCTCCGCATATTCCACCTGGGCGTCATAATATTGGGCCGCACCGCGACAGCCCTGGGGCTCCAACGCACGAAATAGCTGTTTGAGCTTAGCCTCCCCTAGCATCCGATGGTTGGGCAAACTCTTGTCGTAACTCAGCAAATCGTATAGCACCATCCCCGCCTGAATTTCCCAGTAGCTGCGGGAGCCCTGGGCATAAATGGGAATGGTCATCTGAATCGGCTTAACCAAATGGGGCGCCGTCCGCAACAAAATCTCTCGCTCTCGCAAGGATTCGCGCACCAGGTTGAACTCAAAATATTCCAAATAGCGCAAACCACCATGCACCAAACGGCTAGACCAACTGGTGGTACCACCACCAAAGTCGCTCTTCTCGATCAGAACCGTCTTTAATCCCCGCAGAGCACCGTCACGGGCGACAGCCACCCCATTAATGCCACCACCAATCACAATCAAATCGTAGGTAGTCGCTTCTATCGTTGAGTAATCGGGCGTTGAGTAATCAGGCATAGTTGCTGCAAAGTGTAACGATTACAGATGTCTATTTAGCGATGACTGTTACTGACCGCGGCGGCTGTGCATCGAGCGGGCCAACACTCTATCGATCTACATAGCAACAGCGCATTGGGTCAAAAATATAAGCTTCCCCACGTTTCAAGATGGCACAACTTTCTAAAAATGGTAGGGGCATTGTATGCAATACCCCTACAAAAATCATGCAACGTCTTTACCGGTGTTAACGCCCCTAAACACCCACCGTTTCTTTCGTCTCCGGTTCAATGGCCACAGTGGCTTTGGCCTCCCTAAATAAATGATTGGCCCACTGCTGCACGTCATAACGACAGATTGCCTTATGCAGCTTTTTCATCCGCGCTGCTTGCTCTTCAGCGGACATGGCCAGGGCCTCATCAATACATTCATCCATGCGCTTAGACGAATAGGGATTGGTCAATAGGGCATCGGGCAGCTCCACCGCAGACCCGGTAAACTCCGACAAAATCAGCGCCCCATCTTCACCGTTGTGCACCGCCACATATTCCTTAGCCACCAGGTTCAACCCATCCCGCAGAGGGCAAATCCAGGCAATATCTGCGGCCTTGTAAAGGGCCATCAGATCGTCGTAGGGCAAAGGGGCCGTAAATAGCTGCACCGGCGTCCATTCCAGGGTGCCAAAGCGACCGTTAATTTGGCCCACCATTTGCTCAATTTGCTCCTGGGCAATGCGATATACCCGCATGCCTTTGGCCGCCTTCACCGCCGTCATCATCAAATTGACTTTCCCCAGCAGTTCTGGGCGTCGGGCCAAGAGGCGCTCGTAGCAGGCCAGCATTTCCTTCGCCCCTTTCACATAGTCCACTCGACCGGCGGACATAATTAGTTTATTGTCGCCAATTTCAGACCGGAGGGCGGTCACCCGCTCCTGAATGGAAGGCCGCATGATGACATCGTGAATTTTCTTCGGGCTGGTGCCGACGGGAAAAGCATCAATGGTGACGATGCGCCCGTTGTAGCGCAGCTTAGTTACCATTTCGGGCTCGGCGAGGGCAGTGCCGGTTTTCGTAAATGCTTCGGGCACGGGAATGCGCTCCACCACTTCCACATCGCGACAGCTACGGGCTGCCGACACAAAGTTTTGCACATAGCGGGGAATGTGGAAGCCACAGAGATCGCAGCACAGCAAGCTGTCGATGATGGCATTTCGCCAGTGGAGAATATTGAACACATCCGCCGCCGGGAATGGGGTGTGGTGGAAGAAGGCAATCTTCACATGGGGCATCTTCTGGCGGATGTAATAGGGCGTCAGCCAGAGGTTGTAATCGTGAATCCAAATCAGGGCATCGTCCGCTGCATCTTCACAGGCGGCTTCTGCGAACAAACGATTGATATTTTGGAAATTCTCCCAGTCGGAACTGTCGTAGGTAAAGTGCTCGGGGAAGGAATGGAGAATGGGCCAAAAGGCTTCTTTAGAGGTGATGTGGTAGAAATTGCGCACCTGGTCCGCATTGAGGGGAATCCGCCTGACCACACAGCTATCGCTGCCACCGTCCATGGTGACCCGATCCACAAACCCTTTTTGCTCGGCCTCTGTAATTTGTTTCCACGCTACCCACGTACTTTGATCGGCGTTAGCGAAAAAACTTTTTAACGTGGGAACAATCCCATTGGGACTCTTCTTTTCACGGTAGTAAATCTTGCCATTTTCCTTTACCTCGTCATAGGGTTCACGGTGGTATAGGATCACCAGGGAAGATTTCATTTCGATGTCTCCTGCAGTTTGCAATGGCGGGCGTTGCTGATCCTTGCGATGATTCCATCTGATAAGTTCTGATGTCTTGCATCATTACCCGATCGATTTATCCTGCAAATCAGCAACGGTCAACAGCGTTTTTTAAAGGGTGCAATTCTAGACAATACGAAAGCTCAGCCCAGACAACACCTTGACTACGCTGTCTTTGCTAAGCTTAAAAATCGCATGAAAAATAATAAAAACCGCTGATGTTTTTTTCTCAGTTAAGTCCAATTTTGAACCTGTAAGTTCTGCTAAAGGAAACCCTAATTGTGGACGTTAACAAGGTTTATTTCATCAGGGTTTACAGTGAGTTACGTTATCGTATTCGGCCCTATTTAGCAATCGTAAAATCAACGCGGCCTAGGGTTGAATAACGGGCTAAAAACTCACTACAAATGTGTCTTAACGGTTCAAGCTATAAAAATTATTTTTACATTCGTTGCCAATCTTACACTCTGTCTAAAGATGTAAACCCGCTGTGTTGACCTGGCTGTTTTCATCCTACTTTTGATCGATGGGAACTATCGGCGCGTTGGCTATTCTCAGCTATATAGCGCTTAAATGCTCCCCCAGGCTCCCTAAATAGTGAGATATCCGGTGATTGCAACTGCCCAGAAACGAATCCAACTGGTTGATGATGAAACCCAGAGCCTATTGATATGGGCTGAAAGCATCCAACGTTCGGAGGCAACTTTTTTTGAGAAAGCTCAGAAAATTGCGCGACGATTGGGGGCTCATTATCGCGCCGATCGTCTAACAGAGGTAGGGTTTTGGACACCAGAGCTAACGGGCGACATTATTCAGTCGGAGGACCGCATCGTCCTTGAGGTGTTTACGCCGACAGCCGATATTGATTTTCGCATTACAGAACAAACCGTTACCTTTAATCGCACCCAGATTCCGTTGGTGAAACAGGGGGAGTTTGTGTGGGGCGTCATTGAGGGTCTACGTCCCGGACGTCGCGATCGCAGTGGCTGTTTTTACTGGTTACGCTACACCGACCAGGAAGGACGGGTGCACATTATTCGCGATCCGCTCGCAGACTCTATGCCCTACGGCATTTTTGCCCCGGCAGAGCTGTACGACATGCGCTTGCTCCAGCGGCAGCGACCCGATCGAGCCTATTTTCAACGCACCGGCAGCCGCTATAGCGACAGTGAAATTCCCCGCCTAGAAGCCCCCACCAATATTCTACAAATCCACGTCAAAACCGCCTCGCCCCAAGGCACCTTTGAAGGCCTCACCAAAATCTACCAGCGCATTTCAGCACAATTGGCCGCCGGGGAAGAGCTCACCGCAGCCGACGCCGTCTATGCCGGCTATGACGCCATTCAGCTCCTGCCGGTGGTGCCCACCATTGAATACCGCCGGGAAGAGTCCCAGGGGGACTACGAGTTTTTTGTCCTCCTAGATGGCCCACCCGAGACCACCGACACCATCACCCAACCCACCAAAGCCCAGGCCGTTCTCCGCAAATCAGACACCCAAAATTGGGGGTACGACGTGCCAATTTTAGGCTCGGGCACCACCAACCCATCGGTATTGGGCAGTTTGCGCCCCGATGAAGTGATCGACTTTATCGCCACCCTGCACAACTTTTCCGCAGGCCCCATCCAGCTAATCTACGACCTGGTCTATGGCCATGCCGACAACCAGGCCCTAGAGGTAATGACCCAGCAGTTCTTCAAAGGGCCGAACATGTATGGGCAGGACCTCAACCACCAGCTCCCCCAGGTACGCGCCATTTTGCTCGAAATGCAACGGCGCAAAATCAACACGGGGGCCGACGGCATTCGGGTGGATGGGGGCCAAGATTTCCGTTTCTTTAACCCGCTGACGGATCGGGTGGAACAGGACGACGCCTACCTCCTGGCCATGAGTGATGTGGTCCAGGAAATCAACGGCGCTCGGCGGCTGATGTTCACCATTTTTGAAGATGGTCGCCCCTGGCCCCAGGAAGGCTGGGAAGAGATTTCTCGCTATCGAGAGTTAATTGAACAGAAGCCAGAATCCTTCCAGTGGGGGCCGCTAATTTTTGCCCACAATACGCCTTCATTAAAAGGGTTTTGGGACCGCAAATGGCGACGGGTGGGGGAGGTGATCTACCAGGGAGACCGCTGGATCACCGGCTGTGGCAACCACGACACCGTGCGCCGGGGCACCCAGGTAAAAACCGATCAGCCGATCAACTGGAACCTGGGCAAAACCCTGCCCCAGGTGCTACACAAAGCCTATAACAAGCCCTCCACCCAGCTGTGGGTGTGCGGCTTTAGCCCCGGACTGCCCATGGACTTTATTAATGCCAATGTGGGGGCACCCTGGGGATTTTTTAGAAATACGGACGAACAGTACGGCGTCAAAGTCGTCTCCGAAGAAATTAGCTTCCTAGACTGGCAAATCGAACCGGACATGTACGACCTGCCAGAGGTTTACCCCCAACTGAAGCAAATGGGGTTTCGAGACTTTCAACAGCTAAAGGATTTCTCGAAAACCTTACAGGATGCCATGGTCGCCACGGACTATAACCTGCAGGAGGTGGCCACCATTTGCAGCCAGTGCCTGGGGGCCAACACCGACAACTGCGAACTGCCCGCCCTGGCTGAATTAAATGAGCCCTCGTTATCAGGTTTTTTGAAAAATCTAGATGTGTCTAAGCTCAAAAAGTTTGCCATGGCCTTTATGGAAGATGGCCATGACCTATGTAATGTGTCCCGCTTCTACGATGTGATCGACGGGAGCGTTGCCAAGTTTCATTTAGCGATTCGCCAATATCGCCGACGCCATCCATGGCTGCTAGAAAATTTAACCGGCCGCGATCGCTTTAACCGCATCAGCGATGAACATCGCACGGTGTTTTATGGCCTCCGCAGCCATCCCCAACAGCCTGGCAACGAACCCATCGTCATGGTGGCCCACATGGACGGCGCCCCCCTGACCATTGAACTGGGTGACTGGCTCGACCTGAATATGGATGATTGGCAAGTTGCGATCGCCACCCCCGATCTCGAGCCCGAGCTCAAAAATCTCAGTAAATTTACCTTACGTGATGGTCAAGGTGTTCTCCTTGAACAGAAAAAATAAACTTTTTCGTAACAGAATTGGTAAAAAAACCATCCTGAACAGCCCTAAAGACACCCCAGCTTAGGGTTTGATTTCTATTTGGGAACAATAAATAAAGGCCGCTGAATTCTTTGCCAAAAAAGGATTTCAGAGATCATAGAACATTTATTTTTTCGTCTACACATAACTTTTCAAAGTGCTAAGATATATAAAATCAATCTTAAGAAAAGACAGCATTATCTCTTTGTAGACATATGCCGTGTCTAGGGAATTGCCATATGGAAAAAAAACTCAGAGAACTCGTCGGCCAAAATAGTATTTGGCTGTATGTAAAAAGCAGCAACGGCTGGTTTAAAAATGTAGAAATATTAGAGGTCACCCATACCACCATTACATTCCGCTACGAGTCTGAGTCCGAGGTTGAACGCAAACTGTGGGAAAAAACCACCCGCATTGACAACATTGCGGAAGTTGAAGTCAGGCTACTGACCGTTCCCAAAGTCGACAAAAAGCTAGATGCCATCCGTGGCCAGCTATCCAGGCTACTCGACAAAGAAGAATAAGGCCGGACGGCCCCCAGTCTCCCTGGCCCCCAGTCTCCCTGGCCCCCAGTCCGCCTGGGCCCTAGTGGTAAATGGGCTTTAGCCAGCAATCCGTTTGCTCAAGCCCCCTCTTCTCCTTTTTTATCAGTCAACATCTATATATCGGGGTTAACCCTACAAAAAAATCAATACTCAAAAACACTGTATGGAGGCGTGTCAAATGACACCCTCTTTTTTTTGTAGTAACGCACTTCTCTTTCTCACTTCAAAATTCTTTCCTCAACTAAATTCCCCAGCTTAGTCACGCCCCGATTTCGTAACCTTTATTAACGTCCCCAAAGACTTCCTGTATTTTTTTCAACAACAGAAAAAACGCGACACAATAGACAGAGTTCTGTCATTTAGTCAGGTTTTCCATGCCACAGTACGTCATGGCCCTAGATTTGGGCACCACTGGTAATCGGGCCATCCTATTTAATCGCGCAGGGGACATTGTGGGGCAGGCCTATAAGGAGCTGACTCAGCATTATCCGCAACCGGGTTGGGTAGAGCATGACGCCATGGAAATTTGGCAAGACGTGCAGTGGGCGATGAAAACGGCCATTGCAGAAGCCAAGATTAGCGCCAGTGATATTGCGGCCATTGGCCTGACGGTGCAACGAGAAACCTGCCTCCTGTGGGATAAGACCACCGGCGAACCGCTCCATAAGGCCATTGTTTGGCAGGACCGGCGCACGGCGGATATGTGCGCAACGCTGGCGGATAAAAAGGCCGATATTTATGAACGCAGCGGTCTGTTTTTGGATGCTTACTTTTCGGGCACCAAACTGCGGTGGCTACTGAATAAGACGCAGCCCGCCAATTTGGACAATGTGCTAGCCGGCACCATCGACACCTGGGCCCTATGGAATTTGACCGGTGGCAACGTGCATGCCACGGACCATAGCAACGCTAGCCGCACGCTGCTGATGAATTTGGCCAACCAACAGTGGGATGACACCCTGTTAAACACATTTGGGATACCGCGATCGCTACTGGCGGATATCAAACCCAGCCAGGGAATTTTTGGCTACACCGACCCCAGCATTCTCGGGGCAGAAATTCCCATCGCCGCAATTCTAGGGGACCAGCAGGCCGCCCTGTTTGCCCACGGGTGCGATCGCCCCGGTTTACTCAAATGCACCTACGGCACCGGCGCCTTCCTAGTGGCCCACTCTGGCAAAGAAATTGTTCGCTCCAACAATCAGTTACTCTCCACCATCGGCTGGACCACGGCCACAGACGGTGGCTATGACCTGGGCTACGGCCTCGAAGGCAGCATGTTTACCGCCGGGGCCTGCATCCAGTGGCTCCGGGATGGCCTACAAATTATCGACAGCGCCGCCGACAGTGAGCCCTTGGCCCTATCGGTGGAAGATAACGGCGGCGTTTATTTTGTCCCGGCCCTAAGCGGGTTGGGCGCCCCCCACTGGGATATGGGGGCACGGGGTGCATTTTTAGGCATTACCCGGGGCGCCACCAAGGCCCATATGGTGCGGGCCGTATTGGAAGCCATCGCCAACCAGGTACGGGAAGTTGTTACCGCCATCAACGACGACAGCGGCACCCCGATTACGACCCTAAAGGTAGACGGCGGCGCTTGCCACAACAACTTTTTGATGCAGTACCAGGCCGATGTATTGGGCATTCCCGTAGAACGTCCGGCGGTGTTGGATGCCACCGCCCAAGGTTCGGCATTTGCCGCCGGGTTAGCCGTGGGCTATTGGGATGACTACACGGCCCTGGTGAGCAGCCGCAAAATTGACAAAACCTTTGAACCCGGCGCAGGAAAAGCCGCAGCCCAGGAAAATTTTGCCACCTGGGAGCGAGCCGTGGAACGGGCTAAGGGTTGGATTGGTTAGAAATCAAGCCGTTGGCTGAGCGGAGTCGTTGGCTGAGCAGAGTCGTTGGCTGAGCGGAGTCGTTGGCTGAGCGGAGTCGTTGGCTGAGCGGAGTCGAAGCCAACGGCTGGAACTTATTGCTATACCCTCTCGATGTGGCAAGCACTGATTTAATTGGATGACTATACTGGAGTTCAGCGACTCTACTATTCTTTATGGTTCAAGTTGTTCAGGCTAGTCAACTCACTCTGCATGATGTAGAAACCAAGTTTGGCTTAGGGTTTGAGTCCAGTGAGGACTTTTTCCCCGAGTGGCAGGTGGCTCCGTTGGCGCTGGATGATTATCAAACTCGGGTATTAGACCAGGCCCAGGCAAGCTTCAGGTATTTGCTGGCCTATCCGGTGCATGAAGAGCTAGTGAAAATGGTGGTGATTTCTCCCCTGTTGTCGGTAGCAGGTTTTTATCAGCGTCCTTTTCGGCCCATCGCGGAAGAAACCACCGAAGTTGCTATAAAAAATGACGATGAGCTGATTCGTGGACGAGTCGATATTTTGGTCCTGAATGATCAAATCTGGGTCGCCACCATCGAAGCAAAAGGGCCTCAATTTAGCTGGCATGTGGGCCTGCCCCAGGCATTGACCTACATGGTTAGTGGGGCCCAACCCACTAATATTCGGTTTGGCTTGGTCACCAACGGGACTGACCTGGTATTTATCAAACTGGCAAAAGAAACTGGCCAGTATGGTCTTTCTAAAACATTTTCCATTTTTAATCCAGGCAATGAGCTGCACACTGTTGTTGCTGTGCTTAAAACGTTAGGAACAAATCCATAGCTAGGCGTATGGTTCTGATCCACCGTTAGGCTATGGGCAATCTAAAGGGTGCCTAGAAATTCTATGGTTTCTGAGGTTCGGTTATCCCTGCGGGTCTCGGCACGTAAATTCTATGGAATTGGATGAAGCCATTGATTGAAAGGCCACACATGTTAAGTCGCCAGTAAATGATGCTTCTCGGATTAGATCGATTTGGAAAATTAGTTTTGGGTGTGGGTGCGATCGCAGGTAGCCTCTGGGTCCTAAACCTGCCCTATCCCATGATTCGTTGGCCCGTCGCCAGGGTTGCCCCCATGGTGCTGCTGCCCAGCTTTATGCAGATGGATCACCACTATCGCCAGGCCATCATCCAAACAGAGCAGGCCGATCAGCTAATCAACCAGGCCACCACCGTAGAAGACTTTGAACTAGGTTCAGAAAAAGCAGCCCAGGCCCAAAAGCACCTCGACAACTTACCCGTTTGGTTTTTGGGATACTACCCCAAGGGCTACTGCGGCATGGTCCAATGCGGCTGGAAATTCACCCTAGATGAATTTGAAGATGCCCGGGCGCTGATCGGCAGAATGGACGCCCAAATTTTTCAAGAACAAAATGCATTAACTGTTTTAGAGACTCATTCCAGTCAAGTACTTGAAGCCCAAAACAGTTTTGAAACCAGCGATCCAGCCACCCAGGAAGATATTCTCAAAAACTGGCAACAGGGGATGGATGAACTAACCGAAATCCCGCCAGAAACCCTCGCAGGTCGACTGGCCCAAACCAGGTTAACGGCCTACCAACGAGATTATCAAACCATCTCCGGACAGACCGCCGTTCTGACTAAGGGCAATGCCCTTTTAGCCGCAGCCCAACAGTTTGCCAATGTGGCCACTGAAGAAGGTCAGAACCCACCCCACAGTGCTGAAAAATGGGACCGTATCGCCACCCTATGGGAAGAGGCCCTAGCTGAGTTAAAAAAGATTCAGCCGGACGAGCCAGATTATGTGAAAGCACAAGGGCTAAAGGCTGAATATACGATCAGTCTGGGTGAGGTGAGAGAACTGCAAAACGCTGAGAAAGCGGCGGTCAAGCTGGTGCAGGCAGCAGAGAAAGACATTAACAAACTGGTTGAGATATCGGCAAACCAGAGCCCGGAGAGAACCATAGCTGCTGTTAATCAGGTGATTAGCGACCTGGAACAGGTGCCATCTGGAACAACGGTCAGCGAAGATGCGCAAGTCTTAATCCAACAGGCCCAAGCCTATTTGGGTAAAGCCAACTAGGCTCTACCCAAAACGGGCCATCCGTAAGGAAAAACCTGATAAAACAGACTCACCGGACAAAGAACAAGGCAGCTCGCAGGTTTCTTTTTCCTGACCTAACCGATAAATTTCTACCTGCTGATTTTTGGGGTTAAATAGCCAGCCAAGACGTACACCGCTATCCAAGTACTCTTGCATTTTGTCCCGTAGCGTTTTGAGAGAATCACTGAGTGATCTCACTTCAATAACAAAATCTGGGGCAATGGGTGGAAACTTACGCCGTTGCTCCGGAGTCAAGGCTTCCCAACGGGACAGTTCTACCCAGGCAGCATCGGGGGAGCGATCGCCACCATTAGGCAATGGAAAAATGGTGGATGAGCTAAAAACTTTGCCCAGTTTAGTTTGACGGTTCCAAATAACTAAATCGGCCCCCAGTTCGATTTCCTGATTGCCACTATCGCCACCAACGGGGGACATGAGAATTAAATCTCCTTGAGGTGTCCGTTCTAGTTGGATTTCTGGTTTTTTAATGCAGAGCTGATAAAATTGCTCGTCGCTGAGGTTGACGGTTTTAAGATCGAGGGTAATGGGTAAAGTCAACATAAAACTGAGCCCATGTAGCTAGACTTAGTATAGCCTTGAGATCAGGGCAAAATTTTGGCCTGTTTCCAGGAGCCTCAACATGACCTATACACCCACTAAACTCCTGACGTTTGATAGCTTTATCAAGCAATATGGTACACAGACTCGCTATGAATTGGCCGACGGGGAGCTGATTGACATGGAACCCACTGGCCCCCATGAAACCGTTGCAGGCAAACTAACTAGTAAGCTAAATATTGAAATTGATAAGCAGCAGCTGCCTTGGGTGATACCTACCCGTGCAATTGTGCGACCCTTTGCGAATATTGCCACAGCTAGACGTCCAGATCTGGTTGTGTTAGATGAACTAGCACTGGCACAGGAACCACTATGGCAACGGGAGCCAGTAATTACGGTAGCAAGTTCGATCAAGCTAGTGGTTGAGGTGGTCAGCACTAACTGGGAAACGGACTATGCCCGCAAGGTAGAGGAGTATTCTCTCTTTGGTATTTCGGAATACTGGATTGTTGATTTTTTGGGGTTAGGAGGAATTGCGTTTATTGGTCGACCAAAGCAGCCGACGATTACAGTGTGTCAGCTGGTGGATGATGAGTATGAACAACGACAGTTTCGGCTAGGGGAGAGAATTATCTCGCAGACATTTCCAGGGTTAGAGCTACAGCTAAGTGATGTGTTACCGCGCTGAATTGAGTGGAAAGATTAGATAGCTCCTGTTTTTAGAATTTTGTCGCAGCACGCAAAATTCTAAACCGCCCCACCGATCCCCCAAACTCGCCATTCGGGACAACTTTTATATTTTTCCGCTGGGTTCGAGGGCGGGCGGTCCCGGCCCTCGCCATTGGGGAAACCCCAGTTGGCCTAGCTGGGATGACTTGACTACTTCGGAAAGGCACTCGGAGGAGCCCCAATCAGCCGATTTAACATTCACCGAAAATCTTGTTATCTCACTTAGCCTCTGACAAGAGCGATACATTACACTCGCTTTAGAAATGAAGCCAGAGGCTTTGGGTAGAGTGCTCAGCCAGAGGCTGGGCACTAAGAAAAAATCCTGACTGATAGCGTCCGACATCGAAGGGCATCCACAAGGGAATGCCCCTACAGGATTATCCATTTTTAATCGGGGTTATTCAATTCGGACTTACATCACAGAAACCAGAGGCTGGGCAACAGAATCAGCGAAAAATCATGGTGACAACATCTCAGCTGCTGTTAATGGCCAATCAGTAAAGGATTGAGATAGGACTAGCTCATCACCCACAAAGACTGTTTCCCCATAGCCATCTGTCGTCATACTCAACACAGTCACCTGTTGTTTGATCGGATCAACTATCCAATACTCTGGAATCCCTCGCCATTCATACTGATTACGCTTATCGATATAGTCTCGCCGATGATTATCTGCTCCAGGGCTGACTACCTCCACCACTAACATTGGAGGATGCATATCCAACCGAATGGCAGACTGACCAGAGGCTTTTAGCTGTTCCACATGCTCTGGCAGGAGTACCGTAATATCGGGAAATCGATTTTTAGGCTGCCCCGGCATTTCTAGGGCCAGTTGATGGGAGCGTACGCGGCGGAAGCCTACTAGCTCCGAGAGGGCACGATCCATGGCCCGAGCGATAATGACGTTTTCATCGGACTCCGGTGGTATTTCAATCAGTTCCCCGTTGGTTAGCTCGTAGCGGGCATCCTTATCCTGGCAGTGGCTCAGGTAGTCATCAAAGGTTTGGGGTCTGGGTTTAGCTTGTACCATCGGGCATGACGTTCTGATCATTAGTGACCTGTCATTATTGTACGTCAGTAATTGTGAGGTGTGTCATATGGGAGGGAATGTAGGGGTGGTGCCTGGTGCCCACCCTCAGCGAGAAATCTGTAAGAGATCGTGTTTTTTACGTCCGGTTTTGTCTCCCTCGATCAGAAGCCAGAAGCTTCTAGCCTGTAGGTTGGGTTGAACTCGTGAAACCCAATCATATGAAGGCTTTGTTGGGTTTCGCAAAGCTCAACACCAACCTACGAGTTTTCAATGGTTTCAGAACTTTTGTCAGTCAACCAGCCCTCGATCAGAAGCCAGAGGCTTCTAGCTATGTGCTCAGCCAGAGGCTGGACACCAGAAAAATCGGGGATGTGTTGGCGGGGTTGTAGCTTCGGCTGCGCTCAGCTAGCGAGGGCTGTGGGAGGGGGACGAACAGAGGGGGGTTGGGCTTAACTTTGCCTCTGATATCAGAAGCCAGAGGCTTCTAGGGATGTGCTCAGCCAGAGGCTGGACACCAGAAAATGGCGTCCGGTTTTGTCTCTCTTGATCGGAAGCCAGAGGCTTCGAGTGGTGTGCTCAGCCAGAGGCTGGGCACCAGAAAAAAGCGAAAAATTCGAAAGCCCTCCGGGCAGGCTTCGCCAACGCGCAAAGCGCGAAAGAGGGAGAGAAGAGAGCAAAAGAGAAAGAGAGAAAAGTGCTATGGGAGAATCCTGGGCGCAGAACATACTACGCGAAAACCGCTGCTGCCGTTGCGGAAGACGGGCGTAAGGAAGTTGCGATAAGCGGAGCGGCAAAGCCTCGGATAGCTGAACCAGGAGCCCCCGCGTACTACACGAGAATCAGAATCTCCTCCCTGAATCCAAGGAGAACCATCTTGAGGAGCCCCATCATAATCCTCATGCCAATGGTCCTGGCACCATTCCCACACATTGCCGTGCATATCATAAAGACCAAAGTTGTTAGCAGGGAAACTGCCTACAGGTGTTGTCTTTTTTCGAAATTGTCCTTTTTTGCCATTACCGTAGGTGTATCTGCCATCATAATTAGCCTGGTCAGTGCTGATGGTCTCACCAAAGTAAAACGGAGTTGTTGTTCTAGCTCGGCAGGCATATTCCCATTCCGCTTCGCTAGGTAAATGGTACTGATTCCCCGTATGCCGCGATAACCGCTGACAAAACTCCACCGCCTCAAACCAGCTCACCCGTTCCACCGGCAGATCATTTCCTTTGAATCTGGATGGAGCAAGCTTCAGCTCTACTTTTACCTGCTGCAACTTAGCAACCGCCTGCCATTGGGCTTGGGTCACCGGATACTTGCCCATATAAAAAGCAGGCACCTGCACCCGATGCCGAGGGCCTTCACTATCTTCACGCTCAGCTTCATTCTCAGGGGAGCCCATTAAAAAGTCCCTTGCCGGGATATGGACCATATCCAGCATGGCACCATTGCCCAAATCTTCTGTAAATGGGCCTGGTGTTTGGGGCTTAGCAACGGCTGGCTGCGGCTTAGGTGGTTCAGCCTTCGACCCTCCAGGCTTATTAAGCGTGCCCCCCACCTGATCGCCCGCTACGGTCTCCGCAAACCCGCCCGCAAACTGTGCCCCCCGCAGGTCATACTTCGGTCCCTGCTGCACCACCACCACCTTCTCGTTGCCCTTCTTAGCTTCAGGTGCAGCAGCAACATCCTGCCCCAGCATCCCCTTCAGCCCCTTCACCAGACGGTTCATATCCGCCCGAAACCGGGGGTCGTAGCCCACCTCTATGCCATTGCGCCGCGCCAGTGGCTGCAACGACTTCGGTAGCTGAGTGCGCCGAGGCATGCCCGCCCCCTGGATCAACACTGGCACCACCGGAATCTGCCGATTTAGCGCCGACTCCACCTCAATCCGCACAAAGTCATCCGGGTTATCCAACCGGCGAGTGCCATCGGGCTCCGTCACTGTCAGCCAGCTTTTGCCCATAATCACCAGCACCACCTGGCACTGGCTCACCGCCTGGTCCAAATACTCTGCAAAATCTACCCCAAATGGAATACTGTCCACATCTTTAAATACGTGGTCCCGACCAAACTCAGATTCTAAGCGGTCGTAGATGCGGCCAGTTTCAGCAATGCTGTCACTGCGACGATAGGAAATAAAAATGGATCCAGAACTCGACATCGGCACCAGGAAACTAGCCAACACAGCCTTAATTTAGCGACTAAGGCTACCTCTTGCATATATACATCTATTCAAACCGCTTTCCCCGATGCCGGGCCGGGCAAGTCGCTGTGGCTTGCGACCACGGCATCGGAACGGTGCCCGCAGAAAGTCGTACCTGGACAGGCTGGTAGTGCAGCCGTATCAGACTAATGTCTACTCTTTGGCAGAAAAGTCACTAAATATACGGATATACCGGCAATATACTTAAAAAATCAGTACAAAATACCCGCATTAAAACGGATGCTGCTTAAGACATCCGAATTTTCACTGATTGAGTTATTGGAAATCGTACTAATCACGTCCTGCTGCTGGATGAGGCCTGTCCTGCGGTAGGCGAGTAAAACACTACACACTCCCATCGTCTTGGCAGTAGTTGAAGCAACTCTGCTGCCAGTTTTGATTGTCTTCAGCTAATTGGAATAGCGTTACTATGCTGAGTTTGTTAGAAAAAATCGCCCGCGTCACGGGTTCTGCGCCGACGCCTTTGGTACAGGCAGCGAAAATTATCCAACAGGGCGGGCTGGTGATTGTTCCCACCCATAGTATTTATGTGTTGGCGTGCAGCGCCTTTAGTGTGCAGGCAACCGCACGCTTGCGACGGGCAAAACAAAGCCCTGCGACAAAACCACTGACTATTGTGGTGGATAAAGATGCGATCGCATCCTACGCCCATGTGGATCAGCGACAGTCTCAGATTATCGATTGCATTGTGCCCCACATGCCCGTTTCCATGTGGCTAAAGAAAAAGACCCATGGGCTAGACGCCGCCATTGCCCACTCTGATGCGGTGGTGATGTACTTTCAAGAGACTGAAATTGGGCAGTTGTATAAACAGTGTGGCTGTCCCTTGGCCATTAGCTCAGCCAATATGGCGGGGGGAACGCCCGTGGATACGGTGAACGATGCCAAGGCGTTGTTTGGCAACGACGTTGACTATTATGTGGGGGGCGGTGATCAGCGTAGTGGCGAGCCCACAGCCCATATTGATATTCGGGAAACACCAATTCGCTTAAAACGGGCGGCGACAGCCAATCCCTTTAGTGTGGTTCAAGCCGTCCTATCGGCCCACCATCTGGATTAGGGTTACTAAGTGGGTGAACTCAATCTTTTATAGGATCTGAACAGGCATTTGGACTTCGCGTTTTTTGCCCCACCCACCCCCAATTCTGGTAGGGCTAAGGAATGGCGATTAAATAACTTCCAATTTTGCCGGACTTCGACTCCGCTCAGTCCTCTGTGGCTAGCTATGAAAACTATGGATTTAATTGATTTCGCTTTCCTAGGTCGTTTAGCAAAGAAATTTCTACGATCTAGTTATTGTCAAAGAGGCTAAAAGTTGTTTAAGCCCCCAAACCCCAAGCTTGGGGGAGACTAGGGGGCCTCGACATCTGATAGCTCATGGGGTCAACCGACTTAGGCTAGATTACTCGCCATAAAACGCCGGATAAACAAACGCAAAGGCCGTCGAGCTAGGAATCACCGTCCCATCCATTTCCTCAACAACAACCGTTTCTAATCCCTGATCCCATCGAGCCCGGACCTGGCGCCCCGCTAGTTCAGCCTGCTGACTTCCCTGTTGCTGCACCTCACTGTGCACAAACTGTAAGCTGTCCCCCGAAAACTGATTGTGGGGTGTTTTTCCGTCGGGCTCCCACACGTAGCTAACAATCTCTTTGGGATGTTGCCCTAGCTGGTTTTGATTGCGCACATCAAACACAATCGTCTCATCGGTGTAATAGGTGCCGTAGGGATAGCCGGAATAGTCCCGGGTATGGCCCGTCCGTGTGGCCAAAATTTGACTGTGGGGATATTGTTCTAACCATTGGCCCAAGGTTGTTTTTACCGCCGGTAACATCTCCACCTGCTGATTTACGTTTGGCCCCACCACACCTGTGCCCCAGGGCTGGGCATAGAGGGTATCATCGGCGCGGTCGTACATGACCAAACAGCTTTGGTAGAGCTTACCCGACACCCCAAAGGTGGTCTCTCCCCGGTCAAAGGCGACGATGGTATCGCACAGGGGACAGTAGGTGACCGAGACATTGACACCGCCAATCTCGTCATTCACAATCTCGTGCCAGTTCAAAATGTTGTAGGGGTAGGCTTTGGCTTCGCCGTTTACCACCATGCCAACGACAATATCGTCCGACGCAAACGGTGTGGTTAGTGCCGTATCAAATTCGGGTGCATCAATGCTGGGGATGCCGTCCTTGGGTGGCCCGCCATTGAGCAGTTGCCCGAGGTCAATGCGGGTAGCTGGATTAATATTTTGCTTTTGCAGATCGCCTAGCTCACGGCTTTGGTCGTGAAACACCTGGGTCAAGGCATAGCCCTGCAGCTTTAGGTTGGCCCAGCCCCCCGATTGGAACAGGGAGATGGCACCCACCGCCGCCGCCGTCGCCAAGGTGCCCAGGGCTAGTTTTTCAATCCGCTTCATTGATCTATTGTGTATAACCGCTGATCTAAGTTTGGCCACCTAGACTAGACGCTGGCTGAAAACCACCTGAGAAAGTAATAAGAGTTGTTGAGTCCCAGGGGGCGGACTACAGCCGTTAACCCTGGTATTTATACGGATCTGCTAGGCCCCTGGGACAAGGTTTTCTTAATTTTTGTACGAATATATGCAAAGTTACAGCAATTTTTGGGAAGTCTGGGCATCGTAAGAGTAATGGCGTTGCTGATCCTCGGAATGATTTTGCCTATCAGGTTTAGATCCATTGCCATACCTGTAGAGCAATTCATCCTTCAAATTAGCAACGATATAATAGTCAGTGAGGCATCCGTTGGATGCAATGACCTATGAAAAACTCTTTTAATACAATGCCATCTCAGCAGACTGGGGCTGTTTGTAGCCTCTGCGAGGACACGCTTCTACGCCACGTGAGCCAAAGCCGTTTGTTCTGGTACTGTCCTAGCTGCCGTCAGGAAATGGTGCATGAAGAGAATGGAACGAAGGAAGAGCAGCCTGATGAGGTGGTACCTGCGATCGCAACGAACCTAACCCAAATCACCCAACATTTACAACGCACCAAGGTAACGGACCAAACCCAGCCAGTCAGGGTCCGCGCTAGCTAGCATATCTGGCGGCTCAAAAAAATAGTAATTAAAAAGTTATGGGGAGTAGGCGCAGTCAAGCGTCTCTCCCCATAACCTTAATTAGCGTCAGCGATTAATCGCCCTAGGCATTTTCCAAAATCCACTGGACCAACATCCGCACCCCGTAGCCCGTGGCCCCAGGATTGTTGTAGGCGTTGTCCTTCTCATTCCACACTGGCCCAGCAATATCTAAATGGGCCCAGGCAGTCTCCTTCACAAACTGCTTTAGGAACAGGGCCGCTGTAATGGAACCACCGGGACGCGGTCCGGTATTTTTCATATCGGCCACAATAGATTTCAGCCCATCGAAATACTTTTCCTCCATGGGCATGCGCCAGAGCTTTTCGCCCGCCGCGTCAGCCGCCTGGCTGATTTTTTTCGCCAGGGCATCATCCGGGGTAAACAAACCCGCAATGTCATTGCCCAAGGCCACGAGGCAAGCGCCCGTTAAGGTGGCTAAATCCACCATGGCATCCACACCCAGCTTATCGGCATACACCAGAGCATCGGCCAGGGTCAAACGCCCTTCGGCATCGGTGTTGTTCACCTCAATGGTTTTGCCATTAGACGCCGTCAAAATATCCCCTGGATGCAGGGCACGGCCGCTAATCATATTTTCTGTGGCCGCACTAATAAAATGAACTTCCACGTCGGGCTTAATCTGGGCGATGGCTTTGGCCGCCCCCAGCACCGCCGCCGCACCGCCCATATCCATTTTCATCAGCTCGATCATGCTGCCCGCACCGGCCTTGATGTTTAAGCCCCCCGAATCAAAGGTGAGGCCCTTACCAATCAACGCCACCTTACGCTTGGGCGTCCCGTCTGGCGTATAGGTAAGGTGGATAAACTTAGGCGGCATGTCCGAGGCCATGGCCACCCCCAGGTAGGCGCCCATACCCAGCTCTTCACATTCAGCCTGCTCTAGCACCTTAATTGTGAGGCCATGGTCGTTGGCAATGGCCTGGGCCGTATCCGCCAGGGCCATGGGGGTGACCACATTGGGGGGCGCCGCCACCAGCTCACGGGCCAAAATGACACCGTCACACACATGGGCCGCCTGCGCTAAGGAGGCTTCATGGCCTGGCAAATCCAACAGGGCCACATCGGTGAGGCTGACCTTGGCCGGCTCGGATTCAGACTTAAACCGCTTATCTTCGTGCATTGCCAGGGTTATCCCTTCGGCAATAGTTTGTGCCGTACGTTCCGGGCTGTTGTTCCAAATGGGGAAACTAATACCTAAGGAGGCACACTTTTCGCGCCTGGCCAGTTTGGCGGCAACGGCAGCCGCACGGCGTAAACTTTCTAGTTTCAGCCCATCGGATGCCCCCAAACCCACAATGGCCAACTTACGCACCTGGCCTCCGACGCGGATCACAGCAGAGCTACCAGCCTTTGCCTTAAAGTCGGTTTCGTCAATGAGTTCTTGCAGCAACCCAGACACACTCTCATTCAGTTCGGATAGTAGACCAGTCAGGGGCAATGACTCTTCCGATAAACCCACCACAAGGCAATCGCCTGACCACGTTAAACAAGACTTGTCTGATGCTACAAACTTCATTCCCATCTCAGTGCTAATTCCCGTCTTAGTATCTAATGATTTCAGCGTGTTTTACCGACTGAATATCATATCTGGCTCTCTATTATGCTTCTAGTTTGGGGGATAGAACATTGCGCAATTTATCTACTTGTGAAAGCACATTTACCCGTTGCGATGGATTCTATCCAAAATTAAATTCATGCTGTAGATGCCACCCCAAATTTAGCTTCAGGTGGAAACATTAAACATTACTAGTTATTTCCCGTCCTTTACTGTTGATTTAGCTGAGCCACCATGGGAAAACGTCTCAAAGAGCAATTACCCCTTTTATTACTGGGTGGCATCAGCCTCGCCAGTTTAGCGCTGGTCGTTTTTTTTGCCCAGGCAGCCCAGCGGGCCATGCCCCCCAAACAGCTAAATCAGGCGCAGCAGCAACGCTCAGCAGATTCTGAGGTTTTTCGCCTGGCGCTACAGCCAGCGGCCGGTCGTGCCGAAATGCTGCAGCAGACGATTGCCAGCCAAAATAACCAAGACTCCGCCTTGGCCCGCTACCTCCTGGCAACGGACCTGTTGGCCCAGGGCAATGGGGCAGAGGCGCTAACGGCCCTGGATCAATCGGCGGTGGATCAGGCGCCCAAGGCATTGCGCCCTTACGTATTGCTAAAGCAGGGCCAGGCGCAAACCGCTGCTGGGGAAGCCCCCATCCAGTGGAACGAGCTGCTAGACAAGTACCCAGAGCACAGCGCCACCGCCGAAGCTCGCTATGCCCTAGGCAAGCAGGATCCCAATCAGTGGGAAGCACTGCTGGCCAACCATCCTAGCCACCCACGGGCGGTGGAGGTGGCCCTGCAACAGCTGAAAACAGGGACGTCTAAGGATAAGTTACTGCTGGTGGCAGCCCATGGTTTGTACCGGGATGAATATGAGGCCAGCCTGGAGCGGCTGACGAAGGAGTATGGCAAGGACCTTACCCCGGAACAGTGGGACACCGTTGGCTTTGGCTATTGGGAAAATCAACGCTATGGCAAGGCGTCTGAGGCCTATGCCAAGGCCCCCCCATCGCCAACTAGCTTGTACCGCACGGCCCGAGGAGCCCAGATCGCGCAGAAAAGGGTGGTTGCGATCGCAGCGTACCAAAAGCTCGCCCAAACCTATCCCAACGAGCCAGAGACCGGACTGGGGCTAATTAAACTCGTAGACTCCCTGCCCAGCAAAGCGGCCATAGCGCCTCTAGATCAGGTAATCAAAAACTTTCCAGACCGAGCCGGAGAGGCCCTACTCAAAAAAGCAAATGTCCTAGAAAAGCTGAAAAGCCCCACCTCCGCCAAGGACGCCCGCACGTCCGTGCTCAACCAGTACGGCGCTTCGGACGCCGCCGCCGAACTCCGCCTCAGCCGCGCCCATAAAGCGGCCAAAGCCAATGACCTGACCACCGCCCGCCAGCTAGTGGAGGCATTGGTAACAGAAAGTCCCAATAGCGAACTCGCCGCCGAAGCCAGCTTTTGGTCTGGCAAATGGGCCCAAAAACAAGGCCAAGATGGCAACCCGGCCTACGAACGCACCATCGCCCAATACCCCGAATCTTATTTTGCCTGGCGGTCAGCCGTGATGCTGGGCTGGGAAGTGGGGGATTTTGGTAACGTCCGCTATTTAGCCCCGGAGGTCAGCCTGCCCCAGCAGCGTCCGCCCCTACCGGCCGGTTCCGACAGCCTGCAAATCCTCTATCAATTGGGGCAAGATGCCGATGCCTGGGCCCAATGGCAAACAGAATTTCAAAATGTACAAGACCCCACCGTGGCCGAACAATTTACCGACGGTGTACTAAGGGTGGGTGTCGGAGATAACCTGGACGGCATCTTTATGCTCACCAGTTTGGCCTGGCGCAATGAAGCCAACGAACAAACCGAATACCAGCAGCTCAAAAACACCCCCACCTATGGCCAAACCGTTTATCCCTTTCCCTTTGCCAATCTGATTCAAACCTGGTCCCAACAGCGCCAGCTCAATCCCCTCCTAGTCACGTCCCTAATGCGCCAGGAATCTCGATTTGAACCCAAAATTCGCTCCGTAGCCGACGCCGTGGGCCTAATGCAGGTGCTGCCTAGCACCGCCGAGTGGGTGCTAGGTCAAATTGGAGAAAGCAGCACTGATATCACAGCGCAATTAGAAGATCCCAACGAAAATATCAAGATAGGCACCTGGTATTTGGATTACACCCACCGAGAATATAGTGACAATTCCATGTTTGCCGTCGCCAGCTACAATGCTGGTCCCGGCAATGTAGCCGACTGGGTTGCCAAAGGGTACGGCGATCCGGATGTGTTTGTGCACAATATCCCTTTCTCGGAAACCCAGGGCTATGTAGAAGCTGTTTTTGGCGGATATTGGAACTATTTAAGGCTCTATAATCCAGCCATTAGTCGAAAAATTGCCCAACATAGTGCCTCCAGCCAGTAATCTTTTGTCCACCGTCATGGGCATCACCACCTAAACAATCGAGGGATGAAGTATGAGAAAGTGCGGAAATCCCTAGGCGATTTCAACAGTTGACCCTACAATGAGTCAAATAAAAATGAGAACGTCACAAATAACTGGTAAATAGTCAAGGATCGCACTGCACTATTGATACAGGTATACAATTTTTGTAGCCTGTTGATGCCTGAAGCGATACAATCCGTCTGTCCCAGGACCGGCCGTCTCTAACCCTAAACAGCAGAGTAACGTGACTAGCTATAGCACCGTTCAACAGCAACAACTGAGTCAACTTGGCGCATACCTGCAAGAAAAGCGTCAAGAGCAGGGCAAGTCCATCGAAGATATTTCGTTGCAGACCTATATCCGCGCTCAGCTAATCCAGGCCGTAGAAAGCGGTGACACAACGGATTTACCCCAACCCATTTTCGTCCAGGGGTTTATCCGTCGTTATGCAGATGCCCTGGGGTTAGATGGCAGCAACTTTGCCAAACAATTTCCGGTTCATTCCATCCCCAACACGCCACGGCCCAACCCACGGCCAGCGACTCAAATCGATCTACCCGTTGCTAAAGGCACCCCCGCCCCGCCAACGCGGCAACAGGTTAACGAAACCAAAGCCCAAACGCCACCTCCGGTACCCGCTCCAGAAAAACCCCAGGTGCAGCCCCCTGAAATCCCTGCGGTCGGCGCATTGCCAGTGCAGCCAGAGCCCCCGGCCATCCCGACGGTGAATAAACCCACGGTGCAACCCCCAGGGGACATTGCGCCCCCGCCCCAGGTGGCCAAACCCAATATCCAGCCCCCCTCCACACCGGTTGCCCGCCCCCCCGAAGTCGATACTTCGCCAAAATTCCAGCTCGATCCCACCCCCATGGATGAAAGTGAGCTGAGTGCTTTAGGGTTTGGCAATTCCTTAGGGGATGGCATCAACTTGCCGGAGTCGGCCCCGGGCAATCGCCCGTCGGCCCCACCACCACTCACCCCCGCTAGCAATCCGGGCGGTTCTTCCATGAATGGCCTATCGGGAGGCTCATCCGAATCCTTTATGGATTGGTGGCTTTGGGGAGTCGGTGGTGCAGTTCTGTTGGGTGCGATCGCGCTAATTACCATTCGCGTCACCGGCATTGGCTCTGAAATGCGCGAAGAACAGGCCAAGGTGACAATATCGGACACCGAAGTCGAAGAACCCGAAGCGCCCCCTGCCCCCGAGCCCGAGCCCGCACCCGTAAGCGCTGCCCCCGTTAGCCTAGAAGTAGAAATTACAGAGGCGGGGCCTTCCTGGATGAGCATCGAAGTGGATGGCGAAATCGCCTTCGAAGGCCAGATGGCACCAGGGGAAAAGAAACTGTGGGAAGGCCAAGAAAAAATCACAATGAACGTCGGCAATGCTGGCGCTGCTCTAATTTCAGCCAATGGCAGTGACCAGACACCGGCCGGTGCCCCCGGCGGTGCGGAGCTGCTGTCCTTCACCGCTGATAGCGAATAATGAGCGGCCCCACCCAATGGATAGATTTGGGCAGCTGCATGACAACCTCAGCGATACAATAAACAACATATTGATACAAAACATTTGGCACCATAGCCCATGACGTCCAACCTAGAGACGGTAGAGTCTACCGAGCAGCAAGACGACTACCTGAATGAGCTGCCCGATGAGCTAGAAATGTCCCTCTTCGACCATCTCGAAGAGCTACGTTTGCGTATTTTCTACTCACTAATTGGTGTATTAGTGGGGGTTATTGGGTGTTTCTGCTTCGTCAACCGCATCGTTGAGCTATTGGAAATTCCGGCCCAAGGGGCAAAATTCCTACAGCTTTCCCCCGGGGAATATTTCTTTGTATCGATTAAGGTAGCTGGCTACAGCGGCATTTTAGTCGCTAGCCCATTTATCCTGTACCAAATTGCCCTATTTGTTTTACCAGGGTTAACCCGCCGGGAACGGCGCTTATTGGGGCCAATTGTATTGGGCTCCAGCGTGCTATTTGTGGCAGGCATTGGCTTTGCCTACATCGCCCTGATTCCAGCGGCCCTCAATTTCTTTATCAACTATGGCGAAGGCGTCGTTGAGCAGCTTTGGTCCATTGACCGCTACTTTGAGTTTGTGCTGCTGCTGCTGTTTAGCACAGGACTAGCGTTTCAGATTCCAGTGATCCAGCTATTGCTGGGTCTGCTAAATATCGTTGGATCTGAAGTGATGCTCAAGGGCTGGCGCTATGTGATGCTAGGGGCGGTGGTGCTGGGGGCAGTGCTCACCCCGTCTACGGATCCGATTACCCAGAGCCTACTAGCTGGAGCCGTCCTATTCCTGTACTTTGGCGGCATCTTTATGGTCAAGGCCATTGGTAAATAGTCGGTTCCCGTATCATGGCTAGCAACGTTAGAGGTGTAGAAATCAAGTGACTGAAACCCTAACGATTAAAAATTTTGGCGGCATTAAATTTCTAGAAATAGAAATCAAGCCAATTACTGTGCTTATTGGCCCTCAAGCTAGTGGTAAAAGTATTTGCGCAAAATTACTTTTCTATTTTCGTCACTTCAATCGACATATTGTTGACTTCATTGTTAGCAGAAAAGCCATTGAGCAATTAGTTCCAAACTATTGCCAAACATTCAGAGAATATTTTCCTGCTAGTTCATGGGGAAATGAGGCTTTCGAGATTACCTATAGAACTACCAAGGACTTCCTAAAAGTTACACGCTCTAGTCAGGATAAACAGGCTATTAACCTGAACTATGGTGATTTTCACAGAGAAACTATTGCAATACAGAATCGAAGCTACCAGATTGTTGCGAAAGCTATTGACAGCATACAAAATAGCCCACTGGAATCATGGGAGTCTGAGCGTTTAGCGCCTCAAACCTTAATCAATACTTTGGGAAGTCACTCCGAAGGAAGAATACCAATAAACCAAATTTTCATACCGGCTTCACGAAGTATTTTTTCAATCCTTCAAGAGAATTATTTTTCATTATTAATAGACAATCAATCATTCGATCCTTTAATTCAAAGATTCGGAGCTTTTTATGAACGAATAAAGCGTTTTAGAGGTACTTTTTATGAAGTCTTTTCAGAGAGTAATGATCTTGCCCATGCAAGTATCAAAGAGCTGATTGATGAAATTTTATCTAGCAAATATATCCAGGAAGATAATTTAGATTTTTTAGTTCATAAAGATAAGAGAAAGGTCCGAATTTCAGAAGCTTCTTCTGGACAACAAGAAACCTTGCCTCTTGTACTTACATTGGCGGCTTTAGTAGGTTCCAAAACTAGCTTTAATCAAAAAAACTCTATTTATATAGAAGAACCTGAGGCTCATGTATTTCCAAGTACTCAGAAAAAAATTGTAGAACTCATTGCCACAGCATTTAAATATAGAGAAAGCCAATCAGATTTTTTTATCACAACGCATAGTCCATATATTCTCACTGCTATCAATAATCTTTTACAGGCAGGAGAGCTATACTCAAAAGCTATCAACAGGCCAGACATTATTGAGAAAGCTAATAAAATAGTGCCAGCTTTCAAAGCCTTAAATCACGATGAAATTGCTGTCTACTCTTTAGATAATGCTCAGTGCCTTTCAATTTTAGATCCAGAGACTGGGTTGATTAGTGCATCTCAAATTGATGAAGTATCTGACGAAATTGGCTCAGAATTTGATAGTGTTCTGGACTTACTAAGCGAAGAATTTTATGCAAAGGCTGGCTGAGGATTGTATTTTCAAGAAGAGTAAGGATCCTAAAATTGCTCTTGCAGAAAAGAAAAGTAAATTTTCAATCGAAAATCCTAAAAGGACAGAAGTTATCGTCTATCAAGTAGATGGCTGTTTGATAAAAAACGGTGAGCGCTGTGATTATTTGATTCTGATAGATAATCAAGATTTACAAGTTTTTGTCGAATTAAAGGGTAGTGAAATTGTTAAAGCTATCGGTCAACTTGCTAACTCACTAGAGCAACTTGCGAATAAAAGAAAAGACATTCATAAACAGTGTTTTGTCATCGCAACTAGAAACCGCACACCAAAACGTGATCCTGGCCTCACAAACGCACAAAATAAGTTTAGAAAGAAATATAGAAAAATTAACGCGACTCTACATATTGAAATCGCCAAAAAGAAAGAAGGATATAGGTATTCGATTTCTGGCTAAGCATTTTGCTAGAGCAAAATAATTCTTCAACCTGTTTGTGAATGTGTTTACCAACGGGGCAAATTTATAGGGGATGCTTAGCAGGCATGCCTATTTGTCTGGGAAATTCCTTATCGGTTTTCTCTATTTTTTTCACATACAAACAGTGGCGTTTCCCCTGACTCAGTGGCGTTTCCCAAGGGCAAATGGCCACTAGCTCCCCACCCAGGGTATCCAGTGCCCCCATAAATAGCTCTTCTTCTTCATCGGTCCACTGGCCGCGAAATAAAACGGCAAAACCGCTTTTCTTCAATAGGGGCAAGGCATATTCGGCACAGGTAGAGGCCGGCCCCACCGCCCTCACCATGGCTAGATCGTACTGGGCTCGGTGGGCCGGATCGCGCCCCACAGATTCTGCGCGATCGGCCACAAATGAGGTGTTGCTCAGATCAAGCTGCTGGCAGAGGGTTTCTAAAAATGCGATTTTTTTGCGGGTGGAATCTAGCAGGGTGATGTCCCAGGTGGGACGTGCGATCGCAACTGGCACCCCTGGAAATCCACCGCCGGTACCAATATCAATCATCCGTTTAACCGTGGGGAGCCACTCCGGCTTTTCCGGTTCAAACCAAGGGGCCAACCCACTGAGGGAGTCCCACAGATGTTTTTCCCAAAATTCAGCGGGTTCAGTGATGCGGGTTAAATTGACTTGGCGATTGGCTTCAACAATCCCTTGATAGACGCGGGCAAACAAAGCTTGCTGCGACTCAGAGGGCTGCCACTGCAAAGTTTGATGCCAAATTTCACCATTTACTGGCAATTGCTGAGCTATGGTTTCGGCCATGGTCTTACTCCCTGGGATGCGTCCCCGCGTTGGCTTTAATCATGCCATCCCAAAACAATACAGGGTAAGGGACTCAACCTAGGCAACGGGATCTAACGATTGCGTTAGCAGTTCTCCATCTAGGCAACGGGATCTAATGATTGCGTTAGCAGTTCTCCATTTTGTAGGGTCCAACAGTAGTCTGCCAGATGGGCCAAATCACGGGCATCGTGGGACACGATCAGCAAACTCCAATTCTTTTTTAATTCCGCTAGCAAACTAATGAGCTGCTGTTTCATCGACCAGTCCAATCCCGCTGTGGGCTCATCTAGCAACAACAGATAGGGCTGACGAATCAACTGCACCGCCAGGGCTAAGCGCCGCTGCTGACCACCGCTGAGGGCGTGGGGAGGCGTTTGCAGGGAAATAGCCCCTAAGCCCACTGACTCAAGGGTTTTAGTCACCTGCTCCGACCCTAGCTCTGGGTGGCCGACACGGAGTTCTTCTAAAACTGTGTGGCCACAAAAATGACGCTCTGGAAACTGAAATACTAGCCCCGCCAGCTGCTGCAACATCTCTGGCTGTAGTTCCTGCTCGCGCCAATAGAGACGACCTTTCGACGGAGCCACTAACCCGGACAAAATTTCCAAGAGCGTGCTTTTGCCTGAACCGCTAGGGCCAACAATGAGGCCCATTTTTTTGGGCTCTAGTTTGAAAGAAATTTGCTTGAGAATCGGCGCGATCGCAGCAGCCGGATGATACGAAACATTATCAAGGGTGAGCATCAACGAAGAGCATAGTGACCATCCCACACTATAGCCAATGTTTTAGGAAACAGATTGATAACGAACGGACAGCCTAGGGACTTGCTATGCTAAATAACCGAAAACCTCAGACCTCAACTATGGAAATTCGCTTTCGCGAGTGCGACTTCTTCAATATCTGGATCTGGCTAGAGCTGGACAACGTGCCATCCACCATGGAACAACAATACGTTGAAGAAATTTTTGACTCGTGGTTTTTCCTCGGTAAACTCGGCGGCTTCAATGCGGAAAACCTCCAGGTTCAAGATGGCGGCCATGCCATCAGCTACATGGACTACGACAACGATGCAGCGTCGGATAGTCTCATGTCGGTGATGCACAATATGTCTGAAGTCCAGTTCCAAGGGACCTGGGCCCGGTGCTGGTTTGATTTAGGCACCACAGATGCCGTTGCCCTAGACGTCCTGATCAATACCCTGCAACAGTTCAGCAAGGACTATATTGCAATCAAACAGGTATATATCGGTGGCGAAAACGAAGACTGGCCCATTCCTCGGGACCAGCAGGCCGACTTTGTCGATGCCATGCATTAGTGTTATCGCCCAGCAGCTTGCCCTGCTGATTTGATACCGCGACCACCTTTGCTTTTCTGGAATTTATCTTGGCGAAAAAAGCGACTGTTGTCGGTTAGGAAACAACCACTTCGTTATCAAACCGCTGGCGTTTTACAAACTCAAACGGTCCTGCAATGGAGCCCCACAGCAGTTCGTCGGTTTCCAGGTCACGGCCTCGGTCGTAGCTAATTAATTTGTCGTCAGTGATTTCAAATTCATTGTCCAGGTAGCTCATTTTGCCCTTGCGTTCCACCAGGCAGTGCTTACCGGGGACGACCTTGCCAATAAAGCTATGGCCGGACCAACGGACGGTCATGTCGCACCCCGGCATTTTTTCTAGCTGGGCCGACGAGAGGGTGGCTAATTTTGCTGAATCACGACCAGCCCCCACCACCGCCTCCTGATCGGCAAACTTGTAATTTTCCAACAGGATATGGTCTTCCTTGGGCAGGAAATGCAGCACCCTCACCCGGTAGGGTTGACCCAACATAAAGTCATAGGCCTGCTCTAAATACAAACATGCACCCGCTAAAAAATTTGCTGGCAGCGGCCGCATACACACTCGAATATGGGCAAAAAAAGGCGGATTTTCGATGGCTTGCTCTTGGTTGCTAAAGTCGGCAGCCATCCATTTCAACAATGTGGAAACATCTGTGGGGTGAGACATACGACGACAACCTTACCAACGAAACGACCTAAATAGGACCCTGGGGATTAGGTTACTGCGCCATGGCAGGTCTATACAAGCGCAACGCTCTGGGACTAAAGAAGGCGATGAATTGGGCTGTTGTATCCCATGAAAACAGTCCAATTCATGCACTTGAATAACCGATTAGCGTAACCCAGCCCCGTATCATGAAAAAATTAGTTACCTTTTTGAACGCAACGCTATGGAGCTTCGCTCAGTTTTCCATACCTTTTTTGACCACTGTGTTGGTAGCTGGTCAACAGAACGCACTTACCACTATCTCACCCACAATGAAGTCGAGCGTTCCCATACTGATTTTCAAGTCTCGCCCCTAACGCCAGACCTAAAGGCCAAAGTACTTACGGACAATGGTTATGACGCTGTGAGCGACCTGGCATCGCTACCGGGCTTCCACCTGGCCTTTAATACGGTGTCTGAAAAAGGGGAAAAAGTCTCCCAGTCGCTGAACCTACTCTTTGTGGTGAACAGTGAAACTGGCTACACCTTAGAAGGAGATTATTTGCGCGATCGCGCCTACGAGGAAGCCCGACCCATCATTTCCCATTTCCGGTTCGATGGCCACACCAAGGAACTGCTGATGACCACCAACTATACCCGGGTGGTATCGGTGGATTCCATCACCCTGATTAACCCCGAAACCCGCATTCGCCGCATCCTAAACTATTTGCGCCCACCGGCAGGGCAACCCCTAGAAAAACTAGGTCTGGTAGGCTTTGGCGTGGAACAAAAAGTGGCGGGCTAACCCCAGTCAATGGCACTGAAACCGATGTTTCCTGCGGAACCGCCCCCCATGAAGCTGTATTGACTTCCATAACGGTTAGCCAGATGACGCCCCATACCGTGGGCATGCTTAGGTTAACCCTAGACAAGACCTCCGGAGAGAGTACCAGTGGGATTATTTGAGAAAGTTCGAGCCGAATTTATCGACATTATTGAATGGCTCGACCCGTCGCAAGATACCATTGCCTATCGCTTTGAGCGATTTCAAAATGAAATCAAAATGGGGGCTCAACTCACCGTTCGCCCCGGCCAAGTTGCCATCCTCGTCGGCGAAGGCCAAGTCGCCGATATTTATGAACCGGGCCGCCACCGCCTAGACACCAAAAACATGCCCGTCCTGACGACATTGATGGGCTGGAAATATGGCTTTAATTCTCCGTTTAAAGCCGAGGTTTATTTCTTCAACACCAAAATTTTCACCAACCTCAAATGGGGTACGGCCAACCCCATCACCATTCGCGATCCCGAACTGGGTCCGGTGCGGCTGCGGGCCTACGGCACCTACACCATGCGGGTGAACAATGCCCGCACCCTACTAGAACAGCTGATTAGCACCGACGGCCTTTTCCAAACCGACGAGATTAGCGATCAGCTGCGCAACATGATCGTATCGGCCTTTGCTAGCAGCGTGGGTCAAGATCAAACACCCCTATTTGATCTGGCGGCTAACTACCAAATCATGGGGGAACAAATCCGCACCACCATGCAGCCCCAAATGGAGCAGTTTGGTCTAGAGCTCAAACAGCTATTAATCGAAAATATTTCTCTGCCGCCCGAAGTGGAAGCCGCCCTCGATAAACGGGCCTCCATTGGCATTTTGGGCAATATGCAGCAATACACCCAATACCAAGCGGCCAACGCCGTCGAACAGTCGGCCAAAAATCCTGGGGGCGCCAGCCCCGGACTGGACCTGGGTGTGGGCATTGCCATGGGCCAACAAATCGCCAATGCCATGAACCCCCAGGCGCCCGCCGCGCCCGCTGCACCCGCCGCGCCCGCCGCACCGCCACCGCCCATGCCCGCCGCCGCCTGGTATATCACCCGCGACGGGCAAAACTTTGGCCCCTATGGCCAAGATCAGCTGCTGGCCAATGGCCTCACTACCCAATCGAATGTTTGGAAACAGGGCATGGCTAGCTGGCAACCCGCCAATACGGTGCCAGAACTGCAGGCGTTGCTGAGCACCCTGCCGCCACCGCCACCACCCGCCGCTTAATTAGCCCCCTGCGCCCAGGGAGCATGGCCCCTTAAAAATTTTGTTTTTTTATTTCACTCCCCATGGAGCAGACGGCATCTGTCAATCAATACCAGTGTCCTGGCTGCAAGGCTGACATGGCCTTTAACCCAGATTTGGGCCAGCTGCAATGTCCTTACTGTGGCCGTGAAGAGGCGATGCCCGAAGTAACGGCCACCAAGCTGAGGGCGACGCTCCAGGAACATGACCTCGCCGCATTTATCCACACCAACCGCACCCAAATTGCTCAGCTAGCCACCACCGCCCAGGAGGTAAGCTGCCCCGGCTGTCGGGCGGTAATTACCTTTGAACCACCGGATGTGGCGGGCAAGTGCCCGTTTTGTGCCACCAGCATTGTGACCCAAAATAGCCAACCGGCTGACCCCACCCTGGCCCCATCTGGGTTAGTGCCGTTTCAAGTGGGCCGTAAGGTGGCGTTAAAAAATCTACGGGCATGGCTGGCCTTTCGCTGGGACTGGAAAGACCTGAAGGCAATTTTTTTGCCGGGGCAGCTCAAAACCATAGCCCAAAAGCAAGCCCTGGAAGGGATTTACCTGCCGTTCTGGACCTACGATGCCCACACCGCCAGCCGCTATCGGGGGGAACGGGGGGAGCATTATTACAAAACGGAAACCTACACCAGCCGCAATGCGGATGGTGAGGAGGTAACGGAAACGCGAGAGGTGCTGCACACCCAATGGCATTCTGCCTCAGGGCAAGTGTCGCGTTTTTTTGATGATGTGCTGGTGCCGGCGACCCGCGCCATTGGGGAAGCAAAATTGCGACAGCTTTGGCCCCATTTACCAGCCTCGCAGCTAAAGCCCTACAGCGCCCAATACCTGGCCGGATTTAAGGCCCAGCGCTATGAAGTGCCGGTCAAGGAAGGGTTTGAGCAGGCAAAAACGATGATGGCCACCACCATTCGCAGCGATGTGACGTCGGATATTGGCGGCGATGAACAGCGCATTCACTCGGTAGCCACAAGCTATTCCCAAGAAACCTTTAAGCACATTTTGCTCCCCCTGTGGATGGCCACCTATCGCTATGGGGGCAAAACCTATCAGGTGATGATTAATGCGCAAACCGGTAAGGTTATGGGGGAAAGACCTGTTGCGGCGTGGAAAGTTGCCCTGGCAGTTGCGATCGCAATAGTCGCCATTGGGCTGATTGTTTTGGCCGCCAACGGATAACCGTCCAACAACCGAAAAAAGGTTCATCAGGAACATCTGAAACCCTTTACACAAGGCTTATCCAAGTTTTTTCCAACCGACATTGCCGATTCAAAAAATAGCGATTAACATTTAGTTACACGGCTTAAAAGGTCGCAATGTTTCGTTTGAAGGACTCACCTAATCATGGCAGAAGAAAACGCAAAGTTTGGCTTTACTCAAATCGCTGAAAACTGGAATGGTCGTCTGGCCATGCTCGGCTTCATCATTGGTCTTGCAACTGAACTAATGACTGGTCAGGGCATCCTTTCTCAGCTAGGTATTATGTAATCACCTGAGCCATTCAGGTCACCGTGAGATATCAACAATCTCCAGTAGATAAGCAAATGTCCTGATATTTCAGGTTGCCTGAAGTATCAGACAATTTGCCCGTCGGTATGTGGCTTCACGCTACGAAGGGATACGCGCTATCCCAGCCGACATGGTTAAAGCTATTTTTGTTCGTTCAGTCAGAGAATCCTTGGGCAAGCTTGAGCTTGTCCTTTTTTTTGGCCTATGGGTCGTCCTCGTCTTGGGGTTCGGCCCAGGTGGACACAACCTTAAGCTCCGCCGGAATTTGCACATCTGGATGAAACTCCAGCACCGTCTCCCGGTAGCCTAAATAGCCAGACTCCGTAAAGGACATCAGCATACGCGTTAGGGCAATCCAAACCGTTTCGTCAAACTCCCAATCTTTATAAAACCCGGCGCGATCGGCAATGGACTTGAGCGCCCAAAAATAGCTATTGCGCACCACTGACCCCTGCTTTTTATAGGGCGGCACATCCTCGTGGTGAATCAATAGAACCTGGTTTTCAATCTTGGCGCGCATGGGCGTTAAGCATGGGTATTAAGGTTTTACCACCGGATCCGGCGACAGACTTATCTATAGCGTTACTAATCCCCGGTATGATCTGAGCTGTGGGGCGTCGGTTTTGCCAGAACGACCATGCCCTCTATCTCTGTAACGACACTTTCTAAAACAAAACATCCATGGTGGCGGCCGTTTGCCTGCGTAACGTTCACAAAGTCTATAACAACACCTGTGTGGTGAACGATCTATCCCTGACGATTCAACCAGGGGAAATTTTTGGATTACTCGGGCCTAATGGTGCGGGTAAATCTACCACAATTCGGATGGTCACCACCCTGACCCGAGCCACCCAGGGAGATATCGTAGTCTCTGGCTACGATGTGCAACGGCAAAAGGCCCAGGTGCGCAGCCAAATTGGGGTGGTGCTGCAGCAGACTAGCGTAGACGGTGATTTATCGGTGTGGGAAAACATGGAGTTCCATGGCCGCATGCATCACCTGCCCAATCCTCAACGGCAGCAAGATATTGACCAGTGGCTCGACTATGTGGAACTGGGGGACCGCCGGGGGGATAAGGTGAAAACCCTATCTGGCGGGATGAAACGACGGTTGCAGATCGCCCGAGCCCTACTCCATCAGCCAAAAATCTTATTTTTAGATGAACCGACGGTGGGCCTCGACCCGCAAACTCGGCGGCGGCTGTGGGAAATTATTTTGGACCTCAACAAGCAAAAGGGCATGACCATGTTGCTCACCACCCACTATATGGAAGAGGTGGAGTACCTATGCGATCGCATCGGCATCATGGACCAGGGGGCGCTGATTGAAATGGGCACCTTGGAGGAGCTGAGATCGCAGCATGGCGAAGGCATCGTCATGAAACAAACCGACGATCGCTGGAGCTACACCTTCTTCCCCACCCTAAAAGACGCCAATCAATATCTGGATGAACAACCCGATAAAACCGGCATGATGACCCGCCCATCCAATTTAGAAGACATCTTCGTCGAACTGACGGGCCACAACTTGGACTAAAGCATAAAACCGCCCATAACGCTGTAGGGGGTCTGCATGCAGACCCCCTACAGCGTTATGGGCCGCAATAGCCCGATATTAGGGTGTTAGTCGAGATAGCCCATTAGTGCGCCGGCATCTTCGTCAATGTCGTTAGATGCAATGGGACGGTTACCAGGCAGTGTTTCCAAGTCAGAAACCACAAGGGTACTAACCGCCACAGGGCGATGGCCCGGAAGGTGGTCAGTGCTAGCAATTTCGAAACTATCTGCCATGACTGGACGGACGCCCGCCGAAGACAAATTGTGCACCACCTCAACCTCACTAACAGTGATGGGACGGTTGTTTGGCAGTGTATTGGTCTCTACCACGCGGGTATTATCTTCCAAGACAATAATTTCATTCTTCTCAGCCTTTACAATGCCGCCGCTCTTAGCAGCAGAGGATGTAGAAGACTTCTTACGGGTTGCACGGGTGCTGGAAGTTGATTTCTGTGATTCTGATGTGCTTGTGGTTTCCGCTGCGTCGCTGCTCATAACCTTATAACCCCTACTACTAAGTGAAGTAATGCCTGTGGCACTCGTCTATGATCTCCGTCGCATTTCGAGGCTTAGGCGATACAAATATCTCAACAATTATAAGTTAAAAGACAACCGATTTAGTTTATTAAAGCTAATCAGTCCGATAATGGCCTGCGCTTTACATGGCCTTAAAAGATTAGACAAATTGTAACCATAGGTCGCCGATTTTATAATTCCCAGGCTAGTATTGGTTTATAGCGCTTTAGCTTTTATCCATACCAATGGATAACTTTAGGGGGCTGTAACGGTTTCGACGTTTTGACGAAAGTCGCGTTGTGATACAGGCCGAGAGTGAGTCACCTCTCGCAAATACAGGCTCAACTAAATACAGATGCAAACAACATCGTACCTTTTGCTCGTAAGCAAGTAGCTGTAGCTGCTGCCTAAAAACCTCTTACGGTTCGAGCGCTCACAGTTTGACTCCGTTAAGGACAGTGAGCCTAACCCCAACGGATGCATCAGGTTAATTTCTCTGGTGAGAGACCTGATAAAGACCTTTACCAGAGCATCCCATTGTCCGGGATAATGGACGGTTCCCGCCTAGAGGATTAGATAGGCTAAGCCTGTGAATGAGTGGCGTGTTATTACTCAGGGCGGACACGGGTTCGACTCCCGTCAGCTCCATTTATAGATCCAAATACATAATGTATTTGCAAGCATCCGTTTTAAGCGGGTGCTTTTTTTATGGCCCTCAGCTTTTTTTAATAGCCCAACGACACCATTAAGACATTAGAACTTCAGCATTGTTTTAACTATGTTGTTTCCAAATAGACCTATGCAAAATTTGCAAATTGCATAGGCTTCAAAATCAACTTAAAGAAATTTCTTACTCGGTCCTAACTGTTGTTTTTTTTAAAGCTGCGTGAAGTAATTTTCCAAGTTGGGAACAACAGTTAGTCGGCCAAAAATAAGGTGTTTATACTGAAGGAGAATAGGTTTCAGATCAAAGAATATAGATGTAATAAGGATTAAAGTGGCCGTTATTGGAAACATATATTTCAAGTTTTCCTAACTTACCTGATAGCTGTTTCGAAGTTATGGGTAAGTATTATTTAGGGTTGTTGTTTCCGTTTACATCTAGCTTTTGATTATCAATAATCTCGTTTAATTTTTTGAGTCGATAAATAATGAAATTTCCGTTTTGGCAGTACTTGCAACAGCCAGTTTTTGATCCTCATTATCAAACCGTATTTAGCCCCTTTAAATTTTGGCAGAGGCACACCATTTCTTACTTGGAACGCTGTTGGGCCAAGGAATATCGACAGCCAGGAAGACTGAACTAGCCGTGGGCTAATGAAATGATTGAAAGACCATCGATGGGAGACTCGATTTCTAACAGTCTTAGCCCCGTAACTATCAGTAGAACCGAATAAATATTGTGGATAAATATTAAAAGGGATGGGTCATGTTGCCATGGCTCATCCCTTTTGTATTTGGATCAGTCGATTGTCGAATCAACCAGGTAAACAGACCGTGCAATAGCTAGTTTGCCTGGCTGACATAATTTGCGATCGCATTATTGGCATCGCTCCAATCGATACTGGCTTTTTCCGACCAAAGCCAGTGGGATGTCACCACCGTTTCCACGGTAATTTCCCGATTACTGGCAGCTTTTACCGCATCTTCCCAATAGTTTTTAGCTAGGGCCAGTTTCACATCCTTTTCAGTGTCGTCTAGCTCTTGTTCTGCCTGCTGGTAATAGGCCATGGCCAAGCCAATATTGGCATGGAGTTTTGTCGGTTCATTGGGAATTTTAACAATCTGCCCCGTACGATGCAGGGGCGGAATGGGAATCTCCTGGCCATTCCCATTATTCGCCAACGCGGCTTCCCAAACGTCAATGGCATCCTGCAAGCGCTGCTGCTCATAATAGGTCACCCCAACAGCCACCTGGGCGGCTAACCACTTCGGCTTCAGCTCCAGGGCATATTCCCACGACCGCATAGCATTATCAGGGCCAAAGGCATCGTCAATAAACGAACTCTGGTTCATCACCTCCCACTGGAGCTGCCCCTGGGCAAAGACTCGGGTAAGGTCTTCCCCCACCCCCGATTCAATCAATTTATCCAACGTAGGCTGCGGCCCCTGCTCAGCCGCCATGGCCCCTAAGGAGGCCGCCACAATTGCTGGATCATCGCTGGCAAGGCCCGCATTGCCCAGCTCTAAGGAGGTTACTGGGGCCGAGTCGTCAGGGGTAACGGGCGGCGCATTAAAGACATTCAAGGGGTCGCTCACCCCCACACCGGCCAACCCCAAAACAGCCGCTGCCCCCAGCCCCAGGGCAATGTGTTGGCGACGGACCTTGGGCTGGGCAGAAGATGTTTGGCCCCCCTCCACGCCAGACACCAGCTCCATGTCATCGTCGTAGATGGTGGCCTCGGTCGCGTCTGTCTCACTGACGGGGGACGTTACATTTTTCTTGGGCAGCTGTTCATATAAATCCAGACCCGGCGTTTCCAACGTATCGGGAATCAACGGTTCATCGACATCCGCTGGCATCATCTCCCCCGCTGGGGAAGACTGCGACAGCTTTTTCACTAACTCCTGGACAGTGGCCGCATCTTCTTCATTGTTGGGCAAAATTTCATCCAGCCCAACGGTTTCTACCACATCGTCTAAATTGACATCCGCCGGACTAATGGCCTCTTCTGGCTTGGTCTGGCTGCGATCTTGGGGCTCATCCAGGGCCGCGATCGCAGCCTCGGACTCCATCAGCAGCTTATCGAGGGCGCTGTTGTCATTCCCCAGCTTACTGGCCAGGTAGCCATCAAACCCAGGCTGCATATACAGAATCGGCAACGCCCAATAGCTGTAGTGGGAGCCATGGGCCGAAATCAAGCCCTGGCGCGTCCGATTTAAACAAAGGTCAATGGGATTGCCCTGCTTCAGGTTGCGATAGAGCAGTTGGGTAAACGTAATCGCCACATCATCGGGAATTCGCTCCGCCATGGCAATCACCCCAGGGATGCCACGGTTAACCAGGGCATGGGCCAAATTTTGTTCATGCCAGCCCACTTCCGGGCCACCGGTCTGGGCATAGGCGCCACGGCAAGAATTTAAAACCGCCAGCTTGACACCGTTGTTAGACAGCAAACCAGCCAGATCTTCACCACTGATGCGCTCGGTCAACCCGGTCTGACGACTCACCAAATAGAGGTCGCCCCCTGCATTTCCCAGGTTGCTATGGCCGGCATAGTGCAACGCCTGGTAGTGGCCCTGCTCTAGGGCTTGGGTCAGTTCTGCGCGGCCCGGCTGTTCTAGCACCGTCAGCTGCACGTCCAGCTGCTGCTGGGGCAAAAGATTGTAGTCGCCACCAGAGCGCATGGAAACGGGGTGGAGCTCATCCTTCAGATGCTTTGCTTCCCGCGCCAGTTCTAGGCGGTCTTGATCGTTGGGTGCCGCAATCACCATCAGCACCCGCAGGGGCTGATCAAAATCGGGCACGGTTGAGCCTGGGCGATCATATCCCTGGCGTCGCTGCAGGTGATAGCGCGAAAATGTAACATCCGTGCCAGTGCCCAGGGGGCGATCGCTCGCGTGTAGCACTTCCCAGGGCAGCTTCTGTAGTTTTTCTCCCTTCAGGCCCAGGCGCAACCGCAATGGAGAGCGACGGTGCTGGGCAATGCCTTGGGCCGTCAGCCAGCTATCCCGCAGGGTGCGATCAAAGAGGCTGTTGTAAAGAGATTGGCCAAGGCCCACCAGGGTGGGTAATTTATCATCTGGCCCACCGTCGTTATTGCGGCCAGAACGGTATGTGGGTCTAGAGGCCCACCGCTGACTCGACTCCCCTTTGAGAATGCCAAGGAGTGGGTCGTACATGAGGGTGGAAGCTTCGGCCAGCCAGTCGTCTATGGGCCAGTGAAACTGTTCCTGTGCCAGGGGTACGCCCGGCGCAACCTGCTCTGTACGCACTAAATATCGGTCATCGCCGACGGCTGTAATTGATATGTCAAACTCTTGGAGCACTTAGCAGACCGCGTCCCTGTTACGTACTTTTTTTGCTTATGTGATGACCCTGTTGCTCAAATGGCTGTTTCTAGTATCCCCAATAAATAAGCATAATGTGTCGCTATTGGCGATGTTATCTGGCGTGATGCAGTTTCTAGATTGTCTACAGGGCGATTTCACATATCTCTGAGCAAGGGATTTCACGGATACCACGGTACTGGCAATATGCGGCAAACCCCATAGTTTGTTGTGAAATTTAGCATGGCGTTAGGCCCCACGGGCAGGCTGCACCACCTGGGCCGCCCCACCGCCCCGTCGCTCGGGCTCTGCGGCGACCTGCATGGAGCCATTGGGCCAAATTTCTAGACCGGTGGCGGCACCGATTTCATCCACCCAGCGTAGCTGATGCCCCCGCTCGGCCAAGCTTTGGGCCACATCGCTCCCCTCTAACGCTTTTTCTACGGTGGTTTGGGGGCCATTGCGTTGGGATAGGCGCGGGGCGCTGATGGCTTGGGGTAGGGCCAGGTCAAAGTCGACTAAATTGGTGGCGATCCCGGCCACGGTGGTGATGATGGTAGATCCACCGGGGCTGCCAAAGGCCACCATGCGGCCGTCGGGGGCCAGGGCAATGGTGGGGGCCATGCTACTGCGGGGGCGCTTGCCCGGTTCGGGGGCGTTGGGGTGGGGCAGGGCGGTGTCAAAATCGGTCAGCTCGTTGTTGAGAATAAAGCCATAGCCCGGTACCACCATGCCCGAACCGCCGGTGGATTCAATGGTGAGGGTGTAGGAAACCATATTGCCAGCGTCGTCGGCGGTGACCAGGTGGGTGGTGGAAAGGCCTTCCTGGCCATTGGCTTGGGCCAGCTGACGTGGGGTGGCCAAACTGGGGCTAGGGTCGGTTTGGAATGGGAGCGGGTCACCGGGGCTGGTGCAGGGTTCGCTCGCCTGGGATGGCAGGGATTTGGTCGCCAGATAGTCGGTGTTGAGGAGACCGGCCACGGGGGCATCGACATATTCTGGATCGCCCAGGTAGGCATTGCGATCGCAAAACGCCAGCCGCTCCGCTTCAATAATCCGATGCATGGCCTCCGCCCGGTCCAAGCTGCCCAGGTCGCTACTTTCCAACCGGCCCAGAATCTGGCCCACCGTAATGCCGCCGCTGCTGGGGAGGCCCATGCCATAGAACCGATAGCCCCGGTAGTCGTTCACCACCGGCGGCCGCACCCGCACTTCATAGCGGTCCAAATCGTTGAGGGTCATGGTGCCCGGATGGACGGTAAAAGAAGGATTTTCGACCGTGGGTGGCGACTGGACCGTGGTTGCGATCGCCCCAGCCAGCTCCCCCCGATAAAAACTATTCACCCCCTCACTGGCCAGCAACCCATAGGCCTTCGCCATATCAGGATTTTTGAACGTAGAACCCACCGCAGGCGGTGCCCCATTGGGCAAATAGAGCTGGCTAGTAGACGTAAAGGCCGAAAACCTCGGCTGGTTGCGGGCCACCTGCTGGGCAAAGGTTTCATCCACCGTAAACCCAGATTCCGCCAGGTCAATTGCCGGAGCCAGGGCATCCGCCAAAGCAAAGGTGCCATAGCGCGATAGGGCCGTCTGCCAGTTTAGGGGCGTCCCCGGCACACCCACCGCCAGGCCGCTGCTAATGCGATTAGGGAAATAGGGTAAATTGCCCCCTTCTGGGTCATCCAGGTCTCGAAACAGGTCTGAGGTCACCGCCGCAGGCGCTTCCTCACGGCCATCCAACGTAATCACCCGGTCCTGGTCCTTCAGGTAGATCACCATAAACCCACCGCCGCCGATGCCCGCCGAAAACGGATCCGTCACCCCCAGGGCCGCCGCCGTCGCCACCGCCGCATCCACCGCGTTGCCCCCCTGACGCAGCACCTCAATGCCAATGCGGCTAGCATCGGCATCCACCGAGGCCACCGCGCCACCGGTACCCATGGCCACCGGCACCTTATCCGGGGTTTGGGCAACGCTGGCCCAGGTCATGATCAGCCCCGCGCAAAGGGTGCAAACAATGGCCAGGATGGATTTTGTAAGGTTTCTCATGGGGGTAGATGGTGGAGAAGCTGCAAATTGAAAAAGGGTGAGCATTGCCCACCCTCCAAACTTCATTTCAATCGAACTCGTATTCCTAGTGGTTTATTAACACATTCAGCACCACGGGATAACATTTCCCCTCCTGGGAGGGGCATCGGGGTGGGTTAGCCATTAGCGCTAGTGATTGAAAACCCACCCCACCTGCGGCCCCCCGCCCGAGAGGGAATGAGGGATCGCCTAGGATTGCAGGACCTGTTCTTTGCCAGCGGCGGCTTCCGCCACTTCGCGTTCCTTATCCAAACGGCGCTTGCGGGCATAGAGCTGGATCGTCGCCAAAAACGAAATGGTCAGCGCCACAATCAGCCAGGTGGTGGCCCCGGTGGGGAACTCGCCCTTGAAGATTACCAGCATCACAATGATGACTAGCAGCAGTGTGGGACCTTCATTAAACAAACGCAGGGTCTTACTGTTCCACTTACATTCCCCCGCTTCCAGCTGCTTCATCAGGCGACCGCAGTAGAAGTGATAAAACAACAGCACCCCAACGAAACCTAGCTTGGCGTGCATCCAGCCCTGGTGTAGATAGTCCGGCATGGTGTAGAGCAGCCCCGCCGCCATCGCCACCGTCAGCACCATGGCCGGAGTGGTAATGATGTTGTACAGCCGCTTTTCCATAATGCTGTACTGCTTTTTCAAAATGCCCTGGGCCGGTTCCACCTCCATCTCCGCTTCCACGTGATAGATAAACAACCGCGCTAGGTAAAAAAGACCTGCAAACCAGGCCACAACACCAAAAATATGAAATGACTTAAACCAGTAATAGGCCATGGGACGGCGGAACGAAGACTTATATTTTCTTTGAGAAACTATTCTCCCGTAGATATCAGCCTTTTGCCTCGGTCAATCTGGTTTTGTAACAGGCTTGTAATGATTAAGGCAGTGTGGGAATTGGTAGGGTGAGCAGTGCCCACCGAGCGATCACGCTCACCGGGCGATCCTTCACCCCTCGGACACACCATGCAAGTCGATTGGCAATCGGTCAAAACCTACGAAGACATTTTCTATCACAAGGCCAACGGCATGGCGAAAATCACCATCAACCGGCCCCACAAGCGCAATGCCTTTCGGCCCAAGACTGTGTTTGAGCTATACGATGCTTTCTGCGATGCCAGGGAAGATACGTCCATCGGCGTTGTGTTGCTGACGGGTGCGGGTCCCCATACCGATGGGAAGTATGCATTCTGTTCCGGTGGAGACCAAAGCGTGCGGGGTAAGGCGGGGTATATCGGCACTGACGGCATTCCTCGGCTGAATGTGTTGGACCTGCAGCGGTTGATTCGGTCCATGCCCAAGGTAATCATTGCGCTGGTGGCGGGCTATGCCATTGGTGGTGGCCATGTACTACATCTGATCTGCGATCTAACCATTGCGGCGGACAATGCGATCTTTGGCCAAACGGGGCCGAAGGTGGGCAGCTTTGATGGGGGCTTTGGGGCGAGCTATTTAGCGCGGATTGTTGGCCAGAAAAAGGCGAGGGAGATTTGGTTTTTGTGTCGGCAGTATGATGCAAACCAGGCTTTGGACATGGGGTTGGTGAATCATGTTGTTCCGGTGGATCAGCTGGAGGCGGAAGGGGTGCAGTGGGCGCAGGAGGTATTGCAGAAGAGTCCTACGGCGATTCGGTGTTTGAAGTCGGCGTTTAATGCGGATTGTGATGGGCAGGCGGGGCTGCAGGAGCTGGCGGGCAATGCTACGCTGTTGTATTACCTAACAGAAGAGGGGGCGGAGGGGAAACAGGCGTTTTTGGAGAAACGACAGCCTGATTTTAGTCAATATCCTTGGTTGCCTTAGTTATCAAGGCTTTGCACCATCGAACAAAATACTGACAACCTACTCGCCCATCTCCATCCGTGAATCCTTTATCGCAAGTACAACTCCTTCAAATCGCCCGCTCCATTACTGGCTTTAGGCGCTATACGAATATCGATTTAAGCGAAGGTAACCCGCCTTTGGAATTTAGCTGGTTAAATCCTGACGATATTGTTATGGGTGGCGTTGGGTTTGCCTTTTATTTCAATACTGTTGAACAGGCTAGGGAACTGCGAAATACATTGCAGCAAGGGTATTACACTAATTGTCTAGCGACGTCTAATGGTGTTCCGGTGACGTTTGTTTGTCTTAGTGATGAGATTGAGAGTCGATATCTTTAAAGTCTTGGCTGAGCTGGGTTAAAAACTGGGTTGGTTTGTTCCAGCCGTGGGTCTTGAACCAGCTAAGTTTACGGATCGATCCGCCTCGGATGCCGGTCCAGTTGAGGACATCTAAGGTATCGTCGTCAGATAGTTGATATCGGGTCTGGAGTGCTTGCCAGATGTTGCCTTCGGCTGTGATGGGTGGATTGGTGCGAAAGGTAATGCTTTGGGGACTGGAGATCGCTAGTTCGATGGGGTCTTTTGGAAATTTGTTGACTAGGCTGATCATCTTGACCATTGACAGTAGGTCTGTTTCTGGAACGACGATGATACAGGGCTTTTGGTAGGCTTTGAGTTCGTCGCTGAGCCACTCGTGGGATTGTTCAGGGGTAAATTGACTCTCTCTAAAGATGTCTGAGTGGATGACCTGTAGTTTGAATTGGTGGCCTAGCCCCATAACGATAGCTTTCAGAACCTACTAATTACTAACCCAATGGTATCAAATTAATAGAATCTGACTACAAGAAAGATATTAGCTGAGGAAAAATAAACTAAATCTCAGGACAAGAATATAAGCATTGTATGGTTATAAAACGAATCAGTAAAAAGTGATATCACCGTTACTACAGGGCATTCTTGAATAAGACATGTAGTAATGGTTGCGGAACTGATTAAAGACATGCATCTTGTTCAACAGAAGACAGCTAATTTTTGTGGGCGATTCTTATCCAAAAGGTTATCTTTACTGGCATTATCTACAATACTCATATCCGCATGTGGCAGCACAAGAAACAAGATTCAAATCAACACAGTAGATTTACCGGAAGGGCTGGATAAAATTGAGACATTAGATATAGTAACTCTTACTTCATCTGCAAAGCCCAATAAAAAGGGACATGTCAAGCTTGATAAGCTTATAAACACTACTTCTGATGAGGGTGACACCAAGGACCAAAACGGTATGGTTCTTGTCGCTTCAAAAATGAATGATCAGATTCAGTTACTCGACTTCTTCGTTCCACAAGTTAATGAAGAACCTAATTTAAGCTATGAATCTACAGCTCGTTCGTTAGTAATGATTAACCCTATTCTACTGGGGGTAACACCAGATAAAAGAATAAGTATCTTTGAAAGAGTATCTGAAAATCCTAAATTTGAGGAATTGGTCAACTTAGTCTCAAACTCGGGTGACCTTCTTGAGGATAAAGTTATACAGCTATCAACAGAAATAGCAGCTGAATACGTGCGCAATAGCCAAGATAGTGCCTCTGATAGTGGTAGCAATATCGCTGTTCAGACAAGTGAAGCACAGGAAATACAGGCAAAGTTTAACTTTAACTTGCCATCAAAATCTTGTGGTGATGCTCTACCCAAAGATAGCGCACAGTATCCTGTTAATTTCTATCCTGTATACACAAAGTATACTGAGGCAAACCTAAAGGAGGTTAAAAAGTCTTTCTGCGGTGATGCATATTCCAAGAAAAGAGAAGGCAAGGATGGCCAGTATATTCAAGTTTCATCATTTACTCAACAGAAAAAAGCTGAAGCCTTTGCGAAAATACTTCAAGATAGATTTGGGCTAGGAGAGATAGGAGAACCTACTACTGTCGAAGAACCTCGGTCTGGGTTACTTGAAGAATACATCCGTAGAGGAACCAGGATTATTTTTGGTGAAGTTGCTCGCGCGGAGTCTGTCAAACTGTTCTTTGATTACAAGATACTGGAGAATGCAAGCACAGGATTTAACTATGAAAATGATTCACCAATATTAAATAGACTTTGGAGAGACCGACTTGAATTGATTACTTCTCCTGGCAAGTTAAATCTTGATGGAGGAGTACGAATTGCAGAACAAGTTATCGTTTTACCAAAGAACTTTGTTGACAAAGATAATTCATGGAAAAACTCTCAAAATTGGGAGGACATAAAAGATCTACCTGTTGGCAACAAGTTAATACTACCTAATGACTCTAAAAATTACTATTGGTGGGGAAGTAGTCCAGTCAGCATAGATTTTGATCAAACCTTGCTAGATCAATCTGGGAATTATGAAGTACTAATGTCTGCCCTTTCTTCTTATAAAGGAGATAATATTGGAAGTGCATTAACTTATAACGCTATACTCATAAATCTTGAGATATTGAATGCTCTTGGTAATACTATAGGTGTGTTGGATAGTTTTAATTCTAATAGCAATAGCAATGGAGAAAGTGATAACAGGAAAGTTGTCGAAACCCTCTTAGAGTATGTTCCACTTATTAGTGAAATCTCAAAAAATCTACAGAATTGCATATACGAATCTTCAGGCAATACCCCTATCCTAAATTGCCTCTTAAAAGGAGAGAACTCAGCTTTACTAGCTAATACTCTTGGTGAGATGTATATAGATGCTTTGAAAGAAGTTTATGCAGAAGAAGTCATAACTGACTTTATGGGAGATTTCGTATTGAAAGCGATTCCATATATTCGAGCTGCTCAGGCTGTGAATGATGTGGCTTCAGCAGTTAACTCATCTAGCAGAGTTCTTGAGTTTGCAGCTTATGAGATTTCTGAAAAGGAGCTAAGAAAAGAGCCTTACAGAGCGACAATTAAAGTTGTTGAGGATCAATTATTATCTTCACTCAATAAAAAGACTAAGGTAGAGGGATTTAAAAACTGGAAAATATCATGTAATCAAAAAGATGTATTTGATGATCTAGAGTTTTTAGGATGTGCCGCAGATTGGACATCATTTACGATAGGAACAAGGATAAGAGACACAAGAGCATTTGCTAAATTCAAGAATTACAGCAGTGACTGGTATGAAATTCTTAGTACTATTCCAGGAGGAGGTATACGCCTTGAATTAGCAGGTCCTGGCAAAACAGTTAGTATTAGTACTAAGGATGAGAATTTCAAGGTAAAAAGACATCAAACTCCAACAATATCCAGAACTTTAAGAATCACTTGTGATGAGCCTAATTTTATATTTTGGGGTATTTACATTGAACCAAAATGCACTTCCAGTGGATCATATTTTGAACTTTCAGCAGAGTCATTTAGCAGTTCAGTCAAACACCCAACTGTAGTGACTTGTTGTGGTGGAGATAGTCAGTTATTCAAGCCAACTGGATGGGGGGCTACAGGATCTATGAATATCACTTCATCTGGAAAATCCATAAGGATCGATTTAACTGTCAGTAAAAATTGAAAACTTTAGGCAGAAGTCCCTGCAACCATCACCCGACGCAACTATCCTTTGGATCTCTTTATTGGGTGCCTGCGTTTTAGCTTGCTAGTTAATGTCAGTAGCAGGGGCAACTTTATGAAATAATCTGACCGGGTGTGGTCTGCTGATGCACCGTCTAATATCTGGCTTGACTCATCGATCTGGGCCTGATAATTTACAAACTAAGCAACTGTCCGAAGTTGCTTTTTCGCACCCAAAAAAAATTAGCTGCGCGAGATGGAAGTGCTACCAACACGACCACCCCGCTAACCCTTCCAACTGACGAACCCAGTTGGTGAGCTGTGAGCATTTTACAGCCACCCTGATTTTAGTTGCAGGGTGGCTAACTTTTTTTGGGGCATTTCCTCCTGTTGTATTGCGGAAAATCCGCGAAGGAAAGCCCCGATGAGTTTCACAGAATCCACATTGCCGACTGATTTTGACCGCCTGCCCGCTGGCAGTACGATCCGTCATATTTTGCTAGGGCGACCCAGCGACATTCGCCAGACGATTCATCTGCTGCACAATCTACGCTATGTGGAGACGAGCCAGTGGAGCACACTGATCGAAGTGCCGGATAATCGGTTGATTTTGCGGCCCGATGCTGACCAGATGATTAGTATGCTGGTGCGGCGGTTGTAGGGGCTGGCGGAGTGACGGCTGGTTTGGAGTAAGGCTGCTAGGTGCGATCGCAAACTGTCCTGGAGGGTGAGATCGCACCTAGTAAGAGAGTGGTTAACCTAAGCCGGAGAGTCACCCCTCCGACTCGGCTTCAAAACCGGACTTGATAGTTTCCCATCATCCGGCTCCTCTCCAACTTGGTTCATTGTCAAGAATACCATCAGAAACTGTCGTTCTGGTTGCATGTACCTGGTCATGGCAGTGACGGTGTAGCAAAGCCAGATTTTTATAGCAGTTGTTGTCGTGACGACCGTCTCGGTGATGAAGTTCAATATCATCCTCTGACGTAAAGTACAGTCTGCAGTTAGCGCATTTACCTTGCTGCTGTTTGAGCAGTTTGGCTTTTATCGGAGCAAGACCAGGATATCGACTTAGCCTGGTGCCCCAATACACCCAGTCACCATCAAACGGTGAGCGGGTAGCCCTAACTTTCACATGTCTACGGATAGGTGTTTCGTTGTGACGACGCAACCTGAGCTGGTCTGTCGTAGCAAATAACCATCCCCTACCTTGGTTCACTCGCCAATAGCGTGAAACGCTATCGTGCGTGTTTAGGTTTGGGTGTCTGCTCTTTGCCCAGCGAAATAGATGCCAGAAAAGCTGGGCATCCATTGCAGCGAAAGTAGCCTTACTCACCACTGATGAGAAGTACCTGCACCATCCAACAATGACTGGATTGAGACGAGCTATGAGAGCAGCCTGAGGAGCCGCCTTATGATTAGCTACGATCTCTTTGAGTCGAGCCAGATGACGCTGTTTACTTTCCTGGCTGGGTTTGATTAAGGTCTTGTAGCCTCGTTTTGAAGCGTACTTGCCAGCCGAATATTGCTTGATATGAAATCCCAAAAAGTCGAAACCCGCCTGCCCCTTAAGGGTGTGACAGATAGTGGTTTTCTGAGGATGTAGTTCAAGCCCGACCGTCTTCATCCACTGTTCTATGGCTTCTTTTGCCCGTTGGATGTCACTTAGACGAGGCGCAAGGACCACAAAATCATCAGCGTAGAACACTGTGTGAATCGGGTTCTTCTGCGTACCTAACAATTTGAGGTGTGACTCGACACCGTGTAGCGCTATCAGAGCTAGTAGCGGAGAGATCACCCCACCTTGTGGTGTTCCTCTATCAGTTGTTTGGAATCCTCGGTCTAGGACACCACACTTGAGCCATGCGCGCAGTAATCGGCGAATGAAAGGCGGTGCTTGGACTTTCTCAAGCAAGGCCCGATGTGAGATGTTGTTGAAGCATCCTCTGATATCGCCTTCGAGCACATACTTGGGTCGTTGGCAGATAGTTCTAAAGATGGCCGCAATTGCATCTTGGCAAGACCTTCCTGGACGAAACCCATACACATTGGGTTCAAACTTCGCTTCCCATTCGGGTTCTAGTGATAGCTTGACCAACGATTGGGCCGCTCTATCGTGCATCACCGGTATTGATAAGGGGCGCTTCTCCCGTTTACCTGGCTTTGGAATCCAGATTCGTCTGAGCGGACGAGGTTTGGGGATTTGGCTCAGTTGCTGAGCCATAAGGAGACGCTGGGTGGCGGTGAGATTCTTCACCCCGTCGATACCCGCCGTCTTCTTGCCCTGATTATCTTGAGTGACTCTACGAACGGCTATCAGCCGTCCATACCAGGATTTGATGAGCAGACGTTGTAGTTTGTGAACTGTCTTGACGTCACCACTCTGACTGGCTCTGTAGATCCGCCGTTGGAGTTTGAACACGTTGCTCTGGATACGCTTCCAGGGCAGCTCGTTCCATCTATACCTCGTTTGTAAGTACGGGCTCATAGCTTATAAGCTCTACTAGGGTTGTCTACGTCCAAGTTGCAGTGAGTACGTCTGCGTATCTCGGGTATTACCCCAAGCATTGGCTTCTTACTCAATCCCAATCCCGGTCACCTATTTGGTTAGCACCTACCCTGGTCATCGACCTTTACTCAGGGAAAGTGAACGGGGTTTCCACGTTCCGATGTCTGATAGTTGCTGTACTTAGGACTCTACTCTAGGCCGGGTTTATCGAGGGTGATCACTGGTCACTCAGATAGATGCCAGCCTCTTATCCGTTGCCTTTTTTGGCTGCGGTGTATCAGCCTGATTTCACCGCTTACAAATCACGACCCTTCAGACGTAGATTCCTCGCGTATCCCTATACAGCTTGCTAGACGGGATTCCAGAGTAGGCTTCCAGTTACCGCCGTTTAGTCCCGCTTCAGGCGTTGATGGCTAGTCGCGAACCTGGGGACTATGCTTTCACTCCACCACCGGGAGGGAGAGATTTTCACTCTCATCAGAAACATCAGTTATCAACGAGATATATTGCCTCCTTGCCTCTCTTCCCCCAGTCGCCTGGTTTTAAGAGAACGTGTCGCACATCTGAATTTTGTGTAAACGCTGTTTGTTTAGAGAGAAAAGCGTTCTGGAAACAGAATAGCAAAATGAGACAAGGCAGCACGCCAATTGTTAATGGGACGATTCCATTTCTTCGCGATATTCTTCATCGCCAGGTACATTAACCTGAAAACAGCGGCTTCATCAGGAAAGACCGCTTTGGTCTTAATCACCTTACGCAGAGAACGATTGAGCGATTCAATGGCATTGGTGGTGTAAATCACACGACGAATCTCCATCGGGTAGTCAAAAATAGGAATGACATGTTCCCAGTGACGAATCCAGATCTGACTGATGGCTGGGTAGGCCTCATCCCATTTTTCACTAAAGGCATCCAGGGCCGCTTCTGACTCCGCCAGGGTGGCTGCTTGGTAAATCGGCTTGAGGTCTTTGGCAACGGCCTTTCGGTCTTTCCAGGGGACATATTTCATACAGTTACGCATCAGGTGGACAATGCATAGCTGTACCTGAGTTTTGGGATACACCGCTTCAATGGCATTGGGAAACCCCTTGAGTCCATCGCAACAGGCAATCAGAATATCGGTCAATCCCCTATTTTTAAGGTCTGTGAGTACTTTCAGCCAGAATTTAGCTCCCTCGGTTTCGGCCTCACCGATCCATAGACCCAGGAGTTGTTTTTCACCCTCTCGGTCAATGCCCAGGACCACATAGACAGCACGCTTGCTCACCCGGCCTGACACCTTGATATTTACGTACAGGGCATCGAGATAGACAATCGGATACAGCTCGTCGAGCGGGCGAGCTTGCCAGGCTTTGACATCCGCACTAACAGTATCAATGACCTCACTAATCACAGACGCTGATATCGTCGCGCCTCCGTACAATTCTTTGAGCTGGGCACTGATGTCCCGCGTGCTCATACCCCGAGCATATAGAGCCAGTATCTTTTCATCAAGACCGGCTAGGCGACGCTGATGCTTGGGCACCAGTATCGGTTCAAAGCTACTGTTCCGGTCACGTGGGATGGACAGTTCGAGTTCTCCGTCCTCCGATTGCACCGTTTTCTTCGAGCTGCCGTTGCGACTATTTTTGGGCTGCTCATCCGCTGCACTCGATTCAAGATGATGATTAAGTTCACCGGCTAAGGCGCGTTCCACCAGACGCTTTTTGATTTGCTTCATCAGACCCGACTCGCCCAAGATATCCTCAGGGGTGGCGCAGTCTTCCAGTAGTTCGTCTAGCAATTCATCAACGCGATTCGGTTCTTTTTTCTTGCGAGCCATGGGGCGATCTCCTGATGTATATGGATGATAGATCGCTTACACAAAATTATGGACAGTCCCCTAGTAACCCCCAAACCATCGATCCAAACACTACGACCCCAGCAAACCTGATGACCTATATTTCATCGAATAATGAGCGGCTGGCACGACTTATTGCAGATTTTCGTTATATAGCGCTCAGTTGAGATGTTGATGAACAAAGGTCCAAGCCTCATCTAAGCTTATTCCCTTCCGTTGTGCGATAGATAACGGGTGATCAGACTCCTCTAAGAGAATTAGTGGTCGCAGACCCTCCCCTTGAAAATGAGCCATTGTCTTTAAACTCAATGTAGATTGATCACCATACATAAACTCATTGGAAAGCCAACCAAAAAACGGACCTATATCAGCTGTATCAAAATTGTCCACATATCGTTCAAAATTCTCTTTCTTTTGAGAAACCCATACCCCTAAACCGAAGTCCTGTTCATACCCATGCACAGGAATCAGAAGAATACCGCGAATGAAATAGTGCTCCTCGTCTAGAACACAGAGGTCTTGATCCAGTTGAACTCTAGATGTAAATTCTCCATCAGGGACAGACGCTGCATATGTCGGTCTATCAAACCCTAAATCTGGAAGAGCATCGTGAATTTTGCCACAACATTTGCATTTATATGTCATGCGCAATAGTCCCTGACCGTGTAAAAACAAAACTGTGCGACTGAAAAGCGCCTTTCAATCTTAGTCATTTTATTCCAACCCCATCGCTACAATCACATACAAGCGTCTCAAGTGGCCCAGTATCTCAGATTATCCGTGACTTGCAAGGGTTCTGCACTCAAATCTCAGTTTTGGCAAACACGGGTGACCCAAATCACAACAATCCCTCAGCCAAATTCAGAAACCCCTTAAGCAACTTTCAGTTACCGGTCAGATAGCGTTCAGGTAGCCCCGGCATTCTAGTAATCAATGGAGCAAACACACTTCACTGATTCACCAAGGAGCCTTAACCATGAAACGCACGATTCTTTCCGCCTTAACCGTTCTCATTACATCCGCTGCCGTTGCACCCGTCGCTTCCGCCATCGAACCCGCAAGCTTCAATATCCAGTCCACCCGCCTCGAAGAGCTGGACAGCCGTAGCAAGAACTCCGTCCACAAACTACGCATTGAGCACCTAAACAATCAGTCCAAGGCCATCGAAGATATCCAAGCCACTCGCCTAGACGCATTGGATGCCCGCACTAAGGCTGTAGACAATGTGCAAGCCACTCGCCTAGACGGTCTAGATGCTCGTCAGAAAAACAGCGTCCACAAGCTACGCATTGAGCACCTAAACACCCAATCTAAGGCTGTTGAGAATATCCAAGCTGCTCGGTTAGAAGCATTAGACGCCCGCACCAAAAACAGCGTCCATAAGCTACGCCTTGAATCGCTCAATAGCCCATCCAACGCCGTTGACAATATTCAAGCCGAGCGTCTAAACGGACTAGATGCCCGTACTAAGTCCACCATCCGCTAACGGCAAGGGTCTGCGATTGGACCATAGCGACTAATCCAGGTTGGGTGCCACATCTCCGTCAGCCAGAGGCATTGCCTTGCTTGCTTTCAACCCATACTCCCAGCCTCTGCCCATGTGGTGGAGGCTTTTTTGCGGATATACCAACTAACAGACAAAACCATCCTGAACGCTAAAAACGATGTTTTTATTACTCAAGGGGGTTACTGCGCAGCGATCGCAACCATAGTCCCCAAAAACTTAACACTTCCGTAAGTAAACCATAGGCATCTTGCCCAAGGGAGGTGCCGTGCCCCAGGGTCGGGCTACAGTGAATACACGGATAAAGCAGCTATTGCATTACTCCCTATGCCAAAACCCTATATCGCCTACACGGTGGGTAAGTAAACAGAATACTGTCTTCCTTACCCCGATTTAGATTCTCCCTAAGTAGAGACCCTCCAAATCTAGGCACCCCCTATATCTAACTCGAAGCCCCCATGAGCCTTAGCGTCCATGGGGGCTTCTTATAAAGATCACAAAACAACGACCGGAATTGATGGGCAGCGGCCTGTTTCCCTATTCAGAACAAACAAAGTTCCACACACTTATCAGGAATCTACCCATGAAACTAACTCACCTCGGCGCATCCTACACCCCCTCTGCTCAGTCCATCGAAACGATGGAAACCGATACGGAGCTGTGCTTTATGGGCCGCACCTTCAAAATGAGAACCCAAAAGTTAACGCCTGCCCAGCCCGCTGGTCGCAAACTCACCTATCGCGGTGTGCGCTACAGCGTTTAGCGGTCACGTCGCCCCAATCGTCACACAACTCTCCTAATATGGCGGCCCATAGCAGACTTCTGCTATGGGCTTTTTTTATTGGCTTTTAACAGCCATCCCCATCACCCAATTTTCTCAGGTAATCTCAGAAACCCCTTAAGTAACCCTCAGTTAGCCGTCACGTAGCGTTCAGGTAGCCCCGGCATTCTAGTAATTAATGAAGCAAACACACTTCGCTGAATCCCCCAGGAGCTTTAACTATGAAACGCACACTTCTTTCCGCCTTAACCGTTCTCGTTGCATCCGCTGCCATTGCCCCCGTTGCCTCCGCCATCGAGCCCGCTAGTTTCAATATTCAGTCCACCCGCCTCGAAGAGCTGGACAGCCGTAGCAAGAACAGCATCCACAAGCTACGCATTGAGCACCTAAACAATCAGTCCAAGGCCATCGAAGATATCCAAGCCGCTCGCCTAGAGGCATTGGATGCCCGCACTAAGGCTGTAGACAATGTGCAAGCCACTCGCCTAGACGGTCTAGATGCTCGCCAAAAGAACAGCATCCACAAGCTACGCATTGAGCACCTAAACAACCAGTCCAAAGCCATCGAAGATATCCAAGCCGCTCGCCTAGAGGCATTGGATGCCCGCACTAAGGCTGTAGACAATGTGCAAGCCACCCGCCTGGATGGTCTAGACGCTCGCCAAAAGAACAGCGTCCACAAGCTACGCCTCGAATCCCTCAATAGCCCTTCCAATGCCGTTGACAATATCCAAGCTGAGCGCTTGAACGGTCTGGATGCTCGGACTAAGTCCATTGTCCGCTAATGGCGGGGCGCATGGGTAGGTGCCGCGTGGCCGCTTTCCTAGGGCACCTTTTCATTTTCTAGCTTTCACAACACCCATCCTGAGCCTCTGCCAAATTAGCAGAGGCTTTTTTGTGCCCCGGTAAAGCTAAGGCCCAACGAACCAGCTCAGCTAACCAATCAGCAACAAAACCAAACAACATTACCGTTTATGTCAAAAAAGAGATACCCCTTCCCCGTATAGGTATGCTGTTTACATGGAGCTGAAAAGCCCATAACCACAACGAAGGAGGTCAACAATCGATATCTCATCAGAATCGTTTGACGGCTCAATACCAGCACCCAATCAGGTCACTGATATCTCTTCTCGCTTATACTAGAGAGCATTGTTTTTTGTGATTTTTTCTTCGCAGAACAACTCTTGAAAGTCTTGTTGAAGGTAGAAGAATTTCTCAGGTAGATCGTTCTGGGTGCTGTTGTGCTTTTAAAGCGTCTGGTGCCACCATCTATCGCTACATTGATGAAGCACCGACACCAACGCCATCAGAAATCGTTTTGTATCCCCTGAGGTGCGATCTATACAGTGATCTGGGACACAACCCCTAAAACTTTAATGTTTATGTAAGCAGACCATAGGGGTACTCTGTAAAAAGAAGGGGATGCCCCGCATCGACCTACAGTAGATTCACAGACAAAGCGAATTATTGCATAACACTCTATCTCGACCCTTTTATTTAAGTAGGCAGATTACTGTATTACTTACCTGAATCTAGGCATCTCTATATTTAGGCACCCTTTATATCTAACGCGAAGCCCCCATGAGTCTTAGGATTCTTGGGGGCTTCTTATATCGGCCCTTACTTACTTATCGGCCTTTTAAGTGCCGCAGGCGATCTGAGTAACTGCGCATGACGTCTAGGGCAAATACGGGGGGCTGATCTTCCCCCCATTCCTCAGCCAAGTTGGTGGAGGTTTTTGCGCCTGACCGCCAAAACCATCCTGAAGGCCAGCGACGACATTTTTGATTACCCCAGTGGTTTACTGCGCAGCGATCGCAACCACAACCTCCAAAAACTTAACAATTGTGTAAGTAAACCATAGGCATCTTCACTAGGGGAGGTGCAATGGGTAATGGTCGGGCTACAGTGAATTCACGGATTAAGCAACTATTGCATTACTCCTTATTTCAAAACCCTATATCGCCTACAAGGCGGATGAGTAAACAGAATATTGTCTTACCCATCCCAATTTAGATTCTCTCTGGTAGAGGGTCTCTATTCGAGAAAATCTAAATTTAGGCACCCCCTATATCTAACTCGAAGCCCCCGTGAGTCCTAGCGTCCACGGGGGCTTCTTATATGCAATGGCAGGGGTGCAATATCCACAATGTGATCTTCATCATACAAAACCATGATGAAGATCACAAAACTTCGGCCGGAATTGATGGGAAACCCCCTGTTTCCCTATTTAAGACAAACGACCGTTAGACCCAAAGGGTCCATAACGTCAGACCTAAGGGTCCATAACGTCAGACCTAAGGGTCTATAACGTCAGACCCTTAGGCGTCTCCTAAAGCGTCACCACGACTCTCCTACAACACAGCTAAATGGCTGCCCCTTGCAGAAATGCAAGGGGCTTTTTTCTAGTCTTTTTCTAGACCGCAAAGGCTTTTTTATTGAGATGGCGGTGCCATCAGCCGGGTTCACAGGCTTACCAAGCACACCATAGGCCCACTCAATCACTTGGTGGTACCCATTAGTTGACCATTGGGCAAGGGTGCTTCATCCTGGGGCAGCTGCCCCAGGAGCCGCCGTTAGCTTAGCGGCCAAGAAAGCCTTGCCACCAGGTGCGCGATCGCGGCTTGATCACACACCGGTCAGCCGGTTCAACATCAGTCGGCGGTAGCTCCAATTTCCGGCTCAGCTCATCATCAAACAGCGCCCGTTCGTAAGATGTTTTCCCCGCCGCCCGAATTTGATCCGCCGTTAACTTACGCGCCCCCCGAAAGTCAGTGCCCACCAAATGCGCCTTTTCAAAGTTGGCCTTTTCTAGGTTGGCCCCACTGAAACACGCATACTTCATATTGACGCCCCGAAAGTTGGCTTGCCGCAGGTCGGTCTCCTGAAAATTGACGGCTTCTAAATTGGTAAGTTCACCATCGTAATTGGAGAAATCACTGCGGTAGAGGGTGGCACCTTTGAAGTACGCATAATAAAGATTTGCCCCCCGAAAGTCAGCCTCCTGCAAATTAGCCTTCCCTGGCAAATTTAGATAGCTCAATTGGGTATCGACGGCTTCCAAATTAGACAACAACTCACCCCGATCGTGGAGAAATTCAATGGCCTCTTTTTTCGCACTCCCCACCCGAATATCCGATGCTACAGTTGCCCATTTGTCATTGACGATTCGGGTTTGTCGTTCTCGAAAACCGTAGAGAAACTGTAGGGCACTGAGTAAAATCGCCAGGGATGTTAACCCCTGCAGCGTTTGCACAATGACTCGAAACCGTTGGGTCACCCGAACGATGTTTTCCAGCCAGTCTGGTAAAGCCCTATCCCGCTGATACAGCCCAAACAATCGCTGATACTCGTCGGCACTCAACCCATGCTCTGCCTCAAATGCCTGGGCCCGCTGAATCAGCTCATACTCCCGGTCAAACAACTTGGGGATTTTCGCCAGATGCTCAAACTCTTTCAGCAGTTGGCTACGAAGATCGTCTGCCATGGCAAAACATAGGGAACAGCGTCAGCAGACACGACTATGGCATGACTCCCCCCTCAACGCCTAGTCCCTTAGGACGTCACCAACTCCTTTGGTGTGTCGGCACCATCGCCATCACTGAGTTCATCTAAAACGGCCACTAGCTCACGCTCGAACGATACCTGGGCCCGGTTGGTGCGGCCGCCCACATAGAGTTTGTCGCCATCCTGCAACGCCCACACCTGGGAATGGGACACATAGCTCATAACCACCCCCAGCATCAGCAGGCCAAACCCTAGGTAAACAAAGGGTACACCGGGATCCGCCTTGATTTGCAACCCGGTACTGCCAATAATCTCAGGCACCGACAGGGTGACGCCATTCACCTCCACCGACGTGCCCTCCCGCACGGTGGAAATGAGTTCTCCTTTTTCGTTGTAGACCAGCAGGGTACCCTGCAAATCCTGGGCAATTAGCGACACCCCCGCACTCATGTCGGGTTTGGTGGGCACCCAGGTGCCCCACAGTTTGCCGCCATTTTCGGTTTCGATGGGGGCCATGGGCAACTGCAAAATCGGGCTGTTGTTAATCTTCACCCGCACCCCGGCAATGGACCAGTCGGCCTGGTACATGGTGACGTTGCGATAGCGCAGGGGCTGATTGACCCATACGGTTTTGCGCTTCACCTCTTCTCCCTGGTCGTCCAGCACCGACAGGTCGGAATAGAACTGGTCCACCCGGCCTTCGGGGCTGTAGTCAATCCAGAAGCGATTGACCTTTACTGACCAATCTTTGGGAATCTGGGGACCGGCCCAGGGGCCCGCATCAAACACGTTTTGCACCGTAAAGGTGTTGCCGCTGGGCACCATCTCTTGGGCAAAGAAGCCGGTCATGGCACCGTACATGGCCCCCAGCAGAATAATTAGCATGCTGGCGTGGACCACGATGGGACCGATGCGCCCGGCCAAACCCTTGTGGGCATAGAGCATGGTGTCGTCTTTGTGGAAGGTTTTGTAGCGTTTGGCTTCTAGAAATTCTGTTAGCTGGTTAATGGTGCCCGTGTCTAGCTCGGTGCTGAGGGCCATTTTTTCAAACTGGCGGGGCTTGCTGTAGAAATTCCAGGTGCGGGAGAACCAACGCAGAGCCGTAATTTGTCGGGTGAAGGTGCAGGCGGTGAGGCTACTGCCAAAGAGAATGAGAAGAGACAGGTACCACCAGGTGCGATACACATGGTCGAGACCTGAGATTAGCAGCACCTTCCAGCTAAGGAAGCCAAATAGGGCAGGGTCTTCGGGGTAGTTTTGTTGGTAAAAGGCGAGGCTTTGACCCTGCTCGATGACGGTGCCTAAAATGCTAAAGACCGCAATTACCAGCAGCAGCACAATGGCCAGGCGCAGGTCTGCCAGGAGAGGAATCAGGTCTTTTTTGAAGTAACGTTTCAGGGCAGCAATCATGGCGGGTAGGGGATAAAATCTTTTGCTCGAAAAATCTGTTTATGGCGACTATCCCCTCTCGGGAGGGGGGCCCTTGGGGCGGGGTGGGTTTAGACAATTGCGCCATTGGCCAACCCACCCCGGAGCCCCTCCCAGGAGGGGATAGGGTTCGGATAATTGCAAATTGGATAAGGTTGGTTGGATGTCTGAAACTCTCATGGTCACCATGTTTACGCAATTGGCATAAACCGAGACAGGAGAGAAAATACGCCAAAGCCGATCAGCAACACACCGCTGGCGGGGGTGATCCAACCGGACCATTGTCGAATGGCCAAGATCTTTTTAATTGATGCGGTGAAGATCCCGGCAATCACCAGGGGGGCGACATAGCCGATGGTGTAGGCCAGCAGCAACGAACTGCCAAGGAGCGGATCGCCTTTTTGCCCCACCCAGGCCAGCAGGGTGGCGAGGACCGGAGTGCTACAGGGGGAGGCCACTAAACCAAAGGTCAGGCCCAGCAAATAGGACTTGAGCGATCGCGGAATATTGTTTTGCATAAAGTCCGCGCCGCTATAGGACGGCAACGGCGGCAGGGGAAGGGCTTCGAGCAAATTGAGGCCCATGATAATTGCGATCGCACTGACCACAATGGGCAACCCCACCCCCACCTGGCCATAGACCCAGCCCAGGCTGCTAGCGACGATGCCCAAACCGGCCAGGGTGGTGGCCAACCCCAGGGCAAACCAGCTAGACTGCCCCACCGCCTGCCAACGATTTTCCAATTCGTAGCTCCCCATGTAGCCCACCGTAATCGGCAGCATGGAGAGCATACAGGGGGTCAAACTGGTGAGCAAACCAGCGGCGGCAATAATCGCCACACTCGCCAACGACAGGTGATCTAACTGGGCACCCACCCATTCATTAGCCAGCTGACTAAGGTTATACAAACTAAGCTGAAGCGTTTCCCACATATAGCCGAATAGACAAATCGGACAGTCCAAACAACATTGCCCCATTCCCATGGGGCCCGTTGTCCATTTGCTATTGTATCGAAACGTTAAAGAGGTCAACAACGATTAATCTATGTGGTCAAAGGATAATGCTCGGTCCGCCTAATGACCGTAGTTTATTTATGAGGCCTGCGATCGCACAGCGGTAGACCGGGCATGAGTCAGTTACATCTGGTCGAAACCTGTCCAGGCCAGGCCACCCAGCGGACACCAATCGCCCTACATCAGTTTCCAATCACCATTGGCCGGGGCAACTGTACCTATCGCGTGGCGATGGGGAATTTCCCCAACGACTACCGGGACAGCATCAGCCGAGTCCAGGCAACTATTCTGAAGCAAAATGGCCAGGTATGGCTGAAGGATGGCGGCGAGCAGCCCAGTGCTAATGGTGTGTATGTGGCGGGGAAAAAGATGCATCCACATACCTAACTGTGGTTCGGTAGTCCAAAAGTAGTTCAGTGAAATGAGCCAACTGGCACACTAGGGGCATAAGCTCAGAATTAGCAATTGAGGTTAAGAGGGGGGAGTAACCTACGTGGAACGTTTTGCGGGCTATCGCGATAGGTTCCTTTATGGGCCAACCGTTTATAAAACGGCTCTCTGAGGCAATGGTATGAGCGTCAAAAAATCGAGACGCTACGCGCCAAAGAGGGTAAGAGAGTAAAAAAGAAAAAGGGTTACTAAAGAGCCCACTCTACGAGAAGGCTAGCGCCAACGGGGCACGACATACTACACGAAAACCGATTCGGTAGTAGCGGTAGTCGGGCGTATAGACATGGCGAGAGGCGGAGAGGCAATTGCGCGGATAGGTGCCCCAGGAACCGCCGCGTACTACACGACTAGAATCCTCATTGTTCGTTAACCAAACGCTTCCATCATTTGGAGCTTCTTGATAATTGTCATGCCAGTGATCCTGGCACCATTCATCTACGTTCCCATGCATATCACATAGGCCAAAGGCATTGGCAATATTAAAATGATCGACTGGTGTTGTTTCCTGTCGATATTCTCCTTTGGGGCCTTGTCCATAGGAACCCGACCAACCAAGGCTCCCGTCGTCCGTGCCGCGATAGTTAGCTATTTCCGTTGTAATGGTCTCTCCAAAGTAAAATGGGGTCTGGGTGCCTGCTCGACAGGCGTATTCCCATTCTGCTTCGCTTGGCAAGCGATACTCCCGCCCTGTATGGGCTGATAGCCGAGTACAAAACTCTACTGCTTCATACCAGGAAACTTGCTCAACAGGACGATTATCCCCTTTAAAGTTATAAGGGGCGGCGTTTAACTTATGCTCGACTTGAGGAAGGGCAGTCACTGCTTTCCACTGGGCTTGGGTGACCGGATATCGGCCCATAAAAAAGGTGGGTACGCTCACCTCGTGCTGAGGCCCTTCCGTATCACGACGATCGAGTTCATCGTCTGGTGAACCCATCAGAAATGTGCCACCAGGGACGCGGATCATATCTATGCTTACTTCACCAGATAACTGTTCAACGAAATAGCGTGTCTGGCGCTGTTCTCGGAGAAGCTTAGGTTCCACCATAGAAATGACAAAAAAAAAGCTATCCCGATTCTACCGCCTAGTCCCACTCTAGTGCCCAGACTCCGGCTGGACACCATCCCCAAGGCTCTGCCTCTCCCCATCTGGGCACTCTAAAAAAGCTCTGCCTAATCCATACAATGGCCCGATCCCGATCCCGAGTTCTCGGTCCACAACCTCACTTCATCACTTGCTCTACCGTCCAATAGATGACCATATTCAGCAAACCAGAACTCATAACAATCCTGCTGGACTCCCTACGGTTCTTGCAAACCCATCATCGACTAATGCTCTACAGCTACGTCATTATGGAAAACCATGGGCACCTGATCGCGTCAGCCGAGAACTTATAGCTTGGCGCACATAGTTCAATGCATAAGTAAGTGATCCTAATTAATTTTCAGATATCGAGGCCCCCTCCCGTCCCCCTTTCTTGAATGTCCCTTGAGCTATATTCTGGGGGAGTCCAGACTCACAGCCCCCAAAATTGGGGGTTTGGGGGCAGAACCAAAGTAGTTTAACAAAATTGAGTTCACCTACTTATATTCATAATAATCCGGTGAAGCGTGGCTATGTAGATAGGCCGGAGCATTGGCGATATTCGAACTATCGGAATTATATGGGAGAGGTGGGGTTGTTGGAGGTTCTGACTGGGTAATACCTCTCAGTGGTGGCGGCAGAGCCGCTGGAGAGGGCACCCAGCCGGAGTCTGGGTGCCAGATCGAGGCGCTACGCGCCAAAGAGGGTAAGAGAGTAAAAGAAAAAGAGGGTTACCGAAGAGCCCTCGGGGCACGACATACTACACGAAAACCGAATGTGTAGTAGCGGTAGTCGGGCGTAATGTTGTTGCGAGAGGCGGAGCGGCAATTGCGCGGATTGCCGTTCCAGGAACCGCCGCGTGCTACACGTCTAGAATCCTCTTTTTCAGCGAGCCAAGCTCTTCCATTAGTTGGAGCATTGTTATAGTTACTATGCCAATGGTCCTGGCACCACTCCCATACATTTCCGTGCATATCATATAAACCAAACGCATTGCCAATACCAAAGTGTTCAACGGGCGTTGTCTTCTGTCGATATTCACCGGTTGGTCCGTTGTTGTAGGTTTTAGTACCTTGATAATTAGCCACCTCAGTCGTGATCATTTCCCCAAAATGAAACGGGGTGGTGGTCCCTGCTCGACAGGCATATTCCCACTCTGCTTCTGTCGGTAGCCCATACTCACGTTCCGTATAGGCTGATAGTCGCTGACAAAACTCTACAGCGTCGTACCACGATACTCGCTCCACTGGAAGGTTAGCCCCTTTGAATCCAGACGGGTCTAATTCTAGAATTCGTTCGACCTGGGTTAACCCGGCCACAAAGCGCCATTGTGCCTGGGTGATGGGATATTGCCCCATAAAGAACTCATTCACTGTTACATCTCGCTGTGGCCCTTCATTATCAAATCTTTCTGGTTCATCGTCTGGGGAGCCCATGGTAAATGTGCCTGCAAGGATTTGCACCATTTCCAAGGTCAGGTTTTCAGCTAGGACTTCGGCAAAGAACTGGATGGTTTCCTGTCGTCGTTTGTAGGAAATTGGGGGTTGTGCTGACAAGGTGGCCATAGATTAGGAAATGGAGTTGAGGATGGCGGCGGAGCCGCTGGGAGCTAGAAAAATCGAGGCGCTACGCGCCAAAGAGGGTAAGAGGGTAAAAGAAAAAGAGGGTTACTGAAGAGCCCTCGGGGCACGACATACTACACGAAAACCGACAGTGTCGAGGCGGGCGTCGGGCGTAAGGTCGCCGCGAGAGGCGGAGCGGCAATTGCGCGGATCGTAGGGCCAGGAACCGCCGCGTACTACATGATTAACATCCTCGTTTTCAGTAAGCCAAGCGCTACCATCAGTCGGTGCTCTGTTGTAGTTTCCATGCCAGTGATCCTGACACCACTCCCACACGTTCCCATGCATATCGCATAAGCCAAAACCATTGGCCACCCTAACCTGTGTAACTGGGGTGGTTTGTTCTCGATATTGCCCTTTACGACCGTCGTTGTAGACGTAGGTACCGTTATAGTTAGCCACATCAGTCGTAATCATCTCTCCAAAGCTAAACGGGGTGGTGGTGTTTGCTCTACAGGCATATTCCCATTCTGCTTCCGTCGGTAGCCCATACTCATGCCCCGTGTAGGCCGATAGCCGCTGACAAAACTCCACTGCTTCGTACCAGGAAACCTGCTCCACCGGGCGATTATCCCCTTTGAACCTGCTGGGATCAGCTTCTAGGGGATGTTCAATTTGGGGTAGCCCTGCCACAAAGCGCCATTGGGCCTGGGTCACCGGATATTGCCCCATAAAGAATCCATTCACCTGTACATCGTGCTGTGGTCCTTCGTTGTCGAACCGTTCCGGCTCATCAGCGGGGGAACCCATGACAAAACTGCCTGCGGGAACGGCCACCATCATTATAAATGTGTCGGTTCCCAACCGTTCCCGATAGCGCTCTGCCTGACGTTTCTGAGTGCGGACTTCCCATGGTCGTCTGAAAATACCCCTGCGCTCAATGATGGCCATATCAAAGCTAAAGGCTTTAATCTCTTCAACAGGAATTGTGCCAGTGGGTTCCTCCAGAACAATGGTGACCACTTCGACTTCCTTGGTCTGTAGCGGTGGAAAGTTTGGTTCTTCCTCCAGTTGAAGTTGAACCGTCTCATAGTCGAGGGTTCGCAGGGGTGGGAAATCAAGGAATTCGGCCACCGCATATTCAAAGGTTTGCAGCTCAAAGTCAGGCCATTCCTTAGTAGTGCTTGGATCTACCGATTGCCGAGGATCCAACTGATCGGCTAAGTTTGCATACTGATCCCCAAGGGTGCGCAGAATCCGGGCTGTGACCTGAGCAAATTTTTTCAACCCATAGGCCTCAGCTTCTGCCCTTAGCTCAGGAGATAATAACAGGGCTCTAAAGTCCGCTAAGGTACAGTTCAACTGTTCTGCCACATAGCCAGACACCGCATCAATGACGCTGACAGCCTCGACAGGGGGCAATATATCCAACAACCTGTCACGGGTTTCGACAGGAAAGTCATATTGAACCAGTTCAGCCCCAGTATCCGCAGGCTGATCAGCAGAGCGTTGTAACAAGCCTCCCAGGAACACCTCTGCCACGGGCAACGGGGATGAGCCCGACAGCATTGATGCTCGAATCAGACGCATCACGGGTAGTGTGATCACTGGCGCTGCTGATAGTAGCGCTGCCAGACGCCGAGCCTCGGGGGTGGCTCGCAGTCGAAATTGCTCTAGCCGTTGATCCGATTCATTGGCCGGACGCTCACGCCCCCGCTCCCAACCGTCAGCAGGTAAAACAAACCCAGGGGCAGACTGCCTGCGATCGCCTGCAAGCATCCGGCTCCAAGCCCCAATCGATGCGCCATCGGTGGTAATCACTGGCAGGCAAATAGGGGGGCCGGATGTTGTCTCTGCTGTATTCTGTTGCGCCAGGCGTTTGGGGGGTCGCAACGCTAAATAGGTGGGTTTTAAGTCTTGGTTAGCGGCCCCCGGAATACGGTTGCGGATTGCTACGTATTCACCCACGCCTAGGGCAGTGCGTTTCCACATCCAGTCCGGTAATACCTGCCAAATAGCAATGGGCATAGACTGGCCCCATAGGGCGAGCATAGGTTGCAGAGAGCCATCCCACCAGTAATCGGCCGTGCAGTCGCTAAACACCAGGGTTAACCGCCGACCATTGGGTGTCAGTAAAGCTCTAGGACTTCGCACTGAGCGATCAGGCAGAGCACATACACCGGACTGCCCGTCTTTAACGACCAGTTCCCACACCCGAAAGTCACGGAACGATCCGTAACAGCGCAACAATCGCTGGATATCTTGAATTAGCCGCTGCCATAGGGCCATGCCTGCACTGCCATCAATGACCAGCGCGACCTCAAACCAGGGTTCGCGATCGGGTTGTAAAATCGGTGACCAGATATCTGTTTCTGCAATGTGATCGACGGTGGCTGCTTCATCTACATGGCTAGCCGTCTCAGACTCAATTTGCTTAAGTAGCGGCCTCAAGGCTCGCACTAATGGCAGTGTTTCTTCTAGCAGTCCAGCATCAGGAACAGAAATGGGCAGGGCTTTAGGGGGAAGGTTGCCTGGAGGTATTGATGCAATATCGGCGGCAGGATTATTTGGCTGTTCATCATCATCCCCATCATCAGGATCCTCCTCCTCCTCAATGGGTGGGTTCCCCTCATCCAAGGGCTGTGGGTCTATGTCATCTGTTTCAGACGAATCCTTTTCCTCAGGTTCGGGGGCAATATCTATAGGCGGTTGTCGTAACGCCAACCAAAGAATATCCGCAATCTCTGTCGGATTGAGCGCATATTCATTCAGAGCTTCGACTAACCGTTCCGTATTCATTTGCCACCCGCATCACTGGTTAAACGACGTAGCAAAATCTTTTTAATCACCTCTAATTCGGTGTCTTTGTCGTCGTCACTGTCCAGTTCTAATATTTCTGCAGACGTGAACCGACACTGACGCACCATATAAACCAGATTTAATAACTGATCTGTCGCCAGAGAGGTTTTTTTCCGCTTTAAATCATTAGCAAAACTAACAACCAGGGGATTGATTCGTTTTTTCAGCTCACCCCAGTCAGTATTGGCCTCATCTCCGCGCTGAAAGTGGGCTCCCACAATTTTTTCTAGGACATCGCTGTTGTCAGGATCTGGCATATTAATGCGCAAACAGCGTCGTAGAAAGGCAGGTGGAAAGTCTCTCTCGCCATTGCTGGTCATGATGACTAAGGGAAACTCATAACAGGTGACCTTGCCCTTAATAATATTCGCAGGGAGTTGATCGTCTGCTGTTCTTACCGATACCGGCTCGTCGCTCTTTTGACGGACAAGTTCAGGGATTTCATAGCTGCCTTCCTCAAACAAATTGAGCAGATCGTTGGGCAAGTTCAGTTCGCTTTTATCTACCTCATCAATCAACAGTACCCGAGGTAAATGGGAGGGTAAAAACGCAGTTCCCACAGGGCCAAGCTGAATATAATTTCCTAGGCTACGTCCTTTTTTCAGTTCGTCTATTATTTGGCGATCGGGTGTTGTGTTGTCAGCCTTGGCTAACATCATTTGGAGTTCCAGTTCTGATTTATCAAACTGGGTGTCTTGCAGACGGGCGATCGCATCGTACTGATACAGTGCATCCGATAGCTTGGCACGTGTGGTAATTGGCCAGAGGAGCACTGGCCCCAATTGCAGCTCATAGGCAATGGCATAGGCCAACGACGTTTTACCGGAGCCTGGATTGCCAGTGATCAGCAAAGGGCGGCGCAATGCTAGCGCTGAGTTAACTGCTGTCAGAATTTCCGATTGGCCGTTACCCGCCTGACGGAGGCGAAAGCTTTGCCCCCGTTCGCGAGAGCGATTGTCTAATCGCATCTCCTTGCGTAGTTCGGTCCATCGTCTCTGGCTCGCCTCATCCCAATCTTTCTCAAAGTCTGCTTTTGACATAAACTGCCGCCAGGCAGGTCGCTCAGTGATAGGTTGCAGTGAACTCTGCTGGGGCTGCTCCTCTGCATTGAGGCCACCTGTAAAAAATTTCCAGTCAGATATAGGGCTAGACATACAGAGTTAAGCAGATACGAGGACTAAGCAGCAGGCTGACGCAAGCGACCGTTTTTCCAGTCCACCAAAACCGGTAACCGGGTCGGACAATCGCATAGTAAGCCTAAATTTGGCACGCTTTTACGATTCTTTTTGATAATCTCAGCAAACGTTGCAGAATTTTGTAGATTATCTGCACTTAAAAAATCGTTGATTTTGATGGAAAGATTGATTTTATCTGGCCCTGATAAGGAACAGTAAGACCAAAACCAAATGGGTATCCCCGACCAAACTACAATGCTCAGCAGCTGCTCCAGTTCTTGTTTATCTGTAGGCAAAGCAGAAAGAAGTTTGAAAATAATATATTCATCTCCGCCTAGCAGCTCGCCTGCCAAGGCTTCACAGTCTAGAGTAAACACCTCATGACACGACTTAATCAGCTCTTTAGCACAACATCCTTGCAAGCGATCCCATTGTGTTTCAAGAGTTTCGATCCGCTCGTCTACGAAATCTTCTTGGGTCAGTCGATCTAACGATCTTACTAACGTGTTTCGCAATAACTTTAGTGGAAGAGGTAGAGGCGCATCGACTTTAACCTTCCAGTCATGGACAGGCTGATCAAAATGTCGCCAGGATAGAAAAAATTCAATGGTTTTGACTTGCTTTGCTTTTCGAAATGCTTCAGACAAATACCTACATAGGTCTTCGTGAGGCTCATCTAAAGAGCATTGGATTCCTCCTTCTGGAAATAGGTTTTCTGGTACTGCACTGTCAGTTGAATGAAGCTCAGCTGTAAAACCAACCATATCTTCATCATCCTTAGGATCTAAGGCGATGAGTAAATAGCTCGAAGGCTGCTTTTTTTCAGACTTAACCTCCTCCTCCTCCTCATGAGAAGGCTTATGAACGTTGAAAAAACCCCTTAGCCCAGAAGGCACAGAACGTTCTTGAGTCCCTTCTAGCGGATTTTCAAATGATTGAATCACAAGGCCTACCCACTTAACTGCCAAACTTAAATCATCTCGACGCTTAAATACAGTTTTTAGGGTTTCAAGGGTATCCAACTGACTTAATTCTGAATACGGATCCCGTTGTTCCAGCGTCAGCTCATCTTCAAATATTTGCTGACACAGGGGAGCAATGATTGGTAAATCTGACTCTTTGAAGTAGGCAAACAGTTCATCCCACACCTGGGACCTAACTTGGTGGACTGAAGTTTGCTTATCAACGAAACTTTCGCAGGGTTCAAAATTGGTTAACAGCTGAAAAGCAAAGGCGCTTGCATGATGCGATGCCGTTGCTTGTCGAACTTCTTCTTGCGCTTGATTGTTGTTAGCCTCGTTTTTATTGTCAAGAAGGTCAGAAATCCCCCGGATGACTATGGCAGATGTCGTTTGTTTGCTTGAATAAGCCGCTCTGATAAAACCATATCCCTCCATTTCGACTGCCACAGCATCACTGTAGTGATGCTGCAAAAAATTACAAACAGCGGTCTGGGTGGAGGCGACAACCTTTTCCCCAGCGGCAATGGGACGCACATATGCATCGGGCAAGCGATTAGGGGAGTCAGATAATCGTTGTAGCCATTGTGAATTACGTGCTTCTGCACGTGCACGTTGCACTAAGCTGTAAGAACTCTCGCCTACTTCCGGACGGGGCTTAAATACTCCAGCTTCTGCTTTGCCTGATTCATAACCATAGATTTTAGTGGCCGCAACGACATCACCAATTTTCACATCTTTAATACCCCCTGCAATGCCAACAAAAAGCACTACTTGAGGCTTGAAATGTTCAAGGGCACTACCCGTCTCTAGTGCTGCATCTACATTACCTGGGCCAATCTCAACAATGCCAACATCCCAGCATTTACCATTCGCTGTAAATGTTCCGCGCTCATAGACAGTCTGCTTTGTAGGATGAATATCCTCTTTACAATCTGATAAAAATGCTCGGACAGCCTTAAATTCAACTGGTAATGCCGTAAGAATGACTGCACAAAGGTTGTCTTGAGGCATCGCTTGCTAGTAGATCATCTCAACCGTATCTATTTGGGTCGATACAATGCACCTTACCCAAATTCTGGAAATTTCCCGTGAAATCCCATAGTTTTTATAGCAAATCGACACAATTAATTTGATACATTTTACGTTTCTAAGCCTATGGATCGCAACGAGCAAACCCTACAAATTTTGATGGACGAGTACCGGGTCCTGAAAGCAGAGCAAAGTATGCGTATTGGCTTCCGCGATAATCTGCTGTACGTCACCCTGGGGATTTTTGGAGCCATCGCTTCCTTTGGCTTGACCAATGCCAAGGGGGCCACTGCATTCTTGGTGATTCCTTGGGTATGTCTGGTGATGGGCTGGACATATCTAATCAACGACGAAAAAATTTCTGCCATCGGACGCTATGTCCGCTACGACCTGGAGAAGCGAGTAAGTGCACTGATCGGCGGCTCCGCTGATGAGAAATATTTATTTGGTTGGGAAACTGCCCATCGGGATGATCCCCGGCGCAAACGACGGAAGTATACTCAGCTATTTATTGATCAGGTGACGTTTGTGATCTCTGGTTTGGTAGCACTGGTGGCGTTTTGGCTGTTAGCAGGAAAGGTTTCTGCGTTTGCGGTGGTTTTGTCTGTGGTGGAGGCGGTTTTGCTAGTTATTTTGGGGGTGAGAATAGCGGACTATGCTGATTTGGCGAAGGGGCACTGATGGCTGTGGAGCTTCCCCAGCGGCTCCTAGCCGGAGTCTGGGAGCTAGATCGAGAAAAAATCGAGGCGCTACGCGCCAAAGAGGGTAAGAGTGTAAAAGGGAGAAAGGGTTACGGAAGAGCCCACTCTACGAGAAGGCTAGCGCCAACGGGGCACGACATACTACACGAAAACCGATACGGATGTCGCGGTCGTCGGGCGTACTGAAGTAGCGAGAGGCGGAGCGGCAATGGCGCGGACTGTTGAACCAGGAACCGCCGCGTAGTACACGCCTAGAATCTTCATTGTCTGTTAACCAAGCGCTTCCATCATTCGGTGCCTTGTCATAATTGCCATGCCAATGGTCTTGACACCATTCCAACACATTGCCATGCATGTCACATAGGCCCCAAGCATTGGCCACATTAAAGTAGTTAACTGGCGTATGCTCATCTTGATATTCTTCTCTTGAATTAGGCTCAGCAATATTAGCAATCTCAGCCGTAATCTTCTCGCCAACATGGTAAGGCGTCTCAGTTCCTGCCCGACAGGCATATTCCCACTCTGCTTCGCTTGGCAATCCATACTCCCGACCTGTCTTGGCCGAAAGTCGCTGACAAAACTCTACTGCTTCGTACCAAGACACTTGTTCCACCGGTCGATTATCCCCCTTGAATTTAGAAGGATCAGGCTCTAAGGTCCGCTCAACTTGCTCAAACCCAGCCACCACTCTCCATTGAGCCTGGGTGACCGGATACTGCCCCATCAAAAACTGCGGTACTTTCACCAAATGCTGGGGACGCTCTTCATCACGGCCATCAGGGTCATCTGCTGCAGCCCCCATCATAAATTCCCCAGCAGGGATCAACATCAACCTGAGGCTTACACCATCGCTCAGGGCTTCTTCATAGCCCTTATTAGTGCGCTTATAGCGATGCAGGGTCAGATTATCGATAGACGTTGCCACACTATCACCATAGGTTAAAGACTTCGAGTGCGTTTCCGCCTGCGATTAGCCACCGGGCTCAATTTCGGCTCCGCCAACTCCTCCGGCTGAATCTGGCTGGGCGGGCGACGGCGAAAAATCCGTTTTTTATCCCCACTGGGCTTCGCCTCTTCTGGCTTAGGTGTCGGCTGGCCATGGCGACGGCGACGGCCCCCCGGACGATAGCGCCTGGGGCGAATGGGCTGTTCGGTCATGGAAACAATATCCGCTTCATGGGCCTCGCGGGCCACCCGGATCAGCAACCCGGCCACCAACATGCTAGACATCATGGAGCTGCCGCCGTAGCTCATCATCGGAAAGGGTAACCCCGTCGTCGGCAAGGACCCGGTGGCCACCCCAATGTTAATCAGGGACTGCCCCACCAGCAGCACCATACAGCCAATGGCAATCAGCCGATTCACCGAAGATTTTGCCTTCAGCGCCACCAGCAACGCCACGGTGCTAAAAACGGCCAAAAACAGCAGCAGCATCACCGCGCCAATAAAACCAAATTCTTCGGCATAGACCGAAAAAATAAAATCGGTGTATTGAATGGGCAGATAGCCCAGCTTCTGCTGGCCCATGCCAAAGCCCGTCCCCCAGAAGCCCCCAGAGCCAATGGCGTATAAACTTTGCACGAGCTGATAGCCGTTGTCACTGGCCTGGGACCAGGGATCTAAAAACGAAATGATGCGCTCCCGCTGATAGGTTTTGATGCTGACGCTCAGCAATGCCGCCAGCAAACCGCCCCCAGCGGTCATCAACAAATGTCGATAGGGTCGCCCCGAGGCCCAGGCAATCAGCCAGAGGGTAATGCCACACACCGCCGTGGTACTGAGGTTGGGCTGCAGCAAAATAGCTAACAGACAGAGGGTAAACACCCCCAGCCATAGCCAGCGGCCGCCGGGTTTAAATCGATGCCAGCGGCCAAACAACCGCGCACTTTGCAACACGAGGAATGGTTTCAGTAGCTCCGACGGTTGGATCAAAAACGGGCCCAGGGGCAACCAGCGGGTGGCGCCATTCACCGTCACCCCCAACCCTGGAATATGGGTGGCTAAAATTAAGCCCAAGCAAACAAATAGGCCCAGCCCAGATAGCTGCATCACATACCGCAGCGGATTTCGGGTCACCCAGCGCGATATGCCCAGACCGACCAAAACCCAAAGAATTTGAACCTTAAAGTAACGGGCGCCATCACCGATTTCAGCATCTGCCACCGGATAGGACGCAGAAAACAGCACCACGAGGCCGATGAATATCCACAGCATGGTTAACCATCGCAGTAGTCTGGCTTCCAGCGCCCAATCCCGCACTGAAAAAAAGTTAATGACACCGGCAAAGCGATTCAAATTCAAGGGACGATTGCTATATAGGAGTGCTTAAGAGATAAAGAAAACCACCGATCTTGTCAAGGGTAACCTTGTAAAGATCGGTGGAAGTAGTAGAGGATATTTTTACAAAGGGCCGCTATGGCACCGCCAAAGGGCAGGCCCCGCAAACCCCATGGCGTAGGAGATGGCATGGCTATCCCCTACAGGCAACGGCTCTACCGACCAATGGCGGGGGCTTTAGTGGTTGGGATGGTGCCGATGGGGAGAGGGGGTTGGCTATCTGCGATCGCAAACAGTTCCGTCCGCAACGACTCGCTAATCTGCATGGTCTTGGCGTCGTACACCTGGGTTAGCAGCTTCGGATATAGACCAAACCCAATGATGGGCACCAACAGGCAAGCCACGATAAACACTTCCCGGGGCTCCGCATCGATCAGCACCTGCTCATCCGTCAGCTCCTTATTTTCAGGACCAAAGAAGATTTCCCGCAGCATCGACAACAGATAGATGGGCGTCAAAATCACCCCCACCGCCATCAGCAAAATCATCACCAGCTTGAAGTTAAAGCTATAGGCATCGCTGTTGGCAAAGCCCACAAACACCATTAACTCCGCCACAAACCCACTCATACCCGGCAGCGCCAGGGAGGCCATGGAGCAGGCGGTGAACATGGCAAAAATCTTCGGCATCTTGGTGCCCACACCGCCCATTTCCGGCAGGATCAGGGTGTGGGTGCGGTCGTAGGTGGCCCCCACCAAGAAGAACAGGCTAGCCCCAATCAATCCGTGGGAGACCATCTGCAGCACCGCGCCGCTCATACCCAGGTTAGTAAACGAGGCAATACCAATAATCACAAATCCCATGTGGGAAATGGACGAATAGGCAATCTTTCGTTTTAGGTTGCGCTGGGCAAACGACGTGAGCGCCGCATAGATAATGTTGATCACCCCAAAGAGAATCAAACCAGGGGAGACAATGGCATGGGCATCGGGCAGCATCTCCACATTCATGCGGATCAAAGCGTAGCCACCCATTTTTAGCAAAATGCCCGCCAGCAACATGTGCACCGGAGCCGTCGCCTCGCCATGGGCGTCGGGCAGCCAGGTGTGCAAGGGGAAGATGGGCAGTTTCACCGCATAGGCCACCAGGAATGCGGTGTACAACCACAGCTGCAGCCGCACCGGAAACTCCTTGGCCATCAGCGCCTGCATATCAAAGGTGATGGTGTCGCCATAGAACGCCATGGCCAGGGCCGCCACCAAAATAAATAGGGAACCGCCAGCGGTGTAGAGAATAAACTTAGTGGCCGCATATAGCCGGCGCTTGCCGCCCCAAATGGACAGCAGCAGGTAAACCGGAATTAGCTCCAGCTCCCACACCAAGAAGAACAGCAGCATATCCTGCACAGCAAACACCGCAATTTGGGCGCCGTACATGGACAGCAGCAAAAAGTAGAACAGCTTTGGCTTCAGCGTGACCGGCCAAGAGGCCAAGGTGGCCAAGGTGGTGATAAAGCCCGTCAGCAATACCAGCGGCATGGAAAGGCCATCTACGCCTACGGACCAGTTCAGGTCTAACGCTGGCACCCAGCTGTAGCTTTCCACCAGCTGCATGCCAGAACTCGTGGGATCGTAGTAATTAACAAATGCAAAGACAATCAGGGCGAAATCAATCAGCCCAACGATCAGGGAATACCAGCGTATGGTTTTGCCATCCGTATCGGGGATCAACGGCAAAAGCAACGCCGCCACAATGGGCAGCAAAATAATGGTGGTTAACCAAGGAAATGTTGCGAAGTCCATATAACAAGAGGTCAGGCAAGAGGCCAGGTTTTATTGCATCCATCCCACCGCCCAGAGCCCGCTTACAAGCAGGGTCGATGGGGTAGAAGATCGGCTGTGGCGTCGTTGCTGACAAGAATCTCAACAACCGTCAGGCCTTAATTAACCACTGTATGAATAAAAATATTGATCCCCTAGTATCTGCTGGATTTCTTAAAAGTGTGTAATGGGATCGTTACAAGTGGTTAATAAAGGTGAGGGGGGTTCAGATAGTTGTTGTTAACCGGGGAATTATTTAGGCTTGGAATCATTAAGAGAACATCAAGAATTGAGCGGACATTAAACGCAGAAATGCGACAACAGCGTTGCGTTCTTCTACTTAGGAAAACGCAATCAATTAAATCCATAATTGTCACCGCTAGCCACAGAGGACTGAGCGGAGTCGAAGTCCGGCAAAAGCGGAGTCGAAGTCCGGCAAAATTAGAAGTTATTTAATCGCCAGTTCTTAGCTCTTTTACCCAGACCATTAGCTAGCCGCCCCAGTTTTCTGGGCAATCACCACCCGGTGGCGAGAGGTATTGATCTGTTGGCTAGGTTGGTTAAAGCCTGCGTCCATAAGGGCCTGGTGTAAATCCAGGGAAAAGTACTGGTCGAGATAGGGCTCTGTGCTTTTCAGCAGCGTCAGCACGTAGGCCGGTAGTTTTTTGTACACCTCCGACTGGGGGTTCATTTCCATGATGGCAAAATGACCGCCCGGTTTCAGCAGTCGATGGGCTTCGCGAATAACATCTAGGGCCGCCGATGTAGGCAACTCATGGAATAAAAGAGAGGCCGACACTAAATCGACGGATTGCCCGGACAGGCCAGTTTGCTCAGCCGCTGCATGGCGCCACTGGGGTGCCGCCGCCGAGGCCCGGGTTTGATATTGGGCCACGGTCAAAAAATAGTCGGATAGCTCTACGCCCGTAATGTGGGCATGGGGATAGGCCGATTGCAAAGCACAGGTGCTCAGCCCAGTACTACAGCCTAGATCCACAATCGACTCGGGGGCCGTGGGCAGCCGCTCTGCTAAGGCATCGAGGTAGCTTTGGCGCAACCGCACATCCCCACGGGCATCCCCTTCGGGCCACAGGCGAGCGTGCACGGCTTTAGCGGCCACCGTCGCTTCTAGGGCAGGCTCCCAGCCCAGGTTGCCTTCTTCGTAAGCGTGGAAACTTGTGAGGTAATAGTCGGGATAGGTGAGGGTGCGATCGCAAATCGCCGCCCGTTCCTGTTCCCACAACGGATTTAACGCCCCATTCCCCCCCCGGGACCTCAGCTTGGCCACCTCATCCAGCCAATACACCCCAATGGACTCCGCCCGCTTAATCATCATGTTGCGGGCCCGATCCTTCGCAAAATTCGCCAACGGCTTAATGGCCAACGCTCGATTGATTAAGCCCGTAATAGACCGGGTCGCGATCGCATTATTCATCAAACAGCAGAATTCATAACACAGCTATATCCAGCCTAAACCCCATCCCACCAGGCCCCCAAATTCCCCCTCCAAATCAAAGAAAAAAGCGATCCTATCTAACCCCATCACCAGCCACCCAAAATACTAAGCCACCGCCAATTAAGTATCCCAACGGTAAGCAGCGATTTCGTCTAGAAAACGCTACCCTAGATACCCAAAACTACCCCACAGTCACATCCAAATCTATGTCCGTCGCCGCCTACTACAACGCCGATGAAAACGGCCACAAATCCTTCGAACTACCCGGCGCCTCCCCCCACTACAACCCCGATCGCCCCGGCCAAGTTGAGCACATCGCCCTCGACCTCGATTTCGACATCCCCAAAAAAAGCTACAAAGGCACCTGCTCCATTCGCCTCAACCCAGTGCGCAACGGCATAGATAGCCTCACCCTCGATGCCGTCAGCCTAAAAATTGCCTCCATCACCATTGCAGAACAGCAACAAAAATTCGATTACGACGGAGAACAACTCCACATTCACCTCAGCAAACCCACCGCCGCCGGGCAACCCATCACCCTAGTCATCACCTACGCCGTCAAAGAACCCCAGCGCGGCATCTACTTCATCGCCCCCGACGACCATTATCCCGATAAGCCTTACCAGGTCTGGACCCAGGGAGAAGACGAAGACTCTCGCTTCTGGTTTCCCTGTTTCGACTACCCCGGTCAGCTCGCCACCTCAGAAGTGCGGGTACGGGTGCCCAAAAAGTACTTTGCCCTCTCCAACGGCGAACTCATCTCCACCGAAGAACAAGGCAAAACCAAAACCTACCACTGGCAGCTAGACAAGGTCCACCCCAGCTACCTAATGACCCTGGCCATCGGCGAGTACGACAGCATCGAAACCGACTGGCGCGGCCGCCCCGTACGCTACTATGTGGCCAAAGGTCGCAAAGACCAAATCGACCTCACCATGGGCAAAACGCCCCAAATGATGGAGCGGTTCAGCCAGGTCTTTGGCTACGACTATCCCTTTTCCAACTACGACCAGGCCTGCCCCGCCGACTTTATTTTCGGCGGCATGGAAAACACCACCACCACCCTCCTCACCGATCGGTGTTTACTCGATAAACGGGCGGCCCTCGACAACCTGCGCTCCGAAACCCTAGTGGCCCACGAGCTAGCCCACCAATGGTTTGGCGACCTCATCGTCATCAATCACTGGTCCCACGCCTGGGTAAAAGAAGGCATGGCCACCTACTCCGAAGTGCTGTGGCTAGAAGAAGCCTACGGTCGCGACGAGGCCATGTACTACCACCTCAACCATGCCCGCGACTATCTCGCAGAAGATGCCAGCCGCTACCGTCGGCCATTGGTCACCCACATCTATCGGGAACCGATCGAGCTATACGACCGCCACATTTACGAAAAAGGCTCCTGCGTTTACCACATGATCCGCCAGGCCCTAGGCGACTCCCTATTTACCAAAACTCTCCAAACCCTGCTCACAGATAACGCCCACAGCACCGTCGAAAGCGTCGATGTGTTGCGCGCCATCGACAAAGCCACAGGCAAGAATCTGCGGTATCTCTTTGACCAATATGTCTATCGCGGTGGACACCCCGACTACAGCGTCAAATATAGCTGGGACAGCGACAGCAATCTCGTCAAACTCCTCGTCACCCAGACCCAGGTCGCTGACGGCAAATCCCAGGTACAAGAAGGCCTATTTGACCTCAAAATTCCCATCGGTTTCGGCTACGTAGACAACAATACCGCCGATGTCCAAACCGTTACCGTCAGAGTCCACGAACGGCAGCAAGCATTTTACTTCCCCCTACGACGCAAGCCCGACTTTATCAGCTTCGATGTGGGCAACCACACCCTCAAAACCGTCAAACTCGACTATCCCCTCAAGGAGCTCCAAGCCCAGCTAAAGCACGACCCCGATCCCATTTCCAGGCTATATGCCGCTAAAGCCATTGCCAAGAAAGGTACCCTAGCCGCAGTAGAAACCCTAAGCACCGCCCTGGTAGACGATAGTTTCTGGGCCGTACGGGCCGAAGTGGCCGAAGCCTTAGCCACCATTCAGCTATCCCAAGCCGTAGATGGCCTGATCAAAGGCCTCAACGACAAACATCCCAAAGTGCGCCGAGCGGTCGTCAATTCCCTAGGGAGCATCAAAACAACAGAAAGCTACAAGGCCCTCAAATCTGTTGTCAGAAATGGAGACAAAAGCTACTACGTTGAAGGTGCAGCGGCCACAGCCCTCGGAAGAGTTGGCTCTAGCACCCTCGACAATGGCAAAAACAAAGAGAAAAAGACCCTTAGCCTACTAGAAATGGTCTTAGAAGAGCGGGCGGGCTGGAACGAAGTGGTGCGCTCCGGTGCCATCAGTGGTCTAAGTATGTTCAAGTCCTCGGCAGATGCCCTAGACCTGTTGCTACCCTACACAGAACTAGGCATTCCCCAAGCCCTGCGGCTCAATGCCATTCGGGTCCTCGGCAAAATTGCCGCCGGACAGACCAAAATCAACATAGACCGCATTTTAGATCGCCTCGCCGCCATCGCCCGAGAAGAATTCTTCCTCACCCAGGTGGCTGTGGTTATCGCCCTAGGCCAAATGGAAGTATCGGGGGCGGTGCGCGTATTACAGGGCCTCGCAGAACAAAGCCCCGACGGACGCGTTAAACGCCGTGCCGAAGAGGCCATGGGTCGAGTGCGTAGGGCCATCGGCTCAGATCAAGCGGTGCACGAACTACGCAAAGATCTAGATGACGTAAAACAGCTCAATAAAGATCTGAAGAGTCGTTTGGAAACCCTAGAAGCCAAAGCCAAGGCAAAGACAGAGGCCGATAATCAAATAAAAAAAGACTATCGATTTGAAGATCGACAGCCCCCCAGACCCAAGCGCGAAAGGCTGATCGAGGATTAGGAATAACTGATATCTCAAATCTTGTACCTGGTGATGATGCCCGGCCCACCGAAAGTTCCAAGGCTAATTGAATCAAAACCCACTAAAGGGGTTAGAGGATCGCTAAAAGTCCAAGTACAGGGCCATTAAGCGAATCTTGTCCCTTTAGGGGACAGCCCTCAATTAGCGTTGGGTTTTGAACCTAACGTGGGTTGTAGGCTCAAAACCGATCTGGTGCAAGATCTCAGATATCAAAAGGGGGACATTCCCATGTGGATGTCCCCCTTTTGATACGCAATTTAAGAGCAGGATAGACCTACCAGCCCATGGCCGCCAGCTGTGACGATTGCTCAAAGGCTTCAATGGCAGCGTCCTCTTCCAGGGGCTTGCCCTCAATGGCCTTACCATCGACAAAGCGGGTTTCCGCACAGAACGATGCGGTACTTAGGCCACCAAAGCGTTTCACAATGCTGCTGCGCATGCGTAAATTCGGGGTGACAAACCAGAACCGCTCCACCGAACTCATGGTGTCATATTCGGTTTCTAGCACCAGGCCATCGTCATCATCCATTTCGTAGCGACCCACCACGGGGACAATTTCCGCATATCCGCGCTCCCGCAATAGTCGCCCCTTACGGGAATTATCATCATCGGGCACCAGGGCAAAGACCGTTGTGCCCTCATGGTTACCTTCACCGTCACGGTCCCAGGCCATTTCTCCATTCCAGGCCACGTAAGCACCACCCACGGCCAAGGCTGGATCAATTTCATGGAGGTTGCAAATGGCAATAATTTTTTCGTTGTCCTTATCCAGAGGCTCAACGGTAATATTAGAGCCCCCCAGCTCAGCCCGTCGAAAGGGTAGATGGTGAGTGGTTCGTTGAGACTGCCATTGTCCAGCACTATGCTGGAAAAATTCCATTACATCCATGGGGTTAGGGACGTTGCTGCGTATATTTTCCTTCCCATTAATAATAAACCGTTAGGGAACTTCGGGCATGGATGGATGACCTGCCCCACAGTGGTTTACTCAGCAAATAACGGCCCACGCCAAAAGGGTGATGGCTCACAAGGGCGACGGTTCACATCGAACAAGAATTATTAAAGCTACAGCAATTGCATCGGGTTAATAACAATCGCCATGGAAGGAGTATAGCGAGAGCGTTGCTGTTCCTTGGGTTGGATTATGCATCAACCATTGGCCAATGGTAAGCCCCATGGGCTTATGCATCCATTCAGTCAGCAGCATCACCAAAAGGCTCTCCTATTCGTTTACGAGAGAATATGGTCAGAAAATTATTCAGGGAACACTGGCTAGGCATCCTACAGTCATTGGCCTAGGTGCAGGCCCAACATCACCAAGAGCCAAGCATTTGACACAACAGGTACCACTATTCAACCGATGATTAAAGAGCTGGATATCGTTACGCTCACCCGTGATATAAAAACCTACGGCTTAAGGAAAGGCAGCCGTGGCGCCGTGGTGCAGTGTTATCAAGATAGCGACTGCTATGAGGTTGAATTTACAACTGGCATGGGTAAATCGTCCCAGGTGCTCACCCTGTCCAAGCTTGATATCCAGCTAGAACGAGAGGCCATCCAAGCGCGGGTGGTGGAGATGCTAAATTCTTTGCCGGAAGATGTCCTAGCCGAAGTGCGAGACTTTGCCGAATTTCTCACCCAAAAGGAACACCATAAGGTGGATGGTTCTGGGTTGTTTATACATTTTTCCAATAGCTGAGCCTTGGTGGAGCGTTGAGCAAATAAAAGACGCGCTTAAATCCAGCCGACGGCACTGGTGCTTACCACCCGTTTTAGGTCCGGCGTCAGTTCTATCGTGTAGGCAAAGGGAGAATCCAATTGGGTCTCCACCTGGGTCATAGCGGTGCCATCGGGACGACGGGGCGAGAAAAATGATTCGGCTTGCACCACCAGGTTACCGTCAGCGTTGGTGCCCATATCTTGGACCGTCAAGGTATTACTGTTGCCACTGCTCAGAATGGCCGACAGGTAAGCGGCGGCCACCAGCTCCCCTGTCGCCGGATCAATCTGACTAATCACAGAGGCCTTGGCCCCACCCCCTTGGCCATAGCTGCGCAACCAGGCCGTTGTTGCCCCCTGGCTTTTACGGCGAAAGTCCTCGCTGGGGCTCCCCTGGGTCCCATCGACGGTAAACACAGCGTAGAGGTCGGTGCCAGTCCACGCTAAACCAAGGCCACGGCCATCGGTGCCCGTAATTTCATAGTCGGTGCCCACCCAAGTTTGGCTACCAAAGCTAGCAAGGATAGGGTTTTGGTTATTGCTAGAGACTTGGTTGGTGCCAATATAAATACGCTGATTACCTAGGGTAATTTGCTGGGCACCGCTGGCCTGGATATCGGCTTCAGTGGCGTCGGGCGTAAATTTTGCCACGGTATCGGATACGGCGCTGGTAATAGGCGTCAATACGTTCTGGCCTGTTGATGTTGAAACACCATTGACAACAGCCTCCGCCAAAATAGTTTGGGCCAGGGGCAGCTCAAACCAGGTTTGTATCGGGTCAATTACCTGGGACAACGCACTGAGGTCCCCACTGGCCCCAGAGACTTGAATAATCAGATCGTTAAAGTCAGCATCCGACTGTTGCGAGAGGGCAATATCCTCTAGGGCCACAACGCCGTCGGCCATCTCAGCAAATTGTTCTTGGCCACCTGAGTTGGCGGCCGCCACCGAAAACAAAACGGGGCCACCCGCTTGGAGAGCACCATCGACGGCAAGAATAAACCCAAATTCATCTCCAGCGGCTAGGGTGACGGTTTGCGTGCCCACAAAGCTGCCGCCATTGTGGTTGGTTTCCCCTAGCTCTCCCGAGAGTTTTGCCCCATGGGCAATATCCGAGAAAACCTGAGCCCCCTCGGTGCCATTGCTAAGGGCACGACGAATTGCCTCCTGGATATAGGCTGCGGACCCAGGGGTAAAGGCTTCCATGCCCGTGAGGCTATAGAGACCTAATTCTCCGGCAGCTTTGCCGCTATCGAACAGCACTTCAATGTCAACGGTGCCAGTGGTGGTGGTAAACCCACCTTGGGCAAATTCCACCGCTGGGCCACCGGGAAATAGCTCGCCATGGTCATTTTCCGTGCGGAGCGTGGCCCACTGGGCAGGGGAGAGGGGTTGTCTTTGAACCAGGGCGGCAAACATGGCCCCTTCGTCCCCGGCGGTATCCGTTGGATTTACTTGATGGTCTACCCAGTGACCCAATTCTTCTAAAAGTACGGATAGCAGTGCCCCAGGTTGTGGCAGTAAAGAGTCTGCCAGGTAAATCGTTTGCTGGCTGGCGGCATAGGCTCCGTGGGCACCGTAAGCGGCTAAACCATCGGGTGCCACCAGGATATCTGGACCGGTATTGCCATTGACTAGCTGGTGCAGGTAATCATCACCGCCCACACCCAGCAAATCATCGACAGTATCGGTTTCTAGAAACTGGTCAATTAGCTGTAGGGCCTGGTGCCAGGGCAGCTCGAATTGGGCCTCTATGGTGCTAACAGTTGGGTTGGGTTCAAGGGTGGTGAGCGCCTGGCTGGGAACGATGGGACCATCCTGAAGGTAGGCATTGGCAACAGGGTTGAAATCGCCTAGGGCATGGGGCGGGTAGGCTTCCAAGCTGTTGTGGAACATGGAGAATGGATGGGTAAAGGACGGCAACCGCTGACTAGCAGATCTACTTGAACCTGCCGACAAAATGACAGGTTTCAGGAGAAATCTAAAAGTTGGGTAGATTCCCGGAGAGTTTTATGGCACTAGCAGCATTCCCAATTTATTGTTGAGACAAACAAGCATTGATATGGTGTGGATAATTCGAAGCCAAGCAATATCGGTGCATTACGCTAGCGCTAACGGCACCCTACAGTGGGCTGGCGATTAGGGTCTGAAATCGTGGGTCGTTGCGAAGACCGTCGAAATCGGTGTCGGTTTTGGCCAGTTCGATATATTCTTCAGGGGCAAGCTCAATCGCTTTTTGGAGAAATTTTAGGGATTCGTCTGGTTTGTTCCAAAGGGCATAGGCGCAAGATTTGTTATAGAGCGCTTCGTGGTCGTCCGGTTTGATCGCTAAGGCGGCGTCATAGGCTGAGATCGCATCCCCATAGCGCCCCATCTTAGCCAACGATAGGCCCTTGTTATTGAGCGCTTCGTGGTCGTCCGGTTTTATCGCTAAGGCGGCGTCATAGGCTGAGATCGCATCCTCATCGCGCCCCAGATTAGCCAACGAATTGCCCTTGTTATTGAGCGCTTCGTGTTTGTCCGGTTTGATCGCTAAGGCGGCGTCATAGGCAGCGATCGCATCCTCATCGCGCCCCAGATTAGCCAACGAATTGCCCTTGTTATAGAGCGCGTCGTGTAGGTCCGGTTTGATCGCTAAGGCGGCGTCATAGGCAGCGATCGCATCCCCATAACGGCCAATTCTTCGTAAAGCAGGCCCTAAATCAAAAGTAAGAAGATTACAGCTCATCTCTGGCGCATCTACTGTAACAATCTCATCACTCTGAGTCTGTGCCTTCAATAAATAACTCTCCCTTGAACTCTCTGCACCGTATTTTGATTGATAAAAATACGCAACAAACTTCGCCAGACCCTTTAATTTCTCCGTCCGCTTCCAGCAAAGAGCTAAGGACGCTTTAATAGCCGTTTCCGTTTGTTGTACTAGCTGCCCTAAATTCTCTGACCACCCTAGCCACCAACCCTTTTCCACCATTGGACTGAGCTGCTGCAAAGAGGTTTGTAGCCCCTTCTTGATTAGGGGATGCATATCTTCTTGATATTCCGCCGCAACCGCCTGCAATGGTGCCTGCACCAGCTCTAAATGGCCCAGGTAAATGCTCTCTAACAGCCGAGAAATTACCAGCAGCTCTGCCTGCTGGGGCTGGGCAAAAAGCTGATGGTACAGGGCTTCCGATTGATAGATTCGCCAGTCTTCACTGTCATACTTTTCAGAAATATGGGCATCTTCCCACACCTCTTCATCCGCCAGTCCACCATAGTGGTCCGCCAGGGTTTGATGGGTTGCGCGAAACTGTTGTTGACTCTCTTCATAAAACGCCTGGCGCAACACATCCCGCGCCACATCATCAAACCGATACCCGGCATCCGTCGTGCGCTGGGTAAAGGGCAAGTCCAATAGCCAACGAAACCGCCCCTTAGCCGTCTCTTTCTCTTGCAGCGGAATCTCCAACCCTTCGCAGCGGGTCAACGTCTTGATTAGGTCCCCATCAAACGACCGACAGCAGGCAACAATCTGCACTAGCTGAATTTCATGGAGGCTAAACTGTCGCAGCAAAAGCTGTTTAACCGCCTGCACCCCCTCGGTAAAGTCCGGTTCCTCCCCCCGACGATATTCCTCCCGCACCCAGTTTAGGTAATAGGGCAGCCCCCTGGTCGCTGAGATAATACGCCTGACGCGATCATCGTCAGTGATGCCAATTTCCGCCAAATACTCCCTGGATTGAATATCCTCGAACCGTTCCAATTCCTGTTCATAGACCGCCCGATCATTCTGGTTGCGCTCACTCCAGTGGTCCTTATTGAGCAATTGTTTGCGCCCAGCGGTAACAATGCGAATGGGGTGCTTTTGCAACTCCGTATTCCCCAACAGCAGCTTGCAAAGCCATTGGTCTATTTCCGGGGGCACTTTTTCATAAAAGTCCAGTACCAGCAAAACCGGCTGAGCCGCTGCTTTGCTTTGCAAACATGTGGCAAAGGCTTTGGTTAGCTCCAATAGCGGGTTAAGCATCAGGGCCTGCAGCTCCCGATCATCCCGAGTAGCCCTATGGCGGCTGATGATGCCCTTCACTTCATCCAACATGGAGGCACTGAGTTCCGCCGCATCGCCAATGTGGGGCGCGGCCAACGATAGCCCAGCCCCCACCAAACTGCCCCCCGGCACCATGGCGGAAATCCCTTGCAGCGCCAGGGTACTAAACTTTTTTAGCTGATCGATTTGTTTATCATCGGCCTGGCCAGTGCCGCTTTCGGCTTCTGTTTTGAGGGTTTCCAGGGTGCTGTTGTAGCGCTGCTCCAGCTGATAAAATTCGTTTTCCTCAGCCTCATTGGTCATGGCCGCCAACTGGCCGTAGAGCACCTTCATCACCCCCAGGGGCGTATTGGCATTGGCCGTATCGCCAAATTTCACCTCAGCAATGGTTTCAATATTGGGGTAGCGCTTGCGGTGGGCCTCCATTGCCTTGGCCAGCACCGTGGATTTACCCACACCGCCCAAGCCCCACCCATGGAACACCACCGGACGATTGGCCGGAGCCTCAAACGAAGCAGCCAGCACTTCTAAAAACCGCTCGGCCACGGTGCGGGAAATGTAGATGTCTGGAACTGCCATAGCCGCTGGGCAAATGAATAAAACTTCGGTCTAATTCTAGCGACTCAACCCATTAACCGCACTTATTCTATCCAAGCTTAAGCGTTCTGCAAGGATCACCCCCTTAGGGGCACAATCGCCATGTATTACATTAGCAATTGCGTCACACCTACACCTAAAATTCTCTCTTGAAGGGTTATTTTGTGACTAAAGTCACTCTTTTTGAGGAAGAAAGTTCTATCTTATATAGATATCCATTTCCCTTGTCAGTTCTTGATTTTAACCATGGGATAGCAGATCAAGTAACAGTTTTACAACTGGCCCACAACAACACCAACAAAAACAACGCAAGACCATTCTTTTCCCTGTGCCGGTCAGAAGAATGGTCCCTTCTCAGTCTGTCCTCATGAACGGCTAGCTAGGGTCTAAATGTTGCCGCTGGGTGCTATCTAGTTTCTATCTATATATATTTACGGCGTTACTGATCCTCGGGATGATTCTATTTGGCGGATCCAAATAATGAATCAGCCTAACAGATCGTTTCATTCCCTAAATCAGCAACGGCATATTCACTATTGGAATCAGGTGTGTCCTCTTCGCAGCGGCGTCTTATTTCCCTCACGTTGTCACCCTCAGGATGCACACGCAATCATGGCTGCACATACAATGGGCCTACCATCAGGCCTGCTAGACGATATTGACCTGGTTATACGTCAAGATGCACGAGAACTTATTGAACGTATTGAACAGGGACTGGCCTCTGAGCATCTATCTAAATCGGCCTATCGCGAGCTAGGCAAACTACTGGAACAAGTCCCCCATCTAGAACTTACTAACGACCGTATGCTGATGCCAATGATGCAATTGGCCGTCAGTTTATTGTTACCGACAGAAGCCACCCCGAAAGACGATCAGTCCCCGGCCATGTCCATGGCCGAACGGGTGGCGCTAGCGCGAGATATTCGTAAACGCATTGCCCGAGAGATCAGCATCTACCGCAATCCTTTAGTGGCAGTCTTGAGCGCAGCGGGGTCCCCCGCCGCCCAGCTAATCTCGGGACTGACCTGGTTTACGATTACCATTACCGTCCTGATTGGCAGCACCACCGCTGCCCGCATGTTTCTCTCCAATCAGTACAACATTGGCTATCAGCATGGCATTCGCCAGGCTCAGCCGGTGGCGGAAACAACCGTTGAACCAGACGCCAATAACAGCATTGTCATCGATGGGGAATCGTCGGGTTCCACCGCCATTGACGATGGCGAAAGCCAGGGCTCCCAGGTAGAACTATTTTCTTCCCAGGAATGGCAATATATTCAGCTCGTTCTGGCGGCAGGGGGCCTGGGTAGTATTGTTAGCGTCATGTTGCGATCGCGAAAGCTAGAAAACCGAAATCGGTCCCAATCGATGCTGCCCTTTTTCATTGGCTTTTTTAAGCCCGTGGTGGGCACCGCCTTTGGGCTGCTGGCCGTGGCACTGATCGAATCGGAAGTGGTGATTTTATCTGGGTTTAACCCCAGCGAAGCCGATACCCAGTCCAAGTATTTGTACTTTGCGATCGCCTTTATTGCCGGTTTTAGCGAAGTCCTTGTCCCCGACTTCCTGGCTAGGACCGAAAAAACAATGTCCCCCAGCGAAAGCCACCAAACGGAGGATATTGCCTAAATAGCTAACGCACAGCCCTGCTATGCCATGTATGGCATAGCAGGGCTGTGCAACATAGCAAATCTGTCACAGCTTTCCGTTTTAACCCCCACCTATTTGGTTAAAACAACAGGTATTCGAAGGTTCTTGCGTAACAAGGCCCAGGCAGCTGTTTCGCCGTTGCTGATTTAGGGAATGGTCCGATCTGTGACATGTGTCATGGACCGGTCTCTTGCAGATAAAATCATCCCGAGGATCAGCAACGCCACTGTTTTAACAAACAGCTGCCGTAGTTGTTCCTTTTGTTCTTAACTATCTATGCTTAAACCAACTATCCTGAGTCTGCTGCTGCTGAGCACCTTCCTCACCGTGCAAGCCCAGGCAGCTCAGCGCTATGGGGCCATTGCCATCTCCCGATCGGGAGACTGGGGCGTAGCCACCAACTATCTATCTGTGAACAGTGCCGAACGAGAAGCCCTCCGCAGCTGTGGCGATATCGACTGCACCATTCGCGTTTCTTTCCGTGGCTGTGGGGCCGTGGCCGAATATAACCAAAGCCTGGCCTGGGGCGTTGCCACCACCCTTGAACAAGCTAACCAAGAAGCGTTAAGCGCCCTAGACAACCAGGGAGAACTGATTGCCAACGGCTGCAATCGCTAAATACTCCCTTGCCATCGGGCCAGCATCTTTGCCCAAACTAGGCATGGCGAGGATAGGGCACACCCACAAATACACCCACAAATACACCCACAACAAAGGGCAGGTATGGACCTGCCCTAGGGATTTAAAGTTAATTTTCTAAAACTCAAACGTCTGTGATGCACCGAAACGGCAGTGTCTGATTCTGGGAACGACTCAATCGGCCAGGTTGCTATTTCCAAGGAAGGAGCTAAACAATACTGACGACGAGCCACACAAAATTTTCCGTCGGCCTAAGAATTAACTTTGGCCACCAACTCAGCCTGAGCCATCGGCTCTAACTGAGCAACAGGCTCTAAACGAGCAACAGGCTCTAAAAACGGCCTAGGCGTAACGGGCAAGGACTCCAACATTTCCCTCGCATCCTTCGATAAGGTAGCAGCTACCTTATCTGGATTATTTAACTTAGACACAGATTGAAACGGTGACCGCGATAAACAACAGCCTTTCCAGGCAGATTGCACAGGCACTGACAACTGCGAACACTCGCCACCACGACGGCCAACTGGAGTATAAAACCGGCAAGCGCCACACTTGGCCATTTCATTTTTTTTAATACTCATAAAAGTCTTTAACGAGAGAGTAACCGAAAGCCTTTACCTTGATCATTGTGACCGAGAGTTTCCATCCATCTCTGACATCTCAAAAATGTTAAAAGCTTGATACAACAGGCATTAGAAGTTAATCGAGGCAGCGATCCCCGTTAATATTTTCTTCATATTCTATTTAAACAAATCAATATTCTCAAAAACATCGGGGATCATTACTAAACAGGCGATCCCGCCTATACATTCAAGCAAAATTATCAGGATTAAAGGCCATCAATTTGAGGAAAATCACTTAATTTCAAGAGATTTTGAACCTTTCTTTTTGTCTGTTTTATTTATATATTTTTATTGCCATTTCTTAACAATGCATGGGGCGCACATGCCCCACCTTGCGAGTTCCCCAGATGGACAAAAACATTCACATTCAGGACATAATTCTTGATGTTTTTGTTGTTCTTTTTTTATAGAAACCCACCCCCGATAGGCTTCTTCTGGAGTTGTTGCTGGGGCTTGTTCTAACGCTTCATCAGTATCTAGCTTGCCCACATAGCTGGGATGGGTTCTGATCCAATCATTGTCTGGCTGTTGAGCCTGTCGGGGTTTGCTATGCCACTGGGCACTAGAAAAGCGAATGTCATCTAGGGGCATTGCTAATAGCTGATTGAGTTTATGCAAAATACGCCGCCGCTCTAGGGTGAGGGTCTGGGCCCAGGAGGCATTGGCCACATCGACATAAAGAATATGGCGCTGAATGCTAACGGGCTTGGTTTGGCGCGCCACCACATACCCCACGGCTTTGGGCCAATAGTTGCCGACCTGGCGAAACTGGCGTCGGGCTTGCCAGCTCGGGTTGGCTTCCATATCGGTAATTAGCGATCGCAGTCCAGAAAACCCCATGGCCACTCCCCTTGAAACTCCAATACGACGTCTCCCAACTAACGTGCTAACGTATGGTCTATCAGTGGTCCACCGCTGCTCGCTACTTGTTTAATTTTAGCTGTGCCCCATGGCTTCTTCCCAAGACAACTCCTCTGTTTCTCCCTCCACCGGGTCAGACCCAGACCATAGCATTGCTCCGCAGCTAGAACGGGCCCTGCAGAATCTTAATGTCAATCTTGAGGATGAATTAACCCGCTATCGGCGTAAACGCCATGGCCGGGTCAACCCACCGCCACCGCCACGTCGAAAAAAACAACGACAAACCATTGATCTAATTTCGGTGAAGGCGGCCCCCAGCGACTCGGCGGTAAATGTGCCGCCGGCGAATCAACCGCCCAAGCCACCGCCGCCGCCACCCAATCCGTTTTTGCAAGCTGGCACAGAGCCCCCCACCGCCGCCCCACCGGACATCGAACTACCGGATGTGGACGAACTGCTGGAGGCCCAACTGTCAGAAATAGATGAAAGTGTTGCGGAAGGCGCCACTGGCGAGGCGGCCACTGGCGAAGCGGCCACTGGCGAGGTGGGCATCGACGAGACCGCCCTCCCCGTTCAGACAACCGACAATACGCCCGATGGCTATTTAGAATCTTCGGAAGAACTCCTAAAGAGTCTTGACGATGAAAAAGCCGAGCCGGACTCTATTCCTGAACCCTATTCTCCCAATCGGAAAAATAACGGGCTGCTGAAGCTGGCCGGACTGGTGTTAGTGCTATTAGCCGGGGTTGGTGTCGGGTTTGCCATCACCTATCCCTCCCAACTCCAAAAGCTGAGAGCCCAGCTATTTCCCGGTGGCACTGCCCCGGATACGACGGAACCAGCCGCAACCACCGACGGCCCTTCGGACGCAACCTCGGACACACCCTCAGCTGAAACCACCCCCGCTGAAACCGCACCGGATGGCTATAAGCCCCCCGGTCCCGACTTATCCCAACGAGAGTTTGTGGAGCTGGATTTAGAAAGTCTTAGCACCCTTGAGGTAGATGGCAATCGGCCCAATGTGCCGGTGCCAGCGCCCGCCCAGGCCCCCCAAACCGACACGGCGAATCCAACTGCGGCGGCAGGCACCACCCCAGCCGCGCCGCCTGCCAGCAGCGACCCCGCCGCACCTAGCGAACCCGCTGCCACTGGCGAAACTACCCCGGCCAGCGACCCCGCTGCTGAAACAACGCCTGCCGCCGCCGGTCCTAATTTCTATGTGATTACGAGCTACACAGGCGATGCATCCCTCAATAAAGCACGGGAATTTGTCCCCGATGCCTTTGTGCGCAATTTCAATGCCGGTGCCCGCATACAGTTAGCGGCGTTTGATAATCAGGCCCAGGCCGCCGACCAGGTGGCCGCACTCAACCAGCAGGGCATAGCGGTGGAGCTCTTTGGTCCGACGAACGAATAACCCCCTGCTATCCTAGACACAGGACTGGCGTCGTATTGATAGCCCAGTCGCTGTGCCTCGGAAATTGGAAAATTTATGGGATTGGTCAATCGGTTCTTTCGGGTAGTGCGTTCAAGCCTCAATGAGGCTCTCAACGGAGCCGAAGATCCAGAAAAGGTTCTAGAGCAAACCACAGCGGATATGCAGGAAAACCTGCTGCAGCTCCGACAGGCCGTGGCGGTTGCGATCGCAACCCAAAAACGTAGCGAACGCCAATACGACCAAGCCCACAACCAGGCCCGCGAATTTTACAATCGCGCTCAAAACGCCCTAGCCAAAGGAAACGAGACCCTAGCCCGCGAAGCCTTGGGCCGTCGTCAAACCTACCTCGAAACCGCCAACGCCCTAGAAAGTCAGCTCCAGCAACAGCAAACCAGCGTGCAACAGCTCAAAGCCAATATGCGCACCCTGGAAGCAAAAATGGCCCAGGCCCAAACCCAAAAAGACATGTACATTGCTAGGGCTCGCTCCGCCAAAGCCAGCCAAAAGCTAAACGAAATGATGACCCAGGTAAATGGCGGTCGATTTAGCCAGGTAGAAGAAAAAATTCTAGCCATGGAGGCCGAAGCCGCCGCCGCCGCTGAGCTCAGCCAGCTTAGCCAAGATTCATTAGAACAAAAGTTTACCGCCCTAGAGACCGGCCAAAACCCAGTAGATACGGAATTAGCCGCCCTAAAAGCGCGGATGCAACTGCCGGAGGGCTAAAACCACAACCTCTGGCCAGGGCTGCCAGGGCTCCATCAGGGCTGCCACGGCTGGCGACTATGGCTTTGTTTATACACCGGCAACGTAAAGTGAAACGTGCTGCCCGCCGTCGGGGCAGAATCCACCCAAATTTGCCCATAGTGGGCTCTCACAATGCGCAAACACAGGGCCAACCCCAACCCATATCCATCCTGGGACTGATCTCGCTGTAAGCGAAAACTCTCCTCAAAAATTCGGGCTTGCTTATCCGCAGGGATGCCCGGCCCCGTATCTTGAATACTCACCTGCACCTTTTGGGTGGTCCGATGCAGCGCCGTAATCATCAGCTCCCCCCCCGTGGGGGTGTATTTCACCGCATTGTCCAAAAGGTTCGTAATGACCCGACGCACTTGATTCGGATCCGCATGCACCTGGGGTAAATCCTGAGGAATCTCCAGGTGCAGCACCTGATCCTTAGTTTTCACCTTAGACAGCATAGATTCCATCACCTCTTGGCACAGCTCTACCAAATTTAATTCCCGAGGAAAAATATGTAGATCCACACTGGGACCGTGGGCCGCCTGCAAAATATCCGTAATCATCCGATCGATCGACCGAATCTGAGTTTTAGCATTCCGCAATAATTGCACCGTCAGCTCAGGCCGAAAGCGAGAGCGGCGCTCTTTGGATGGGTCGTACCCCATTTCCAAGGTCTCAATGGCAATGGATGCCGCCGTCAAAGGATTGCGCAAATCATGGGCCAACATTGCAATGATCCGATCCTTGAACTCAAGCTTGGCATTAATTTCCGCATTCAACTGTTTCAGGCGAAAGATTTCGTCCGAAAGATGAATAATTTCAGTCGATTGAGCAATGGACGTCTCATCTAGGGTCTGCTGCTTGCGCGCAGCATTTTCATCCGTCGCTTCAGCCTGCCAACGCGCCCACCAATAATCAATCTGAGAGATAATATCGCTCCCAGTCAATGTTTGCCGTCCAGCCGCCGAGACCTTGATCAGCGTAGGGGTAACGACTAACTTGAAATGCTCAGCCAAATAGGGCTGCTCACTAACGTCAACGACCTCTAAAACAGGATCAATTTCCCCTTCTAAGCCCTCAACATGCTGACGAATCTGACGAACTTGCTCAACAGAACTTGGCCGCTTATCAATAAACAGCAATAGCTTCAGAGGCACTTCAAGAGATGGCATGGGTGAACGTTTGACTCCTGCTCAGCAATAGAAATCTCCAAAGACCGGGTGCCTGACTAAATGACGTTGCTGATAGAAGGACTAACGTAAGCCTTAAAACAGCTAATACAATAAAACGAAAGGATGGCATCATACCAAAAATAACAACGCCAATATCTACCTAGCCTACATCTTTCCCAGCTTGGATGACGGTCACTGAATCAAAGAATTCTGCAGATTACTACGACTATAGGCCTATGCCAGTTGCGAAAGCCTCCCATCCGAAATCAAATACTTCGGGGTTGTAGGAAATTATAGTTATGGGTGGTCTAACGGACACAACTGGCATCGTTAAAGAGATATAACGGAACAATCCAAAAGCAGTTCATAGGCTTACTTCTCACGTACAGTGGAGAATAGAGATTGTTTCTGATGGTAACCAGTCATCCGTTAGCGGTCCTTCGATCAAGCAGTGAGGCGCGGTGGTTATGGGAGTTCTAGGCATTGTTGAAAATCGTATTGGTCATCAGCGCACAGCGCAAAAATTAATTGATTGCATTTCTAAAGTTGGGGCCCTATGTTTGGGTGCAACCACGTTACTAATTACCCAAGCCGCTGTTGCAGAAACAATTGGAGCAACAGCGACTGGTCCCCTAGCCATTCAGCCTCTACTAGCCCAAACTAACTCCACCGCCCAGGGACAATTGACCAACGGTATTTATCTCTTTGGCGAAAAGCCTTTGCCAGACCAGTTGCAAACGGCCTACATGATTTTTGAAGCACGGGCAGGAGAAGTGGTCGGAGCATTCTACTCTCCCCATTCGTCCTTTGACTGCTTCGAGGGAGATGTCCAAAATGCTCAGATGTCCCTAGCCATCACTGAAACTTACTCCCAGGAAGTTTATCCCTACATGCTAAACCTGGACGACACCGCCATCGCTGGCCCCGGCGGCAGTCAGTTTGCCATTGAGGGTTTCCACCAAATTGATGCCGTTAGTGACAATGACATGCGCATGCTGTCCACATGCCAGACTCAATACAGCCAAACTATTTAGCATTCAGGCAGTGTTCGTTCGACCGACGGGTCACAACCTCTGAGACGATTCGTTCAATCAGCTACAGTTTCTCGGATCAGGCTAATTTATTTTCTTAGTAGGATTCATAAATTGCTCAACTGATAAAACAATGCTTTGGCGATTTGCCAAGGCATTGTTTTATCGTAGTAAATGAAAATCCACCATTACCGATCCCCGGCAATGGTGAAGATCCTGCAGTATCTCTCTGAATCGTAGGTGTGAACGCAGCAGAACAAGCTCTTAGCATTGAATACGCCAGTAAAATTGCCGCCACTGTTGGAGCATTTAAAGGGCAGTTACCCGACCTACGCTCCGACTTAAAACCCTGGGCCAATGACCCGGACACTCGAGAGCTCATCGATCCGGACTCGATTGATATTGGCTTTCATTTTCCTGGCTTTAGTTATTCCTTCAACTGTCGCAGCTTACTAGTGCAGATTCGTTTGCACACGATGGCCAGCGAACATGACAACACCAACATAGTGAAGCTAATTGGCATTGAAGTCGTCGGGTTTAACCATCTGGGCGAGCAGTGGCACTTGTCAACGATTAATAACTGGCAGTTTGAGGGGGTCGCCCCCCCCAAAGACAATGCTGGCGAAAAGATCAAACTTTGCTGCCGACAAATTTTCAAAGTGTTTAATCCTGACCTTGATGCCTAAGGAATCACATCTGACGGACGGACAAAAGTCCATTGTGTGGATGGGTAGAACGATGTGAAACCCAATGCCAGAGACAGTTTCGTTGGGTTACCCTAGCGCTAACTCAACCTATAGCAGAACTCAGATCTAGGATCACCCTAGTAAAGGGTTCAACGAAGCGTCACCCTTTACTCCACCATCAGGACTGAGCCCAATGTTGAGCGTTGACACGGCCCTTGAGACTGGAGGGTAAACATATTTATTGCCAAGGCAGAGAACGCGGCACCCTGAATTGGCTAGTAGGATAGTTGAGTACATTTTGACTCACTTCCATGAAGACCGTTATCCCCGTCGACTTGCCCCAAAACCAGTACGATATCAAAATCGCTACCGACGGGTTGCAGTATCTGGGGGCCTGGCTATCGGCCATTGGCAAAAGCGGTAAAGTTTTACTGGTGTCTAATCCGGTTATTTTCAAGCACTACGGCGACACCGCAATTGAGTCCCTAAAAGCAGCTGGCTTTGATGTGTGTCAATGCATTTTGCCCGCTGGAGAACGCTATAAAACCCTACGATCAATCGAGAAGATCCATGACGTAGCGTTTACCAATCGTCTGGAGCGCAGTTCTACCATGGTGGCTCTGGGGGGAGGTGTGATCGGCGATATGACAGGATTTGCCGCCGCCACTTCGCTCCGGGGAATCGCCGTTGTGCAGGTGCCCACCTCTTTGCTCGCCATGGTAGACGCCTCCATGGGTGGCAAAACGGGGGTCAACCATCCCCAAGGTAAAAATCTCATCGGTGCCTTTCATCAGCCTAGTTTGGTGCTCATCGACCCCAATGTCCTGGCCACGCTGCCCGGTCGTGAATTTCGTGCCGGTATGGCCGAAGTGATTAAATATGGCATTATCTGGAACGAAGACTTGTTTGACCAATTGGAACAAGCGCAGCGCTTAGACCAAATGCGCTATGTAGGTCAGGCACTACTCCACGATATTTTGAAGCATTCTTGCCAGGCAAAAGCCGATGTTGTCAGCCAGGATGAAAAAGAAGCCGGTCTGCGCGCAATTTTGAACTATGGCCACACCATTGGCCATGCGGTAGAAAGCCTGACGGGCTATAAGCTCGTGAACCATGGTGAAGCTGTGGGCATTGGCATGGTAGCAGCAGGCGCGATCGCAACCGCCATGGACCTCTGGCCCCAAACCGCCACCGACCGCCAGCTCGCCATCATTCAAAAAACCAACCTACCCACCAAACTGCCCGAGAACCTTAACATCAACGACATCCTCCCCACCCTCCGCAGTGACAAAAAAGTAAAAGCCGGCAAAGTCCGCTTCGTCCTACCCAAACGCATCGGCGCAGCCTTCGTCACCGACCAAGTCACCGACGACATTATCCGCAGCGTCTTAGAGGAGATGTTCTAGGAGGATAGAAATAGAGCAAGCGATAGAGCCTTTATCCCCGATAAAATAAGCCTAAAACCAGTCTCGAAAACAAACCACTCGTTTACGCTGCTCCGCATTCGCTACGCAGCGTAATCCCCCAGCCGTAACTCAGTGCAACCGCTGAGAGCATCCCAACCACCCCTTTATTCTTTCGGGGGGCGTGGGGGAGTTAGGCCCCCACATTAGGAGGGTTTCAGGGAGGAAAGCTCTTTCGGGGGGCGTGGGGGAGTTAGGCCCCCACATTAGGAGGGTTTCAGGGAGGAAAGCCCTGAGCAATCTCCCCCGCCAAAAACCAAACAATCAAACCAAACAATCAAACCAAACACTCTCATCCAGAGCAGCCAGATCGCCCTACCCAAAACACCATGCAAAATCTCGAATTCCCCACCCGCACCGCCACGGTCACCCGCACCACCAAAGAAACCGACGTCACCGTCACCCTCAACGTCGATGGCACTGGCCAGTGCAACGCCAACACCGGCATCCCCTTCCTCGACCACATGCTCAACCAAATCGCCTCCCACGGCCTATTTGATCTCGACATTCAAGCCACCGGCGATCTCGAAATCGACGATCACCACACCAACGAAGATGTGGGCATCACCCTAGGTATGGCTCTACACCAAGCCCTCGGCAATCGCAAAGGCATCGTCCGCTTTGGCCACTTTGTCGCCCCCCTCGACGAATCCCTAATTCAAGTGTCCCTAGACTTTTCCGGTCGGCCCTACCTCGCCTATGGCCTCGACATTCCCACCCAGCGCGTTGGCACCTACGACACCCAGCTAGTGCGCGAATTTTTCATGGCCGTCGTTCACCACAGCCTCATGACCCTACACATTCGTCAGTTAGACGGCATTAATTCCCACCATATTATTGAAGCCACGTTCAAAGCCTTTGCCCGGGCCATGCGCATGGCCACCGAAATCGACCCGCGCCGCACCAATGCCATTCCCAGTTCCAAAGGTGTGCTCCAGGTATAGTTTTGCCCCTACCCCAGGGGCAAAACCAGCACAGTCTCTGGGCCCTGATGAATCGCCAGGGTAATCACCTGATGCTCCATCGTTGGCACCCCATGGTTAATCTCTGCAGCCGTTCCAGAATTAACTGGATAGGCAGGAAAGCAAGCGCCACTGAGACTTAAACGCAACGCCTGACCAGCCCTGAGGCGAAAACAGGTGGGTTGCAGCGGCACCGTGACGGGAACATCGCCAGGCTCGGCAACGCGCCGATAGCCCTGGGTGAGATTAAACACACGGCCATCGGGCTGCACCACTGACAGCACAGCACAGATGTCGTAGCTAGCCGCAGCTGTCTCCACCGTTAGCGCCACGGTCACCTCGCCGGCTACCGCTAAGTCACCTTCCAGTCGGGAGGTGGTGTAGGTCAGGATATCGCTGCGACCATCCAAGGCGGTGCGATCGCAACTCCCCCCCGGCCAGCTCCCATGGCCCCCCAACGCAGGCACTGGCCGCCAGGGATCATGCACCAGCACATCGCCGATGGCAACATCAGGCAGCACGGCGACCTCAGACAACACAAGCTGCCCGTCATCCTCACGCATCCCCGCCAAACCGGTACTTTGCAATTGATATTGCCGTACCTTTCCCCCGGAGGGCCACGCATCAAAACATCGCCAGCAGTTACTGCCCATCTCAAATAAATGGACTGGACCATGCTCGGTTAGGCCATGATCTAACCGACCTTTGCCCTTCAAGCAATAGTCAAACCACTGCACCTGCAATTTATCAATGGGGTTGAGCGCCCCTAGGCCAAAGTCCATCTCCCCTACTTTGCGACTCCAGGGCAGATGGGTCCAAGGGCCTACCCACAAATGCTGAAGGTGGGCGCTGCCGCGCACCATCTCTTTAAATAATCGAATATCCCCCGTTAGATAAGGATCAAACCAGCCCCCCACATGGAGCATGGGTAAGTCCACATCCGCCAAATTAGGTTTCAACCCTTGCCAATAGTCATCATCCTGGGGATGGGCAACCCAGTCATGCCAAAACGAATCAGCCGCATATTGCCTCAAAACATCTGGCTCGGCCGTCACAGCACCGTTTAGGGGCAAGTTACGCGAAGCCGACCGCAACGCATTAAAGGCAAGGTCATCCCCCCGCAAACGGGCTGTTTCAGCCGCCAACTGAATCGCCCAGCCCAGCCCGGCCTGCAACCTCAGCGCTCCATTTTCATAGGCCCAGTCTTGATATAGGTCATATCCCACCATGGCTGGGGCTAACACTTTCAAAGCCGATGGTTTTGCCTGGGCCGCATAGAGCTGCGTCATCCCCTGGTAAGAAAACCCATACATACCCACCTGACCATTGCTGTTAGGCAACTGAGCCGCCCATTGCACGGTGTCGTAACCGTCATTTACTTCATGGGCAAAGAGTTTAAAGTCGCCCCCTGAGGTGCCGCGACCGCGCACGTCCTGAATCACCACAATGTAGCCTTGGGCGGCGTACCAAGTGGGGTGGGCATAGACCACGGTGGATGCGATCTCTCGGCCATAGGGCTGGCGCATCAACAACACTGGCCACGGACCATCCCCCTCTGGGCAATACACATCTGCATCCAGCCTCACCCCATCTCGGGTCAGGCAAGAATGCACTTCCTTCGGTTTAACTAACAACCAATCAGACGTCATCTAAAACAATGCGTACGCCCCAATACCGACAGATCTTCCTCATCCAACTCCGCCGGCACACCTTGGCGAATCAGTTCGGCAAAATCCTCATTAGGCACCATTACACTCAGTAGATAAAGCCGCTGCGCACTAATATTTTCCACAAAATGAATGCCATGGGAGGGCACTAAAATACTGTCCCCCGTCCGAATCATCGATACTTTACCATCGCAGACCACACGCCCTTCGCCCTGAAGTACATAAAACATTTCCACAGCCACCTGATGCCGATGGGAGGGTGTACGTCCACCCTGATCAAAAATTTCTACGCAGCAGGTCAACGCAGCATGGCCCTGGGTGGGGTCCACCAGCAAAGCCAAACGGTTTTTATCGTCTGGAGTAATGCGAAAAACTTGATAATCGCAGGGGGATTTTAAGACCGGTAGAACGCAGCTAGTTGGCAGCGTACAAACACTTTCCATGATTTTTCCATAAAACTTGATTAGGCATTGCTGAGTACCGATGTAGCTGCATCGGTCAAACTGATTCGTCTACAAAGGGTGAGCGATGGCACACACCTCTCCATCAGCAAAGACGTGGTAACGCTTCTTCAGGGTAAAAATCCCATTCACCCCCAGGACGGTCTTGCAATAATTTGTCACCTGTGACGATTCAACGACGCCGTCATCATCAACACACGCCAGCCCAGCGGTCTCCCAAACGACCGTCTATTTTTTCTCCCTGGGCACACTTTCATCACCGACACGTCACATAGGAAATCTCAGAAAATAACCGTACAATTGCACGAACGGTTAGGGGAACCAGAATTATCCTCTGTAGGCTGATAAAATAAGCGTCTACACGATCTACTCGCTAAATCCTTATATTTGTTTTTCTGTTTTTAAAAATTTCCTTTGGACATCTATAAGACGCTGATTTGTCAATCACCTGCACAGGCAGAAGTTAGAAGGGTACACTCTAGCTAAAACAGCCAATCAGTCAATCGTTATTTACTGAGAGAGTTGATTGAGTTTTGACATCGTTCGATAGTCGATACCCTGCTAGCGATTTCGATAGGGCCTTATGCCATGAGTAGGAAACCAAACAGCCCAATGGCAAATAGAAGCATGGAGATGGTGCTGTCGCACTATCTAATGAACCTCTGCATCGTATCGTTGTAATGGTCAAGGCAAATAACTCCATCGCAGATATTTTAGTGATCGACGACGATCCAATTATTCGGCGTATTCTGCAGCGCATGCTCCAGAGTCAGGGGTATCGTGTGGCCATTGCCGAAACTGCGGCTGACGGTCTAGACCAAGCGTTAGCGATTACGCCCCCCGTTATTTTGTGTGACTGGCGACTACCTGGAAACATCGATGGGTTAGAAATCTGCCGCCGACTTAAAGAGCACCCAGACTTGTCCATGAGCTCTTTTCTATTAATTACGGCCCATGCGGAAACCGCAAGCCGCGTCGAGGCATTGGAGGCTGGCGCTGACGATCTGCTGATGAAGCCGATCGACATGGCCGAACTCAAGGCTCGGGTAAAGTCCGGCATGCGTCTTTGTCAGCTCACCCGCGACCTGAAGAAACAAAAGCAATATTTAGAAAATGAACTGGCCGAGGCGGCATCCTATGTGCAGTCGCTTCTACCTCAAGATACGGACAAACCACCGGTTAAGATTCAAACTCGCTTTTTGCCTTCTCAACAGCTAGGTGGAGACTGCTTTGATTTTTATTGGCTAGACCCTGATTATCTGGTGATGTATTTGCTGGACGTATCAGGGCATGGATTAGGGGCCGCATTACTGTCCACATCAGTTCTGAATGTTTTGAGATCGCAGTCCTTACCGGGCACCAACTTCTACCGGCCCGACAAGGTGCTCGAAAGTCTGAACAACATGTTTCAGATGACCGACCAAAACGAAAAGTATTTCACCATTTGGTACGGCGTATACAACCGGGTAAATCGTCAGCTCATGTATGCGAGCGCCGGCCATCCCCCCGCCATTTTGCTATCCCAGCCAGAAGACGAAACACCGAAAACAGAACTTCCCCTAATGACCGCTGAGACCATGCGGTTACGCACCCCAGGCATGCCCATCGGCATGATGCCAGACACGACCTATACCTGGAAACGCTGCTCCATTCCAGACAATAGCTATCTCTATATCTTTAGCGACGGCGTCTACGAAGTCCCCGAAACAGAAATGTCTGAACCTGGGGAAATTTTTGGCCTCGATAGCTTTATTGACCACATTGTTAAATGCCCACGCCCAGGTCAGCTAGACCAGCTAATCAGCCATGCCACCGTGCCCAGCGTAGAGGTGGGCGACGACCTATCTCTACTGGAAATCAACTTTGGGTGAGGGCCCAATCGGTAAACCAGCCGTGCTCGGGCGCCCTAGGATATCGGATGCAGGCAACCGAGGTTGCATATGGGCGGCAGCCCAAATAATAGGTCCAGGTAAGTGCGCCTTACCTGGACCTAGAAACATCTAAAACGATCGTTGGTTCAACCCTAGACGTTAATTCTTAAAATTCTTCGGCCCCGTATACCCCGAAGCCTCAGCCAGAGTGGATAGCGTCTGAGTACCCGCAAGAAATTGCCCATTGACCTCCCAAGTGGGAAACCCGCTAATCTCAGGAACCGAACGACATAATTCCGTCTGGGAATCGGCACCGTCATCAGCACATTCGATGTAGGGCATGTACTTCTTCGCTTCTTTGCCAAAGAGCTGCTTCTGGTCAAAACAGTGGGGGCACCAATAGGCACCATACATTTTGGCATCCACTTCCTTTAGGTGCTTAGCCAAAGCCACTTCGGCTTCGCCCGATGTATTGGTAACCGCTGGGCCGGTGTTGCCAGCTGCCGTCGCCGAAGGGCCGTTGATGCTGATGGAATACATACCAATGGTTGCCACCAAGGTAACCATCCCCATGATCACACCGCGAAATACCAAAGCGCCCTGGTCCTCCCACTGACGCCCCACCAACGTCAGAATAAACATCAACAGCGTAAATGAGGCGGAGGCAATACAGTACAGACAGGCGGCCTTCAATTCGGTGGCCAGCAGGTACATCAAATAGCCACTGAACACCATCATGCCCGTGGCACCGATGAACAGTAGGGGCCAGGTGGTATCTTCCAACTGTTGGCGCTGCTTACTGTTGCCGTCACCATTGATTAAGAGCGGACCTAAAGATAGGGCCCCCATAGTCAGGTAAGCCAGACAGCCAAACAGGGTGAGCGGAATGCCAAAGACGTCGGCATAGGCACTGGTTAGTACCTGATCGCACCCTTTGACCGGGCAAGCGGCGCTGTTGCCCATCAGCTTGATGACGGTCAGATAAGCCGTACCTAGGGCTCCAACGGTTGCGATCGCACCGATGGCCGGGCGTGACCAACGATAAATCCCACGATTTTCCTTACGGCGACGTCCCATAGCGAATAGATAAATTCCAGTTCGTCAAACTACACAAAAGCCAGGCCTGTTTTTAGACAAAAAATACTGTTAAAAATAGCCCCGACTGCATCTTAGACAAAAAATAGGGGCTTCGGTAGAGAAAATTATCGACGTTGCCGATCCTGGGGCCGATTTTGTTTGGCCGACCCAGCTCCTAAAGCGGGGCCCACAGCATCGTTATTCATCCCCCCACATCAGCCACGGCAAATCCCCCATACCGAACCCTTTCTTTATCTACACCTAAAATGCCAGGGCATCCACAAATTGCCCCACACGGTTTGGGTCAATCGGTTGTTCAATTTGCCCCCAACGCTTCAGCGAACTCGACACAATCACCCCATCCGCCGACTGCATCAGCCCCGCAATATTCCCAACAGTGGCACCACTGCCCACCAAAACGGGCGTTGCCCCCGCAGCCGCTTTTGCCCGAGCCAAATCTTCACGGCTAGGCGGCTGCCCAGTGGCCACGCCAGACACAATCACCCCATCGGCCAACCCCCGGTGGATGGTATCCGCCACCGCATCCGCCAACGCCGTGTCAGCCGGCAAAGCCCCCACCGGAGCCGCATGTTTTACCAGCACATCCGCCAGCACCTTAACGTCCGCCCCTAGCTCTCGCCGATAGCGCATCAAGTTATGGGCATCTCCTTCAATCACCCCCTGGTCCGTAGCCATCACCCCAGTCAGCACATTCACACGAATAAACTCAGCGCCAGTGCAAGCCGCAATGGCTAGCCCACTGCGGGCGTCATTACGCAAAACGTTAATCCCAATGGGCAAGGTCACCAGCTGCCGCAAGCGACTGACCACCACCGTCATCGCACTAACCACCGCTGGGTCCACAGATTTTTTCGTAAAGGGGGCATCAAAGAAATTTTCGATGATGATGCCGTGCACCCCACCCGAATCCAAAGCAACGGCCTCTTGCACCGCTCGCTCCACCACCGCCGACAGTGACCCCTGCCAACGGGCAGATGTGGGCAAAGGCAATAAATGAACAACGCCAATGACAGGATTGGGGGTCTTAAAAAGTGTCGTTAACTCCACAGGGGCTCCAAGACATATTGCGGGATCTTAACTATGTGGTTGATCTACCCATTTTTTATACCCACAGAAAACATCAAAGGTAGGGCAGATCAACCTTCTAAGGGATATAGAAGAACCTTCCATCGGGAAAGCCCCCAGAATTGTATAGTTATGTTATAATTTCCTCAACCAGGCAAAAACAATCGCTGCCCGATTGTGACTTGATAGTCAAAGACATGTGGCCATTCCTTGGTAGTTCTTGGCTGATCAAAAGTGGTAGGGTAAGGTGTTAAGTCATCCGTGCGATCGCAACGCCTGCTCTGGAGACTAACATTCTATTTTCCCTCACATAAGACTTTATGGTTCATAAGCCAACCATCGCTATTTCTCACCTTGGCTGTGAGAAAAATCGTGTTGATACTGAACATATGCTGGGCCTATTGGTTCAGGCGGGTTATCAAGTAGATGCCAACGAGGAGCTTGCTGACTACGTCATTGTCAACACCTGTAGCTTCATTGAAGAAGCTAGAAAGGAATCGGTACGAACCCTAGTGGAGCTAGCGGAGGCCGACAAAAAGATTGTTATCACAGGTTGTTTAGCCCAGCATTTTCAGTCCGAGCTATTGGATGAAATCCCCGAAGCTGTCGCCCTCATCGGCACAGGCGACTACCATCGCATCGTTAACGTAATCGAACGGGCGGAAGCCGGTGAGCGGGTAAAAGCCATTTCCGCAGAGCCGACCTACATCGCCGACGAAACCGTTCCCCGCTACCGCACCACCAGCGAAGGGGTAGCTTACATTCGAGTTGCAGAAGGCTGTGACTATCGTTGCGCCTTTTGCATCATTCCCCATTTACGGGGCAATCAGCGTTCTCGCCCCATCGAATCTATCGTGGCAGAAGCCCATCAGCTAGCTTCAGAGGGCGTACAAGAACTGGTACTAATTTCGCAAATCACCACTAACTATGGCGTTGACCTATACGGCAAGCCAAAGCTCGCTGAGCTCTTGCGCGCATTGGGTGAAGTCGATGTGCCATGGGTGCGCATGCACTATGCCTATCCCACCGGGCTCACCTCCGAAGTACTAGAAGCAATTCGCAGCACCCCCAATGTTCTGCCCTATTTAGATTTGCCCTTACAGCACTCCCATCCCGAGATCTTGCGAGCCATGAATCGTCCATGGCAAGGGCGCGTAAACGATGATGTGATCCAACGACTCAAGCAAGAATTGCCAGATGCCGTATTGCGCACCACATTCATCGTTGGTTTTCCTGGCGAAACCGACGAACATTTTGAACATCTCAAAGCGTTCGTCCAGCGCCATGAGTTTGACCACGTTGGTGTATTTACCTTCTCGGCCGAAGAAGGAACCATAGCCGCTACCCTCCCAAATCAGGTTGATCCAGAGATCATGCATCAGCGTCGGGAAGAACTGATGCTCACTCAACAGGAGATCTCCTTCCGACGAAACCAAATGCAAATTGGTCAGGTCGTGAATGTTCTCATTGAGCAAGAAAGTCCTAGCCAGGGTGAATGTATCGGACGTTCTGCAAGGTTTGCTCCAGATGTGGATGGTCTGGTCTATGTCAAAGGTGCGCCTGCCCTCGCCAAAATCGTTCCCATCGAGATTACTGGAGCTGATACCTATGACTTATTTGGCACCGTACTTTCGGCTAAATCCCTGCTAACCAGGGAGTCCGTGAGCGTTTCTTCCTAAATTTCCCTTGTCTACCCGCCTTTACTGGCCCACCTGTCCGTCTTAAATGACCTCGAAAGGAGACTAAATGACATTGTCTTTTGCTGACCTTGGGTTGTCTGACCCTCAAACTCAACATCTAGAGGAACTTGGCTTTAAGGAGCCGACTCCAATTCAAGCGCAAGCCATTCCCCACATGCTTGCCGGTCATGATGTCGTGGGGTTAGCGCAAACGGGAACAGGCAAAACCGCCGCCTTTTCTTTGCCCATTTTGGAGCAAATTAACATCAACAAGCGGGCGGTACAGGCATTGGTACTCACCCCTACCCGTGAGCTAGCAATGCAGGTATGTCAAGCCGTACAGACCCTGCGCCATAGTCCTCAACTCCATGTTTTGCCTGTGTACGGTGGGCAGTCCATCGAACGACAGCTTAGCCAGTTGCGACGTGGAGTTCACATGGTGGTAGGAACACCAGGGCGCATCCTAGATTTACTCAACCGCGGCGGTCTTAAGTTCGATCAGTTGAGCTGGATGGTCTTGGATGAAGCCGACGAAATGCTGAACATGGGTTTTATTCAGGATGTAGAAAACATTTTGAGCCACGCCCCAGCAGAGCGGCAAACTGCGTTTTTCTCCGCCACCATGGAGCCCACAGTGCGCGAACTGGCAGCGAAGTTCCTCCAGTCTCCCGTCACCGTCAAAGTTAAGGCACAAAATACTGCGCCTAAGAGAATTTCTCAGCTAGCCTATGTTGTGCCCCCCGGCTGGAGCAAACCTCGGGCCCTGATGCCGATTCTGGAAATGGAAGATCCAGAATCCGCCATTATTTTTGTAAGAACTCGTCGCACCGCCGCTGAATTAACCCGTCAGCTCCAGTTTGCTGGCCACAGTGTGGATGAATACCATGGCGATTTAAACCAGGCCCAACGCGAAAGGCTATTGCTGCGGTTTAAGCAAGGGCAAGTGAAATGGGTTGTGGCCACAGACATTGCGGCTCGAGGCATCCATGTGGACAACCTCACCCACGTGATCAATTACGAACTGCCTGACAACTTAGATAGCTATGTGCATCGTATTGGTCGTACTGGACGGGCAGGTCAAGAAGGACGAGCCGTATCCATTGTGCATCCTTTAGAAAAATATCAGGTGCGCCAAATCGAGCAGCACCTCAAGCAGGAACTCACCTTCTGCAAGGTACCAACACGGGCGGAAATTGCCGCTCGCTCCCTTGAAAAATTACAAACCCAAATGAAAGAGGCGGTCACCAGCGAGCGCCTGGCCTCCTTTTTGCCCATCGTTTCCCAGCTCACCGAAACCTATGACCCCCATACGGTAGCTGCCGCCGCCTTACAAATGGCCTACGACCAAACACGGCCTACTTGGATGCGCAGCGACAAGGAACAGTACATGGCAAAAGAAGAACCACGCCGTCAGCGGAACCGTCGCGGGGGTCCCCGTCGCCGCCGTCGCATGGAAACGCCAGCCTCATAGAACACCATTACCCGTAAAAACTGAGTAAAGTTATACTCCGCCTTCGTATACCTCGCCTAATATGGGCATAGGGTCCGTTCTAGGAGGCATGTCAGGCGTGTTAGTTGTTCTGCTAAACGATCAGGTACTGCCATCCACATCGGTTTGCTCTAGCTGTTTGATGGCGAGTCACACGGGTGAGCCTCGGTTACGGGAAGGCAAGTTGGGGTGTGCTCAAAGGTTAGAATCCTCTACCGAGCTCCCCCAATATCAGTGCCAGATGGGCTTTCGTCTTGCCAATTTAGAGTCCTTTAGACCTTGTGACTATTGAATTGTGGCATTTGCCAAGACCTAGCTCATCTGCTTGATTAAGCCAGTGCCCTGACGCATTTGCTAAAAGTCGCCTTGATATTTTGGTGTAGAACAGCCATGGAAGTCCATGGCTTCCTGGAGCGATGCCGTGGGCCTAAAGCAGCCTGATGGACAGCGTTACAACTGGTTCTACGGTTCCTAAATCAAGATGGCGCCCTAAACCTGCGCTATGCTGAGAACATGCCTTCGTTAATAACGCTTTCAAAGAATTCCTATGACTTGGCGTAGCACAACTGACACTTCTGACAAGCTACTGGGCTGCCTACCTTACTTTTTACCACTGTTCGATGCGGTTATTGTCGGCGGTGCAATCTTTAAGCTCATTTCCAACTTCCCGGCATTAGCGCCCGTTGGCAATATTCTATTTTTACTGGTCTCACCAGTTATGTTTATCTACGGATTGGTCCCCTTTGGGTTGGGCTCCATTGCCGTATTTTTCGCACTGTTCTTTTTAGTGGTGCGCAATTCAAATATTAGTCACTTCATTCGATTCAACACGCTGCAAGCCATTCTAATTGGCTTCATTATCTCTATCGGTAGCATCCTGTTAGATTTAATCAGTGTTCCGGGTCTAGAGCTCATTACCGATACGTTCTACAACGTTCTGTTGTTTGGTGGTGTCGCCGCCGTTGGCTACTCCATTTTTCAATGCATAATGGGCCGTTACCCAGAAATTCCTACTATCTCTGAAGCCGTCCATATGCAAATTGGTCGCTTTTAAGGTTGCTCTGTTGCCCTAAATGCGGGCAACGGAAAAAATTGTGCTGGCCATACTGCTATGATGGTTAATCCTTGCTTGGTGAAATAACCAAGCCTTTAAGTCCATAAGGAGAAGCCATGAGCAATTTCTACGAAACCATGTATATTTTACGGCCCGATATCAGCGACGAGGCCGTTGATAATACTATCGGTAAGTATCAAGGCATGATTCAAGAGAAAGGCGGTGAAGTGCTAGAAACTCAGCACCGTGGCAAGCGACGTCTTTCCTATGAAATCAATCGCTATCGCGAAGGCATTTACATTCAGATGAATTATCAGGCTCCAGGAGAAACCATTTTTCCCATGGAGAGGGATATGCGTCTCAGTGAAGATGTGATTCGCTACCTGACGTTGGTAGTAGATGAGCCCCAAGAAGCGGCTGAAGCTGAAGTTCCGTCTTCTGCAGCACCGCTAGGTTCCTAGGGAACTGATTCAGCGGTTTAATTCATAGCTGAATCCCACTATTTTTGAAGATGTTCGCCTCCGATGCGCTTTTGGTAATCGGAAATTATTTGACTAAACGCTTTATCGGCGAGTAGTTTCGGAGAACATTAACGGTAATTTTTTCTAAATGAACGTCGTGACCGTCTGGTATTGGTTACGGCGTCTTTTTTTGCGATTTTTGCAGTAAATTACAAAGCAAAAGCATAAACCCCTTGCAATTTACAGAATTGGTGCTAAATTTGTGGGCACATTGACCCATGAAATACCGCTTAAGAAGTCATCGTTAGTACTGTAGGAGTGATCACGTGGCCCCACTGACCCAGTTAAAAACATCTGATGCGCAGGTAGAAATTGCACGATTGCAGGACGAATTACATATGAGAGACCAGCTGGTGCAGCAGCTATCTCAAGAATTATTTCGCCTAGTCAAAGGCAATCAGGATTTCTTGCCTTCCCCAGATGTTTCTGAGCGTCATCAGGCTGAGGTACGGGCTTTACGAGAACAGCTGCAAGGCGTAGAAAAGCAGGTGGCCTTCTACCAAGAGCAAATTTCTAGCCGGGATGAGGAAATTCAACAGATGCGTCAAACTGTCGGTGAACTAACCGACCGTACTCGCATGTTGGAGCAGGTCGTTCAAGAACTGCCAAAAATCTATAAGCAAAAGTTTTCTGAGCGTATGTTGGTGGTAAAAAATCGGGTTGCCAATATTCAGCAGGAAAATCGACAGCTCAATGCTGAGCTCCAAAATGTGAGTTATCGCTTAGCAGTGCGCACCCGCCGCACTCAGCATTGCCTAGACTTACCCACATTTCCCCAGTCCATGTTAGGCAATGCCACTATGGCTAGCTTTGCTGAGGTCTAATTTTTTGTTGCTGATCCGAAGCATTTCATAATCACTGCGTATATGCGATGAACCTCTCCGACGGAGAGGTTTTTTTATGGCGTTTGGCTAAATTCGGCATTAGTTTCACGGATCGTGTATCAATTTTGTGTAGAGAAGTGGTGAAAGTCTGGGCTTTAGTAAGAAAAATCAGTGGTTTTAGCTAGAGAAGCGCCCCAATAAGAAGGAAAAATAAATAAAATATAAGAAACGTAAACTCACCTATATGCACACTGTCCCATTCGCGTTTGATTTCTTCTCACTCGAAACGATTCAAGCGTTGGCGCAGGATTATGGTTACTGGACCATTTTTTTTGGCATCATGCTTGAAAATATGGGGCTGCCCCTACCCGGTGAAACGGTAACTCTAGTGGGTGGTTTTTTGGCCGGTAGTGAAGAACTCGCCTATCGATGGGTATTGTCTAGCGCGATCGCAGGCGCCGTCATCGGCGACAGTATCGGTTACTGGATTGGCTTTTATGGGGGCTGGTCGCTCTTACTACGTTTGGGCACCCTCCTGCGCATCGACGAAAGCAACCTAATCAAAATTCGCGAACAGTTTAGCCAAAATGCAGACAAGGCCGTCATCTTTGGTCGCTTTGTCGCACTACTAAGGTTTTTTGCAGGCCCCTTGGCCGGTATCGCCCAGATGCCCTACTGGAAATTCCTACTGTGCAATTTGTTAGGCGCTAGCCTATGGGGTACCACCATGGTTACCCTGGCATTTTTCATAGGTCGCCTAATTCCATTGGCAACGCTAGTAAGTTGGGTTACGCAATTTACCGTTGCCATCCTATTCCTCGTTCTACTGTGGCTTGGCATATTCTGGTGGATGGAAAAAAGACAACAGGCACCAGCGGCCGACTAATGCGACAAGTTGCGTACACATATATACGTTAGACCCACCTTTTTTAGTGCATACGCCGATGTAAACCCGACTGGGCCAGTATCATAATTGGCACAGTCACCTTGGGGACAATGCAATGAGCGGCGTTGAACTAATTATTTTTGGAGCAGGACCAGCCTTTGGGGTATTCATTTCCCTTGTGTCTTGGCTATATCGAGGGTATACAATTCTAAATTCTGACTACAGTCAAACCCAATACAACCATGACTGGATTTAATGGCTGAGCTGATTTTAGTCACCGGTCCTGCCCGCTCTGGAAAAAGTGAATGGGCAGAACATTGGGCAGACAAGATGCAAAAATCGGTGATTTACATTGCCACCTCCACCCTCTCAGCAGAAGATACGGAATGGCAGGAGCGGGTTCAGAAACATCGTCAGCGGCGGCCAAGTACATGGCAAACCCAGGAAGTTCCTAGAAAACTAGCGTTAGCTATTCAACAGGGCCAACATAGCCAATGCCTGTTGGTAGATTCTTTAGGTACCTGGCTGGCTAATTTTTTGGATGATGATGACACAGCGTGGCAGCATAGCCAGGATGAGCTTTTAGCCGCTTTAGCCACCGCTGAGTGTGATGTCATTTTTGTGGCCGAAGAAACCGGTTGGGGCCTAGTTCCGGCCTATCCACTAGGGCGTCTCTTCCGTGACCGATTGGGAAGCTTAGTCAGGCAAATTGGCCAAATTGCAACCCAGGTATATTTAATCACAGGGGGTTATGCCTTAGATTTGAAGCACTTGGGCACCCCCTTTCCAAAAAAAAGCCCTTGAACTGTGATCGTGTGCAGACATCACAGACCTTGAAAATAGGTTAACGTCTGGGGACTTCTAAAATTACAACGCTAGGATTAACCTATGACAGTCAGCGTGCTGTAGCCAAGATTGTTTCACAGTACGAGGTAGTCAAATGGCATCCCCACAAGAAGTACAAACGTATTTGGCCTATTGGTTTCAGCTAGGCAAGCCTATACACCTAAATAATGGACAAACTACGCAACGTCCTGTGCCCGTCCTAGAGGGCAATCGATTTAGCCGCGCTTTTCAGGATTGTTGGCAGGCGGTCATCGCTGTAAATGGCCGCGATTGCTATCTAGATGGTGCCAACGAAACCATCGAAGAGCTACTATCCCCCCATTGGGAAATTACAAACTGTGCCCTTTGCAGTATTCCAACGACCATGTCTGCAGTGATGCCGGTGGCAGGGCTATGTTCCTGTGGTGATATGGAGTCTTGGCCCAATGATGAGCTACCTGCGCCCCACATGCCCATCAATAATAAAAAGCACTTCAGCCGTTTAAAGACTCGGCTCAATGAGCATCATCCGTTAGGTGGTCATCAGGCGGAGGGTGAACGTGAGCTGCAGAGAATTCATCTGCTGGATACAGACATCTCTGAGAAATAGCAAATTTTAGAGATGCCTGAGCGCTGCTTAGGTCCAGGGTTTATCGTCTTCGATAGGCCCACACAAGGCAGTGGGCACAGCAGTCAGCCAAAAGTTCGCCACCCTAGGGCAAGCAGCAGTAGCCCATAAAAAGAGAGCCCAGGCAAACATACCTGAGCTCTCACAGCTAGAGATAACCTCTAGAACTAAAAAAGGTTACATGGCTTAAAGTCGATCTTGTCGATCTTAAATAGCCATGTGAACTCTATTACCAGCTTTTCTTACGACCACCACTGCGATCTTCACGGGGCTTAGCCTTGTTAACCTTTAGATCACGCCCCATCCACTCTGCACCATCTAGTGCTTCGATAGCAGCAGTCTCTTCAGAATCACTGCTCATTTCTACAAAAGCGAAGCCACGCATGCGACCGGTCTCACGATCAGTTGGGAGGTGAACACTCTTGACCGTTCCATATTCTGTAAATACAGACATCAGATCATCTTTTGTAGCATCATAAGACAGATTGCCTACATAAATTGACATAAATTGTCTCCAAAACTTAAGGGATATACAGAGGGAAGTTTCGAGAAGGAAAATGTCAATGGAAAAACGTGAAAATTCGTTAATACTAGAAACAAAAGTTACCAACCGATCTTTTTCTCTGAAGCAACTATAGCTTAAGAGCACGCTGCTGAAACTAGTGGAAGATTACATTAGTTTTAGCACTTAGTAACAGCCGCATACTCCATGGGTACAACACAAAGACGTTGTCGAGCCGATTGCACGGCACTTCGGCCCAATTTATATCTGTGCTGTTGCCCTCAGCATCTAATCACTGGGCAAAAGTATAAGATCTTTTTAACACAGATACAGTGGTCACAATCACAGGTCTCTATGGACTCATTTCACTGATTGCGACAAAGGCAACAACATAGTCATTGATGGCACTAAAGAGATATTGAATGGCTCTGGAGTGATACTGGCGTGAAAAGACGATTAAGTATCTCAGCAAGCCACAGTCATTTCTCCTTAGCGATGCCACGCAAAAGCTTTTTTTGCCTCAGGCTCCTTTGCCGAAAAGCCGCTCCCAGGAAATATCGATCCCCAATCAGTCAGGGTAGCGATCTCACACGCCCGGTGGCACATCGCAACCGACTAGGCCACTACTCGCGCTACATTGTGAACAAAGAAATCGTGGGCCATGAGGGTATTGGGAAAAATGGCTTTGGCCTCTGCTAGCAAATCCTTCAGTTGGAGACTGTTTCCCGGTGCATAGCGAGGGCTAAAGTGGGTCAAAATTAGCTGCTGTGCCTGGGCTGCGAGGGCCACTTGGGCTGCCATGGTCGAAGTGGAGTGTAGCCGCTGATAGGCAAGCTCAGCATCCTGATGGGCAAAGGTGGATTCATGGATGAGCACACTGGCGTGCTCAGATAGCTCAATGGCGCGATCGCAAAAGATGGTATCGGTGCAGTACACCAGCTTACGGCCTTGAATCGTATCTCCACATAGATCGGCCCCATTAATCACCCGACCATCCCCTAAGGTAACGGCCTCACCCCGTTTCAGCCGACCATAGATGGGGCCAGGGGGAATCCCCAACGATGCCGCCCGTTTCACATCAAATTGCCCAGAGCGATCTTTTTCCACCACCCGATAACCAAACGCAGGCACCCGATGCTCTAAACGCTGGCAGTACACCGAAAACTCACCCTCATCCAGCACCTTCCCCGGCTCCACCGTATGCACCTTAATGGGATAAGAAAAATGAGTTTGGGAATATCGGCGACAGGCCTGCAAATACTCGTTTAACTTCGGCGGACCATAAATATCAATCCGCGATACATTCCCCGCTAACCCACAGCTAGCCAACAACCCCATCAGACCAAAAATATGATCCCCATGCATGTGGGTCACAAAAATGCGACGAATCTGACTAGACTTGAGGTCGCTTCTTAAAAACTGATGCTGGGTCCCTTCGCCACAGTCAAACAACCAAACCTCAGCCCGTTGGGGTAGCCGCAGAGCAACGCTAGACACATTGCGAGCCCGCGTGGGAACACCAGAACTAGTTCCAAGAAAAGTAATTTGCAAGGGAGTTGCCAGGGTAAAAAAGCTCGTGCCGCGTTAGAAGAGCATGGACCGCCCTGTAAAACGCGCAGCATCAGCATGCCTTACATGAAATCATATCGGGGAGCAGCAATACCCACAAAATTCCAGATGCAGCCTAGCCGTTCGTCAATCAGAGTGGAACAGCGTTTGGCTAAATAGAACGACCGATCATCGGTAAATGTACAGACCAAAACCAGATTCCAGGGGCCAAACATCAAGATTTCTTGACTTTTATCGCTAATTCCAGAAATTAGTTTTGGAGGATAGACCCGTGGAGCAGCAACCGTTAAGTAAGGTTACGGACCATCCTTAGCAAGAACTTATCGGAATTTAGTGAAGATTCATCACAGAAAAAACTGTACTGATTGTTACAATATTCTACGGAGATTAATTAGACAGTGCGCAAAACGCATTTTCGAACACCTCCAAATGAGAGATAAACGCAAAGTCAAAAGACTTATAAAATCGGCTCCTGATTCAGGGCCGATTTTTCTTTTGGTGAATTATTATGCATGATTCTTATCGGTTGATCACATTGGTTAGGCGCGTCAATGCTTTTGCTTAACGCTCAGACAATTGATAGTGATAGACCAATGATTGCTGCAGGTAATGGATAAAGTAATCGCTAGCGTGATCAATCAAAGCCGGACGTATCTGTTTTCGATAGGTGCGATTAAATACACTGCCCTTCAGCACATCTCGCTTAATAATCAGGTAAGCGCGAATGCGTTCCTTAATTCGCTGCCTCACCTGCACACCGTTCACAATTTGCCGATTGTGAGATAGCCGTGCCCCAAACATCTCCACAAGATAACGCCGCACCGTATCAGAATAATTAAACCAACTGGCCTCTAAGATGGCATCCCTCACCGATAGGGTGGGGTTTTCGTATAGCAGCCGCCCGACCACAAAGGCGACTAAATCAGAGGCATAGTCTTGGTCAGACGCAAATTTAGTCAATAGCTCGGCCAACACCTCCGGTTTATAGCTGTCCGGGCCATATTTATCGAGATAGACCTCAATGGGCTGGGCTGTATCGCCAATGGCCGCAGTATATTCGCGGCTGTCGTAGCCTCGCCCCGTAACGGCTTTGGACATTAGCCACAGCACCCCATCGGTGAGGGTAGACCTGAGGTTCCCCCCCCAGGTTTGATCCGATAGGGCGGCCATAAAGTGGGCAAAATCAATGCTCTGGCCCATGAGGACTACGGTTTGGTCGTCCAATTCTCCCCGAATAAATTTAGGGTTATTGCCAGCAACCATCTCCCAAAATTTATTGGCATAGGCTGGCCGAGTATAGGCCCGCAATGAACGCACCACCTGAATTGAGGAACTTTGAGGACGCTGATGCTGATAGTCATCAATAAACTGCAACATTTTGTCCAAATTGGTGGCCATGGAGATCACAGGAGGCGTGTTGGGGGGTGATTAGTCCCAATGGTGCAGCATGGTAGACCACTGTCTGAGTAAATCTCTAACTTGGGTGCGACGGGACTCAAAGGTGGCGGCGATCCAAATTAAGGCAATTCCCAGAACAATGCCCACGGCCCAAAGCGTACTGCCATCGGTGCGGATAAACATCATGATAGTGCGCCATATTTGCAAGATGAAGGTGAGGGTCCCCACATATAGGTAAGCCCGCACCTGATTTGCCAGCCCTAAGAGCACAAACCCGATGCTGATTAACAAGCTGGCTCCGATAAAAAAGAGCACCATAGATGGGGTGGCGGCCACCTCGGCTTGATAGATGGCGGTTATCCCGATTAAAAAGGTGGCGGCACTGCGAAGATAGTGCCGTTCTTTTCGCAGGGTAATGGGTTGCCAGCGGGGATCCACTTCTAAAATGTACAAAGCAGATGCACTGACCATGGTGACTAACCACAGCAAGGTGAACCATCCCTGGGCCAGCAGATAGCGTCCCCAACTGGCGTTGAACAAAATCAGACTGAGGTAACTGAGACGCACGGCCCTCAGCCGTTGAGCCATGACGGCATAAAAGGCACCCACCAATAGCAAACTCTGGGTCTTCGCAGCGGTCAGACTAAACAATATCCCCAGCATGGGCCACCCCAGGGCCATGCGTCGCCAGGGGCGCACCGGCCATCCCCAACGCTGCCAAGGCAGCTGATAAATAATTAAACTCACGACACACAGCCCCAAGGAGCCCCAACCACGAATCCAGTGGAGGTTGGCCACCAGTTGCTCTAAACCATAGGGCATCGCCACCGTGGCAATGGTCAACCCACTCCAGGTCCATTGGCTATAGGCCTTGTCTGGTTGAAGGTCTGGTTGACCGTCTGGTTGCCCCTCTGGGAGAGGAGACGTTGCCTGGGCCTGGGACAGACCATTGATGGGAAACCACCGGGCATTGCCTTTGAGCAAAGCATGTGTGCCTAACACTGTGGCCACCCCTAGCCACAGCCATACGCCGGAACGGCTATGGCCACTAACCATGGCCAGGGTGGCCAGGGCGACGCCGAGCATCCAGTGCAGTCGTGCAGCCAGGGCAATACCGACAGGGGGGAGGTGGCTAAACCGCTGAATCCAGCGTTGACACAGGAGATAGATCACGGCGATCGCAGCCCCCACCAAGGCCAATAGGGTCAGTCCATCCCCCGCGGCGCCACCGCTTGCCTGCAGCATTCGATAGACCACCAGTTCGTACAACCCCAAAGACAATAGCCCCAAACCGCCATAGCCCAACCGGCGTAAATGGGGCTGGCGACGGCCAATGGCCACAGCCACAATGCCCACTACGGCAGCATAAAAGCCCGTGGTGGCGGTAAAGCTGGCATGGCCCAAAACCAGCCCCAGGGCCCCATAGGCCAGGGGGATGTAGTGCCAGCTCACCGGATAGGTGCCTTGTTTTTTCGTTACCAACACCGTTCCCATCAGCTGGGTGGTCAGGGCCAGGGCCACCATGGCCATTGCGATCGCAGCTGGCTGCACAGCCCCCTGGGCCAAGGCAATTCCCATGGAGATCACTAGACCCACCCCATAGGCCAGCTCCCACCAGCTGCGCAGGCGAGCCACGCTCAAGCGAGCGAGCACCAACGCCATGGCCCCTAGGCCATACTGCACCAATATTTGCCCATCTGTGGATAAGGGTTGTATTGCCCTAGGGGCAGCAATACTTAAATCTGCCGTCAACAGCCCCGTCAGCCCCAAGGCCAAGCCCCAAGCAAGACCGCAACTCCAACTACGGCTGGCCAGGCAATAGTTGGCAAATAATTTGCCCGACCGACGAGCCAGGAGCTGGGCCAAAATCGTCAACCCAGAGGCCACCACCGCCACCACCAAAAAGAAATGCCCCACACCATAGGGCCACGGAGCATCCAGTAACCACAGCCAAATAGCCCCTGCATGGATACAGCCCACAGCAGCGCCCATGGAAAATACTGGCAATGCACGCTGGGTGGGCCAACGACGGCTGTGGGCCCAAAGCAGCCCAGCCCCCAACCCCAAAGCCACCGTTGCCATGGGCCAAGACCGCAGCAAAATCAACTGCCCCACCAAGGTCAACACCGCCAGCCTAGTCGCCTGCTTAGGGCGTTCAAACGGCGGCCGATAGGCCATCACCGTCAACATACTGGGCACTAATATCCAGGCCAGATTCCACCCACCGTCCCAGCTATTCAAAAATAAACAATACCCAATGGCACTTAAACCAATGCCAACAGACCAAGCAGCTCGACGGCACCCAGGATAACGATGGCTGGCCACACTAATGGCCCATTCCACCAGCGTTAATCCAACCCAGACCGTCGCCCATTGCCCCTGGGCCCAGCCCCCCAGCTGCTCACTCACAACATACAAACCACTTACCCCCGTGGCTAAGGCCGCACCATGGGTGGCATAAACCAGACCCATGGCAGGTTGACGCAGGCGAGCCAGGCACCCTAACGTAGCCGCCAGCCCCACCAAACTGAACGTAAACAAAAAAGACTCAACCTGAGTGACGTTCAACAGCACCAGTAGCAAGCTGAAGCCCACCGTTAAACGGTCCGTCACCCCAGACCAAGCGGCCTGCCCCTGACGGCGAAACCGCCTGGAAAACCACAGCATCAGCGCTACATAACCAAATAACCAAAGCCCTGCAAAATTAAGCGCGCTGACAGGTTGCACACTAAACTGCCCCAAAAAAGCCAGCAGCCCTTGGCGCCAAACAACGGGCCAAACCAACCAGCCCCAACCAACCGCCTGAAACCCAACCAGCCACAGTGTGGCCAATGTGCTTACCTGTTGACGTTCTGGCATCGACTGCTGTAACCGCTGACGCAATAGCCAAATGGCTAAACCACTCACCCCCATAGCCTGCAGTGGCTGCTCCCCCGCAGTCCCCAGCCAGCCCAACACCAGCAGCCCCGCCCCCAACCGAGACCAAATTGGATAGTTCAGACGACATAGCATCCATCCACAGACACCCAATGCCAAGCCAAGCTGAGCCAAAGGCACCTGGGCTATCCACCAGCTACGCAGCAGCAGTATGGCAAGGGATAGGGCAATTAAAATCCCTGGCAGTTGGCCCCGAGCATCCGCTGTAGTATCCCCACCCCGATCGTTGGCCCGAACACCCAATAAATGATTTACGGCGCTACCCACCGTCCCCACATAGGCTGCGGCCAAGGGCCAACCCGCCATCCCCCAACCCCAATGGAGCCAACTCAAGCCAACAAGGTTGCCCCCGGCTCGACGCTCAGCGGTCAGCACCAGGGTCAGACCGCTCAACCCCACCCCCGCTAGAACAGCGAGAACCCTAGAAGCTGCAACCACCCCCAGGGCATCCATCATCCACATATTCAATGGAATCAGTAACAGTGTTGCCGCTTTGAGCATTTGAGCGGTTGTTTTTAACTGGCTGCGCGTCCCAGCCCAATAGCTCACCCCACCAAACGCAAGGGTGTAAAGCAACAGAATGGAATATTGCCCCACGACTGAAAAAGACTGCCACCGACTTGCCGCCAGCACGGCCGACGACACGACGACCAAAAACACCCCCAAAAACAGCAGCCACAGAACGCTTAATTCCTCAAGAAATGACTGCACCAACCGGGACTTAAACCCAGCAAAGATGGGCTCTCTGGGCTTGGTTGGCTTGGGGTCCGCGAGATTTTCATGGGCGACGACATCAGCCGTCCTTTGGGAAATCGGCAACGAGCTTGATAGCTGACGGCCAAGATTGATGGCCTGCCCTTCACTCAGTAGCCCCAGTGCGATCCAACGATCTAGCTCCCTCAGTAGATGAACGTTGGCAGCGTCAGTTTCAAGATCAATGGGAATTTTCAGCCACATACCAACTCCACAGGGCAACGGATACTTCACCCCTAGATTGTGGCCAGTCAAACTATCAACGACTATGACTTTTACGAAGCCGATGTCGGCACTAACTACATCAGCGTAGTCAGGCGAAGTCTATGGAAGTGGGCCGAAATCTTAGGAGCTGCTGTGGCTACATCTTCTGCCCCATAAGCATTGCGGCAGGATAGGCCCTGGCCTATCCCCAGGATTTTCCCATGGGTTTTCCAGACGGCAGACCACAGCGCCAGACTGTTAAGTAATTTAACGTTATACCCGTTCGTACTTAACAAACCTGTTGCATTCACCATCTTCGGGGAGCTTCTATGAGAATATTGGCCTCAGATGCAGCCGATGTGCCATGTCGGTGCTCTGTTTCTGTGATTGCGTAGAAGCGGCGGTACTGAAATGGCCTAAAGCCTCAACGGTTTGGTTTGCGTTGTATGGGCGTTGCTGCATAGCAACGGCAAGTTCGAATTTCCCGTCTTACGACTGTCCATTACATAGGAAGACGTTCTTATGGCAACTAGTTTTGCAAGCGCAACTGGAGCCCCCGAAGTGGGTAACGTTGCGACTCCGATTAACTCCTCTGCGGTTGCACGTACTTACATTAATAATTTGCCTGCTTACCGTGCAGGTTTGTCTCCATTTAGCCGTGGCCTAGAAGTAGGCGTTGCTCACGGTTACTGGTTCTACGGTCCTTTTGCTATTCTGGGTCCCCTCCGCGCCACTGATTATGGTGCTGTGGCTGGTGTGATTGCAGCTGTTAGTTTTGTCTTTATTCTGACTGTTGCAATTTCTATCTACAGTGCGGCTAATCCTGCTGGCCCTGAAGGTACGCTGACAACTCCCAATCCTCCTGAAGCATTTTCTACTCGCGAAGGGTGGAGCAACTTTGCTAGCGGCTTCCTAGTGGGTGGCTGCAGTGGTGCATTCTTTGCCTATCTGCTTTGCCAGACTCCCCACTTACTACCTCTGCAAGAAGTTGCTGGTGGTATCTGGTCCTCATAGTTTCGGACTGAGTGTTAGTTAACTAACCCAGCCTCAATCTATGTAAAACGCTCCCATATTGGGAGCGTTTTTTAGTTTTCAGGTTTTGGTAAATCGATACATGGGCTAAATCGGCAACGATACTAGATCTATGGATTTATTTGAGCAACGTCGACAGTCTTTAATTGCCTCTGAAGCGCCCTTGGCGGCCCGCATGCGTCCGCGCCATTTGGATGAGTATGTGGGTCAGGATGCCATCATTGGGCCCGGTCGGTTGTTGCGACGGGCGATTCAGGCGGATCAGGTATCGTCGCTGTTGTTCTATGGCCCCCCTGGCACGGGTAAGACCACCCTGGCCCAGGTGATTGCGAATACGACAAAGGCCCACTTTATTGCCATCAATGCGGTGCTGGCGGGGGTGAAGGACATTCGCAGCGCGATCGCAACCGCCCAAGATCTCCGAGGCCAGCAGGGTCAGCGCACCATTTTATTTGTCGATGAGGTGCACCGTTTCAACAAAGCCCAACAGGACGCCCTCCTGCCCTGGGTGGAAAACGGCACCGTAATTTTGATTGGGGCCACCACCGAAAACCCCTACTTTGAAGTGAATAAAGCCCTGGTGAGTCGGTCGCGGGTGTTTCAACTCAAACCCCTGGGGCCCGATGACCTGCGCCAAATTGTGCAGCAAACGCTGAGCGACCCGGTCCGGGGCTATGGCAAACGCGCCGTCCACATCGATGACGAGGCCCTAGACCATTTGGTCAATGTGGCCAACGGCGACGCCCGTGCCCTGCTAAATGCCCTAGAACTAGCCGTAGAAACCACTCCCGATGCCCATATTTCGCTAGCCGTAGCCGAAGAATCGATTCAGCAACGGGCGGTGCTGTACGACAAAGAAGGCGACGCCCACTTCGACACCATCAGCGCCTTCATCAAAAGCATGCGGGGCTCGGACCCTGACGCCACCCTATACTGGCTGGCCCGCATGGTGTACGCCGGCGAAGACCCCCGCTACATTTTTCGGCGCATGGTAATTTTCGCCGGGGAAGATATTGGTCTGGCGGATCCCAATGCCGTGGTGGTGGCCAATGGCTGTGCCCAGGCCTTTGACCGCGTGGGCATGCCCGAAGGGCGCTACCCGCTAGCCCAGGCCGCCCTATACCTCGCCACCTGCCCCAAGTCCAACAGTGTCATGGGATTTTTCGATGCCCTCAACACGGTGGAAAAAGAACGGGAAGCCGATGTCCCCAATCCCCTGCGGGATGCCAATCGAGACAAGGAAGAATTCGGCCACGGACAGGGCTATCTATATCCCCATGCCTACCGAGACCACTGGGTGGAGCAGCAATATTTACCCACCGGACTCCAGGGCAAAGTGTTTTACCAGCCCTCAAACCAGGGCTATGAAGACACCATTCGGATTGAGGTCGCCCGTAAACGCGAGGCCCAGCTCGCCGCTGTCATGGCAGCGGATTTACCCGAAGTACTGACATTCGGCCCCACAGATCAGGCCCAGGAACAATGGATACAGCGCACCTTAGGCAATGCGGGGGAGCGGCTCAGGCAGGTGTGCGATCTCATCTACGCCACCCTAAATCCCCAACGGCACCACGTTTTACTCGACCTCAACGCCGGACTACTCACCTGGGAAGCCCTGCGCCAGGTCCCCGAAGGCGGCGTCTATGCCCGCACCCCCACCGCAGACATACATCGAACCCTAACCGCACAAGCCCACACACTATCGGACCTAGCCCGGCCCATTTTTTTGACTACGCCCCTGGCCGCATTACCCAAAACCCTAAAAGCTCAAGCCCCCGACGTTACATTCGATGGCATCGTTGGCCGCAATGCCTTCCAATCCGGCTCAGGGCATCCAAAACTGTTGAAAAAACTGGCCCATCATCTGGCCCCCAAAGGCCGCATGGTCTTGGCCGAAACCATTCCTTTTCGCACCCTACGCCTCTACACCCTGCTGCCACCGCACACCCTGCCGCCACCCATATTGCATCAGCTACAGCAGGCCGAGGATGGCCTCTACACCAGCAACCCGGAAAAATACTGGGATGTGGAGGCTATTCCTGGCTGGTTCAAAGGCACCGGCTTGGTCGCCGATATCGAACTGATGCAAGTGCCCAATACCCTGGCAGTCACACGGCAACTTAAATCACGATGGTTTGGTGAAGATTCTCAGTATATGCAGCATCTGGCCCAAACATTTGCTACCAAGGAACTAGCGGTTATTCAACAAGCGTACACACGGGCATTAAGCACGAACATCGCTTGGAAAACCAGTATTGCCGTAGTTACGGCCATAAAAGGCGACTCCCACGACGCCCAAACTACTGGCAATCGATGAGTAGCCTCTTTTTATACGGGGTACTTCCACCTAAGATAAAACTCTAAGTGGTGCTGATTCGAACCAGCCTGCAGCGGTGTATTTGCAGATCGATTCACCCTTTCATAATTAGCAACCATTAAGTTCCTGTATAGTGCATTCCCCCCAATGCTCAATCGTCCCTTTAATAATCAGTCCCCCCTGCTGGAAAAAGACCCGACAGCGGTCAATATAGCCGCCCCCTCGTCGGCGACAGTCAGTGCCAATGATCGGCAACTGACCGGGAAATCAGCAGACGAAACCGTCGCCCTATTTAACCTAGGGCTACAAAAAATGAGTGTGGGTGACAACGAAGCCGCCCTGTCTCTACTAGAACAAATTTTGGCGATCCAGCCCGATATTCCCAATGTGTGGGAAAAACGCAGTGCCATATTACAAACCCTAGGCCGCTATAGCGAAGCCGTTGATAGCAATGCCAAGGCTGTAGAGCTCTACCAAGCTGGAGCCCAAGCCTTAGCGGTGGATGTGACCCAAGGGTGGACGGCGGAACAGTGGGTGAGCGAAGGAGAACGCTTATTTTTTAACCGCCACTACGAAGAGTCCATTGCCGCCTATGATGCGGCCCTTAGGCTCAAACCAGACTTATCTAACACGCTTTACAACAAAGGCGTATCCCTATTCAACCTAGGTCGATTGGCAGAGGCCATCACCGCCTATGATGCGGCATTAGAGCTGGCCCCCAACCTCCATAAAGCCCTCCACAACAAGGGCTTTGCCCTGGCCAAGCTGGGGCAACTGGAGCCTGCGATCGCAGCGTATGATGCCGCCCTAGCCATTGATCCAGGCCTACACCAAACCTTCAATAACAAAGGCCTAGCCCTGGCCAAACTAGAGCGTTACCAAGACGCCATCGCCGCCTATGATGCCGCCCTTGAGCTCACCCCCCACAAGCACAGTACGCTGCACAACAAAGGCGTAGCCCTAGCAAAACTAGGCCAATACGAAGCCGCCATCGCCGCCTACGATGCCGCCCTCAGCCTCAGACCCAACCTCAACAACGCGTTGTACAACAAGGGGCGAGCCCTAGCCAAACTAGACCGCCATGGCGAGGCCATCGCCGCCTATGATGCATCGCTTGCGACCAAGCCCAATCTCTACGATGAAAGTTTCCACAAAGGACTATCGCAATATGCCTTAGGCCATAGCCAGCAGGCCCTGGCCACCTATGACCTGATTCTGGAAACCCAGCCCGACAATGCCCATGTGCTCTACCAAAAAGGCTTAGCCCTCCACGACCTAGGCAACTACCCAGGGGCCATTGCCGCCTACGATGCCGCGCTCCACAGTCAACCCGACCATTACAAAGCCCTGGGCAAAAAAGGCAATGCCCTACTGAAGGCAGGTCGTTTTCACGAGGCCCTAACGGTCTATGACGATGCCTTAAAACTTAAGCCCAACTTGCCAGATGTGCTCTACAGCAAGGGGATTGTCCTGCTGAACCTGCGGCGCTATGAAGAAGCCATCGCCGCCTATGAGGCCATCCTCTCCATGCAACCCCAAAATTATCTGGCACTCTACCGCAAAGGCGTGGTGCTCCATGGGGCAGAGCGTTACGCAAGTGCGATCGCAGCCTTCGATGCGGCCCTCGCCATTAAGCCAGATTTCCAAACAGCCATTCAAAGCAAAGAGGCCACCCAGTTTAAATTATCGCTCCAGAGACGCCATCAACGTTTCTAACGTCCCATTAGGCAAAAGAAATCGGCCCAGCCCACAGCGGCTCTCGACACAACCGTGCCCCCAACCACAAAACGAAAAAACCGCGAATCATAAAATCGAGAGAAAAATCCTCAAGGAACGGAAGCATAGGGCCTAAAATCAGCCCATGCAACAGCCTTAAACCGCGGCCCCAAAAGGGATGATTTCTACTACACAAACCACTGTTTCAGACGACGTGATCGCCCTATTTGAAAAAGGGTTACAAAAAATCAGTGTGGAAGATCACGCAGCTGCGCTACCAATATTCGAGCAGATTGTCGCCCTCAACCCTAATATTCCTAACGCTTGGGAAAAATATAGCGCTGTGTTGCAAAAGCTAGACCGCTATGGCGAAGCCATGGCCGCCAATGCCACCGCCATACGCCTATATCAGTCTGGCCGCAACGCTTTAGCCATTGACCCGACCAAAAGCTGGACCATTACAGAATGGTTAACTAAAGCCAACACCCTATATCTCCACGGCTGCTACGAAGAGGCCATTGTTGTTTACGATGCAGCGCTGCACCTTGAGTCAGAGAAAAAATATACGCTACTCAACAACAAAGGCCTAGCGCTCCAAAAGTTGGGGCGTCGGGAGGATGCCATTGCCGCTTATGAGGCAGCGCTCAAGATTAGGCCTGACTCATGCGAAGCCCTCAACAACAAAGGGAATGCCCTATATGGGTTGGGGTATTACCAAGAGGCCATTACCACCTATGACAAGGCGCTGGCCATCAATCCCCACATCTATGAGGTCCTAAATAACAAAGGTAATGCTCTGTACAAGCTACGCCGCTATCAGGCAGCACTGACCCTATACAACATGGCCCTAGCCCTTAAAACAGATGTACAGGAAACAGATGTACAGGAAATTATTGAAAACAAAGGCGCTGCACTCTACAGGCTAGGGCTACGGGGCAGTCTGGCCCAGCGGTCAAACCAACGCAAAAGTCGTTAGCTCCCTCTCACATAGTCCTAGACCACCCCTGAAAGCTGATAGCTCCCCTAGAACTCAGAACTATCTACAATCAAAGCTTCCAGATTGCCCTGCAAGTCTTTTGTCAGGGCGGCTACTGCTTTTCGACGACTGGCTTTATAGTCACTCCACCGGTCTCTCACATTAATCGGCTCGCCCACCGTCACCAGGGCCTCTCGCTTGCCTAAGGATGGGCGAGGGAACGGATTTTTGCCCTCAATGCGAGCGACCATATCGGCCAATAACAACACCGTTTCAGCAAACCGATCGGCGGTGGGTTTTTCTAAAACATAGCGGCCAGTGACGGCCACAAAACTCTCGACCAAACGCATGTGCCACATGCGCAGGTCTGCTTCTTCCGCCACCCGATCGGCCAAACCGCGCTCCACTGACGATAGGGCGGCTTCATCTCGCAAATCTTCTCGGAAAATACGTTCCCAACCGGCCTGCTCTAAGCGTCTGCACCGATCAATAACAGATCCTTTGGGCTTTAGCTTAAAGTACGTTTCTGCCACCGATAGGGCCCCATCGAGCAAATGCTTTAACCGGGTGGCTAGTTGGGCGTTGGCATCGTCATCCCTATCGGCCGGTGGTTCCAGGTCATAAATTTGGTGGTAATAGGACTCCATTAGGGTAAGCAAATGCTCAGCGAGGCGATACAGCCGCCCATAGAGGTTAGCGAGTTCGGCACTGGGCAGCTCAGGCAGCTTGGGCAGCTCACCGGAAATGCCACTACGGTCTTCTAACTGAGTTAGCAGCTGCGAGATCGCAGCCCAAGGCGGATCAATATAGCGATATTGAATCCCTAGGGGCACCACATAGACCGGCTCCGATCGATCGGCCTTATTGAGATCTTCAACGCACCAAAACGCCAACTGAGGCACGCCAGGTTCCAGGGGACTGACAATTTCATTGTGGCCATTGTTGCCCCCCTCTGGGGCCGCCGCCAACGGAAATTCACCACTGACCAACAACTTACGGGCCGCCTTCAGCGCCACTAAATCCAACTTGCCCCGTTGAATCGAAACGCCCCCCAACCGGGAGCATAGCCACCCCATCCACCGACCGGCCCACAGGGGTATCCCCCGGTCATAAATAAAATGACTATGGACAGGCTGCAACGATAGCCCCTGCTGCTGGCCAGCTTGAGGCACCGCCCGCCACAACAAATGGGCTAAACAATAGGCATCCTCTGGGGCTGGATGGCGAAATGCCAACAATAATCGCCCCTGCCCTGCCCAAAATTCACCATACTTCTGGGCCAACACCTCAGGATTTTTCACCCGAATATCCACTAAATCCGTGTGCCAACGCATCCACCCAGGCACGATAACTTTGAGCAATCGCCGTACCCACGGACTAAATTGCTCAGGGATAAAATCTAGGGGAGGCTGAGCCCGAATAATGGCATTGGTCACCGGATAAATTCTCCAACCAGCAGCTTAACGAATACTTAAAACTACAACTGCTCTAAATTCCATCATGACAACGGCAATGGGGCTGTGCTAATTTCTGAGCCGTCTACCCTCAAAGGCACTGAAACACCTGTGGGTCCTGCTTTAAGGATTCAGGATATCGGTTACCAACCTTGGGCGATTTTAATATTTACTCACGGCTTTTAAAGCTTCGATAAAAGGCAATTCACCTAATCACTGATTTTGAACAAGCAAGCTTTAATAAAAAAGATATAAATACCGCACTACCTTGGATAGATTCACATCCTACCTAGATTGCTCAACATTCGTAGAAAATATCTAAATTTATTAGGGATTAGCATCAAGCCAACTACCGTTAATACAAAGATTTTCCAAACGGTTTCTTGATCTTAAACAGCAGAGATCACGCCAGTGGGAAGCAGGGTTTGTATCACGTAATTATCTAAAATTTTACGATCTTACTGAGTGTCCCCTTCCTGAAATACTGAGCAACTACCTGTGAATCTAGTGAATTAGGGTGACAATCGACCGCACTTATAGCCTGTTGCTGTTAAGTTGTTTCGTCATTGTCCATGTCAACGCTTAGAGCTTTCCGTCCTAGCAACCCAGAAGTTCAGAAAATGTCTATTGATGCAGACATCATCAATGCATTATCACTCCCTTGGGATGCTTTTTTTCAAAATATAAAAAACGATTTTGATACTGCAAATTCAATCATTGATTCACTATTAACAGCTAAAAATCGCTGTCAAGTTACTCCTTTTTATGTTCAAGCTATCATTGCTAATTCTTCTGTATTTTTAGTTTCTAATACAGGCAGTTCTGATACTTTGAACCTCACCCAAGCAGGCGCATGTTGGCTCTTGGGAAAATCGCTCACCTGTGCACTTCCGCTGGAAGATGCCGCCGTTGCTCCTTGTCATGCTGTCATTCGGTATACCCCTGACGCCGGATTTTTTATCGCTGACGTGGGCAGTCAAACAGGCACCTATGTCAATCGCCGTCGTTTAAGCCCACAAAAACGACAGCCCCTGCGAGATGGAGACATGATCGAACTGGGTGATTTGACTGTGGAATTTTTCGTGGACAATTTTGATCCGTTAGAAAATCCATCCGATTTTCCAGCAGATAACCACGAGATTACCTACACAGGGTACGAAATATCTTACTAACAATCTTTCATTGCGTTAGGTTCGTTGATATTGGCCACCGGGCAACTGGGTCACCACCCCCGCTAGTTCTAACTGTAAAAGGCCACTTAGCAAGACACTGGTGTCTTGCTGGGTGGCCTCTACTAATTTGTCCAAGCTGGTGGGTACATCTGGCACCTGGGCTAATAGCTGTTTGAGCGGTGCTTCCAATTCAACCTCAATGGCCGCCACCTCTTGTTTTTGGGCTGTCTCTTCTACGTCAGGGGTAGCCGAGGAAGCGTCTGGAGCGCGTTCATGGTGGGAAACTGTGGCCCCAATCGTATTGATTAGATCGGTGACGAAATGAGTCTCTCCCATCACCATGGCCGCCCCCGTATTGATTAAGTTTAGGCACCCACGGGCGGTCGGATTATCCAAACCGGCGGGCAAGGCATACACATGACGACCATAGTCATTGGCTAAATAGGCCGTGATCAGCGCCCCCGATCGTTCTGGGGCTTCGGTCACTAAGATGGCATCACTGAGGCCGGCAATAATCCGATTACGGCGAGGGAAATGGCCGCGATCGGGAGGGGTGCCATCGGGATATTCGCTCACAATGAGCCCCGTTTCTTCAATGCGCTGGTATAGCTGATCATTATTGCGGGGATAGATGACGTCCACCCCGGTGCCCAATACGGCGATGGTTTGACCGTCGCTATCTAGGCAGCTTTGGTGAGCATAGGCATCAATGCCCGCAGCCAGACCTGAAACGACAACCACCTGCCGCTGACTCAGGCAACGACTTAATCGTTGGGTCCAGCGTCGACCATAGGGACTGGGCCGCCGAGTGCCGACAATGCCGACGGTCATGGCGGAGGGTGCCTGATTGGGCCGCCAGGGTCCTCGGTAGTAAAGCACCGGTGGTGGATCGGGGATTTCCCAAAGCAACCTGGGGTAGTCTGGATCGGCCGGGGTCCAAAATTGGGGGTATTGGGCTTCGTGCTGCTCGAGTAGCTGCTGTGGTTTTAGTCGCGATCGCAGCCGGACAATCTGATCCGCTGTCACTAGCCCAATGCCATCAACGCTGAGCAAACTCGCGGCATCTGCCTGCCAGGCCAGATCCAGAGAACCGAAGTATTCATGCAGCCGCTTGATTAAAATGGGCCCTACATCTTTAATTTGCGACCAAGCCAGCCAATATGCCCGTTCCAAGCCGAATTCCCCCTCAGTCCAACGGCCTTAGGATGCCCAGGCAACGCCAGAATTCGGAGATAAGCGTTCGGAATTAGGAACAAAGGCGTAGACGTCCGCCGTCAAACGTCCGCCGTCAAACGTCCGCTCGCTGCTGCTTTAGATAGTCAAAAACACTTTTATCGCCAATATCTGGCGGGATGGGTTGAATAACTTTGCGCAACGCAAACACCCCAAACAAAATTGCCCAAACTCCCAAAAGCTGACGGCCCAGACCGATGGGCAGCGCCCCTACCATATGGGTCAACAAAAAGGCTGGCACCAAAAAGGTGAGAAATTTAGTTTCTAATCGATTAAAGCAAAAGGCTTCTTTGAAGAAGATGCCGGTGAGTGCCGCAAAGGTAAACCCTATGCCCAAGATGGATAAGGGGTATTGATAGATGGTCAATGCCAAGGGACCAGGCAACGCCACCGCCAGCCCCAGGCTAGCCAAACCACCAATCGCCCAAAAAACTTGTAGCGCCAGGTGCAGTGGCCGCAGGTAAATGTGGATATACCAAAGGCTAATGCCCAAGCCCGCCCACAGCAAGCCATACAAACCAGAAATAGTCCAAAGGATGGCAGGGGTGGGGCCGAAGACTCCCAACAGGGTTACCCCCAACGCAAAACTCAAGGCCGCAATGCCCAAACCACTGCGATAGATAACCACCTCCCGCCGATCTTCGGGGGTAATTACAAACGTGCCAAACTGCCCTTCATAGGCTTCTGGCAAGGGCACCTGTGCTGTCACTACCATGATCTCCCAACCTCATCACTTTTCTAAAGATAGCGGTAGTTCAATGGTAAAGCAGGTCTGGTTGTTACCACTCTCTACGTTAATTACACCACCAATATGCTGCACCAGCTTTTGCACTAGGGCTAAGCCCAACCCAGTCCCCCCTTGCTTCCAAGGGTCGGCACTGGGTACGCGATAAAACTTATCAAAAATGCGTGGCAATTCATCCTGGGGGATTTCCACACCGGTATTGATCAGATCAAATTTGGCCATATCCTCCTGCCCCGGCAAAACAGATAGGGTGATTTGTCCACCTGGGGGAGTATATTTGCAGGCATTATTCAACAGTTCCGCCCAAATGCGATCGAGGCTAGACAAATCTGACCGTATCACCGACAGATTGTCATTCAACACAATTTCGAGCTGCTGCTGTCGGCTGGTGGCCCGTTCTTGAAAACTATTGACTAGGGCCGGTAGCCATTCATCCAGTTGAATGGTTTGCAATGCTAAGTCGTGGTTACCCACATCCAGACGCTGCAGATCTAGCAGGTCGTTAATTAAACTAATTTCTCGCTCACATTCTTCTTTGAGGATGCGATAGTAGCGGGCGATGCGACTTTGTTGGGCATCGGGGCTGGTGAGTTCCTGCTCCATGCCGAGTTCTTGGCTCAGGGTTACGCCCAATAGCTGCAGCGCCACCCGCATACTGGTGACCGGTGTGCGCAATTCGTGGGAGACGGTGCTCAAAAAGTCGTCCTTCAGGTTATTGACCTGCTCTAGCTCCCGCACCTGGGACTGGGATTCTTGGTACAGCCGGGCTTGGCGGATAGCGATCGCACATTGGTTCGCCACCTGCTGCACTAGCCGAATTTCATACTCGCTAAAGCCATGGTCCTTATCATTAATCAACCACAGGTCGCCCAGCACACCGCGATCATCAAAAATTGAGCACGCTAGCATGGACACCAAGCCCCGTACTGGGTTGGGGGCAATGGAGCAAAACTGTAGATATTGCCCTTCTAGCAGCTGATGATAAACCTCAGGAAAAGCCTCCATTTGAGACACACGGCCACGGTCGGACGGCAAGGTGGTGAACTCGTAGTAAATGGTGGAGGTGCCCTGCTCTAGATCGTACAGGGACGTATTAGAACCACGTACATTCAAAGCCTCTGTAATTTCCTGGACCGCCGTCTGCAAAATTTGTTTTTCATCCAAGCTATCTCGCACTCGGTCCGTAATCCGTTTGAGTGTCGCTTCAAACTCAATTAACTTCTCTAGGGCACCGTTGCGCTCTTCTAATTGTTGACGCAGTTCATAGTTGGTTTGCCGCACCTGGGCCAGTTCGCCCACCACCTGCAAGGTATTGATCAAAATCGGCCCGCTAGCCGTCTCTAACCTGGTACGCGAACAGGTTACCTGGTGCCGACCAGAGGCTGTAGCAATGGTTATGGGCTGTGGATCAGGGGTTTCTCCCGATTGAAAAAAGCCCTCGTCCTGAGCCCCCAATGTGCCTGCATCTACCAACGCTGGCACATCTTGGTCTAAACATCCCACCAACTGCTCCAGGGAACTATTCAATAGCTGACAGCAGGCCACATTAGCAAACAACCATCTATGGTCTTGCCCCTTCACATAGATTGGCGCCGCCACCGCATTAAGCGACCTAGTAATTACATCGATAGACTCATGAATATTACGGGCAGCAATGGGTGGACTCATGGTTGGGGAACAAGAGTGATAGTGATGGGCTTTCTCCACTATGCCCTGGTTTTCCCGAAAAGGTTAACAGTGTATCACCCCACGTATTTTTACGGCCAGATTCCGTGGAACTACTTAAATTTTAATAGCTTCGACCAACTCTAACCCAGTCTTTTAGCCCGTCCCCTGTACAATTCTAAAGTTTGTTTATTGTGCAGCCCATGGGTCCCAACGCCAGCCCCACAACTACTTTGCTTGCCCCTGCCACCAATTGGGAAAACCTTGACTATCCCCCGCTCAGTCTAGGTGTCCTGGCATCTGGCAACGGTAGCAATTTCGAAGCGATCATGACGGCCATTGAACGTTCCGCCCTAAAGGCCCAGGTCAATGTCGTGATCTGCAATAATCCTGGGGCAAAGGTCATGGAACGAGCTGAACGCTGGCAAATCCCTAGGGTTTTGCTTAACCACCGCGAGTTTACATCTCGAGAAGCGTTAGACCAAGCCATTATCCGCACGTTGAATCAACACGATGTTACCTGGGTGGCCATGGCTGGCTGGATGCGGCGGGTGACCCAACAGCTGATCGACGCCTTTCCTGACCGTGTGCTCAATATTCACCCCAGTTTATTACCCAGCTTTCCGGGGCTACATGCCGTGCAACAGGCGCTGGATGCTGGCGTCACCCTGGCAGGGTGCACCGTGCACCACGTCGAACTGGCCGTGGACAGTGGTCCGATCATCATGCAAGCCGCAGTGCCGGTTTTAGCGGGGGACACCGTCGAGCAGCTCCAGGCCAGGATTCAAGTGCAAGAGCATCACATTTATCCTGCTGCGATCGCCCTCGCCGCCCATGGCGACAGCCGAAAAAATGCCGTTGCTGATTTGGCCGGGGAACCACTCTGCTAATGGTGCGATCCATCGACCTTGCGCAGATGCAATCACCCCAAGGCTCAGCAATGCCAAGCACCTATTTTTGTCAATTTTGATACCGCGTTCACTCACGCTTCTCAGTATCTATCTACGCCCAATCTTGTCTGTTTTTCTCAACATTTAATCCGGAAGTCGGTCCATGAAACGCGAATGTACCAAGTAGTCACTCGCAAAACCGACAACATGTTTAACACCAATCAATTCACTGGTAAAAATCTAGAAGGTTTGGTGCGTATTGCCTTAACCCACAGAGAATTGTCCCCAGGTGTTGCAGCTGCCATTAAAACATATCGAGTTAAGCCTCAACTCACCAATGCCGAGGAGCGTCAGCTCGCTATTTTAGACAGTGCCATTGCCGATGGTTGCATCGTGCCTATTATGCGTGCATAGTTTACCCTTCGCCCCCTCGGAGTAAACCCTGGCTTAGCAAACTACGAATGAAAACGATTATGGAACGGCATCGCTTCGCAACGATGTCGTTTTTCCGTTAAATCGGCCGCAGAAAGACGACTCGATAGATAGTCGGGGCATTAAGTCATTTATAGTAATCAATGTGGGTGGCTTTTTGGCTACTCAATTGCTGCTTCTTGAAACATCATGCGCCTGAGTTCGATCTTTCATCGCTGCCGCTGGATTGTTGCGGTTGCGATCGCACTAACTATCAATCTCATCATCACGCCCCCTGCGAACGCTACCGGTGTGTACGACATGCCCATCACACCCAATAGTGAAAACTGGGTTTTAGATGACGCTAACCAAATCACCCGGTTAAACGAAAGCAACCTCAACAAAGATCTCCAAAAGCTAGCCGCAGCCACCGGCCAAGAAGTTCGCTACGTTACCATCCATCGCCTAGACTATGGCGAAACAGCCCAGAGCTTTGCCGAACAGCTATTCGCCCGTTGGTTTCCCACACCAGAAGCGGGTGCCAACCAGACAGTCGTTGTTCTAGATGATGTCACCAATACTATCGGCCTCAAATCAGGCGAAGAAACGGCGGCGTTACTCTCCAGTGACATCGCTGAGAGCATCACCGAAGAAACCATGAAAGCGCCACTGATCAAAAGCAATAGCTACAACCGTGCCTTTGACGACGCCACCACTCGCCTCGCAGCAGTGCTAGCTGGCGAGGCAGACCCAGGCCCCCCCATCATCGCAGAAACCATCAACGTAGAAGGCACCTTCGCCACTGCCGAAGAAACGGAAGCGAACCGCACCAGTTCCACCTGGATTGTTGTTGTCCTATTGATTTTATCCACCGTTATTCCCATGGCCACCTATTACTGGTACCAGTCCATGGGAGGCTAGCACACAGCACTAAAACAGAAATATTTTCCACAGAACAAGAATATGGGGGCGTTGACTACAACGCCCCCATATTTTTTATGACGTCAGTTAAGCCTGTTTCCTAAGCATAAACAGCTTCTAGAACATCACTGGCCACCCCTTGCAGGAGGCCTTCAGTCAAGGCCATATGAACCATTAGATCGACGACACGATTGGAGTAACCCCACTCGTTGTCGTACCAGGTCAACAGCTTAAAGAAATTAGGATTGAGCTCAATGCCAGCACCGGCATCAAACACACTGGAACGAGGATCGCCCACAAAATCAGTGGAGACAACGGGCTCCTCAGTATAGCCAAGCACACCGCGCAAACCGTTCTTAGAAGCGGCTTCCATTGCCTTACAGATCTCACGGTAGTTAGTGGATTTTTCTGTACGTACCGTTAAATCCACAATCGAAACATCGGGGGTGGGGACCCGCAATGCCATCCCCGTTAGCTTGCCAGTCAACTCTGGTAATACCAAGGTCACGGCCTTCGCCGCACCGGTTGAAGCAGGAATAATATTTTGAGAGGCGCCACGACCGCTGCGCAAACTCTTCTTATTGGGGCTATCAACGGTAGGTTGCGTCGCTGTGGAAGCGTGCACCGTAGTCATCAAGCCTTCTGCAAAGCCAAAATGTTCGTGGATAACTTTCGCCACCGGTGCCAAACAGTTTGTGGTACAGCTGGCATTGGAGACAATGTAATCAGATTCAGGGTTAAACGTTTTATGGTTCACACCCACCAACAACGTGGGCACTTGCTCAGGGCTCTTAGTAGGAGCCGAAATCACCACACGCTTGGCTCCAGCCTGGAGGTGAGCCGATGCTGTTTCATGGGTAGTAAAACGACCGGTGCACTCCACCACATAGTCCACATCTAAGCGGCCCCAAGGCAGCTCAGCTGGATTCGCAATGGAAAAACAAGGAATAAAGTAACCAGAGACAACAATTCCATTATCCCGAGCTTCCACATGGCCTGGAAACTGACCATGGGTGGAATCGTATTTAAGTAGATACGCAAGATTTTCAGGGGAAACTAAATCGTTAATACCAACAAACTCAATATTGGAATTGTTAATAGCGGCCCGCAGTATTAAACGACCAATACGACCAAACCCGTTAATGCCAACTTTCAGCACGGCCATGACAACTATCGCTCATAGAAGGTGTACAAAATGACTGCTTCAATCGGCGAGCAGCTTGTACCTGTTTATGGCTGATTCAGTCTAGTACATGGGGATCATCGGTTTTCCTTTAGAGTTGCAACCCGCTACGTGAACAAGGGTTTCAAAACATAGGCGAACATGACTGAATCGACATCATTCGCAATGGAAGCTTTAAATATCTTTGATATATTTCCCCAGCTATAAACCAAGGGAAATATCTGGCAGCTGGCGCTGAATTTGCTGCACGGCCTGGGTAAACATGGAGTCGTCCAATACCGGGGTTGATGGCATGGTTTCTAGGGCATTTTCTAATGTGAGCCAAGAACGACAGCCCCCGTAGCTGGATTGCCAGTCCATGGAAATAGGCGCCATTAAACGATATGTCCGCAACAAAAGTAAGTGCAGGGGCTGGGTGGGCTGCCAACGAAAGCGTTCTGCCACAAACTGATCATTCCAAATGTGAAATGGCAACAGGGCATTCACTGCGTCTAACGTATCCACGGTCCAAACATGAACCACCTCGGCCCAAGCCTGCAAAGTCACCTGGTTGGGATGCCAGCCTGGGGCTACGGGAGTGACCCGCTCAGCCCAATCAGATTTAAGCAAATGGTTTTTTTGGTGTTCATAGGTGGGGTATAACCACACATGCCGATGGGGCACCTGAAACTGTTTACCAACTTCGCGAATTCCACCTTTGCGCAACAAAAGAATTGTTTGGCCCTGCATCAGGGCATCGACGGCAACAGACCATTCTTTGAGGGCTTGGCTTAACAACATAGATATACCAGCAAGATATTTGCCCATAGTAGTGCCAATATTTTGTCCTATGGCAAATGAAATCATCCCGAGGAGCGACCCATTTAAACCCAAAGCCGCTGCCCTAAGGACTAGGACAACGGCTTTTTAAGCTACAAAACCCTGGTTAATGGCCCACTAGCAGCCCTAGCCCACCGAAGCGGCGACTGTTTCGGAACTTGCCAGGGTCTCAGGACGCTCCGCCTCGGAAGGGGGAACCACCTGCCAGAACTTAGGCAAATAGGTTTGCCAATCGGCCAAAATACGGGCCGCTTTAGTACTGCCAGTACGCTCAGCATGACGCGCAATCATTTCTTTGAGCTGGGTTGCGCCCTCATCGGTGATTACCCGCTGCACCTTCACAATTTCAGGATTCACACGGGTGGGGAAGTCGCCCTTTTCGTCTAGGAAATAGCCCAAGCCGCCGGTCATACCAGCGCCTACATTACGCCCCACACCGCCAAGACAAACCACGACACCACCGGTCATATATTCACAACAGTGGTCTCCGGCGCCTTCGATGACGGCTTCACCTTTGGAGTTGCGGACGGCAAAGCGTTCACCGGCTTTGCCGAACGCATACAGGGTGCCGCCGGTGGCGCCATAGAGGCAAGTATTCCCGACGATCACATTCTCAGAGGGGTCGTATTGCACACCTTCATAGGGGGTAATGATCAGCTCACCGCCGTGCATGCCTTTGCCAACATAGTCATTGGCTTCGCCCACCAGACGTAGGTTCATGCCCGGTAGGTTAAAGGAACCAAAGCTTTGGCCAATGCTGCCCTTGAACGTGAGGTTTAAGGTGCCCGCAAAACCGGTATTGCCGTATTGTTTAGCGATCGCACCGGATACGCGGGCGCCCACCGACCTGTCGGTATTGATGACATCCATGGTTTTCTCCACCAGCCCCTGGTCGCCAATGGCCCGTTGAACCTCAGCATCGGCCAACAGCTGATCGTCTAGCACAGGGCCATTACTGTGGATATCGCCATGGTTTAGCCAGCTGCGATCGCTACGGGTATCTGGCAAATGAGTCAGAATATCCAGCACCAACCCCTGGGTCTTCGCCAAACTAGCCTCGGCCCGAGCCGTTAGCAAATCGGCCCGGCCAATCACCTCAGACAATGAGCGATAGCCCAAATGAGCCAGCAGCGCCCGCACTTCTTCAGCCACAAAGTGGAAGAAGTTAACCACATGCTCAGGAATCCCCGTAAAGCGTTTGCGCAGTTCCTCCCGCTGGGTAGTCACACCAACGGGGCAGCTATTAGTGTGGCAAACGCGAGCCATGATACAGCCTTCAGCAATCATGGCGATGGTGCCAAAGCCATACTCTTCCGCCCCCATCAGGGCCCCCATAATCACATCCCAACCAGTCTTAATACCGCCGTCTACCCGCAGCAGCACCCGATCCCGCAGCTGGTTTTCCAGCAGCACACGGTGCACTTCGGTCAGCCCCAATTCCCAGGGCACCCCAGCATGCTTAATGGAACTTAGGGGCGAAGCACCGGTACCGCCATCGTGGCCAGAGACTTGAATCACGTCGGCATTGGCCTTAGCCACACCCGCGGCAATGGTGCCGATACCAATTTCAGACACTAGCTTCACCGAAACACCTGCCCCAGGGTTGATTTGATGCAGATCGTAGATCAGCTGAGCCAGATCCTCAATGGAGTAGATATCGTGGTGGGGCGGTGGGGAAATCAGGGTAACACCGGGCTTAGAACGACGCAGCGAGGCAATGTAGTCACTCACCTTACGGCCAGGCAGCTGCCCCCCTTCACCCGGTTTTGCCCCTTGGGCCATCTTGATTTCAATTTGCTTCGCGCTCATCAGGTACTCAGGCGTTACCCCAAAGCGGCCCGAGGCCACCTGTTTAATGGCAGAGCAAGCCGTATCCCCTGGCTTCAGCCCCTTCAGATGGGGCAATGTGGCAGAAAGGCCATGGTCATCCACGTCGTTGATGGGGGCAAAACGCACCGTATCTTCCCCCCCTTCACCGGAGTTGGACTTGCCGCCAATGCGGTTCATTGCGATCGCCAGGGTTTCATGGGCTTCCCGCGATAGGGCCCCCAGGGACATGCCCCCGGTGCAAAAGCGTTTCATGATATCGGCAACGGGTTCCACTTCGTCGATGGCAATGGCGGTGCGATCGCTCTTAAAGTCCAACAGATCCCGCAGAGCGGCCACCGGACTTCCCTGCAGATGCTCCTTATATACGGCGTAGTGATCGTATTGGTTCGACTTCACCGCCTTGTGCAGCAGCTTGGTCATTTGGGGGCTATTGCTGTGATATTCCCCCTTGGGCCGAGCCTGGACAAAGCCCATGTGCTCCAAACGCTTGCCGGTGAGTTCAGGAAATGCCTTACTGTGGAACCGCATAGTTTCCTGGGCCAGCTCCGACAAGGTTAAACCACCCAGTCGAGAAATACTGCCCTTAAAACCAGCCGCCAATAGCTCGGGTCCAATACCAATGGCTTCAAAAATCTGAGCCCCCTGGTAGCTAGACAGCAGCGAAATGCCCATTTTAGAAAGAATCTTGAGCAAACCGGCTTCCACCGCTTTCCGATAGTTAGCCTGAGCGCCATTCAATGTAGTCACCGGCAGCTTACCGGACTTCATAAATTTCTGGGTCCTGCTATTGGCCCACCAGTGACGCACACTTTCTAGGGCCAGATAGGGGCACACCGCGCTGGCGCCATAGCCAATCAAACAGGCAACATGATGGGTGCTCCAACACTGGGCCGTATCTACTAGCAGCGAAGCCCGCATGCGCAAACCATTACCAATCAGATGATGGTGCACAGCACCTACCGCCAGCAGTGGCGAAATATAGGTCTGGTTTTCGGAGAGGGTAGCGGGATTGCCCTGGGCATCGATGCGATCGCTCAGAATTAAAACTTCCGCCCCCGCTTTCACCGCTGCATCCGCCTGTTCACAAAGGGAGTCCAAAGCCTGCTTCAAGCCCTCAGGACCGCCCTCAACGGCATAAAGAGTAGACACAGTCGCCGTCGGCAAACTCCCCTGGCGAATCATCTCCAGCTCATTGTCGTTCACCACCGGAGAATCCAGTTTAATTAACCGACTCGGCCGCTCATCCAATAAGTTAGAGCGCTGCCCCAACTGCATCTGCAAAGACATCACCAACCGCTCCCGCAGCGGATCAATAGGAGGATTCGTTACCTGGGCAAACCGCTGTTTGAAGTAGTTATATAGCAGGTGAGGCTTATCAGACAGCACCGCCAAGGGGGCATCATTCCCCATGCAGTAGGTGGGCTCTTTCCCCTGGGCCGCCATGTCCTGAATGATCATATCCAGGTCTTCCGCGGTGTAACCAAATGCAGTTTGCTGAGTTAACAACACCTTGCCATCCAGCTGGGGTTGCCCACGGAATAACTGGGGCGAAATATCCTGGCGATGGTTACGCAGCCACTCACCATAGGGCTGGGATTGAGCCACCCGCTGCTTAATGTCCCAATTTTTCAAAATTTCATGGGTTTCAAAATCAATGGCAATCATCTGCCCCGGACCTAAACGGCCCTTTTCCACCACATCTTCCATAGGCAGATCGACCACCCCCGCCTCCGATGAAACCACCAAATAGCCGCTACGGGTAATGGCATAGCGGGCCGGACGCAAACCGTTGCGGTCCAGGGTTGCCCCCACCTGTTTACCGTCACTAAATACCACTAGGGCGGGGCCATCCCAAGGCTCCTGAACACCGCTGTAGTACTCATAAAAGTCTGTAATTTCAGGGTAGTTCAGCAGCTCCGGCTGGTTCAAATACGCTTCAGGCACCATCATCATCAACGCCTGAGCGGGAGTGCGCCCCGAACGCACTAGCAGCTCCATAACATTATCCAGGTTCGCCGAATCGCTGTTGTCAGCATTCACAATCGGCTTCAATTGCTGAATATTTTCTCCCCAAACAGGGCTGGCTAAGTCAGCCTCCCGCGCCATCATCCAGTTGATGTTGCCAATCAGGGTATTAATTTCACCGTTATGGCCAAGCAAACGCATGGGATGGGCCAAGGGCCACTTGGGCATGGTGTTGGTGCTAAAGCGCCGATGATAAACAGCAAAGGCGCTCTCATATTCGCTGTCTTGCAAATCCAAGTAAAACTGCCCCAGCACTTCGCTCCGGACCATGCCCTTATACACAACGGTCCGACTCGAGAAAGAACACATATAAGCCTCTTTCAGCGTCGATTTGAGCGCATCTGCACCGGCAACAGCCTCCAACGTGCGCACCCAAGCCCGACGCAGCAAAAATAGCTGACGCTCTAGCTCATCCCCATGGGCATCCGCCTCAACTAACACCTGCTCAATCCGAGGCTCATACTCTTTGGCCAGGGCGCCCAAAGCTTTAGACGCCACAGGCACAGGGCGCCACCCGAGCACCCTCACTCCGGCGTCCTGTGCCACTTTAGAAAACGCCGTTTTAGCAATCTCTACAGCGTCATCATGACGAGGCAAAAACGCCATACCAACGCCTACTTGGCCAGCCTTCAGGGTCTTATCCCCCGCCCAACGTTGCAAAATCTTCCAAGGAATCGCCGTCATGATGCCAGCCCCGTCACCGGAGTCTTGATCGGCACAACATCCACCCCGATGCTCCATACATGTAAGAGCATGGAGGGCATCAGTCACTAAACGATGACTGGCCCGCCCTTGCTGATCAGCAATAAATCCAACTCCACAGGCATCCCGTTCCTCCACTAATGATTTGGGACCCAAGGTTGGCAAACCCTGAGAGTGCTGATTTGCTTGAAGATTATCCACACGATTGTTAACCATGAGCCAGTCGCAAAAAGAAAAGAGAAAGAAACGGAGTGAGCACTCAATCATCGACTAATATCGCCAATAGATTAAGTTGACAGTGCCTAAAGAGTCTCCTCTCGGATTTTTTTCCAGAGGAAAGAGGTCATACTGACGCTGTTATTAGAATTGGTAGCCCGTAACCCAAAAGCTGCAATCAAGGGCTATACGATCAGTCAACATCGCCAAACAGCGCTGTTTTGTATAGATTGATACCGATAAAGTCACACCTAGGGTCACTTTTCAGCAGCAGACAGCTGTTTGCAAATACTCACAATGCTTTGACTGCTATGACGGTGATCACACTATCTTTACTTTTTAAAAGTAAATCAAATTTAGTCATCCTTCACAGAAGCTGACAAACTATGTAGCGCAATCTCTGACAAAGACTAGGGATAGATATTATTAAGCGAGCGCCCCAGATCCGTCAAGAATAGCTACGTGTTTTCAAGTATGTAGGATCTGAGCCCCCGGTTTCAATCATTACCTCAGCTGCTGTAGCAGTCACCCAAAAAATTATTCGCACGCCTAGACGTTTTTGCAAACCATTGCCGATGTCAATGCCAGGTTATTGGTCTTCCCAACTCAAAACATCTCTCAAATACTTTTTCCTCATGCTGTGCACCTGTGGATTTGTACTGGGAGGCGCCCAGATAAATTCACAACCTGCTATCACCCAGGTGATTTCATCATCCATTGGCCAACTTGCTTTGGTAAAAGCGGCAGAACCAACCGCCAGTGGGACTCAACTGCGCATTAACGGGCGTCTAGTCCCCGGTGACTGGCAAAAGCGTCGCAACCTGGTTGGCATTTCAGATGGGGCAATCGCCACTCAGCTTGGGGTTGATTTGAGGAGCACGGGCAACCCTAAACAGCAGCCCGTTGCATGGTTTCAAGGTGCCAACCAAGGGCTGCTGGAATTACCCGCATGGCACTACGACCACAATCGTTATGTCGACATCGAACCGCTGATTCGTCAGCATGGTTGGCAAGTAACTCCCCAGGGGACAGTACTCGATCTCAAATTGCCCCAAAGCAATATTGCAGCGCTCCGTCAGGGACGACAGCCTTGGGGCGATCGTCTGGTGTTGGATCTCAGTAATGCCACCGCCTGGCAAATGAGCCCAGCGGCTAATCGGATTACGGTAACTGTAGATGCGGCCATGGCAAAGGCTGCGATCGCTCAATTCAAGCTCACCTCCACACCGGGCATCAAAAACCTCAACATTACCTCCAGCAATCAGCGCACCACCCTCACCATATCGGTCGCTGACCATTTACATGCCAACATTTGGAGTTTGTCTCAGCCCCACCGACTCATCATCGATATTCGTCCCGATGCCCTCAAACCCAAAGAAATTCTCTGGGCAGACGGATTACAATTCCAGCAACGCTACATTAACCTTGCCCGTCAACGGTTCCCGGTTTACACCATCACCCTAGCCCCACAAAATCCCCAGTTTTCCCTACTGCCCCTCGGAGCCTTTCCAAACAAAGCTTCCGGCATCAAACCCCCGGCCGACCTCGCAGCCCAGGAAGAAACAATCGCCTTAATCAACGGCGGTTTTTTCAATCGCAATAATCAACTACCGCTGGGCGCCTTACGGGCCAATAACCGTTGGATTTCAGGCCCTATTTTAGGACGCGGAGCCATTGCCTGGAATGACCAAGGAGAAGTCATCGTCGACCGCCTCACATTGAGCACCAGCGTCACGGCCAACAATCAAACCTTTGCCGTAGACACCCTTAATAGCGGTTACGTCAAAGCTGGCATTGGTCACTACACGGATGCCTGGGGCCCCACCTACACCACGCTGGTAGACAATGAAATTGTCGTCACCATCCAAAACGGAAAAGTTACCCAAAAGCGAACCCTGGGCACAGCCGGTCAAAATACCCTGCCCATCCCCGCCGGAGGCTATCTCTTAACGTTTCGAGCTTTCAGCTCTGCCGCTACAGCTTTCACCGTGGGGGCAGACATCACCCTCAACCAACAACCATTACCCAACACATTCGAACAGTTTCCCCACATTCTCGGAGCCGGTCCTCTACTGATCTCCAATAGCAAAATCGTTCTCAATGCTCAGCAAGAAGGATTTAGCAACAACTTCATTACAGGCAGAGCCCCCCGAAGCGTCCTAGGCCTTACCCCCAAAGGCGACATCAAACTAGTCGCCATCCAAGATCGTGTCGGTGGGCGTGGACCAAACCTGAGGGAAACGGCTCAAATTTTACAGAAACTAGGGTGCAATACAGCGTTAAATCTGGATGGGGGGAGTTCATCGAGTCTGTATCTGGGAGGACGTCTAACCAATCGCCATCCCCAAACAGCTGCCCGTATTAATAATGGCTTGGGCATCTTTGTTACACCAACTCCATTAGCAAATCATCCCTAAAAGCACCCGTGATTGAAGCAACCTTTAAAGTAATTCCGATTAATTAAAGACTCCGTTTAATTAATCCTTTCCGTGGGCTTACCCGTGACGCCTCGCCATTGGCCACTGCTATGATAAAACCTGAATCAGAGACAGGTGGCTTTGCGCTGCCATGGACTTGATTTCGACCCATATAAATTCATTGAGCCTAAGGATAAAATTAAACCCTCATAATTCAAATCTATTACGGCCAATAAACCGTTATTTAAGCTTGTGTTGCTTTAGGTCAACACAAAATATATCGCCTACTTTTGCCTGTTGAAGTCAGACGCCCTTAAGTATTAGCAATGCTTACAGAGCAGCCACTATCAGCAAACAGTCACTATCAGCATCTGTACTTTTTCCATAGGAATTATTAACCATGGTCCAAACTCAAGAGCGCCCCAAGTCTTCCAATCAAGATAACAAAGATAGCGCACCTAACGTTAAGGACACTTCGCCTACATTCGACACACGCCCTTGGGGGTCTTTCACAGTTCTCGAAGAAGGCAAAGGCTACAAAATCAAGCGGATCGAAGTGAAGCCTGGCCATCGCCTAAGTCTACAAATGCATCACCATCGTAGTGAGCATTGGATTGTAGTTTCTGGCACAGCTAAAGTTGTGTGTGGCGATCAGGAAATTCTATTGTGCACTAATCAGTCCACCTACGTTCCTGCTTGCACAGCCCACCGCCTAGAAAACTCAGGCGTTATCCCTCTTATTTTAATCGAAGTTCAAAACGGCGAATATCTTGGAGAGGATGACATCATCCGTTACCAAGATGACTACGCTCGCACCAACAAATAGACTTTGCAGCGTCATGTGTGCCCTGCATTTTGCTAGCTAAACCGGCAGAGCACTAAACCTTTATGCAAGAAAATTTTGCTCAGGCAGCGCATACTGCCTGAGCATTTTTCACATGGGAAATCCGCTCACAAATCAAACACGATCACGTTCTGCCCCTAGGCCAAATGCAAAACCGCAAAACACCGTTGCCTCTCTTGGCAAACTAAACATCAAAAATAAATTGACAAGGCTACCCTGAAATCGATACGATGGGGTCTTGTGAAAACTTGGAAGCAATAGGCATTTGCCTTTCTTAGTATGCCAACCATTCAACAGCTCATTCGAAGTGAGCGCAGCAACGCTCAAAAGAAGACTAAATCCCCAGCCCTGAAGAGTTGCCCTCAGCGCCGAGGAGTATGTACCCGTGTTTACACCACAACGCCGAAAAAACCCAACTCGGCTCTGAGGAAAGTAGCTAGGGTTCGTTTAACGTCTGGTTTTGAGGTAACGGCTTACATTCCAGGCATTGGTCACAATTTACAAGAACACTCTGTCGTAATGATTCGCGGTGGTCGTGTAAAAGACCTACCTGGTGTGCGTTACCACATTATTCGTGGCACCCTTGACACTGCTGGGGTAAAAGATCGTCGCCAAGGTCGTTCCAAATACGGCGCTAAGCGTCCTAAGGAATAGCGATTCTTCGGCAGCGCACTACGAGAGACGGGTAGGTGTGGCCCCAAACTTTCGTGTAGTTGCAGTGCGTTTGCTAGTATGTGCGCCACAAATTTTCTAGCTAAGTGGAGTTAATTTGTTTTAACTCTTAGCACTCAACTCATACCTACATTCAAGAAATCCTATGTCTCGTCGTTCAAGCGCTCAAAAGCGTCCTGTTCCACCTGATTCTGTATACAGTAGTCGCTTAGTAAGCATGATGGTGCGTCGCATCATGGTTAGCGGCAAAAAATCATTGGCGTTGAAAATTGTCTATGGTGCTTTCAAAATTATTGAAGAGCGCACGGGCAATGAGCCGTTAGAAGTATTTGAACAAGCTGTTCGCAACACTACCCCCCTAGTAGAAGTGAAGGCAAGACGTGTAGGTGGTGCTACCTATCAGGTCCCCATGGAAGTCCGCACCGATCGTGGAACTGCCCTTTCCCTTCGTTGGATTTCTCAGTTCGCCCGTAACCGCGCAGGCAAGACCATGGCTATGAAGTTAGCCAATGAGCTGATGGATGCGGCTAATGAAACCGGTGGTGCTGTCCGCAAGCGGGAAGAGACCCATCGCATGGCAGAAGCTAACAAAGCCTTTGCCCATTACCGCTATTAATTTCCAACATCATCTTGGCATTAGTGTTAGCAACACGACTGTTTTGTCGTTGACAGGTAGCATCCATGGCGCGTACTTCTCCGCTAGACAAGGTTAGAAATATCGGTATTGCCGCTCATATTGACGCGGGCAAAACTACTACGACTGAACGGATCCTCTTCTATTCTGGCGTTGTCCATAAAATCGGAGAGGTCCACGACGGTAACGCAGTTACTGACTGGATGGAACAGGAGCAGGAACGGGGCATCACCATTACTGCTGCGGCCATCAGTACAAGTTGGCGCGATCATCAGGTCAATATTATTGATACTCCTGGTCACGTCGATTTCACCATCGAGGTAGAACGCTCAATGCGCGTTCTTGATGGTGTTATTGCCGTGTTCTGTTCTGTGGGTGGTGTGCAGCCTCAGTCAGAAACCGTTTGGCGACAAGCCGATCGCTACAGCGTGCCACGCATTGCCTTTGTGAATAAAATGGACCGCACTGGTGCCAGTTTTTTCCGGGTATATGAACAAGTTCGTGACCGACTGAAGGCTAATGCCGTGCCTATTCAGATCCCCATTGGGGCTGAAGATGAATTCCAGGGTGTGGTTGATTTAGTAAAGATGCAGGCCCATATCTACGCAAATGATTTGGGAACTGATATCGAAATCACCGACATTCCGACGGAGTTACAGGCCCAAGCAGAGGAATATCGCACTTTATTACTTGAAGCCATCGTTGAGACCGACGATGCCCTCATGGAGAAATACCTTGAGGGTGAAGACATCAGCGAACAAGAGGTAATGGGTGCGATACGCAAGGGCGTAACCGATGGTGGTCTGGTACCGATGCTCTGTGGCTCTGCCTTTAAAAATAAAGGGGTGCAAACACTGCTAGATGCGGTAGTGGATTACCTGCCATCGCCATTGGAAGTTCCTGCAATTCAGGGCACACTTCCTAACGGTGATGTTGGCTATAGACCCCCTGAAGATGATGGACCTCTGTCGGCCCTTGCCTTCAAGATCATGTCTGACCCCTACGGCAGGCTTACCTTTATTCGCATGTACTCTGGTGTGTTAGCCAAAGGTAGCTATGTCTACAATGCGACCAAAGATAAAAAAGAGCGTATATCGCGATTAATTATCTTAAAGGCAGATGATCGCATTGAAGTCGACGAACTAAGGGCTGGGGACCTTGGCGCCGTTTTAGGACTCAAAGACACTACAACAGGCGACACCATCTGCACAACAGATGACCCAATTGTGCTAGAGTCTTTGTTCGTGCCAGAACCTGTTATATCCGTTGCTGTGGAACCTAAAACTAAGCAGGATATGGAGAAGCTGGCCAAAGCTTTACAGTCGTTGTCTGAGGAAGATCCAACGTTTAGGGTCTCCACTAACCCGGAAACTAATCAGACAGTGATTGCAGGAATGGGGGAGCTTCACTTAGATATTCTCGTGGATCGTATGAAGCGGGAATTCAAGGTGGAGGCAAATATTGGCGCACCCCAGGTTGCCTATCGCGAAACTATTCGCAAGGCGATTACCACTGAAGGTAAGTTCGTGCGTCAAAGCGGCGGTAAGGGCCAATATGGCCATGTAGTGATTGAGGTTGAACCAGGGGAAGAAGGCTCCGGATTTGAATTTGAATCTAAGATTGCTGGCGGCACGGTTCCAAGGGAATACATTGGTCCCGCGCAAGCAGGCATGAAAGAGAAGTGCGAATCTGGTATCCTAGCTGGGTATCCCGTGATCGACCTTAAAGTCACACTGGTAGATGGTTCTTACCACGATGTAGACTCATCCGAAATGGCCTTTAAGATCGCTGGATCGATGGCTATTCAGGATGCAGTCACAAAGGCTTCTCCAGTCTTACTGGAGCCCATGATGAAAATCGAGGTTGAAGCTCCCGAGGAGTTTCTCGGTGACATTATGGGAGACCTGAACTCTCGTCGAGGCCAGATTGAGGGTATGGGGTCTGATGACGGACTTGCCAAGGTAAGTGCAAATGTCCCCTTAGCGGAGATGTTTGGCTATGCCACTGATATCCGTTCAAAAACCCAGGGTCGAGGCATATTCTCTATGGAGTTTAGCCACTATGCGGATGTTCCGCGTAATGTGGCTGATGCGGTTATCGCTAGAAACAAAGGGAACGCATAAGTAATTTTAGGGACACAGTAAATACATGGCACGCGAAAAGTTTGAAAGAAGTAAGCCCCACGTTAATATTGGCACCATCGGCCACGTTGACCACGGCAAAACCACTCTGACAGCAGCTATCACCATGACTTTGGCGGCAGCTGGTGGCGCTAAGGCTCGCAACTATGAAGATATTGATGCTGCTCCTGAGGAAAAGGCGCGTGGTATCACTATCAACACAGCTCACGTTGAGTATGAGACAGATACTCGCCACTATGCTCACGTAGACTGCCCCGGACACGCAGACTATGTGAAGAACATGATTACAGGTGCCGCCCAAATGGATGGTGCGATCCTGGTTTGCTCAGCAGCTGATGGCCCTATGCCTCAAACTCGTGAGCACATTCTTCTAGCGAAGCAGGTTGGCGTACCTCACATCGTTGTTTTCTTAAACAAAGAAGACCAGGTAGACGACGAAGAACTGCTCGAGTTGGTTGAGCTAGAAGTTCGTGAACTACTGAGTTCCTATGATTTCCCCGGTGATGATATTCCCATTGTTGCAGGTTCTGCACTGATGGCGGTTGAGGCCCTTCAGGCTAAAGGCGATATCGGTCGTGGTGAAGATGACTGGGTTGATAAAATCCATGCGCTGATGGACGAGGTTGATAAATACATCCCTACGCCTGAGCGTGATGTAGATAAGCCCTTCCTCATGGCTGTTGAGGACGTTTTCTCTATTACTGGTCGTGGTACCGTAGCCACTGGTCGTATTGAGCGTGGAAAAGTCACCGTTGGTGAGACGATTGAAATCGTCGGTATTCGCGACACTGTTGAAAGCACTGTAACGGGTGTAGAGATGTTCCAGAAGACCCTTGATGAGGGTATGGCTGGCGACAATGTTGGTGTTCTTTTACGGGGTATCCAGAAGGAAGATATCTTGCGCGGCATGGTTTTGTCCAAGCCTAAGAGCATCACACCTCACACTAAGTTTGAGGCAGAGGTTTATGTACTTAAGAAGGAAGAAGGTGGTCGTCATACTCCTTTCTTTCCTGGTTATAAGCCCCAGTTCTATGTGCGAACTACTGATGTAACAGGCTCCATTGCTAGCTTCACCGCTGATGACGGCAGTGCCGCTGAAATGGTTATGCCTGGCGATCGCATCAAGATGAATGTAGAGCTGATTAACCCTGTAGCCGTTGAACAAGGTATGCGCTTTGCGATTCGTGAAGGTGGTCGTACCGTTGGTGCGGGTGTAGTTTCTAAGATTACTGAGTAATTTTTACTGAGTAATTCGTTTTGAACTCGTAACGGGAAGGTGATGATACATCTTCCCGTTACTTAAGCCTTCGGGCTTTTGAACCTCGATAATTGAAGAACCTTTTGAGTCATTATGGCTACCATTCAGCAGCAAAAAATTCGTATTCGCTTGAAGGCATTTGATCGCCGTCTGCTTGATACTTCTTGCGAAAAAATTGTAGATACTGCCAATCGCACCAATGCAACCGCTATTGGCCCCATTCCACTACCAACCAAGCGCAAGATTTACTGTGTGCTCCGTTCTCCCCACGTGAATAAAGATTCAAGAGAGCATTTTGAAACTCGTACACACCGCCGCATTATTGATATTTATCAACCCACATCTAAAACAATTGATGCCCTGATGAAGTTAGATCTTCCTGCTGGTGTAGATATTGAGGTCAAGCTGTAGATAATTCAAGCTGGTTCATACTAGGTAGCCGGCATTGTCTATAGACTGCCAGAACTTGATATAGGAAAATGTGAGGCGCTGTGGAGTGCCTCACGTTTTCTTATTACAGGTCTTACGACTAGATTCTGTTTGGCTTCTAGTGGATGGGTTAGAATAATTATGCACATCCATAGGCGCTTTCGTTATTGGGCTGTGTATTTATAAGTACTTCCCACCTACCCTAATGGATTCTGTTTCATCAGTTGCTGTTCGAGAACTTCCCCTATTTCCGTTACCTGAGCTAGTTCTCTTTCCTGGTAGGCAATTACCGCTTCATATTTTTGAGTTTCGCTACCGCATCATGATGAACACCATACTCCAAGCGGACCGTCGCTTTGGGGTCCTCATGATTGACCCAGATAGTGGCGACATTGCGAAGGTAGGTTGCTGTGCAGAGGTTGTTCATTTTCAGCGGCTACCCGACGATCGCATGAAAATGCTGACGGTTGGTCAGCAACGGTTTCGCGTCCTGGACTATGTCAGAGAAAAGCCATATCGCGTTGGTTTAGTCGAGTGGATCGAAGATAGTGAAGCAGAGAAAAATTTAACCCCGTTAGCTTCTGAGGTAGACCAGCTACTTCGAGACGTGGTTCATCTCTCGTCTAAATTGACAAGTCAAGAAATTGAGTTTCCAGAAAGTATTCCTGAACTACCTTTAGATCTTTCTTACTGGATTGCTAGCACCCTACACGGTGTGGCAAAAGAACAACAGCTTCTATTAGAAATGCAAAATACCGCTCAGCGTCTAGAGCGGGAAGCCGATATTTTAACCTCTACACGCAATCATCTTGCCGCACGCACGGCTCTTAAAGATGTCTTACCTGAAGATAGCCCTTCGTAAGCGATGCAGAACGCTGCTTAAGGAACTTGAGTGGGTATTTGTTCGTAGGTGCCAAAGACTTTCAGGCTTTTTGTACAATTTTTTAGAAGCTGCAGTGCGGCTTGGGTATTGGTATTATCCAAGCTGGCTTCAATATCAATAAAAAAACGATAGTCGCCAAGGGCAAGCTTTGTCGGGCGTGATTCAATGCGACTCATATTAATGCCTTGAGTTGCGAATAGCTGTAAAGGCTTTAATAGCGCACCCGGAGTATTGTCGGGTAGTTGAAACGCAATAGAGGTGTGACTACCGCAGTGGCTTAATTGTTGACTCAGAACCCAAAACCGTGTGGAATTATCAGGATTATCGTTAATCGGGTCGGCGAGCGTTGGTAAATCGTAGAGCTTAGCCGCCCACAAAGGAGAAATTGCAGCGAATGTTGCATCATTTGAGACGCGTGGCAGCGCTTCTGTAGTGGAACTAGTCGCTATCTGCGTGGCATCAGGTAAATTGCTGGACAACCACTTCTGGCATTGACTGAGGGCTTGGGGATGGGAGTACACCGTTGTAATGGCATCTAAGCAATCTGCCCGAGATAGCAAGGCATGGTGGATTGGAATAACTAGATTATTTTGAATTTTGAGACTATCTAACTCCCACAGCATATCCAAGGTGTCTGGGACACTACCGCCAATCGAATTTTCAATAGGTACTACAGCAATATCTGATTCACCTGTTGCGGCTGCCTGAATAGCTTTAGAAATAGTATTGTATGGCTTCAGTTGAGAAGTTTGAGCCTGATATCTCTGAAGCCATTGAGCATAGTTGGTAGCTGCGAATTCTGAGTAGCTACCAGAAGGTCCTAAGTGGGCAATAGAAATCATTTAGCAATATATAAAGGCTACCAGTAACCATAGAAATAAAGGTGTTAGAGTTAGCTTAATGGGTTTTAGCCATCGCACAATCCAGTGATAAAAGCTAAGCTCTATAATGGCTGAAAATAACTCGGTATACGGGTATTTTATGGGTAAAGGACTGGGACATGATGCGACCTTGGGGTGAAATTGAGTGAATGGTTCATTTGCATGCGTCGCAATCTGTAGAAATTGATATTGCTCCTGCTCCGATTCCCATACATCAGTATCTAAAAAATACTGACCGCTTGGTTTATTCCCTGGCCGATCCGAGTCAAATTAAGGCCATTGGGAATCAAAAGTTTGAGTTCAGTATGCGTCCCATTAAGTTTTTGATGCTCACCCTAGAACCAGTGGCTGACGTTGAGATTTATCCCAATGAATCTGATGAAATTATTATTTATTCGGATTCATGTCGTTTACGACATCAATCTTCTCTCAATCGCAGATTCTCATTTCAGCTGCAGGGTTGGTTAGCAGCTCGTTCAGATAACTCTGGCGTTTCAGGTAATGCAGAATTAAGCATTGATATTAATCTGCCATCAGCATTTCGATTAACACCCAGACCACTCCTTGAATCCAGCGGGAATACAATTGTGAGCGGTATTTTGAGCACGATTAAATATCGTTTACAACATCGTTTAGTCCACGAATATAAGGGATGGGCAAACGGCATTTTAGCGGCTTCAAAAGTGCACTAAATACTTAGGCTTTAAGTTATCGATACATGTAATTTAGTGTCCTTATATTACTTTATTAAAGAGAGCGGCTGGCAACTCTTAAATGAACGGCGATGATACCTGGTGGGGCCTAAAGTTCGCAGTCCGGCTAAATGTTTAGGGCTACCGTATCCTTTATTTGAGGCAAGATCATATCCCGGATATCGATGGGACAGTCGGATGATCAGTTGATCTCGCCATACTTTAGCGATAATACTAGCGGCCGCGATCGCAAGCACATGCTGATCCCCTTTCACCACCGTCTCCTGCGCAATACCTAAACCAGGAATTAACTGATTACCGTCAACCAAACATTTATCAGGACAGGGCGACAGACGGGCAATAGCCTTTGCCATTGCCCGCAAAGAAGCCTGCAAAATATTGATCCGATCAATCTCAAAGACCGACACCCATGCAACTTGAGCATCAATCACCGATGCGTGAATAATCGGAACCAACTTTTCGCGCTTCCTAGGTGTGAGTGCTTTACTATCAGCCACACCTTGATCCTGTAACCACCGCTCTTTATCAGGCTGAATAATGACAGCCGCAGCAACTACAGGACCAAATAACGCACCGCGCCCAACCTCATCAACACCAGCAGTCAACGTCATGCACAAGGCCGCTTAACCGCGCACTGTCGTAGCAGAAGAACGGCGGCGGCGGCGGCGGCGAGTGTTCGGTGCTGGCACAGCATCCTCATCATCGGTACCTTGCGGCTCTGCCCCCTCATCCTCATCAACCGAGGTAATAGGCGTGACCTGAGAGGCAAATTCGACCTCAGCAGTCTCCTTAACCTCAATATTCATGTCGGAGCCTGAAGCATCTTCAGGGGAGGCATTAGCAGCTTTCACATCTGAAATCTCATCGACCGCTGGTGGTTCTTCCCCTGGCAAAACGACGGAAACCACAACGTTCTTAGTTTCTTTCAAATCTGCTTGACTCAAAACAAGCGGTGAGACGCCCATTTCAGCATAGATACGCTGCTCATCCGGCGTTAATGCAACAGTCACCACCTTAGGAGGAATTTCTGGCTTGCGGCCACGGCCACGAGAACGCTTTCCACGTCCTGGACTATCAGCCAAGCCTTCATCACGAACAGGTTCTGAGCCCAAACCAGGAGCAGCAGAACTCACAATAGGACTAACATTGCTGCTGCTGCCACCATTACTCACTAGCTTAGGTGGAGCAGCCGCTGACCGGCCTCCCCGAGTACTACTACTCGGCGGCGGAGAATCACCACGACGACGGCGACGGCGACTGCCACGACCATTTGTCTTGTCCTGATAATCAGGATGATTCATTAGGTCAAGCGTCTTCAGATTTTGATCCGGCTCTAGACTTTCTGTACGCTCTTGATGGCGTAGGGCCCTAGGCGTAGGCATGGGGATAACGCGATTAGCCACAGCCGACTGCTGCACTTCCACCGGTGCTTCACCCGGCAATTGAACCAAATGGCCTAGGCCACCACAAGCCGCACAAGGACGACCAAATAGCTCATAAATATTTTGACCTTGACGCTTGCGAGTTAACTCTATGAGCCCTAGCTCAGACAGCTGCGAAATCTGAGGACGCGCCTTATCCGCCTGCAACGCCTTACCAAAGTTCTCTAAAACCTGCATCTGATCACGGCGAGACTCCATATCAATGAAGTCAACCACAATCACACCCGCAACATTCCTCAGCCGTAGCTGGCGAGCAATTTCAACGGCAGCCTCACAATTCGTCCACAGCACTGTCTCCCGTGCCGTTGCAGAACGAGTAAATGAGCCTGAGTTAACATCAATTACCGTCAAAGCCTCGGTAGGCTCAATAATGATATAACCGCCAGAAGGCAGATCTACCCTAGGCTTCAATGCCTCTCGAATAGCCGCATTAACTCTGAAATACTCTAAAATTGGAGGCGACTCAGAGCGATGATGATCGACCAAAACACCCGATGGCAAACGACCATCACTCCAACTCGACAGGTGTTGTTTCACCCGCTGCATACCGATATCAGAGTCAGTAACAATGCGATTCACATCGGCATTGTAAACATCACGAAGAACGCGCTGAATAAAGTCGTCATCACGATTCAGCAATGCCGGTGGGCGAGTCGCCATCGCCTCTTGCTGAACCATTTCCCAACGCTTTTGCAATGCTTCTAAATCTTCAATAATTGCTTCTTCAGAAACACTTTCAGCTTCAGTACGCACTAACAGCCCCATTCCCGGTGGCTTGGTCAAAATACCTAAAGCACGCAGCCGATGACGCTCGGCTTCATTACGAATTCTCCGGGACAAATTCACGCCCCGACCGTAGGGCATAAGCACCAGATATCGGCCCGGCAAAGTAATTTTGCCCGTGAGCCTGGGGCCTTTATTCCCTGTCGGCTCTTTCATGATTTGCACTAGCACTTTTTGCTTGGGTGCAACCAGTTCAGTAATCGGGCCTGGGGCACGCTTGAGCTTTAAGGGTCCTAAATCGGACACATGCATAAAGCCATTACGCTCACTGTCGCCGATATTGATAAAGGCGGCATCAATTCCGGATAGGACGTTTTCGACCGTACCCACGTAAATATCGCCAACTTGGTGACTACCGGTAGCCACAATCAACTCTTGAATCTGATCTTCTGAAAATACGGCGGCAGTTCGATGCTGCTCCGCAATAATGATCTGCTTAGGCATCCAATTTCCTCAAAAACCCGCGTCACCAACCCAACTGTTACGGGGGCTGATACACACAAGCTCAACGATTAATCCTTTTAAATCCAAAACAGCTGCCCAGACCTAAACTTGTGGCCCCTCAAAACCAAGGTGACCAGACTCCGCTAAGGTAACGGGCAGGGTACAGAGAAAACCGCAGGAATCCAAAAACTTCGCTGCTGAGCAGCTAGAAGTGACGTTTAGATAAATTCGATTAAGAGTACCGAGGCCTCAAGACAGACCGTAAGCGTCGCCAATACTTTGCAATCGCAGCACGTGCTCTGACAGAAGCGGAATAGGTCAGTACTCGCCGTTGGTTGAGCTGCAGTTAACAAACTCTGTAGTTATCCTACGGCAGCTTCAGTTGCAATGGATTATAGCTTGAGCTTGTCCATATGACCAGAGTTTTAATTCTTTTATTTTATTTTCTAAGGAAGTAACCTGAAAGACCGACACAGATTAAACCTCAAAAGCTTGGAAGTTTAGCTCCCACAGACACGGCTGAGGGCCAAAGATTTCAACACACGCTTAGAAAATGCGTATTCAATTTTTTGGTCAAATTAAAGTATCACTGATGCAGCCTTTGAGTCTAAACTCAACGGACATTGTGGACATTGGGTAATAAACACCAGAATGTCCTTAGTATTTAGCCGAGGCCAGCTGTCAGAGTAGACACTATTTTTTTTCACAGCAGACAAGCTGGCCCTAGCTAAAATTCACCAATACGCTACACAGTGACAACCTTTTTCTTCACTGGATTAGCTGGCTTACTGGCTGGCTCTGCGTCAACTGCATCAACAGATTGCAATAAAAATACGAGCAGCGGATAGCGTTTGGGTAATTCTCTGCGGATAAAATAGCGAACCTCTTCTTCTAGACGAGAGCGCAAACCATCCCACCGAACGTTGGTCTGATCATCTGCGGTATCCACGACTTCGCGCCAGCGACTACGCAGCCCAGAGGCAACCACCTTATGAGCTTTCTCTTCCCAATCTGCTTGAGATAGCTTGGTGACTACGCCCCTTAAATGAACGGCCGGAGGAGCTAGCAATTTACCGTTGAGATCTACTGTGGCAGAGATGGTTATGATGCCATCTTCAGCTAGTTGCTGGCGCTCCTTTAAGACTGTACGGCCTACAATGCCATTGCGGGAGGAATCAACGAGTTCTATGCCCGAGGATACTTTACCAGCAATGCGAATTCCTTGATTGTCATCAACGGCGACAATGTCACCGTTTTGAATTACAACCATATTATCTTCAGGAATGCCCATACTTTGAGCCGTTGCCGCATGCTTAACTAACATCCGATGCTCGCCATGGACAGGAAGAAAGTATTTGGGACGCGTTAACGCCAGCATCAGCTTTTGATCTTCTTGAGCACCGTGCCCAGAAACATGTAATCCTTGGCGCTTACCGTAAATAACATGGGCCCCTTGAGCCATCAATCTATCGATTGTGTTCACGACCGCAATCGTATTACCAGGAATCGGATTGGCTGAAAAGATAATAGTATCTCCAGCACGCACCTTGATTTGACGATGGGAGCCATTAGAAATGCGTGTAAGGGCCGCCATAGGTTCACCTTGAGAACCTGTGGTTAAAATCATTGCTCGGTCATCAGGGCAACTATTCAGAGTATTTAACGGTTTGAATAGATCATCCGGACATTTGATATACCCAAGACTGCGCGCATGGGCAATCACATTCAACATGGAACGGCCCACAACGAAGACGGAACGTTGATGTTTTTGAGCTAACTCCAGCAGCATATTGACGCGATGCACTGAAGAAGCAAACGTAGTGACCATCAGGCGACCTTTTGCTTGGCCAAATGCTCGATCTAAATTGGGAAATACGGAACGTTCGGATGGAGTATGTCCGGGGACTTCAGCATTTGTAGAATCACTGACCAAACACAGCACTCCCTCCTCACCATAGGAGGCCAAACGGGCGAAATCAAAAAACTCACCATCCACTGGCGTATGGTCAATTTTGAAGTCGCCTGTGTGAATCACCACACCGGCAGGCGTGCGAATAGCGACCGTAAAACTATCGGCCATCGAGTGGGTATTGCGGATATATTCCACCTCAAAGGACTGTCCCAACCGAACGATATCTCGTGGTTGCACTGTTTTGAGCTCTGTGCGACCAGACACCCCCGCTTCCTCTAGCTTATCTGCCAGCAAAGCCATGGCCAGCCTAGGCCCATGGATAATAGGAATGTCAAATTGTTTCAGGTGAAAGGCAATACCACCAATGTGATCTTCATGACCATGGGTGACGATCATGCCCTTGATTTTGTGGTGGTTCTCACGCAGGTAGGTAACATCTGGCAAAACGATGTTTACACCGTGCATTTCATCCGATGGAAATGCTAAGCCTGCATCTACCAGAATAATTTCATCGTTAATCTCAAAAACACAGGTGTTTTTGCCAATTTCGTGTAAACCACCTAGGGGAATTATTTTGAGGGTACTTTTATCAATTTTGCTAGCAACTTTAGGTGCACTTTTAGCAGCTTTACTCCGAGGCTTAGGAATATCACTCTGACCGTTATTTTTTGCAGTTGTTCTGGTTCTAGATCGCTGACGCATAAGTTCCTTTATGAAAGATCAAAAAAAGTGTGAATCTGGATAACTGAAATCTTCAAGGCTGTGAAACACGCCCAAGTGCGATGCGGGATAAGGGGGTGATCCTTTTTGTGGACAGCCAGTAAAACAACTACCTAGGCAACTGGTACAGGTAGTATTTCGAGTTCATTCATTAATACTCTGAGCTGCTCGACTAGCTCGGTGGAAGGTTCACTTAGAGGCAGACGGCATGTGCCTACTGACCACCCCTGTAGACGTAATGCAGCCTTAATCAAAATTGGGTTTGTTGTGGCAAACAATGCTTTGCATAGAGGCAAAAGTTTTAGATGGAGTTCCCTAGCATGACTTATTTGCCCTGATTCATAAGCGTTGATCATTTGCTGCTGCAAATCACCAACTAAATGACTCGCCACACTAACGACCCCGACAGCCCCGACCGAAAGCATGGGCAGCGTTAGGGAGTCGTCACCTGAATAGATATGAAAATCGGCAGAGGTCAAGCGGCGAATTTCACTGACTTGATCAAGATCACCACTGGCTTCTTTAATGGCAATAATATTTGAAACCTTAGCTAGCTTTGCGACAGTAGATGGCTCTAGGTTACGTCCTGTACGCCCTGGAACGTTATACAGCATAATTGGCATATCAGGGACAGCCGTTGCGATCGCACGAAAATGCCCTTCTAACCCCGATTGAGGCGGCTTATTATAATACGGCACCACCTGAAGTGTGCCATCTACCCCCAATTCAAAAGCTTTTTGAGTAGCCGAGATTGCCTCCTGAGTACTGTTGGAGCCGGTTCCAGCAATAAGCTTGCCACGACCATCAATAGCCGCCTTTACCACTTGAAAAAGCTCATATTCTTCCGACCAGGTCAGTGTAGGCGACTCACCCGTGGTGCCACATACCACAATAGTATCTGTACCATTATTAACCAAATGCGACGCTAAACGCCGAGCAGACTCATAATCAACGGCTCCAGATTGATCAAATGGAGTGATCATAGCCGTGAGAACTCGCCCAAAATATGTCACGTTTTATCATCCTCACTACATTAAAAAACATGCTGCTTCCTACCAATCCTGAAATATACGGAAACTAGCAAAACATTTAACTTAGACAGGCAACTACTTTTACCAAAGCAGTCAGTCAGCCAAAAGTATTCAAAATCGTTCTCTTAAAAAATGAGCTAAGAACGGTCACTAAAATAATCCAGATCAAGCAACAGTCTTAGACTTCAAAAGTTGCTTTTTCACCAGAAGCTCAGCAATCTGAACAGCATTAAGGGCAGCCCCCTTGCGAATCTGGTCACCACTGAGCCAAAGCTCTAAACCGCACTTGTGGGACAAATCCGTACGAACCCTACCCACCAGGACATCATCCTGCCCACTAGCCTCCATAGGCATAGGAAAGTAATTGGCATCCCAATCTTCAACCACTTTAATACCAGGAGCTGCATGTAAAAGTTCTAGAGCCTTAGCCACTGCTAAAGGCTGCTGAAACTCGATATTAATTGCCTCCGAATGAGCCCGCAAAACAGGAACCCGAACACAGGTAGCACTTAATCGCAAATCAGAAACCCCAAATATTTTTCGGGTTTCATTCACCATTTTCATTTCTTCCTGACAGTAGCCCCGATCGTCAAGTGGCGAATTGTGCGGAAATAAATTGAAGGCCAAAGGATAAGGGAACGCCTCAGTTACAGGTTTCTCATCACGTAAAATCGCTTGAGCCTGCTGCTTCACCTCTTCCATCGCACGAGCACCTGCACCACTGGCAGATTGATACGTGGACACAACCACTCGCTCAATAGGTTGATATTGATGCAAAGGCCACAGGGCGACCCCCATTAAAATAGTGGTGCAATTAGGGTTGGCAATAATCCCCTTATGCTCCAAAACAGCCTCAGGATTCACCTCTGGCACAATCAATGGAACAGTAGGATCCATGCGGAAGGCGCTGGAATTATCGACCACTATTGCCCCTGCAGCAGCGGCCTTGGGTGCCCATTCCTTAGACACCGAACCACCGGCAGACGCTAACACTAAATCAATGTCAGAAAAATCAATCTGATTAATATCTTGAACTTTAATTGACTGACCCTTAAATGTTAGCTCCCGACCAACGGAACGCGGAGACGCCAACAAGACAAGCTCCTCAACCGGGAAATTACGCTCCGCTAGCAGGTCTAGCAACTCGGTACCAACGGCACCTGTAGCACCCATAATTGCTACACGATACGTTTCAGGCAAAAGCTTTAACCTCCCTCATTTCGAAAAATTGGATAAACATAAATCTATCGCGACCTAACTTGAAACTAAATACACAGACTGCTAACCCTGGCTAGCATGACCACAACTTAAATAAGAGCAAAAATACTTTAATCGAATAAAGTGCTAGCAAAAAATTGAATGACCATTAAAAAGCGCAACACAAAACCAGCCATAAACTGCTTAGCTAAAGCACAATGTAACAAAGCTGGTAGCCATAAATAATCATGCGCGTAATATTTCTTGATCAGTTCAAAACATTAAACTTTCTGCAGCAAAACCAGACTTAAAGCTCAACGCAAATTCAGAAACAGTATGACCCAACGTGCCTTTTAACCATCGAACGACCAGCAAGTTGAAATCAACATCGAATTTCTGAGACACAAAAAGCAGCAATGGTTAAGAAGACATCAACTAAACAATCCTTAATAAGTAGGAATGTCAGTAATTCTAACCAAACTCCAAAGCCGAAGAAACGTTAATCAACGATTTAAGGTATCTAACTATATTACTACACCGTCCCAAGACCGCAAAAATGATCGCCACACATCTATTATCAAAATGCGCAAACGAAGGCTCCATTACCCCATTAACCCGCTGAATATTGATGACTCTACAGTTCCATATACGAATAATCAGGTAACATAGCTAATTGCGCTCGCCGTGCTTAGTGAATTTAGTGCGCTAGACTCTCCCTCATATTCCTTGCACATCACAACTCATTTGCATACCAAAAGCAGCACCATGCGTTCATCCTAACCAAAACTCAACTAAGCTTCTAGAAATGCTATGTGGCCATCCATAGTGGAGTAGAAGGTCGAATGTATGGTAAGAACCTTTTTTGTTTGCGCACCTAACTAATTAGAACAGAAATCCCAAATGAAAGTTACTCAGGAAAGATTGCCCGATAGTCAGGTCGGTTTAGAAATTGAAGTTCCCGGAGACATCTCTAAACAGACTTACGAGCAAACGCTGCGCAAGTACATGAAAACAGCAAACATTCCTGGGTTTCGAAAAGGGAAGGTGCCTCGCCAAATTTTGATTCAGCAGCTAGGGGCCACTAGACTCAAAGCCGCAGCGTTAGAGGAGCTAGTCCAAACAGCTATTGATAAAGCCATTGCCCAGGAAAAAATTGACGCCCTTGGCAACTATCAGCTCATATCACAATTTGAAAACCTGATTGAAACATTTGAGCCCGGTAAAGTTTTAACGATTTCAGCCTCGGTCGATGTGCCACCTGAAGCTAGCCTGAAACAATACAAAGAACTATCAGTAAAAGCTGAAGAAATCCTTTACGATGCTGCACGCATTACAGAAACACTGGAGGGCTATCAGCAAAATTTAGCCAGCTTAGTCCCCATTGAAGATCGAGCAGCACAAGAAAACGATGTCGCAATTGTTGACTTTGTTGGCAAAGTGGCCGAGGAAGGCAAAGAGCCTGAAGAATTTGAAGGGGGCAGCGCTAAAGAGTTCCAAGTTGAAATTAAGGAAGGCCGCTTTATTCCAGGCTTCGTTGAAGGCATCGTTGGCATGGAACTAGGCCAAACTAAGGATGTAGAAGTCACGTTTCCAGAGGAATATCCTCAAGACGAATTAGCCGGAAAACCCGCTATTTTCAGTATTACCCTCAACGATCTAAAGGAGCGTGAGCTACCTGACTTAGATGATGACTTGGCACAAGAAGTCAGTGAGTTCGAAACTTTAGATGAGCTCAAGAAATCGTTGGAAGAGCGCTTCCAGAAAGAAGCACAGGATGCGACACGGGCTAATACGGAAAAAGCACTGTTAGATGAACTGGTCACTTACTTGGATGTTGAAATCCCCAAAACGCTCTTGCTCAGGGAAGTAGACCATATCGTTACCCAAACAGTCATGCAGCTGTCTAACCAGGGTATCGACATCAATAAGTTTTTGACTAAAGAATTGGTCGAAAATATGCGTGAAAACGCAAAACCAGAAGCCACCGACCGTTTACGCCGAACATTAGCGTTGGGTGAAGTCGCCAAGCAAGAGTCCATCAGCGTGGATGACGAAGCTGTCGCAGCTCGCATGGGTGAAATGATGGCAGAGGTCGATGATCCGACTAAAATCGATCCAGATCGCTTGAAGCAAGTTGTAAATGAAGATCTGCTTAAGGAAAAGATATTAGGGTGGTTAGCTGAAAGTGCCACCGTAGAGCTTGTGCCAGAGGGTAGTCTTAGCGATGATGAAGCTGAAGCTCCAGACAATGGCGATGCCAAAGAAGAAGAAGCCGAATAACGCCTACTCCACCGACGCAGCCTATTTATTCAGGGTTATAACTTCTGGCCAAATAGATAGGCTAACCACCCAAAATCCTTTGCAATCTAAAAGGTAGATGGCAACAGCGGCAAGTCTTTAGGTCAGGGATTGCATTCCCGTTTTTTTCCTTAAGCAAATATGGATTATAAAAATCCTCTGCTTGTCGCTGTTGAAATTGGTCGGTTTTCGCTAGAGTATGGGGACTGTCCTTTATAAACCTCTCGGCAGATACGTAGGGCATAATCTATAGGAAAGTCTTGATAATTTATGTATTCATCAATGTCTCACCCCTATCACAGTACATCGGTAACAGGTTTAACTGGTCACCGTATGCCTATGCTCTCTGGGGAAAGCACTAGTATGCTTCCCGTTGTGCTTGAGCAATCTGGTCGAGGGGAACGGGCATTCGATATTTATTCACGCTTACTTAGGGAACGCATTGTTTTTCTAGGTAGTGGAGTCGATGACACCTTAGCCGACTCGATTGTTGCGCAGCTCCTTTATTTAGATGCCGAAGATCCGGAGAAAGATGTACAGATTTACATTAATTCTCCGGGAGGTTCTATTACGGCAGGTATGGCCATCTATGACACGATGCAGCAAATCAGACCAGATGTTGTGACGATTTGTTTCGGTCTAGCCGCCAGCATGGGAGCGTTTTTACTCTCTGGCGGTGCCAAAGGAAAGCGGATGGCTCTCCCAAGTTCACGTATTATGATTCACCAACCTCTAGGTGGAGCTCAAGGCCAAGCCGTCGATATTGAGATTCAAGCTAGGGAAATCCTTTACCTTAAGCAAAGACTCAATGAGTTACTCGCTGACCATACTGGGCAGCCTTTGGAGAGGATTGCAGAAGATACAGAACGAGACTTTTTCATGTCAGCAGCTGAAGCCGCTGAATATGGATTGATTGACACTGTCATTTCTCGTGATGCCACTGCTGATTTAATGTCAACGCACTAGGTTAGGGCTGATATGTCTAAATATGACTCCCATCTTAAATGTTCCTTTTGCGGCAAGTCGCAGGAGCAGGTGCGCAAGCTAATCGCAGGTCCAGGGGTTTATATCTGTGATGAATGTGTCGATCTATGTAACGAAATATTAGATGAGGAGCTGTTTGACTCAAGCTCTGCGGTTACGCCTCCTACACCCAGGCGAGAACAGCCCCCTGAACGTGGACGCAAAGCACCTTCCCACATATCACTGAATCAGATACCCAAGCCCCGTGATATCAAGGCCTATTTGGATGAGCATGTCATTGGTCAGAATGAGGCAAAAAAGGTACTGTCTGTAGCCGTTTATAACCACTATAAGCGGCTTAGCTATGTGCAGTCGGGTGGAGATCCAGGGGATGACCACGTAGAACTACAAAAGTCGAACATATTGCTGATTGGCCCTACTGGGTCAGGAAAAACATTACTTGCCCAGACCTTAGCTAAAATTCTAGACGTCCCATTTGCTGTCGCTGACGCCACCACCCTCACAGAAGCCGGCTACGTTGGGGAAGATGTCGAAAATATTTTGTTGCGACTGTTGCAAGTGGCCGATCTTGATGTTGAGGAAGCTCAGCGTGGAATCATATATATCGATGAAATCGATAAGATTGCACGTAAAAGTGAGAACCCATCTATTACCCGCGATGTATCTGGTGAAGGGGTTCAGCAAGCGCTTCTAAAGATGCTAGAGGGAACCGTCGCCAATGTGCCCCCCCAAGGTGGACGAAAGCACCCTTACCAAGATTGCATTCAGATTGATACCAGTAATATTTTGTTTATTTGTGGTGGTGCCTTTGTTGGCTTAGACAAAATTGTTGATCAGCGTATTGGCAAAAAGTCAATGGGATTCGTCCAAGGGTCCGGGGAAACTCAGAATCAATTTAATCGTGACAAGCGCACAGCTGATGTCTTGAAGGAATTGGAAGCCGATGACATCGTTAAGTTTGGGATGATTCCTGAATTTATTGGGCGAATTCCAGCAATATCAGTCCTGAAACCGCTGGATGAAGAAGCTTTGATGGCTATTTTGACGGAGCCGAAAAATGCTTTGGTCAAGCAGTTTCAGAAGCTCATGCTGATGGATAATGTCAGCTTGGAATTCAAACCAGATGCAATCCGTGCGATCGCACAGGAAGGGTATCGTCGCAAAACTGGGGCACGGGCGTTGCGCAGCATCATTGAGGAAATCATGCTGGACGTTATGTATGAGTTACCATCCAGGAAAGATATGAAGCGGTTTCAGATCACTCGCGAGATGGTAGAAAAGCGATCAACCGCAGAGTTATTGCTACATCCTTCCTCATTACCGAAACCAGAATCGGCTTAAGTAAAACCAACGATTATTTATTCCTAGTTGATTCCAATGGCAAGCTAGATAGGACGTTGAGCAATGTATAAACGCCTATGTCTTATGTGTCCCTAAATGGAGTCGAACACTATTATGAGTGGATCTGCACGGATGAGGCAGACAACCAACGTCCTACTTTAGTGTTTTTACACGGCTGGGGGGGCTCCGCTCGTTATTGGGAAAATACAGCCAATTCACTTAAGCATCAATTTAACTGCTTGTTGTACGACCTACGGGGGTTTGGACGTTCTAAAGCCGCAACGACAATAACGTCTGAGTCTGGCAAACTCGAAAGTTTTGCCGATGACTTAGCGTTGCTCCTAGATAAACTCCAGTTGGAACGTGTGTATATCTGCGCACATTCCATGGGGGCTTCTGTCGCACTTTATTTTTTAGAGCGTTTTTCCAGTAGAGTCCATCGTGCCGTTTTGACCTGTAATGGCACATTTGAATACGACAAGCGCGCATTTGAGGCGTTTCAACGATTTGGCAGCTATGTTGTCCTATTTAGACCTGCATGGCTAGAAAAGATTCCATTAGCGCCCCAACTATTCATGTCGCGTTTTCTGAAAAAGCCTATTCCCTATGCGGATAAGAAAGTTTTTTTACGGGACTTTCTACAGGCCGACAAAGACACAGCAATAGCAACCTTAAAAGCGTCAGTCAGTAAACATGCCACAGAAAGCATGCCCCAGGCTTTTGCCTCTGTAGACGTACCAACGCTCTTAATATCGGGACAGTACGACAAAATAACCCCGGCTGATTTAGGGCGCCAAGCCGCAGAACTGAATAACCGCATTGAGTACCACGAAGTCGCTGGCACCGGTCATTTTCCTATGCTGGAAGATACTGCAACCTATGAGTCAGTTATTAACCAGTTTCTTCTAAAATAAGGCACCTTTGCCCCATACATACTGATTGGCTGTAGAGTATGCCGCTATCTACAGCGTTTTAAGAAGTCTGGTGCTCATCTATTTTTTTGATAAAAGAAATACTCATCTATTTCTTTTATCAAAAAAACTCTATATACCAACGTTCATAGGGAACTCTAAAGTCACAGAAAATAGACATCATAACTTTACCACTGAGCCTATTCATCATAAATTTGTTTTTTCTTTTTCCTTAAAAATAAGTTTTCTTGTTCTTTAAAACTTGCAGTTAGGGTCTTTTAGTTAATCCATATACTCTTCAAAAAAATATTTTTTATCTATAAGAAAGGAGGACCAATATTTTTTTGAAAGGTAATATTTTTTCAGAAAATCTACGGAATAACTATACTCAAAGCAAGGTCACACAAGTAGTTGAAGAATTGACTCAAAAGTGTTGTTTACAACAGCTAGAGTGAATATACGGACTCTCTCAGAAAATTTATAGACTGAGTCCCGTAATCCAACGATGGTGAGCTTAAGTCAACATCCCGACAATGGACTTAAATCACGATTTAACTCCCTGTCACAGGATATTCAGCACACTATGGCTACTCAAACCTCGTCACTTCGATCTCGCGGGATGGAAATGCTGATGGCATATAAGCAAAAGCCATCAATCAAATTACGTAATGATTTAGTCCGTTTAAATGCAGGTTTAGTCCGCAAAATTGCACATCGGGTTAGTCACCAATGTGCAGAGCCCTACGAAGATCTAGAGCAGATTGGATACCTGGGCTTAATTCGCGCCATTGAAAGATTTGATCCTAGCCAAGGATGTGCATTTAGTTCCTTTGCGGTCCCCTACATTCGGGGCGAAATGCTTCATTTTCTGAGAGACCGAGGCTCCACTGTTAAGATTCCCCGTCGTTGGCAAGATTTGCAAAAAGCTAGTCAGAAATTGCAGTCTAGCCTTCTGCGCCAGTATGGGCGTCAACCTTCGGACCATGAGATGGCCGAAGCACTTTCAATTTCTGTGAAGGAGTGGCGCCAAGTGAAGATGGCGAACAAGAATCGGATGCCACTGAGTTTGGATGCTACTGTCTGTCATCAGACAGATTCCACTATTACGTTAGGCGACACGCTACCTGACATGCATTACCAACTGCTACAGGCGCTGGAAGAGGATCGTCAGCAGCTACAGCGAGCGCTAAGTCAACTAGAAGATAAAACTCGCTCTGCTATTGAGTTTGTCTTCTTTAAGGGACTATCCCGTAAAGAGGTAGCTGAAAGAATTGGTGTTAGTCCGATGACTGTCACTCGACGGATCCAGCGGGGCGTTGACCAAATGATTACTTATTTGCACCCTCAAACGCTTCAAACCGATCCTTAAACCGATATTGGGTCTTCTCGGCTAAGTATCGTGCACATGATATTGGGCTCTGTATAGTTTTAGCCTTAGCTGAAGTAATTGGATCAACAATAGCGACGTGAGTCTGAATACTCACGTCGCTATTGTTATTTTTGCCCAAAGTCCATCAGCCATCGTCTAGATTTTATGTAATAGAATCATTGGACAGTTGCGTTGGTGAGGGATTAGTTTTGGCGTCTGAAGCAACTGAATGGCAACTGAATGAGGCACAATTTTGTACGTTGCAGGCAGAACTGGCAACGCGCTGGCAACCCATTAATTGCTTTGATCGTGCGCCTAGACAAATTTTAGTGGTCCCGTCCCTAAGTCTTGATCAAGAAGAATTAATCAAGATCAAAGGCGTCCATCACTACGAAGAAAGACTATTATTTTCGTTGCTTCATTTACGAAATCCCAATACGGCTCTGATTTATGTGACATCGCAGCCACTGCATCCGAGTATTGTGGACTACTATTTGGAATTACTGCCAGGCATTCCTAGCTCCCATGCGCAAAACCGTCTGAGTTTATTTGCAACCTATGATGGCTCACAACGCCCTCTGACTGAGAAGGTTTTAAATCGGCCTCGATTAATCGAACGAATTCGTCAATGCTTGGTGCCATCGGAAGCCTACATGGTGTGTTTCAACTCCACGGTGTGGGAAAAACAGCTAGCCCTAAAGCTAAATATTCCACTCATGGCGGTACCGCCAAATTTACTGGATTTGGGCACTAAGGCAGGCAGCCGAAAAATTTTTGCGGATTGTGGTCTACCCCATCCTCAGGGCAGCCAACTACATCACGATATCAACGATTTAGCTCAAGCTACGGCTCGGCTTTGGCAACGGCAGCCATCTTTAGAACGGATTGTAATTAAGCTCAATGAGGGGTTTTCGGGTGAGGGAAATGCCCTTTTGAGACTAGACGATTTGGCACTCATCAACCCGAGTGAACATTCTGATGAGTCCTGTAGGAAGGCGATCGCCAAAGCATTCGAGACGATGGATTTTCAGTGTGACCATGAAACGTGGGCACACTTCAGTCGTAAAATTCATGAATTAGGTGCGATCGCAGAATCCTTTATCGAAGGCGACATCAAACGCTCACCTAGCGTACAAGGTCACATCAATCCGTCTGGAGAAGTAGAAATTCTCTCCACCCATGACCAAATTCTTGGCGGACCCGATGGTCAAATCTTCCTAGGCTGCCGGTTCCCAGCAGATGCCGCCTACAGGTTAGAACTGCAAACCATGGGGCAGCAAGTGGGCATGGCCTTAGCCAAACAAGGTGCCCTAGAGCGCTATAGCGTAGACTTTATTGCCGTAAAAACTAGCCCCCATAGCTGGGAACTCAACGCGATCGAAATCAACTTAAGAAAAGGCGGCACCACCCATCCATTTATGGCGTTGCAGCTCCTCACCAATGGTCACTACAACATAGACGACGGACTTTTTTATACTCCCCAGGGCCAAGCAAAATACTACCGGGCCTCTGATAACCTCCAAAAAGAACAGTACAAAGGATTGCTCCCCAACGATCTAATGGACATCATTATGGTGGAACAGTTACACTTCAACTCCATTGCCGGAACAGGTGCTGCCTTTCATCTCATGGGATGCCTGTCAGAATACGGAAAACTAGGTCTTACCTGCATTGGTAACACCCCAGAAGAAGCCGAACAAATTTATGAACGCGTAGTCAGCGCCCTAGACCAGGAAACCCGCTAGCGATTTTTCATCATGCGCGCAATATCGCGTTTTTCCTGTTTTTTCTTAAGAGAATCTCGCTTATCGTGGAGCTTTTTACCCCGCCCAATGGCAATATTCACCTTCACACGACCTTTCTTTAAATAAAGCTTCAAAGGAACAATGGTCAGTCCTTTTTCCTCAACTTTACCAACGAGTTTACGAATTTCCGCCTTATGAAGCAGTAATCGCCGAGGGCGACGGGGCTCATGGTTATAAACCTGGTTCGTCATATTATGGGGGGAAATATGCACATTGAGCAGCCATACTTCGCCATTTTTCACCTGGGCATAGCCATCCCGAAGATTAACTTTGCCCGCCCTAATGGACTTTACCTCAGTACCTTTCAGCTCGATACCAGCTTCATAGCTATCTAAAATTTCATAGGTAAACCGAGCCTGGCGATTATCGGCCATGACCTTAAAACCGTCACTGGGCTGGGATTTCTTATTTGTTTTGGCCATACGCACCTTTTACCTAGGTTTGCTATTGTAGCGAGCTATTCCACCACCACGCACCATTCATGGAGCTCGTAGCTAACGCAGCCATTTTGAATCAACGGATCTGCCTGGACAATCGCCTTCGCCTCATCCAAAGACGAGGCTTGAAATAGCAGCATGCCCCCACCCCGCTCCTTCCAATACCCGGTCTTGGCCTGATGACCTTTCGCCACCAGCTCTTTGACATAGGCCACATGGGCTGGAACAAACTGGTCAAATGTAGGCTTATCGACAATGCCACGCTCAAGTTTTATAAACCACGCCATAGAAAAGTGATTGAGAGAGCGGTCCTAATCGTAAGGAACTGCCTTACAAAATACATCTTAGAGAGATTAATTTATCATTTAGCAAACTTGCAGAGATTCTTCATCGGTCTAATGATGGTGTGCACAAAACGAAACAAGGCAAGCTAGTTTATACACCAGCCTGCCTTGTTAAGAGAACTTTAATTATCTAGAAGTGTAAGGGGGGGGGGTAATCCCAGTTCTCCCCCCAAAGCCCGGCATCTAGCCTCGCCACACCTCAAGGGCACACATATTCAATGCATCCCGAGACAGGTCTCCTTGAACCACTAGCTGACCGTTACTGATGGTCACGGTGCCGAGATCCAGACGTTTCCAGGTACCGGCTGAGCCAGAGCGTTGATTCGTCAATACAGCGCTACCGTTAACCTTTAAGGAAAATGTAACCGTATTGTTATCCTCAAACACCCACAAATACACCTTGAAAGAACCGTTGGGAATATTGGTCATGGTTACGCTGACCGGTCTACCCCAAATAAAGCTCTGGAGCAACGAACGTGTGGAGGCATCCACCGTTGGACTAGGGACCGTGGGGCTGACAAAGGTACGCCCTACCGTGGAATAGTTGGCGGCATTCTTACCTTCAAATGACACGCCATCTACCGAGACAGAATTACCATTCAGGTTAATAGCTCGATATAACGTCCCAGCCAATGGGTCACCGCCACCGTCGTCACCGCCGCCGCCATCATCCGGTGGCGATGTCCCGGCTTCGACCGTGATGGTCACGCTATCGCTGGACGTTGCTCCATTGTCGTCGGTCACCGTCAACGCAATGGTATGGACACCAACGGTAAGATTTACTGCAGCTGTAGCCGTCGTCGCTAGCGTAGTACTGCCTTCTTTCCACTCATAGGACACGATGCTTCCATCGCTATCCGATGAGCCGCTACCATTTAGGGTAACTGACTCCAAGCCATCTCCGTCACTGTCAGTTACTGTCTGATTAGAGCCAGCATCAGCCACAGGAATTTGGTTCTGGGGTAGTGCATCCTCAATACGCCACACTTCAATGGCAGACATATTCAGGGTGCCTCGTGGCATATCTGCCTGAATAGCTAACACGCCATTACTAACAACCACTCGGCCCAAATTCAAACGTTGCCAGGCCCCAGCAGTATTAGCAGAAACTTGGTTGCTCAGACCAGCTGTTCCATTCATGTTCACCGCAAAAGTGACACTTTTCTTCCGATCTTCGAATACCCAAAGATAAACCTGGTACTCGTCATCAGGAACGCTGGTTAAAGTCACTGTACTCAACCGGCTCGAGATAAAGCTTTGAAGCAACGCCTGTTGGCTCGAAGCCACAGCCGGTGTAGGAACAGTAGTCGACACTTGAGTGAAACCACGGGTGGAATAGTTCGAGGCATTTTTACCTTCAAATGACACGCCATCTACAGAAACAGCATCTCCATTTAGGTTAATCGCTCGATATAACGTCCCAGATGATGGCTCACCACCACCATCATCCCCGCCGCCATCATCTGGTGGTGATGTCCCGGCTTCGACTGTGATGGTCACGCTATCACTGGACGTTGCTCCATTGTCGTCGGTCACTGTCAACGTAATGGTGTGGACACCGACATCCAAGTTGACAGAAATGATTGCAGAATCCGCGATCGCAACCGTAGTACCACCTTCTTTCCATACATAGGAGACAATGGTGCCATCACCATCTGTAGACCCCGTTGCATTCAGGTCAATACGTGCAACACCATCACCATCACTGTCAATAACAGTCTGATCTGGCCCAGCATCAGCGGTTGGCCCTCCATTGGCTGGTAAAACATTAACCTGAACATCATCCGTTGCCTGGGCTCCACACACGTCAGTAACGGTTAGTCGGAAAACGTAGAGACCGGCCACCAACACATTATCTACCGTCACTTCCGCTGTAGTAGCGTTGTTTAAGGATACGGTGGACGGGCCACTCACCTGCGTCCACTGGTATGAGGCAATAGCACAGGTTAACTGCGAAACCGAACCTGTCAATGTAAATGCACCTGCCGAAAGCTTAATCGAGACATCATCCCCTGCACTTACAGTCGGAGGATCATCAATCGGGTCAAGGCCATAAAGCTGCCTAAACTTCTGAATATACGCCTGATGCCACGCATTCCTTTGATCTATACAAGTTCTAATCCGGGCTGAGAACACATTTTTAGCATTGTTCCAAGTATTAACAGGATTTGCATAATCCCATTCAAAACCACCATCGATACCAATGTAGTAATTTGGTCTGTCAGGAAATGGGCTGACATATCGTCCGGCCCAAGACCCTTTAGTTGGATCGTCGAGATCATTGGCAGGATCGAGCAAATACAGTAGGGAATTAGTATCCAGGGCTCGAAAATATCTCGGAAAGACTTCTTGAATGTGAGCCCCCAGCGCGCCGGCATCACGCGCCAATAAGTTATTCAGGTCTATGGCTTCTGACGCGGTCCGCAAATTCTCATTAAAGGCCATTCCATTCCAAGACCAGTCCATTTCCAGCCACCAAACATCCGGAAATCTTCGCCAAATATCATTCCGGGACTCTCCCCAAGCATTCCAGTTATAAAGGCGACCATCACCAGTAGAGAGACTGTTATCCCGCAGATGCGTACCAATGGAAATAAGACGAATTTTACTCCGCTCTGCCGCCGTCATCTGCTCTAAACTTTGAGGTGCACGTTGGGTCCCCCCCCAAATCAGCATATAGATAGGACGAGGATCCGATAACCCCGCTTCTTCTTTGATCGACGCAATTGCCTCACTATGGCTGGTGTATAACTTGGTACGAAGATAAGCAGGTGTAGGGTAATTTAACTTTTGAAAGTTATAGTCCGGGTTGTTGTAGTCTGCTTCATACTTATCAAAGACAATTTTTGTTGCATCAGAACCGCTCTGAAGAGAGTCAGGCCAAATTCCACATATGTCAACTTCATTGGCATACATCATCAGATGCGCCATCGATTGACGGTCATCGGGGTCACCGGTCCCCACTTTAATATCAGAAATAATAACAACTCGGGGGCGTTGCCCCAGTGGGGTTGAGCCCTGACTTGCGGCACTTGCCATAGAAAGGAAACCGTCCCTTCCCAAGGAACCTGCAGCAAAACCCAAAAGTGAGTTTCTCAGAAAAGCTCGCCTATCCATGGGCTGATTCTCCTAAGATTTAGTTTAAAAGCAAAGAAATATTGAATTTGGAGTAGAGCCCACAAGCATTTTAGGTAGAAAAAAAGCCAAATCGCAGGGCCTAATCCCAACTCTTCATTAGCAACTCATGGTTCCGTAGTAATTGCTTTATTCTTCTCTTTTTTTCTGACACTCTTTAGCCCTATACAACCCCTAATGCAGCGTATTTTCACAGGGAAAGAGAATGACTATTCTAACAAGGGGCTACGGTTAGTAAGAGACATCTCATGATAGATTTTCTCCCACATAACCGTAGCATTTTAGAATCTTTATCTAAGGCTATCTCTGCATGAGTATGGCGCGTATTGCCCTTTTAGAACTCTAGATTCTCTTAGCCCAGAAATGTCTTTTTACTCCCTCCACACTTCGATTGCACACATATTGAGGGCATCCCGAGAGAGCTCTCCTTGCACTACCAACTGACCATTGCTGATGTTAGCCGTGCCTAAATCTAGACGCTTCCAACTGCCCGCAACACCCGAGCGCTGATTGGCTAGCGCAGTTCTACCATTCACTTTGACTGAGAAGTTAACGCTGTGGTTATCTTCAAACACCCACAGATAGACTTGATAAGAACCACGGGGAATACTGGTCATCGTCACTCTTGCGGAACGATTCCAGATAAAGCGCTGTAGCATAGACTGTTTCGCCCTATCTACAGCGGGTTTGGGCACCGTACGACTGACATGGGTACGACCTACTGTGGAATAGTTGGCCGCATTTTGGCCTTCAAAGGAAACGCCATCTACTACGGTGGCACTCCCATTAAGGTTAATGGCACGATACAGCGTTCCAGTCAGGGGGGTATCGCCCTCAGGCGGCGACGGTTGATTGGGCTCAGGTTCCTCTGGGGATGGGGGTTCCTCTGGTTCTGGAGATGGGGGTTCCTCTGGTTCTGGGGCAGCGGGCCTCTGGTTTACGGTAATGGTGACTGTGTCATTATCGGTACTGCCATTATCATCGGTAACCGTCAAGGTCAGTGTATGTACCCCCACTGACAGGTTAACCGCAGCGGTTGCGGTGGTAGCTAATGTAGCACTGCCTTCCTGCCAACGATAGGAGGCAATGCGGCCGTCGCGATCGCTAGAATTTGAGCCATTCAACGTTACCCGTTCAGTGCCGTCTCCATCACTGTCCGTCACGGTTTGATTGGCACCAGCATCTGCTGTCGGTCCCTGATTAGCAGGCGCACTACCCCCTTCACGCCACACCTCGATCGCACACATATTCAGGGCGTCCCTAGAGAGATCTCCCTGTACGGCCAAGCGACCATTGGTAATGGTCGTTGTTCCCAAATCCAAGCGCTTCCAGGACCCAGCACTGCCAGAGCGCTGATTCATGAGCACCACTCTGCTATTTAGCTTTACAGAATAGGTAACGCTGTTGTTATCTTCAAATACCCAGAGATAAACCTGATATACACCGGTAGGAATACTCGTCATGGTCACACTCACAGGTCTGCCCCAAATAAAGCTTTGAAGCATGGAGCGTTGCCCATTATTCACCACCGATTGGGGCGCTGTACGACTGACATGGGTACGTCCCACCGTGGAATAGTTGCCGGCATTTTTCCCTTCAAAGGAAACACCATCCACCGTCACAGCAGCACCGTTTAGATTAATGGCGCGATATAGCCCCGTATTCGATGAGGGGGGTGACTCTCCACCACCGTCATCCTCATTAGGAGAAGGCGACTCACCATTCACCGTAATTTTGACACTGTCACTAGCGGTCATGCGTTTATCGTCAGTGACCGTCAATGTGAGGGTGTGCACACCCACGGGCAAGTCAATAGCCACTGAACCAGTGTCAGCCGTTGCTAAGACCCGACTGCCTTCCTTCCACACATAGGAGACGATAGTGCCAGTCCCATCCACTGAGCCAGTACCGTTCAGCACGACACGGGCTTCACCATCCCCATCACTATCATTCAAGGTTTGATCGGGTCCAGCATTAGCGACAGGGCCATTGTTGGGCGGCAATACGGTCACTTGGACATCGTCTGTGGCCCGGGCTCCACAAACATCAGTCACCGTTAGGCGAAAGACATAGGTACCGGCCACCGTCAAATTATTCACCCTCAGTTGCGGCGATGTAGCCCCATTTAAGGCCACATTGGCGGGGCCACTTACCTGACTCCATTGATAGGTAGCAACGGCACATCCGAGGCTACCGATAGAGCCGGTCAGGGTAATGGAATCTGCCGGCAGTTGGATAGAGGTATCTGCCCCTGCGGTCACGGTAGGCCGATCGCTAATCGGCTCGTGGCCATAGAGCTGCTGAACCTTTTGAATAAATGCCTGATGCCAAGCATTTCGCTGAGAAATGGTGGTACGAATGCGGGAATTAAAGACGCTTCTGGCGTTGGACCATGTACTGGCAGGATTTCCATAGTTCCAGTTGTGGCCACCGTCAATGCCAATGTAGTAATTGGGTCTTTCTGAAAAGGGTCTGACATACCGTCCGGCCCAAGACCCCTTGGTGGGATCATTTAGATTATTGGCAGGGTCCAGTACGTAGAGCAATGAGTTAGTATCTAAAGCTCGAAAATATCTAGGAAAGACTGCTTTGATATGAGCGCCTAAAGCGCCCGCATCTCTGGCGAGTCGATCGTTCAGTACAATGGCTTCGTTCGAGACCCGTAGGTTCTCGTTGAAAACCATCCCCATCCAGGTCCAATCCATTTCCAGCCACCACACATCTGGAAACCGTTTCCAGATGTTGTTGCGGGCCTCACCCCAGGCATTCCAGTTGTAGCGGCGACCGTCTCCGCTAGCCAGGGCATTATCGAGCAGATAGGTACCAATGGAAATCAGACGGATTTTACTCCGTTCTTGCGCGGTCAGGCGTTCCAAACTTTGAGGAACGCGATGGGTACCGCCCCAAACCAGCATATAGATGGGACGGGAATCTGCCCGCCCTGCTTCCGTTTTGATGGCCGAAATGGCTTGGTTATGGCTGGTAAATAGTTTTGTACGAACTTGCGCTGGGGTGGGATAGTCTAATTTTTTAAAGTTGTAGGAAGAGTTGTTGTAATCTTTCTCGTAATTATCTATTGCAATGCGGGTGGCGGTTCCCCCACTGCTCATATCGTCGGGCCAAATGCCACGAATATCGACTTCATTGGCATACATCATCAGATGGGCCATGGATTGCCGATCGTCGGGGTCTCCACTGCCGGCTTTAATATCAGAAATAACCACAACACGTGGTCGCTGGCCTAGCGGTGTAATCTGACCATCAGCAGCTCTGGCAATGGATATTAAACCGTTTTTACCCAAAGAACCTGCTGCAACACCTAGGAGGGAGTTTCTTAAAAAAGCTCGCCTATCCATGGGTTTGTTCTCCTAATACTGATTGACACAGACGTGCTACAGGGAAAGACAAACCACGAGCGGGGAAAATAGCTGCTAGATTGCGGGGGTCTAGCAATGCTTCATCGTTAGCTCATGTATCCGCAGAAATTCTTCATCGCTCTTTTACCTCCTCCGGAAGTTCAGACATCCATCCATCAAATTAAGGAGTATTTTGCGGAGCACTATGGCTCGCGTAAGGCGTTTAATTCGCCACCGCATATCACTCTGCAGGCACCGTTTGAGTTGTCTAGCCCACGTCAGCTGACCGTACTCACGGATGGATTAAGAATTTTTGTTATGGAGAGAGAAAAAATTGCGATCGCCCTCCGCAATTTCGCCGCCTTCCCCCCCAAGGTGATCTATGTGGATGTGGTACAAAGTCCAGGGTTAATGAGTCTACAAAGCGACCTAGCCCAATTAATGACCCACCAGCACGGCATTACCGAACGCCATTACCGCAGCTTTTGTCCCCACATGACCGTGGCGTTTCGCGATCTCACCCCAGCCGCCTTTCACCAAGCCTGGCCAGAATTTCAGCACAAACCTCTAGCGGTTGACTTCACCGCCCAGCAGGTCACCCTATTGCGCCACGATGGTCAGCGGTGGCAAATTCACCAGGAGTATCCGTTAGGTCAACCTGCCCCCACTCCCTAACCAGAACTATGTCTCCGGAGCCGACTCCACGGCGTCATGGCCATACAGCTGCACCACCTTTTGCTGAAAGGATTGATGCCATGCGCTGCGTTGATCGATGCAGGTTTGCATCCGGGCCACGAAAACATCCCGAGCATTTTGCCAGGTACTGGCCGGATTGTCATAGGCCCAGTCATAGCCGCCATCGATGCCCGTGTAGTAGTTCGGCCTGTCCGCAAAGGGACGATGGTACTGCCCCGCCCAGGAACCACCGGTGGGATCATCCAAATCGTTAGCGGGATCCAGCAAGTACAGCAACGAATTGGTATCTAGGGATCGAAAATACTTAGGAAATACCTCCTGAATATGGCCCCCCAGGGCACCCGCATTTTCAGCCAGCAGCTGATTCAGCTCCTTAGCTGCATTGGCAATGCTTAAATCTTGATTAAACGCCATGCCATTCCAGGACCAGTCCATTTCCAGCCACCACACCTCTGGAAACCGATTCCAAATATCCATGCGAGATTCCCCCCAGGCATTCCAGTTATATTTTTGACCGTCGCCATCGGCGAAGGCGTTATCCCGCAGATAGGTGCCAATGGAAATTAGCCGGATCTTGCCTTGTTCCTCAGGGGTAAGTTTTTCCAAACTCTGAACCACCCGATGGGTGCCGCCCCAAACCAACATATATAAGGGGCGAGGATCATCCGCCTGGGCTTCTGACCGAACGGCCGCAATGGCTTGGTCATGGTCCGAAAACACCTTGGAACGGATGTATTCCGGGGACGGATAGTTCAAGGACTGAAACTGGTAGGCCGGATTGTTGTAATCCTCGTCGTAATGGTCCAATACGATCTCGGTACCCTCTAGGCCAATATCCAAGTTATCGGGCCAAATGCCACGGATATCCACCTCATTGGCATACATCATCAGGTGGGCCATGGACTGTCGGTCATCCGGATCCCCCTTGCCTACCTGAATATCGGAAATGACAATAATCCGTGGTTTATCGCTGAGGATCGAGGGTCCCGGATCTGTCGTTTGGGCATCCGTTTGGGCAACAGATCTCAGGTTACTTTTATTACACGAGCCCATAGCCAGACCTATGAGCGAGGTCCTTAAAAACGCTCGCCGATCCATGGGGTGACTCTCCTAAATTGTGGAAACGAATAATTGAAGCGCAGTGCAAACTACGCGCACCCCTTACCTATCTTCACTGATGCTGCCACGCCGCCTGGAAAAAGTCCCGTTCACACACCATGGCATACCGATAGGTGGACCGAGTTAGCTCGCTATCCTCAGCATAGTCATCCACAATCGCCTCCAACTGGGCGGCCAGGGGTTCAAATTCATCGCTGCTGTAGGTGGCAATCCAATCCTTGTAGCCGTGCTCCGGAATGCCTATCTGGGCCAGCTGCTGCCCCAGATAGGCATATAGCCGCATGCAGGGGGACATGGCCACGGCGGTGACACCAATGGGCTGGCTCCAGGCGGTGGCCAGCAAAAAATCCGTATACTGCCGGGTGGCGGTGCCGGGGGTGACCTGGGATAAATCCACCTGCCAGGTTTGGGCATAGCCCTGGTGCAGGTTGAGTTCCGCCAGCACTCCGGCAGCTAGGTCGTGGAACACGTTAAAACTTTGCCAGGTGGGGGCCTTAGCCGCCGCAATGCTGTAGGCCCGCGCAAAGGCTTCTAGGAAAAAGGCATCCTGGCCCACGTAGTAGGCAAAGGTGGCCTTGGGTAGGGTGCCATCGCCAATGCCTTGGACAAAGGGATGGGCCAGGCTCTCATGGGCCAAGTCTAGATGTTGCTGCCAAAGCTTAGAAGAAAGGGCCATGGGGTACCGGTCAAAATCGGATTGCGGGTGACATTATAGAATTAATAGGCATTAATCCCACCGGCGCTCAATGTTAGACCTGTCCGATCTTAAACGCGAAAGCGATTTGCTCACTAATCGCCTGGGCAAAGCCCAGGAGTATCTTTGACTTACCTGCTATTCAAGCCAAAATCGACGATCTAGAGCAGGTGGCGGCCCAACCTGACTTTTGGGACAACCAGGAACAGGCGCAAAAAACGCTACAAACCCTAAACGAATATAAGTCCTACCTGGAGCAGCTCAACACCTGGACCACCCAGCTAGGGGATATTCAAACCATTGCAGAACTGCTGGAAATGGAATCGGATCCGGCCCTGCTGAGCGAAGCCCAGGAAACGGCCCAAAATCTAGCTAAATCCCTAGACCAGTGGGAATTACAACAGCTGCTTTCGGGTCCCTACGACAAAAACAGCGCCGTGGTCACCATTAATGCCGGGGCTGGGGGCACCGACGCCCAGGACTGGGCGGAAATGCTGTTGCGCATGTACACCCGCTGGTGTGAGCAACATGGCTACGGTCTGAAGCTGGTGGAGGAATCTAAGGGGGATGAAGCCGGGCTGAAATCGGCCACCCTGGAAATCGACGGGCGCTATGCCTATGGCTATTTAAAGGCCGAGAAAGGCACCCACCGCCTGGTGCGTATTTCGCCCTTTAATGCCAACGGCAAACGGCAAACGAGCTTTGCGGGGGTGGAGGTGATGCCGGTGCTAGATGACACCATTGAACTGGATATCCCGGATAAGGAACTGGAAATTAAGACTTCGCGTTCTGGCGGGGCCGGTGGGCAAAATGTGAACAAGGTGGAAACGGCGGTGCGCATTACCCACTTGCCCACGGGGCTATCGGTGCGCTGTACCCAGGAGCGATCGCAGCTACAAAACCGAGAAAAAGCCATGGCCCTGCTCAAGGCCAAGCTATTAGTCATTGCCCAGGAACAACAGGCCCAGGCCGTGGCCGACATTCGCGGCGACATGGTGGAGGCCGCCTGGGGCAACCAAATTCGTAACTACGTCTTCCACCCTTACCAGATGGTGAAGGACCTGCGCACCAATGTGGAAACCACCGCCGTTGACGACGTCATGAACGGCGACCTCGACCCGTTTATCGAAGCGCTGCTCCAGAAAGAAAATCAAATTACCCAAGAAACGACGGTGTAGCCAGCCCCCAACGACCTGATACATTACTTAATATTGCGGAATACTCCCTAGGGGAATGTTTTTAAACTAGAGAAATATCCATATAGCCATGTCTGAACCACAATCCCCGATTCAAGATGGGGCCACCTCTGAAGCTCCACCTAGCTATGTCAAATTAGCCATGCGCAACATGGTTAAGAAAGGCAGCAAATCTCTATTCCATTTTTTCCTGACCACCATTGGTTTATTGGGAGTATTAGTGGGTTTAGCCTATCTCACCCGGTGATGGCATCAAACGCTCATCCTGACGTGAATTTATGGGTTGAAACCTCGGCCATAGAGACGATTGATTTACCTACGTCTGCAAGTTGGGAAACCTGGTTTAGCCGATGGCTACGCGAGCTGAAGCCCACCGCGTCCCCCATTAACCAGTACGAAGTTAGTCTCTTACTGACTAACGACGCCACCATCCAGCAGCTAAACTCCACCTATCGTCACCAGGACAAGGCCACTGACGTCCTAGCCTTCGCTGCCCAGGAAACCCATATGCCCGGGGCTCAAGTGATCTACCAAACAGTCCCCATGCCCCTCGGAGACCTAATTATCTCTGTGGAAACAGCCCAGCGACAACGCCATGATGCAGCCTATTCGTTAACTCAAGAACTGACTTGGCTAGCGGCCCACGGTCTACTTCATTTGCTTGGCTGGGATCATCCAGACGATGCCAGCCTCAAAAACATGCTAGATAAGCAGACCGATCTTTTAGGCCTAATAGCCTAGCTTTTTCGTAGGTCACCTGTTAATTCTCAGATCAGAATAGGTAATATACGATCATAGATTTTGATGAAGGTTAACATAGACTGCAGAAAGGTAATTATTTCGGGAACCTATTCAATGGTTTCAGGCTTCGATTAATTTAGGCCCGAAGAATTATGGGGCTTGTCCATGGCTAAATACATTCAATCCAGCTACCTGGTAAAACAGAAGCCAACTCAAGTCATCAGTTTTACGCTCTTGTACTAACTGACCAACATCACCATTAGGTTCGTACATGTCTATTTCGTCTAACCTTCAATCCACACCTAAGAGTAAAAAGGAAAGCAAAACTGCCTGGCAGGTTGCACCTAACCTATTTACAAGTTTCCGCTACGCCTGGGCAGGCATTCTTTATGCCACTAAAACCCAACGAAACTTTCGGATTCATTTGGTGATTGGCTTGGTAGCCCTATCTTTGGGCGTAGTGCTCCATATTCAGGCACTGGAAGCCGCCGTTGTGACTGTTACCATCAGCGCGGTGTTGGTGATGGAGCTGATGAACACCGCCCTTGAGTCTGTGGTAGATCTTACCGTCGGGCAAACGTATCACGAACTGGCCAAGATCGCGAAGGATTGTGCGGCTGGGGCTGTACTCATATCTGCGATCGCGGCGCTACTAGTTGCCGTTTTTGTCTATTTACCCCCATGCCTCGAGTTATTACACCCAGGCATCGCATAGCAATATCAAAACGCGTTGCTAGGCACTGGCTGGATTAATAAAAAGCCAATGGCTACCCTAATTAACGATGAGCGCTAAACGTGAGCGCTGGTAGGGTTTAAGATCAGGTCATACCCTGAATCAGCAGCGGCATGATTTTAGTCATTGATAACTACGACAGTTTTACCTACAACCTGGTGCAATACCTAGGTGAGTTAGGCCAAACCCTAACGGTCGCATCGGATATTCAAGTATTTCGCAACGATCAAATATCCATCGAAGCCATCCGCCGTCTCGAACCCGATGGGATTTTAATCTCACCCGGTCCTGGCACACCGGATGATGCTGGGATTTCATTAGCCGTCATTCAAGAACTGGGACCTACGATTCCCATCCTGGGGGTGTGTTTAGGGCACCAAAGCATTGGCCAAATATTTGGCGGCACTGTCACAGCCGCCGCTGAGCTTATGCATGGGAAAACATCCCCTGTGACCCACAACAACCAAGGCGTATTTGCGGGATTATCGAATCCATTCACCGCCACTCGATACCACAGCTTAATTGTGGAGCGAGCCAGCTGCCCCGAATGCCTCGAAATTACAGCCTGGATTGACGACGGCACAATTATGGGTCTGCGGCATCGTCAGTATCCCCATATCCAAGGGGTGCAGTTCCACCCCGAAAGTGTCCTTACCGATTCGGGCAAACAGCTACTACACAATTTTTTGAGCGCCATCCCCACCAAAGCGATCGCAGCGGCTTAGGCGCGCACGCAATGAACCGGCGGTGACCGTTCTGCTTGTATTCACTTCAGAACCAAACCAAGAAAACTGTCTATCTCGGTACACGAGTGTTCCGAGGCTATGGCACTATAACAAGTCATGGATAGTTAATCTTAATGGGATGTGAGGACGGTATGAAACGGCGGCAATTGCTTCGGAATGCGAGTGCAGCATTCGTCGGTACTCTGGGTCTGGGAATTGCCTCTAATTGGCAAACCTATCAAGCCCAAACTGGTGCGCTACGGATTACGTCCCTAGGCCATATGTGTTTCCAGTTCAGTGGCAGTGGGACAACCATCATCACCAATCCGTTTGATGCGCGAGGATGCACTGAGAACTATGCCAGACCCTCCCTGGGTAGCGCAGATTTAGTTCTAGTGAGCAGTCGCTTACTAGATGAAGGATTTATTCCTGAAGGGGCGTCCGTCGCTAACTTGTTAGATGAACCAGGTGCCTATGAAGTCAACGGCCTGAATATTCAAGGTGTCGGCATGCCCCACGATCGAGAAGGGGGTAGACGCTTTGGCATTAACACGGCTTGGCTCTGGGCCCAGGCAGGCATCAATGTCGTCCATCTAGGGGGTGCCGCAGCGCCCATTGAGCTAGAAGATAAAATTTTGATTGGTCGCCCGGATGTACTCCTAGTGCCCGTGGGCGGTGGCCCCAAGGCCTATACCCCGGCAGAAGCCGCGGCCACCATCGAGAGTTTACAACCCAAACTCGTTATTCCCACCCAGTTTCGCACCAGCGCCGCCAGCAGCAGCTGCGAATTGGAAGCGGTTGAGGCCTTCCTAAATGTGATGGCGGGCACCCCAGTGGATCGCGTAGGTAACACCCTAACTCTCCAGGGGAGCAGCTTACCCGCCAGCGGCATGCGCATTAAGGTTTTGTCCTAACTTGAGCCCCTGCAACTACCCACCCCAAATGCCCATGAATCCAGAATATCAACAGCGACGGCAGGCCGTGATGGACGCCATTGGCCAGGGAACGGCCATTTTTGGTAGTGCGCCTACCGCCGTTATGCACAATGATGTGGAACATCCGTTTCGTCAGAATAGCGATTTTTTCTATCTGACAGGATTTAATGAGCCGGATGCGATCGCAGTTTTAGCCCCCCACCATGAAGAACACCAGTTTGTTCTATTTGTTAGGCCCAAGGACAAAGACAAAGAAACCTGGTCGGGCTATCGCACAGGTGTAGACCTGGCCAAGGAAAAATATGGAGCCCAGGAAGCCTATCCCATAGAAGAATTAGCAGAAAAACTCCCCCAATATGTAGAGAACGCAGAGCGCCTCTACTATCGATTTGGCGATGACGGTCGCCTAGACCAACACATCCTCAACCTATGGCGCCGCATTTTAAATAAGTATCCCAAACGTGGTCGTGGCCCCGTTGCCATCGAAGATGGCCGTCTGCTCATGCAGCAGTTTCGCCGGATCAAAAGCAACAGCGAACTAGACCAAATGCGGCGGGCCATTGCCATTTCGGCCAAAGCCCATAACCACGCAATGGCCATCACAGAACCCGGCCGTTATGAATACCAAATTCAGGCGGAAATGGAGCATATTTTTAGACTAGACGGTGCTTTGGGACCGGCCTACCCCTCCATTGTCGCGTCTGGTGCCAATGCCTGCATTTTGCATTACATCGAAAATAATCGCCAAATGCAGACTGACGATTTGCTCCTGATTGATGCCGGCTGCACCTACAACTATTACAACGCCGATATCACCCGAACATTTCCCGTCGGCGACCAGTTCACGGCAGAACAGCGCACCTTATATGAGCTCGTGCTAGAAGCCCAGCTCAAGGCCATTGACGCGGTTGCGCCGGGACGCCCCTTTAACGAGTTCCACGATGCCGCAACCCGCACTATCACAGCAGGTCTAGTAGAGCTAGGTCTATTGAAGGGCGACGTTGACACTCTCATTGAAGAGAAAAAACACAAGGCCTTCTTTATGCACGGGACTGGTCATTTCCTAGGCTTAGACGTCCACGACAGCGGTACGCTCAGAAATCCAGACAAAACTTGGCAGTCGTTTGTAGCTGGGAATGTTGTCACCGTCGAACCGGGCATTTATATTGCCCCCAACTATGAACCGGTCGAGGGTCAACCCGAGGTGGAACCAAGATGGCGGGGAATTGGTATTCGCATTGAAGATGATGTCCTAGTTACCTCCACGGGCAATGAGGTACTCACAGCCGCCGTCCCCAAACAGCTATCTGCGATGGAAAACCGCAGGCAGCAATAAAAACACCTCGACGTTGACCTTAGATCAACATCACGTCTTCCCCTCCATGGGCAGTCAGAGCCCCCCTTTCCTCAGGCATGCCCCACGGCTAACCACCCTAGAAAATCGCTCTAAAATCAATGGCTTTGTAACAAATACCCTTGTTGGGGGCACACTCTAGAAACATACCTATCAATTAGACATGATTGGCTGATTCAACTCCTAATCCATGCTTTTTAGCAATCTGACAGCCATTCTTGACTGAAACAACATAAATCTGGCGAATCAAAATACAGACAACTCACCCATCGCAGTGTTCAATGTTCATTCCCCCAAACATGGCACAAATGCGGTTACCCTAAATCTTGCCCCCCTATTAGCTCCCAGCATTAGTCAATACAACTAACCTGCTGGACAACTGTTGAAAGGAACTGAAACTGTGCATTGGAAGCCTCTACTGCCCCATACAATGTTGTCTCCCAGACATGTTGGACTCAGGTCTGGGGTCTTGGGTATTTTGGGGTCAATTTTGGTAGCCCTGCCAGTGGATGCAGCAAATCTCCAATTCTGGCGCTTTGACCCACAACAAAACCGGCTCACGTTTACCACCGATACCCAGGTACAACCCAAAGCGCAGCTCATCTTTGACCCTACACGCTTAGTTATTGACCTGCCAGACACCCAGGTTACTAGCTCCACCACCCGCCAACGGCTACAGTCAGGTATCAAGGAAATTCGCGTTGGTCAGTTAGATGACCAAACCGCTCGCATTGTTATTGAGCTAGAGCCAGGCTACACCCTGGATCCGCAACAGGTACAGGTGCGTGGAGAAACGGATCGTCGTTGGTTTGTTCAGCTACCTGAGCTCACCGGCGATGACGGTCGCCGTTCTGTCTCAGCAGAAACACCGGAAACACCAGAAACACCAGACGCACCAGAAACAAACAATCAAGTCACTGGCAACAGTTCTACCAACCGCAGCTCCACTCAGGTGGAAGGCATTCGAGCAACCGCCGATGGCTTTTTTATTCGTGTCAGTGGCCAAGCACCAGAAGTGGAGTTACGGCGGTCTCGGCGGCGTGATCCAGAACGCACCATTACCCTGGAGTTAGAGGATAGCTCCATTGCGCCTGGACTCACGGTGACGTCTTTACCCAACAATCGATACAGCATTGAACGCTGGGAAATCAATCAAGAGGACTCCAGGGTATTTATTACCATGCAGCTTGGGGACGATAGCCCCGATTGGCGCACGATTGTCACCGACGTTAGCAGCAATTTACGCGGTATTTCTGTCCTCCCCGATGGTGTCTCGATTGGGACTATTCCTGATACGAAACCGAACAATAATAGCGTTGCCGTTACCCCAGACCCCACTCCCCGACGGCCAACTCGACCGATTCCTCGCCGAGAAGAAGAAGCCATCCGACCCCGTGGGGAGGATGCGTCATCAGGGCAACTGCCGCGAGTGAGTCAACAGCGGATAGTCGTTGCCATTGATCCTGGCCATGGGGGACGCGATCCGGGCGCTGTTGGGATTGGTGGGCTGCAAGAGAAACAGGTCATTTTTCCCATTTCTCAGCAAGTTGCGAGTATCTTGCGCCAACAGGGTGTAGAGGTGATCATGACGCGCAACAGAGACATTGAACTAGACCTGGCACCTAGGGTACAAATTGCAGAACGGGCCGATGCGGATTTCTTTGTGAGCATTCACGCCAATGCTATTAATTTAAGTCGCCCAGACGTGAATGGTTTGGAAACCTACTATTACTCGGACAATGGCGCACGGTTTGCCCGCACCGTACACAATATTGTCCTGGGCACTATGGGTATGCCAGATCGTCGAGTGCGTCAGGCTAGGTTTTATGTCCTTCGTCGCACATCTATGCCCGCTATCTTAATTGAAGTTGGCTTTGTCACAGGCGCGGAAGATATTCACAACCTGCGCGATCCCCAATGGCGCAGTGATATGGCCAATGCGATCTCACGGGGAATACTAACCCACATCCAACGAGAGCGTTAACCCCTCGCTAATTCACAATTCAATTCACAATTCATCGACAAGAAGCGGCTTAGGGCTCCGGCCCCAAGAGCCCATCCACTAAGTTACTTATGTTCCGGGTGTTCCGTCGCTTCACAGGGCTCACCTAAGGAATTAATCTGGCGAATAAATTGTTGCAATCGCCCAAAGTTGCGGTGGTTAAACCGAAAAACAATCCGCGGGAAGCCAGCTGTTTCATCCCCCTGCTCTTCCGGCAACGTCTCGGTCATTTCCATTTTGCCCGCTTCTACAATATCGCCAAAAGATTGATTGAGTTCATCCAAAGCCCCGGCGCGCAAACAAGATTTCAACCGTATTACCAAGCGATCTCCCACATATCGAATGGAATGAAACACACGATAGTAGTTAGTAATCTCAGCCCAGGCATCATCAATGTTATCGGTCATCACATAAAGGCTCGGATCATCCGAACTAATGAGACCATTTGCCAATAGATGGTCCCGCACATAGGTATCCCACCCCTGCCAATAGTTACCACCAGGATGATCGATTAACACAATCGGCATCGGCTCAGCCTTGCCCGTTTGCACTAGAGTCAGCGACTCAAAGGCCTCATCCTGGGTACCAAACCCCCCTGGGAAAACCGTTAACGCGTCGCATTCTCGCAAAAAGAATAGCTTACGCGTGAAAAAATATTTGAATGTCAGTAATTTAGGATCATTTTCCATAATGGGATTAGACCCTTGCTCAAACGGTAGTTGTATATTCAGCCCAAAAGAATGATCAGCGCCCGCCCCCTCGTTACCGGCCTCCATAATCCCAGGACCGGCTCCCGTCATCACCATAAAACCTTGCTTGGCCGCTCGCTGGGCAAACGACTTTGCCAACTGATAATCCGGATGATCCCCAGAGGTGCGAGCAGAGCCGAAAATCGCAATTTTACGCGTATGGCGATGGGGATAAAATCCCTGGAACCCCAGTTCCATATCCTGGAGGGTATTATTCAATATTTTCCAATCTAAGCGATCAGCCTCCCGCCCAATCATTCTCACAAGCGTCTCTAAAATTTGTTGAATAACCGCCCCATGTTCCATGGAGGGAAGCTGAGTAACAACTTCAGAAATCTTCTCTTGTAAGTGAGTGGGCATTTTCTCTGCAGAGGTGACCATACAAATACCAACCAATCTAGATTGTGAACTATTGAATTGACCAAGCTTCTAACACCACAAGCCCGTAGCCAACATATCGCAAACATTAGCTCCCAGGCATCTTTTCTCGCGAGAAAACTCCAGCCCCTATTGTCTCTACTTATTTTCTAGCAACAACATAATAGAGAGTTTGGAAATAGCTACAAAGTTGAGATGTTTTTGCAGTTTACCAGGGCTCTGTCTATTGCGCACCGTCCCTCAAAACCTTGATGACTAAAGCAAAGGCTTCGACAATTAATTGTCGAAGCCTTTTAAGCAAAACTACCTAAAGCGGTGGAACTTCCCTTGAACCGTGCCACATCCAATCACAGCCAAGAAAAAATTCAGGGGCCATTAAAACCTAAAGGTACTTTTCCAAAGTATTGGCCAAAGTTGTTTTAGGAACAGCGCCCACTACCATATCCACACGCTGGCCATCTTTAAAGATCATTAGGGTGGGAATACTGCGGATACCATACTGACTAGCCACCTTAGGATTATCGTCAGTATTGACCTTGACCACCTTTACTTTGCCGTTATATTGCTCAGAAATCTCGTCCACCACAGGTGCAACCATTCGGCAAGGCCCACACCAGGGGGCCCAAAAGTCCACGAGCACTGGGAGCTCGCTATTGAGTACTTCTTGTTCGAATGTCGAATCTGTGACTTGTGCGGCTGCTGACATCCCTACATTCCTTGTCATCAAATATCAGATTCCTACCATAGCTGATTTTGGTCTGCCTCTCATCATTGGGATGGGAAAAATCAACCTTAAGAATAACGTTGTATTAAGCAATGCCTTGAATACCAACACTTACACAGTTGCCCCAGGGTATTGAGCCGGCATAGCGCCACAGGGCGATGTGACACGTCAAAAACCATTGCAAAACCATGTAGGAAAACGATGCCTACAGGAACCGCCTAAACCGAATTCGGTTTAGGCGGAGTGTGGTGTGAGGAGTGAACGGAAACTTCCGTCTCCGCTTTCAGCTCCATTGTATGTCAAGTCTCAGCTTTTGCCATCCCCTAAAGTCCAGGTATGGTAAGGACTTTAAGTTTTATTTTCTTGCATATAGAAGAAAACAAAACTTAGTGATTTCGAACATAGCTGTCAGGTGATTTGGGTCATCCATTGGATACAGAACTTAATTAGTGACAGCGTTTGTTGTTGTTGAAACCCATTGGTCTGGGACACTGCCGCTACTTACCCATACCCAACTGCTGGGCCTTTTGATAAACCTTACCCTCGGTAAGTAATGAAGGTGCAATGACCACATCCACCTGTTGCATATCCTTTAAATCTTTAGCGCCTAGAGTGCCCATGCTGGTTTTGAGCGCCCCTAGCAAATTGTGGGTGCCATCATCCAACTGGGCAGGCCCCCTCAAAATTTGCTGCAGACTGCCTGTTGTACCCACCTGAATACGCGTGCCCCTAGGCAAAACAGGACTCGGAGTCGCCATGCCCCAATGGAAGCCCCGCCCTGGTGCTTCAGCCGCCCGCGCAAATGGCGAACCAATCATTACGCCATCGGCCCCCGAGGCAATGGACTTACAGATATCCCCCCCGGTCACTAAACCACCATCGGCAATTACTGGCACATAATTCCCTGTCTCCCGCTGATAGTCATCCCGGGCCGCAGCACAATCGGCAACGGCGGTCGCTTGGGGCACACCCACACCCAGCACACCGCGGGATGTACAAGCCGCCCCCGGTCCGATGCCAACCAATACACCTGCCGCTCCAGCCCGCATAAGTTCCAGGGTCACCTCATAGGTGACGCAGTTACCTAAAATAACCGGCATGGGCATATCGGCACAAAATTTTGCCAAATCTAGGGGCACAACGGTATCGGGCGATAAATGGTTAGTAGACACCACCGTTGCTTGAATAAACACAAGATCGGCTTCGGCTGCAGCCACAACTTCGCCGTATTTTGCAGCGCCCATGGGAGTGAGACTGACCGCGGCAATACCGCCTTGGCTCTTAATATCCGAAATTCGTTTTTTAATTAATTCTGGTTGAACAGGCTGGGCATATATTTCCTGCATTAAGGGAACAAACTCAGATTTACCCACCGATGCAATGCGATCTAAAACAGGATTTGGATCCTCATACCGAGTTTGAATCCCTTCCAAATTAAGCACGCCAAGGGCCCCTAGCTTAGAGAGCTCTACCGCCATGCGCACATCGACAACACCATCCATAGCGCTGGCAATAATAGGAATTTCGCGTTCCACATTACCCAGGGTCCAACGGGTGTCAGCGAGTACAGGATCTAGGGTTTTCGGTCCAGGCACCAATGCGATTTCATCAATGCCATAGGCACGCCTTGCTGTTTTGCCGCGACCAAGTTGAATGCTCACTTATTTCTCCTTCCCAAGATCATTAGGTAAGCCTAGCAAAGAAAGAAATCGATCCTCAATCGTTTGTTGTTAGGTCGCTGAGGAATTTACCGAAGAACGTTTCTAGAGAAATTGGGCAAGTGGCGTTAGCGCTTATTCATAGCAAGTTATGCCCATTGGAGAGGATATTCTACAAGGAAAAGAAAATGAATAATTGTTTTATCTCCAGCGCAATGAAAATAGCTGCCAGGGTATGTTCCACCTCACCCCTGCGAATAGCCCCTCGGCAAACAGGTACAATAATTGTCCCGTGGGCTCTCTGACTTGTAGTTCAGCGACATTCTGACTGACAATTTCATTATTGAGTTGTAGACAATACCGTGAATTTATCGTCCCTCAAATTTTTTAGAAACCTACGCGCAAACAACCGCCAGTTTGCCGTCATCGGGTTAGGTAGATTTGGGCGAGCCGTATGCCTTACCCTGCACGGTATGGGGTACGAAGTTTTAGGGATTGATTCGGATGAAAGCCGGGTGGCCCAAGTCTTGACCGATCAAATTGCGGCCCATGCGGTACAACTAGATTCCACCCAGCCTTCAGCCCTGCAGGAAGCCGGTATTCCTGATTTTGACACTGTGATTGTCGCGATCGGCAATTACATTCAAGAAAGTATTATCACCACCCTGAATGTAAAGGAAGCAGGTGTGGCCAATGTGGTCGCGAAGGCGTCTACGGAAATCCATGGCAAACTGCTTCAGCGGGTCGGCGCCGACCATGTGGTGTTTCCAGAATTTGAGATGGGGTGTGAGTTAGCCCGCTCGTTAACCCGCCCAGGCGTGCTAGATCGGTTTGAGCTAGATCCAGACCATAGCATCGTGGAGGTAGTGGTCCCCCAAGAGTTTGATGGTAAAACTATCGTGGAATTGGATTTACGCAACCATTACGGTCTAACGCTAATGGCCGTTAGTAAAGAGAATGCTCTCGATAAGTTTGAAATTAATCCGAGCCCTGTGACCCGCTTAAAGGCAGGGTCGCTAATGGTGGTGGTGGGGGCTAACAAGGGTATTGATAAGCTACCAACTACGTAGAATGCCCCTAAACTATGGGCGAGCGCATAAATAGGCCGGTCCCTTGAGGGTGCTGCTAGAAGAACAGCAGCTTAGAGGCCAGGTGATGCAGAGGCTAGGTGAAATGGATAGACATACATGAAAGTCATTGGCCTGATGAGTGGTACATCCGTTGATGGGATCGATGCGGCCCTAGTAGATGTGACAGGCTCCGGATATGAGGTGGCCATTGAAGTCTTAGGCAGCCTCACCGTGGATTACTCGGCGGAATTACGACATCAAATTCTGGGAGTTTGCAGTGGCCAATCGATAACGATGGCTCAGGTAGCTCAGCTGGATGATGAGATTGCGATCGCATTTGCCCAGGCAGCACAACAGCTAGGCCCCGCCGATTTAATTGCCTCCCACGGTCAGACCATTTACCACCGTCCACCCACCGCCAAACACCTGGGATATAGCTGGCAACTCGGACGGGGCGATTTAATCGCCCACCTGACCCAAACGCCCACAGTCAATGACTTTCGCCAAGCTGACATCGCCGCCGGTGGCCAAGGAGCCCCCCTCGTGCCCCCGGTAGATGCCAGCCTCCTCAGCCATCCTCGCCAGCATCGCTGTGTGCAAAACATTGGCGGCATTGGCAATCTTACCTACCTGCCTCCCTGGGATCGCACCGGACAGCCCCCAACAGATATTGTCGGTTGGGACACCGGCCCAGGCAATGCCCTCATCGACTGGGCGGTAGATCTATTTAGCCAGGGCACACTCACCTACGACCACAATGGAGACTGGGCCGCCCAAGGCACTCCCCATGCCCCACTAATTGACCAATGGCTAGGGCAGCCATTTTTTCAACAACCACCGCCTAAATCCACGGGCCGTGAGTTATTTGGGGCAGACTATGGTCAACGCTGTTGGCAACAAGCCCAAACCCTGGACCTTAGTCAGGCAGATTTTTTGGCCACATTAACCGCATTTACAGCGGCGACAATTGTCCACAGCTACCAACAACTACCCCGTTTACCAGATGAAGTTCTACTGTGCGGCGGTGGCAGCCGCAACGCCCATTTGAAAGCCCAGCTACAAACACAGCTACCGGGCTGCAAAGTAAGGCTCACCGATGATGCGGGGCTCGATAGCAACTTTAAAGAAGCGATCGCATTTGCAATTCTCGGCTACTGGCAATGGCATCAGCACCCTGGCAACCTAACCACTGTCACCGGCGCCAGTCGCCCCTGCATTTTAGGCCAAACCCACATGCCCCACACCTAAACCATCACACCATGGGCAACAAGCAAAAACATTACAGTAGCAATCCCCCAGATTATTCATCTATCCTGATTTAGACAGCTGCTCTAGGGCCATAGCCCCATAGCAAGACCAAGCATATCCCCTGGATCATCGCTCAGTAGAGCTTACCTAGAATCTAAAGGGGGAATATGCAATCATCACAAGGAACAACAACGCCAGCATAGATTACGGATCCACAGCTCTTGATATCAATTGTCATCGACCATTAGGGAGAACAGGTGAACCACAGTTTTCTGATTGAGCCAGGGCGTTGGACCCTTCAAGGTAACTGGTTAGCACAGGATTTATTGCCCATAACGGTTAAGGGCAAAATCTTAGTAGCCTGGAATCGCAAAGACTGGTTCACAATGGTCACGAAACTCGTCTTCCCCAATGGGGAATTGGACGATATTGCCCTTCAATACAAAGGCCGGCTTACGACTGGCAATCGCCAATATACCTTCGTACTGCAACATAGCCTGCTGGGACGTGTAGAAGGAGAAGGCTGGATTGCACCAGAATCAATTGTTCAACAATATTGGGCCCTACAAGATCGACAAATGCGCACCGGATTTGAAACGCTCTATCGCATCGATGCCCATAAGTATCACTTTTCCGGCGGCATTATTGCTGGGCACCACTTAAACAGCACCATGGAAGCCGTCATTGAACAACATTTGGGATAACGGACCAACAGTCTTGCCCAAAGCACCCAAGATTATTCTGTAACCGCGAGTAATCTTAGGAACGTATTATAAAGCGACCCATAAGCTAGCATAGAAAAATTACCCTTTGCCCACCCATAGTCACCCTTGCGAACACAGGTTTCCTGAAGCAAGCCCCCTGACTAACATCTGGGTTTATCAACCAAAACCTGGCACTGAAAGCCGTTCCACCCAGGGGCTGCCCAAGACCCGACATCCGGTTAGAAATCATTAGCACGCCAGCAGCGTTTGAACTCCCATGCCGTTGAGATCACTCATCCAGTTGTTGATCACTTCTTAAAATGCTGACCTTGGGGAATATTAAAACAGTAAGCCCCACAAGAATGGCGCCGACACATCTGCTACGTTTAATGCAACCTCGTCAATTCACCCCGTTACATGCCAGACACTTACTTTGGTCTTAGACTTGCTAATCGATATGAGCTGATGGACTCCATCGGTCAAGGCTCGATGGGCAAAGTCTATCTGGCGGAAGATATGCTGCTCGGAGGGGTGCGCGTCGCAGTGAAATTTCTCGCTCGAACCTTGCTCAACGATCACATGAAAGAGCGGTTTATGCGAGAAGCCATGACCTGTGCCCAGCTAGGCAACAATAGTATCCATGTGGTCAGGGTAACGGACTACGGCGTGACTGACGACGAAATCCCTTTCTATGTAATGGAATATTTAAAGGGACAAAATCTAGGACAGGTTATCCACTCAACACCATTACCCATTGCGAGATTTATCGATTTTACTCGGCAAATTTGCTTAGGGTTAGAAACCGCCCATAAAGGCATTGTTCTCAACGGTCAGGTAATCCCCATTATTCATCGGGACATTAAGCCTAGCAATATCCTAGTCACCCAAAGCACCAGCGTTGGTGAACTGGTCAAAATCTTAGATTTTGGCATTGCGAAATTTATGCAGTCCGACAATAGTGAACAAACCAGTAGCTTCATGGGAACGCTAGCCTATGCATCCCCCGAACAAATGGAGGGGCAAGAGCTAGACCGACGGTCTGACATCTATAGCCTGGGCGTTATGATGTACCAGATGATCACAGGCCGCTTGCCGTTTCGTCCTAACAACAATACATTCGGCGGCTGGTATAAAGCGCATCGTTCCCAAGAACCGACGCCGTTAGAAGGACTATCCCCCTACGGAGCCCTGCCCAAAATACTCAAAGATTCAGTCATGGGCTGCCTGGCGAAAGATCGGGACCAACGTCCCGACAGCGTTGAGCACCTACTGGATCAGCTAGCGCCCCTAGAAAATAGACTCGGTCACTCCATCAAACTGAGTAAACAAATTCGTAGCACGCTACGAAAAACCCCAGTCATTTCTAAACCTGAAAGTCCCAGTGGCTCAGAAGAAGATCGATTTTGTCGACTCCAGGTTTGGCCTCCCAAGACCCCCATTGCTGAAATTGTTTTTCCCAAGTTGCTCTCCATGAGCAATCGTCAGCTGCCGACACTATGGGCCATGTTGGGCTCCCTAGAAATCGAACAGCGCATTACTAACACCAGTGCTAATAATTTTTTGTGTGTTCGTAACCCTTACCCCATGGTGCTTTGGCTGACGGCTTTCTATAACAAACAGCAAGGGGCTCGATGGTTATCTAGCTATTTGGATCTTAAAAATCCTGGCACTCAGAAATTTCTCTGGTGTTTGGGAGAGTCTGGTGTTTATCGCATACTCTTTTTCGGCAAAGAATCTCCTAACAATTTTGTCAACTTGAGACGCCTCAATATTGCCGCACCACAGCAAAAACTCCTGAAAGAATGGATCCTGATGGCACGCTCCATCATGCCCATTGGCAATGCCCAAGAGAGTAAGACCCTACTGAAGAAGGAATTGAATGAAAATCTAAAACCCAGGATGCTGCTGAGCTTTGAGGCCATGCACTCTAGCGAGTAAACCGGCCAAACGCCGCGTGCTGATAGATAAGCTGTGGCTCACGGGCGCCGACAGCCCTAGGTTTTGAAAGCTCAATTAGCGCTGGGGAAGTGAATCACGGGATGCCAGCTAGAGCGCAACAACGCACTGGTAAAGCTAGGAACTGACCATTTCAGGATGCCTTTGGATTTACCGGAGGAAATTGCGATCGCAGAAATATCATTCACTTCTGCCGACTTCAGAATTTCGGACTGGGGATCCCCGGCACGCATCTCAGAAAATACTTCTATGCCAGCCGCCTCCAAATTTGCCTTAGCGTCCTGCAGCAGCGCTTTGACCTGGTCTTCCGGCTGTCGTAACTCCACACGAATAGAATCATCCACCACCCAGCAAAGCGTGCACTGCTTTGGATGGGAATGTGTTTGAGCCGCAGCCTTGATATTTTCAACCAAATGGTTAGCGCTTTTACTGCCGTCAAAGGGCACCAACAGATGGTCAAACAAGGTTTGGCAGCGCAGGCTCAGCTCTTGCTCTCGATAGGCCGATACCAGCGGAGGACGCAAAATCATCAGGGGAATCTCCAACTGTTTGGCAATACCCACCGTCGTACTACCAAAGATGCGCTCCGTTAACAGTGAGCGAGTAGGGGTGCCCAAGATCACGACATCCGCATGGTGGCGACGGGCAACCTTGGAGATATTGTCGAGCACCCGGCCAGAACAGACCTCAACCACCACGGACTTGCCGTCGGGCAACGTAGCTTCTTGGGCTGTCGCTAGGGTTTCTTCCGCACTTGCGATCGCAGCCGCGTCAACTTTCGGAATTTCACGCTCCGCCGTAATCGCAACATTATGGAAAAACACAATTTTGTCCAAACCTGACTGCACCACATCAGGCACAAATTTAATCAGCCGTTGCAAACTATCAGTGAAGTCAGTACAAACGAGCGCACACTTAAACATCTAGCACGATTCTCCAATCACCCAACCGACAAAGAACAGAGACCCAGACACCACCACAGCGGGCGCCCATCAGCGCAAAGCTAGTCTTGAAATGCAACCACCACCACCGTGATATTGTCTCGCCCGCCACGCTGTTTCGCCGCATCCACCAAAGATTCAGCCGCCGTAGGGCAAGCGCGGATACTTTTCAAATGAGTCGCAATTAACGGATCAGACAGCTCCTCAGTCAAACCATCGCTACACAGCAACAAGCGATCGCCCCCCAGGACATCTAACGACTGAATATCAATTCGATTCAAGTCTTTACGCCCCAAACATTGGGACAACACATGGCGCCAAGGATGATGCTTAGATTCATCCACGGTCAACTCACCATCTTCAATGGCTTTGGCCACCCACGTATGATCCATCGTAATCTGATCTAACTTAGCGCCCCGTAAACGATACAGCCGGGAATCGCCCACATGGGCACACCAAGGCTCATGGTCAGGGCCCCAAAACATAACCGCCACCGCCGTCGTGCCCATGTCCGCCCGCTCAGGATGGCTATACTGGTCTTTTAAAATCGCATCGTTAGCCGCAATAAAAGCCTTACGCAGCATCACATCTGGCGATTCGGAACTATCCCAATGATTATCCAAATAGTGATAGATCGCTTCTATGGCTAAACGACTAGCTTCCTGCCCGCCCGCATGTCCGCCCATGCCATCAGCAACTACAAAAAACCGGCCTAAATTATCCAGGTAATAAGCATCTTGATTACTTGTCCTGAGTAATCCTGGATCCGTTAAACCAGCAAAAAAGCGTTGCATAAAGCATCTAGGCATATAGAAGTAGAACGCATTGCTGATAACCCATCGAGTTTTCAATCAGACATCTAGCAATTAAGCAAAACCGACAGATTGAATACGCATTTAGCTCAGCAACAATAAAACTAGGGCATACGGTCAGCACGACCAAGTCGCATCAAAGCACGAATCAATGCAATCCCTGAAGCAACAGCCGGTACAGCCATTGCCAAAGCAATCCACGGCAACTGACTAACCAACAGTAATGTAGCCGACAGGGTAAAGGTGCCCAACAGTAAGGTGTAATTTGTCATCAAATTGACACTGCTAAGGCGACGGATAGCCCGATCGGTTTCAATTGAGCGTACCCTAACCCGAATATCCCCTCGATCTAACCGATCTAAAGAATCTTCAATGCGCCGTGGCAGCCCAAAAGCCGAACTACCCACTTGCGCAGCCTGACGGCTAATTTCACCGATTAATCCGTTGGTAGAGGAGTTAGAAACATTAGTCATAAGCTGATTAGCAAATGGTTTTGCAGCCTCCATAAAATTAAAGTCTGGATCCAGACCTTTACCCACACCTTCTAGTGTAGAAAAGGCTCGCATTACAAAGGTAAACGTCGCTGGAAATCGAAATGGTTGATCATAGGCAACCGCGTACAAATCGTCACTAATGGCGGTGATGGACTGATCCTCAAAGGGCTTGTCCATAAAGTTGTCTAGAATATACTGAATCGAGCGGCGCACAGGCCCCATATCGTCAGTTTCTTCCAACGCTCCCAAATCAAGGAGAGAAGCCATCACCATATCAGCATTACGCTGAGCCACACCCATGAACGTGCGCATCAAGCCATCCCGAGTAATGGGCTTGATTTCCCCCATCATGCCAAAGTCATAAAAAATGAGAGCTCCATCTGGATTGACCGCAATATTTCCAGGATGGGGGTCGGCATGGAAAAAGCCATCATTGAGCAACTGATGTAGATAAGCTTGAGCCCCAAGCTGAGCCAAGCGCTGCCGGTCTAAACCTGCCGCCTCCAAGGACTCGTAGTGGCTAATCTTGATACCGGGCAAATACTCTAAGGTCAATACGCGCTTGGCTGCATATCTCCAATAAATTCGGGGAGCCTTAACCCAGTCGATATCACGGAAATTACGTCGAAACGTATCAGCATTACGACCCTCATGAAGAAAATCAATTTCTAGCCACAAAATACGGCAACATTCTTCATAAATCCCAATCCAGTCTCGACCTTTTCCCCACTCAGGATGGTTTTGAAAATAGTGGGCAATTCCCTTGAGGATAGATAGATCAATCTGAAATAGGCGCTGTAGATCAGGGCGCTGAATTTTTACAACAACGTCTTCTCCAGAATGGAGCTGGGCGCGGTGCACCTGCCCTAAACTGGCCGCCGCTAAAGGAATCGGATCAAAGCTTTGGAAAAGCTCATCAACCGGGCGACCTAGATCCGCAGCAATAATTGTCTTAACCTGTTCGTAACTAAAAGCAGGAACCTGGTCCTGAAGCTTCGATAGTTCCTCAACGTATTCAATCGGAAACAGATCGGAACGGGTTGAAAATAGCTGCCCTAACTTAATGAATGTAGGGCCTAAATTGAGGCATGTATGCCGAATCCATTGGGCCTGAGCGCGACGACGAGCCGCCTGTTTTTCAGGCGAAATGCCACCGGAATAACTCCATGACTTTCCGTACAGCCATCGCTTACCCAGCAGGGTCAAAAAAAACGACCAGATATCAACGAATCGCTCTGGTCGACTGTAACGACGGTTCCAACGATAGCGCTTTTCTTCTGGCAAATTGGGCAACTGTTTATCAGGTAAATGCGTCCTCGACGAAATATCCGATGAAGGCATGGTCAAAGCCGCTGCCTGGATATCGCTGTGGTTATCTGGGGCACGCTTTGGCAACGAATGTTCCCCAGGTGACACTTGATCAGTTGTATTGGGAACTGTAGACACGCAGTCTCCTGAATGGCCAACGGCATAGAAAAGGTGGACTGAAAAGTGGCTGTCGACCTGGCAGATGAATTCTGGCCGCAATGCCGATTACGTTTATATTCTCTCCTATCCCTAGGAAGAAGCGCGATATTGCTGCAGCGCGACTCGAACTTGAGCAATTTCTGCTCTCAAATTATCAATGGTGGCTTGCAAATCTTCGCCAACCTCAGCATCCGTAGAATCTGAAGATGAAACGTTTACTTGGGAGGACTGAGCTTGCTCAAAAACATCTTCAACAAAGCGATGCAGCCATTCCCGCTGTTCAGCATCAAAACGCCCAACATTACTCATGCCAGCGGTAAATGCCTCTTCAACTTTTTCACCGATAGCCGTTGCTAAGGCTCGCCCTAGGAAGAACGCTTGCAGCGTTGGATTACTCATAAATTTATTACGGATATCTAAGCGACATTATACCCATGGTTTAAGGCTAGCTGCGCCCAAATGAGTAAACCTATCAAATATTTTTTGCCCCCACTAATGCGTGGGTTAAGTTTGGGGCCACACACTAAATAATAAGCCAGTTTGGCCGGGCGCATCCCCTCAGCCTGCAAACGGGCTAATCAATAAAATCATCATCCCTAAACGGGGGCAGTTCAGCTGCTGCTGGCAAAGCAGGGTCTGCGTCAGACGAAACATCGGATGATTCTGCCGGATTCGGTGACCATCGATCAGAGTCATCTTCATCAGCGAAAGATTGGCGGTCCGAAGTCCAGCTATCCGCCTCATCTGCTGGCAAATCGTCTAATTGTGTATCGCCCAGGACGGGGGGTGCGGGCACGGTTGAGTCTGGGAAGGAATCGCGATCGTAATCAAATCTAGATGACGAAAAATCATCTCTGCTGGATGCAAAATTTTCAGATACAGGGGGAAGCTCATCATCAGCTACGGCATCCTGCTCCGCATCTAGGGATGAATCGGCAGCATAGTCATCGAAGGGCTCGGGGCCATCGTCGGGCACGTCGTTATATACCAACTGTGGGACTTCGGTCACCCTATCCCAAGCATCTAACTCTCGATTATTGTCTTGCTCTGACGGGACTGCCGGTGGCCATTCGGCTAAAGGGGGAAAGTCCTGCTGAGGCTTAAATAAGGGAGCAACCTCCCCTGAAGCCACCTGAAAGCGGACGGTACTGCCTAAAGCAATGCCAATGACGCTAGCTACCGTTGCCGTCGCCCCCAAAAAAATCCATCGCCGCTTCGCCCCGTTACCAGTTTGGGACTTGAAAGATTGTACGGTTGGTTTAGCAGGTGGCGGTATCATCTGCATATAGGCACCAAGACAGGTAAGGAATAAGTGGAGTAGGGCTTAAAACTTGAGGGCGGAATAGTAGATTACAGAATCAATACAAACGATCTTCGACCTCAACAGCCAAAATAGTATGGCAAAAAACTTAATATTTCATTAGTTTCCAACTGTATCGATAGCAGTGGATAAATGGCAACGGTAGGAGCAAGTATATTTTTGCAACGGAGCCCCTGTAAGGCTTACCCCATGGGAGTTTCCAGCATAAAAAATTAATTTTGCTTGCTACGGTCATAGATTGGGAAATGGCCCATGTAACAATTTTTCGCTGTGTATGGCTCGCTAATCAGATGGATTCGATTGAGGGTGCAGTTGTTCCAAGGGGTAATGCCGCTTTAGATAAGCTTCAGCAGAGTCTACGGAAACGACATGGCCATCTAAGGCGGCATGGGTGAGTACGGTTAGCATTTGCCGATAGGTTGGGCCCGGGGCATACCCCAAACGCTTGAGATGATAACCGTCAATGGGCGATTTTATATGAATCAGACGGGTGGCATACTGCCAAACGTAGGTCCCAATGCGCTTTGGATAGCGCACACTGGCCAGTAGTAGGGTAGGAATATCGTAGGTTTCTAGGGTTTGATAGATATCGCTGGGTAATTGCTTTGGCTGCAACTGCGCTAACAGGGTGGCTTCTGTTGAGCCAAGATGTTCTAGGCGTTGAATCGAGCCAAGGGGTAGTTGCAGATCGGTGGCTATTTGCGATCGCGCATCCAGTTTAGCCAGCAGCACCTCTAGACGCATTAACCAAGGCGCCACCCCCATATCTCGCCCTACAGCATCGATAAAGCGCTGTCGCCACCGCCCGACCCGGTGCATCTGCCGCCAGAGGGCCGCATCAATGGACAAGTCGGGATGCAAACAGCTCAAAGCGCCCAATTTATCCAAAAGACCTAAGGACTGGGCCCAGTAATCCGCTTGAAAAATGTAGGATAGCTCGGCCTTGAGGCGAGTCTGCAGAGCGGGTAGTCGCCGCCTTTCTTTCTGGGCTTGGAGATCCGCGTAGATACCGCTATCGATGGCATAGCGAATAAATCGTTCGGTTTGGGCATCCAGGGTGAACCCCAACCGCACCGCAAAGCGCACGGCCCGAAAAATGCGGGTGGGGTCCTCAATAAAACTGTTAGCGTGCAACACCCGCACCTGGCGCCGCCGCAGATCTAAAGCCCCGCCAAAAAAATCTAATAGCAGCCCTGGCTGAGGGGATGTTAAACGAATGGCCAGGGCATTGATCGTAAAGTCTCGTCGATAGAGATCCTGACGAATCGAGCTAGCTTCTACCTCCGGATTAGCCGCTGGATAAGGATAGAATTCTGTGCGCGCCGTAGCAATATCAATCATTAACGGCGCATGCCCCGCCCGTGCCCGCCAAATCAACGCCGCAGTCTGAAACTCGCCATGGACCTGCAGTTCAGCCTCTGGATACTGTTGCTGTAGCTGCTGCGCCAAAACCACCCCCGCCCCATCCACCACGGATGAGCGAAAACTATCCACCACCAGGTCAATATCTTTTAGGGGAACTACGGTATTTTCAGGGGCCAGTAGCAGATCTCGCACCGCACCACCTACCACATAGAGATGCCATCCCCGTTGCTGGGCAGCCTTGGCGATCTGACTTAGCAAGGCCCAGAGTTCTTGGGATTCTAGAGCCGTTGGATAGGCCTGGAGCGATGTTTGCAACCGCTGATACACATTGATGTTGAGCCCACCCCCATCATTCTGGGCCGAGGCAACAGCGGGATACATCTGCCGCAATACATCGGTGCGGGTAACAATACCGACCAACGCACTCCCATCGATGACGGGTAAACGACCCACATCGTAGGTCACCATCAGGGACTGAATTTCATCCAAAGCCGTCCCAGGAGTAACCGTCTTTAAATCAAGGGTCATATACCCTTTGACCGGTGCATGGCTAAATCCATGGTGCAGGGCTAAATCAATGTCCCGCCGCGAAATAATCCCTTGAAGTTCGCCCGCTTCATTGGCCACACATAGACCTGAATGGCCATAGCGCAGCAAAATTCGTTGGGCATCTGCCACCGTCGTGCCCGCCCGGATAGTTCTGACGGGGGACGACATCACATCTTGAGCCACCACAGACGGATGATGGGCCTGCTTTAGGGCCTGACAGACCTGTTGGAAGACCCCCTCAGGATCGTCATCGGGGGCAAGATTCGCCGCAGCAGCACAAATGTGGCCACCGCCGCCATAGGGCTGCAACAAAGCCTGGCAATTCACCCCGGTATGGGCACGGGTCCGACTAATCAGGGTTAGCCTCGATTTAGCTTTGGCTTCATAGACCGCTGCTAACAACAGACTATCCACCCCCAATAGGGTGATCAAATGACTGGCTAAGGTAGATAGGCCCGCCGTAAATTGTGGGGTCTCTAAATAGACGGTGGCAATGGCATAGCCATTTTCCCGGTGGACCACTGCCGTATCCAAGGCAAAACTCAGCAGATCCTGTAGTACCTGGGACAGGCCTGGTTCACTTGACTCAGCAACGGTTTGCTGGTTCGCCCCCTGCTCCATTAACCAAGCTAAAGCATGGGCATCCCTCGGGGTGGCCTGGGCAAAGGTTAACGATCCTGTATCGCCATGAATACCTAAGGCCATCACCGTTGCTTGGGTGGGCGACAGGGTGCGGTTGGCCTGCTGGAGCGCTTCTACCACCAGGGTCGTCGTGGCCCCCACCGCTTCAATGTGATGCGCCCCAGGCATATCGGGGGCTGATGCCGTGTGGTGGTCGTAAATGGTAATCGGCAGCTGGTTTGCGATCGCATACTCAATCCAGGCTGAGGCTCCCCCCAAGCGACTACGCAGATGGCAGTCCACCACCATAATCGACCGCATCATCGCCAACGTCACCGCACGACGTTCAATTAATGGATACTCATCCCGATGCAGCGCCAAAAATGCCCTTACCGCAGCATGGGTCCCCCCGGGCAAAACAATACGGCTCCCAGGACACAAACATGACAATCCAACGGCGGCGCCCAATGTATCAAAATCTGCAGTTGTATGGCAAAGAATCAAATCCATACCCAATCCCCAAAGCCTGCCCCCATCAAGCTTTCCTCACAGCCAACACCCAGCCATAAATATTGATCTAGAAAAAATTAATCCACCAGATTCATAGAAAACGCTTTATTTAGGGGCCTAATGTTTGATAGCTTACTAAACAGGGCGATCAGTGCTCCATACTGTATCACCATCAATAGATTAAGAGGCTTGTCCAAGCCTAAGATTGAAATTCAGCTGGGCTAATATGGCAGATTTCCATCTAGGGCATGGTGTATCAGATGTTTTGCTGTCTTGAGAGTGGCGAGTTATGTCTATCCTGTTCCAACTGTTATTATTTGTTCTGGTAGTTTGGTCTTTTGTAATGGTAATCGGGGTTCCCGTAGCCTACGCTTCCCCCCAAAATTGGGAGCAATCAAAGCGACTCATTTTCCTAGGTTCTATCATTTGGGCAGTCCTAGTAGTTGTAGTAGGCAGCCTCAATTACCTAGTGGTTTAACATGATCAGCCACAGCAAGCTTGGTTATTTTGCTAGCCATAGCTCCTGAGATCACCAATACGAAACATTTACGATCAGGTGGTAAGGTCATTGAGACTTACCACCTTATTTTTTGGAAAAATAAAGTACCCCCATGGCAGTTTTCGAAGGGAATTTTGATCGTGCACGCAACGCTAAATTTGCAATTGTAATCGGTCGATTTAACGACTTAGTGACCAATAAATTGCTAGAAGGTTGCCAAGATTGCTTGAAACGCCATGGTGTCAATATAGACCCTCAAGGAACCCAGGTGGACTATGCCTGGGTCCCCGGTAGTTTCGAAGTTGCCCTTGTGGCTCGACAACTGGCATTGAGCGGTCGCTACAACGCCATTATTTGTCTTGGTGCCGTCATTCGAGGACAAACCCCCCACTTCGACTATGTCGCTGGCGAAGTGTCCAAAGGCATTGCCGCTGCAGGCTTTCAAACCGGGGTCCCGGTCGTCTTTGGGATTCTCACAACAGATTCCATGCAACAAGCCTTGGAGCGAGCTGGCATTAAAAGCAACCTCGGCTGGAACTACGCCATGAGCGCACTAGAAATGGCCAGCCTCATGTCTCAACTTCCCAAAACAGCCACAACCCTAGATATGCCTAACCTCGTCCCACAGCTCCCCACCGCCACAGAAAGTTAACGCATCGCGTTGAATATGGAGTGGAGAGACTGGGGGAATGCATAGCTCCAAGCGCCTTGGCTACTGACCTCGTAAGCCCGTAGCCACCACAGCCATATTCAACCTCCATGGAGGTATCGCCCTCAAGAATCACGCATCATCAGAATGAGCAAAGATACAGTTATCCGCAGACCAGCAAAACCATTTTTTTTTCAGAATTGGTTTGACAAAGAAAAACTCTTTGTGGCATCCTTAATAAGGTCAAAACAAGGCAAATGCGGGTGTAGCTCAGTGGTAGAGCGTCACCTTGCCAAGGTGAATGTCGCGCGTTCGAATCGCGTCACCCGCTTTTAAAACTAAGTCAGTAATGTATCAACTATTTTCCCATAGTAGATATATTTACTTACAGGCACTTTGTCTGTAGCCCAGATTACAAGATTGGCAGCTCATCGGCTTCTAATGGATGAGTAATGCTTCAATGCTAAAGAATTAGAACTCGTGCCCCTCGAATACGAGTTCAGCGTCAAAGCTAAAAATTAGGATTAGTCGCCATGAGGCGTAAAGAGTGACTCTTCACCTCGCTTGACTCTTTACCCGCCTCATTTCAAGTCATATTCTTGGCAGACCACTAGCTTTCAAGGCTAGCTAGTTCAAGGGACCTAAGCTCAGCTAGGTCTAAGACCATACCTTCACGGGCCACAATACTATTAGGGAACTCAGCCGCTGTTTTATAGCCAATGTCGTCCATAAAGTCATCATCATGGAGAGGGTCATGGTGAAACACCACTAGCTTTTTCACATTGGCAGCTTTAGCTAATTTAACCGCCTCTTGCCAAGTGGAGTGGCCCCAGCCCACCTTGCTACTGGTTTCGGAGTGATACTCTGCATCTGTATAGGTACAGTCGTAAATCATCACATCAGCATTTTGCGCCAGATAGAGCACATTTTCATCTAACCGATCTGGAAAGTGCTCCGTATCCGTAATGTAGGCAGCCGCTAACCCATTCCACTCAACGCGATACCCTACCGCCTCGCCAGGATGGTTTAACAAAGCATTCATGACGTTAATATCACCCACGGCGACTGTTTCACCAATGGACAAATCGCAAAACTTGAGCTGGGCCTGCATAATCTGCAGCGGCACTGGAAAATTGGGATGCAACATTTGATCATTCAAACGCTGCTCGATGGTCGCACCATTAGGTGAAATCACACCGTAAACTTCAAACTGGTTGCTCGGCAAAAAAGCAGGTACGAAAAATGGAAACCCTTGAATATGGTCCCAATGGGAGTGGGTGAAAAATAAACTCGCGTGTACCGCTTGCCCCTCCACCAAAATATGTTGGCCCAGCTCCCGTAAGCCCGTTCCGCCATCAAAAATTAAACGCTCACCATTAATACGCATCTCAATACATGACGTATTCCCACCGTAACGCACTGTCTCAGAACCAGGGCAGGGAATGCTCCCTCGCACACCCCAAAAATGAATTGTAAATTGAGCATTCGAGTCGGACATCAGTGGCTAGTAATGACGTTAATGAGGGACGCGAATTTAGAGCTTAATGGCATTGACTGGCTTGATAAACCCCCTTAGGCCACGCATTTCCCTTTTTTAAGAAATTAGCGATATTCAGGAATCATATTACCCATTGATTCATGCACATCTATTGGAAACCCAGACTGTCTTTATAGATCAGGCCATAGGGCCCATCGCTGTAGAAAGTAGGTTTGTGAATCAAATATAGATACGGCAAACCATTGGGACACTAGATGCTTAATTTTAAGATTAAGCTATCTTGCTTAAAGCCAGTTTGCCCACAGCGGTCCTAAAAGTAGGCGTATGCATCAATATGGAAGCAAGTTAGATAGAGCTCCCTGAAGAGTCGAAAGGTCACCATAGGCCGTGAGATCGTAATGAAGCGGTGTCATCGTGATGTAATTGGCCTTCACAGCCTTAGCATCCGTAGGGAATCGCCCCATAAAGTCCTGATTTTGCTCTGGACTTAGGGCATTGGGCAGTCCATGGGATGAATCCAGCTCGCTTTCCTCGACCACTTCTCCCGCTAACCAATAATAGGTTTTGCCACGCGGGTCGATCCGTTTTTCAAATAAGTCTCGATACCGCCTCACCCCCAAACGCGCCACGGTCACCCCTTGAATCTTGGCTTGCGCCACCGGTGGAATATTTAGATTAAGCAGCAGTGGCTGCTTCAGCAAACATAATTTGGGCACCAATTGACAAGCATAGTCTGCTGCTGGCTGAAAGTCAGAATGACTAAAACTAGCAAGACTGATAGCCACACTGGGAATGCCTTCTAACAACCCTTCCATCGCAGCCGAAACCGTCCCAGAATAGAGCACATCATTGCCCAGATTTGCGCCATGGTTAATGCCTGACAAAACACAGTCAGGTGCAGACTCTAGCAGCGCATCTAGCGCTAACTTAACGCAGTCAGCCGGATTACCGGAACAGGCCCAAGCTTTAACACTATCGCCATATATAGACGTTACCTGTTCAGCCCGAATCGGACGATGCATGGTAATCCCATGGCCGGTAGCAGAACGCTCCCGATCGGGACAGACAACGGTCACCTCATGACCTGCATCGGCAAGACTATTAGCCAGGGTACGAATACCCGTCGCAAAAATACCATCGTCGTTGCTGATTAATAGTTTCATGGGGAATCAAAACTTCGGTGTAGACTAAAGACTGGCTTTCGTGCCTTCCTTTTTCCTGCCTCTTTTGTTTTAACTTTTTGGCCAACATGACCACCGATCTCGAGCAGCAACTGAGTACATTACAGCAAGAAGCCAATGATGAGATTTCAAAGCTGACCAGTTTGGATGAATTGGATCAGTTTCGAGTTGGCTATCTAGGGAAGAAAGGAAAGCTCTCTAAAATCTTAGGTGGCATGGGTAAATTATCCGCCGCAGATCGTCCGCGCATTGGGGCATTGGCTAACCAGGTCAAAACGGCACTACAAGCTAGCATTGAAGACCAAAAAGCAGCCTTACAAGATGCTCAAATCCAGGCTCAATTAGACGCTGAGACCCTAGATGTATCAATGCCTGGAACCTATTTATCCCAGGGAAGAGTACACCCGATAAATAGCATCATCGATCAGATTACGGATATTTTTGTGGGCCTCGGCTACACCGTCGCGAGTGGTCCTGAAATAGAAGAGGATTATTACAATTTCGAGGCCCTAAACTTTTTGCCAGATCACCCAGCGAGGGATATGCAGGATACCCTCTATTTACCCAATGGGGATCTGATGCGAACCCACACCTCCAATACCCAAATTCGCTACATGGAAAACCATGAGCCGCCTCTCAGGGTACTGGCAACAGGTCGCTGCTATCGGCGGGATACAGTGGATGCAACCCACGCAGCTGTGTTTCACCAAATTGAATTTTTCGCAGTTGATAAAAACATTACGTTCGCTGATTTGCGGGGTACTATCCAGCTATTTTTAGAAGCCCTATTTGGTGATATTGAGGTGCGCCTGCGTCCCAGCTATTTTCCGTTTACTGAACCATCTGCCGAGGTGGATGTGAAGTGGAAAGGGAAGTGGCTAGAAATTTTGGGCTGCGGCATGATCGACCCCAATGTGCTCAAGGCAGTTGGCTATGATCCTGAGGTTTATAGTGGCTTTGCTGCCGGTCTAGGTGTGGAGCGTCTAGCCATGGTGCAAAGTCAAATCGATGATATCCGTCGGCTATATGCCAGCGATCTACGTTTCCTTAAACAGTTTTAAGAGCGCGAAGTCCACTGTCGTTAGGCATACTTTATAGCTGCAATTCATAAGCCGGTGAGGTTTGCTTTAGGCGCTAACTTCACCGGCTTATTGCTAATAGTGGAGCCTAGCTATCTGAAGAGGATACTCCTACACCAATGGGGCAGGTGACATTGGTGCCGCCCAAACCACAGTAGCCACCAGGGTTTTTAGCTAAATACTGCTGATGGTAATCTTCAGCATAGTAAAACTCGGGTGCATCCACAATTTCAGTGGTGATAGCCCCCAGACCAGCCTCACTTAGAGCGGCCTGATACATGGTTAAGGCACGTTCTGCGGCTGCCTTTTGCTCCGGGGAATAGGTATAGATGCCGGAGCGGTACTGCGTACCCACATCATTGCCTTGACGCATGCCCTGGGTAGGGTTGTGACTCTCCCAAAAGACTTTGAGGACTTGGTCGTAGCTAATGACCTGGGGATCAAACACGACTAGAACCACTTCGTTGTGGCCCGTCATTCCAGAACAAACTTCACGATACGTGGGATTCGGCGTGTAGCCGGCACTATAGCCAACAGCGGTGGAAAATACACCTTCTTGCTGCCAAAATCGACGCTCGGCGCCCCAAAAGCAGCCCAAGCCAAACATTGCTGTCTGCATCCCCTCAGGAAAGGGGGGCTGTAATGGATTGCCGTTAACGTAATGTTGCTGAGGCACAGGCATTTTGTCGGAACGGCCTGGCAATGCATCCTTAGAAGAGGGCATTGTGGCTTTTTTGCCTAAACCACCAAGTCCAAAAAACACCATAGATTTGTAGTAATAGATGTAAGAACGCCGATATCTTTAGTGTACTCAATCTAGAAGCGCATCATCGGGCAAACCTACTAGAGACTTAGAAAACTTACGTTGGTCGAGACTAGTCATTGCTGATATGGCGTGGCAGATTTTGGGAATGAGGCGTTCTGCAAAGCTGACCCATAGTCTAGAAGTGACCGATAAAACGCATGCTGACGATCAGCAACGCCACTGATATTTAAAGCGATGGCTCACTGATATATCAGCGAGCCATCGTAATTTATTCAATTGGATATGAGTGCATTACTTAAGAACGGTGGCTTCAAATGCTGCACGATCTGCAAAGACTTCAAACACTCGATCCATGCTGGTTAGTTCAAACAGCATGCGAATTTGATCGTTGATCGAACAGATGTACATCTTGCAGCTAGCAGAACGGGCGTTCTTTAAACAGGCTACTAAGACACCTAAGCCGGAACTGTCAACAAATGTGACCTCTTTGAGATCGATTAAAAGAACCTTGGTGCCTTTTTGCAAAGCTGAATCTACTTGCTCGCGAAAGGCATTGGTCTGAGTACCGTCTAAAGTACCTTCGGGCTCAATTACATGAACACCTAAGTCCATAGAGATTGTCATGGCTAAATATCAATAATTTATAGTTTAGCTTTGCAGATGTTCAAACTAGCAAACTGAATGGGGACATGCCCACTGTCGATGCTCCCCAAATAAGCCAACGTGGTCACTCTTTCCTAGGTAGGTTAGGCTTTCCACGGCGGATGCCTGTAGCTTAGAACATTTACTTCTTCAACAAAACCGAAACTGTTCCGGTTGATTGATTGGTAGTTTGTATGTAGCTGGTAATTGCGATCGCATCAATTGATTGAGTCCATGGCTGCAGAATAGGCTGAACCAGGGTAAACCAACGATTACTAGCTAAGAGACGCTCCATATCGTTCCAAGTTCCATAGATATATCCTTGATTGGGAGTATCCATTATTTGAACCGTACGCTGAAATCGTTGAGTCGACGTCAGTGCATGCCCGGGAGCATCTAATGCAGCCGTTAAACTCGCCAAGGAAGTTGTAAAAACATCACAATCATCAACTTTTGTATGTAATGCCACCAAGTCTGTTTCAACCGTTGTTTCACGATTACGAGCATCCTGACTGAGGCGGGTAGTCAATCGACTCCACGCTGTTACAGTATGCCCGCCCAAGGTGAGTTGACTAACCGTCAGTCCCTCATCCGCTGCAAGTTGATCTAAATTCGCCACATTTTTAGCATCAGCATTGGAGACAGCCATCACCCAACTTCCATCGTCCAATTGCCCCACACTGTAGTCATGCGCCAACAGCTGACGAATAGGGGCCGCTATTTTCTGGCCTAGCTGGGTTGTGGTCCATTGAGTCAAGGACCTTAATGGCAACGGTAGCTTTTCATAATGGCTGAGTTCGTTCTGTATGTTCAGCCATAGGGGCTGTAGATCGTGACCCAGGGCGACCCATGCCATGGATGGGGGCATATATTGCTGGGGAGACATATCAGCAGAAACGCTGTCGGTAACGGGAGCATCGGCTCCAGACCTAACCTGGCCCAAGGTCGCCAGTTGCGTATTAATAGCAAGGCCTTGGGGGGATATCTCGCCCAGTGCCCATAGTTGCTGCCAGTGATCAGCCGTTAGAAATTGCTGTTCCTTAGGCAAGGCTAGCCCCAACCAATCAATAACGCCAGGGATCCGCAGAGTCAGCCAAATAGGCTGACAGCAATTACGTTCTGGCATTTGCAACTGAGGCGCTTGCGACACCCGCAGACTCTGCCGCAATACCTGCGGATCATTCGCCACCAGCAAGGTGCGCTTATCCACAATCGCAGTTACTAACGACTGATCCGCACTGGCGGTTCCGGCAATCAGCGGCACCCCATTGGTCTGGGCAAACTCAAGCTCGATCCCAGCAACGGACTGCCGCTGCCAAAATAGCTCTAGAAATTCTCGTAGTCGCTCACTATCCGCTATCTCAGCCACCCATAGGTAACCGGTTTGGCGACCATTACTGCGATCTCGATCAACATCACTATCGGTCACAGCAAAGGCCATATTATTGCCTAGCCAAGGGCGAACATCGTTATCAAAATCAATGGCCAACGGCTCCAAAAGAGCGGTTAAGGAACCGGGCAATATTTTACTTAAAGCCGATGGCAAACCAGCATTGCTCGCGTCAATAACTGTCGCCAGCAACGCCTGACGAGGAATAAACTCCAAAACTGCATTATTTTGGGACGCAGAGTTTTGTGGCGACACTGGAGATAGCTGACCGCAGCCCACAATCACTAGACTGATACAGACAAATGCGATCGCAACTAGTTTGCGCATCATCCACCTAGCCCTATGCTCCATAAAACCTTTGCCCAACCTGATGAAACTCTAGTTTAGTAGAGCAAAGACCTAGAACTTAGTTGGACTTAGTCCGTCGACAACGAAACTTAGGAATGGCGATTAAATAACTTCCAATTTTGCCGGACTTCGACTCCGCTCAGTCCTCTGTGGCTAGCGGTGACAATTATGGATTTAATTGATTGCGTTTTCCTTAGCTTAAATCTTGACTGCGCCAAACGGCTAATAAACGCCCTTGAATATCAACATCCTGAGCAGGATAGACCATGGGCTCATAATTGGGATTTGCAGGCTTTAGGACCACATCATTTCCCTCGCGGTATAAATACTTTAATGTAGTCGCACTTTCCACACGGGCGGCAACGATAGTGCCATCGCGAATTGCAGCAGGATCTTCCACCGGACGCATAATCACGTAGTCCCCATTATCAATCAGGGCATCCACCATGCTATCCCCCCGCACCCGCAACGCATAATCTCGAGCCTTGATAGGCAGGGAAGACAGATCAAGCCGCTCTTCCGCAACATCGGCAAAGGCTTCGACCATAGAACCAGCGGCAATGGTGCCCTTAATGGGCACCCCCGCCCCCTGCAAAACACGAATCGTTCTAGCTTTGCCCTCATTCCAATCGATGTAGCCTTTTTTACGAAGGTGATCAAGGCGACTTTGGATAGGAGCCGGTGATTTTAAACCCATCGCTCGCATCATTTGACGTATGGAAGGGGAATGTTGATGCGTACGAATGTAGTTAGTTAACCAGTTATAAAGCTCCTCTTGAGCATTGGTAAGAGGTTCCATGGGGCACCAATAAGACAAACCATAGGGGAACAAGCGTACCCCTACAAGAACAACAGTACCAACTTATACTCCATTTTGTCCACACATATTCATGTAAAGACTCCTATAGCGATCTCGGGCGGCATGATCGCCAAACTATCAAGTCCTAGAATCCAACCATCAACCTGTTTGGAGCTAAAAAAGTGGGCTTCAGGAAAATTCCTAAAGCCCACTTTTCAAAAAAATATGGTTCTAATACTAGCTAGCGCTAAAACCTAGCGGATATATTCCTTTAGAACACTATTGCGGTTGGGGTGACGCAACTTACGCAGAGCTTTCGCCTCAATCTGACGAATTCTCTCACGAGTTACATTAAAAATCTGTCCAATTTCTTCCAAAGTCTTCATGCGACCATCGTCCAAACCGTAACGTAACCGCAGGACATCGCGCTCACGAGGGCTGAGGGTACTTAAAACACCCTCTAGGTCTTCGCGCAGAAGACTCTTAGAAACCTCATCTTCAGGCGTTTCACCATCGGACTCAATAAAGTCTCCTAAGCGAGAATCCTCTTCCTTACCAATCGGAGTCTCCAAAGAAATCGGTAGCTGGGCAGACTTAGCAATGAAACGCAGCTTCTCGATGGTCATTTCCATGCGAGTGGCAATTTCTTCCTCAGTGGGCTTGCGACCCAACTCCTGGGAAAGGAGCTTGGTAGTCTTCTTAATACGAGAAATCGTTTCGTATAGGTGAACAGGGAGGCGAATGGTGCGGGACTGATCTGCGATCGCACGGGTAATTGCCTGACGAATCCACCATGTTGCGTAGGTAGAAAACTTATAGCCCTTCTCGTGATCAAACTTTTCAGCAGCACGAATCAGACCCAGACTGCCTTCCTGAATCAGGTCCTGAAAAGATAGACCGCGATTCATGTACTTCTTGGCAATGGATACAACCAATCGCAGGTTGGACTGAACCATCTTATCTTTAGCCCGACGCCCAAGATAGAGACGGCGACGAAACGCTGGCAGAGGCATATCAACGGCGGCAGCCCAAGCAGCATCGTCAGGCTCTTCATCCATGCCATCGGAAAGGTCGTCACGAATACGCTCGAGCTCGAGCAAATCGGCAATCTTACGAGCAAGCTCAATTTCTTCTTCAGCCCGCAGCAGACGAATCCGACCAATTTCCTGAAGATAGAGGCGAATAGAATCCTCTGTGTAATGCTTTTTCTTAGCTTGAGAGGCAGCAGCAGCGGCACTACGACGACGAGTTGTTCCCTTAGCAGCAGGCTTGCTAACAGCCTGAACCTCTTCCTCGGAACTCGAAAAAGTTTTCCCAGCCTCAGGATCGATCAGCGAATCCAGCTCATTTCTGGGACTCAAGTCCTCTAGAACAGTATTTGCTTGGGTCATGCCGCTTTCCTCGTATTCCTTCAAATGCAATAGATCAAGATATCAAACCAGTAAATCCAATAACTCTAGTGAGCGTTCTTTCTAAACTTATAAGCACAATGCCAAAGCCCAAGAACACCCTCACAAGTTATTAATTTACAAATACTGGTCCGATAGATTTAACAGGTTAGCCAACTTCAAATTCCATCGTCTACAACAGTAAACATTCGCCAACATATCGAACAAAGATTTCCCGGTTAGCAAAGCCTTCAATTATTCTCACCGATGTAAAAACGCTGGACTGACTTGTTGGTCTATCCGTGTTTCTACAGTAGTAACACGCTTTCCAATAAAACGCCCAGAGGTTTTAGCACGAGTTGTCAAAATTCCATAGCTTTTGCACAAACCCAGAAACCTCAAGCCCTTAAATCACAAGGCGTATAAGACTGTATCAACGCACACATTAATATTGCCTATCTAAACATAAATAAATTATAAACTTTATTTGTGTTCTAATTCTGTCCAATGTGGGAAGTGCCGCCATGACTTGGGTAGCTGCATCCGGCAATTTTATAAATGGCCGTTGCTGTGAATGCGGCTATCTATCGGCTTTGCATTTGAGATTTAACCACAAATGACAGGCTTTGTCGTTGCGGGTAATGATGGTGTCCGCCCCATTTTGAGCCAGTTGATTGGCCTTTTGATACAGCTGATGACGGTGTTCGTAATCTAAGGTGCAAATTCGTTGGAAAAGTGCAGATTGATACTGCATCCCATCTTGTAGAGTTTGCTCTAACCAAAATTTAAACTGCCGAGCCTGGGGGGATTTAACTGTTTTAGACACTAGATATTGAAGAAGATAAAACAATGTTTCACGTCCTGTTTTTGGAACGTAAAACATTTTGTTTAGAGCAAACTGAAGTATGGGCTAGCGCTAAACCACACACGCAAGTGCCAAAAGCCCCAATGCTCCAATGTGAAATAAGACTACTTAATAGAACATACGTCCCATGAAGGCAGACGTTGCAACTCCATGGGCAACTAGGGTCGAGTTAGAGCGTAGTTTTTGCTGCTGCTGACTCTACCACAAGGTGTAAAACATCTTGCGTCAGTGGCTCTACTAAAAAGCCATCAATACCTGGATGTTCTTCCTGGGGGGACCAACTAGGTTCATGGGACTGAGTTAACGCCACAATCGTTGTGCTACCTGAGGGTCTAACAGTCTCCCGCAATCGATCGACTAAGGCTGGAGACCAATTTTTGTGGGCACCAGAAAGAATTACTAAATATGGAATACTTTCTTCAATACGGGCAACGGCTTGATCGGCAGAATGCGCAACAAAAACATTACTCTCTAATTGAATAGAGAGAGATTGCACCATCAGGTCTTCCTCACACTGCGAATCTAATAAAAGGATGTAGCCGCTTGAGCTGTTCATATGCCATTTCCCATTAGGCCTATTTCAGCACCCTAAGTCTATGGGCCACTACCAATTGCAGGAGACAGATGAAAGGTATTTAAAGGCTTCTTAGGCTGAGTTATTAAAGTTGTGTACTTGTACATTCAAGTTAATGAATTGCAAGGTTCATCTAAAAAAACTGTTAAATACCTAAGGGTGTGGGTCATTTAGGGGGCCAAACGCGCCTTCTTCAAGCGATGGGATTCATACCAGTCTGCGATCGCAGGCACCCAGGCCTGAAAGTGGGGCCAAATCACTTCGCAGAGTTTTTGTGCTTCTAGCTGGGCATCGGCTTTCCAACGCAGATCGAGCAGATGCATTAGAGACCGCACATTGGCAGACATCACCCAGTGCTGACGCACATCAAAAGGAATGAGCCCCCGCGCATGTTCTTCGGCAAATCCCTGCTCTATGCGAATTTTATATCGGTGACACGCGTCCAAACACCAGTCCATATCTTGCTGCCGCAACTCTGGGGTATAGGTATATTTTTTGCCCTGCCGGTCACTGTAGTCGCCAACAGGACGTAGATAAAACACCTCTTCCACATGCCGTTTCCCAGCCACAACGTCCAAGATGCGCGACCCCGTGTAGCGAAATGACTGCACATCAAAAGACACCCCCACCCGATGGGTGCGAATCTGCTGCATGGTGGAATGGGGCAACCAGCCACAGTTCAACACTATTTGGGGATGTTCCAAAGGACCATAGTGGCCGCGTCCTCCCTTAAGCAAATTCCGAATAACTAAGTCACCGCACTTTTCCTCAGCAGGCCAATCGTGTCGTTCATTGCAAACAAACCCTTCGGCGTAGTCCTGATGCATGGCAGCGTAAATTGTCTGCTGGGGATTAGGCGTTTGGGAAATAACTTCGACGGTAAACCGTTGCATGGGCAATTGCTAAAGAGAAGAAGGAGAAGATGCAGACAATTAAACAGTGGCAGACCCCAGAAGACCATCAACTGACATCTACCAAAGACACGTTAGTCAATAGTCAACCGATATAGTCTATCGATAGAGAAGCAACAGCTCAAGCTAACTTATCGGAACCTATAGTTTCCTGAAACTACGTGACAAATATCGCCATATTTCTCCATCAAAAAGCGCTAGCCCGATCCCTAGCTAGGGACCATAGCCACGTTTCGATCAGGTTTAGGCATTTCGATGTAGCTTTTGCCTGAGCTCATCTTTCAGCCGCGCCATAATCGAGGCTTCATCTAAGGTTTCGACAATGTTGGCGATGGTCGCTTTGGGTCCTTGCTCACCCCAGCTCGCGCCGTTGACTAAATAGGTGCGCGTTACTTGACCAATGGCATAGGTGGCCACACCTGCTACAGCCGCTTGGGTTAAAGCGACCGAAACATAGGGCGCTAGACTGATGCCCCCCGTCGCTAACCCGGCCATACCCAACAGACTTTTGAGGGAGCTGAGGCCGAGGGTAATGAATAATTCGGTGACAGATAAACTGCCGGTTGCGATCGCAATAGTTTTCAGCAAATGGAGCGACTCCTGCTGCGTCATGGGCAAACCATATAGCTTAGATAGGCTCACCACCAACCCCACATCCACAGCTACCCCACCCACCACATCGGCCAACAACATCGGGTTAACCGCCACCGCTATCGATTTGGTTAAGGCCGTTTGCCAGATCAAGTCATCCGCACGATGCTGACGAATTTGGAGCTTCCGCTCCACCAACCGGGTCTGAACATCATCCATATATAGGAGAGTATTCAGCGCAATCAGGGCTTTACCCTCCTTCGCTAGCACATCCAGCATTTTGAGCTTGAGCGCTGCCACATCCGGCAGTCCCCGCGTGCGGCGCCGGGCACCATCGGCCACCGTGATCTGTAGCGGGGCCGCCGCCGCAACCACCACATCATCGGCCAAAATATTCAGGGGCTTTACCCGTTCACCCAGGGTCTCTAGTAATAAAGCCTGTTCCGGCGGAGCATACTGATCCGCTTTGTTCAGCACTAGCAAAATTGGCTTCCCCGCCTGCCTTAACCAGGCCAGGGCGTCATATTCTACCTGGGTCAAATCGGCAGCGATGACAAATAGAATCAGGTCACTTTGCTGGGCCACACGCTCCGCCAATTGCTGGCGCTGTTCCCCGTCGACTTCATCAATGCCTGGGGTGTCGATTAACTCAATCCGAGCGGCGGCATCCAGGTTTTGGTCAGTGCTATTGGCCAGGGTAACCCGACTTACCAGGCCTGCATCTTGATCAGAATTTAGAACTTGCCAGTCCACACTGGCGATATCTTGGGTGACGCCATGGAGGGGACCGGTGACAAAAATTGGCTGTCCCACCAAGGCATTCAATAGGGAGGACTTACCGCGCCCCACCATACCAAACACGGCTATGTGGACAATGCCCTGGTCTATTTTTTTTTGCAACCCGAGTAAATTATCAATTTCAGGTTGTAAGCCTTCCCGTTCACGGGGTGTGAGATCAAGGCCATCAATCACCTGCTTGAGACTAGACTGAGCCTGGGTATGGTACGAATCTGCCATGAGCCGCTCAAACTGGCGTTCTAAGGCAGACTCTGGGGACGAGGAAAAATCAGGCAAATGGGTCACGTTAGAGGGCGCTGTCATGCATTTATCAGTCGTTCCCCCAGTTTAAGCGCCCCTTACGGTAAGTAACATCATTTAGAAACTTTTGAGAACCTGTAAAACATAGATGAGAGAATATTATGTGGGTACAACAAACTGCTGAAGTCATTTAGCCGTTTTTGCTGCACATAGCTGTTGCTACTTCAGGCTTTCAGCAATCTATGCTGTAGTTTTGCGTCAAGCTATAGTTCGCTGCCCCAGTCGTCAATGTTGCTGCCGCTCCATGGATTTTGAAAGTTCAGCTCAAAAAATCTGCTATGAACGCATTGCCCCCTGGATGGATGAGTTATTCGGTGAGGCAACGGTTGCTTTTGAGGATGAACCGCTGTTTATCATTACGATTGGCTCAGCGGTCGCATCCACCCGCGTCGTTCCCTGGGGTGATAATGAAGCGCTGATTACCACGCGGTCCTATGTGGTTACAGATGTGGATGCTACGCCGGAGCTAACATATTATTTGTTACGAGCCAATGACAATATTCTGTTTGGGCGCTTCGCGTTAGATAGTGAAGACGACATTGTCTTTGAGCATAGTTTAGTGGGCTCAACCTGCGATCGCATCGAACTCAAGCATTCGGTCACGACAGTGGTGCGCCTGGCCGACGACTATGACGATGAAATCGTGGCCCGATGGGGCGGTAAACGCGCCCTCGACCGCTGGGCATCCCCCGGTGTGTAGCTGCCCAAACCTCCTTGAGAATAAAAATTCAAAAAAATAGGGGAGACAATGGATCGTCTCCCCTATTTTTTTATGGGTTAGCCAATTAGCAAGCCCCGGAGCTCTGGTGGCCCACTGCTCTAGTGACCTACACCAGAGTAGGTAAATCCAGCCTCTTCCAATGTCTTGCGATCAAGGAAATTACGACCGTCAATCATATTGGGTGTGGTCATCAGCTGAGCCATCTTGCCGTAGTCAAGATCCTTAAACTGTTGCCAGTCGGTCACCAATACCAGCGCATCGCAGCCATCAGCCAGACGCTCGACATCGGTTTCCACAATCACACCGGTCATGCCATTGCGCATACCGCTCTGGGAAACGATGGGGTCGTAGGCCTTGACCTTGGCCCCCAAACGATTCAGATGCTCAATCAAAATCAGAGAAGGCGCGTCGCGCATATCGTCGGTATCGGGCTTAAAGGTGAGGCCTAGTAGACCCACGGTCTTACCCTTCAAGATTTTCAGCATCTGCTGTAGCTTCTCTAGGGAAAGCAGGCGCTGGCGGGTGTTCACATCGATGGTGGCACGCAGCAGCTGGGCTTCGTAGCCATAGTCATCGGCGGTGTGCAGCAGGGCGGAAACATCCTTGGGGAAACAGGAACCACCCCAGCCAATACCCGCCTGGAGAAACTTGCTGCCGATCCGGGAATCTAGACCAATGCCCTGGGCAACTTGAACCACATCGGCACCGACGCGATCGCAAATATTAGCAACCTCATTGATAAAGCTAATCTTGGTGGCCAAAAACGCGTTGGACGCATACTTCACCATCTCAGCAGAGCTCAGATCCGTCACCAGAATGGGCACCTGGGGAGCGTCCTTATCTTCAGCAAACTGACGCTCCACGATGGGCTCATACAGTTCCTTCATCATGGCAATGGCTTTAGGGTTGCTGCCACCTAGCACAATCCGGTCGGGGTTGAAGGTGTCATATACAGCGGAGCCTTCCCGCAAAAATTCAGGGTTGCTCACCACATCAAACATGGGATCCTCGGGCTTAGCCGCTGGGGCACCAACACCGACAGGCACCTGCTGCCGCTCAGAAATACCATCCATGACAATCATGCGGACCCAGTCACCGGAACCAATGGGTACCGTGGACTTGTTCACAATGACTTTGTAGCCGCCATTGAGGTGCTCACCAATGCCGCGGGCAACCGCCTCAACATAACGCGTATCACTTTCACCGGTGGGCAACGGTGGGGTACCTACAGCAATAAACAAGATATCGCCATGGGCCACACCTGCGGCTAGATCAGATGAAAAAGAAAGGCGACCGGCCTCCATAGAAGACTGCATCAACTCCGAGAGGCCAGGCTCAAAGATAGGAGACTGGCCAGACTGCATCAGTTTGACCTTTTCTTCATTATTGTCAATACAAATAACGTCATGGCCGATGTGCGAAAGAGACACACCCGTCACTAGACCCACATAGCCTGTACCAATAACACAAACACGCATATAAGCACTCCTTGATATATCTGAAAATGGTTAAATTAAACGTAAGCGAGCAGATACATTGCCCACATACAGGCCCCTAGAGCAACCAAGCACAAAGGAGCCTGCATTCTTCAACAGCGTTTCATAACTGCTAAATAGCCTATCAATTAGGCCAATGGCTGTGGCGTTGACGACCCAGCCAGTTTACCCGCCGCTTCCATGCGAGCTTTAAAGTCTGCAATGGTAAGTTCCAGACCTTTGTTTAAAGGCACCTGAGGCTCCCAACCCAAAATGGACTTAGCCTTGCTGATATCGGGCTTACGACGCCGTGGATCGTCCTGGGGTAAGGGCTCATACTGAAGCTCAGCGTCAGGGTTGATCATTTTCTGTACCGATTGAGCCAGCTCTAGAATGGTGTACTCACCAGGATTCCCCAAGTTCATAGGGCCGATGTAGTCACTATTCATTAACCGAATAAAGCCCTCAACCAAATCAGATACGTAGCAAAAACTACGGGTTTGGGAGCCATCGCCATACACCGTCAGAGGAGTACCCTGCAGAGCTTGAACAATAAAGTTGCTAACAACACGACCATCGTTTTCCAACATGCGAGGGCCGTAAGTGTTAAAGATGCGGACGACACGAATATCCACGTCATTTTGGCGGTGGTAGTCAAAGGCTAGGGTTTCAGCCACACGCTTACCTTCGTCATAACAGCTACGAATACCAATGGTATTAACGTTGCCGCGGTACTCCTCAGGCTGGGGATGCACCTCGGGATCACCATAAATTTCAGAGGTGGAGGCGAGGAAAAAGCGAGCTTTGACCCGCTTTGCCAAGCCCAGCATATTCAGGGTGCCCATCACATTGGTCTTGATGGTTTTGACCGGATTGTACTGATAGTGAACGGGTGAAGCAGGACAGGCTAAGTGATAGATCTGATCAACTTCTAAACGAATCGGCTCAGTGACATCGTGGCGAATTAGCTCAAAGTTTGGGTGATTCAACCACGGCAAAACATTTTGCTTACGACCTGTGTAAAAGTTATCCAAACAAATAACTTCGTGCTGATCTGCCATAAGGCGATCAATCAGATGAGAACCGATAAAACCGGCTCCACCAGTCACTAAAATTCGCATAATATTTCTGAACTAATAAGACACCAATATGGAATGAGGATGAGACACCTACTCTCTAAGTCTTAGCACCTGCCATCAGACACTAACCACAAGGATATTAGGTATGACTGCAATTAACTGCCGTACAAGCACCGCATAGGGCAGTAGATAGATTTGAATTGCAGACCGATGCCCTCATTCCTGATTAAACACACCTTTAATGTGTCTGCAATGTACCAAAGTTTCTTGGTGGAATAGCTGGGCCGAATCGGCATTCACTACAACTTCAAATCTTTTTTACAGGAGTACCCAAAAAAAGACCCCAGGTACCACCCACCTAGTTCCCATTATTTTCAACAAAACTTGATTTCATAACTGTGATAGAACGTCAAGATCTGCTTTGACCCAATCAATTCCTGACTTTGTCCCTTGACGGCTATAGATATCACTGGCAGCCACTAAATCAGCTACGGCATTTTGTTTTTTGGCTAAATTCGCCTGGGCACGGGCACGGTTATGAAAACTTTCCGCTAGGCCGGGCTCACAATTAATCACATTGGTAAAGCAATCTACGGCGCGACCAAATGACCGTTCTCGATAGGCAAATACGCCTTGATTGAACTGGTGACGCGCTTCGCCTGAAATTGGTATAGACAAGTCTGTAATCGGTGTGGTGAAAGGAATTTTTTGCCCCCAAGGACGCAGCGTAGTAGAGGCAATCAAGCTTCCACCCACTCCCAAAATTAGGCCAAACACCACCAAAACAATCCATACGTTACTAGAAACTTCCATACCCCCTTCCCTTTCGCATTATTTATATTGTGCCAACGCCACCAGGACCTGAAAACACTATCGATTAAATTGATCGAAAGTCCTGTTATCGCTCAAAAACCTATGAAAAGATTCTAAGAAATCTCCCAAGGTACACAACTAATCCAGAGATTCCCAATCAGGTTCGTCCGCTTTATCGAGTCTTTAATTTTTATGGTTAACCCTATATCTAATAACTAGGCTAAGTTAGCCTTACACAACGCTCGTAAATATGAACTTTTCATGATTCTACCGCTCTAATTTTGAGTTGCTAGAATCTTGAGTGTTTCATTCCAGGCAGTTTGGTTAGCAACAGGACCAATGCCCGTTCATCAGATTCACTACAACAGTTAAGTCATCGACCATTCAGAGGATAGTTAATGCCTGTAATGTTTCCCGGCATGAACCCTTACCTGGAACACCCCGACCTTTGGCCTGAAATTCATCCGCAGTTTGTAACTGCATTGGCCAATTTGTTGAAAAATGAAGTCTCTGACCGCTACCTCATCATCATTCGCAAACGGGTTTACCGTGTGAGTGGCGAGGATAGCTTGGTGGTGGGGCAATCGGCGCAGGAAAACCGATTTAAAGGCCCGATTGCTCAAAATGGAGCCTCATCTCAACAGCCTATTCCTACCTATATTGCCGTTCCTCAAACCATCCAAGAAGACTACATCGAAATCGTGGATCAGCACATTGGCACCACGGTCACCATTGTCGAAACCCTGACGCCTCAAAAGAAACGACCTGGACGGGGTCGAGACAACTATGAGCAGCGATGTGAAGCCATTTTTGGCGGCGACACCCACTTTGTAGAAATCGATTTACTCCGGGGATGGGAGCCGATTTCTGCCTATGGCCCTAGCAATATCGACTATCGGGTTCTAGTCAGCCGCAGCGATCAGCGTCCGAAGGCAGAGATGTATACATGGCAGGTGAATGCACCCATTCCACTGCTAACGATTCCCATTAGCCGTTCCCAGGATGGGGAGGGCACCCAAGCGCAATGTACCGTTAATTTAAAGCAGGCTCTGGATGATGCCTGTGCCGGCGCGAACTACGATTTTTCCATCAACTACGAGCGGGATCCCATTCCTCCACTACAGCCAGATGCGAGCCAATGGCTCGATAATTTATTAGGTGAGGCTGGGTTGAGGCAATCGAGTCAGATCACAAACGGATATGATGAAGAAAAGTTAAAAAGACGTAGCGCACATTTGCAGGCATGACCGGCCAAACTATTACCCCCTCTGCTCCATCGCCCACCGATTTAAATTCCCTGAGTCCTGCGACTGCGCCCCCTGCTGAAAGTGATACCCAAAGACAGACGGGCCTTTGGAACTGGCGAGGCTATGACGTTCAATATGCCGTTGAGGGTCAGGGTATACCGTTGGTTTTAGTCCATGGCTTTGGTGCGTCCATTGGCCACTGGCGGCAGAATATTTCTGTGTTGGCAGCAGCAGGGTATCAGGTGTTTGCCCTAGATTTATTGGGGTTTGGGGCATCGGAAAAGCCAGCTTTAGATTACTCCCTTAATCTTTGGGAATTTCTGCTACGGGATTTTTGGCGGCAGCATATTCGTGTCCCTGCTATTTTTGTGGGTAATTCCATCGGTGGATTATTGGTTTTGATGACCCTAGCCAATTCCCCGGATATTGCAGCAGGTGGTGTATTACTCAACTGTGCGGGCAGTTTGAACCACCGGCCAGAGGATTTACCGAGACCTCTCAGTGTGGTGATGGGCCTCTTTAGTAAAGTGGTGAGTGCCCCAGTATTGGGACCGTTAGTTTTTGACCAGGTGCGATCGCGATTTCGGATTCGCGGGGCCCTAAAACAGGTTTACGGCAATCGTGATGCCATTACCCCTGAACTGGTGGAGTTACTCCACCGTCCGTCCTGTGATCCAGGGGCTCAAAAAGTTTTCGCCTCAATTTTGACGGCACCTCCAGGGCCTCGCCCCAGTGAACTACTCCAAAAAATTAACCAGCCCTTGCTGGTGTTGTGGGGCGAAACGGATCCTTGGACGCCGATTCAAGGTGCCAAACTGTATCAACAAATGGCAGCGGATCCCACACAAGACGTGGCGTTTCACTCCATCCCAGACACCGGCCACTGTCCCCATGATGAACGACCGGAAATCGTCAATGGGCTGATTCTAGATTGGCTCAAGCAGCAAACGTTATAGAGAGCGGCCAGAATTGATCAAATCCAGCGCCCCACTACGGTTTTGCTAAGGTCAAAATGCGCTTGGCAATGTCGTCAGCGATGGGCATCACGGACAAACGATTGCCCCGTTTGACCACCTGGAGTTCGTCGGGTTCAAAATTTTGCTTTAGTTCATCCAGGCTAATGTAGTGGCCAAAGGTTTCCACATAGCTGACGGTGACCGTGTGCCAGCGGGGAGCCCCTGGGGTGGATTTGGCATCGTAGTATTTGCTGGCTTGGTCAAACTGGGTGGGGTCGACCACCATCTCTTCGCTAATTTTCATCAGCCCGGCAATGCCCGGGGGCTTGGTATTGGAATGGTAGAAAAAGGCAATATCGCCAATGGTCATGGACTTGAGGAAATTGCGGGCCTGGTAGTTGCGCACCCCATCCCAAATTTCGTTGCGATCGCGCTCCAAATCATCAATGCTGTACACATCGGGTTCAGACTTCATCAACCAATATTTCATCGTGCCGTAATCCCTCCTGCAATTTGCGCCACACCTCAGCCTGCCAATCAGTCGGCCAGGTCAGTTCAGCCCGACGGCCATTACCTGCATAGGCCAAACTAAGTCGAATTGGCACATCCGGCAAGTATCGCAACCGTTCGGCCCACTCGATCACCAAAATACCAGGCTCCACCTCTTCCCCATCCCAATAGGTTTCCAGATACAGGCTATCCGCCGCCGCCCCCTCCAAGCGATACAAATCCACATGATAGAGGGGCAATCGTCCCGTCAAATACTCATTGATTAAGGTAAATGTCGGGCTATCAATAGTTTGTTCAATCCCTAACCCTGCACCCAAACCCTGGGTCAACGCAGTTTTACCACTGCCCAAAGGCCCCGATAGCAGCAACACCGTCCCAACTGGTAAACATTGCCCCAGCAGCCATCCGAAACGATGGGTGGCCCTAAGATCCGCCAGTTTTACTGAGATGGGCATAAATAGTCCTTAAACCAACAAAAATTACGGCAATCAGGTTATGAAAACCCACCTTGGACAGACAGCACTCCAACTGTATCGTTGTGTATAACATTTATCAGGTTAGTTAAAACCATGGTCATGCCGACAGCGTTGACCTAACCAAACTAGCCTGATGGGCAGTTGGCATATCGGTCAATTGCAATAGCCAAGATTAGCAGTGCCTATGATTATCACGGTAGCCAGCTTCAAAGGTGGCGTCGGCAAAACAACAACCGCCATCCATCTAGCTGCCTTTTTTCAAGGCAAAGGCAAAACATTACTGATCGATGCCGATCCCAACCGCTCGGCCCTAGGTTGGGCGAGTCGTGGGGAGCTGCCATTTGTAGTCGTAGACCAGTGGCAAGCAGAAACCCAAAGCGACGCCTACAAACACATCATTATTGACACCCAGGCACGACCCACCACCGAAGATTTGGCAGCCCTAGCCAACTCGTGCGATTTGCTCGTTTTGCCCACAATGCCCGATATTTTGTCCTTGGATGCCCTGGTATTAACCATTGAATACCTCAAATCCATCCAGACCCACCAATATCGGATCTTGGTGACGTCCATTCCGCCGAAGCCAAGTCGTGCCGGGGATGAGGTCAAAAAGCTGCTCAAAGAAGCTGATCTACCCACCTTTGACCGTGGCATTGGTCGATTGGCCGCCTTTCAAAAAGCCGCCATGCAGGGCATACCGGTTTACGACGTGAAAGACCAACGCTCTGAACGGGGATGGCAAGACTATAAGTCGGTAGGCAACGAAATTCTCAACCTCCTCAAAGGACGGTAGAGACATATTTTCCAACCACGGGGTCTGCCAGTCATCCAATTAAATTCCTACAGCAAACCCCTGGCCAGGACCAGGGGCTGCCAAGCATTTAAGAATGAGATGCGCGTCCTAACGGCGAGAGGACATCACAATGCGCAGCACATACCAAAACAGCAACATGACCGCAGCGAATAACTCTAAGGACGCTGCCACATGCTGGTTGGTGGAGTAGCGGTACATCACATTCGATGTTTTGTACAAAATCGCAGCCCCGGCAAAGGCCACCATAAAGAAGGAGAAAATCAGCCCCAGGGAGAAGCCAAACAGCAGGCTACACACAATCAGCCCCAGGGCAATCATGCCGGCAATTTTGAGCACCCCACCTAGGAACGAAAAGTCTTTACCGGAGGTAAAGGCGACCGCCGTTAAGCCCCCAAATAGAAACAGGGTAATGACCGCAGCGGTGGGCAACACCGATGGGTCAGAATATAGGACGGCCATCACTAAAAGTGGAGCAAAAAGAATTGCCTCACCGATGACGTACAGCCCCAACCCCATATATTGGGTATTGACATCATTGGCTTTAGCCGCCATGTTGCTGGCCATGTACCCCAGCAAAGCAAAGCCCCCCAGCAAAGCTAACCAACCAAAGCGACTACCCATAAAGAAAGTAGCCAGCATTTGGGCAATGCCCAGCTGAAAAAATAAAAACTCAACTACGATAAACGCGCCGACGGCCCCTGCAAGATGGGTGTAGGTGCGTTTAATAAATTCCGCTCGCTCATTGGGTCGAGCTTGAGCCACCGTAATCATGAACAAATGCCTCCCGTTGGCAAAATTTAGAACCAACCCAGATGCATGTATTCTCTAGGTTGTCAATTAGCGATACCTTAATCAGAGGCTAGCATACTTAACTGGGCCATGAAGATAGCCGCCACAGAAGGTAATCTATCGTCCGTGCGCCTGCCATTGACTTCCACAAGGCATACATCCGGCCATGGGCAGCGCCTTAGATATAGGGCTGGCAAGTATAAAGCTGGCAAAAAAGCCTTACAACACTTAATTCGGTAGAAGTACCGAAAATGTAAGATAAGTAACATCGGCGTTGCTGAACCTCGGCATGATTGTCTTGCTTAAATCTGAGCCAAGAGCCAGTTAGGCAGATCGTTTCATCCCCTCCATCAGCAACGGCATAATATCCCGCTTATTATTCATAATGGTTGATTCAGCCACTGAGCCCTTGGGCCAGGCCATCTATTCCCCCAGTCCTGCAGCCACGTCCATTGAGCTCCGCCAATCCCTTCAAGGAGATCGAATTTTAGCGGCGATTGACGTGGGGACAAACTCAGTCCACATGGTGGTGGTGAAAATTCAACCCGATCTGCCCGCATTCACCATTATTGGTCGAGAAAAGGATACCGTGCGCCTCGGCAACTTTCGCCCAGGCACCAACTGCCTGTCCGATGAAGCCATGGACCGTGGCATTGCAGCCCTGAAACGGTGCCAACAAATTGCGGCAAGTCTCAATGCCGATGACATTGTTACCGTTGCCACCAGTGCGAGCCGTGAAGCCAGCAATGGCCAGGTCTTTATTGATCGGGTTAAGCAGGAAGTGGGCCTGGATATTAACCTCATTTCAGGGCTAGAAGAAGCGCGGCGGATCTATTTGGGCGTTCTTTCTGGCATGGAACTCCATGGCCAACCCCACGGCATTATTGATATCGGTGGGGGGTCTACCGAAATTATCTTGGGTACTGGCGAACGCCATCGCTTCCTCAGCAGCACCAAGGTGGGGGCTGTGCGCCTCAACGCCCAGATGATCACCACCAACCCCATTAGTGCGGAAGAGTTTTTACAGCTACAGGCCTATGTGCGCGGGCGGCTAGAGCCTAACACCGATGAGCTTAAAACTAAACTTGGGGCAGGGGAATCCTTGTCTTTGGTGGGCACATCCGGCACCATTGAATCCCTTGCCATTGTGACGGCCATTGATAAAGCGGGCGCCGCCCCAGACCCGATCAATGGGTATACCATGACCCTCAAGGAACTGGAACGGGGCATTGAAAAGCTGCGACGCATGAGCTTTAGTGAGCGTTTGAAGCTGCCTGATATTTCTGCACGGCGGGCTGAAATTATTGTGCCGGGGGCAGTGATTTTGCAGGAAGCCATGCGGCTGCTGGGGGTGGATCGGATTACCATTTGCGAGCATGCCCTGCGGGAAGGGCTGGTGGTGGACTGGATGCTCACCCACGGGCTGATTGAAGACCGCATGCAGTATCAGCAGTCGGTGCGGGAACGCAGTGTGATGAAGGCGGCCCATAAGTATCGGGTCAACATGGACCACAGTAAGGTGGTGGCTAAGTTTGCGTTGACCTTGTTTGATCAAACTCGCAATATTTTGCACCAGTGGGGACCGATAGAACGGGAGCTGCTATGGGCGGCGACCATGCTCCATAACTGTGGTCACTTTGTTAGCCATGGGGCCCACCACAAGCATTCTTACTATTTAATTCGCAATGGGGAGCTGTTGGGCTTTACCAGCACTGAAATTGAACTTATTGCCAATATTGGTCGCTACCATCGCAAGAGCCAACCCAAGCTCAAGCACGATGCCTATAAGGCTTTGACTAAGGAGAACCGCAAAATTGTTAGCCAGCTCAGTGCCATGCTGCGGGTGGCCGTAGGGCTGGATCGACGGCGACTGGGTGCGATCGCAGGTTTCCAAACCACATTCACCGCCAAAAAGCGTCAGGTCACCATCCGCTTTACCCCCAACCATCCGGGCGACAGTTGCGAACTCGAAATTTGGAGCGCCAACGACAAAAAAGCTTGCTTTGAAGCAGAATTTGACGTGTCCTTAGAGTTTCAACCCGCCGGTTGAGGCGGCATTCCAGGCCCGCCCGGCATTCCATGCCCGCCCGGCTCAAGTCTCTCTTTGGGCAGTTGTAGCATCTCTGCCACAAAGGTTTCCACCACGGGTGTCGGCTGGTCTTGTCGCCAAACCATGCATACCTCCGCCTGGGGTGTGGGTTGAGTAAAGGGCACAAAACACACCCCACGACGCTGTAAATTTTGCAGGGATTCGGGCACAATGGCTACCCCCAGATTGGCTGTCACCAAACTTAGAATTGTTTGCATTTGGGCCGCCTGCTGCACCACGTTAGGGCTAAATCCGCCCTGATGACACAGGTTCACAATTTGATCGTATAGCTGCACCGCCTTGGGCCGAGGGAATAAGACAAAGGCTTCGGTTTGCAAATCGCTGATCGCAATGCTGGGCCGCCCTGCCAAAGGATGATGGGCGGGTAGCGCCGCCACTAAGGATTCCTGCAGCACAGATTGGGTTTGTAATTTTTCTTGATCTATAGGAGGGCGCACAAAGCCAATATCCAACTGGTTGTTAAACAACCCTTGAATTTGTTCTTGGGTGGACAGCTCATGGAGAACAATATTGACCTGGGGATAGTGTTGTCGAAACCGTTGGAGCCCCTCGGGCAGCAGGCTGTACATGGCAGAACTAACAAATGCGATCGCTAAACTCCCCACCGCACCACGATCGGCCCGTTGGGTTTTGGCCACCGCCTGCTGGAGCTGGGCCAACAACAATTCCACCTCTTGCTGAAACACCACACCAGCAGCGGTCAATGCCACCCGTCGTCGGGTACGGGAAAACAGCTGCACCCCCAGCTCAGCTTCTAGTTGCTTAATCTGCTGACTGAGGGGCGGTTGGGCCATTTGCAACCGTAAGGCCGCCCGGCCAAAATGCAGCTCCTCAGCCACCGCCAAAAAATAACGCAGGTGTCGCAGTTCCATGGCCAGGCAACTAATACTTTTTAAATATCAATAGAGCCTTAACTATATATTGGACATCTTAAAAAATCCTCCGTAGGTTGGAAGTAGTCCAGAGATCATCGCCATGGCCACTAACCCCCAACAACATTGGAACCCAGACCGCTACCAAACCCAACACAGCTTTGTTTGGCAGTATGGGGCAGACGTGCTCCAGCTGCTCGCCCCCCAAGCTGGCGAACATATTCTTGACTTGGGCTGCGGCACCGGCCAGCTGACCCAGGCCATCGCCCAAACCGGAGCGACGGTTACCGGCATCGACGCCGATGCCGCCATGGTCACCACAGCGCAGCAACAATATCCCCACCTTGCCTTTCAGGTGGCCGATGCCCGCTCGTTTACAGTTGCCCAACCCTTGGACAGCATTTTTTCCAATGCCACCCTGCACTGGGTAAAACCACCGGAGCAAGCGGTGCAAGCCATTGCCCAAGCGCTAAAACCCGGAGGCAAATTCGTTGCCGAGTTTGGGGGCAACGGGAACGTACAAAATATTGTGGGCGCCGTTGAAACCGTTAGACAGCGACAGCACCTAAGCCCCTGGTACTTTCCGAGTATTGGGGAATACACTCAGCTGTTGGAGCAAAACGGCTTAGAGGTTACCTTCGCCGCCCTGATTGATCGCCCCACCCCCCTGAATGAGAGAGAAAATGGCCTGGCCAATTGGCTCAAAATGTTTGGCGGCTCACTCTTGGCAGGCCTCGATAGGGCCGCAACAGAAGACGTCCTCAGGCAAGTTGCAAACCGCTTACGCCCCCATATGTACGACGGCACCCAATGGCATGCGGACTACCGACGGCTCCGGGTTGTCGCCCAGAAACTGGGCGCGTAGCGTTTTGTTAACCGGGGATCAAACCGCCCTTGGCAAAGCCTTTCCGCTATGATGCAATGATGGGACGACCCGGTATCTTTGGCATTACCCCCATAGACTTCCAAACTGGCATCATGGAGTGGCTGAAACTATGACAAACGCAGTGCTAGAAAGCGACTTAGATCTTGAAGCACTCAATCAAACCCTAAGGGATATGGATGCCGCTGAGCTCGTTACCTGGGGTGCGAAAACCTTTGGCAACACCTTAGTCATGAGCACTAGTTTTGGCATTCAGTCAGCGGTGATGCTACACCTGGTGACCCAGGTGATGCCTGATATCCCGGTCATCTGGGTCGATACGGGCTATCTCCCCGAAGAGACCTACCGCTTTGCCGATGAGCTAGCCCAGCGCTTAAACCTGAACCTCAAGGTTTACCAGTCATCCATGAGTCCGGCCCGCATGGAAGCCCTCCATGGGCGGCTGTGGGATCAAGATAATGTTGATGCGTTCAACCAATACGACTACATGCGCAAGGTTGAACCCATGCAGCGAGCCCTAAAAGAACTTGGAGCTAAGGCATGGCTGGCGGGACTGCGCGCGACTCAAACCTCCCATCGCCAAACTCTAGGGCGGCTGGCCCAGCAAAACGGCATCTATAAGCTCCATCCCATTTTGACCTGGCATTCCCGGGATGTTTATAAGTATTTGACGGCCCACGACCTGCCCTACCATCCGTTGTTCGACCAGGGCTATGTAACCGTAGGCGACTGGCATTCGAGCCGGCCCATGACCGCCAGCGATGGTGATGAGAGGGCCACACGGTTCAATGGTCTCAAACAGGAATGTGGTTTACATTTGCCCCAAACCCAAGGGGAAGCCGACAGTTTAAATTCCAGTTCCCTGTAAGGGTGGCTATAGCCGACCATAGGCGTGGGTTAAGGGGGGTAGAGCATGGCAATATCCTCCATGCCTAAGCCCCTGACCGCCCAGTTGGGCAACCGGCCAACGCCCCTGTATTTTGGGCTTTTCATTGCAGGGGTTCTCATGGGTCTGTGGCCCCTGTGGCCCTTAGCCTGGGTAGCCCTAGTGTTGCTATGGTGCGTCATCCATCAGGAGGCTGGGTTACAACGCAGTGCGGTCAGTGCGCTGATATGGGGGGTGGGCTACCAGGGCACCATGCTGACCTGGATACTACATCTGCATCCAATGATGTGGCTAGGGATTCCCTGGTTGGGCAGTATTGCGATCGCACTCTTCGCCTACACATTTGTCACCCTTTGGGGTGCGGGCATTGCGGTTGCTTGGGCCGTGGCCATGGCCGCGCTGCAAAAATTCAGCCCCTTAGGCCCCGTGGCGCGAGTCTTGATCGGCACCGTTCTATGGTGTGCGGTGGAGGCCATATGGAGCATTAGCCCACTGTATTGGACGTCATTGGCCATGACCCAAAGCCCCGGAAACTTAGCCATCCTCCACCTGGCCAGACTGTCGGGGCACCTCACCATTACCGCCGCCATTGTGGCGGTGAATGGACTACTCGCCGCCGCGCTAACGCGCCCAAGGGCACGACCCTGGCTTGGGGCGGCGGTCGGGATATTTGCGATCGCGCATCTCACGGGTTGGGGGCTATACCAACAACCGTTACAAGATGCATCAGCCCAAGCCATCAAAATTGGCATCATCCAAGGCAACATCCCCAGTCGCGAAAAACTCACATTTGCCGGCATTCGCCGCGCCGATGATCGCTACTTAAGCGGCTACCGCCAGCTAGTGGCCGCCGGTGCCGACGCCGTCCTCACGCCAGAGGCCGCCATTCCAAAACAATGGAATCCCAACACTAGCCTGTTTAAAACTGCCGTCGAACAAACCGGTATTCCCCTATGGTTAGGCACATTTACCAAAACGAACGACCGCTCTAACCACCTCCACCAAAGCCTGCTGGCCATTGCCCCCACGGGCATCAGTCAGTACAACAAAATCAAACTTGTTCCCCTCGGAGAATATATTCCCTTGGAAGCTGTGCTTGGAGAGTTCATCAGTAAGCTCTCATCCATTGGTAGCAGTTTATTGCCAGGCAGCCTCAACCAACGGTTTGACACCCCCTTCGGTCAAGCCGCTGTGGGTATCTGTTACGACTCTGCCTATGGTTGGATTTTTCGTCATCAGGTTGCCCAGGGGGGAGAGTTTATTCTCACGGCGTCTAACAACGACCCTTACCCCCCCCGGATGATGGCCCAGCACCACGGCCAGGATGTGATTCAAGCAATTGCCACCGATCGGTGGGCCGCCCGCAGCACCAATACGGGCCTATCCTCCGTTGTAGATCCCCACGGGCACACCCAGTGGAAATCCATCCCCCAAACATTTGCCACCCAAATCGAAACGATTTATCGCCGCCAGACCCAAACACCCTACGTCCGCTGGGGCAATTGGTTAGTGCCCCTAGGTTTGGTCATCAGCCTGGGCTGGCTTTCTCTGCGGCCCCGGCCAGATCCATGACCCACCGGAGCAAACACCTTTGTAATATGGACCATAGCCGTTAACCACTAGGGCGCTGCCATGAAATCGTTTGAAACAAGCATCAACATTGCCTGTCCTGGGGCAGATATCTGGGCGGTGTTAACCGATGCCACGACCTACCCAGAATGGGCGGCGGGCACCCACCGACTGGACGGGGAAATCGTCCATGGGGGAGTTTTAAAGCTGTTTACGGTCTCAAAACCTCGGCAGCCAATGATTTTGCGGGTGACTGCCCTGGCCGCCCCCTCCACATTTACCCTCAGCGGCGGCTTACCCTTTGGGCTATTTCGGGGCGATCGCACATTTACCCTCACACCCAAGCCAGATGGCAGCACCCAGTTCCATATGCGTGAAGTATTTACCGGTCTTCTAGAACCCCTAATCGGCCGGATGCTCCCCGACCTCACCCCATCCTTTGAAGCCTATGCGGCTGGACTAAAGCAAAAATGTGAAGGCCAGTGAGCGATGCCATTGCCCCCACGTACCGACGAAATCGAAACCATCGCCAGACAACTAATGCAAGACCTGGCGGCAGATCCACAGCATGCCCCTGGCAATGTATATGGGATATTGCTGGCCACAAATAAACACGGCCAACGAGAACTACTCAAAGGATTTTCAGGGGAACTAAAGGGGCAAAATCATTGGCCAGGATGGGTGCCCCCCTTGTCCCATCGGGCAGAAATATGGCTAACGGAAGCCTATATTTTAGATACCCTGGCCCAGCTCAAAACCCAGCTTATTGCCTTAAGTCAGCGGCCTGGACGTACGGAACACCAACAAATACTAACAACGTACCAAAAACAATTAGAACAGCTAAAGGCCCACCATCAAACCCGAAAAACCTGTCGAGCTATCACCCGGAGGAACTATTACAGCAGCCTTAAGGGCGATGCCCTCATCCAAGCTCTCCTAACGCTTGATCAAGAAAGTCAGCAGGACAATCTTCAATATCGTCGCCTCAAACAAGAACGCAACCAGGCCCTGACCCCACTGCATGGCGAAAGTCTCCAAGCCGAGCAACAGCTCAAGGCACTCAAAAAGCAATACACCACAATTGCCAAAACGTGGCAAGCTCAACTGCAAGCGGCCTATGGGGCTGAACTAGCGGGCAAAGAATATGCGTTAGACCTGGGGGCCTCGATCAATTGCGCGGCAGCCTCCATCTGCCAACGCGCCGCGGCCAAACTATTGCACTATGCAGCCAGCCATAGCCTAGAGCCCGTGGCCATGGCAGAATTTGGCTGGACCCAATCGACAGGCACGTTGGTCCAGGGCGAATTCTATGGCCCATCGGCCAAAGAGCGTCAATGGCTCGAACAACTGGCTACGATGCCCACTGGCACAACGGCCATAGCGCCAACGCCCCTGGCTGTTCTATATCACGATGAGGCCCTAGTGGTGGTGGATAAACCCGCCGGGCTACTGTCTGTGCCCGGCAGACGATATCGGCACCAAGACAGCGCCCTCAGTCGATTGCGCTACCAGTTAGGGCCCGATTTCCTCCAGCCCGTACATCGCCTAGATCAGGCCACGTCTGGCATTCTGGTGTTCGCACTTGCTGCGACGGCCCACAGGGCCCTAAGCCAGCAGTTTGCCCAGCACAGGGTACACAAAACCTACGAAGCGATCCTAAGCCAGCCCATTGCCCTCGATCGGGGCACCATTGACCTCCCCCTGTGGGGCAACCCGGAGGAACGGCCCAAGCAATCGGTCAATGTAGAGCACGGCAAACCCAGCGTTACCCACTTTCAGGTACTGCACCCAGGCCCCCAGCCCCGGCTCCAGTTTATGCCCCAAACCGGCCGCACCCACCAGCTACGGGTCCACGCGGCCCATGGCCAAGGGTTGAACTCGGCCATAGTAGGCGATGGCCTCTATGGACCGTCGCCCCAGGCAGGGCGACTACATCTCCATGCCACTGCGCTCAAGCTATACCATCCCATCAGCCAGGAGCCGCTGCACCTCACAAGTGCTGTGCCGTTCTAGCCCCTAGGTGGAACTATAGCCATCCGCTTCCAGTTCACGTAGGACTTCCTCTGCCAGGCTCTGGCCCCATTGCTGGCCCGCCATAAAACTCTCCTGCAGCACAATGGGCATCTTGGCATTAATCGCTCGTCCCACCTCCGTGCGGTTAAACTCGATTAAGGCGCTGATTTCTTCGACGGTAAAATACTTATCGTAGATTCTGGCCACTATTGCGTCGATTTCAGTGGGGTCCACCTTAGCCAAAAATCTCTCCCACCAATCATTAGGCACATTCGGGAAAGACTGTCGCATCGAGGCCACAACAAGATTCATGATTTGTCCATACTGATCTTTAGAGCTGGTTAACTCCAACAGCTCTTGGATCTGTTCAATCTTATCGGTCTGTACCTCGACGGGAGCTGCCTCGACGGGAGCTACCTCGACGGAGAACACTGGCTGTGCAATCGATAGAACCAGGGCGAGTGCGAAAAATAAACCAAGCACTTTCTTAGAAATTTTTTCCATAGTTCTAGGGTTGCAATGTTAGTTTTGAAAGTTTTTATAATGGGCGTCCCTTGCATCGTTCGCCATGGCCCCTGCAAACCTCCGTCCAGTAGTTCGCAGGGGCCATGGATGCGAAGCCAATAAAATCTACAGACCCAGTCGGCGGATTTCAGGATATGGGCCGTCGCGATCGCATCCCAAAGCCCCAATGCCAGATCCGGACCAAAGGGTCAAAAGCCTTGAACGATAGGCGACAGGGGCACTAAACTAAAACCCATCGCTAGCAAACGGCCCAAACCGTGAATCGATTAAAAAATTTGCGCGGGGGCGCACTGGTGAGCCTCGGCTATATGCTGTCCCCCCTATCGTGGTGGAACGATTTATTTTTTAACCTGCCCATTGCCCTGGTGTTCGGCTACGGGGTGAGCTGGTTCAACGGCAGCTGGTTTCTGCCAGGCACCATCGTGGGCTATTGGCTATCCAACGTGATCGGCATGGTGATGATGCAGTTCGGAGCCATCGACATTTTTATGCCAGAGACGCAGCGCAATATGCTCCGAGACAGCCTAATTGGCTGTGGCGGAGCCACCCTATATACCGCGGGTATCGCTGCCCTGATTTATTTTCACATTTTAGAAATGCCTGATTTTCTCACCGACCTACATCGCTAGAAATCAGCTTAGGGCAGACATCATGGCCTGTTGGGCCACACTTTGATACAAACTTGTAAAGTGGCCATTGATCACCTGGGCATCGCTGGCGGGTAAAGGCATGGGCCCCAACAGGTCCAAAACCGTTTGCTCTGCCGGGGTGATTACCACCAAAGAAGAGTCGAGGGCATCGTCATAGTCCCAAAAGTTCTCCAGGTTCAGGGTTTGAGACTTAGGTTCCGCCGCAACAACAACAATCTCTTCCGCGTCATCAACCACAGTTTCCACAGGGTTTTCTGCCACCTGTTGTTTCCGTTTTTCACGGATAGCTTCAATGATTTGTTCCTTGGTGCGCCCCCGCAGCTGAAAGAGCACAAAGGGCTCTTCTCGGAATGCGTCTGCCAGCTGGTAGTACACAGCCGCAATGTGCTTACAAGGGTTTTTGGGATCGGGACAGTTGCACTTGGAATGTACATCCGCCAAGGTAAAGGGAAATAGGCTAAGGCCGTTGGCGGTAAAGACACTTTCAATGTCAGCGGGCATTTCCCCCGCTAGCAACTGAGCTGAGTAAAGGGCCTTTTGGGCCAGGGTATCGATGACAAAATCCCAGTCTTCATCGGCAAATCGATCAATCCAGATCGATAGCTTGTAGGGTTCATCAGCGGTGCCCTGCACTGAAGCATGCACCTTGGAGTCGGTGAAGTCTAGCCGCAGAATGTGTCCCTCCCGGGCATAGCGCCGCCCCCGCTCCAGCCGCTTTTTGAAGCGGTAAGAGTTAAGCAAATCCACCCACTGCTGGACCCACCAGGTTTCGGAGTCGAGTTCGTAGGGATTGGGTGCGGCTTGGTAGGAGGTCATGGGGAGGCAAACGGTAGAAGTTGTGGGGAAAGACGGATGGCAGATATCAACTTTAGACAAGAAATTTTGGCGAGGCCAAAGTTCGGAATTTTGCGTTCAGAATTCGGAATTTGGTGATTAGGACCTACTCGGGAATTTTGCTCATTTTTTCCAGGTCCAGCACTTCATTTAGTTTATCTTCTGGCATCAGATTTTTTTCTAACACAAGCTGACGCATGGACTTGCCAGTTGCTAAGGATTCTTTCGCAATGTCGGCGGCATTGAGGTAGCCAATGTGGGTGTTGAGGGCCGTCACCAGGGCGAGGCTACCCTCGGCAAACTCCCGACAGCGTTCTGGGCGAGCGGTGATGCCTGCCAGACAGCGCTGGTCGAGGGCGCTGATGGTGTTGCCTAAAATTTCGATGCTGTGGATCAGGTCGTAGGCGATCAGGGGCATCATCACGTTTAGCTCCAGCTGACCGGCTTGGGCAGCGCAGGCAATGGACTGATCGTAGCCCATGACTTGAAAACACACCATGGAGGTCATTTCGGCCATCACGGGGTTATATTTCCCCGGCATGATGGAAGAGCCGGGCTGCACCGGCGGGAGCTGGATTTCTTTGAGGCCGGTTTTGGGGCCAGAGTCTAGCAGGCGCAGGTCGTGGGAAATTTTCAGCAGGTCCTGGGCCACGTTGCGCAGGGCGCTGGATACGGAGACGAAGGGGGCCATACTTTGCATGGCGGCCATTAGGTGGGGGGCGCTGGTGAGGGGCTGGCCGGTGAACCCGGCCAGCAGTTCGGCCACGCGGAAACGATATTGGGGATGGGTGTTGAGGCCAGTGCCGGTGGCGCTGCCGCCGAGGCCCAACGGGCACAGGTCCTGGGCCGCGGTGCGCAGGCGGCGCAGGTGGTCGGTGAGGATAATTTCCCAGGCGCGGAAGCTTTCGCCGAGGCGAATGGGGACGGCGTCCTGCATGTGGGTGCGTCCGGAGCGCACTACGTCTTGGAATTCGGTGGCCTTGGTGTGCAACGTCGCGATCGCACCTTCCAAGGCCGGATATAGGGTATGCTCCAGCGCCAGCAACCCGCCGATGCGAATGGCGGTGGGAATCACATCATTGGTTGACTGGCCATAGTTGACATGGTCGTTGGGGCTGACGCGCTGGTAGTTGCCCTTTTCATCCCCCAGGATTTCTAGGGCTCGGTTGGCCAGCACCTCGTTGATGTTCATGTGGTGGGAGGTGCCTGCCCCCGCCTGGTAAACGTCCACAATAAACTGGTCCCGCAGTGCCCCTTTGAGGATTTCATCGGCGGCAGAGACAATGGCCTGGGATAGGTCGGTGGGGATACAGTCGAGTTCGCCATTTGCGATCGCAGCCGCTTTCTTAATTAGCAAACAGGCATCCACATAGGTGGGCAAAGGTTTCAGGCCGCTGATGGGAAAATTCTCCACCGCCCGCAGGGTTTGAATGCCGTAGTAGGCCGCCGAAGGAATTTCCTTTTCCCCCATGGAATCTTTTTCAATGCGGCTGGTGGAAGTAGTCATTAGCGCTGGTTCGATGGATGGTTAACTGGACCGATTTGGGCCAATGTTGATAGTAGCGGTTGAATGAATGTCTGTGCAGCCCCCGTAATATTCAGACGCACCATACCTATTCAGATCCAATCAGCTCCAACAAAACAGTTCAGACACACAATTCCGGTGGCGGCTCGCAGGTTAGGGTCAGCCCCTGGCCAGCCGGGTGCACAAACGATAGCTGGTGGGCATGGAGCCAATAGCCACAGTCGCTCGGGATGGCGGTAGATTCTGGGTGGGGCTGCCCCCCAGGCACATAGAGCGGGTCCCCCAGCAGCGGGTAGCCAAGGGCGGCCAAATGAATGCGAATTTGGTGCGGTCTGCCGGTGAGAATGGTCACATCCAGCAGCGTGGCATCGGCGCTGCGCCCCACCACCGCACAGTCGCTGTGAGCCTCTACCCCCTCAGCATTGGCCCCATAAACATAGCCCAGCTGGGGATAGGGAATTTTGCCAATGGGGTGGGTGATGGAAAACCGGTCCGATAAATTCTTGGTGGGGCCGATGAGGGTGCGATAGACCTTGCCCAGACGACGCTGGCGCAGTTGTTGGCTCAGGTGGGCGCGGGCCGCTTTCGTTTTCGCCAGCAGCATAATGCCGGAGGTGCCCCGCCCCAGGCGATGAATAGGAGACGCACTGGACGCACGCTGGCGCAGCTGCCACAGTAGGGTGTGGTGCAAAAAATTGCCGCCGGGGAGAACGGGCAGGCCCGAAGGCTTGTGGACCGCCAACAGCACGTCGTCTTCGTAGATAGTTTCAATGTCTAGGGGAACCGGGGGTTCTTCCCATGGGGGACGATGGTAGCTGAGGCGCTGTCCTGGGCTTAGGAATGTATCCGGTGGGGTGGGCTGATTATTGAGTAAAACCTGGCCCGCCTCAATGCGGTGCTGCCAGGTGGCTTGGCCAGAATGGCGATAGCGCTGGGTGTAGTAGTCGAGAACGGTCGTCGCTTGCTGACCTTTAGGCACAACGTCATGGTAAATCCAGCCATCATTAAACCTCGGAGGATGGGCATTCTCCACCCTCCGAGGTTCAAAATGCTGTTGGCTCGATGCGTTCAATCTTTCTAACGCGCTCTAACGCTTGAAAAGACCGCCAATGCTGCTTTTAACCTGGTCCGCAATGGCCTGCACACCACCGGCAATACCGGGTTTGGGCGGCACGGCCACGGTAATGGGCTCATCCTTGAAGGCCTTTACCCGATAGCCATATTCCAGGTTAGTTTTGTTCTTGCGCAAAATGGGGTAAATGCGAAACGCCCCCTGGAGCAGATCCTCTTCGCTAGCAAAAATCGCTCGATCAATATCCACGGACCGTTTCACCGAAACGACGCCCACCGGATACCACTGTTTTTTATCCTTAATGCGAATGTGCACCTCAAACTCAGGATCGCCAGATGAGCGGCGCTGGTCCATTTCTTGGGAGGCTTGCTTACGGCGCTGGGTGGATTCAGACACCTTGGGTTTCGGTTTCGCTTTGCCAAATCCAGTTGCCATTGGAATACCTCTTGAGGACTACACGTTATAAAAGTTTACATCGATTTAAGAAATGGGGCATCGGTATGCACGGCGTCGATGGCTGCTAAGCGATCGCACCTGGTAGGGTGAAGCCATCATCTACCCGGTCCAAGTCGTTGAATTCAAACCCTGGTCTGCTCTACGCCCTGTTTGCCTATGGTGCCTGGGGGCTTTTCCCCATCTACTGGAAGTTCTTTAAGGCGGTTTCTCCCATTGAGGTACTCAGCCATCGCATGCTGTGGTCTGTAGTATTTTTGGGCCTGATTTTAACTCTCCAGAATCGCCTGGCCGAACTGCGCAAACTGCGCCGCCGTCAGGTGCTGTGGTTAGTGGCCACCGCCCTACTATTGAGCTGCAACTGGGGGCTATATATCTATGGTGTGAATACGGACCGGGTGGTGGAAACCAGCCTGGGGTATTTCATTAATCCCCTGGTGTCGGTGCTGTTAGGGTTTCTCGTGTTGCGCGAGCGGCTGCACCGAGGACAGCAGATCGCCGTGGTCCTGGCGACCATCGGCGTCGGTTACTTTGTCTGGCAGTTTGGGGCGGTGCCCTGGATCGCCCTGGGGTTAGCGGCCACCTTTGCCCTCTATGGTTTGTTGCGCAAGATTGTTACGGTTTCCCCCATGGTGGGGCTAACGGTGGAAACCGCACTAATGACTCCGGTGGCCCTACTGATCATTGGTTACTGGGGCATCCAAGGAACTGGGGGCTTTGGCAGCACCCCCGGCTTAACCTTGTTATTTATGGGGGCGGGCATCGCCACCTCCATGCCGTTGTTATGGTTCAACAATGCGGCCCAACGTTTGTCCCTGGCCACCCTGGGCTTTTGCCAGTATGTGGCCCCCTCGTTTCAGCTCATGTTGGGGGTGTTTCTATACCAAGAAGAGTTTACCCAAACCCATTTGGTCAGTTTTGGGTTGATTTGGATGGCGCTGGTGATTTATTCCTATACGTCTTGGACGAGAGCTAGTAAAACGTTGGCAAAAGGCTAGCACAAGCCATCGGGTGATGTTGGCTGCGACTCCGCTCAGCAAAAGAGATAGCCTAGCTCTTGCACCAAGTCGGTTTTGAGCCTTAAACCCACGTTGGATTCAAAATCCAGCGCTAATTGAGGGCTGTCCACTAAAGGGACAAGCTTGGATTACAGGCTCTAAATGTAACTCTTTCAGAGATGCTCTAGCCCCATGGAGTGGGTTTTAATTCGATTAGCCTTGGAACTTTGAGTCCAAGGTGAGCCGTGCTTCATCACCAGAGGCAAGAGTTAAGATAGCCAACATCACGCTAAAAACCTTTTTTCTGGAGCTTTTCCAATTCTCGTTCAAGCAGTGCCTGGCTGTCCTCCGGTTTCCCCACCGATGGGGTGGCCTGGGCCCTAAGCACCCATTGCTTCAACAGTTTGCACTGGGCCTTGGCAATGTTAAATTTACAAATTTCCACCACCGCATTGGGAGGCCGTTGGGAGAACAGCAGGGCATGGTAAGCCATGGCATCGCTCAGCTGCCATAGGAATTTGCGATCGCCATTTTTCTTGGGGTGCAAATAGTTGGCCCACCAGCTATAGCCATGGGTGCTGCTATAAAACGCCGTCACCCATAGCACCATGGGATAGGGGTGCATGGTACACAAAAATGTATTGTAGCGCGTACTATTGGCCCGCTGGGTAATCTCCTGGGCAGACAACTTCAGCCATAGGGTGGCGAGGGGCTTTTCATCATCCAACAACAACATTTTGGGCAGGGGATTCTCCAGGTCGGCCGCGTTTTTCTGGGGCCAGGTTTGCGATCGCAAAAACCAATCCACATCAGGTCCCACCTCACTGGGGGGCGGCGTGGGCAAGGTCCCATGGGTATCCTCAGAAAACTGAAACGACAATGGCTTGCTAGGGGTCACCCCATCCCGCTGCAACGCCATCAGGGTCGTCAAGATTTCATCTACACTCTCAGGCCGCCGACTACGATTTCTAGAAAGGCAACTCATCACCAAATCACTCACCCCATTGAGTAATTTAGGGGACGTTCCCAACGGAATAATCGACTTTAACGGCCTTGGGGCATAGGTGGTGTGGGCCTTATGCCAGCCACCAAACGTATTGCGCCGGGGCTGATACGGCAAGGCCCCGGTCAACATTTCGTACATGGTAATGCCCAGGCTATAAATGTCGGTGCGATAGTCTAACTCCTGACCATCCATCTGCTCCGGGGACGAATAGGCCATGGTCCCCATAAAATTAATCTCATCGACTTTGCGGCCCTGGAGAAGTTTCGCAATACCAAAATCCAGCACCTTCACCAATTCCCCCGACGAGGCCTTAGTCACCAAGATGTTGCTAGGTTTAATATCCCGGTGAATAATCGGCACCAGCCTATCGTTAAATAAAATGCCGTCGTGGGCCGCCTTGAGCGCGATGCACGTTTGGCGGGCCAATTCCAAAAAGCGAGGAATATCCAAAGGCTGGGGACGAATCAACTGTCGGATATTCTTACCCGCCAGATATTCCATCACATAAAACGGCTGGCCTTCCTGGGTAAACTTTTGATCAATAACCCGCACCACATGCATACACTTCTGGCCCAGCAGGGCAGAAATAGTAGCCTCGATTTGAAATTGCTTAACGCTCCTATCATTAAGCACATCCTGGGACAACAGCTTGACCGCAACCGACACATCACCTAGCACCCTATCCTTAGCCAGGTAAACGGTGCCCATTGCCCCTTGCCCAACGGATTTAATCAGTTCATAACGATTGGCCAATATGCGACCCAAGTTTCCGTCTGTCATGGCAGCCTATGGAGATGAACCAGCGTGCCGATCCATCCCCACGACTCTCTCCCAAAGACGTTATCCAAAACATCCGCAAAAGTGTTAGTCATGGTCTAAATCAGCAACAGCGATGCACTTAAACGCAGGATCACAAAGCATTTTTAGCCCACGCACGTTATCAAGAACGCCGTCGGGCTAATCTACCGGCCACGGTGACCTGCAAAATGCGATGGGGCCTAGCCCGTAGTCGGACACTTATTACTACTGACGCCTGGGTTTATTTTCCTTACAAAAATAAGGACTTCGCCGATCCTCACCATGATTTCATCTGTAAAATCCAGGGCAGCCATGGCTGATTTTCATAGCCAAATCTCTTAGATCTGCAATAACACTGGAAATATCAATTACTCGCGATGGGTAAGCGTTTCCCCAAATACCCTAAACTCATCAACAAATATTAGTCAGTAGCCACCATGGGCTTTATTTGAGCTTTAAGAAAAACGCCCGCTGTCTCGATCAACGGCATTGTCATAGGTATGACCATAACGGCCTTTAACTTTCTCAACAGGAGGTGGGTAGTCCTAGAAAAATGCGCCATAGTCTTAGGCATGGCCAGTGTGGAGCACAAACAGGAGCGGCGCAAATGGGAGTCAATCTAGGTCGATTTTTTCGAGCGTGTAACCCGAGTAAAACGCTCAATCTCACATCCCCCGACGATGGCAAATACTACATCGACTTCTCGGACGTGCGGGGCAGCGACCTGGTGCGAGAGCTCAAGCGCACCATCACCTTTTCCGACCAGGAACCCACCTGCCAGCTCTTTACCGGCCACATCGGCTGTGGCAAATCCACGGAGCTCTCCCGCCTGCGCCAGGAGCTAGAGGCCGACGGCTACCACGTGGTCTATTTCGAATCCACCGACGACCTGGACATGGGGGATGTGGACATCAGCGACATTCTGCTGGCCATCGCCAAACAGGTGAGCAAAAGTTTAGAAGCCGCCCGCCTGCGTCTGGAGCCCAATAAATTTCAGAACCTGCTCAAGGGCGCCGCCGACCTGCTAAATTCCGAGGTCACCGGGCTCAAGGTAAAAATTCCCGAAGTGGCTGGTCTGAAGGTGGCAGACGAAGTGGGCCTAAGTGCCGAAGATGGCACCTACTCCCTGGCCTTTGGCATCGGTGAGCTAACCACCAAAGCCAAGGATAGTAAAGATGTGCGATCGCTCCTGCGCCAGCACCTGGAACCGCGCATCAACTCCATCCTAGAAGTGATCAACAATGAGCTGATCGACACCGCCAACCAGCAGCTGCTGGACCAGGGCAAGGCCGGTCTAGTGGTGATCGTCGATAACCTGGACCGGGTGGACAACAAGCCCCGAGGCCAGGGCCGTCGTCAGCCCGAATACCTATTTGTGGACCGGGGCGACCAGCTCAAAAAGCTGCGGTGCCATGTGGTGTACACCGTGCCCCTGGTGCTTTCCTTTTCCAACGAACAGGAAAACCTCACCAACCGCTTTGGCAGTGCGCCCCAGGTCTTACCCATGGTGCGCACCCAAAACCGAGACGGCACCCCCTGCCAAGCGGGCATTGTCGCCCTGCGCCAAATGTTACTGGCCCGCGCCTTTCCAGAACTCACCACAGACGAAAGGCTGGGCCAAGTCGGCGCCCTATTCGACTCGCTGGAAACCCTGGACCGGCTGTGTATCGCCAGCGGCGGCCACGTGCGCAACTTACTCGTGCTCATTAGCTACTGCCTCAAAAAAGCCGATCCGCCCTTTAGCAGTGAACTGCTCGACCGGGTAATTAGCCTGCGCCTGAGCGACTTAACCAAGGCCATCGACTTCGAAGAATGGGACCTATTGCGGGAGGTGCACCGGACCAAGACCGTGCGGGGCGAAGGGGAATATCAGTCGTTGTTACGTAGCCTATTTGTGTTTGAATATCGAGATGCTGGACAAACCTGGTTTGCCCTCAACCCAGTGTTGCTTGATGCCGAGGAATTAAACCCTCATGCCTGAGACACCGCTACACCAAAATCAAGAAGCCCTAGACGAACTCTGTCGCTTAATGCGATTTTCCCAGGGCGAATTTGCCTTGATTTTGGCCGTATGCAACTCCACCAATCACCGCCAGATCCTGGTGAATCAACTGCGGCAACAGTGCCCCATCGGTTTCGATGAGATCACCCTGGCCCCCACCGCCAGCACCCTGTTTACCACCGTCAATGCCTACCTGCGCACCACAGCGGCCAGCCCCGATGCCCTTATGGTATATGGCCTGAGCGCCGTGGCAGATCCAGAACATCTGCTCACCGCCACCAACCAGATCCGCGAAGAGTTTCGTGAATTTGAGTTTCCCCTGATCCTGTGGCTCACCGACGACGACCAAAAACACCTAATCCGCACAGCGCCTGATTTTTACACCTGGGCCAACCCCATCACCTTCGACACACCGCCAGCATTTTTTCTCTCCTTTATCGATGAACTAATTGAAAACGTGTGGCAGCGGGTCACCCAGTCCCAGGAAAACAGATTTCTCACCACCCAGGATCTAGGTTTAACCGCTAACTCAGCCAACTACCGAGAACTAGAAACCAGCCTGGCCGCCTTATCAGGCAAAAATATTCAACTCTCCCCCGTGCAGGCGGCGGATCTAGAATTTGTTAAGGGACGCATCGCGGACAACAACAGCTCCGTTGCCCGTGAGCACTACGACTACAGCCTAGATCTATGGAAAGCCCTAGTCACCGGCAAAGATGATGATCCTGCGCACCAAGAAAAAATGGGCCATGTGCAGTTTTACATGGGCCTATGGTGGCGCAACTATGCCGAACGGTATCGACCAGATTTTGACCTGGCGTTTAATAATGCGCGTGAATATTTTTCAGCGGCCATAGAAACACTTGAAGGGATGGGGGAATTGGGCGCCAGGGATCCAGCCCCCTCCGCCTGCGGCATATCCACTGATCAAGGACCTTCACAAGGGGAGGACAATACCCATCAGACTCTCGCCAGGGGCCAAATTTTAGCGGCTAGATACCAAAACTACCTGGCAGAATCACTGCACCGGCTGGAAGCATGGGACGAGCTAGAGCTAGTGGCCACCAAGGCCAAAAGACTACACCAACAGTTGCAACATCCATTTCGGGTGGCCCGGGCGGAAGGGTTTCTGGCAGAGGTTGCCTTAGCCAAGGCCGACTGGCCAGGGGCACAACGCCATGCAGAACAGGCACTAACCCTAATCCAACCCGCCAACCCATCGCCCACCCAGCCAGACAAGGCTGAATTTTATCGCTGGGTCAACAGTTTTCATCGCAGTTGGTATTTGTTTTCCCTAGGAAAAGCCCAGTGTGAGCAAGGGCACCTGGACGCGGCTGTACCCACCCTAGAAGAAGCCAGAACCATCACCCAGCCAGACTATGACCCCCAGCTCTACAGCCTGATTTTAGCCAAATTGCAGCAGTGTTATTTTCAGCAGGGGCTATACCTACCCGCCTTCGAAACCCGACGGCAGCGGGATGCCATCGATAGTCGGTTTAACTACCGGGCATTTGTGGGGGCGGGGCGGCTGCAGCCCAAGCAGCAAATTGCCAACCCCGCTTTGCCGACGGAAACCCAGGACAAGGATGTGATTGTGGCCTCCGGGCGCAAGCAGGATGTACACACACTGGTGCAGCGTCTGGGCCAGGATGAGTATGTGCTGACCATTGTGTATGGCCCGTCGGGGGTGGGCAAAAGTTCGCTGATTGAGGCGGGGCTGGTGCCTGCCCTAGAGCAAGAACGCATCGACACACGGCGGGTGGTGCCGGTGTATCTGCGGCGCTATCGCAACTGGGTGGAGGACCTGGTGCAGCAGCTAGACGATTTAGAGGCGGGGGTGTCGGCCTATAGGTCGGATGTTTTTAGCTATCCGCCAGAGGTGTTGGATACGCAAGCAGACAGTGCGGCACCGGAACAGGAGATATTGCCCGCCAAGGTGCTGAGGCGGTTGAAGCACCACACGCACAAGAACCAGGTGCTGGTGCTGGTGTTTGACCAATTTGAAGAGTTTTTCTTTGAGTTTGAGCGCACGGCTGAGCGGCGGGAATTTTATGACTTTTTGGCAAATTGTTTGGGTACGCCCTATGTGAAGGTGGTGCTGTCGCTACGGGAGGACTATATCCACTACCTGTTGGAATGTGACCGGCTAACCAAACTGGATATTGTGGATAACAATATTTTGGATAAGAAGTGGCTGTATTATGTCGGCAATTTTAAGCCGGATGAGACGAAGGTTATTTTTAATGACCTGACCGATCCGACGCCCTATACGCCGGAACAGGACTTGGTGGATAAGGTGGTGGATGATTTGGCGGCGGGGGCGGGGGAGGTACGCCCCATTGAGCTACAGATTGTGGGGGCACAGCTACAGGCGGAGGGGATTACGACGCCAGAGGTGTATTACAACTGGGGCGACCCGCAGCAGCCGACGAAGGAGCTGTTGGTGCAGAAGTATTTGACGGATATTGTGGATGAGTGCGGTCCCCAGGAGCATCAGGATCTGGCGAATATGCTGCTGTATTTGTTGACGGATGAGAAGGGGACCCGTCCGTTAAAGACGGAATCGGATTTGGCAGATGATTTGAAGACGATGACAAATCGAGGGCTGGATCGGGATTTGTTGTCGTTGATTTTGAAGATTTTGACGGAGTCGGGGTTGGTGATGGAGGTGCCGGAAGCGCCGGAAGAACGGTATCAGTTGGTGCATGATTATTTGGCGGCGTTTATTCGGTCGTTGCAGCAGCCGTTATTGGTGCGGATTGAGGAAGAACAAAAGAAACGAGAAACAGCAGAACAGCGACAGATTGAAGAACAGAAAAAGCGATTGAAAGCGGAGCAGCGACAACGAAAGCAGGCCCAACTAGCAGCTGCAGGGTTAGCCGTCATCACCCTAGTTGCCGTGGGTGCTGCCAGTGTAGCTGGGATTCAGCAACGCAAAGCTGTGAAAGGAGAACGTAAAGCCGTCAATGCGGCACTATTGGCAGATAGGTTGACGATGCAAGCATATCTCAGCGCCAATCTAGAGAAAGATGCTGTTTTCCAAGCTGTACTCACTGGTCAAGCATTTGAGGCTGCTCGTAGCGACTATTTAGAAAAAGATACACGGTTTCGCATTAGCTCTAATATGCGAGAGGCTATATATGACGTTAAAGAGAGAGAACGACTAATAGGTCATAGCTCTAGGGTCAGCAGTGTGGCCTTCAGTCCCGATGGAGAGACCCTTGCCAGTGCCAGTGAAGACAACACCGTCAAGCTGTGGTCGAAAGACGGCGAGGAATTGAACACACTCAAAGGCCATAGCTCTAGGGTCTTGAGTGTGGCCTTCAGTCCCGATGGAGAGACCCTTGCCAGTGCCAGTGAAGACAACACCGTCAAGCTGTGGTCGAAAGACGGCGAGGAATTGAACACACTCAAAGGCCATAGCTCTAGGGTCTGGAGTGTGGCCTTCAGTCCCGATGGAGAGACCCTTGCCAGTGCCAGTTCCGACAACACCGTCAAGCTGTGGTCGAAAGACGGCGAGGAATTGAACACACTCAAAGGCCATAGCTCTAGTGTCAGGAGTGTGGCCTTCAGTCCCGATGGAGAGACCCTTGCCAGTGCCAGTTCCGACAACACCGTCAAGCTGTGGTCGAAAGACGGCGAGGAATTGAACACACTCAAAGGCCATAGCTCTAGGGTCTGGAGTGTGGCCTTCAGTCCCGATGGAGAGACCCTTGCCAGTGCCAGTGAAGACAACACCGTCAAGCTGTGGTCGAAAGACGGCGAGGAATTGA
>NZ_JADOER010000002.1:0-22773 GCF_018739865.1 Leptothoe kymatousa TAU-MAC 1615 | reverse complement strand
CCCGATGGAGAGACCCTTGCCAGTGCCAGTTCCGACAACACCGTCAAGCTGTGGTCGAAAGACGGCGAGGAATTGAACACACTCAAAGGCCATAGCTCTTGGGTCTGGAGTGTGGCCTTCAGTCCCGATGGAGAGACCCTTGCCAGTGCCAGTGACGACAACACCGTCAAGCTGTGGAATTTTCAGTTAGAAGATTTGATTGGTCGAAGCTGTGACTGGCTAGACTCTTATTTTGTGAAACAATCCCCTGAATTATTAATGGATTTAACCATTTGCCAAAAACACAATGCTGATTGGGTCAAACAGGCTGCCCCCACCCTGATCGCAAACGCTGATAATTATTTGGTGCAGGGGAAAGCACAAAAAACAGCATTGGAATGGTATGAACAAGCCATGCAATGGGATACAGACTTTACGTTTGCTAGCGAAGACCGTTTAAATAAACTCGTCAATTTTAGAAAAAACAGTCAAAAAATTGAGGATGAGGATAAAGATCTTCCAATAATAGTGCAACATTTTCAGGCAATTACCTCTCTTGATCCGCCTTTGCAACAAACTATTTCCGAAATAGAAAGCTCATGGGGAAGCCTTTGTAGAGCAGGCAGCTTAGAAAATCAAGCCCAAGCCGTTCTATTTGCCTGCGAAGAAGCCATTGAACGGGCACCCTTTAGACCCAGTAGTGCCGACAATCGCGGCCTCGCCTATGCCCTCACCGGCAACACTCAAGCCGCCATTGCCGACTTCAAAACCTATATCGACCGCACCACCAACCAAGACAAAAAAGCCCAACGCCAACAATGGGTCGAAGCCCTAGAAAAAGGCGAAAACCCATTTACCCCCGAAGTACTCGAATCCCTCCGCCCAGAGTAGGTTGGGTTGGACATTGCCAAAACATTAAAGATTGACCAAACCCCTGACAAACCCAACATTGCCGTCCCCCTCAAAGAACAACGCCCAGAGTAGGTTGGGTTGCTACCCATCTGAATATCAACCATGTACCGAAATCTTCGCAAACCCAACATGCCCATACCCACACACGTCGATTGGGTTGCCAACCATCCAATTAACCCACACGTAGGTTGGGTTGCTCCTCACCCGAATATCAAAAATTTATCGCGCCCTTTACAAACCCAACATTGCCGCCCCCCACAAGAACAATTACGACGCCACATCGTTGGTTTTAGAGACCGGTGATGCAGCACCATATTTTGGAATGTTGGGTTTCGATTAACTCAACCCAACCTACGTTCTGGGAGGGTCTGCGGGGTGGGTTGACCGTTAGCACAATCGACGGAACCCACCCCGCCTACGGCACCCCTCCCAAGAGGGGATAAATCGGTACATTGTTAAATTCCCAGCCCAGAGTAGGTTGGGTTGCTACCCATCTGAACATCAACCATGTACCGAAATCTTCGCAAACCCAACATGCCCACACACGTCGATTGGGTTGCCAACCACCCAAGTAACCCACACGTAGGTTGGGTTGCTCCTCACCCGAATATCAAAAATTTATCGCGCCCTTTACAAACCCAACATTGCCGCACCCCACAAGAACAATTACGACGCCACATCGTTGGTTTTAGAGACCGGTGATGCAGCACCATATTTTGGAATGTTGGGTTTCGATTAACTTAACCAAACCTACGTTCTGGGAGGGTCTGCGGGGTGGGTTGACCGTTAGCACAATCGACGGAACCCACCCCGCCTACGGCACCCCTCCCAAGAGGGGATAAATCGATACATTGTTAAATTCCCAGTCCTTACTCATCCATCAATAGGGACCAAACATTGAATTAGCAACCGAGTCCTCATCGTTGCCACAGAAGAAATCATCAATCAACGCCAAAATCTCTTCTCGACTAAGAAAACCATCGCCATTGGCATCGATCTTCTCAAAGGCGGCGGGGGCATAGGCAGGGTGCACGTGATATACCTTAAACAACTCGGCCCATTCTTCCCGGCAGATTTTGCCATCGCCGTTGTCGTCAAACACGTCAAAGATCAGCTTCATCAACGACTGTTCTTCGGCAAGATATTTTTCCTTATCGCCCAGTAGCTCTTCGTAATAATCCAGCCATTCACTCAGGCCCACTTTCTTATCGCCCGTGGCATCTGCCTTACTAGAAAGAGATTTCCAAATGCGTGAAAACCTCTCTTTTAGCCCCATAAGCTTAGGCGAGCGGGAGCCGATATTCTTAACCTCGGCAATTTTAATGGCGATCTTTTCAAAGTCTTTTTTTACCAAATATCCATTTTGGTCGCCATCATACATACAGAACAACTTCAGCAGCTTTCGAGTTTGGAGTTCCGTTAACATGGCGTCAGTTATCTCCTCTGAATCAGTGCAGATCGTTGGGCATTGGCCCACAACTAGGGGAATCATAAAGCATTCCATCGTGAAACATGGGGTGTTACACAATGCTTTAATATCGCCCTGCTTCAACAACCCATTCGACTGGTAAAACCAGACAACGGATCAACACCGCCCTATATGGTTTGATTAGAAGTGGCATCTAAACTATGTTCTACCGCCCGCTATTCTAATGCACGCCGACTACCTGAAACGCATCCTCAATGCCCGTGTCTATGACGTGGCCCAGGAAACTGCCCTGGAAATCGCGCCCAATTTATCGAAGCGTCTCGGTAACCGGCTACTGCTCAAGCGCGAGGATATGCAGTCGGTATTTTCGTTTAAGCTGCGGGGCGCCTATAACAAAATGGCCCAGCTACCGGCAGATAAGCTGGCGCGCGGTGTGATTGCGGCATCTGCGGGCAACCATGCCCAGGGGGTGGCTTTGGGGGCACGGCAACTGGGCACCAGCGCCATTATTGTGATGCCGGAAACGACACCGGATGTGAAGGTGAATGCGGTGAAGGCACGGGGCGGGGCAGTGGTGCTGCGCGGTGAAACCTTTGATGAGGCCTATGCCCATGCCCGCGAACTGGAAGCGGAAAAGGGGATGACCTTTGTGCACCCGTTTGATGACCCGGATGTGATTGCGGGGCAGGGCACCATTGGCATGGAGATTTTGCGCCAGTATCAGCAGCCCATCCATGCGATTTTTGTGGCCATCGGCGGCGGCGGCCTGATTTCTGGCATTGCGGCCTATGTGAAACGGTTGCGGCCGGAAATTAAAATTATCGGCGTGGAACCGAAAGATGCGGATGCGATGTATCAGTCGCTGAAGGTGGGACACCGGGTGAAGCTAAACCAGGTGGGCCTATTTGCCGATGGGGTGGCGGTGAGCCAGGTGGGTGAGGAAACCTTCTGGCTGTGTCAGCAATATGTGGACGACATTATTCGGGTGGGTACGGACGATACCTGCGCGGCGATTAAGGATGTGTTTGAGGATACTCGATCCATTGTGGAACCGGCAGGCGCCCTGGCCATTGCGGGGGCCAAGGCCTATGTGAAACAACAGGGGATTAAGGGTGAAACCATGGTGGCGGTGGCCTGTGGGGCCAATATGAACTTTGACCGACTGCGGTTTGTGGCGGAACGGGCGGAGCTAGGGGAACAGCGGGAGGCCATTTTTGCGGTGACCATTCCGGAGCAGTCGGGCAGCCTGAAGCGGTTTTGTGACACCATCGGCAAACGCAACCTGACGGAGTTTAATTACCGCATTGCGGACCAGGCGGAGGCGCATATCTTTGTGGGGTTAGAAATTTGCGATCGCAACGACGCCATTGCCATGAAGGGCCGATTCGAAGAACACGGGTTCAAAACCCTGGACCTCACCGACGACGAACTAACCAAAATGCACCTGCGCCACATGGTGGGGGGCCACTCTGCCCTAGCCAAAAACGAACGGCTATACCGGTTTGAATTTCCCGAACGCCCCGGCGCCCTAATGAAATTCGTCAGCTCCATGAGCCCCAACTGGAATATCAGCCTGTTCCACTACCGCAATAACGGCTCCGACTATGGCCGCATTGTGATTGGCATGCAGGTGCCCCCGGAAGAAATGAACGAATGGCAGGCGTTTCTAGAAACCCTGGGCTATCGGTATTGGGAAGAAAACGACAACCCCGCCTACCAGCTGTTTCTGGGGTAGGGCGCTACTGAAACAAACGCCCCGCGTTTACCAGCTCTTTCTTGGATAGGGCGCTACTGGGACGAAAACGACAGCGCTGCCTACCAGCTTTTTCTGGGATAGCGCTGGGTGAAAAATAGCCCCATCAGCACCAGTACCATCACCAGAGCCGTCACCGAAATAATCGGGTTGCCCAAGTGGCGCTGGGCAATGGCCACATCGGCCCAGGTAAACACCAGGGCAAAGGGAATATCTTGGCGCTGCACAATGGCCACCATAGCGATGCCATTGGCAATCACCACCATGATGGCCGTCCACACCGCCCCCGACAGGCCCAACTCCTTAAACCCACTGGCATAGAACGCCGAGGCCACATTCACCACCGTCGCCACCGAAATCCAGGCCAGGTAAATGCTAATGGGGCCATGGACCATGCGTTTTCGCCTAAGTTCTGCCTGGTGCTGGCCGTCTTCCAGCTCGCTATAGGCGGCAATCAGCGACACCAAAATTAGGCCCATGGCCAGCACCGACAGCCAATATAGCTGCAGGGTAAATAAATAAATCCAGACTATCTGGGCCACGCAGGCCACAATCAAACAGGCATTGATGCGGCGAATCAGCAACTGCCCCCGCTGCTTGCGCCGAGACTGGTACCAGGCATAGGCAATTAGGCCCACATAGATCACGCCCCAAATGGCAAAGGCATAGTTGGCAGGGGTAATCAGCACCCCCTCCAGGGGACCATTGGCCAAATCTGCCACAGTGTTGCCATCAATGGGAAAAACGTTGGACAGGGTGTTGACTCCCAAGGTGCCGAGAATGGCGACCCAGGTTGCGATCGCTAATCCCTTATTACCCATAAACCCCATAGCATCGTCCTTTGCTAGGCAGTAGCTTAAACGTCATTGTGCCTTCTCAAACCAGAGCTTGCCAGCTGATTTATCCACCATACCCTTGCAGCGATGCTATCCCTGGTAGGTTAAGTAACCGTTTGCCATACTAAGCAACAATTTTTCTTGTTTTTTGTGGTCGACAGGGTGACCCCATACAAATCTGCTGCGCTGGCATATCCTTAAAGACGCTGCTGCGGGCTCCAATCAGAGCGTTCGCACCAATGCGCACCCCAGGGGCAATAAAGCAGTCCGTAGCAACCCAGGCACCATTTTCCATCACGATGGGCGCCGTCACCAACGCAAAGCGCGGATCGCTGGGATCGTGACTGCCGGTACACAAATAGCTTTTTTGAGACACCACGCAATGTTGGCCCAAACGAATCGGCGCCAAACTATAAAACGTGACATCTTCCCCCACCCAGCTATGGTCGCCAATCTCCACCTTCCAAGGATAGGTAAACCGAGCCGAGGGACGAATCACCACATCTTTACCAATTTTTGCCCCAAATAGCCGCAGCAATGCGCAACGCGGACCGTGGGCCGTGTGCAGGGTCAACGGAAAGACAATGGCCTGCACCAGCCACCACACCATCACGTACCACTTGGGTCGCCCCACTTCAAACCCGGGCTGGTAATAGCGACTTAAATCCACCAAAGCCGGAGGGCCAAAGTCAGTTGCTGTGTTCTCAATGCCCGGTTCAGGCATTGACTGATTAGGGGAATCCGATGCAGGGACAGATGGATGGGACATGCCGTCAGACGATTGCGATTAGCCCTTACTGATTTAGACAATGGAAAATCTGCCAAACCTGCCCACAGCTAAGGCCAACGCCTAGACCGCCGACATCAATTACAGATCGCCCACCAAAGCAGCTTTGGGGTTTTCTGGGGTGTCACTGTTTTTAGCAGCTTCTGAACCCGTTTCTCGGTCAGCTAAATTTAGCTGCCCTCCAAACTTTAGCTCATATAGTTTGACACCAATCTGATATTCATACTGACTTAGCAAGCGTCCGTAAATATAGCCGGGATATCCATCTAAGAAACCCAGGCGAATAAAATAGAACAGGACAAATCTCAAAAATGGCTTAAAGGGCAACCGCACCCAGATTTTTTTCAAAAACCGCTTGCGCTGTACCGAATCACCAAACAAATTGGCCCCAATGGTGCCGTCTTCGCCCATGCCGGTGAGCAGGTTGTAGTATACCCGCGCCTCCCAGTTCGAGTAGCGGTTGTGGCGAGCCAACCAATGGAACAAATCGCGAAAATCGATATGCAACATATCGTTTTTGAGATACCCCACCTTGTCGGGGTCAATCACCACATGCTCGTGCACCTCATTGTCGCCCGTGTTCTGAATTTCTTCAGTATTCAGGTTCTCGTAGCGCCCCTTAGCATGGCGGAAAAAGCGCATGTTCCAATCGGGGTATTTGCCGCCGTGGCGGATCCATTTGCCCAAGAAATACACCCGGCGGTTTAGGTAGCAGCCATCCAGTTTATCGGCGGCAATCACCTCGGCCATTTCCGCCCACAGTTCGGGCGTAATGCGCTCATCACAATCGACAATTAGGACCCACTCATTGCGAAAGGGCAAATTTTCCAACGCCCAGTTTTTCTTCTTTGGCCACCGCCCGTTGAAATCAAACTGCACCACATTGGCACCGTAGGATTCGGAAATTTTGACAGATTGATCTTCACTGTGGGAATCCACAACAAATACCTCATCTGCTTGGGCAACACTTTCTAAACAAGCAGGTAGATTTGCTTCCTCGTTTTTGGCAGGAATCAGCACAGAAACTGGAATTTTAGTGGCAGCAGTCATGGGTAAATGGAAACTTAAGGGGAAGATGAATAATGTCTCGCAACGCGTTTAAGCTTTGGCCGGCGTTAACCCTAAGCCGCTGAAGACTTGGCTGGTTTATTAGGTTTCGTCGATGGGGGTTTAGCGGGCGGCTTAACCAAATATCGCAACACACTACTTATATAGCCCAGCTGACCGTAGGCATACGTCAAATTTTCAAATCGCTGGGCTGGTTTATTGGCATACTTGACGGTTTTATAGACACCGCGCACCAGCCGTTCCCCCCCCCATCGCAGTTGGGAAATACCGGCACAGCCCGACACCTGCTCGCGGTAGCATTCGCTCACCCCCTGCCACCAGCTGCGGCTGAGGAACCAGCCGGGCTTTAACCTGGCGGGGGCCACATTGTGGGCGGCTAAGGCATCGGGCACATACATCACCTGCCACCCCCGCTTGATGGCCACCTGGGTCATGTGCAATTCTTCGTTAGACAGTAGATTGTTTCCCACTCGGCCCAGGTTCAGGTCAAACCCGCCGACGGAATCTAAAAATGTTTTGCGTAGGGAATAGTTGAGGCCACGGGGGGTGAGGCTAGGATTTTGGATGTAGCGCACCTGGCTACCGAGGTCATAGGCCCCCAGACCACTGGCTAAATCCTGGGATAGCCACAGGGGAGGCTGACTAACACCGGGGGGCCATAGCAGGGTGACTTTGCCACCTGCGATCGCAACCTTAGGATTATTCAAATAAATCTTCAGCAGTGCCGCCAGCCATTGGTTACTGGCAACAGCATCATCGTCGAGATAGGCCAAAATGTCGCCCTTAGCCGTCTTCGCACCGGTATTCCGCGCCGAAGACAGCCCCAAAACCGGCTCATACACGTAGCGTAGACGTGGATCCGACAAGCGCTGCTGCACCACCTCTGCCGTCATATCAGTGGACGCATTATCCACCACAATGATCTCGATGTCGCCTAGGGTCTGGGCCAACAAACTATCGATGGCCGCCCCCAAATACTGATCACGATTATGGGTGCAAATAATGGCGGAAATAGATAGCTCTGCCATAAAAATCTTAAATAAAACGAAGGTTACTGAACAAGGGGTAATACTATGTCAGTGATTTTTATTAAATGCCTCATCGACGAACCCCTTGGGAGATGTCGATAATTTTATGGGGCTACCCCGGTGGAACTGAATAAACTCACACCTGTAGTCGTTGATCAGACTCACTCTGATCAACATGCCCGGTTAACTATAAATGTACTCACTAAACCTTACTGAAATTATGCAGCCGAGACCCAGCTATCAAGTTTGATTTATCTACTCTTCAAACGTGTAAAGCTTTATTCAGCCTTGCGATCAGCCCGCCAAACCCCTATGAAGCGCTGCCCCACCCCATGAGAAACACTTCTGATATTGACCTGGCTCCCTACATCGACCATTCCCTATTGGTGCCCACCGCCAGCCTTGAACAGGTAGACCATTGGTGCGCCGAAACCCAGCGCTACGGCTTTGCTAGCGTGTGCATTTACCCCGTGCATATCCAGCGGGCCGTGGAACGGCTCCATGAAAGTCGCACCGCCATTTGCACGGTCATCGGCTTCCCCACCGGGGCAGATACCACCGCCAGTAAGGTGTTTGCCGCCCAAGAAGCCACCGACAATGGAGCCACCGAACTCGATGTGGTGATTAACCTGGGCTGGCTCAAAGCGGGGCAGTTGGAAAAAATACACACTGAACTAGCGCAAATTGTGGAAGAAACCGGTCAATGTGTTAAGGCCATCCTCGAAATGGCATTGCTTACGGAGGCAGAAAAACGTGCCGCTGCCGATGTTTGCATGGATGCTGGCGTCCACTTTCTCAAAACCAGCACCGGCTGGACCGGTGGCGCAACGGTCGAAGATATTCGTTTACTAAAGGATGTCAGCCGTGGTCGAGTCGGCATTAAGGCATCTGGCGGCATTCGCACACCAGAACAGGCCCTGGCCTTAGTGGAAGCCGGGGCCACCCGATTGGGCACATCCCGGGGACCTGATATCCTACGACAACGCGCCGAACTGGCCACAACGACCTAATGATTTGAATCATTATCAATCGTTGAAAAATCGAAAAAACTAGATATTTTTTTCTAGAAGTCTGATTTTAACGGGAACTATGTCGGGCACTATTAACTAGCCGAAGCGTTTCGTTATAATCCCTATGACTTCTTCTGCAAACCCAGCAGGCAATGCACCCTCTATGACATCTTCTGGAACTCCAGCAACCAATGCGCCTTCGCCGATTGCAGCATTAGCTCTCAAGCTAGTGGGTGGCATCACTATTTTGGCCGCTCTCGTTGATTTCTTGGTGCTATTGCTACCGCCAGACTTACTCAATCGTGGCTGGCAAATTAGTACGACAACCCAGCTAGTGGATCGCGGCATTGTGCCCTTGGTTGGCATTGCCCTACTGTTTACGGGATTCTGGATTGAAAGCTTCGTGAGCGGTAAGCGCAACCGAGGCAACTTGGCGATGGACGCACGCTTTTGGACCTGTCTTCTAGCCTGTGTTCTCGGCCTACTGTTTGCCGTCCTAACCCCGGTGCACATGAACAATGTGCGGCTCCAAAGCCAGGAGGCACTCACCCAGGTATCGACCGAAGCGAGCGAGGCCACCACTCAGCTAGAGCAACGTCTCGATGCAGAGGTGACTCAGCAGCGCGATCGCATCACCACGTTGCTCAGCAATCCAGACCAAATTGAGCAACTGGTTGCTGCGGGCCAAGTCACCGAAGAACAAGCCTCCCAAATTCGTGAGTTCCAAGGAGACCCCAACGCCTTAGAGGAATTCCTCAATGGCCAAGCCTCTGAACTCAGAACACGCCTAGAAACCGAAATAGGGTCTCGCCGACAGGAAGCCACTAAGCGCGTCCGTTCCGAAGCCACCAAGGCCAGCATTCGTATTTCCCTCAGCAGCATTTTGCTAGCCATTGGCTACATTGGCATTGGCATCAGCGGTATGCGCCGCCTGCTCGCTATCTAAATAGCTTTAGCAAAAATTCGCTAAGCATTACGGGCATTCGCTAAGCATTACGGGCATTGGTTTAAATACATTTTTAAAGCGCGATTGAGATTGTCAATCGCGCTTTTTGCTGTAGAGGACGCATCAATATAAATTCAGCAGCTCTAGGGAGTTAGTTCCCTTTCCGACTTCCACATTCCGACTTCCGCATTCTGCCCTAGCCCACATTCCTCGGCTTAACTACCCCATAGGGCTGCTGAATTTTGGCCACCAGATCATAGAAGGGCTGCCAGTTATCCTCAGCCACAATCGGTTCCCAAATCGCTTCAATCTCAGGCCGCAGCAACACAATTGTCGGATTATGCTGGCGCAAACATTGACCCACCTGAATCACTTCATCCGCCGCCAAGGTGGTCAAACAGGTGTGATAGTGCAGGCGCCAAGCGGCGAATAAGGTGGCCGCCTCGTCATCAGAATTTTCCACCGTTGCTGGCAAAATTTGCTCTGGCCCCCCTAGCCATTGAGCTGAAAATTGCCCCGTTAGCCCAGTAAAAAAGTCATGGTAACCAACGCGGGTCTTTTGCAATAGCTCCAGGGTTAGCCTTAGGAGTTCGTCGCCTAGCTCTGGCAGTAGCTGAGCAAACCCTAATTTAGCCAACATGCGTTCTTTGTAGGCCGCGTAGTAGCGATCGCGATAGGTGCCCAACCCAGTTTCCAAATCCTCAGCCGCCATAATCAGCTTTAGCGGTTTCTGCAACATCCACAGATTCCACTCACACATGCGCGGCTGATTGCCATAGCTATAGCGCCCCATATAGTCAAAATATGCAGCCGTAAATCGCGGATCAAACTCATCCATAAAGGCATAGGGGCCATAGTCAAAGCTCTCCCCCGTAATGGACATATTGTCCGTATTCAACACCGCATGGCAAAAGCCCACCGACATCCACTGGGCTGCTAATTTAGCCACCCGCCCCACCAGCTCAGCATAAAACCGCCCATAGCGTTCTTGCCCGTCCTGGATTGCCAGCAAGTGGGGATAGTAAACCTCAATCACATGGTCGAGCAGGGGCGACATCAGGTCAGCCCGCCCCAAGTAATGCAGCCGCTCAAAGGTGCCAAACCGAATATGGGACTGACTAAAGCGCACCATCACCGCAGACCGGGTGGGGGACGGCTCATCCCCCCGCCACAGCCGCTCCCCCGTTTCCACCAAACTCAAGGTGCGCGACGTAGTCACCCCCAAGGCATGGAGCGCTTCAGAGGCTAAAACTTCTCGCACCCCACCCTTTAACGTTAGGCGCCCATCACCATTGCGAGAATAGGGCGTTGTCCCCGAGCCCTTCGTGCCAAAGTCATAGAGCATGCCATCGGTGCCCCGCACCTGGCCATAGAGAAAGCCACGCCCATCCCCCAGGGCCGTATTGTAGTCACCGAACTGATAACCGTGGTAACGCAGTGCCAGCAGAGGAGACCGCTGCTGAAACTGACCAAAGGCCTCAATAAAGTCAAAATCACTGACGGCTTCTGGCTGCAGCCCCAGCCTGGGCAACAGCTCATCGTTGCGAAACCGCAAAATGTGCTGCGGAAAGTTAGCGGCTTGCACCACGTCATAGTAGTCGTCACCTAGGGCCTCCAAAGCAGGCTCATAGGGCAAATTTAGCAAAGAATTCTCAGTCACAGAGGGAGCACAGGGAAGAGACCTCACCCAGTATCTCTCAAAGCCAAACTTTAGGCAGGCAGGGGCCTCACCCAGTATCTCTTAAAGCCAAACTTCGGTGGTCAAACCGTTGCCACCGCCGCTCTAAACGGAGCCATTCCTCTAGCCGCCCAGCCTCAGCAACAAAAAGCTCAATCCGCTTTCAACTTTTGCACGGCGTTTCTAAAGCCCAACACCACCAAAATGTTAGACAACGTCAGAAAAAACTCAGCCCCACCGTGGAGCCAATCCACATTCGCCAGCTCCAAACCATAGGCTTGCTTAGCGTAAATCCCGGCTGGGATGGTCACCGCCACAAAAATCAGCAGCACATAAAACCCAATCAAGGCCAATTTGGGCGTCTGTCCCGACTTGGTTAAAAAGTAGAGAAACCCCAAATAGGGAAACAAAGAAACCGCAAACAAAGACTCCTTAGACACGGGCTTGCCTCCAGATATACCAAGCGGCCGCACAGGCGGTCACATTGCCCACTACGGTCATGGCTGCTTGCAAAGTCACCAGCCACACCAGGGATGATGAATTATCAAAAAAATGCCAGGTGCAGGCACACATGGCACTCACCAACGCGGGCAACATGCCAAAAGAAAGCCACTTCCAGGCAGGCCAGCCGCTCACGTCAGCAAACTGCCAAACAAAGAAAATGGCGGCAATCCATTCAATCACACTGGAAATGTGCACCATCCAGGTAGGTATCGATAGGGCATGCATAAATTGGGAAAGCGTAATAGTAGGGTGGGCAAGGCCCACTGTCCAATCAAAATCCAATCGAACACAATCTAGAACGGACGCCCCCACAAGGAATGGGCGTTGTCCGCGATAATCTTAGCAGGACAGCTTATTCAGGAAACAACAAACATGCGAGCAGTGTTGTGCGGCTACTATGGCATGGGCAATGGTGGTGATGAAGCACTGCTGGCCACCTTGCTCCAACTCTTGCCAGCGTTTGTCACCCCCCTGGTGCTCTCGGGCAACCCCGAAGAAACCCGCCAACGCTATGGGGTGGAGGCTGTGCCACGCAAATCTTTGCAAGCGGTCGTGAACGCCCTGCGCCGGTCCCAGGTATTTATCTGGGGTGGCGGCAGCCTTATGCAGGATGCGTCCAGCGCCATCAATCCGTTTTACTATGGCGGGTTGATGAAATTAGCCCAGGCCATGGGGCTACGCACAATTGCCTGGGCCCAGGGCATTGGCCCTTTAAATCGGGGCAGTAGCCAATGGATAACCCGGTGGGCATTGCAGGGCTGCGATGCGGTCAGCGTGCGGGATAGGGCATCGGCTCAATTGGTCAACGGCTGGGGCATTCGCCACCAACTGGCCCCCGATCCGGTGTGGGCGCTCCAGGCCGCCCCGGCCGCCCTCCAACATTTACCCACTCCCCGCGTGGCGTTGGCGCTACGCAACCATCCATTGCTGACACCGCAACGGGTGGCGAACTTAACCCAGGCCCTTGCAGACTTCCAAGGGAGCACCCAGGCATGCTTTGTGCTGTTGCCATTCCAACCCAGCAAAGATCGGGCCCTTGCCAACCACATTGCCCAACACCTGCCCGGCCCCCACGAAATCATTGAAATCAGCCAGCCCGAAACGCTTAAAGGGGTTTTCAAAGAGATTGATATGGCCATTGCCATGCGGTTCCATGGGGTGGTCATGGCCGTGGCGGAAGGCTGCCCCTGCTTTGCCATCAGCTATGACCCCAAGGTCACTCAAATTATGCAGGCCCTGTCTTTACCGGGCTGGAGCCTATCGGACCAGGACCCGCTGCCGCTGATACCGGACAATGTTGAAACAATGACGCAACAATGGTTAACGCTCTATGCCAAGGGTGATAATCTGGATTTGGCGCGATCGCAAATCGATCAAGCCTTAATTCATGGTGCTCTCTTAGAAAAAACCCTCGGCCAGCTAAATCATCAAGAAAAATGAATTATTTGAATTTTTAATACATTCTTCACGATGGCCATATAGCTTGTATGTATTGATTTAGCGTTATTTTCTAGCCACGGCCCACTATCGATCAATTTTTCTGTGTTAATACTTGAGGAAAATTGGCGTAAGATGCCCTCGTCTCCGCTTTACACCATTGCGGCGTTACAGCATGTTCGATTCAGATAAACCGGACAACAGTCCTGACAAACAAGGAAACAAAACCTCCGACATTTCGTCGCCTGGGGCACAGTTACCTGTCGAACAATCGGATAAAAATAGCTGGCACACCGTTAATTTCCCGGGGACGATCGCCATTGATCAAATTCCAGGGCCTACCCCTTACTTGCGGACTAACGCTATGGATTCTTCCAGTAATCATCACAGCAACATCAATACTCCCCAACCGGCTTCAACCGAACCGAGCAGTCAGCGCGAAACTGAACTGCTAAGCCTGGTACGGGATTTAAACGAGTGCAACGATGTCTTGCTAGCGAAAGTCTCGCAGCTAGAAGAATCTTTAGAACGGTCCCAAGCCGCACTACAGGCAGAAATTGATCGCTCTGGGGTCCCAGCAAGCGGCGACCGTGAAATCGTGCAGCTCGTGACCGAAATCGAACAAAGCAAACAAGCCCTGCAACATCAACACATTTTGAATGAGACTCTACAAGCAGAGCTCTCAACCCTGCGGGAACGCACCAACCACCTAGAAACCGAACACTCCACCCTAGTCAGACAAACTACGGAGCAGTCCCAAGAACTATTACAAGCCAACGCCAACTGCCGCGACCTCAGGGCCCGCCTACAAAGGCAGCAGCGCTATACCCTACAGTTCAAGGCAGCTTTAGAAAAGTGCCTAACCATGTCGCCAGAGGTCGCGAACCAAGCCCCAGGCAACTTTAGCAAGGCGGGTGTGATGGCCATGCCCAAAACCGATGAAATTCGTCCCTGGGAATCTCCTGTGGGCTACAAAGCTGCGGACCCTCAATTGGAGTCCATGATTCGGGGCATCCAATCGGGCCACCTAACCCCTCCGTCTCAGCCCACATCAACCGAGGCCGAAGACCAGCTATGGCATGACCTAGCCCGTGTTATGGATCCAGAAGATGCCCCCTCGAACCTCGAACCTCAGGACGCTTTCCAAACTCAGAACAATTTCGAGCCAGAAGCAGACGCTACAGAATTTACTGAGCCCTCTCCTTGGGTGAAAAGTCCTGCAACATTGACTACTGACGACGATAGATTCGTAGAAGACGAGGGTATACAAGAACCACCCGTTACTGCCCCATCGCCTGTTTCCCCCGACACAGCTGAGATTTTGGCCCGAGTTCAGGCGTCAAAAATAGTCACCTCTGGGGATATGTACATACCTGCGGTTTCCGCCCAAGGCGGTAGCCCATCCCCCTTGGTGAGTCCTCTCAAACCACAGAAACGTATCGGTTCCCTATCGGCCATCGATCTACCCAGCTTCCCCAAATTGAAACAGCAGCCACCGGCGGCTAAGGCTTGAGGCAAACTTCACGCGTGGTTGCCTAAAATAAAATCTTTTTCTTGGGCAACTCAGGTTAGACTTTGTTAACTTCAGGTCAATAGGTGTAAGAAGTAGGTAGTATTACCTGACCATAATAATTATCAGGTATCTCCAAGACGAGAAACTATCTCACACTACCTTGACTAAAACCCATGATTAATACGTACTGAAACCCTACGAGTGCCTAGATTTAGGTACCTCAAATCGTCGGGTAGCCTTTGCATCTTACCCATACCAATAATATGAGCCCGTCAACTTTAAAAACTGTTTTAGAAAACTCTCCTGCGGACAAATCTGTCAGCGAAGCCCATATCGCGACAGCCATTGTTCATGTCATTGAAACGGCCCGTTCCCAGGGACAAACGTTAGATGATGTGATTGCTGAACTCATGGCAGACGATGCACTATTAGACCCGAAGAGTCGGCATCTACTCCGAGAGATTTTGACCCAAGCCTGGAATACACTCTAGCGTCATTAATTGCATAGAAGAGGGAAGCTCCGTAGCGTTGGCTTTCCTCTTCTGAAGTTTGGTTAGGGCAGCCGCGTAGGATGAGTATGCGTTGCCCGGGCCGCTAATACGGAAAAAACCTGCCTGGTAGCGTCTGATATGACAAGGCAGGGCTCCATAAAAAATCGAGACCACATCCACAAGGAGATGGGTCTACGGGCTGATTTATTTGGCATCGGGTCCCCTGCAACCAGACAACCCTTAAGTATTTTCAGAATCGTTATCACCCACTGCCATTTGCAGCACCATGGGCTCACCACCTGCTTGATGGTACTTATCCGCCCATTTGCGAAGCAGCAGATCAAGCTCATCTAAGGCTTGCTGACGATTCTCAGCGGGAATATCTAACGATTCTAGAACCCGCATGGTGCCGTCTTTGCGGGCTACCCATTCATGCAGAATACGGAAATATCGAGCCGTATCTTCAATCATGGTGTAGGTTCTCTCCGCATCATCCGTTGGGATGTAGGAGGCCCGCGCCAAGGCATAAAACGGCATACCCCAAGGCGAATCAATCCGGGCGACGGTGCCAGAATAGATCAAACGCCGCCGAATATGTTCTGCTAAGGCTTCACTCAACGGTAGCTGACGTCCACTGGGCACAGATTCCTGGGAGCGGGCATGGAGAAACTCAATGAGTTCGGCAAACTGAAATGAAGTAATCAGCTGAGCGTCTGGCAGATTAGAGGGTAGCTTTTGTTCAATTTGGGCTTTTTCATCTGATGTCAGATTTGTGCCCAATAATCTAGAACGGCCTGATTCCCAAGGATATTTTTCGAGCCATACGTAGGGAAATTGAATCAAGTATCGGGGCTCCTGTGCCCCCAACATCTTGAGTAATTTCCCCTCACTTAAAGCCTGACGAACTTCTTCGACAATGGCTTTAACACGTTTGGGTTCAATGTGGTGTAAATGGCCCGTCATGCGCAGGTTTTGTCCCTGCTCCATGTAGGTTGTATAAATTGCACATTTTGCAGCAGTTGCCGCCGCATCTAGGAAAGCACCGTGACGATGACCGCCAGTACGCATGGCGCTAAAGGCTAGATACATCATTATCTGATCAATGGCGCTGGGTTCTAGACGCTTAATCAGATCAGAATCTGCAGTCATCGGTAATTGAACATTGGTCATGGACGCTCAGGGATAGATACACGCTAACAGCGCAAATATTAAGACCAGTGGAACTAGGCTACCTTAAAGAAGCACAAATTACTTTCGATTTATCGTATTAAATGACAAATTGCCAATTTATTGATTAGTCATAGGGACATTAATAGTGACCACTATTTTTCCACTGGCTTATAACGGTTAGCGTAAAACTTTTTCCGATTAATATCTACAACCTTTTCTCGAAAAATTGAGTTATTAAACTCAACTTTAACCTGCGTATTCGATGAATTGAAAAGGATTTTAATTATTAAGCAACAATGCGGCCACTACCACGGTAAGCTTCGTCCTGCGTAATGCGACCGCTACCGCGATAGGCAACGGGGCCACGGCCACTACCACGGTCTACTTGCTCAGATTGATCAACATCCAAGCGGCCACTACCACGGTCTGCTAACTCTGTTGTTAGGCGACCACTACCACGGTCTGTTGTCAAAAAACTAGGCAGCGTGATTAGTCCTGAAACACTGATGGCGACAGCAATTGAGAGTACCGATAGAGAAAGTCTCATGGGTCAGAAAATGAGTAGTATTGCTACTTTCTGCTTACAGAGATTTGACAAATCACTCAGGAAAAACTATGTGAAAAATGTGTGGACAAGACTACGGTTTTTCTGTACCAGACATTACATTTATGAAATTTCCATCAACCTAGACAGCAGAATCCAGTGACCGCCTGGATTGTGAATACCGACAACTGAGATTGCACTGCCATTTTGGATTTGGGTTAGCTGATGGGCCACGTTTGGTGATATGGCAACCAGCCCCCATGTGTGGGTGGCGTCTACCAGCCAACAGCCGTCTGCTTCTTTTTTGAACCGTCCTTGAAACTGTTTGCCAGTCACGTTCTCGCCAGCGGAAATTGGCAATGTGGGAGCTTGGCCCAATGGATAGGCAAATCCACTGAGGCCATAGGTTTCTGGGTTATTGAGACAATGTTGTTGTTGTTCTATCCAGTCTGGGGTGAACGGCAATAGGTCAAAATGGGGCACCACCATGGCCGGTGCCTGGGCGGTGAGCAGGGTTTGCTGCAAACGAGACACGGATAGCCCTCGCGGTTGAACCTGATGTTGCACGCATAGGGCGGCGGCGGCCCCTGCCGCTTGGCCAATGTTTAGCACTACGGGCTGTAGGCGGGTTGCCCCATTGGCGATGTGGGTCACTGAAATATTTTTGTCACAGGCTAAAAGTCCATCCACGGTGGCCGGGACGAGGGCGCGATAGGGTATGGCGAAGGGGGTGCCAGTCCAGCGCCCGCCCCAGCGAAAGGCTTTGGGCGCCAGCGGCATGTCAAAGCCGGGGTAGTGATGGTCGTTGGGGTAGTTACCAATTGCGATCGCATCCACCACGCCACTATCATCCACCGGCAGCGGCGCCACCTGCCCATGGGCCATGGGCAAAATATCCCGCTCACTTACGGTCGTTAGCCCCACCAGTCGGCGACTTTCTCGATAGTAGGGATATAGCGCAAAGGCACCGCCCCCCGGTGTCCCCTCCAGGTCAGGAAACATGTCTGCGGCTAGGCCATAGCGAGGCCCCAGGGCCGCCTGAATATAATGGGCAAATTGCTGACTGTGGGCCTTGGCCTCTTGCCAATAGTCATGGCGGGCGGCATCGGATTCAATTAACCGGTGCAGCCCAACGCCATAGTCATTGCCATTTTGTGGCCAGTTGAGCATAAAACGCGCCCCTGGCAGCCGACCATAGTTTAGAAACTGCTCTGGGCCATAGCCCGCCCAAGCCCCTTCAAAGTCTTGGCCCGCCACCGTTGCCGGGATGGACGGTGCCTTGTCGCCATAGTCTTGCAGCACCACCACCCAGGTGGGGGACTGCACCGGATATTTCTCAATGGCTGGGGCTAACGGATCGTTGGGGTCAGTTAAGGATTTCGGCGCACTGGGTTCTTGCCACTGCGCTTGGCTTTCCCACCCCCAGCGATGGGGCACTTCGCCTAGGGCGAGTACATCCCCCAGCTCGGTGCCATCAATAGTAATGTGAGCGTCCACGGAAAACGGGTCAAACTCTACGCCCGTAATCCGATGCCCAGAACGCAGGACGGCACGGGGGCAATGGCCCCAGCGCCAGGTCAGGTTAGGCAGTGCCGCCACCCAATCGGCAAAAATAGCCGCCCCCACCGCAGGCTCGTAGGTGAAAAAGCTTACCCAGCCATGGTGCAGCCCCCCCGGCTGTCGTCGCTCCAGCTCTCGCAAAAAAGCGCCCCACAGCCCGGTCTGGAATGCCGCTAGCTCATTGCCATCGGGGGCGGTCACCCCGGCTGCGGTGAGCATGCCGCCAAGCCAGGGCCACTCGCTAACCAACAATACCTGGGCCCCTAACTGGGCGGCCTGGATAGCGGCGGCGGTGGCACCGGTGCCACCGCCGACAACAAGGACTTCGGTTGTTAGGTGCTCTCGATTAGCCATTGATTGGACAGTGGTTGGGCGGTGGACCATGCCACCCTACATTATTGAACGGCGGGCCGTAGGGCGGGCCGTAGGGCGGGCCGTAGGGCGGGCCATTGCCCACTGCCTTACAAATAGGGCGTCACATCTTCGCCCAACTTGTCCGCAAGGTGGGTCAAGGCCCGGAACCGTAGACCCACTAGCTGTTCGTAGAGGGGGTTGAGCTTACACATGGGAGGAATGTGCACCACCTTTTTGCCAAACAGGGTAACATCCCGCTCGAAGGGGCACTGGGATGGAATCATTTTGCACACAAACCTGGCGAGGCGAGGGTCTTGCACATCTAGCTGATCTAGCCACGCCCGCATGGGTTTGAGGGGATCGGGGCCTTCTTTGGGGGCCGGGGGCCTTAGGGGGCTCGCGGCGGCTGGGGCGGCGGCCGGGGCGGCGGCCGGGGCGGCGGTGGTACCAGGCTGCACTTCTTCTTTTACCTGGCGCAGGTTGTAGAGCGTAGATTGGAGGGCCTGCAAAACCGACGTATCGAGGTTGAGGGCCTTGCAGAAGTCCATTAGGATTTTGTCTTCTGCGGCGGAGTAAATGCCATCTGCGATCGCAACCATCACCGCCATCCGCAAAAAGTTTTCCGCCGCTATGGGGTTCGGCGTCAAAATTGCCGCTAGCTCATCCGGCTTAATCGGCTCAAAGGTTTTAAAGTCAAGCTTGGGGGCAAACTCCACCTCCATCATGGTGTGGATTAAGTCTTTTTCCTGCTCGTCAAATTCACCATCGGCCCAAGCGACCGCCAACAGCCCCCGCAACCAGGCCTTGACTTGATCTTCGGTGTAAAGAGAATCCTTTAATGTAGATGTCATAACCAGCCTCGAAAAACATCAAATGTCTGCCACTGGGGCCCGCCGCATTACTGGAAAACAGGAAAATGAGACGACAACTGAGTTAGCTCTGACCCAGTTTTACCCGTAAACACCCATAAAATCGATCGTCCCCCGTCCCGCACGCTGCGTAGCCATGGTTCCGACGGTCGTTCTGAGGCTACCGGCAACGGCTTATAGTGAATGCCGCGACTCCTCATAACGATAGCCGCAATGGTATTGGCCCGACGCATATGGTAATCCGACGTAATTAAGTAAACGCTTTTGATGCCCATGCGCTCAAAGTCGTCCACCAGGGTGGTGAAGTTGGTCACCGTATCCACTGCTCGATAGTCCAGGTGCAGTCGATCTAACGAGACTTGGGCTGTTTCAAACACCCAAGTGGAATATTCTGGATTGGCCCCCGATGATATCCACACGTCTAGGTCGGGATGTTCCGTAGCAAAATCCGCTGCGAACTCTTCGCGTTGGGCATCTCCCCCCAAAACAAGGGCCACCGTTGGCGATGAAAAGCGACTACGTAAATGCCATTGCCCCAGCCATATACCTGCTGTCACAAGCAGTAGCGAAGCTAAGTTAAAACATAGGTTCTGACGACGCTTGCGGGGCAAGAAAAAACTCCTTGAATCGAATTATTTTGCTGAAGATTAAATCAGGTTACAACTTCAATAAACAGCTCAGACCGGCGTTTTCCGTATTCTAAGGATATGGACCCTATTTATCAGCAAAAGTGCGGATATGTTTTAAGGAATTCGCCTCATCCCTGCCTCATCCCCCGATGGGTCGATGTTTGACTTGTGCGATGGCCCCTTCTCCTCCTGGGAGGAGAAGGGGGGGTATAAAACTTTTGCTGTTTGACTGCATCTTGATCACAGTCCTCTCCTTGTCGGAGAGGGGGGCAGGGAGAGGTGCTTGGGCACCATAGGCTTATGACCGATCCAGATATTTCGCGCATTGCGGGGCGAAACCGCTCTATTCCACCTATTTTGCTGCAGTTTGCTCGCGAACTACGCAAGCGACAGACACCGACCGAACAAATTCTATGGGAATGTTTGCGGGCCCGTCGGTTAAATGGCTACAAATTTAGACGGCAGCATAATCTGGGTCGTTTCATTGCTGATTTTTATTGCCATGGGGCACGGCTAGTGGTCGAGGTGGATGGGCCGTACCATGATTTTCAAAGGGAAAAGGATGCGGCACGGGATGAGTGGATGCGATCGGTGGGGCTGCGGGTGCTACGGGTGAGGAATCGTCAGGTGCGGGAGGATTTGGAGGGGGTGTTGGTGCTGATTTTGGATGGGTTGGAGACCTCATCCCCCGATGGTTCGGGGTAGGGATTATTTGATGGCCCCTTCTCCTACGAGGAGAAGGAGGGTTAGATTTTTTTTGAACAGGGATTCGAGAACTTTCGCTATTTAACCACCCCCACTCAAAGTCCCTCTCCTCCCAGGAGAGGGATTTAGGGAGAGGCAATGCAGCCACCCTAAGCTTCACCACCAGCCTTTCCGCTCAACCCCCGTCGCCACTGTCCAGTCCCTAATCCTCCCGCAGCTCCGCCAGCACCTCCGCCGTAAACGGATTTTTTCCCGCCTTCAGGCACTCAATCCAGCCCTTCGCCTGTTCCAGATATTCAGAGTTTTCATCCTCCTGTTGCCCGTCATCGGTTTCTACCCAATCCACCCAGGATTGCCAGTCTTCTGCACTGCTGGCTAAGTCCCCGGTTAATGCTCGATACAAACCCCATAGCGCCCAGTGCTTCCCATTCTCTGGCTCAAATGTAGTTAACCATGCACTGATGCGCTGCAAGGTGGGCAGCACCCCCGGATGATCTGGCTTTTCATATAGGCAAGCATGGCCCGCCACCCCCATCAACATATCCATACTGACGTCATGATTCGGCAACTGCTGGCCAATGGCGTCTAAACAGTCAAATGCCTGGTCGATATCGCCCTGCCGAGCTAGTTTTTTACAATGTTTTTCCGTCGCTTTTGCCAACGGCGTTAGGTCAGGGACGTAATCGGGCCGGTGGGTCTGCAAATCTTCCAGCAAATCCATCGCCTGTTGAATATCGCCCTGCTCTGCTGCCTGCTGCGCATGATGTTCCAGCCCCGGTGTGGCCAGTCTATACACTTCGGCCACCGGCTCAAACCCCAGGGCGGCATCCAGACTTAGCGCCCGCTCAAAGTGGGGAATCTGCCCTTGCACCCGCTGGGCAAAGTTCTGGCCATGATAGTTAGTGAGGCTACTACGGCCTCGGGTAATCAGCCCCAGGGCCTGCAGTTGCTGGGTGAGCCGCTGCGGTGAAAAGTCTCGGCTACTGTCTAGCTTCAAGGCCCGCTCAAACTGCTCGATGGCCTCGTCCGGTTGGTCACTTTTGGCCAATTGCTGGCCCTTGACCATGGCGGTTTGGGCCGCTAGCTGCTGGGCATAGGTTTGAGGTTCAACCGTTAGCACCTGCTCATCAAGATTCAGTGCCTCTTCAAATTTGGCAACCGCCTCGTCGATTTTTTCTTCGTAAGCCAGGTCTCGCCCCTGGGCCACCAAAAATTCCGCCCGTTGCCGTCGACTCCAGGCTCGCTGCCGACATAGCTCACAGGCCCGCTGAACTGTTTCATTGTTCTGCTGTCGAAGATCGCTATGGCCCAAAAGCCGCATACAGGCATCTTGTAACCAGTTTTGCCAACGCATGCGATCCCACAGCCGCAGGGTCTGGTCAAAGCTGCCGGAGACAATCCGATCCCCCTCGGGGCTAAAGGCCACCGCATAAACCCAGCCGCTATGGCCCTGGAGGGGTTCACCGATGGGATTGCCCTCGCGATCCCACAGCCGCAGGGTATTGTCATCGCTGCCGGAGACAATCCGATCCCCCTCGGGGCTAAAGGCCACCGCATTAACCGTGTCGCTA
>NZ_JADOER010000001.1 GCF_018739865.1 Leptothoe kymatousa TAU-MAC 1615 | reverse complement strand
GCAGAATCACGATTCTATTAGAATCGCTCTTTTTCGCTTAAATGCTGTAACTATTTTTGCCGAACTACTTAGTTTTCACCATCCGCTGTTCGTTTCACCCCTAGATCAGCAATAACAAAGACAGAACAACACATAAAGGTTATTTGTTTTATTAACCCCTAGGAAATAGCTGGGAATACTAATAGCAAACATACAGCAAGGGTGTTTCCACTTCCATAAAACAGCATAGCAACTGCCATTTTAATTGAGCCTAAAACCACTAATACGAAAGGATTTCACAAGCTTTCCCTAGTGCATTAGCCTACAAAAAAGAACTATTGCAGATAGGGAAAGTCCTGGCTCTTCATATCAAATATCAACAAAATATTTGATGCCCCCATGGCTCAATCCAAATATAAACCCTCAGAAACTGTTGCTGACAATAGTCATATTTATAGAAGGTTATTACACGTATCCACCCCACTGCTTATGTTCCCGAATAAACACATAGAAAAGTATTATCAACTCTGCGAAGAAACCCTTAGCTTCTCAGGTTTCTCATGGTGGATAATCGACCTAGAGGATGATCCGGATACGTTCTATTGCAACCGAGAAATGTGCAAAACATTCTCGTTAGATCCGAGCATAATCCAGCATTCCGTCAGAAAAAACCACCCAATTGCCAGAGATTATTACAACAATATTTCCACTAAAAAATCAGCCCAGGCACAACATTTTTTTGATGGATACAATCAATTAAAGAAGGGCATCATTGACGAATATTGCAATCGTTTTCCTTACTCCCAGTCCGTAATTGGCGAAGCTTCATATTTTTCAAGCCGTGTCAGGGCATTACTTAGGGACGATGCGGGCAAAGCTAGGTTGCTAGTGGGCATGATCGAACCAGAGTTGACCAGTTCTGAACTCTATGGGCGAGCCACCGTTGATAGTTTAACCAAGCTTAAAAGTCGCCCAGAGTTTGACTCACAGCTTAGCTTTTTAACTAACCTCGCAATTCGGGAGAAACATAATATTTCTCTTGTTATATGTGATGTGGATGACTTTAAACAATATAACGATTTGCTGGGACACTATGCTGGGGACGAATGCCTGGTGCAAATTGCCCAGGCAATATCAGATGTGTGCAAGCGGTCGTCTGATATTACATGCAGATATGATAAGGAAAAGTTTGCCGTAATTACCTATGGCAACGCTCACGATGCGCTCTTTTTGGCCCACACCTTGAGAGAGAGGATATGCGCCATGGCTATCCCCCATCCAGCGAAGAACAATGCTCCCATGACGGTCAGTGTTGGCTATTGTTCTACTATCCCCGATGCAAATTGCACCCCGCGCAAATTGATTGAGTGGGCAGAGACGGCTCTGTATCGAGCCCAAAATAACGGGGGCAATGCTTGTGCACAATTTGAAGTCGTTGAACCGAAAGAACGATTTGTTCCAGCCCTATTTAGCTAAAACCTATTGCTACGGATATCCAGAGCACAGTGGGCAAGGACCCAACCTAACAAGCCCCTGTAGCACCTTCTAAAATACTTAATATGCGGTGAATGGTCGTTCTATTCATCGCATTTTTTGTAATTATCTTCTGAGCTCGATCGGGGCATCCTCTAAAACAGCAAATATCAATGGCTAGGTACCCTAAAGGGTAATGTTCAAACGCATCAAAGTCATTACACTTAATTGAGGCGTTTAACTGGTATCAAATTTAAAGGACGCTATCGCCTCTATTGGTCCCCAATTCTAGCTTTTTTAATGCCCCTACATTGACGAGCGTAATGCAGATAATCAAAGCTTCAATCCGTACCATAATTGTGATTGTCTTTTTTGCGATCGCAAGCTACATCACTTTTCCCATGCAAGCTGCTCAGGCAGACGTAATTTTACACGCGTTTGATTGGTCTTACCAGGATATTGCTGACAATGCTGACGCGATCGCAGATGCAGGTTACAAAGCCGTCCTAGTCACCCCACCCCTCAAATCGCCAAAAAAAGGGGGTTGCGAGTGGTACTTACGCTATCAGCCTCAGGATTTTCGTGTCATCGACAATTGTGATGGCAACAAAGAGAGTTTTGTCAATGCCATTAAGGCCCTAGACGCCAACGGCGTGCGAACCTATGCAGATGTTGTCGTTAACCACATGGCCAATGAGCGCCAGGCGGCGACGACATTTCCTGGTGACCGTACCCTAAAAGAATACGACAACAATAAAGACTACTGGGCAAAGCAAATCCTATATGGGGATAGCAATGGTAACGGAGTTCTAGACAATGGCATTTTGCCGGATGATGGCAAAAACGATGGCTTATTTGACTCCAGTGATTTTCATTCGGCCAAATGCATTAGTGACTACAACGACAGAAATGCAGTAATTTTTGATCGCATTTGTGGAGGAAATGGCGATACTGGCCTCCCGGATTTAAAAGACAGTGTGCCTGACAATAACTGGGTCAACGACCAACGGAAGCAATACATTCAAGCGCTTTACGACTTAGGCGTACGCGGGTTTCGAATTGATGCGGCGAAGCACATGCCCATGGGCGCGATTCAATATTTTGTTCCCGATGCTGTTGCAAATGACTCACAAATTTTTGCCGAAATCATTACCTCAGGTGGAACGACGGCTTCAGATTATCAACTGTTTCTAAACCCGTATTTAAGTCAGCTACCCGAGCAATTTGGAGCCTATGACTTTCCATTGCTCAATGCGCTCAAAAATGCCTTTGCTTTTGGGCAACCCTTATCTGACATCGCAAATCCCTATGCCACCGGCAACGCCCTGGAAAATAGTCGTGCCGTAACCGTGGTTGTTACCCATGACATTCCCTACAACGATGGTTTCAGATATCTCATTTTTGATGAAAGTGCTGATAATTCGAAAGATGAAGATCTAGCATACGCCTACATCATGGGACGAGATGGCGGCACGCCCCTAGTTTTTGACGATCGTTCAACAGGTTTACCCAAATATGGTGGCCCATCCAACAATGAGCGCTGGGTTGGCGTTTGGAAGCAGGACATGATGAAAAACATGATTGACTTCCATAACCGTATGCAGGGTAAGCCTATGGACGTTTTGGCAGCAGACGAATGCGCATTGCTCTGGCGCCGTGGTGAAGATGGCATCGTTGGGATAAACAAGTGTGGGGATGAGCGCTCTTTCACAGTGGATACAAGTTTCAAACTCAAATGGGATCATCCCTACACGGATATCTTAACTGGCAATCCGCTGCCTGAAATCCAAGGCCCTGAATATACCTTCAAGCTACCGGCTCGTAGTGCCAGCATGTGGTATGCAGAATAAGCTTCGGCTCAACTCATAAGTTAATCGAGGCTGGCAAAAGCTAACAGCGTATAAGGAGCCAGACTACCCTGCTTTGAAGAACTGAGTAGTCTGGCTCCCCACCATATATGCAGCCCATCCGTCATGCCCTTGCATGGAATGACTACATCGCTAGCTGGGTCGCGATGTTTTGAGCTTCAATAAAATCTGATCATGTCGCTGCCGCGTAATCGGATACATGGCAGCACAACCAATCCCAGCCAACAACACAACCACCGGCAACGGCCCCAAAATCCATCGAATCGCCACCAGCGCGCTGTCCGGTTGAGTCACCGCAGATTCCCCAACGCTAGCCACATAGCCCGACCCTTCTAGAAACTTACCCACCATAAAAATTGCCATGGCCGTGCCCAGCTTTTGCAACTGCACCATCAGCCCACAAAACAACCCCTCCCGCCGCTGCCCCGTGTGCAACTCATCCAAATCAATCACATCCGGCAACATCGACCATGGGATTAAATAGGCCGTAGAAAGCCCCATGCCAGCCAACATTCCCAAGCCATACATCAAGCCCGTCTGACCAGGCTGTAGAAAAAACAACCCCATCAGGGCCAACATCGTCAAGGGGATGCCCCAGCAGTAAACAGCCCGCTTCCCCACACGCTGACCAATGGGGCTCCAGAAAAACATCATAAACAAGGCTGTGCCCTGAACCGCCAGGATCATCTGGGTAAAGTGCTGATCTGACAGCCCCATCCAGCTAGTGACAAAATAGGGCAAAATGGCAGCCGTCGCCTGTAGGCCCACCCAGGAACAAAAATATATGCCCATCAGATATACAAACGGGCGGATTTTCAACAGCTCTTTGATCTGTTGCCCCATGGACTGCGGGCCCACCAGGGCAACACTGCCCCGTTTGCCTTGCAACTGCCAAAAGCGATGGTACGTGCCCCAAACACAGCCATACACCGCCAGAATAGTAATGGCACCACACACCACCCCCAGTAGGGCATAGCGCTGTCCCACATCGGTCACCATGGCAAAAATAATCTGGGCAATCACCAGCCCGAGAATGCTACTGCCGATGCTAAAGGCGGACTTAAAGCTCGCTAGCTGGGTACGTTCGTCGTAGGTTTGGGTCAGCTCAGCGGCCAGGGTCGAATGGGGCACCGCAATCACCGTTAAGGCCCCGTAGAACAAAGACAAAACAAACGTGTAATACGCAAATAGCTGCCACTGGCTGGGCAATGGCGGAATTAGCCACAGCAGCCAAAAGCTAATGCCCAAGGGAATGGCCCCCCAAAGCATCCAAGGAAACCGCCGCCCCCACCGCGACTGGGTGCGATCGCTAAGCCAGCCCACCAACGGATCATTAACGGCATCCCACACCTTGCCAACCAGTAGCACACTCCCCGCCAACCCCGGCGACAGCCCCACCGCATCGGTAAAGAAGAACAGTAAAAAAAATACCAGAATACTACCCGGAATCTCTTTACTAATTTCACCCACGCCATAACCAACCTTCGTCCTGAGATTGAGGGGAGCATGGGAGTCGGGGGCACTGATCGTTGGCACCATGGGCACGGCGGCATGTCCTTTCTGTTCAAAACAGCATGTAGCAAGCCCCGTCCTACCGGGTCTCCGATTACCCCAAACAGAGCACGCAGGCCAGCCTGAGGCAAAGAATATACTACGACAAACAGGGCATCCAAACGGAATGCCCTGCTACAAATCTATGCCGCCGTTAATCTATGGCCTAAGCACCCCCCTACTGACGCTGGTGGGCATCTAGCAACAGTTGCTGGGAAACTGTTGCTGTTTCCACTGTCATTCGGTAGCGCACAGTAGCTGGCTCACTGAGCGGATCAGTGGCCGGCACAGATTCTGACACCGCGTCAGACTCCGGGGCCACCCTAAATTGGGGAGAATTATCAAAGTCAAATAAAGGCTCAATGTCGTAGCGCATCCGACCGCTCCCCCGACCGGCGGGCAACGTCATGACAATCAAATGGCTAATCTGTGATTTTTGGGTTGGGTTCACGGTGCGATAGCTTACTTGGTTGTCTACCAATAAAGGAGTGCGGCTGCCTTCGGCATAGACCGCTACGCGGCTCACAATGCCTGGGTTGTTATTGGCTAGCTTGAGTCTAATGGCCACTGTTTCGCCAGCATTTGCCGTTAGCTGATGGCGAAGGGACCGATGGGCATCAGCGGTGACTAACTTTGCTTCGGTGGCACTGGTCTGGGTTAGCACCTCGGCGGAGACAGGCATCGCCAAACCGAGCAACACACCCATTAAACCTAGACCGCTCACAATAGACCCCATAGTGGCCTCCTGAAAAACAATGAACTGCTATGACATTGAATACTCCACAGCCGCCATGGGGCGTTCCAGAACAATTTGCCCAGCCTAAATAAAGTGATGCAGACGAATTATGCCCGGTGAATCGCCCCGTGGTTTTCCCTAACCCAGGGCAGGGGGCACGTTCAGAAGTCTGAACCTCGCCAATCACGGCTCCGATTCAGCAGACGATCTACTTAAAACTTAAAGATTTTCTTCGGCACCACTCCCCCAACTGTGACCCATTCTTACGAACCATTGCAATTCATTTAGGGGGCAGGATGGCCGCTGATACCTCCCATATCGTAATAGCTGGGTTGCCATGCCCTCACTCACCCAAAACATTGGAGCGCTATTTATGAAACTGGCCTATTGGATGTATGCAGGACCTGCCCACATTGGCACTCTGCGCATTGCCAGCTCATTTAAGAATGTCCATGCCATCATGCACGCCCCCTTGGGGGACGATTATTTTAATGTCATGCGTTCCATGCTCTCCCGTGAGCGAGACTTCACCCCGGTAACCACCAGCGTCGTCGATCGCCACGTCCTGGCACGGGGCTCCCAAGAAAAGGTGGTGGACAATATCACCCGTAAAGATAAGGAAGAAAGTCCCGACCTGATCGTTCTCACACCGACGTGCACCTCTAGCATTCTGCAGGAAGATCTGGCGAACTTTGTTGAGCGCGCCCAGATAGATGCTGACGGGGATGTCATGCTGGCGGATGTGAACCACTACCGGGCGAATGAACTGCAGGCGGCAGACCGCACCCTACAGCAGATTGTTGATTTTTATCTTAAGAAAGCGGCTAAACAGGGAGACCTGCCAGAGGGCAAAACAGAACAGCCTTCGGTGAATATCATTGGCATTACCACCCTGGGCTTTCACAACAACCACGACATCACTGAGCTAAAGCGACTGATGGCGGACCTGGGTATTACGGTCAATGCCGTGATCCCAGAGGGGGCGTCGGTACATGAGCTAAAGAATTTACCGAAAGCTTGGTTTAACCTGATCCCCTACCGAGAAATTGGCTCCATGACGGCGGAATATCTGCTGCGGGAGCACGATATGCCCTATGTGGATATTACCCCCATGGGTGTGGTGGAAACCGCTCGCTGCATTCGCGCCATCCAAAAGATTTTGAATGAGCGGGGCGTGGATGCTAACTACGATCAGTTTATTGATGACCAAACGCGGTTTGCCTCCCAGGCGGCCTGGTTCTCTCGCTCCATCGATTGTCAAAACCTGACGGGCAAGCGCTGTGTTGTGTTTGGGGACAATACCCATGCGGCGGCACTGACTAAAATTTTGTCTCGGGAAATGGGGCTGAAGGTGGTGCTGGCCGGGACCTACTGCAAGTATGACGATGCTTGGTTTAGAAACCAGGTGGATGGCTACTGCGATGAGGTGCTGGTGAGTGAAGATAATGGCGCGATCGCAGATAAAATTGCCCAGCTCGAACCCGCCGCCATCTTTGGCACCCAAATGGAACGCCACGTGGGCAAACGGCTCAATATTCCCTGCGGTGTGATTGCCGCCCCCATCCACGTGCAAAACTTCCCCGTGGGCTATCGTCCATTTTTGGGCTACGAAGGGGCCAACCAGGTTGTTGACCTGATCTACAATTCCTTCACCCTGGGTATGGAGGACCACCTGCTGGAAATTTTCGGCGGCCACGACACCAAGGAAGCCATTACCCAAACCCTATCCGCCGATGCTGACCTCAGCTGGACCACTGACGGTCTGAAGGAACTCAAGCGGGTACCCGGATTTGTGCGGGGTAAGGTGAAGCGCAATACCGAAAAATTTGCCCGCGAACAGGGCCATACGGAGATTACGGCCGAGGTAATGTACGCCGCCAAGGAAGCGGTAGGCGCCTAACCCCCATCGTGGCCTAACCAGAGCCCCAAAAAATACCCTTGACAGCGTCCCTATTGTGTTGTCAAGGGTATTTTTATTTCATAGATCAAAGTAGATCAAAGTAGATCAAAGTAATGTAAAGACCTTACCCCCAAAATCGGGCAATTAAACGGTGCTGTAACGACGGCACCACAAGTGTTTTCACCTCCAACCGACACATTTTATCGAGGCTGTGATCACAGCTTAACCCAGGTCAAAACAGTGTCATCCCACGGCCGCATGGGCACCTTAAAACATAGGTTTTTTTGCCCTTAACATAGCCATGTTGACCCTGTCTGGATACTCTTCCCTAAAGCCGATCTACGAAAGCGCGCGAACGCGAATTTTTCGGGCACGGCAGGACTCCTCACAGCGTCCCGTTATTCTAAAAACATCCCAACAAGCCTATCCGTCGCCCTTAGAATTGGCCCGCTACCACCGGGAATATGCCCTATTGTCTAAGGTCAAACATGCGGGGGTGATTCAAACCTATGGGTTAGAACCCCACCAAAATGGGTTAGTGCTTGTGCTCGAAGACTGTGCCGGGGTATCCCTGAAGCAATGGCGCCAAACCCAAGCCCTATCGCTGGCAGACATTCTGACCATTGGGCTACAAGTTACCGAACAACTGCTGACCTTGCACAACCATCACATTGTGCATAAGGACATCAACCCGGCCAATATTCTCGTGCTGCCCCCTAGCCAACGGATCAAGCTGATAGATTTTGGCATGGCCACCGAGTTTGCCCGCGAGGTGACCACGGCGGAGAATAACGTTAAGGCTCTGGAAGGTACATTGGCCTATCTGGCCCCTGAGCAAACAGGGCGCACCAACCACAGCATTGACCATCGCAGCGACTTCTACGGCCTGGGGGTAACCCTATACGAACTGCTGACCGGGCAAGTGCCCTTTGTTAGTAACGACCTATTAGAGCTGGTGCACTGCCACATTGCGAAAACACCCCCACCGATCTCCCAACTCAACCGCGATGTGCCCACAGTTGTTTCAGACCTGGTCATGAAACTGATGGCCAAATCCCCCGATGCTCGCTACCAGAGTGCCTGGGGCCTAAAGCAAGACCTACACACATGCCTGGAACAGTGGAAACAGACAAAACACATTGAGCCATTTACCCTGGCCACCCAAGATATCCCCCAACAGTTTGTGCTCTCCCAGACGCTCTACGGGCGGGAGACGGCGATGGCAAACCTGGAGAAGAGTTTTCAACAAAGCTGTCAAGGCCCAACCCAAGTGGCCCTGATTGCGGGCTCATCAGGGTCGGGAAAATCGGCCCTGGTAAATGGCCTTAAACCCTTTTTGTATAATCAGCGGGCAACGTTTTTTGCCGGCAAGTTTGAACAGTTTCAGCAGTCTCCCCTGCCCTACGCAGCCCTGACATCGGCGTTGTCCCACTGGGTGGATCAGGTCTTGACCCTACCGGAAGATCAGTTCCAACAATGGTGCGATCGCATCCGCATCGCCGTGGGGGTCAACGGCCAGTTACTCATAGATTTGATTCCCGCCCTACGGACTTTAATCGGAGACCAGCCCCCAGTTCCAGAACTGCCACCAACGGAATCACAGAAACGGTTTGAATGGGTTTTCCTTAGCTTTATGCAGGTGCTGTGTACTCCAGAGCAGCCCCTAGTCCTGTTTTTAGATGATTTGCAATGGGCCGATCGGGGCACCTTGCAACTGATTGAGCTGATGGTGCGGGAAGAGTCCTTGCAGCACCTGTTTCTCATCGGCGCTTACCGCCACACGGAACTGGATACCCCCCATCCCCTCCACGGTCTATTGCAATATTTAGAAAAAGCCGAACGCAGCCAAAAGATTCTGTTGCCACCCCTGGATGTAGACCAGGTGGGGCAGCTAATTTCAGACAGTTTTCGCTGCGATGACGCGGCGGCCCAGTCCCTGGCAAAGCTGATTCACCAAAAAACCTCGGGCTATCCATTTTTTGTCAATCAGCTGCTGCGGACGCTGCACCAAGACCAGCTGATCACCCTAGGCACCGCCTCCATGGGCAGCGGTTCTGAAGTTCTCCAATGGCGCTGGGACCTGGACCAAATCCGCACCTATAACAGCACAGAGAACGTTGCCCAGCTAGTTCTGCAAAGCCTGGGCCAGCTATCCGAGCTGACCCAAACAATTCTCAGTTGGGCCGCCTGCTGGGGCACCCAGTTTGAGTTGGCCACCCTAGCCCGTTTAATGGCCCAGGCCAATGCCCCCACCCTGGCCCCAATCCAGTCCCTATCGTTAACGGACGCCCAGGTAGAACTTTATCGCCATCTGTTACCCGCAATCCAAAACAACCTGATTGTGCCCACCGCATCTTTTGTGCTACCCACATCAGAGGAATGTCTCGTCCCGCAGCCCACCGCTAATGTTGTCATTCCTGCGTTCAAATTTATCCACGATCAGGTGCAACAAACCGCCCTTGAACGTTTGAGCGACCAACAAACCCAGGAAATCCATCTGCACATTGGCCGCTACCTCAGCCAGCAAGACCGGGCCGCTGAGCATCGCCCTAGCAACAACAGCTCCCCGGAACTATCCACCTTCCGGCAGGTGGACTACCTCAACCAGGGCCAGCCCCTCATCACCGATGGGGACGAGAAACAACATCTGGCACAGCTCAACCTGGCTGCGGGGAAAAAAGCCATGGCCACAACCGCCTATGCCTCCGCCAGCAGCTATTTTAATATGGGCCTTCAAAACCTCCCTGCCCAGCCCTGGCAAGCCCAGCCCCAGCTAACCTTTGACCTAACCTATTCCCTAGCTGAAGCACAACAGCGTCAGGGCCAATTTGAGCCATCCGAAGCCCTGATCAAAACCATGTTGGCCCAGCTAACGTCCCCGCTAGATCAAGCCCAGGTGATTCACTTGCTGATTCTGCAGTACACCCTGCAGGCTCGATACGAAGAAGCGATCGCAATCGGACGGCAGGCCCTAGATCTGTTAGGATTTTCGGTGCCAACAACCAACCTAGAACCGGTGGTGGAACAACAACTCACCGACTTCAAAGCCCAGCTGGGGGACCGCCCCGTGGCCAGTTTGTTGAATAATTCCCCCATCGAATCCCCCACCATCCGCGCCGCTGTCAAAATTCTGGGCACCCTGCAACCCACGGCCTACCGCACCAACCCCCAGCTATTTATGTGGGTGGTAAGCACCATCATTACCCTGGCCATCCACCATGGGGATGCCCCCGAAGTTTGTTACGCCTACGGGGCCTACGGTATTTTACTCAGCGGCCTGTGGGGAGAGTATGCTCGGGGCCATGAATTTGGCCAGATGTCCTTAGAGCTCAGCCGTAAGTTGAACAACCCTATGCAGGAGTGTAAAGCCTGCATGGTGCTGGGCAGCTTCCTTAACCACTGGCTCTATCCCCTACACACCACCGAAGCCATTTACCACGACGGCTACTACGCTGGCCTAGCATCAGGAGAACTGCAGTATGTGGGCTACAGTCTCTCTTACCAGGGTTACCATTTCTTTTACCAAGGGCAGCCCTTGGCCAATATCCTCACCGAGTTGCCCAACTATTTGGCCCTCACCCAAAAGCACCAGAACCAGTGGGCGACCGATGCCCTGTGGGGGTGCGAACGGATTCTGCGTAACCTAATGGGGGAGACCGCATCCGCCGACAGCTTTGATCTCGACACTGGCTCAGAAAAAGAGTATCTGACCCGCACCATCGGTCACCAGAGCCATAACCCCCTGGCCCGTTACTACATTCTCAAAGCCTATGTCTTGTATCTCTATGGGGACTATGCCCAGGCCCTAACCTGTGTTGAACAGGCGCAGGCGCTGTTGGACTATGTTGTCGGCACCGTGGCCATTCCTGAATACACCTTCATTTCAGCGCTGACCTTGGCGGCCCTATTTCCCCACGCTGCACCAGAGACCCAGACGGCCTATTGGGCCCAAATCACCCAGCACCAGCAACAACTCCAGGACTGGGCCAGCCACTGCGCGGCCAATTTTGAACATAAGGCATTGCTGGTGGCCGCCGAAATAGAGCGCCTGCAAGATCGGCCCTGGCCAGCCATGGAGCTTTACGAACAGGCCATTGCCTCGGCCCATGGGTATCGCTGCTTGCCCAACGAGGCCCTAGCCCGAGAGCGGGCAGCGGACCTGCTACACAGTCGGCAGCAGCTGGAAAATGCCCAATTTTTCAGACAAAAAGCCCATCAGCTCTATCAACGGTGGGGGGCACAGAGCAAAGTTGCCCTCATGGCAAAGCAATATCCCCAGTTGATCACCCCCCAGCTAGGGTTACCCCCCCTGACCTCCCTGGGCCAAGGCCAAAGCATTAGCGTTCGCAGTGACTATTCCGACCATATTTTGGATCGCGAAACGGTCATCAAGGCATCCCAGGCCCTCTCCAGCGAGATTCTGTTGCCAAACCTGCTGAGCAAACTGCTGGCGCTGGCGCTGGAAAATGCGGGGGGACAATCGGGGGTGTTGCTCCTAAACCGCACCGATCGACTCACGGTTGAAGTCACCCATGGCCATTTTCCAGACCCGCAGGTCGATCAATCGCTACTGGCTACAACCGTGGCGACGGACTATCCCTATTTGCCCCAAAGCCTGGTTCAGTATGTGGTGCGCACCCAACGCCCCATGGTGCTGGACAATGCCCAGGAGAGCCAACAGTTTTCCCAGGATAGGTATATTCAAACCCATGGGCCCAAGTCCATTGTGTGTGCCCCCATCCTGCGCCAGGCAGAACTAGTGGGCCTGATTTATTTAGAAAACAACCTGATGGCCCAGGCATTTACCCATCAGCATGTGGAAATGCTGAGCATTCTGTCGGCCCAGGCAGCGATCTCCATCCAAAACTCAATTTTGTTTGATAATTTGAGCCAGGCTCGCCAAACCCTGGCTACGGCGAACCAGGAACTGGAACAGAAAGTGCGCGATCGCACCCAGGCCCTAGCCGAGAAAAACACCCGACTCTCCGATACGCTAGATCAGCTAAAACAAACCCAAATTCAGCTGATCCAAACCGAAAAAATGTCCAGCTTGGGGCAAATGGTGGCGGGCATTGCCCATGAAATCAACAACCCGGTCAGCTTTATCTATGGCAACCTAGAACCGGCCCAGGAATATACCGACGATCTGCTGTCCCTAATTGAGCAGTACCAGCACCACTACCCAGACCCCGCCGCCGACATTACGGCCTTGGCCCAAAAAATCGACATCACCTACATCAAAGAGGATTTACCCAGCCTGCTAAATTCCATGACGGTGGGGGCAGAACGCATCGCCGACATTATCACCTCCCTGCGAAATTTCTCTCGCCTCGATGAGGCCGAACAAAAGCCCGTGGATATCCACGAGGGGCTAGACAGCACCCTGCTGATTTTACAAAATCGCCTCAAGGAAAATAGCGATTTTGATGCCATCGACATCCAGAAAGACTATGGCCCATTGCCCCCCATTAGCTGTTACGCCTCCCAGCTAAACCAGGTATTTATGAACATTTTGAGCAATGCCATTGATGCGTTGCGAGAAGCACAGACTAAAGCCCTAGATAGCTTTACCCCACACATCCACATTCAAACCCGCCGTTTAGCCACCCACTACGAAATTCAAATCTCGGATAATGGCCCTGGCATTCCCGAGGCCCTGCGGGAAAAAATCTTTGATCCATTTTTCACCACAAAATCCGTGGGCAAAGGCACCGGCCTAGGCCTTTCCATTGCCTATCAAATCGTCACCCAACAGCACGATGGAACGCTAACCTGTGAGTCGTCTACAGCGGGCACAACGTTAACCATCACCCTACCCATGCCAAAGCCCGAAGGGCACCAGACCACCGATTCTGCCCAGACATAATTCCAACCCACCCGCTGTTTTTTAGTTGCATTCAACTAGGTTCGCCGTAAAATATCTGAGCAGAAGATAGTTAAATTAGCGATTAGCCGCAATGCCAGATGCAGCCAATCAGAGTGCGCGAACAGCCTTTGAACTGGGTCAAAAAGCCTTTGAGCGAGGCCGATATGCCGATGCCGTACAAGCCTTTGAACAGGGCATCGCCGAAAACCCTAGCATTTCATTAGACGGGGAGTTAAAACTGTGGCTGGTAAATGCCCTAGCGGCCACAGACCGACGCCAGGAAGCCATTGAACTATGTGGCAAACTGGCGCTGCACCCAGACCTGGATGTGCGCAAACAAAGCAAACGGGTGCTATACATCATCAATGCGCCCAAATTGCAGGTAAAAGAAGAATGCCTGACTAAAATCCCCGATTTAGCGGACCTGGAAAATGGCGATGATAAACCGTGGCAAAATCGCCCCGTTAAGCCTCGCCCCCTGAAGCCCCCACCGCCACCGCTGCCCCTGAGTGAAGTGAATACGGAAGATAACGGATTTGTGTGGGTTGCCCTGGTGGGTGCCGCCCTGTTGCTAGGAGGTCTATGGTGGTTCAGCTAAGGACGCTGATGATGCGGCTGATTGCGATCGCAGCCCTATCCATATGTTTGAGCGGCTGTGTGGACTATGAGCTAGGCATCGACTTTGATAGCCAAACCCATGGCACCCTGGTGCAAACCCTGCACCTCAACGACCAGTTTGTCAGCCTCAATAGCGACGTGCGCCAACAGTGGCTACAGGTCTTTATCCAAGAAGCCAAAACCTTTTCTGGCAAAGCCACATCCCTGGATGATGGCACGCTCCAGGTGACCATCGACTTTAACAATGGCGCTGACCTAGTCAAAAAATTTAACCAGCTGTTTGCGGCCGATGGCCCCATGACCCAGGTGCCCGGCGCACCGCCGCTGCTCGCCCACCTAGACCTGAGCCAACAAAACTTTGGCGTGGCCTTGCTCAATCATCTCCAAGCGGAGATCGACCTGCGGGGCCTATCCGCCGATCAGGCCATCGGCGAAGGCGGTGCCCTAGATGGCTGGCGCACCCTGTCCCTCAGCTTTGACATTGACTCCATTGCCGACGCCAGCCACTGGCCCCTCACCCCTGGCGAGGTCAACACCCTGGATGCCACCTTTTGGATTCCTAGCCCCATCGGCATTGGTGCCGGGGTAATTATTTTGCTGTGCGCCGGGGGCTATGGCGTTCGCCATGGGCTGTTGAACCGGCCATAACACCTAAATTCCGACCGCAACTCTTTTAATAAATAAAAAATTCGATCAATCTTGACATTCCTGTAGTAGCCTGTAGCTGTTTCATCGTGATTGAGAGGTGACCGCTATGCGCCAGGTGAATTTCGTCGTCATCTTTGTCATCTGTTTAGCCCTCGTCTTATTTGGCATTGAAAATACCGACACAGCCACAATTCACATTGTTAGGGGTATAGATATCGAGGCACCCCTGTGCATCGAGCTAATGGTGTCCCTCGGTGTGGGTGCTGTGCTGGCCTGGGTATTTAGTGTTTGGGTCCAGCTCCAGGGATATTTCAACGTGAATCCCCAGGTTCAACAGCGAGAATTGCGCATCCAGCAGCTGGAGGAAGATGTGGAGCGCTACCGTGTGGAGCTAGAGGATCTTCAGCCCATGCTGCCTGGGGCGGCCAAAGACGCAGGCACAGGAGAAGCCGTAGCGTAGCGCCCGGTTGAATAAAACCTGCCAAGCAAGCAAACGATTTAGAAGAAGAAACCCCAGGTTAAACCACACCTTGTCGGGTTCCTTCTTCTTTCTTTTATTAAGAAAAATTAATTATCTAGTCCTAGTGGTAAGCGCCCTAGTCATTTCAGCCGGTTTTTTACCGCTTTTTAAAGGGGCAAAGGGGTCTTTGTAACTGAATTTGACACTTTTTTTTGAATTTTCATTTCTTCTAAGCTATAGTGCATCTGTTCACGCTAGATGTAGCGTCAGCTCATTTCACACCAGTAGCGTCAACTAGTTTTTAATAAGGTTGTGTCTATGGCCAATTCCTTAGCTCAACGAGCGATCGCATTTTTGATTGACCTGTCCGAACGGGGTGAGATTAACCCCTGGGACGTAAACGTAATTGATGTCGTCGATCGTTTTCTCAAAAGCCTTAAAGAACAAGAGCTCGTTGCCGCTAATGGTCGCTCACCCTACGAAAAAAATCTCTCGGAATCGGGGCAGGCCTTTCTCTATGCCTCCATGTTGGTGCTGCTCAAAGCCGACACCCTAATTCGCAGCGAAATCGAAGAAGAAGTCGTGGACTTCGAAGAAGACGAAGAGGGCTTTGAGCCCCAGGGCTACGCCAGACGGCTACCGCGCAACCTGGAAAACTATATCCACCGCCGAGCCGTGGCCAGCCCCCCAGAAAAGCGCCAGGTGACGCTGCAGGAGCTGATCGCCCAGTTGGAAATGATGGCCGTTGCCATGGCCAACCCCACGCCGCGCAATCGCAATCGGGGCGCCAAACCCCACTCCAAGCGCAAGGCCATTAGCACGATTGCCCAGCTGGCTCACCAAGAAAATTTGTCAGAAATTGCGGATGCCCTGGCCACATTCTTGGATAAATATTGGGAAGAATTAGAAAGTGCCATCGAATGGATGGATTTTGAGCGTTTACTAGAACATTGGGCCCATTTTCGTCCAGATGTTCTGGGTGGCCCCATCACTAACGAATTAAGTGATGAAGACTATCGCCATGAAAAAGTTGGCGTATTTTGGGGCCTACTCTTTTTATCCTCACAGTCCAAAGTGGAACTTGCTCAGGACCGTTTCTACCGCGATCTGAAAGTCAGACAACTCAACGCAGCCACCCTAGCGGATGTGCCCGCCTATGTTTTACCCGATTAAGCCCCAAAGGCCCTAATCACCTGTCCGGAACAAAGGACATTCCATAGGTGTCATTCTGGGGATGGGATGCATAAAAATCAATATTTGCCTGGACGTCTGTGAGGCAGTAATGAAGTCCGACAATATGCGTGGGTATACTTTAAGGGCGCTTGTTACTATCTTGACGTTGCCAAACCGATGATTCCTGTCAGGTGCCAATGGTGATTGGCAATGGCAAATTTTAGACCCTCTACTAAAGTTTGTCCTGCGATAGTGAGACCTGTAGTTAAAGCCTTATGCTTATTGCGGTCGCTCGCGATCGCAACGTCCGGTTATTTTTACCTCTTAGCTGTTATTTAGGAATAGAGAGAGCATTTATGAAAGCCATGATCTTGGCGGCAGGGAAAGGTACTCGTGTACGTCCCATCACGTACACCATTCCTAAGCCGATGATCCCCATCCTGCAAAAGCCAGTGATGGAGTTTCTATTAGAACTACTAAAACAGCACGGTTTTACTGAAATCGTAGCCAACGTTAGCCACTTGGCCAATGAAATTGAAGGCTACTTCAGAGATGGTCAGCGCTTCGGTGTAGATCTAGCCTATTCCTTTGAAGGTCGCATTACCAATGGTGAACTAGTTGGAGATGCCCTCGGTTCCGCCGGTGGTATGCGCAAAATCCAGGACTTTTCCCCGTTCTTTGATGATACCTTCGTCGTCCTCTGCGGCGACGCCCTGATTGACCTGGACCTCACCGAAGCGGTTCGTCAGCACAAGGAAAAGGGTTCCATCGCCACCATCGTCATGAAGTCGGTGCCCCTCAAGCAGGTGCCCAGCTACGGTGTGGTGGTCACGGATGACACTGGCCGCATCAAGTCCTTCCAAGAAAAGCCTACGGTTGAGGAGGCCCTGAGCACCAACATCAACACCGGTATTTACATTTTCGAGCCCGAAATCTTTAACTACATCCCCTCCGGTCAAGAGTTTGACATCGGTGGCGACCTCTTCCCCAAGCTAGTGGAAGCCAACGAAGCGTTCTATGGCATCACCATGGACTTTGAGTGGGTTGACATTGGTAAGGTCCCCGACTATTGGCAGGCCATCCAAGATGTGCTCACGGGCCAGGTCAAGGGCGTTAGCATTCCGGGCCATGAAGTAAAGCCTGGTGTTTACACCGGTCTAAACGTGAAGGCCAACTGGGATAAGATCAATATCGAAGGTCCAGTTTACATTGGCGGCATGGCGGAAATCGAAGATGGTGCCACCATCATTGGACCTACTATGATCGGCCCCAATAGCTGCATTTGCAGCGGTGCCCTGGTGGACAAGAGCGTCGTCTTCGAATATTCCCGCATTGGTTCCGGCGTACGTTTGATCGACAAGCTTGTGTTCGGTCGCTATTGCGTTGACAAGACTGGCGCCTCCATCGATATGAAGCAAGCGGCCCTAGACTGGCTGATTACGGATACTCGCCAGGAGGTGATGGAGCCCCCCATTGAGCATCGGGCCATTACTGAACTGCTCAACGAAGCCGTTGTATGAACGCTGCGTTTTAATGAACGCTAGTTCAACAACTCCATCGACATGATTGCAAAGGCCCGGGGCGCTATTCCCCGGGCCTTTGCCTTTGTATATAGGCGGTTTACCCGACTTACTCAACCGCTGAGACGCCATAGCGGGCGGCCCCAGCCGCTGCGATGGAAATTAAGACAATGGCCATTAGCGATCGCAGCGTCAACGTTTCCCCCAACACAAAAAAGCCAGAGGTTGCCGCCAGCATCGGTTCCACACTCAGCAACACCCCAAACACATTCACCGGCAGCCGTCGCAACGCCATCAGCTCCAAGGCATAGGTAACCGACGATAGGGTCGCCACCGCCACAGACATCAGCAACAATTGCCCATTGAATAACGAAGCCCCCGCCACACCGATACCCACGGGCATTAACAACAAGCCACCAAAAATCATCGCCCACACCAGTCCCTCAAGGCCTGGTATCACCTGGCCCGCCGCCGCCGCCAGCACAATATATCCAGCCCAGGCCAGCGCCGCCAGCGCTGCAAACATCAACCCCAGCGGGTCTAAACCACTGCCCTGCAAGGGTGCTAGCAACAGCACCCCCACCGCCGCCAGGGTGACCCACACCAAATCTAGCCAGCGCCGCGACTTCAGCACCGCCAGCCCCAAGGGTCCCGTAAACTCAATGGCCACCGCAATACCCAGGGGAATCCGATCAATGGCCAAATAAAAGCAAGTATTCATGACCGCCAGCACCGCCCCATAGGCCAGCACCAGGGGCCAGTGGGACCGAATTGGCTGCCAGCGCGGCCGCCAGATCAGGGTCAACAGCACCGCCGACAGGGCCACCCGCAGAAACACAGTGCCCAGGGGGCCCGCCAAAACAAAAACAGACTTTGCCAGGGCCGACCCCAGCTGCACCGTTAAACCCGCCAAAATTACCAGCGTCGGCGCTGGGATACGATCTGTCAAAGATTGTTCCATGGGCTGCACTACGCGGCGAGCAGCAGCCAGCTGGGAAAGATCGTAAGCACAAAATGCCGTTGCTGAGCTAGGGGATAAACCGACCGATGGTGGCCCGTAAAATCCTGGCCCGGCTCAGCACCCAAAAAACTATGCAGCAGTAGATGATTGATGGTCATTGTTTGCCTGGCTATTCACTGCAGATAGCTTACACAATGCCAACAGCTGTACCGGGGATAGGCGTCCTTGTAGATAGAGTAACCAGACTCGGTCACAAACTCCTTTTTTCATGGTCTCATCTCCCAGAAATGGGCTATGTCCACCCTAGCGAAGCTCCACAAAAAGCAACGCCTGGACGTGCCAACCAGAATACTGGTCAATGGCAGCAACAGCCCTTCAAGGGATGCTACACATCGGTTCAACCCCGTTCCCGACCACAATTATTAATTAAAGGAGACAGAAAAACCCCCTTACCAAGTAGGTGAATCAATCTTTTATTAAGATACGCACAGGCATTTGGACTTCGCGTCCTTTGCCCCAACCCCCCATTTTTTTTAGGGCTTTGGATCTAGTCCCCCCCAAAATTGGAGGACAGAAGGGGCCTCGACATCTGATAGCTAATTGGGTCAACCCACTTAATTCCTAATTCCTAATTCCTTATTTCTCACCTTCACTAACCCCTCCCCCACCTTAGGACTGCTTATTAATCGTCCGCGACAACCACAGCGACCCCACAATGCCAGCAAAGTGAGAAATCAACGTGTTGATGGTTGCCTGCACCAGAAACACATCCAACGGCTCCACAGCCAAAGTGGGATTAACCACAGCAATATTGCCACTTTGGGGTTGGGAAATCACCTTCAGCATCAGTGACCCCACCACGCCTCCAGAGCCCAATAGGCCAAAAAACATCCCCAGCACACTAATCGTTAAACCAGTGGCAACGATTTTTGCCGCATTTTTCGGCTTAGGTCGCAGGTCCGGATTACTAGACTTAAGTTTGCGGGCAAACCGAGTATATTGAAACGCCCAAAACACACCCACATATACGGCCGCCAAACCCAGCGCCGCCAACAGAAAACCACTTCCTGCCGCTGCATTTTCGGCACCGCTACGGCTCGAAACAGACTGCAGCCCCAGCAATGATGTGACAAACAGCAGCGTAGCAATGACGCCACTGACGATCTGCACCCAAAAGCTCACCCAGCCAACCAGGCGAAAGTTATTCGCAATGCGACGGATAGCGGGGGGTAAGGAATAACCAAGTTCACCGGTCATAAGCTGTTTAGAAGCGTCTCCAACATTAAATATAGCCTTGCGCCCACAGTTCACCCTACAGGTACAGCGCTATTCAGCAAATTGCTACAACATGCAGCCCAAAACCACCCTGCCATGCGGACATCCTGGCCAGGGCCTACATATACTTTTCCAAAATAAGCTTAAGCTTATTTTTCGTTGCCACAGGCGCCGTATCCAGAGGGGTAAACACCGCATATTTCAACGCCGAATGGGCCTCAGATTCAGGGGGGTTCTCCGTCAAACGACAAACCACATCTTGAATCACCCGCTGGGCATTAACCGCATTCTTTTGTAAATTCCCAATCACCATCTCCACCGTCACACTATCGTGGTCCGGGTGCCAACAATCATAATCAGTGGCCATGGCCAAGGTGGCATAGGCAATTTCCGCTTCGCGCGCCAGTTTTGCCTCAGTCAAATTAGTCATCCCAATGACCGTGGCCCCCCAGCTACGATACAAATGCGACTCCGCCTTAGTGGAAAATGCCGGCCCTTCCATACACACATAGGTGCCCCCCCGGTGTAGGGTTACACCCTCCAGGTTCAAGCTTTCCACGGCATCGCCCAAAACTGTCGCCAAGTTTTTACACACCGGATCGCCAAAGGCAATATGGGCCACAATGCCTTCACCAAAAAACGTGGCTGTCCGATTTTTAGTCCGGTCAATAAACTGATCGGGGATCACCATGTCCACTGGCTTTACCTCTTCCTTGAGAGAGCCCACCGCCGATGCCGAAATCAAATACTTCACCCCGAGGCTCTTCATGCCGTAAATGTTGGCCTGAAACGGCAGCTCCGTCGGCAACAAACGATGCCCCCGACCATGACGCGCCAAAAAGACCACCGGAGTACCATCTAGCTTGCCGCAAATAAACGCATCGGAAGGCTCACCAAACGGTGTTTCAACGGTGACCTCTTCAATATCAGTGAGGGCATCCATCCTATAGAGACCGCTGCCGCCGATAATACCGATGTCTGCTTGCGCCATGGAGATAACCTGCAATAAATGTGGGTACTAGACCACAGTGGTCCGCAGGCCATAGTACCGAAGTTATCTACAGAAACGTTGATTTTTTGGAATCTGTTTATAGATGGAAACCACCCGTAGGGGCATTGCGTGCAATGCCCCTACGGGACCGACCGTATACCCTATGAGGCGTTCAAGCCCTAGGCCATGCCCACCAGCTTCTCACTCAGCTCCCACAGACGCCGGGCCTTCATGTCGTCTAGCGCTTCGTTAGACATTTCCTGCACAAAAGACTTACGGCCTTCCTTCTGGCGGTTGCCCCAACTCCAGTAGTAACCAGACTGACTGTAGTCGGGATCAGCCGCCACCGCCGCCACGCGATCGCCAGCCACGGCTTCAGTCACATAGCCACCGGTAATGTTCTTTTGGAACCAAGGGAAAATAGTCCGAAAAGCGGAATAGTGATTGCGAAACAGCTGAGTTTCGGCCACACAGCCAGGATATAGAGAACTAAAGACAATGCCCGTAGACTCACTGTAGCGACGATGCAGCTCACGCATGGTCAGCACATTGCACAGCTTGCTGTCCTTATAGGCTTTACCGGGCTTAAATTTCTTGCCGTTGGCCATGGATACAGGCGGCTTAAATCCCTGTTCAAAGCCTTCTAGATTGCCCAGATCAGGCGGTGCGGGGAAGGGGATTTTACCGCCCAATTCCTTCGGATTCGCAGTCACCGTGCCCAAAATAACCAGACGCGGATTAGAAGACTTTTGCAAATCTTCCAACATCAGATTACACAGTAGAAAATGCCCCAGATGGTTGGTAGCCATGCTCAACTCATAACCATCTTCGCTACGCATGGGCTCCTTGAGCAGCGGCAGGTAAACGGCCGCATTGCAGACCAAGGAATCTAGGTTTTTTCCGCTGGCCCGAAATTCATTCACAAAGCTACGCACACTGGCTAAGCTGGCCAGATCCAATTTAGTAATGGTGTAGCTACCGTCAGGCATACCCACTTCCTTGGCTACCTTTTCGGTCTTGGGTAGGTTGCGACAGGCCATCACCACATGCCAGCCCCTATCGGTCAAAGCTTTAGCCGCATATAGGCCAACGCCGGAGGAGGCACCGGTTACGATCGCAGTTGATTGCTGAGATTGGTCCATGGATGTCAAAAAGCGCGTCTAAAATTGGTATGAATCCGTGAATACACTAGATTCTCACACGGTTGAACCGTAACGGTTATCCGAAATAAACCTTAAGCAATGTGGGGCAATGTTATGGATTGCGGGGTTAAGTAACGCAATATTACATCCGTCCATTGCTGAAGCTCCAGAGCCCAAACCCCAAACCGAACAACTGGGGCTTTGACAGATTCCAGCCAGCCATTAATTAGCCCCCTGTCGTTACCCAATTGGGTAACGACAGGGGGCTTTTAAGCCATATGGTCTGTTCGACAAAACTAGGGACTAAAGCCCCTTTGCCCGAGCCTGACCAATAGCCACGCTGCTTCGCCTAGCGAGCATAGTTAAGATCTGGCAGAAGAGAGCTCAGATCTTAACCATCACTCTTTGCAACTCTTAACTTAGGAGTTGTTAAGCAACTGCTTCACGGTTTAGTCCCGAAAGGCTTGTTACGCCAAGGTTTCAAGGAACAAAGCCATGTTTTTATTTTTTAACAAACCCTTAACTTTTAGGCGATCGAGTGACCTTACCACCGGAGCCACCTCGGGCACCCCAGGTAGGAGAAGATCCCTTCCCCTGGGTCTTGCAAAACGATCCCTGGAATCGAGAGGGATCGCCAAAAGCAAGCTTAGGTTGTTGAAGTTTCTGTTCGTTAGGTTCTTGAACAAAACCAAGGGCCTGCAATGCTTTGGAGGACCAAGGTTTACCCATAAACATAAACATACCGGGGGAATTGGAAACGGCTAGATAGAGATGGCAACGACGCTTAGCGTGCCAAAATCGTTGTTGTTTCATGACAAGTTGCTATAAACCGAGCTACGACAACACAGTCGGCAGAAAGCATAGACAAAGCTGCTGGATTATATACCCCAGAAGTTTTCTCCCAGGAAGACTTATAAAAGCATTTTGCAAGACCCAGAAAAGGGTATCTTTAGATCAGAGGTGAATTTATCGGGCAGACAGGGGGCTGATGTCTGAAGTGATCGATTTTCAGGTAGTCAGATAATCTGACCCCAAGGTGATAAATGCTATTCGATGCAGTCTTGTCTATAAGACTTTCTGCTCGTTCTACTCTTCGTACACTTCCAGACTTCTCCGGAATAGTTAACTTTTTTGTTACAGTTTCATGACTCTTTGTAGTGCAAGGCTTTTGGCCCCTGCGTATAAAGACCTATCAACATTAGTTAGGCAATGAAGTCGTCCTACCAGGGTCTCAAAGCCATGGGTATTTTTACTCGGTAGCCCCACGTTTAAGCACCACCCAATCCGTATCACCAAAACTTTAAAACACGTCGAGCAATGGATGGTCCATTGCTCGACGTGCAAGTGCTTAATTGCGTTTGTTCTTATCTATAGAATATTTATCGATTCAGGGGGCCCCTAGGCAACAGAAAACTGTAAAACAATATCGTCAAAGTCTTTATCGCCCAACCCAGCCTGATCTTCAATGCCAAAAGAATTGTCGCCCAGGTGTTTAATGTGGTCCGCCCCATTGGCATTGGCTCCACTGTGGCTAAACACAACCTCGCCAACGGCAGGGTCTATGCCATCGATCACCACAAAAATGCCGAGATGCATGCCGCCGGTAACCGCCGCATCCACCGTATTAACCTGACCGTTGGTGCCCGATAGGTTGAGATTTAACCGATTAGAAATGGCCGCTGCCCTATAGCCAGCATCACCGGGCATCAAGGTGCGCCCAGTGAACGCATCAACAATGCCACCATCGGCAAAATCAGTTGTATACAAATCCACCGTATTATCCATCGCCGCCTCTCGATACACCGAGAAACTGATGGTGCCAGACGCCTGCCCCGTCAGGTCAATAGACTCCGCATCATTTACCAATAGGTTCGTACTACCCGTTTCGGTCGCCAATCCCACATTAAAGCTAAACCCATTGCCAAACCTCAACAGAGCTTCAGAGTCGGATAGCCTTGCGGGGTCTGCAAACCAGGTCGTCTCCCCATCCTGAATCGCAAACTGCAAACTCTGACCAACACTAATGGCATTGCTACTGATGGTAAACCGAGACGTATACCCCGCAGCTAGGTCATCAGAATCCAGCAAGGAAAACTGGCCAATCAGCGCATCCGCCTCATCAAAGACCAGAATGTCGGGGACATTCGTCACCTGCCCCCCTCGAAATGTTAGCTGCAGCGTATTATCGGTGCCTAGAGATGTCACTTCCACCCGATTCACACTGGGTAAAATCGTCAGCGCACCAGGTGCAACGGGCGTTACCACCTCAGGCAATACAACGGGGGGGGTAGGAGGCTCAACCACAGGGGTGGCCGGAGGCGCTGGGGCCACAGTCCCTGGGGCCGTAACGGTATACGCCTGATCCACCGTCGGCTCGACCAGCGTTAAGGCCGTCCCCGCAGCGTTGACAATATCCGAAACTGCGGCCAAATCTAAACCAACCGTGCCACTGGCGGCATCCCCCACATTGGCCGTCACCGCAATGTCATAGCGAGTGGCGTCCACAGCCGTTACCCCGGCAATGGTGGCCGTGGGCAACCCATTAATCACAAAATCTTCTGGGCCAACGTTGACCACCCCCTCACTAAAGGTGGCCTCAAATACCAGGGTGCTATTACCAGTAACCGCAGCCTCAACGGGCGTTTTGCGACGGATGCTGGATAGCACAGGGGCCACCAAAGGTCCCGCAAGGGTATATGCCTCATCCACAGTGGGCTCTGCCAGGGTTAACCCATTGCCCGCAATATCCACAATGTCAGACACCGTAGCTAAATCTAGCCCAAAAACGCTACCGGCTGCGCCAGTGGCCGTCACCGCAATGTCATAGCGAGTGCTGTCTGTCGTCGTTACCGCATCAATGGTGGCCGTGGGCAACCCATTAATCACAAAATCTTCTGGGCCAACATTGGCCACCGCCTCACTAAAGAGCGCCTCAAACACCACAGTGCCACTAGGGACCGTCGCCCCAAGGGGAGTTTTGCGACTCACACTGGCCAACACAGGGGCGATATTATCCACCACCGTAGCGGGTTCGCCCAAACGTTTTACCACGGCGCTGGATGCAACATCCCCATTGGCGTCAAACGTCTCACGATAGAGCACATAGGGCAGGTTGTTGCTATCAAACTCCAGGTCTGGGAAGTTTGTTGGCCCCAACGAGAAACCACTATCATCCAAATAGCCCCAGGTATTATCTGGATTCAGGATGCGCACCGAGACCTTATCTTTCAGAGCCTGGTCCACAATCGCCAGATTGAGAACATTGTTCTGGTCAAACTCCAGATCGGGGTGGAAACCACCGGCAATGGACGCATCATTGCTGCCCACTTTGATCCAGTCGGTGCCATTAAACGATTGCACAATGGCCTTATTGCCTTCGCCGTTGCCCCGAGCCCGGTAAACAAGGTAGGGCACATTGTTATTATCAAACTCAATATCCGGTCTGGCAGCCTCCGCCCCCACCGAAAATCCTTCCGCGCCAACAAAGCTCCACTGGCCATTGATAAATCGCTGCACAGAGACCTGTTCGAAGCCCTCTTCCCCAGACACATAGGCCACATAGGGCACACCGTTGCCATCAATGTTGATATCAGAGGCGGCCACCGCCCCAGTGGAAAAGCCAGGGTTGCCCACCGTTTCCCAACTGAGGCCATCAAAGACCATCACCGTGGCCCGGGAATTTTGGGTTCTATCGGTGAACACCACATAGGGCGCATCACCGTAGAACTTCATGTTAATGTCCTTAAACCCTCCCGGCGAAAAGCCAGGATCACCCACATAGGCCCAGTCGGTGCCATTAAACTGCATCACCGTGGCCCGGCTGTTATTGGCATCATCCTTAAAGACCACATAGGGGGTATCATTCAGGCCAAATTCTAGGCCGACAAAGCTAGCATTGCCCTCCGGAAAACCGGGCACCCCCACATCCACCCAATTGAGGCCATCGAACCGTTTCACCGTCACGCCATTGGCATCATCCTGGAAAATAATATAGGGCGTACCCTGGCTGTCTATTTCAATGTCAAAGTCGTTGTCAATCTGGGGGGCAATGGCCCCGGCACCCACAGTTGACCATTGCAGGGTGCCACGGTAGGCCGCCAGGGTTGCCGGCGTAAACAACGCCTTAGCAGCGGGTAGCCAAACGCCATTACCCAAAACATTGACGCTGGCCGTAACATCAGCGGCGGTAACGGTCGCAAGTTGTTGAATAAACGCCTGCCCCGCATCCCCTTGGGCCACATTACAAGCCATTAGAGTTAGTTTTGCCGGGGCGGTGGGGGCAAACCACTGCTGCAGCTGCGGAGTGTGAGTGTCTAAGTGGTTAATGTCTACGGTGGTTGCCCCCAGGCGCATACCACCGGGGAAGCCATGGGCCAGGAGGGTTAGGTGCTGTGTGGGATGTTGCGTTAGAAACGCAGTGATTTGCTGTAATCCATCCTCATGGGCTGTGAGCACATGGGCTGTGACATCTGCTCGTAAACCATCCAGCAGTAGGTTTAGGTCCTCAATTTGTGAATCGAGGATAACGGTATGTTGGGTTGTTGTTTGGTTTGGAAGGGCTACCGATGTTGGTTGGGTTGTGACATCAACGATAGGAGTAGAGGTCAGCATATGGAGGATCGTATGAATAAAAAGACGGGTGTTATGGGTAAGGAATTAACTGTTGTTGAACTATGGGTAGAGCGTTATTTTTCGCGTGCCTAGGAGAGTTGTTGTTGCTAGCCTAGGGTGTTGGGTTTCACGGAGTTCTACCCAACCTACGTCAGGAGCTCAACGGAGGGGGCTTCGATCGTTAGCGCAAGTGATCCAGCCCCCTCCCTGGCCCCCTAAATCCCCCTTTGATGTGTATACACGGCAGCCTTGCGAAGGGAATCCTTGTCCTAGGCTATTTGGGAACCATTAAAAAAAAGAGATTTAGCCGCCCTCTCTAACTTATGCCTGCCTAAGGCAGAAGCGGCATAACAGAATCCTGTTGGGATTTTATTGTTGTGCATACGCCTGAGGACAGGGGCTTGCAAAAAGATAAGTAAAGACCGGGGGCGTTACTGATTCTTATCCAGGGGATGATGGAATCCGAAAAAAAATGGGACATAAGACTTTTTCAGATGGCTTGGTGCTGCAAATCAGCAAATACGTATAAATACAATGTCTTTACGTAATGTATATGGGACTTTTCCTAGGCTTTATGGGTTGGCGTGCTCTCCCTGCGCTTTTCACCCAAGCATATTTTTTGGGGTGTCATGTGCAAACCGGCCTGTAGCAAGCTCCACAACGAGTTAACATATCAACACAATTATTGTTATTTTAATGTTTAAATCAAAAAATGTCTTTGGTTACGAGCGCTTTTATGAAACTGTCGTTTAAGGTTGGGTAAAGAATTGGATAAGAGCCAAGGCGATCCGTTAGTTTGAAGGGGAAAGGTCGTGCAGTTGGCAAGAGATTTTTTGATGTAGGGGAGTGGGGAGCTTTGCTTATATGTCGGCAGCTAAGGCTCTGGTGTGATAACAGAAAAGAAATGGACGGTGCCTGCTTGGTCGCCCGCAACAATGGTGACGCCATCGGCAGATAGGTCACAGGCATAGAATGAATGGTCGCCACAGAAGGTGGCTAAACAGTTGTCCGTGGTCAGATCCCACAGTTTTATCGTATTGTCGGATGACCCTGACAGCGCATGACGGCCATCCTCACTCAGCGCCACGGACCCGACCCAGCCGCTATGGCCCTCAAAGGTGCGCAACGCCTCTCCCGTCGTCACATCCCACAGTTTCATCGTATTGTCGGATGACCCTGACAGCGCATGACGGCCATCCTCACTCAGCGCCACGGACCTGACCCAGCCGCTATGGCCCTCAAAGGTGCGCAACGCCTCTCCCGTCGTCACATCCCACAGTTTCATCGTCTTGTCTTCTGACCCTGACAGCGCATGACGGCCATCCTCACTCAGCGCCACGGACCTGACCCCGCCGCTATGGCCCTCAAAGGTGCGCAACGCCTCTCCCGTCGTCACATCCCACAGTTTCATCGTCTTGTCGTATGACCCTGACAGCGCATGACGGCCATCCTCACTCAGCGCCACGGACATGACCTCGCCGCTATGGCCCTCAAAGGTACGCAACAATGCCCCATCGGGGGCCGTCAGGTTAGCTTGCTGGGGTTGCAGCCACAGTGATGGTTGTTGCGCGGCCCCCTCGGTTAACAACGTGCTAAATTCTGGTTGTTCCCTATCCCTCAGGTGGCCCCAGAGCCTCTGGTTTAGCTGTTGTGGTTTAGTGGCCAACACATGGGCCGATAGCCGCAATGTGCTCTGCAACAGCTGCAACAGTTTGTCATCCGTTAGCCAGTCATAATCTGCCAGCAAACCATTGATGCCATTGGCCGTTAGCTGTGCCCGCAGCCAGTCATAGTCAAACAACAAACTGCGCAGCTGATCCACCTGCCCCGCCTCTTTTAAATGCCGCGTCAGCTGACCAAAAAAGTAGCCATCCTGGGGGCAGCTGGCCCAACCCTGCCCACATTTTTCTTTATACGCATCCAACCACCGCTGATGCAGCCCAGGCAAATCCTTTACCTGCTTACCAATGTAGTCATACTGCAAATCATGGAGAAACAAATTCTCCTGATCGTCCCGTCGCAACAACGACTTGGCCACCAGGTCATCCAAAATATCCACCACATCCAGCTCATCCAGGCCCACAGGTGCCCACAGCGTCTGCAATACCGCCTCCGGTATGCGCGCATCCTCTGGAAATACCGCAAAGTCTAAATATCTCTCCTGCAGCTCTGGCTCCAAAGCATCCACACTCACCTGCAGCATCTTCAGCAGGTCTGGATAGTCATAGTCCGGGAACTGTTGCCGAATCTTATCCAGGTCTGCCCGCTGCAGCCGCTGCAACACCGACTCCCAACGACGACTTTTCTTCAGCATGGCCCCCGCCATGGCCAGCGCCAGGGGCAAATAGCCACATTCCCTGGCAATCTTATCCGCCTCGGTTGGCAGCTCCGTTACCCCACAGCCGGTCCACCTCGCCAACAACACCCTGGCCTGGTCAGGCGACAATAAATTCAACGAGTGCTCCACCGCACCAATGCCCGTCACCAAGCTACTATCGCGGGTGGTGACCAGCATCTGGCCCTGGTCCCCCAATACATCAAATGCCCGCAGATGTTGTTCATCCCAAATATCATCCAACACCACAAAACAACGCTGCGGTGCCAGCAGCTCGGTCAAAAACTTTTTACCCCCCGACACATCACTAAAGTCCGGTGTTTTGTCACCCAATTCCCGTGCTAATTCCGTCTGCAACGACAGCACATTGGGCTCCTGGCCTAGGGACACCCAATACACCCCATCGGCAAATGCCTGACGCACCGCACTATCCCGGGCAAGGGCCGCCGCCAACACCGACTTGCCAATGCCCCCCATGCCCTGAATGCTAAGCCCCCGTCGGGTGCCGGTGACCGCCACCGGCGGCTGACTAGACCCTAAGATTGTCGTTTTGAGCACGCCTAAATCTTCTGACCTTGGTAAAAATTTGGGTGGCAGTCGCGGCACGCTAGGGGACAAATACCCCAGAGTTTGCTCTGGAATTGGGGATTTTGATACCGTATCTCGCCTCTCCGCAGGGGCATCCTCCGGAGTCGAAGAGGCGGCTAAGGGTTTTTAGTGAGGGAATCTACCACCCGACGAATGCCCTTGACCACATCCAAAAAGGCTTCATCCTGGTCATCCCAGCGGGTGACTGGCTTGGCATCCTTGGGCAATGCCTGGAGGTTACTCAATGGCGTATCTTTGACATCCGACGGTTTGAGGATAATGGGAATCACCCGTGCGGTGCCGGCATTGTGGCGTTTCATGGCATGGGCTAGCTCAATGTCGTTGATGTAGTCCGAGGCCATAAACCGGGGTGTTACCAGCATCAGGATGATCTGGGCATTTTCCAGGGCGGTTTTAATTTCATCGTCCCATTCTGTTCCGGCCTCAATGGACCGATCCTGCCAGGGTTTAATTTTCTTTTGTCGCTTCAGGGTGGACAGATGCACCTCCAGCTCTTCCTTGAGGTCTTCATCCCGATGGGAATAGGAAATAAACACGTTCAAGGGCTGATTGGGATCCACCGGCTTTGACGGGGTCGAGGGGGCAGGTGCTGCAGGCGACCCACCACTAGCAGAGCCTGTTTCCGACTGGAGCAACACAGGCAAATCTTCGTCGCCCACTCCGCCTAGGGCCATGGCCGCTTTGCCAAACTCAAAGGCAAACTCCACCGACTGCCCAGTGCCTAGGGCGTCATAGAAACCAACCGCAAACTCAATGGCTGCCGTATCCTTTACCCCATCCCGCATGCCGATAACATAGGGAATATGGGCCGAAATCGCTTCGGCCTGCACTTCGGAATAGCAGCCATTTAGCACCACGCACTGTAGCTGGCTCTTAAATAACTTAAACAGCCCAGCCAACGCGTCCCCTGTCACCAGCTGCGCATTGCCAACTTCATCCTCAAAATATAGCCCCGTTTCCCCTTCCCCATGGCCAGAGAAATGTACGATTTGGGGCTGTTCATCCAGCATGGCCCGCTGCAGGTCGCGGGGTCGCACGGCCCACCGCTGGGCAATCTGAAACTCATCACGCCGCTTGGCTCGTTCTAACCCATCGCTGATATCTCGGACTTCTGTATCTAAGCGTAGTCGTGTAGTACCGTTAGGATTCGCCCCAAGAATCAGGATTTTAGGCATTGACTGAGCGTAGGATAATTCGCTCTTACTATAGCTTGTGTATTCGATTAGGTCAGGGGTTATACATACAAATTTGAGGATTTAGACACGAATATATTTGTTACAGGCACATAATAGTGGTAGGAGGCCATCCCCTCTCGGGAGAGGTGCCGCAGGCGGAGTGGGTTAACCGCCAACGCAAGTAACCGATCCCCGATAGGAAAAAGCTTCTTGATAACCCACCCCAGTCCCTCCCAGGAGGGGAGACTTGTTGTCAATCTCCATTATATGCTGAGAGAAGAGAGTGCTCATCAAACTCTCCTAAGAGTCTTACACAACTCCCCGCAGGCCTACACCTGAGGGAAAAAGTGATTCCCCAATATGCCCGCATCGCACATGCGACACTGACGATGGCCGTAGTCCCCAGCGGTGTTAACGCCCATCACCGCTAACATTAGCGACGACGGTAGCCCATAGGGATCTGCCGCCGTATAGTTCACCGCATAGCCCAAATCTTCTAAGGAACCTACGGTCAAACGACTCAGGGGATTTGGCCCCCGGTTTAAGAAGCCGGTCATTAGCTCATTGCCAAAAACAGCTTCGCGCCAATGGCCATCGCGGGTGCCCTGGCCACCGGTATTGGCCACGGGGATTGGTGTCATCCCTTGGGCCGCAATCAGGGTAGAAAACTCTCGCATACCATTTTGGCCCACATATTGCGGGTTGGCGGTGCCTGCCCCCACCAACAAGTTCTGGGTTTGCCAGATGGTGCCAATGCCTAGCACATGGCCCATCTCGTGGATAATGACATCCAACAGGCCCCCCTCGGCCTCTAGTCGGGCTAGGTCACCAATGTCGAACTCCATCACGCCGGTGGCAGGCAACAACGAACCACTGCGCAACCGGGTGGGACCTGCCCGCCCCAACACACCGTTGGGACCATCGATGGAAAGGCCCCGCGCTTCGATCCGCACATCATCGATGGTCTCACCGTCGATGGTTGTAGTGGGTAGATCGCCAATAATAATCTCTTGCCAACGGGCGGCGGCGGTTTCAAATACGGCCCGCTGAGATGCGGTGAGACCACCTAGGAAGCGGATTTCGATGGTGAACTGCGATACTGGAGCAGGCGTGGGCGTCGGGGTGGGCGTGGGCGTGGGAGTTGGCGTGGGAGTTGGCGTGGGCTCGGGCTCGGGCACCGGGCTATCAAAAACTAGCTCTAGGGACCAGCGATTGAGCACGCCGCCATCGAAAAAGGCCTGGTCTTGAATCTGTAAAGACCAGGTGCCGTTGGGGTCACTGCTGAGCAAGGTGGCCAGGGGCTGTTCTGGCCGAAATGTACCTTGAAAAGGCGCTCTGCCCTGGGTGATGGGCACCCCTGCTTCGTCGTCGAAGGTGGTGTCGAAAAAGTTGTCGCCACTGCCGCCTTCATTACCGACTAATAGAATAGACGAGCCATTGGGGGCTAATAGAGAGATGCTTAGATCTTCGGTAAAGGTGTGCACCAGGTTGAGGGTGACCGTAATGCGCTGTAACGATCCAGGAATATTGGCAACGTTAAGGTTGGAACTAACACTGGTGGGGGCAAACCGCGAAATGGGTACTGCCGTATTGTTGGTGAAAACTTGTTTCATTGGGGCTAACGATGCACAAACAATCGATATGGGGTGTTTTACCGAAAGCTACGCATGATTACAGCCCTAATAACTAAATCACACGAGTTCTTGGGTAAAGTTTTAACCCATAGGAGCCCATTTAACCTGTTTGTTTAGTCCTCGGGGCGGTGGCTTTAATGAAAAAGTACCCTTCGTTACAAATATTACGCTATGGGCTTGTTGCTAGGGCGCGCGTTGAACAACAACAGTGGATGCCCTAAAGCGGTGACAGAACTTGCCCAGGATGGCTGCCGTGGGGTTCCCTTGGGAGCTGTCAAAAAACTACCCACGGTTTAGGGCGAACAGGCTGGTTAAGCCATGAATTGAAGGAACAAGACCATGATTTTAATTTTTAACAAGCCCTTAAGCTAGAGGGGTCCTTTTATCTACCTGGTATTTTTTATGACCACGGTCTCCAATGCGACCCCCTGGGGTGAGTTTTGGGCCGGTGCCCGCCAAACAGTCCCTTTGATTTTTGGGGCGATTCCGTTTGGTATCATTTTTGGCACCCTGGCCCAGTCTAGCGGTCTCTCTTTTGCGGGGGCCATGGGCATGTCGGTGATTGTGTTTGCGGGGTCTTCTCAGTTTATTGCCCTGGGGCTACTGGCGGCGGGCACCCCCATGGGCATGATTGTGCTGACGACCTGGGTGGTCAATCTACGCCACTTGCTATATGCGGTCAGTTTGGTGCCCTATATTAAGCACTTAAACCAGGGGTGGAAATTGCCGCTGGGCTTTTGGCTGACCGATGAGAATTTTATGGTGGCGATCCAGCGCTATCGCCAGGGGGATTTGTCTCGCCATAAGCATTGGTTTCAGCTGGGCTCGGCGTTGGCAATGTATACCAGCTGGCAGCTGTGTACGCTGATTGGTCTGACGGTGGGGCAGACGATGCCGAATGCGGCGGGCTGGGGTTTGGACTTTGCCATGGTGGCGACGTTTATTGGCATGGTGGTGCCCTATCTCTCTAGTCGGCCGATGGTGGCGACGGTGGTTGTTTCTGGGATAGGGGCCGTGGTGGCCAGAGGCCTGCCCCATCAGCTGGGGTTAATGGTGGCTGCGATCGCAGGTATTGTCACCGGCATGCTGGTGGAAAACCATCTGGAGCAGACCCATGTTTAATCCCGATGAAGTCTTGCTGCTGGGGGGCATGACCCTGGTCACCTTTTTGATCCGCTACCCAGTGCTGGCCATGAGCGATCGCATTACCTTACCCCCGCGCCTATTGCAGGCCCTCAACTATGTGCCCCCTGCGGTGCTGATGGCCATTGTTGTGCCCGCTGTTTTAGTCACTGATGACGGGCTCTGGCTTGCCCCCACCAATCCTCGACTGGTGGGGGCGCTGGTGGCACTGGGGATGGGCCTCTGGAAAAAGAACCTATTAATTACCATCTTGGTGGGCATGGGTACCTTTCTGTTCTGGCAAAGTTTTGTTGGTGGGTAAATATTCTAGGTGGGCAATATACGGAAAGGTCTATCGTCCCCATTTTTTAAGTTAATCAGGCCATTATGACCCCTGCACCATTGTCTGGAGTATCTAACCTCAAAAACACTGAATCCCCTGCGCAGCAAGCCTTTCGCCAAGGACTGCGCAGCTGGATTAAGCGAGTCCTCGTCCTCGGTGCGGCGCTTGGGGTGGGCCTCACCGGCTATTGGAGCTATCGCATTGTGCGGGGGCTGCTGCTGAGCAATATCAAACGCAATGTTTTACTAGAGCTCGAACAGCGCACAGACACCCTAGATCAATGGTTAATTCAGCGCAAAGCAGAGGTGGCCAGCATCGCCAACACCCCGTCGATGCGGTCCATGGATTGGTATATTGCCGAGCCCTTTTTGCAATCGGAAGTCACCCGCATTCCAGACTTCTACTTTTTTGCCATGATCAACCCGGATGGGACTTACTACAACACGAAAGTTGGTTATGCAGAGGGTAAAAATCTAAAAGACCGTCAGCATGTGAAAGAAGCCCTAAAGGGTAATACCTACGTATCTGACCCTGTTATTTCTAGAACCCTAGACACCCCGATCGTGGCGGTAACGTCCACGATTTGGGCCGATGCCAACCAACAGGGCAGCCCCATTGGTGTCACCGCTGGGCTGATCGACATTGACCAGCTAGAGCAGGAAGTCAATGCATTGGAGTATGGCCCCAATAGCTATGCATTTGCCTTAAACTCCACGGGATTACCCATCATCCATCCCGACAAAACATTGATGGGTACCATCAATGACGAAAATCCAACCAGCCTGGTTGACAGTGATGAAAAAGCCCTGGCCACCATCGCGCGACAGATGGTAGACGGTCGTAAAAAGATCGATCGAACGGCCTTAAATGGTGAACCCGTGTATGTGGCCTATATGCCGATTCAAGAGGCAGACTGGTCCCTGGCCCTGGTCATCCCTCAACAAAATATTGAATCTCAGCTACAGTTACTAAACTTCATGGCCATTCTCATTCTGGGGTTGGTTAGTGCCATGCTGGTGGGGCTGTGGTGGGTGCAACAGTTTAAGCAACAACAACTGCGCAAGTCGAAGGAACTAGCCGACGCTGCGAACCAGGCAAAAAGTGAGTTTTTGGCAAATATGAGCCACGAACTGCGCACTCCCCTCAATGGCATTTTGGGCTATGCTCAAATCTTGCTGCGATCGCAACATCTAGGGGCCCGCGATCAACAAGGGCTCAAGGTCATCTACCAATGCGGCTCCCACCTCCTCACCCTGATTAACGACATCCTCGACCTTGCCAAAATTGAAGCCCGTAAACTCACCCTAGATCCCAAGGAAGCCCATTTAGGCTCTCTACTGCAAAGCATCGTCGAAATTTGTCAGCTCCAGGCCGACCAAAAAAACATTGAATTCCAATACCTATTTGACGACACATTGCCCACCGGCATTATCACCGACGTCAAACGGCTACGCCAGGTACTGCTAAATCTCCTGAGCAACGCCATCAAATTTACAGACCAGGGCAAGGTCGCCCTCCGCGTTAACCGCAGTGACCATAGCAACAACATCTGCCAGCTACATTTTATGGTAGAAGACACCGGCATTGGCATTTCACCCGAACAATGCCAACAGATTTTTGCCCCCTTTGAACAGGTGGGCCAACGACAGAAACAAGCGGAGGGAACAGGGCTGGGCTTAGCCATCAGCCAACAAATTGTGTCACTCATGGGCGGCGCCATCGAGGTGAACAGCCAACCCGGCCAAGGAAGCACCTTTGAATTCACCATTACAGTGCCCTATTGCCTCGAAAGTATAGACCCAATTGCCACAGCCGTTAACGAAAAAATCACCGGCTATGACGGCCCCACTCGCCATATTCTAGTGGTCGATGACCATTGGGAAAATCGCGATGTTTTAACAAGGTTACTCACCGATGTAGGCTTTGAAATTATTGAGGCCATTCACGGACAAGACGCCCTCGAAAAACTTGACCAGTGTCAACCCGATGCCATTATCACCGATTTAGTGATGCCAATTATGGATGGCTTTACCCTGATCAAACAGCTCCGCCAGTCAGCGGCATGGCACACCATTCCGATCATCACCTCATCCGCTAGCGTCAGTGCTGTGGATGAACAAAACAGCTTAATGGCAGGCAGCAGTGACTTTTTACCCAAGCCGGTACAAGCCGATAGCCTGTTCAAAGCCCTTCAAACTCACCTTAACCTCACTTGGGTATACCAGCCATTAGCCCCCAAAGCCATCGCTTCCTCAACCACGAGCGGTCTCCACTGCCCACCCGAAAAGGTTCTTCAATCACTTCACCATCTAGCCCTACAAGGTAATCTAAAAAAAATAAAACTACAGGCAGAGCAACTGATGGAAACAGATTCTAGTTATACCGCCTTTACCCAACAGATTCAGAAATTTGTCACCGAATTCCAAGAAGAAGAATTAACCCTTTTCTTAAAAGACGCCCTGGGAACCACCGAATAAAGCACCTATGATCCGCTCGACCAAGCCATGTATTTAGGGACCGTTCTAGTCGTCGATGACAATCCCCATAATCTAGGCGTAATCTCTGAATGCTTAGATACCGCTAACCTGGAGGTGTTAATTGCCAAGTCAGGAGAGAGTGCATTAGAAAAAGTTGCTTACGCTACACCAGACGTTATTTTACTCGACGTAATGATGCCTGGAATCAGTGGGTTTGAAACCTGCCAGCAGCTTAAGGCCAATCCTGACACAGCCCATATTCCCATTATTTTCATGACGGCCTTAACAGATACCGAAAGCAAAGTTAAAGCCTTCCAACTGGGTGCCGCAGACTACGTCACTAAACCCTTTCAAGAAGCTGAAATTATTGCTCGGATAAAAACTCACCTAAAATTGCATCAGGCCCTACAAAATATCCAAAACACCAACAAAAAGTTAGAGGAAAAAATACACCAGCAAGAGCTCACCGAAAAAAAACTACGCACCGCCCTCATAGAACTGAAGGCCGCCCAAGGCAAGCTGATTCAGGCGGCAAAACTCTCTAGCCTCGGAAAAATGGTGGGGGGCATCGCCCATGAAATGAACAATCCCCTAACCTTTATCACGGGTAATTTAGCCCCCTTGTCTCGATACATCAACGATCTGCAACAGGCCTTAACCCTCTATCAGTCCCTAGACTTCAAAATACCCACACCAATTCAAGCCCAGCTAGAGGCCATCGACCTAGATTTTATCTTTCAGGATATCCCCCATATTTTAGGTTCGATGAAAAGTGGGGCCACACGTTTAGCGACCATCATCCAAGGCCTACGCAACTTCGCCAATTTAGACCAGGCCGCTGAAAAAACCATCGACATCCACCAAGCCCTCGATTACAGCCTACTCATGGTCAACAATCGGTTGCACACATCCACATCCAGGGGAACAATTTCCCTCGAAAAAAACTATCGCTTCAGTCCTAACACAATTGAATGCTTTCCCCAGTTACTCAATCAAGCCCTCTTCCAGCTCATTACCAATGCCATTGATGCCATTGATGAAAAAGCTGAAACGAATGAAACAATAACCACCCCAACCATTAGAATTACCACACAACAGCAGGCAGATTCCCTCGTTATTAGCATTCGGGACAATGGCATCGGTATTGCCCCAGAACACTATCCACATATTTTCGATCCATTTTTTACCACCAAGCCCATTGGTCAGGGTATCGGCCTAGGGCTTTCCAACGTCCACCAAACGATTAAACGACACAACGGCAATATTCGCTGTCAATCGCGCTTCAACCAGGGAACAACATTTGAAATCACCTTACCCCTTGAACAACCCAAACAGCCCTAGCCATCGACTTTGATTAACTCAATCACCTCTGCAATATTGTTATACACCGTCCAAAAAACGCTGTAGTTATTAATTTGCATATGCCAGCGCTGCCCTGGCTTACCATCTTTTCCCCGTTCATATCCCGGTCGTGGATCCTGGGCGATGGTTTCACCAATCAAGCACCGTAGTCTCTCTGCTGCGCCATCGGCCCCATCAGCCAACAAAACCGCCTCTGCGGCTGCAGACCAGTGCACGGGCAAAGATGGCTCCTGATAATTGGCCCAGGCACTAGATGCATCGCTGAGGGCATCGGCATAGGGTATATAAGGCTTCACATCAATGACGGGGGTGCCATCTAAAAAGTCTCCCCCCTGTACTTGCAGTCGCATTGTTTTTTGTTGTTCAACCACCCCTAACAATTGCACAGCGCTCATACCAATGGGGTTTGGGCGGTTGGGACTACGGGTAGCATAAACACCAACACTTTTGTTGCCACCCAGGCGAGGGGGCCTGACTAAGGGTTTAAATTTGCGATAGGTCTGCCCATGGAAGAAGAACAATATCCACAGATGGGAAAACTCTTCAATGCCCCGCAGGGCTAACTTATTCTCTTCGGTCGCCTCAAAAACAATATCGGCATAGGCCGATTTTACCAACCCTGCCTGCCGGGGAATCCCAAACCGATCGGGATAACAAGATTGGATATGGGCAATGGGGGCAAATGTAATCTCAGCGACCATGGAATAGCTCAATCAAAATCATTTTTAGGATATAACAAAAAAAGAACCATACCCCAGGGCATGGTTCTAGTCCCAAATCAAAGAGAAAAATAACGGTCGAAAGAGACCCTCCTCCAAAGCTATCTAATGCTGGAGGGGACCCTAGACCAAGGGCTTGTTAAAACTTAAATCATGGTCCTGTGCCTGGAAATCATGGCTTAAAAAGCCCAGATTAAACCATGAAGTAGTTTCTGAACATCCTAAGCTACAGAACTAGCCCAATCCTTAGCCCAATTGAGGTGCTTATGCACTTCTTCAATGGTGGCTGCCTCGGAATAAAGACGTAGTACGGGCTCAGTTCCACTAAAGCGAATTAGCAACCAGCTACCATCCGCCAGGGAGAACTTATAGCCATCGATGGAAAGAACATCACTGACCGTCTTACCCGCCACTTCAGTGGGTGTGGCATTTTGTAGCTGATCCAACAGCTTGGCCCGCACATCCATATTGGCTAGGGGCAAATCGATCCGGTCGTAGGCACCGGTAAATCCAGTTTGCTGGCGCAAAAACTGATTCAACTGGCCAAAGTCTTTGCCACTCTTGACTACGGCTTCTAGCAAGTAAAGGGCCGAGAGCAACGCATCGCGCTCAGGAATATGGTGGCCATAGCCAATACCACCGGACTCTTCACCACCAATTAACACCTTGGCCTCTAGCATGCGATCGGCAATGTACTTATAGCCGATGGGGGTTTCGTGGACCGATAAACCATGGAGCTCAGCCACCTTTTGCATCAGGTTAGAGCCGCTGATCGTTTTAATCACTTCGCCGTCAAATCCACGTTTGGCTTTGAGGTGATCGATCAAAATTGGGATCAATACTTGAGAACTTAGGAATTCGCCCTGGCCATCCATGCCAGCAACGCGATCGCTATCCCCATCAAAAATGATGCCCACCGTCAGGCCATCGGCACCGGCCTGGTAACGATCTTTAATCGCTTTGTAGAGCTTAGGAATATATCGGGGCAAGGGTTCGGGGGCACCGCCTTCGAATAGGGGATCGGCGTCACCGTTGATTTCGTTAATGGGCATGCCCAAAATCTTCTCAAAGCCGCCTGCCGCTGAACCATGCATCACATCGGCAAATACGGTTAGTTCGCCGTTGGCAATAGCGCCGCGAATCGCCTCAATGTCGACCATGCTCTGCAATGCTTGGCAGTAACTGGGCCAGGGATCAAAAGCAGTGATGGTGCCTGGTGTATCAGCCACCGGCTTACCCTGGGGCAATAGGGCTTCAACTTTTTTCGTCACATCCGGTGGCACAGACCCCCCAAATGCGCCTTTAACTTTCAGACCAGAATAGGCAGCCGGGTTATGGCTAGCCGTAATCACAATGGCGCCAAGGGCACCCTTCTCATGGGCGGCCCAACTAAATGCAGGGGTGGGGGCAAAACACTCAGACAGTAGTACGTCGTAACCAGCCTGGGCAACGGCTTCAGCGGCGTGACTAGCAAATTCAGGAGACAAGAATCGGCGGTCGTAACCAACAATTACCGTGCGGCTGCCATTGCTGCCGTAACATTCTTCTAAAACTTTAGCGGACAGGGCAGCGACCAAATCCACTCGCTCAAAGGTAAAGTCGGCTGCGATCATGCCGCGCCAGCCGTCAGTACCAAATTTAATTGATTTACCTACAAATACAGATGGAGATAATGCAGTTGCCATAATGATTTCAGTAATGCCATATCTAAGGATTCACAGATACTAGCGAGAAGCTAGATCTCACCAGCAGTTTAACCAGTGACCTTAGTCAATGCCAGAGGGTAGAACTCGACGACATAGTTTTTTTTGAACTTAGCCTTACTGAAATGGACTACCTAATGCCTAAAAGAGTTGCCTAGATTACAGATTTGATCTCAAACCTGGGATTTGGCGCAATTACTGCGGCCAAAACATCGCACTAGTCGCACTAAGCGCACTATCTATATAGACAACCCTTCAATGGTGAAAGGGGCATCTGCAAACAACTCAATCATGGCGATATTCTCCATGTTTTCCAGCTTCAAAATCTGCAGTGGCAACAGATTCATTTCGGATCCTCCTGGCCAGCGAAATCCTTTGTCGCTATGGATTTGAAGGACCTTACCAGTGCTTTCTAAGACCTTGAGCAACATGGGCTGAGTACAGCGTCCCCACAAACAAAATGAGTTAACGCTATTTTCTAGAGCCATGGATAGTCGATTGTCATTACCCGTTGGCATCAGCACCCGTTCACCTGCCTTGGCAATAAACTTAGGATTAGATGGAATTAGCGCGATCGCACAGCCAAAACTAATCTTAGGAAACTGATTAGTCACCATTTCTAGTGGCGCCAACGATTGAAAGTCTAATCCCGTCGGAACATCAGAAATGTTCAGTACATCTGCTTTCAGTTTATCGGCAGTATGTGAACAATCAATATTAAGGGCAATCACGAACTGTCTCCTAAACGGTTACATTCCGCTACATCGGTTAACTTAGTGATTCCCTAAGCATTTTGGCCATCAGTAGCATCGTGTAACTGGAAAATTATACAAGTGTGTCAACTGAGGAAAATATGCACCCACAGGCTCAGGATGCACATCTAGAGCCAGGTTGCAGCGTTAGTTGCATAAAGAAACTAACGAACACAGACGTTGAACCGTAAAAAATCGGTAAAGTCGCCTGGCCATGGTATGGCACCATCTGTAGCCATCCCAGTCCCCCATCAATAAATACTGATAGGATTTACCTAAGAACCACAATAAACTCCTGTGATACCCTAGGTTAGTAACAGCGGTCAGCAACATAAAAGCTTCGAATTTTAATGTAGTTCGAGTATTTTATTCTTTGACTGAAGGCTGTTGAAACGGGATGTAGCGCAGTTTGGTAGCGCACTTCGTTCGGGACGAAGGGGCCGCTGGTTCGAATCCAGTCATCCCGATTTAGAAAAATTCCGCCCAGTAGCCCTAAGGCTGCTGACATTTTCGAATGGCTGAAGCAAGTATCTAGCTATTCGATTTGGATTTTTCCCAGTCAATGGCCATGGGGCCATTGAAAATGTTCGAGAAACTAAATTCAAAAACAAAACGTCCCAACTAGTTAATACTGGTGCGTTAAAGATCCCAGCAAGCCGTGATCATCACCAGAATCCTAGACAAATCAAATATCTCCGAACGCCGATGGTAAGGTTTTCAAGAAATATCTCTCGGCCCAGGTAAAATCTGATGAAGTTGGTAAAAACTTTTACAGCCAGGCAGCTACGTATTCTCCGTAACAGCAAACTAATCGTTACCCTGTGCGTGGTCTACTGACTCAACCGCTAACCCTGACTGATATACACCTGACTGATATACAACAATGGGGCAAAACATACCCCAGTCCAAAAACCAAACCCTGATGTCTCTGCCTCTCGGCAATGTTCACTGTGACTATCCGTATATCTAATGAATGTAGATAGGGATAGGGGAACAACACTAGTGAATCTAATTGCTAAGACTATTAGCAGTAGTGTTTCACTTTAATAAGCGTCATATCCCTAATTTAACATTCTCAGAAAGGAATGTGCGTAAGCTGTGTTACCAACCTTATTACTACACACACTAAATATCCGTGCACCTGTAACACTATGGAAATCTCCATAGGCCAAATTACGTATAAATGTGCGCTAGATGCCTAGTTTGAGGGACCACTGCAACAATTGGCCTGGGTGCGTCTCCGTGTGGTCCACAATGTCCAACTGCCAGCGGCCATGGATCCCCTCATGCATGACTAGGGTTAGGGCCGGTGTATTTTCAAAGGTATAGGTTTTACGCAGCTGGGTTTGACGCCCCAGGGTGCGTCCCTGGAGCAAAACCGTTCTACCCTGGGGCGAACGCAACGACACGCTCAGGTCACCGAGGAAGGGATGGCGCAGGTCCACATACACTTGGATATCCTGCAAATTGCCCCGCTGATTGATCGTAATGCCCGCGCGTTGGAGGTCAGTGCGGCTAGCCGGAATGGTTAAGGTCACGGCGCTCGTTTGCTCTAGGGTCTTGCTCAGCCGTCGTGTGGATAGGTAGCGATCGCGGCAAGCTTTAACGGCTCGATAGGCATTGACCTTGCCATAGCCAAACCACAGGGAATGGCCGCGATTGTCGTAGCGACCGTAGGCTAAGCCCAGCTGCGGGTCAGGACTGGTGTCCTCAATTTTATCGGCGGTGTCTTGCAAAATTTGCTTCACCTCTGCGGCCGAGAGGTCTGGATTAGCCGACAGCATTAGCCCCACCACCCCCGCAACCACAGGGCAGGCACTGGAGGTACCGCCAAAGGAACTGGTGTAGTCGCTGCGGCTGTAGCCAGTTTGCCCGGTGCGATCGCAGGTGGTCATCCCCAACCCCGCCATCGCACCTTTCACCGGTGGTCCCGTTTCCACCTGCCCCACATTGGGCAAAGCCATACTCGGTGGGCCATTATTACTCGGCGCCGCCACCGATACCTGCTTCCCCCAGTTGCTATACACCGCCTTCCGATTCAAACTCGTGGTGGCCGACACCGTAATCACATCCGGATGCATGGCAAAACCGCCCAGCCACTGGGTTACCCCCCGCAATGCATTCCTGGGCCAGCCCAATTCCTGGACCTTGCCATTCAAAGGACGATTCGCATTCCCGGCCGAAAATAACACCACACAGCCTTTACCATTGCGGCCCCGCGTCGCCGCCCGATTAATCGCATTGCGCTGGCGAAACGAGAGGGGAAAATAAACCGCCGCTGGCGACCAGCTACAAGAAATCACCGCAGCCCCCTGGGCCACGGCCCAGTCAAATAGCTGCTCAATCGACTCATCATCCAAAAAACCAGTGGTTTGAATCGGCATAAAACTGCAGCCCGGCGCCACCCCCACCACACCGCTACCCGTTTCTTCGGCCACCGCCAACCCTGCCACCGACGTGCCATGGTTCTCATAGGATTGGGCCGGCATCGGCAAACCATCCTTATTCTTCAAATCCCGCGGCCCCACCAGCTTGCCCATGCCCTGCAAGTCTGGATGATTTAGATCAAACGCATCATCCGTAACGGCCACCACCACCGAACGGCTCCCGCGAGTAATATCCCAGGCTTTTTCAGCACTAATATGAGAATTCACCACCAGCCCTCTGCCCCCCTGATGCTGGAGATGCCACTGCTGTCGGTAGAGATTATCTTGGGGACGGTACAACGGTGCCGTAGAAATCACCACATTAGGCTCCGCCACCAGCACAGCGGCATGGCGCATCAAACGATTCGCCAGCTTAATGGGGTTTTCCATCGCCGATGGCCCCACCTGAAACACATAGGTACGCTCCACCCCCGCCAATCCCTTGGTACGAATTAGCCCCAGCTCCTGCCCTAAAGCATCAATCTCCCGCAGGGGAAAATTCGCAGCGAACTGTACCGTTAACTGTTCCAATAAATAGAGATGGGTGTTCGGGCTGGCGGCCAGCTCATAGACATGGCTAGCAAATCGCACCTGGGGTAGCTGCCTTGCCCGTTGCAAATAGTCCTCCAGTTGCTGACGCTTCACCTTCAGGGCCACCAGTTGCCCCTGGGCCACCGACCTAACTTCTAGGGGCTGCCACTGGCGGGTTAGATCTTCCAGGACCAACGATTGTTCGGCAAGATCTTCAAATCGCAAGGTGAGCCAATTGGCCACCTTATATAGCCATAGCTCTTCGCCACCCCGCTGCAAAATCAATCCTGCCTGTTCCGGATTGACGCCCTGTAAGCTTTCTCCTGCAACCATTTCAGACACCCCAAAGACCCTATCCACTTTGACAATAGGCACAATGCCTGGAAACCTAAGACTTATATATTGATAGCCTCTGTAACGATATCTTCGTAAAGATATAGTAGGGTCTCGACCCTAATGATCCCCTGGAGATCAAATCGTTACGCTTTGTTATTCCACCTGTAATCGCTTTAGTTGTTAGTTGGCCCCATGGTTTCCTTACTGCGCATCGTTCAACCTAGTATGCTCTCCTTGTTGGGAGCAGCTGCCAGCTTAACCTTCATGGCGTCCCCCAGTGCCGCTTCTACAGAGACATCTAACCAAGCTGTGCCAAGCCATCTCCTAGCCCAAGCAGGGGTGACCGACCTTGGCATTGCCGTTGGCGAAGGTCTATTGGCGGAAGCAGAGACCGCCATTGAAGACCAAAACTATGATTTAGCCATCCGTAAACTACAGGCTGCTCGCGAAACCCTGAACGAAACCTCCACCAGCTACCAGAGCATTGGTGCCGCCTTTACGGGCATCGATTCAGACATTAGCAGCGACCTGCGTAACCGTGCCCGAGATTCAGCGCAAATGCGCGACCAGGCCACCCTGCGCCAGGCCCTGATCTACCGAGCCCAAGGTCAGGCCTCACTAGCGGTCCCGCTTTTGATCGAAATTGTTCAAAGCCAGGGCCCAGCCAGAGATTTAGGGTTAGATGCCTATCGCCAGCTCTTTGAACTTGGCTTTATGGGTCGTCCCTATCGCCGCACAGGCTCAGAAGACCCCAGTGACGCAGTGGCCGGTGCCGCTCGTCCTTTAAACCAGGACGATAGCCCCATTGGCATTGTCGCTGCGGAAATTTTAATCGCAGAAGGTAATGCCGCCAGTGCCAATGGCGACAATGCCACTGCGGCTGTCCGTCTCCAAGATGCCCGTGAGACCCTAAATACTAGCTCCAGCTACTACCAAAGCCTGTTTACCACCTTTAAGGGCATTGATAGTCGCATTAGTGATGAAGCCCGCCAAAAAGCCCTGGAAGCGGCTCAACTTAGAGATGAAGCTACCTTACTACTGGCCAGCGCCTATCAAGCGCAGCAGCAGTCCTCCCTGGCGATTCCTTTACTCGTGGAAGTGCTCAACAGTCAAAACCCTAGTCGTGATTTAGGTAAACGGGCCTACGATCAGCTATTTGATATTGGGTTTGTCGGCCAGCCATATGTCGCCAACGAAGAAACGGCCACCTCCGCTGAGCAGTGATACCCACGAACGGGTTTAGGATAAATGTGGGAAAGCCAGCCTATCCAAGTTAGGATCATCTATCTCCCTATCTGCCATCTCCTATGATTCCTGCCGATAAAATAGAGCAACTGATCAAAGCTAAACTGCCCGATGCCCAGGTAACTATTCAGGACCTAACCGGAACGCAAGATCACTACCAAGCCACCATTGTGTCCACGTCATTTGCAGGGCTCAACTTGGTAAAGCAGCATCAGCTAGTTTATGGCAGCGTTAATGCTGCGATGGCCTCTGGCGATCTCCATGCCCTCACCCTCAAAACCTTTACCCCAGAGGAATGGAGCCAGCAAAGCTAAGTCTTGCTGCATCCAGACCGATCAAATCCCATTACAATCGTTAATTATTTACACATTGCTAACTCCATGGGCTAGTAATGTCGAACATTAGGTAATCATTGAGTGCTGTAGTTATGTCTCCAGAAGTCAAAGAAAAAATCGACGGATTAGTCACATCCAATAAAATCCTTGTATTCATGAAGGGCACCAAACTCATGCCCCAATGTGGCTTTTCTAATAATGTGGCCCAAATTCTCAATTCCCTGGGGGCACCTTATGAAACCGTTGATGTGTTGGCAGACTTTGATATTCGCCAGGGCATCAAAGAATATTCCAACTGGCCCACCATTCCCCAGGTATACATCGATGGTGAATTCATTGGTGGCTCCGACATTATGATTGAGCTATACCAGAGCGGCAAACTTCAGGAAATGGTAGAAGTTGCCCTGGCGTCTTAGACTCTGTTTGGCTTGAAAATAATAAATTTATTTCAGCTACAAAAAGGGGCAGCGCCACGGCTGCCCCTTTTCTATGCAACTACGGACCTAGATAACGCATCTGGTGATTAACGATAGTCTGGTTCGGGCTGAGCCATCGCAAAGTTGGATGAATCGAATAAAAACCGACCAACTTCTTCTTCGAGACGATGAATCAGGTAGGGCTCTAGCGCATCAGAATGGCGAAGAGCGGCTAAATAACCTGCCACATAGCGACGTAAATCATCGGAGCGATATCCACGATTCCACTGATCCACTAAAGCATCTGTAACTCTTTGGTAGAAGCGAATTGTTTTGGCATCTTGAAGCATATTTTGTTGGGCCTCCTCTAAACCACTGGTTCGTGACCTATTTTCTGGCGCTATGGATAGCTAAATAATGGGGGGTTAATCGTCAAAGTTCTGCTAAATAACCGACATTTACCCGAGGGGTACAGGTAATCGTAGTGACGAAAGAACAAAGGGGCTGATGAAACCGTGAAGGGGTAGATACGGAGTGGAAATTACTGAAAACCCGACTAAGTGCGACGTTTAAGCACACTTAATTATTATGTAAAGTTTTTTTGTTTTTTCAGTAGTCTCTCTAAGATTTTATCAGTTTCATCGATGTACGGAGTGGTTTCTTTTGCAAATATTAGGGTTTAAACCATAGATTTACGTCCTTGTGCTGGCCTTTAGGTGGTAAATGAGGGTTTATAAGAAAAACTACACTGGCGATGGACAGAAATACGGATGTCTGGTCGCCCCGTAGCCGCAACTACAAAATGTTCCTGAAGTCTTTGATACTCTTCTACGAGAGTGTTATGAAGCCTGGGCTTCGATAGTTAGCTGTGGCCTCTACGTGTATTCAAATCGTTGAAGGAAATCCCCATTTGAGATCGCTACTTAGTTGGCATCTCCAGCAGGCAGGCTATCGAGTCAATCAGTCTGCTGATATAGTGCGGGCCAAGGAAACGTTTCAGACGGCCCAGCCTAGCTTGGTCATTCTTGAAACAGAATTTGCTGATGGTAGTGGCTTGGAGCTATGCCAATGGTTACAGCAGCGGGGTAGACCGCTCGTTATGATTTTGTCTGCGAAGTCTGGGGAACCGGACGTCGTAGCTGGTTTGCAAGCGGGGGCTGATGACTATCTCAAAAAGCCGTTTGGCATGCAAGAGTTTTTGGCAAGGATAGAGGCGTTAACCCGTCGAAATCGAAAGCTGACAGCACCAGCGTCCCTAGCCTATGGGGATTTGAACATTGATCTAGTGCAGCGCCGCGTGCGGTTTAAAGAGCAGTTTATTGACCTAACACCCCAGGAATTTAGTTTACTTTATGTGCTAACCCAGGCGGAGGGCTCCCCCCTCAGTCGGGCTGACTTGCTGCGGCGTGCCTGGCCCGATGCCATTGATAATCCACGCACCGTGGATACCCATGTTTTATCGTTGCGTAAGAAAATTGAGGTGGATCCGCGTCAACCGAGTGTGATTCAGACTGTGCGCAATGTTGGTTATCGATTGAATATTGAGCGTTTACATCAGCCTCGCCCTGTGGGTATTGGGGCGGTTAATGCGGTAAATGCCGTCGGGTAAAATGCCTAACTGACAACAGGGCCCCTAACTGACAACAGGGCCCTGTCGGGTAGGGGCCCTGTCGGGTAGAGCCTATTCATCCCAGTCCTCGTCCCAGCTGTCTGCTTTTTCAGCGGCGACGATTTGCTGTCTGAGGTCGGGCCAGTTAATTTCGTGGACTGGTTTGTAGGTGGCTAAGTGACCATGCTGGATATGCAACACATGGGTGGCCCAGTCGGCGACGAGGTCTAGCTGGTGATTGGCCATGACGATGGTGCTGTCTGAATTAGCTAGGTAATTTAAAAGATGCTGGCCATAGCCCATGTCTTGGGCAGAGGTGGGTTCGTCTAGGAGAATTAGGTCGGGTTGGGTGGCGAGGGTGCGGGCGATCGCAACTCGCTGACGCTGCCCCATGGATAGTTCCACCGCCTGGCGAGGCAACCAATCCTTGGGAATTTTCAACCGCTCTAGCCAAGGGGCAATATGTTGCCGGGCGGCGCTATCATCCATCCCTTGTAGCTGAGCGGGATAGCAAAGCGTGGCTTCTACAGATTGCCCCAGCAAGCGACTTTCCTGCATCACCAGGCCAATTTTTTGCCGCAGTGCCACCACCGAATAGCTGGACAGGGGCCGCTGACGATAGCGAATAACACCACTGGTGGGGTCGCTGAGGCGATTCATCAGACGCAGCAATGTGGTTTTGCCGGCCCCCGACGGACCGACAACAGCCACCCGGGATTGGGGTGCGATCGCAAACGATATGCGATCTAGCAGCAGCCCAATGCCCACACTGGCCCGCAACGATACATCCACAAATTCAAGAATGGCGTCATCCATTATGCAGCGTTATTCCCATGGCACCAGCGGCATTCCCCTACCCTAAATGGGTGGCCGTCCAAATCGTCCAAGCGTCCATCAACAGCAGAAAAAACGTCATGATCAACAAAAACAGGTACATCCAAGGCTGGGCCAAGGGCGTCACATCCTGAGTATCAATGCCGGTTTTAGCTTCGACCGTACGCACCAGGCGGGCAAATCCCACCACCCGCATGGGCAGTAGGTAGGCCCGATCCGCCGCCTCAGTAATAAAGTAGTAAACCGTGCCATTTTGCCCAGTAGATCGGGGCTTGAGGGCCTTAATATCGGCCCAGGCCAAGGTCCACCCCCGCCATGGCAACGGCGACACCAGGGCAATGCCCTCGTCGTTAGTCTGCACCCGCTCCCCTAGGCCAGCCCCTAAAAACAAGGCACCCAAAACCGCCAGCACCATTAACACCGCCGGGGAGATGGGGGCATCTGTAGCCTGGGCTAAAAAGGGCAATGGCGACAGCAGGGCAATGTAAAAGCTCAGCAATGTCACCTTAATCAACGGCGAAATACGAAAGCGATCGCAGGCAGAATCAGCCGAAGTCATAACTGTGAACCAGAAAACATGAGGCTTCTAGAGCGTAACATTAGTTTACAGACCCTGGGGTAACGTGGAGACCCCTAGGGCAAATACTGCTGTACAACGGTCCAACCGCTGTAGGTAACGGATAAAAACGCCATTAGCAATAGCGCATTCAGGGTGACGTGTAGCGACCTGGCCCAGGCATAGTTAGGGATTTGGCTGGCTGCGATCGCAGAAGATAGCACCAACACCACCACCGTTAACCCAGCCCATAAATGCCAAGAATGCCCCAGACTACCGTGCTCACCGAGGGTGCCAACAATACCGATACTCAGCAATAGCAGCACCAACGCCACCAACAGCCCCCCCAGCACCAAATGGGTGATCCTGAGCCAAGCTGGCTGTTCCTGCTGATGGGAGCGCCCATACCAAACTCGCCCCCCCGTTAGCAAAAGCGCCATATATAACGTTAGAGAAAGCCCCATAGACCAAGCGGCAATGCGCCATAACCAAATAAAAGAAGGCAGATCCATAGGCCTGGTACTGGTAGCAATCATCCCCAAGGCTCTGATCCCAGGAGCTGTGTAAGCTTTACCACATTGTCGACACCGGAGAAAGCGGCAGCGCCAGCTCAACAAAAAGCGGCTACCCCATGGCAACCGCGACGAACAGGAACTATTAACCTATTTCCCCAAGACAAAAAACGCTAACGCTTTTGCCCTAAGCCAGAAAACTCAACCGTTCACATGCATAGGCTGCATCTCAGATACCACTTTCTCAGAAGCCACCGCGGTCCTATCCAACGATGAATTAACCACCGCCTCAGCCGCAGAAGAGTCTGGCTGCACAATCTGCAACCGAGCGCAGGGAATCGTATCTTCCACAATGGAACTCGCCATCGAGCCAGAATGGATCTCCAGCTGCGCTTTAACGGATGCCTCAAACATTAATCGCTGCCCTGGAAAAACAACGCGTTCGAAGTACCAATTAGCAACATTTGTAATTCTAGCTACCTGAATTTTACCGGTGCTATTTACATAGCAACATAAAATCTTGCCAGCGCTATCAGATGGAACGGGATCAAGTGTCTGTGTCATGGGAAAAGAAGAGAGCACATGGGTCTGCTAACAGTATCTATGAGGATAACATTGGCCGATCCCGAACAACTGTAAAAGCTGTTACCAACGAGGCTTTGATAAAAATTAAACCTGTCACAACCGCTACGATTGACGACAGTTGCACATGGGATCCCAAAAAATACTACCGCGAAATAATATTCAACGATTATTCATCGAAAGCCAAGCTTACAAACGTTTTCAACTGATCCTAACGTGGCACTTACCTAATAGGAAAGGCTTTATCTTTTTCAATAAATAATAATTAACAGTTAGCCCATTCAAGAAAGTTTTTCTATTAGCCTTTGCACGTTAAATAACATTGCAAATATGCCAATAAGATGACAATAAAACCGGCTAATAACTATAAAAAACTGGGCCAATCATCAAAGAGTTTTATGGCGTTGCCCATCAGCGCTCCCGTCCAGAGCACTAGAAACGCAACGCCCCACCTAAGGCATTGAATCCTTTAGGCAAGAATTGTTTCCGCTGACGGTGAAATAGAAAATGAGCGGTGCTATCGTAAAGATATATGAAAAAACTGAAAATTCATTTCATTTTTTGACGATAGCTTAGGTATTTGTGCAGCAATGGCTAACCGCGTTCTCTATGTACGGCTTCCCTGTAACCCCATCTTTCCCATCGGTGTGGTTTATTTAGCAGACCACCTGCACAAAGTTTTTCCTGATATAGAGCAGCAAATTTTCGACCTAGGGACCATTCCTCCCCTAGATTTCGGCGCCGCTTTAGATCGCTGCATCGACAAATTTCAGCCCAATATGCTGGTGTTTTCCTGGCGCGATATTCAGATTTATGCACCGGTCGGCGGCCGAGGCGGTAACCCGTTACAAAATGCCTTTGAGTTTAACTATGCCCGCAACCCCCTCGTGAAGCTTCGGGGAGCGATGGGTGGTCTACGCATGGTAAGTACCTACCTGAACGAACTTTGGCAAAACACAGGGCTGATTAAACGAGGCTTTAAACGCGCTAAACGCTATCAGCCAGAGGCAAAACTGGTGGTAGGCGGGGGGGCCGTTAGTGTCTTCTACGAGCAGGTCGCCAGTATGCTACCCAAGGGTGCGATTGTCTCCGTCGGCGAAGGGGAACTACTGCTCGAAAAATTGGTACGCCAAGAATCTATTGCCCAAGAGCGCTGCTACATTGTCGGTGAAACAGAACCCCGCGAACGGTTAATCCACGAGTGGCCCAACCCCATCGAAAAAAGCGCCTGCAACTATAGCTATATCGAAAAAATCTGGCCCGATTTCCAATACTACCTACAGGAAAACGACTTCTACATCGGTGTCCAAACCAAGCGTGGCTGCCCCCACAACTGTTGTTACTGTGTCTACACCGTTGTAGAAGGCAAACAGGTACGCATCAACCCTGCCGACGAAGTGGTCAAAGAAATGCGACAGCTCTACGATCGCGGCATTCGTAATTTCTGGTTTACCGACGCCCAGTTTATTCCAGCCCGTCGGTTTATAGACGATGCCATTGATCTACTGAAAAAGATTGTCGCCTCTGGCATGGACGACATTCATTGGGCCGCCTATATCCGTGCCGACAATCTCAACCCGGAACTATGTGACCTCATGGTGCAAACCGGGATGAACTACTTTGAAATTGGCATTACCAGTGGGTCCCAGGAACTGGTGCGAAAAATGCGCATGGGGTACAACCTGCGCACCGTTTTACAAAACTGCCGCGATCTAAAAGCCGCCGGATTTAACGACTTAGTTTCCGTTAACTATTCCTTTAATGTCATCGACGAACGTCCGGACACGATCCGCCAAACCATTGCCTACCATCGAGCCCTAGAAGAAATTTTCGGTCGCGATAAAGTAGAACCCGCCATTTTCTTTATTGGGCTACAGCCCCACACCCACCTAGAAACCTACGCCCTCGAAAACAATATCCTCAAAGAGGATTACAATCCCCTAGCCATTCACCTGCCCTGGGTGGCCAACAAGCTGCTGTGGAATCCAGAACCCCTGGGCTCTTTCTTTGGCGACATTTGCCTCCAGGCATTTCGCCAAAACCCCAATGATTTTGGCCGCGAAGTCATGGATATTTTGGAGGAGCAACTGGGGATTGCGCCCCTAGAAGAGGCCCTGAGCGCCCCAGTTAAATCGACCCCAAAGCCCCCAGCCTCAAAAGCACTCGTACATTAGTCGAGGTTTGGTTTACGAGCTTCCGAAAAGCGAACTAAGTAAATCATTAAGCAAATGTTAGGATCACTAGGCAAGAATTGACGGAGCGCCATGGTAGACAAGCCTATTTTGAAGAAAGATCGTCCCCCCGAAGAGGAAAGGGAGCGCAAGCCCGCCCAAGATAAGGGCAGAGGTAAAGGCAAAGGTAGGGGCAAAGGCAAAGGCAAAGGTAAGGGTGACGAACGCGAGAAAAAGCCCCCTGTGAACCCGGCCCTAATGCGTGGCCCCAGACCGACGAAGAAGGTTGAGCCTGAACCAGAACCTGAGGTTAGTGAAGAACCCGCTGCCGAAGAAACTGCGGCTGAAGAAACTGCGGCCGAAGCAGAAACCCCTGCAGCCAGCGATGGCGAAACCCCTGCAGCCGAATAATAGGTCTGTGCCCTAACGAAATTAAAACAGCGCCTGGATAGAACTATCCAGGCGCTGTTTTAATTTGCGGCCGACGGTGCCAGATTACCTTGGGTATGACGTGATGATTTCAACGGAAAGAAGGCAAAAAAAATCCCCAGCGGAATCCCGCCGGGGAGGACATCAGGGTGCATCTACCAATCAAATCTTCTAGGCACCATACAAACTTCAGGAGAAAATCAAAACACCGTGCCACTTTCCCAAGTGGTCTACCCAACTTGGCAACACCAAAGGCTAGTATCAGACAGGCACCAATAGAACGCGACGGCAACCATGTTTTTTTCCGGGTCTATCTCTTTAGGACACCACAGACATCGACCAAACAGAAGGATGGTTGGCCTTTTGCTCGCAGCCATGCTCCTCGGTGGTTGCCAACCGCTGACCCAGTCTACATCCGGCGCCCCTGACTCCCCCCACAGTGACGACCTCGACTCGGACGTAACGGCCCCCGATGTGCTCACCCTGATTTATAGTCGTTCTCCAGTCACCTTAAACCCGCATTTAGCCACTGGGTTTCAGGATTTTGAAGCCGCTCGTATTATCTATGAACCCTTGGCGAGCTATGGCCCTGATGGGCAGTTAGTCCCGATTTTGGCAGCGGATCTGCCGTCCTTAGAAAATGGGGACATTAGCGAAGATCGACGTTCCGTTACCTGGCGGCTTCAGGAAACGCTGCGCTGGTCCGACGGTGAACCGCTCACGGCTGAAGATGTGGTGTTCACCTATAAATTCATTATTAATAAGGACGTGGCGGCGGTCACAGCCCAGTATTACCGGGATATTAAATCTATAGAGGCGGTGGATGACCACACGGTCAAAATCATCTTCAAACAGCCCACGGCTAGTTGGCAAACGCCATTTACCGGCCTCAATGGGCTGATTTTGCCAGAACACTTATTTAAGGACTTTAATAACCGCAAGGCACGGGAAGCCCCTGCCAATTTCCAACCGGTGGGCACTGGCCCCTACCGCTATCTCACCCAGGCCCAGGGGCGGCTATTGTTTGCCCCCAACGAGCTATATCGCTATACCCTCAACAGCGGATTTAAGCGGGTGGAGATTTTAGGAGATGTGCCGCCCTATGTGGCAGCCCGTGATGTACTACGGGATGGCACGGCTGATTTTGCCCACAATATTCAGCTGGAGTCGGCGGCGCTGATCGACCTGGTAGAAACTGGAGCAGCGGGCAATTTGTTGCTCACCTTTGGTAGCCAGGTGGAGCGCATTATGCTGAACTTTGCGGACCCAAACCAGGAAACCCAGGCAAAAGAACGGTCTAGTAAGGATTTTCCCCATCCGATTTTGCGCGATTTTCGGGTGCGCCAGGCCATTGACTATGGCATCGATCGCCAAGCCATTGCCAGACAGTTATATGGCGACCTGGGCCAGGCCACATCACAGCTTTTGGTAGCGCCGAATCCGGCTGGGGAACAGCCAATTCCGTTTAAGCATGATGTGGAAACGGCCAAGGCCCTATTGGATGAAGCCGGATGGGTAGATAGTGACGGAGATGGGGTGCGCGATCGCAACGGCAAACCCCTCCAGCTCATCTTCCAAACCTCCATTGGCACCATTCGCCAAGCCACCCAAGCCATGGTGCAACAACAGCTAGCAGACATTGGCATTAATGTTCTAATTGAGCGGATACGCACCGACGACTTTTTCTCGGCGGACCCCGACCAAACCAACAGCATCAACCATTTCTATGCCGACATGCAGGAATATGCCATCGGCAACGATATTCCTGACCCCACTATTTATATGAGCTGGTGGACCTGCGACAACATTGCCGCCTTGGAAAATAACTGGCAAAAACCCAACAACGCCCGCTACTGCAACTCGGACTACGACTATTTGTGGAATATTGCCCGCAGTGAAATCGACCCCGCAGCCCGCAATGAACTCTTTCGCCAAATGGACCGGCTACTGGCGGACGATGTGGCTGTTTTACCCATTGTGCATCGCTCCTTGGCCAATGCCGTTAGCAATCGGATTACGGGCTATACCTTTACCCCATGGGATGCCAGCACCTGGGATATTGCCAACTGGCAACAGGCTACCCCAGTAGAGAACGCACCGGACAGGGCCGTAAAGAATAGCCAGATCGAAAGCACGCCCTCGGAAAGTGACGCATCAACAGAAGATGCTGAAACCACAGAATAAACGCCAGATGCCCATAAGCGAAAGCGGCTAATGATGCTGTACGGGCTAGGGCAGTGTCAAAGCCGACGCCCCCCTAGGGAATTTCTTGGGCATTCACATCAACCACGACACTGTCGTCATCGTTTTTGACGGTGTCCTCTGCCGGAGGGGTCTCTTCGGCTCGATTAGCAGCACTTTGAAATAGCTGGGACACTTCAGCGATCAGCAAGGTAAGCAAAATCCCATCGTCGATCCACCCCACAATGGGAAACACATCGGGGGAGATATCGATGGGGCTCACTAAATAAGCGAGGGTGCCCGCAATGATCAACCAGCGGTATTTAGGATTGCGTAGACTCGTGCGGTACCAGGAGTAAAACGACTCAACCAGTTGCTTCATAGAAATCCTTAGCGCATCCTTTGTATGATGCCATTTCTCATCATCACACGTGTTCTAAACGTTAAAACTGTGGGATTTTTTTTACCTAGCGTTAGCAATCCGCACTACGATACGTTCTCAAGTATTGCAGGCATCGGCCATGGCATTTATTGGATGCTCGCCACCGCCTGCAACGGCCTTCGTTTTCTTCCATAACCCCTCCATGAAACGCCCTGCTCGCTGGTTGATTAGCTGCTGTTTGATTGCCGGTCTTGGGGCCTGTCGTCCTGGCACCGATAACGCCACACCGGGAACAACCGCTGACGACAGCACCCTTAAGCTGCTGTACTGGCAAGCGCCCACCATTCTGAACCCCCACCTCTCCAACGGGTTTAAAGATTCAGAAGCCAGCCGCATCACCCTAGAGCCCCTGGCCAGCTTTGACGCAGCCGGCAACCTACGCCCCTTTTTAGCCGCCGACATTCCCACGGTGGAAAATGGTGGTGTGGCCAGCGATGGCACCTCCGTCACCTGGCCCCTGCGGTCCGATGTGCTGTGGTCCGACGGCACGCCGTTCACCGCTGAGGATGTGGTCTTTACCTATGAGATGCTGACCAACCCGGAGGTGGGCAGCACCACCGCCGGGGTGTATGAAACCATTGAAACCGTTGAAGCCCTCAGCCCCACCGAAGTTAAAATCACCTTTAGCGAGCCCAATCCCGCCTGGTCTTTAGTCTTTACCGGCACCAGCGGCATGGTGTTACCGGCCCATATATTTAAGGAGTTCAATGGGGCCAATATTCGCTCAGCCCCGGCTAACCTGGTGCCCATTGGCACTGGCCCCTACCAGGTGGTGGACTTTAAACCAGGGGATGTGGTGGTCTATGAACCCAACCCCCACTACCGAGAAGCGGTGGGCTTTGAGCGGGTGGAACTGAAGGGCGGCGGCGATGCGGCATCAGCTGCTAGGGCAGTGCTGCAAACGGGGGATGCCGACTTTGCCTACAACATTCAGGTGGAAGCGCCCATCCTCAAACAGTTAGAGTCTGGGGGGCAGGGGCAGTTTGTCACCAGCTTTGGCTCTTTAGTAGAGCGTATTTTGTTTAATTTTACCGATCCGAACCAAACCGCCAGCAGTGGCGAACGGTCTAGCGAAGAGTTTCCCCATCCGTTCTTTAGCGACGCCCAGGTGCGTCAAGCCTTTAGCCTAGCCATTGATCGAGATACCATCGCCGACCAGCTCTATGGCCCCGCAGGTAAAGGGACGGTGAACTTTTTGGTATCGCCCGATAGCTACCGATCGGAAAATACTAGTTATGAATTTAATTTAGATAAAGCTAACCAGCTGCTGGATGATGCGGGCTGGGTGGACAGCAATGGCAATGGGACTCGCGATCGCAACGGCACCGAAATGCAGGTCCTATTCATTACGTCAGTCAACCCGGTGCGGCAAAAGACCCAGGAAATCATAAAACAAAACCTGGCCACCATCGGCGTGGGCACCGAACTACGCTCCCTAGACCCCGCCGTTTACTTCTCCGGCGACCCCGCCAGCGAAGATACCGTCGAACACTTCTACGCCGACCTCCAGATGTTTGCCACCGGCAACACCAACCCCGACCCTGGCGCTTACCTCAAAACCTACACCTGCGCCGAAAGCAGCCAAAAAGCCAACAACTGGTCTGGACAAAACTATAGCCGCTACTGCAACCCCGACTACGATACCCTCTGGCAACAATCAACAACAGAACTTGATACAAACCGGCGCACGGCCCTACTAATCCAGATGAACGATACCCTGATTCAAGACTATGCCGTCATGCCCATCGTTCACCGGGCAGACATCGACGCCGTCAGCAATCGGCTCACCGGCATTGAGCTAACCCCCTGGGATTTACACACCTGGAACATCGGCGAATGGCAACGGCCATAGGTTGGCTGTGCCAGTTGACCCCAGAAAGCAAAATTGGCCACCGTCAGCCCGCTTGCAGGCCTTTCTGTCGCATCAATCCCCAGACTGTTCCCGGTAATACGGTGCAAACATAGCGGAATTTCACATCTAACGAAGATTAATTGAGTTCTTGTTGAAGTTGGGGCGATGGACTTGTTGGTAGCCAGGTAAATTACTTAGATTATCACTATCAGGCGGGACACCATTCCCATGGTTTGCTTCTTAGCAGCTGGGACGATTATCTTCTACCGGTTTTACGCGCATCCAATAGAAGCAGGGCTACCGTTATCAGATTTCTACCGTTGTTGCATTAGTACCGTTCTAAACAATTGAAAAACAGGTTTTAGATCTATATACCTGTAGAGCGGCGGTGCACATTTGAAACGCTTCAACAGTCTTTTAAGAATACTCAAAAAATGAAACCATTGTCAGCCCTAATGGGGATGGTCACTGGTGCGATGGTGACCACTCTCGGCTTCGGCGGTGTAGCCTCTGCTGCTGACCTATCCTTCCGTGGCGCATTCACTCAAGATGATGAGGTACAGCTGTTTAACTTCAGTCTAAGAACCGATTCACAGGTCACCGTGAGAACCTATTCTTATGGTGGTGGCACCCAATCGGACGGTACTGTTATCGCTGCTGGCGGGTTCGACCCGGTGCTCAGCTTGTTTAATGAGACCGGTAGATTTATTGCCATCAGCGATGATGATGCTTCTGGAACCGTCGCAACAGACCCCAGCACTGGCCAGGGCTACGATGCGCTCATCGACGTGATGTTGGCAGCAGGCGACTATACCCTGGCGCTAACACAGTTCGACAACTTCCCCAGCGGCGCCAACCTGGAAGACGGGTTTAAGCACGATGGGGAGGGTAACTTCACCAACGACTTCACACGCTGTGAGACCGATAGCTCATTTTGTGATTTTCTCGGCGATGTGCGCACCAGTCAGTGGGCCTTTGATACCTCTGGGTTCTTGCCCCTGCTCGAAGCCGATGAAGAGAAGCCCCCTGTGGATGAGCCTGGCCCCCAGCCGACTGAAGTCCCTGAACCGACCGCTACCGTAGCCATGGCGTTGGCTGGCATGCTGGCTATGGCCAAGCGCCGCCGCAGTCAATAAACCCCACGCCTGTATTATCTTCTAACCTAGCAGCATAATACAGCGATCCCAAAAGCGCCTCGATGAGTATATTCATCGAGGCGCTTTTGGATGAGATGATTAATTGTTATTGGCGACGTCAAACGTCACGGGCTGTTTCTGGGCCCACCAAGCAAACACGCCACTGACAACAAACATCAAGAGGGCATAAATGGCGGCGGGAATAGCCATGGTGGGGTTGTTCAAAAATGTGGCCCCGCTAGCGATCGCAATGGCCAATGTGCCATTTTGAACACCCACCTCAATGGTGATCGAGGTGGCGCTTGGGTTATCGAGCTCTGCGAGTTTTGCAATCCCATAGCCCAACGACATGGAAATGGCCATCAGGGCAAAGGTAATGCCCCCCACTTGGGCAAAGAAATCCACCACATTGGCCCGTTCTTTTACCAACAGCCCCGCAATAATCAGCCCCAGGAAAAACAACGACAGCCACTTCACCCAGGTTTCCACCCTGGCGGCAAACCTAGGGGCTTTATTGTGTAGCACCATGCCCAAGGACACCGGAATCAGCGTAATCACCGCAATTTGCCCAATGGTTTCTAGCAAGGGCAGCCGCAATGCGGCGTCAGCCCCCAGAAACGTTTGCATGGCCAGGTTAACAACCAGGGGAATGGTAAATACGGTAATCAGGCTGCTAATGGCCGTTAGGGTAATGGATAGGGCGACATTGCCCTTTGCCAGATAGCTGATCAAATTTGAAGTGGGGCCACCGGGGCAGGCGGCTAAAATCATGATGCCCACGGCGATTTGGGGCTCTGGGGAGAAGAAACTTATCAGTACGAATCCGACAAAGGGGAGTAGCACTAGCTGGGCGATGAGGCCCAGAATAACGGCTTTGGGCTCAACTAAAATGCGTTTGAAGTCGGCAACGGTGAGGCCTAGGCCCATGCCTAGCATGATGATAAATAGGGCTAGGGGGAGAAAAATATTGGTTAGGGAACTGGATTCCATGGGGGCTTTGGAGACAAAAGGACGCAGAGGGGCAAGCAACTAACTGCATAAATAGTGTATTACGTAGGTGGGTGTGCCCAAAGAGTCGCCGATGACACGAATACGTAGTCCTGTGGAGCCACGTTGAGACATCAGACAGCGTCCGCCCCCTGACAAAATATGGACCGTTCGTATCAGGGACAGGCGTAAACGCTAGAATACCTTTAGTGTTAATCGGGTTTAGCCATGACACAGTCCATTTTGAAAATGCCGGCTACGGCACTATTCACAGCGGAACAGTTTTATGACCTGTGTCGGGCAAATCCAGAATGGAAATTGGAACGCACCTCCCAGGGAGATTTGGTAGTGGTGGCGCCTACAGAAGGGGAAACCGGGGCAAGGAATGCCAACCTTTTAATTCGCCTTGGGGTGTGGAATGAGCAATACCAATTAGGGGTGGTGTTTGATTCTTCCACAGGTTTTCATTTGCCCAATGGGGCAGATCGGTCACCAGATATTGCTTGGGTAAAGCAGGAACGATGGCTAGCCCTAACGCCCCAACAGCGTGAGAAGTTTCCGCCCCTGGCTCCGGATTTTGTCATGGAGTTGATGTCGCCGACGGATAGCTTGAAGGATGCCCAGGCAAAGATGGAGGAGTATTTGGAAAATGGGGTGAGGTTGGGCTGGTTGCTAAATCGTAGGGCTAAACAGGTGGAGATTTATCGACCCGATGGTGTAGCAGAGGTTTTGCAACAACCCAAACAGCTATCGGGCGACCCTGTTTTACCTGGGTTTCATCTTAGTCTTGATGGTTTTTGGTAATTGTTGTAATGCGCCTACGGAGGGGTATTACTTTGGCATTTCATTTTGACTTAGTCTGCTTTCGTTACTCCACTGCCAACGAAACCCGCTTGCCACCGATGCCCCGCAGGTCCGCCAACAACTTGGCCACATCCGCATAGGGCAATGTCCGATCCGCCTTTAACATCACAAAGCCATCGGGATTCTCTGCAAAATACCCCTGAATAATCGGAGCCAATGCTGAAGTTGTTACCGCCTCTTCGTTATAGACTGTCTTTCCATCTTCCCGCAGACCAATCACCAAGGGTTCCGCCTTCTCAACCACGTCCTCATCAACGCCCGACACCGCCTGGGGTAAACTCACCCCAAAAATCTGCACGCCACTCAGTTCCATGGAAATGATGACAAAAAACGTCAGCACCGTCATCAACACATCCATCATCGGCACCAGGTTCACCTCTGGCACTCCTGAATTCTCACGGCGAGTTCGTAATCCCATGGTTCTTACAACTCCTCTTCACCATCTTCTAAGGCCAGGGAAACCCGGTCTCCGCCCACCGCACGCATATCACCCAAAAACTGCATTACATTCTCGTAGGGAAGCTCCTGGTCGGGCACTAAATACACCGTCTTATCAGAGTTCTTAGAGAGATATTCTTCAATTTCTAAGGTCAACTGGGCGCTATCCATGGGCTGGCCGTTGAGAAAAGTCTCTTCGTTTTCATCCATCTCCACAATGAAAATCTCATTGGCGGAGGGTAGCTGATCCGGTGGCACGTCCTCGGTTTGTTCTGGCGGTAGTTCCACCTCGATCAGTTGCTCACTACCCAAGGAAACGGCGATGACGACAAAGAAGGCAAGCACCCCCATCATCACGGTGAGCATGGGCACCAGATCGATGGTAGGGATTTTACTTTCTCTGCGTTTACCGATGGGCATAGGAAATTTTTAGAGGGTAGAGACTGTTGTTTTATTGATAATTGGTCGGCACGGGAGAGTCTTCGGGGGTATGGCCGTTCTCAGACGCCAGCAGCGCAGGCTCGTACCACTGTTGTCGGTAGATTAGCTCTAGTTCGTTACCGGCTTCGGAAAAGTAGTCGGCCTGCTGGCTCTGGAGGGACACGAGCACCCGCAGGACCAGCAGGGCCAAAATGGCGACGACCATGCCCGCAGCGGTGGTAATTAGGGCTTCACCAATACCGGCGGCGGCTTTACTGGCACCTTCGCCACCGCCGCTGCCGCCAATGTCTAAGCTGTAGAAGGTGGCAATGAGGCCGGTTACGGTTCCCAGTAGCCCCAACAGTGGGGAAATGGCGACGATGGTTTCTAGCAGTTTTTCGCCCTGGCGCATTTTTACGAATTCGCGATCCGCTGCGGTTTCCATGGCCAGGCGAAAGGTTTCGGGGGAGGCGTTGCGCAACCGCAAGGGGGCATGGAGAAAACGACCGATGGGGGTGTCGCTGTGCTGGTTTGCGATCGCAGCCGCTTCATTCAAATCCCGCGGAGCCGCATTCAGCACATCGCTGACAATTTTGCCTTCACGGCGCAGCAGGTCGGACCAAAAACGCGTCCGTTCTAGGGCGCAAGAAATTGTTAGCACCGACGCCCCAACAATGGGCACCATCACCGGCCCACCCCTAGCTAGAAAGTCAAATACAGTTGCCATTACCTATCTCCTTGGTTGTGGGCCAATCGAACATTGCCAATCAAAACTACTGGGTCTCAAACTTTTGCACGGGCAGCTAGCCCACTAAGGTCTTCCCTAGCAAGCGCTACTGACGATCGCCTTCATCCTCGTCATCCCCTTCGCCTATCAAGGCTGGCTTTGCCGTTTCACCACTGGCCGCAGCGGGTTCAGCTGGGGGCGGAGTGGCGGCAGTAGCCGGTGTGGAAGCCGCCACCGCCGCCCCTGGAGTAGGCGCCGCAGGCCCACTACCCACCACCACTTCCTGCCATTCTAAATTGCTGTCTGCGGCCACTTTAACCAAAATGGACTCCACCCGACCCGAGGCCACAGTACCAGACCCCACAACGTCGCACTCAAAGGTATCCCCCCGCTGATTCACCCGATAGGTATCGCCACAGTCAATGGCCAATCGCTTGCCAACGGCAGCTTTAATCTCTGCTCCAATGGCTTCTTCTAAGGAGGCCAGGTTGATCAGCGCCTTAGAACTGGGCACATTCCACACCACATTGCCCTGGTCATCTTGCTGGGTCACATTAATGGTGAACTGCTCACCGTCGGGCAACTCACCCACACAGCGAAAATATAACTCTGCCTGTTTGGCCACACGATTGGGACAAATCACATCTTTCAGGGTTAGCCGACGTCCCTGGCGCTCAATATCATCCTGGATATTGGCCTCGATGCGAGACATATTTAGGTGCTGGCCACAGCTGCTGAGGAAAACCACCCCAAACAGTGCTCCCAGCCGAGCCACGGTAGACAGTGGGCGACAGTGAAAAATATGACGTTGCTGATTGAGTAAGTTGAACGATCGGTAAAACCGATTATTAGTCTGAATAGGACGCATCAAATCGTACCGGGACTCAGCAACTCCAAAAAATACCAAGATTCACTATAGCGGGGGCGTTTGGGTGCCAGGTAAAGATCTGGTTAAGAGAACCTAGAGGAATTGCGGAAAACCCCGAACCACGTCCCAAAGTAATACCGCGCCCCTAGCTTTTCAGCTGCCGCACCAGATGCTGCAATTCCGGCAAAATCAAGGCATCCATGGCCAACCGGACAGCGTTACTCGATCCTGGCAGTAAAAATATCAGCGTAGATTTATACACCCCGGCGGTGGCCCGAGAGGCCATGGCCCTAGCACCAATTTCAGCATAGCTAAGCTGGCGAAAAATTTCGCCAAACCCAGGAATTTCTTTTTCTAATAGGGTGGAGACCGCGTCGTAGGTAGTGTCCCGTGGCGCTATGCCGGTACCACCGTTGCTAATAATTACATCCACCGATGGGGCCAGTTGTTTTACCAGGGCAGCAATTTTATCGGGCTCATCTTTAACCAGCCGATAGGCGTCCAATCGATGCCCCACCTCCTTCAGCTTGGCCTTAATCAGCTGGCCGCTTTTGTCCGTATCCACAGAGCGGGTGTCGCTCACGGTGATCACACCGCACATCGCTGGTCGGAATTCTGGATCGGGGTGGGGAAGGGGCATGGGAAGGGGAGTTCACTGTGCTGGGATGGGGGAATCGGAGGTTAGGATTCGGAATTCGGCAGCCAGCGCTTTACCGAACTCCGAACTCCGAATTCACCATTGCCTAGGTCTTAGTAAAGCCCAGTCCCTTTTCCTCGGCGTAGCGATTCATAAATCTCATAAACCGCTCCCATTCGTCAGGGCTCCTAAGCAGCAGACGCGCCTCTAGACCCGCCGGGGCACCGTTGATAAATTTAGCGTTCACTTCACGGCTAACCAGTTCACCCTCTTCGTCTACTAGATATAGACCGGTTACTTCAAACCCTTCTTCCATAAGGGCCTTGGGCTCATCAAAATAGAAGGTTGCAGTACCGTCACTACCATCCTTGGCCCGTGTCAGCCGCACGTCTGGAATCACTTCCTCAGCTACACCCCGAGCAAATTGGATTTCTGCCATTGCACTGTCCTCTAATTGATTAACTTGATTAATGAGCCATTTGTAACAAACCGTTACGACCCATCATCCCATCATATGAGTGTTGTTTAAAACACTTACCCAAAAAAATCTGGCGAAGGAAGAAAATTGACGCCTTTGCTATGGACTGATTGTGCTAGCAAAGCAGTCTTTTGAGAAGCAACCATCCACCTTGGACAGGGTAAGTATTACGGCCTCCTATGTGTGCCTTTCCGCCGGGGTTAGTGCCCACAACAGCAGGACCTTTCTAAACCCATGGGGGTTTGCCTATTTTGCAATCACCACTTGATAGGGAGATCCCACGGGGGGCATTCGTTTGCGCAATACCAGCCCTTGATACACCATGGCGGCGACCTCACCACAGGTGACCACATGGTTGGGGGTGAGCATATCGAGGTTGGGATGGTTAAAGACTAAACCGAGTTTGGTGGCCGTTGCGATCGCAACGGCAGCGTAGCGGGGCACCTGATCGTGATCTTCATAACGGGATAGCAGTCCCGCCGTCCCTTTTGTGCGTAAATTGAGGCCACTCACCAGGGCCAGTAAAACTTGAATCTTGAGGATGGGCTGATCCGGGGCAAAGGTGTAGTCAGGAAACCCAGATAGAAACTTAGCCCGATAGGTTATTTGAATCGCGTTGGCAGCCCAGTGGGCCTCTGGCACATCACGAAACGCCACAGGATACCGTTGAGGCTTGGGGGCAAAGGCGGCAAATACTAAACTGGCAAATTCGGCGCGGGTCATGGCATCGGTAGGCGCCCAAGTGGACTTGAGAAAGCTCTGAGCCACCAGGGCCTGCCAAAAATCATCGGCCCAGTGGGCCACAGCCACATTGGCGGCACTACTGGCCACCTGGGGCCGCACAATAAATGGAGAATTGGGGGGCTGCATCCGCCCCAGGTTGACTAAACACTGGTGCACCAGGGCCGTGGTTTCGGCACGGGTAATGGGCTGCATGGGCCGCAGCTTAGACACATCTGGATGGTTCACCACAATGCTGCGCCGGGTGGCAATGGCCACTTCTTCTACGGCATAGGTGGGCACCTGGGCCCGGTCATCGTATACGCCCAGCTCCGACGCTTGCCCCTGGCCAAAACGCAACCCGCTCATTAATGCCACCAGGGCCTGCACCCGAGTCATGGGATCATTGGGCCGAAAGGTACCATCGGGAAACCCGGCGATAAATCCCTGGGCCTGGGCCTGGTAGATTACCTTGCGGGCCCAAAAATTGGAGGCCACATCGCGAAAAGCTTTGAATCGCCGCTGATTGTCCCCGGTGGAAGGGAATGTCGCCATCACCAGGGCGGCAAACTGGGCCCTGGTGACCAGCGCATCGGGTCGAAACGAACCATCAAAAAAGCCCTTTACCAGCTCTGCCTTGGCCATGGCGTTGATAAAGGGCGCCCCCCAGTGGCCCATCACATCGCGAAAGCGGCTGTCTAGATTAGATTCTGGCGGGGTTGGACGCGGGGGCTCTGGCAACGGGCCCACCGGCTTTACCTTGCCGAGCAACAACGAAGGCACCGCGACCGGATCTGGCAGTTCACTGGCCACATAGCGAATATTGCCCTGCACCCGATTGGGATTGATAAAGTTACCGGCCGAGATGATCAGCTGCCGCCCATCGTTGCGAATATCCCACTGGCGATTGTCTTGGAAGGAATTGCCCCCCAGGTCCTGGCTTTGGCCAATATCGGGCAGGGCCGTATCCTGCACCCACAGCCCAGACGATTGGTTTTGCCGCACCCGATTTTGCCGCAACACAGGCCGAGCAGACCGGGACAGGACAATGCCCGCGCGATTTTCTAGCACGTCGTTATCGACAAGCAACGGGGCAGATTGATCGCTAATGGCAATGCCGTAGCTGGTTTTAATAAATCGATTTTGGCGCACTTCGCCTTTGGTCTGGCGCGCCATAAATAGCCCACTGGCCTGATTCTGGGAAAATTCGTTATCCAACAGCACCGGCATGGCATCGCCGGTTACAAACACGCCGTCGCGACCGCAGCCCAAGAAACGGCAGCGGGTCAGCAGGGCAGAGCCATCCTCTAGCCACACCCCCACCCCCTGGGACTGGGGATTAGTTACCGTAATGCCGCGCAGCTGGGCCCGATCCCGTAGCTGGAGTGTGACGGACTGGGGCCCCACATCTTCGGTGGCGAGGGTGCCACCGCCGCGAATGGTCACAGCGTCCCCCAACCCCATCACCGTCACACCGATCGGCACCGTCAGCGGAAAGGCCTCACCATTGCCATAGGTGCCAGACTCTAGCTGCACCGTTGTGCCTGAGGTGGCTTTTCCCAATGCCTGGGTCAGGGTCCTGAGCGGCGAGCGCCGGGTCCCAGACCCTTGAACGCGACCTGTCACATTATTGACGTATAAAACAGAGGCAGGAGCTTGCACCATGACTGGCCTATGTGGCTATATGACCCACCAGGGTAAGGGTAAATGTGGGCGGGTTAACGTCCCTTGGAGGATTTTGACGGAAAAATTTATCTTCATTGCAGTGGGACCCTAATCACACCTGACGCCTTACTCTTATAAATGAGTGTGAATCCGTAGCCATTGCCAACACGCTCATGTGCTGAAACTAGGGGAGCTGCCATGGCCATAGCCTTAGCCATTGTTAACGTTGCGATCGCAATAGCCTGTCTCCTACTGGCCCGCCGTGTGGTCACCTGGCATCGCCACATCACTCAGCTTACCCGTGACTTCAATCGCTGGACCATTCTTGCTGAAAGCGCCCTCCCCGAACAAGCACTGGCCTTTACCCAGCACCGAACTCAGCTACGCCAGTGGCAGCTCATTCACCTAAAATGGCAGCTTCAACAACGGCAGCTAGTCCAGACGGCTAAAGTGCTTAAACTAGCCTGGTTTATGAGTCGAAGAGGTCTCTAATGCCTTCAATCATTAACTTTTGAGCCCACAGTTTCAAAACGAGGCCTCTAATGCCTTCAATCATTAACTTTTGAGCCCACAGTTTCAAAACGAGGTCTCTAATGCCTTCAATCATTAACTTTTGAGCCCACAGTTTCAAAACGAGGTCTCTAATGCCTGCAATCATTAACTTTTGAGCCCATAGTTTCAAAACGAGGTCTCTGACAGGTAACCGCCTTATCCCCAATCCAACAGTTATTAGAAGGTGTAGAAAATGTCCCAAAACGATTCCGATAGCTTTATTGGTGGACTCTTGGCTGGTACGGCCATCGGCACCGTCCTGGGGCTATTGATTGCCCCCCGCACTGGGCAACAGACGCGCAAGGTGATCAAAAAGTCAGCCGATGCCATCCCCGATATCATCGACGACCTTTCCACAAGCGTGCATTTCCATGCCGACAAACTCTCCCACACAACATTGCAAAACTGGGACAGCACCCTAGTGCGACTAAAGGATGCCTTGATTGCGGGCCAAGCCGCCAGCCGAGACGAATTCATTAAGTCAGCAGATACCACCAGCGCCCCCAATTCCCAGCGTGACTAATCCGATGTTCTGGCTAGGTCTATCACTCTTGCTATTGGCCCTGGGGCTAGTGGTCTTGGTATGCGTTTCTATCCCAGCGCTGCTGGGGTTAGCCAGGGCTGCCCGCAGTGCCGAAAAGTTCTTTGACACCCTCGATCGAGAACTCCCCCGCACCCTAGAAGCCATGCGCCACACCGGCACAGACATCCGAGAACTGGCCGATGATATGACCGATGGCATCAGCAGCGCCCGCAATATCGTTAAACAGGTGGACCATAGCCTGAGCGATGTGCGCCATCAGGCATCCCAAGCCAAACGGACCACCCGCAGCGTGGCAGTGGGCTTTAGGGCCGCCTGGCGGGTTTTAACAAAATCCCCTCAGAAACCCGCCAATAAAAAGGGCCGCACCAAACGTCGTCCACCGGTGAAGCCCCAGCCACCACTGGAAAATCACTCCACCGACTCCAGCCCCAATCCCCCAAAAACCAGCGCACCTCCAGCAACCCGTGATTGACGGACACGAGTATTCTTCTTTACATTAAAGATAGGTAAATAAGTGTAAACATCATGACCACACGCCTTAAGAATTGGTTGAAAACTAGTGTGTTGGGAGGTTTGTTAGTTTGCTGTATTGCCTTCATATCAGGGGCTACAGCGCCTGCGGCCTATGCTTACAACAATCCAGAATTACTGCCAGATGAACCCACAATGGTGATTGATCTAGCAAAAATTCTCACCAATTCTCAGGAAGAGTATCTCAATAAGCATCTACCAGAGTTTGAGGAAGAGACGGGTTGGAAGCTGCGCGTACTCACCCAGTTTGACCAAACCCCTGGACGGGCCGTTAAGGATTTTTGGGGCCTAGATGAGAAAAGCGTCATGCTGATTGCTGACCCCCGAGGCGGCAATATTTTGAACTTCAGTGTGGGCGATTCGGTCTATCCATTGCTGCCCCGCGTGTTCTGGATTGAACTGCAAACGCGCTTTGGCAATCAGTTCTTTGTGCGTGACCACGGCGAAGACCAGTCGATTATGCAAGCCATTTCATCCCTAGAAACGTGCCTAGCCCGCGGTGGCTGCTCGGTGGTGCCGGGGCTACCTCAGGAACAGTGGATTTTGACGCTGATTACGTCAATCCTAGGGGGCATCATTTGTGGTTTTGCCGCCCATCCCCGCAAAGAAGGTCAGGTATTCTCATGGCAGTGGATGCTGATTTTCTCTCCCCTGTGGGGCATGCTGTTCATTGCTTTTGGCATTGGCCCGGTGGTAACTCGCACCCAGGATCTACTGCCCCTGATTCGTAATTTTGCCGGGTTCTTAATTGGTGCCCTGGTGGCGTTTTTGAGTCCTACGTTTACGAATTCTTCGGCGGGCGGCGAAGCTTAGTTGCTCCGTCAAGCCTAGGATTTAGGATTAGCCCCACGGCACCCAACGAGATAAAGCGTCACTCGTTAGTTTGCCTCAGGGCTAATCCATGATTTTTAAGCGTTGACGCTGCTGCACTAGGGCAACGGTTTAACTCGTCTGCCCTTGGGTAATTCCACAAAGATGTCGTAGCGGAGGGTGCGCTCATTTTGAACGCTGGTGGTAACGCCAATGCTACGAATGGCCGACACAATAGGGGCATCGGGCAAGGTGGGAAAGGGCAAGATCCCTTGGAAATCTTGCAGGCGATCCACATCCATAAAAAAGTAGCCGCTGGTTTCCTGGGGCGAAATGTCTAGCAGGGTTTGAAAGGCCGGGTTACTTTGCAGGGTCTTACTCGGGCGTGGTGCGATTTCATCGACCACGTCTGTTCCCATGGCAAAAAATGTAACGTCTTGATCGAGCCAGCCATGGCCCATGGCAATCCCCCCGTAATAAGACACCAGCTGATTCACCGGCTGATCGCCTGTTTTGGCAGATTCCACATCAAACCGAAATCGATTGGCCATCACTTCATCTAACTGGCTCCAGGTGGTTTCTGCGGCCTCCCGATCGGTCACATCAGCCACTATGGTCAGTTGCCCCATGGGCAATGCTTCAGACTCTTCAGCGGGCGGCAATAGGCCCATGGCCATTTCCCCACCTAGCCAAGGCAGGATGTCGTTTTCAAAATCTAACCCGGTTTGGGCCTTTAGGGCTTTTGCTAGCGCATCTGGGCCAATGGGCAATAGGGCACTTAGGCTCTCGGCTTCTCCCAGGGTTTGCCACAGGGGGCCAATGCTGCCGGTAGACAGCATGAACACGGCCGACGCTGGCAACCGACGCGGCGTCCAAGCCTGACTATTTTTCATATCACGATAGATCGGCTGATCTTCGGGGCCTAGCCAACTAGCGGCTTCAATATCTAAGCCCGTAGGCAATAAATCCACCGCCGCGACCACACCGTTAATACCCGGTAAGGCATCGCTGCCAGCAAACACTTCAGTCGCCACCGGTGCATTGACATAAAGCTGGGCAAAGCTAGAGGACATTTGCAACGACTTATGGGCCTCTAGGTAGGCTCCATTTTCCACCAGTGCTGGAGATTCTCCACCAAAGCTATCAATGACGGCCTCTATGCCCCCGGCACTGGCTGCAACCACCAACCATTTGTTGGCTAGGACGGTGCTTTCAAGGGTTTCGCCAGCATCGGTGGTAATGGTTTGAATTTTGGCATTTTTATAGTCCCGCGTGGCCCCTTCCCCTTGCTGATCGCCCAATAGCTCCTGGGCTTTGAGGGGGGCGGCAATGGGAAGTAACATGACCGGCTCTGCGGTGTCTGCGGCGGCATCCGTCCTGGGCAAAAGCGCCACGGTCATTTGGTCGCCCACCCAGGGTTCGACGTGGGTCCTAAAACGATAGCCATGATCGGTTAGGGTGCGATCGCGCCAGCTAACCAACCATCGATCCAAAATCTTTTGCGATTCTGCTGACCCTAACTGCCGTAATCGAGTCCACTGATTTTCATCCGTCGTCAAGGTGATGGCCAGCAGAGCATTAGCCGGAACCAGCTCCATCCCTGGGGGGATCTGGGCGGTCTTGCCCAAACGCTGATTAATCCCCAGATAGGCCGCTGCCCCACCCAGCACCAACAAGACGGCAGTACTAACAGTTACCAACAAAGGAGGCCGCTGTTTGAGAACCATATAAAGAACCAGCAAAACGCAATAATGCTTGCTAATCTACCACCGGTTTACTCAATCCGCATGTCAGCAATCGTCACAATCGCCGTTTTAATCAGCCTTAGTCAGCCTCACTCTCTGCTTTTTTAGCACTGGTAGACTTTTTGGTACGACTGGTAGACTTTTTAGTCGCTGTCGTTCCCGTCTTCTTAGCAGCGCTGGCTCGCTTGGTGGTGGACTTCTTCGTGGTGGATTTCTTCGTGGTGGACTTTTTCGCCGTAGACTTCTTCGCCGTAGACTTCTTACGGGTGGTCTTTTTCTTAGTCGACGCCTTAGCCGCAATAATTTCCACGGCCTCCTCCAAGGTAATGTCCTCCACTTTCTTGCCCTCTGGCAAGGATGCATTCACCTTTTCATACTTAATGTATGGACCATAGGGGCCATCGTAAATATTGATGGGCTCCTCTGACTCAGGGTGCTTACCTAACTCGCGCAAGGGTTTGGCCGCTTTACGTCCCCGCCCCCGCTTGGGCTGGGCGAGTAATTCCAAAGCCCGCTCCAGAGTTACCTGCAACACATCGTCTTCTTTTTTCAAAGACCGATAGTCTTTGCCTTCTTTACCCTGGTCGTGAACCACATAGGGACCAAATCGACCCAAACTGGCCTTGATCTTGGCGCCCGTATCGGGATGCATGCCCAATAGACGGGGCAAAGACAGTAAACCCACCGCCATTTCTAAATCGACGGATTCACGGGCCACGCCCTTAGGCAAAGAAACCTGTTTGGGTTTTGGATTTTCTTCGGTCTTATCCCCTAAACGCACATAGGGGCCATAGGGACCGATTAGGGCATAGATGGGTTCGCCGTTTTCTGGATGCAAACCTAACTTCTCTGGACCTTCTGTTTTTTGTTTGAGCAGCACTTGCACCTGCTCATCACTCAGATCAGCAGGGCTCACATCTAATGGAATCGAAGCGCGGACCGTTTCCGCCTCTTCCCCTTCCTCTTCGTTCACCGCTTCGATGTAGGGACCATATTTACCGATGCGCACCTTTGCACTCAAATCGTCCAGATCAACCGTGCGCGCCTCAGCGGGATCAATCTGACTCTCGCGGGATTCCACCTGGCCCGAAAGTCCGGCATCACCAGAGTAAAAATCTTTGAGATAGGGCAGCCAATCGGCTTCTCCCGTGGAAATTTCATCCAAGGTCCGCTCCATGCGAGCGGTAAATTTCACATCCACCAAATCGGGAAAATGCTTATCCAGCAGGTCCGTCACCGCAAATGCGGTAAATGTGGGCATCAAGCTGTTATTCAGGGGATGCACATAGCCGCGGTCGATAATGGTACCGATCACAGAGGCATAGGTACTGGGACGACCAATGCCTTCTTTTTCAAGGGTTTTTACCAGGGTAGCCTCGGTGTATCGAGCTGGGGGTTTGGTTTCATGGCCAATGGGTTCTAGCTCAGTACAGCTGGGGGTATCACCTACTTTCAATTGGGGTAGGGTGACCTCCCGATCCTCCAAGGCGGCGTTGGGATCGTCGGATCCTTCCACATAGGCGCGGAAAAAGCCAGGAAAATCAATGCGCTTACCGGTGGCCTTAAAGACGGCGTCGTCGACTTCGATACTCACGGTGATATGGGTCTGACGAGCATTGGCCATCTGACAGGCTACGGTACGCTTCCAAATCAGGTCATATAGGCTTTTTTCCCGATCCTTCAGCCCCGTTTCCTGGGGGGTGCGAAACGTACTTCCCGCCGGGCGAATGGCTTCGTGGGCTTCCTGGGCGCCTTTGCTCTTGGTGGCATATTGGCGCGGCTTCGGACTGAGATATTCTTTGCCGTACTTTTGCTCCACACAGGTGCGGGCCGCATCGATGGCCTGCTGGGACAGGTTCACCGAATCCGTACGCATGTAGGTAATAAACCCTTTTTCGTACAGGGACTGGGCCGTGCGCATGGTGTCACGGGCCGACAGCCGCAGCTTACGATTCGCCTCTTGCTGCAGGGTGGAGGTGGTAAATGGCGGCGCAGGCTTCGGACTTGAAGGCCGTTCCTCCAGGTTAGATACGCTCCACACACTGGCTTCTAAGCGTTGCTTGAGCGCTTGGGCCTGGGTTTCATCCAGTAGCACCACATTGCGTCCAGCCGCAATCTGCCCCGTATTTTCATCAAAGTCGCTACCGGTGGCCACCCGAGTCCCGCCCAGGCTTACCAGCTTTGCTTCAAATGCATTCTTGGACTGCTCCAGGGTAGCCTTGAGGTCCCAATAGGAACCCTGCTTAAAGGCCCGGCGATCCCGCTCTCTTGCCACCAGCAATTTCACGGCCACCGACTGCACCCGACCGGCGGACAGGCCCCAGGCAATTTTTTTCCACAGCAGTGGAGACAGGGTGTAGCCCACCAAACGGTCTAAAATTCGGCGGGTTTCCTGGGCACGTACCAGCTGATCATCGATGTCGCGACAGCTGTCGAGGGCCGCTTGAATGGCATCTTCGGTGATCTCATGGAACACCATGCGCTTGGTGGGCACCTTCGGCTTCAGCAGCTGTAGTAGGTGCCAGCTAATACTTTCCCCTTCCCGGTCTTCATCTGTCGCCAGAACTAACTCGTCGGCGTCCTTGAGCGCATCCTTCAGCGCCTTGACGACCTTTTTCTTATCCTTTGGCACCAGGTAGAGGGGTTCAAAATCTGCCTCGACATTTACCCCCAACTGGGCCCACTTTTCGCCCTTGACACTGGCCGGAATTTCACTAGCCGACTTGGGCAAATCGCGCACGTGTCCCATGGACGCTTCAACACGGTAGCCCTTGGGGAGGTAGTTGCGAATTGTTTTTGCCTTTGTGGGTGACTCGACAATAACAAGGGTGGACATATAGCGAACTAAAAAATAATGGTCAAACTACGGTTGCTTGGCGGGCCGCCACTGTTTGCAGTTACAAACATTAACGGTGTCAAGAATTTAGCGGATAAAACGCCGCTGTCGTTTTATCCCTAGAAAGAGTGCCCGGAAGGACCATAACGGTGACAGTTTTTATTGGCTAACTATACATAACCATGGCATCTTGCTCAGAACTTATCAAAAGCGAGCAGCGAAGCCGTCCCGTTAGTTTTAAGAATCCATCGTGATGAACACTTCATATATATCGATAGATCGAAATGGCAAATTTCGTCCACCTTTAATTAAAAAACTGAGCTGATTCTTTATGAGTCAGACCGGGTCAAAACCAGTGAACTGACTAGAAAATTGGCAGCTAAGTCCCATTAGGTCAATGTTTTTGATTAGCTCTAAGGTAATTTATCCATCGAATTTTAGCCATGAACGTCCCCTAAGGGAATTTAATCTGATTCAAGAATTTACCTGGGGAAGCTCAAGATGAGCGAGAATACTAGGGTAAGATGCCAAATGGATATTTCACCACTGCACCAATGGACGTTGCAAGTCTCGCTGCTCAACTGAATACGGGTACGATTTTGCCCGAAGCAATCGTTATTTTAACGATTTTAATCATTTTGGTAGGCGATCTGATTCAAGGCCGTGCCTCATCGCGCTGGGTTGCCTATGTTGCCATCGGCGGCTGTTTAGCTGCGGTGGGAGCGCTGACGCTGCAGTGGGATACGGGTAATCCCATCTCCTTTTTTGGGGAGTTTAACGGCGATGCCCTCAGCATTGTGTTTCGCGGCATTATTGTGCTGTCCGCCGCTGTTACAGTGCCCATGTCCATTCGCTATGTGGAGCAGTCGGGCACAGCCCTAGCGGAATTTCTGGCAATTTTGCTGACCGCCACGTTGGGGGGCATGTTCCTAACTGGGGCGGATGAGCTGGTCACTATTTTTGTGGCCCTAGAAACCTTGAGTATTTCTTCATATTTGCTCACGGGCTATATGAAGCGCGATCCCCGCTCTAATGAGGCGGCGCTGAAGTATTTATTGATTGGTGCGGCTAGTTCTGCCATCTTTTTGTACGGAATTTCACTGCTATACGGTTTGTCTGGTGGGGAGACTAGGTTAAGTGCGATCGCAGCCAACCTAGCCACCAACACCGGCGATAATTCCATCGGCCTAGTGGTCGCCCTCGTATTTGTCATTGCCGGTATTGCCTTCAAAATTGCCGCCGTTCCCTTCCACCAATGGACACCCGACGTTTACGAAGGGTCGCCCACCCCGGTGGTGGCCTTTTTGTCCGTCGGTTCCAAGGCGGCTGGTTTTGCCCTAGCCATTCGACTGCTGGTGAGCACCTTTCCCCTGGTGGACGAAGAATGGCGCTTTGTATTCACAGCCCTAGCCATCCTCAGTATGGTCTTAGGCAACGTAGTGGCCCTGGCCCAAACCAGCATGAAACGCATGTTGGCCTACTCATCCATTGGCCAGGCGGGCTTTATGATGATTGGCCTAGTGATTGGCACCGACGCCGGCTACGCCAGCATGATTTTCTATCTGATGGTGTACCTGTTCATGAACCTGGGCGGTTTCACCTGCGTTATCCTGTTCTCCCTACGCACAGGCACCGACCAAATTAGTGAGTACGCCGGTTTATATCAAAAGGATCCACTGCTGACCCTTTGCCTGTGCTTGTGCCTACTATCCCTAGGGGGCATTCCCCCCTTGGCTGGCTTCTTTGGCAAGCTCTATATCTTCTGGGCTGGTTGGCAGGCAGGTGCCTACAACCTGGTGCTCATTGGTCTGATTACCAGCGTCATTTCCATCTACTACTACATTCGCGTGGTGAAGATGATGGTGGTCAAAGAACCCCAGGAAATGTCGGAGTCCATTAAGAACTACCCGGCACCCCAGTGGAATCTGCCCGGCATGCGCCCCTTGCAGGTGAGCCTGATTATCGCTGTGATCGCTACCTCCTTAGCAGGGGTATTGTCGAATCCACTGTTTACGCTAGCTAACGATTCTGTGACTAAAACGCCCCTGCTGCAGGCTGCCCAGCCCACTGGCACCGTAGCCACTACCCTCACAGCGCAGCCTAAAAAAGCGTTCTAGCGCTCAGCTCGATAGCCCCATTGCCATAGCCCGCTTGGTCTAGTTTTGCCACTAACCAAGCGGGCTATTATTTTGAGTCATGGGAAACATCACAGAGCTGCGTACCCGATTATCTTCAAGTGTCTCTAAAATAAATTCCCCACCCAGTCGCAACATCAAAGACCGACATATGGCTAAATTTAGCCCCGGCTGCCGGTCTAAGGGGGAATCGGCTAAGTGATCCTGGCGATGTCCCTGGGCTAGGGCCTCAATCAGGGCAGTATCCACTTCGCCATCGTCCGTAATCGATAGTTCAATCCACTGTTGATCGAGGGGACGGCTCCAAACATCCACCCGACCTCGGGCTGGGGAACGTCGACAGGCCGAGGAGATCAGCTCATACAAAATAAACTCAATTTTTTGCATTTCGCCTTGCAAAGCCAAATTGCTATCGCAGTGCACCTGGGTCCACAGTTGCTTCTTTTGCACCTGGGATTGCACCCGCTTCATCAAGCGGTTAAGCAGGGCTACCAGCGGTACTTTGCGCAGATCCGACGCCATTGCCCAGCGTTCTCGCCCGGTCAGCCGTAGCAGTTCCTTTTCCATCACGGAGAAACGACTTTCAAGGGCATGGAAATAGGGCTGATCGCCGACACCGGGCTGTTGCTTCAGGTTGGTCAGCTGTCGCCGCGACTCCCGCACCTGGCGACGAATATCGTCCATATGGTGGTGCTTGTACCAATTCAGCTCAGTCAGCTTACTGCGCTGCTGGTGGAGACGCCGCGTCAGCAAAAGATGACGACGACACCATGCCAGCTGATGCACTAACACGGCCAGCATGTTCATCTGCTGATCTGAAAAGCGCCGATCCGCTCGATCGGCCAGCACAATCGCCCCACTCAAGGTATGTTCGGGCGCAGTTCTCAAGGCCACCACAAGCAACTGGGCATGGGCAGGGCAGCGCAACCACTGCCTAGTGACATCGGGGAGATCTTCAAACTCCAGCTGGATCACACCATCGGTTTGAATTGCCCAATTAATCAACGCATCGCTGTTGACTAAAATGGGCAGCTCGTCTTGGGCGGCAAACTGTTTATCACGAATGACCGAAGAGGCCAAGCGGGCGTCACTTTGATCCTTTTCCCAGGTCAGGAGTAGGACAAGGGGCAGCCGCAATAGCTGACTAATGTGGTGGGTAGCCGCTTGCTCTAGCTGAGGCACATCGAAGATGCGCTGTAGATTACGCAATCCCCACTGCATGGTTTCACTCATTTGGGATTGCTGCTGGGCTTGCCGCTGGAGAGACCACTGGTGTAACACCAACCCAATCTGACGCCCCACTGACTGCAGCAACTCTTGCTCTGTCTGGTTCCACCGGCGAGTATCTACATCGGTAACCACCAAGACTCCTTCTGGGGCCTGGCCCGGAGATAGGTTGTACACCATCGCGGCCCGCATGCCCATCTGCAAAAATTGAGAGCGCCAGGCCCGCAGCTTTAAATCGTCATCCAAGTTTTCGATGCACACCGGGACTGTTTCCCGGGCTAGCAGCTGCCAGTCAATGTCATGGAGGGTGCGCCAGGTAGTTGGGGTCGGTTTACTTTGGGTGCCGTGGTGCTGGTAGCCCACTTCAAATCCACCGCATTCTAAGTCGGGAATCAGCACCATTAAGCCATCGATGTCTAGGGCTGCAATCAGTTGCTCGGCACATCTAGCCATGACCGATTGCCAGTCGCGATCGCCATGGATACTTTGGGCAATACCGGCCGACAGCTGATGATTCGCCTCTAGATCTGCCACCCGTTCCTGCAAAGCGGACATGGGCATGCCCAAACTCACCACCTGGGAAGCGGCTGTCAGATAGCGCTTTTCAGGCAGACTCCAATCGCGGGGTTGGTTAGACTCAACTAGCAAAAATCCCAACAATTCGCGCTGCATTAAAATCGGTGCCACCATCATGGATGGCCGGTCAAACCCTGACCTCAGAGGCTCCACCACGGCCTCAGTATGGGAATGGATGTCATTGCCAATGACGATGACATCACCACAGCACAGCGCCTGATAGACTTCCTGGTAGCCACTGGCGGAAAGCTGCCCCAAAACAGATTCTTGAGTGGCATAGGCATAACGATTGTGGCCACCGTTGACCACCCGATGCCAAAAAAACCGCTGCTGCGACTCAAACCAATAGCCATGGGTGCGCGTTGCCCCGACAAAATTATGGGTGGCGTCGACAATAGCCTGGAGACGGGGTTCTAGATCCTGAATGGCCTCTAGCTTTGTTAATAACTGAAAAAAGGGCTGAGAAGGTCGTTTTTCTTGCTGCAGATAGGTGTCTTGGCGATAGCGATGCAGAACCGCCCCCAGGGTGGACACTAGGATGGCAAAGGTTTTTTTCTGAATGCCGGAGGACAACGACGCACCACGGCGATTGGAGCCCAGCAGCAAGACCCCCAAGCAATCCTGCTGCCGTTGAATCGGAAATAAAAGCACATCGTGCAATCCCATGCGTTTGGCGATGGCTTTCCACTCCCCTGCCCGGTAGGATTCTTGCAGGTCGTAAACAGCAGCGGCAGCCCCCCGTTCGATCACCTGTTGGATGGCATCGTCAGGCTGGATAGGGATCGTTTGCCACAAAAAATTTTTACCGCTAGACGATTTGGCCAGCATCGTCGATAGGCTTTGCTCGTCTGCATCGTAGCGACCAATCCACGTCAGCTCATGGGGATAAAGCTGGTGCATATAGCTGGCAATTTCTTGTAGCTGCGCATCAACCGTTTCCTGCTCCCACACGTTTTTGAGGACTTGGCCAAGATTAGCCAAATGTTGTTCGCACGTCGTAGGAGGTACAGGGCTGACCATAAAAATTCAAAATTTAGAAAACAGGCATATGAACCTGTGGAAAAGATCAGAACATAGCTTAGGCTAGCCTAGCTTGCTGGATGGTGCTACCAAGGATATATTTCCCAGACAAAATTATCGAGAATGGGCGGAAATCGGCCTAGGTTTAGAAAATTGGGCAGTAGGTAGAATTTATCCAAGTTCCAAGTCCCAGACGTCCCCAATCAGCGTTGCCCTAGGGTGAATAGACCAGTTGCTGACACAATCACGGTCCCATACTTATATCAGTAATTGCCCGGAGTAGCTGCGGTCCTCTTTGGTTATACGGTGTGAGTAATTTAGAGGATGCAGCGAAGCGTAGAGCACTGTGGATATTGAACGCTATAATCCATTGGGCTATGGGGGGGTAGTGAATGCTGCAAGATATCTATAAATTTAGTTGGTTGCCGCTGCTGTTTAAGCAATTTAACGCCGATCCAGAGCAGGTACACAAGCAAACGTTACAAACGCTGGATTGGATTAGTCAATCGCCTGACGCCAAACCTTGGTGGAGCCAACCCGCCCGACGCTTTGCCCAGGCCTGGTGTGAAAATAGCTGTCAATTTCAGTCACAGCGGCTGAGTCAAACCCTTTGGCAGCAAACATTTACTAACCCGTTAGGTCTGGCGGCGGGCTTTGATAAAGATGGGGTGGCCGCTACTGGTTGGCCCTTAATGGGCTTTGGCTTTGCGGAGTTGGGCACCGTCACTTGCCACGCCCAGCCGGGCAATCCTCAACCTCGATTATTTCGTTTGCCCCAGGACCAGGCCGCGCTAAACCGCATGGGGTTTAATAACCAGGGCTCTAGGGCATTGGCAGCACGACTGGCGACATTGCCTCCGAGTCAGGATTTTCCTCGGGGAATTAACCTGGGCAAGTCGAAGATGACCCCGTTAGAGGGCGCAGCCGAGGACTATCGACAAAGCTTTCAGCGGCTGCAGGGGCTGGGCAATTATTTTGTGGTGAATGTGTCGTCACCCAATACGCCAGGGTTGCGATCGCTCCAAGCAAAATCCCAGCTAGAACCCATCCTTGCCACCTTACAAACCGCCAACACCCAGAAAAAACCGCTGCTGATTAAAATCGCCCCCGATCTTGCCTGGGAGGACATCGACGACATTTTAGACCTGGCCCAGCAGTATCACCTGGCAGGGATCATTGCCACCAATACCACCATTGCCAAAGCACAGCTGGCCACCAAACGGCTAGACAAAACCGGCAATTTGGTCGTGGACGAAGCCGGTGGCATCAGCGGTGCGCCCGTACGCCAGCGGTCCACTGAGGTGATCCGCCATATTTATCGGCAAACCAACGGTCAGCTACCCATCGTCGGGGTAGGGGGCATTTTCACCGCAGACGACGCCTGGGAAAAAATCGTCGCTGGCGCCTCGTTACTCCAGGTATATACGGGCTGGATCTACGAAGGTCCATGGATGGTGAAAACTATTTTGCAGGGGTTAGTGCAAACGCTAGACCACCATGGATTAGACAATATCCAAGACGCCATTGGCCTAGATAACCCCATCACGTAGGTTTGATTAGGGACCCAACCTAGAGAAGTTTATCCAAACCATATAGCAGGGACTTTAAGGGCAAAATTTTCCGCACGCACAGCAGCACACCGGGCATAAAGCACACCCTGTCCATGGCATCGTGACGCAGGGTATAGACCTGGCCAGGGGCACCAAACATAATTTCCTGGTGGGCCACCAGCCCCGGCAAGCGCACGCTGTGGATATTAATCCCCTCTGGGGTGGTGCCGCCCCTGGCCCCGGGCAAGGTCTCCGTTTCCTTCACCTGGGGTGGATTAAACGACGGCTTTACTTCCTGTAGCATCTGGGCTGTTTTCACCGCCGTACCACTGGGGGCATCGGCCTTACGGTTGTGGTGCAGTTCAATAATTTCCACATGGTCAAAATATTCTGCGGCCTTCAGGGCGGCCTGCTGCATCAAAATCACCCCAATGGCAAAGTTCGGAATAATTAAACAGCCCACGCTGGCCTTTTCCGCAAACTCCGCCAGCTGAATAATTTGCTCTGGGGTAAGCCCGGTTGTGCCCACGACTGGCCGTACACCATAGGCAATCGCCGCCCGCACCTGTTCATAAATTTTGGCGGGGTGGGTGACATCCACCATGACGGCATTGCCCTCACTTTGGGCCATCACCAGGGTGGCTTCTAGATCCATGGTCACCGGCACCTCAAGGGGACCACAGCCAGCGATTTCGCCAATATCTTGGCCCACGGCTTCTGGCTTACGGTCGATCGCCCCCACCAATTTCATGTCGTCGGCAGCGGCGATCGCCTTCACAATTTCACACCCCATTCTGCCCATAGCACCATTAACCACGACAGGAATTTGGGACTGATTACTCATGATGGTTCTGGGAGGGAAGTACAGTCAGATATCTTACAACCGTGCTCAGCAGTTTTAAGTGCTGAGGTGGGCTTTATCGTTAATAATTAAATCTGCGCTGCTGATATTCGGCAATAATTTGGTCTGAATGGGATTAACCCCCGTGGGTCTAAATTGTCCAGCCAGGCGTCAGTGGCCTTTGTTCATCGCGCCGGGGTCGAAGCGGATGTTGGCAAATCTATTAGCGATCGCAGTGGGGCTAGGTAGCCTAGGCTTTTACCTATCGGCCTTCATCCTGCCAGAAGTGCATCGCCGGTCAGACTTTTTCTGGAGCGGCGTAGGCATGTTCTATGCCCTAGTGCTCTGGTACTGCGCCAGACAGGTACAGGGGGCTGTCTTGCTCGGCCAAACCGCATCGGTCGGCCTATTACTGTGGCTGGGTTACCAAACCCTATTACTACGCCGGGAAACCACCCCAGCCGCCCAGCAAACCCCCATTCAATTCGGCAAAACTGAGCGCAGCCGCCCTGCCAACCGCCCCATTGCCAAAGACTATGAATTTGTAGAAGACGGCGTCGAAGACACCGTTGAGCCAGCCATAGATCCCGAAAGCCCGGTTCTGCTTGAACCCACCGCAGACGAATTCGCACCCACAATGGTGGTGCCTGCAGCGATACCGAAACCCGTCATCGAGGCAGATAGCCCAGCCCCAGCCCCACAGCCAGCACCGCCCACAGCCAAAAAGCCAGAAAAGCCCAACCCCATGGCCGCCGTTGGCATCTTTGCCAATTGGCTCAAAGACATCGTCACCCCCAAAAAGAAAGCGGCCCAGCCCATGGTTGAGCTACCCCCAAGGCCACCATCGATTCCAAAATCAGATGGACCTAAAGAGAAACCAGAGTCGCCCAGCAGCCCATCTCCCCCCAATCGGCAATCTGAAGCAACAACAAAAATTGTTGAGAATACAGAACCGGCCCCAAATAAACCCTCATCTACCCCCGCTGAACCTACCGTCAGTGCGCCTGTGGACACAGCAAAGACCTCTTCTCTTTTAGATGAATCCAGGCCAGGGGAGACTTTGAATACGGAGCCCTCCCCGTTAGCCACCCCGAAACCAGAACGGATCAAAACAGAGCCAGCTTTGGGAGCACCAAAACCAGAGCCCCAGGAAGACGAAGACAGCAATTGGCCTGACGATGATGTCAAGCCCTCTCCCCTAGAGGCCCCAAAACCAGAAAGGATTAGAACAGAGCCAGCTTTAGGGACATCAAAGGTGGAGGCGCAGGAAGACGACGAAGACAGCAATTGGCCCGATGACGAATTTTGGGACTGACTTTCCCATGCTTACCAACGAACAATCCACCAGCACACCGACAAATAGAGTAATCCTCCGTCTCTGCTAGATTGCGCTGACGCACACTTTTTGATAACAACACCAGCGAACGAGCAACAACCAGCCTTATATTTCAAAAAATGTTGTTTAGTTCTCTTTTCCAGGTCTGTTCACAAAATTCAACGTCTGTTCAAAAGAACAATCTTTCGACTCAAGGCCCGCCCCCTGACCGAAGAACCATAGCACCCGCAAATATCTATCTCCAGCAAGCAGGTGCGTTCGTAACGTTTTGCACAAAATCGCCCCCATATTGCCCTTAGCCCCAGGCCCGAGCCAATAGGCTGAAATACTTACATTCTCAGTGTTTTCTCTGATTGTAGTTAGTTTTATTTATGGGCACAATTAGGGAACAAGCCCGAGCAAGAACGATAGGATTTATGGGAGCTGCCGCCGCCACGTCGAATATACTTGTTTCTGAGCTAGACAAAAAAATACAGCTAGCGAAAGAGAAACAACTGACGGGCATTTTGTCGTTCAAACGGGAGAACATTCCCCAGTGGCGCTTATATTTTTTGGCGGGCCAGCTAGCTTGGGCAAGTACCCGCACCCATGCAAGACGGCGCTGGTATCGTCAGCTACTCAAGTATCGCCCCGATCTCATTAGATATGGCCTAAGTGCTTATCCCGATTGGACCTACAATCGGTTATCACGCTTGGTAATTTGCAAAAAGTTCAATCGAGAGATCTTCTCGGATATTGTTTCTGGATATATCTCAGAAGTTTTGTTTGACCTACAACAGCAGGGGAGTTTGTGTTTGCAACAAACCGGTCAAAAGCTGAGCTATCGGATTAAGACCCACAAAGCCTGCGACTTTCCCTACATTAATCTTCAAAACGTTCGCATATGGGCCGAAGCAAAGCGCAACTGGCAAGCCTGGGAGAACGCTAACCTAGCTCAAGTAAATCCCAACGATGCCCTAGTCATAGAAGATTTAGCCGCCCTGGAAGATCTGGCCTCTCCACGGCTATTACAGGTACTCAATGCATTAGCCGATGGCAATCAAACCCTGCAAGATATTGCCCTGAAAACAAATCAGCCGCTAATGCCATTTGTGTCTTCAATTTTGCCCCATATCCAGAATCATGCACTCCAGCTAAAACCCGTAGGCGACGATATTAGCAAAGCCATTAAAACTGGCAAAACCGATGTTGCTGTCAAGCTGGCACAAACTATCATCCCCAAGGAAGCCAGAATGGTTTACGTGGATAATAGTTTGGCCGATAGCCATAAAATGGCCACCATTGTTGAGTCGGCAGGATATCGCTACAGCAACATTGCAGATCCCTTAGAGGTGCTCAAACAGATTCAGAAACTAAAGCCGAAGCTGATCTTTCTCCAGGTGGCCATGCCTGTGGTCACTGGCTACGAGCTATGTACCCAAATTCGACGGATGCCTGAGTTTAAGGAAACCCCCATTGTCATGGTGGGGGAAGGCAATAGTGTGACGGAACGGATGCGGGCCAAAATGGCAGGGGCCTCAGATTTCTTGAGCAAACCCTTCAAGCCCAAAAACGTCCTCCAAACGTTGATTTCCCTCGGCATGATTTGAGTGGTCATTTGATACGACACCGTCTAGCCCCCAAGGGCTAGCCGTGACAACTATGGGTTTGGTTGCTCTTGCCTTGGAGCGTGGGATTTTGCAGTGTCTAACGTGGTGGCGTATTCAAAAACCCTAGGTAAGCGACATTAGCATGTTCACTCAGGTCTAATCCTGCCTCTTCTTCCTGGGCAGAGACTCGAATTCCACCAAATTGCTTCAGCCCCCACCAAACTAAACCGCTCACCAAGAGGGTAGCTACAGCGATCGCAATCAGGCCACACAGTTGAATCGTAAACTGGATAAAACTGGCCTGTTGAGACAAGATGCCCACGGCTAAGGTGCCCCAGATACCACAAACTAAATGTACCGACAGGGCCCCCACCGGATCATCCACCTGGAGTTGGTCAAAAAGGTTCACCGAGAAAACCACTAACACCCCAGCAATGGCACCAATTAATATGGCATTGACATAACTCACCGCATTGCAGCTAGCGGTAATGGCCACCAGACCGCCCAACACGCCATTGATGCCAAACGACAAATCGGGGGTGCCAAAGCGTATTCTCGCGACCACCAAACTACTGAGCAAGCCTGCCGCTGCCGCTAAGTTTGTTGTGACCGCAATGTAAGGAACCGTTATATCTGCCGCCAAGGTAGACCCGGCGTTAAAGCCAAACCAGCCAATCCAGAGAATTAAACAACCGAGGGTGGCTAAGCTCAAACTGTGGCCAGGCATGGGGTTTAGGGTGCCGACCCCTTGATATCTATTTAGCCTGGGGCCCAACAAAATCGCCCCCATCAAGGCGGCCCACCCACCGACGGAGTGCACCACCGTCGAACCGGCAAAATCAATAAAGCCTAAATTACCTAACCAACCACCACCCCAAATCCAATGGCCCGTAATGGGATAGACCAGACCGGTCATGACAACACTAAAAATAAGAAAGGCTCGAAAGCGTATTCTTTCAGCGACGGTGCCCGACACAATTGTTGCAGCGGTGCCAGCAAATGCCGTTTGAAATAAGAAAAATGTAGGCAGGGTCAGGTTAATATCACCCAGCATATAGTTATCAACGGTGTCCGTTAAAAACCAGCCAGAATTTCCAATCCAGGTGTTGCCGGCCCCAAACATCAAGGCAAACCCGGTGGCCCAAAATGCTAAAGACGCCAGGGCAAACACAATTAAATTTTTGGCCAAAATATTAATGGAATTCTTCCGCCGACAAAAGCCAGCTTCAACCATGGCAAACCCGGCATTCATAAAAATGACCAAAACGGCTGCTACGGTTACCCAAACGTTATCTAACGTCGCTTGTACGTCTGCGGCGCTCAACGATTGAGCCGATGCGCTCAACGATAAACTCAGCCAAATAACAAAGGCAGCTGAAACCAGCCCCAAGCTAGAATATTTTTTTGAAAGTTGCATAGATTTTTAAAGTGCGGCAAGCGATCGCAGTTGCTTATTTCCATTGAGTTTCCCCACTCAATTGTTTTCAAACTATCCATGGACAGTGGTGTAACCGTCGATACGATTAAACGTAACTTGATTGTCCATTCACACTATCTAGACCAAGGGAAAACAATTACCCCCATAGCAGTCGGGTTAAGGAGCATCCCAGCCGCTGCTAAATGCTGACGGGTGACCCAACAGGATTTCCCGGCTACTCCTTGGGGATATTCATCTTTACGGAATGCCCGGGCTGAACAAGGGGAAAAAAATTAAAACTATTGAAGCATTAGGAACTTCTAAGGCAGAATGACTGGAGCGTAATATAGGAAACTGCTGGATTCATTCTTTTAGTTTCCTGCGCAAACGATAAAACCCCCTTAGTTTTTCCAGTATCGTGACTGACCCCAAAAGCGCCGACGCTAAGAGCTATAAGGACACCGTCCTACTGCCCAAGACCGATTTTAGTATGCGGGCCAACGCAGTGAAGCGTGAGCCAGAGTTGCAGGCCTTTTGGGATCAGAGCAAAATTTATGAAACCCTGTCCCAGGAAAATTCGGGGGAGGTGTTTGTGCTGCACGATGGGCCGCCCTATGCCAATGGCAACCTGCACATGGGCCATGCCCTGAATAAGGTGCTGAAGGACATTATTAATAAGTACCAGCTGCTGCGCGATCGCAAAGTACGCTACGTGCCCGGCTGGGACTGCCACGGTCTGCCCATTGAACTCAAGGTGCTGCAAACCATTGACCGCAAAAAGCGGGCCAGCCTGACGCCGTTGGAGCTGCGCCAAAAAGCCAAGGAATTCGCCCTGGAAACCGTGGAAAACCAGGCCAAGGGGTTCCGCCGCTTTGGCGTGTGGGGCAACTGGGACAAGCCCTACATGACCCTGCAGCCCGAATATGAAGCCGCCCAGCTAGACGTGTTTGGGGCCATGGTGCACAAGGGCTACATCTACCGAGGCCTCAAGTCCGTCCACTGGAGCCCGTCGTCCCAGACCGCCCTGGCCGAAGCCGAGCTGGAATATCCCGAAGGCCACACCTCCCCCAGCATCTACGTGGGCTTCCCCATGGTCAGCGCCTCCGACGCTGCCCAGGATGCCCTAGCCCCCTACATGGACAACCTGGGCGTCGCCATCTGGACCACCACCCCCTGGACCATCCCCGCCAATGTAGCTGTTGCCGTCAATTCAGAGCTGACCTACACCGTAGTGGAAGTGGCCACCGGTGCCCCCTACAAATATTTGATTGTGGGCAAGGACCTGATCGACACCCTGGCCACCTCCTTTGACACCGACCTCACCGCCAAGGTGGACATCACCGGGGCGGACCTGGCCGGATGCACCTACCACCACCCCCTGCACACCAAAGAGGACACCTTTAACCGCGAAAGTCCCATCGTCATCGGCGGCGACTACATCACCACCGAGTCCGGCACCGGCCTGGTGCACACCGCCCCCGGCCACGGTATGGAAGACTTTGGTGTCGGTCAAAAGTACGGTCTACCCATCCTCTGTCCGGTGGATGCGCGGGGCTACTTCACCGCCGAGGCGGGCAGTTTTGAAGGGTTGAACGTACTGAAAACCGCCAACGAAGAGCTGATCAAGGCCCTCACCGACGCCAACACCCTGCTGAAGCACGAACCCTACCAGCACAAATATCCCTACGACTGGCGCACCAAAAAGCCCACCATCTTCCGGGCCACGGAACAGTGGTTTGCCTCGGTGGAAGGGTTTCGGGATGAGGCGTTAAAAGCCATCTCCGACGTGCAGTGGATCCCGGCCCAGGGAGAGAATCGCATCACCCCCATGGTCAGCGATCGCTCCGACTGGTGTATCTCCCGCCAGCGCAACTGGGGGGTGCCCATCCCCGCCTTCTATGACGACGAGACCGGCGAAGTGCTGATGAACCAGGAGACCATCGCCCATGTGAGGGAGATTTTTGCCGAGCATGGTTCCGATGCCTGGTGGAGCATGTCCGTGGAGGAGCTGTTGCCCGAAACCTACCGCAACAATGGCCGCACCTACATCCGTGGGTTTGACACCATGGATGTGTGGTTCGATTCCGGCTCGTCCTGGGCGGCGGTGGCGGATCAGCGGGATGCCCTGAAGTATCCGGTGGACCTGTATTTGGAAGGGTCGGACCAGCACCGGGGCTGGTTCCAGTCCAGTTTGCTCACCAGTGTGGCCACCCACGGCCATGCCCCCTACAAAACGGTTCTAACCCACGGGTTTGCCCTGGACGAGAAGGGTCGCAAAATGAGTAAGTCCATCGGCAATGTGGTGGACCCCTACGAGATTATTGAGGGCGGCAAAAACAAAAAACAGGATCCCCCCTACGGTGCCGATGTGCTGCGGTTGTGGGTCTCCTCGGTGGACTATTCCTCCGATGTGCCCATTGGTAAAACCATCCTGAAACAGCTGGCGGATGTGTACCGCAAGATTCGCAACACATCGCGATTTTTGTTGGGCAACCTGCACGACTTTGACCCCAAACAGGATGCGGTGCCCTATGACGAGATGCCAGGGTTGGATCAGTACATGCTGCACCGGATGACGGAGATTTTTGCAGAGGTGGAAACCGCCTTTGACACCTATCAGTTCTTTAAGTTCTTCCAAACGGTGCAGAACTTCTGTGTGGTAGATCTCTCCAACTTCTATCTCGATATTGCCAAGGATCGGCTGTACATCAGCGATGCTAATTCTGCCCGGCGGCGCAGTTGCCAAACGGTTCTTGCTGTTGCCCTGGAGAATTTGGCCAAGTCCGTTGCGCCGGTGCTGTGCCACATGGCGGAGGATATTTGGCAGCATATGCCCTACGAGACCGGCACCAAGTCGGTGTTTGAGGCGGGCTGGCTCACCATTGATTCTGCCTGGGCCAAGCCGGAGCTGGCGAATACCTGGAACCAGCTGCGGGAGCTGCGGGACGAGGTGAACAAGGTGTTGGAACAGGCGCGCTCTGCCAAGGATATTGGCTCTTCGCTGCAGGCGAAGGCGCTGATCTACATTGCCGATGCCCAGCTGCGGGAACAGCTGGAAACGATGAATCCTAGCGATGCGATCGCACCCGGTTCTCTCCATGTGGATGAGGCCCGCTACTTGTTCCTGGTGTCCCAGGTGGAGATTTTGGACAGTGCGGACAGGCTCAAGGACATCAAGTATCGCAGCGAGTCCGATGCCTTTGGCATTGGCATTGTGGATGCGGAGGGGAAAAAGTGCGATCGCTGCTGGAATTATTCCACCCATGTGGGTGAGTCGGCGGAGCACAGCACCATTTGCGAGCGCTGTGTGGATGCCTTAGATGGCAAGTTCTAAGCCTGAGCTATGATCGCGGTGTAGCCGGTCTGTCGCCATATGCCCTACAGCAAATTCAGCTTACAGAAGGTTCAGCAAGCGTTTGGTCTCGTTGTTCATGAGGCCATTCACTTCTTGCCAACGATACCCACGGTTGCTCCAGATACGCTGCTGACTTCAACCTTGGCAGACAGTTTGCCCCTGGCACTGGCCCAGGGTAATGAAAAGGCCCGCAGTGAATGGATTATCAATCCAATTTTGACTGCGGTGCGACGGTTAGCCAATGCCAAGGTCAGTGTGTTTTCGGGTAAAGAATTTAACGTTGACCCAAGCCAAGAATTGGTGGGGTATGTGGATTTTTTGATTGCCCGCTCCCCCAGGTTGTTAGTGCTGGAATCGCCTGTGATAATGATGGTGGAGGCAAAACCCGAAAACCTGAATGCGGGTTTGGGACAGTGCGCCGCTGAAATGGTAGCGGCGCAGATTTTTAACCAACAGCCCGAGAAGACTGTTTATGGCTGTGTGACCAATGGTGAACTGTGGAAGTTTCTAAAGCTCCAGGGAACAGATTTGACCATTGATTTGGAAGCCTACGGTCTGGAGCCATTGGAACGGCTATTGGGGATTCTGGTGTATTTGGCCTGTGAGGGATAAAAAAGTCTCTCCGCCGACAAATCATATAGTCCAGAGCCGCTTATTCTTCACTAACCGGTTCACTACTGGCAGGCTGCACTTCTTCGCGGGTCACTTCCTTCACTTCACTCACTTCAAAAATCAGCGTAAAGTCCCGTTTCATCCGCTGACTCACATAGGTCTCTAACAACGCCACCTGCTTTGGCGTCACCGGTTCGACACTATACACCGTCAGGCGCACCTCGGGCGGGCTGGACAACCAATTAATATCACTATCGATCAGCTCTAATCGGGTAAAGGTGACCGTACCATTGACCAACGCATCCCGCACGCTGTCCTCCGCTCGATTTTGGCGCACCAGCTCCACTAAACTCACGGCCAACGGCACAATCAATGCCGCTGTCATCATCAACACAAATCGCAACGACTTACGTGCTTTTTGAAATGGGGCATAGCCGGTGAGCCAAAAGGCCAACATGCAAGATAGGGTAATGCCGATCAGGTTGGTGACATAGAGCAGGGTGGCCCCCCAGCTGAGGGCCATTTTTGCCTGGGCCAACCCCAAACCAATGACGCACACCGGCGGCATTAGGGCCACGGCGATCGCAGTGCCCGACAAGGTATTGGATAGCTTTGGCTGCACCTTGGCAAAGCCGCTAATGCCGCCCGCCGTGATGGCAATGCCCAGATCTAGCAGGGTGGGTTCCGAACGGGCCCACACTTCGGAACCATATTCCGATAGCCCCAGCATGAGGCCTAGGGCGGTGGATAGCGCGATCGCAATTAAAGTCCCAAACCCCAGGGCCTTTGCCCCTTCCTGAATCAGCTCAATATCGCCTTCTAAAAAGCCAAAGGCCATGCCACGAATGGGTAACATCAGCGGCGCCACCAACATCGCCCCAATGATCACCGCCGCACTATTCGACAACAGCCCCAGGGTGGCGATGATACAAGCGCCGATGGTCATCACCACATAGTCGCGGTTTAGCTCCGAGTCATTCATCAGGCTATCGCGCATGTGCTTGAGCACCATCGGTGACACGCGCCGCCCACCAAAATATCGATTTGTGACCGTTTGCAGCCCGTCTCGTACCATGGTTCGCCCTATTGAAAACATACTGCAACCGCTGTCAGACTATAGCAAGTTGCTTCACCATCAACTTTAGCTATTACGTACCAGGCTGACGAGGTTAAGCCAATGAATCAAGAAAATCTGCTATTCCGCGCAGAAAATTACGCCATCAAAATTATTTGTTTCTGAAGATGCGGCGGGGATCGAAAGTCGACCGCTACCCTATGTATGGGTTAGACATCTGTTCTACTCACTTGTGATAGTCACGTAGGAAATTTTCATGGGTTTTCTAAAGCGTATTTTCAAGCAAGACAAGCCTGCAGGTGCTAGCACCAAAGCTGGTCGTCGCCCCGGTGCAAAAAAAACAGCTCCTAAAACCACGGCTGCTGCACCCACCGCTACCGCTGCCAACAATGCCCCCGCAGAAGAGGATATTCCTCTATGCAAGATTGGCCTAACCGGTGAATTCGATGAGAGCGGCCTAGCTAAGCGCGTCACCCTAGCGTTCGACGAAGATTCTCAGTTGGATGATGTTGAAACTCTATGGGTTGCTCAGCTTAGTAGCAAAGTGGTCCTCAAAGGTAAGGTACCGAGCCAAGGGATTCTTGACAAAATGGTTACCGTTGCCAAAGGCGTTGATGGCGCCACTGCCGTTGACACGAGCCAGGTAGAAATTGGCTAAAGTTAGGGTTGCCAAACCTAACCGATAGCTAAAAAAAAGCAGCGGGGTAGTCACCCTGCTGCTTTTTTAATTATTCAAGCTTCAATTGAGCATGCAGACTGCGCATATCAATGGGCGCCAGATTCCTTGCTGAATAACACAAGTACGGTTTTGACAATCAACTGGATATCGTAGAAGAAACTCCAGTTCTCTTGATAGCGCAGGTCGAGTTTGATCACATCCTCGAACTTAGTGATACTAGACCGACCATTGACCTGCCATTCGCCTGTCATACCGGGCTTCACATTGAGACGCTGCCAAGCACCAACTTCGTACTGCTCAATCTCGTCTGGTGTTGGGGGCCGTGTACCCACAAGGCTCATGTCGCCTTTAAGTACATTCCAGAACTGAGGAAATTCGTCCAAGCTGGTTTTGCGCAGAATACGACCAATCTTCGTGATTCGGGGATCGTTCTCATTCTTAAATAGAGGGCCTTCAACCTGATTGACCACCTCTTTTTTCCGGGCTTCAGCATCGGTGACCATGGAACGAAACTTCCAAATCTGAAACCGCTTGCCTAGCCAAGAACATCGGGTCTGGGCAAAAAAGATAGGACCGCCATCATCCAACTTGATGATGATGAATACGGGGACAAAAACAATCGCAGTTAGCAATAGTCCCACTAGACCGCCCACAATGTCCAAAGCACGCTTAGCCTTGGAATTCACTGAAGGATGGGTCTCAGGCAGCATCTGCTGGCCTTCGGTGGAGTCACTTTCAGCCGCTAAGGAAATATCAAAAACCTTGTCTAGCTCAGTCAGCGACAACACCATCATCACTTGAGGGGGGACCTCAACTAGACGCAAACTAGCGCCTCTAGCCGCACTTAAGCGATGGCAAATCACTAAGGCTCCGATACCGCTACTGTCAAGAAAGCGAGTCTCCGAAAAGTCCAGAACCAACTCGGACAAGTCGGGATTTTCAGTAAACAGATCCTGGCATTGCTTTTTGAATGCCGTAGCCTCTACCACAGTCACATTGGCGGGTAGCTGAATAGTTTGAAACTCCGATTGGATTAGAGCTGACGCAGGAGAAGACGTCTTAACACTATCGACCATAAAACTAATAGCAATACTTACAACAGACTTTTAGAACCATCGATAACCTACAGATTACCCATAAGTTCAATTAGACGGGTTATTTATAACTTTTGTTTGCCTCGTTTAGCCAAACGAGCAAATAGAAATTAGCGTTATGCAAATCGGTATTCACTCGGTAGCCACCCTCCGCTGTCAATAATATTAAGCAACAACAATCAAATCTGACATCGAAAAGCGTAGGGTCTACACAATCAATACAAACAGGCCATGGGTTTAGGTAGGAGTCTTCATATTTTTGTGTCCTGGCCAGCACTTTCTAGGACGTGTCATCACGTAAAACCTTATACTTCCGGCAATTTATCGCAGCCGCTAGAACGCTCCGGCTAAAATTACGGATCAAGGAAATGATGACAGTTGTAAAGCAGGTATTCTTGATACTAGATAGAGAGGTATCATCGTTTCAAAGAATGATGCATCCCCTACATCTAGCGTTTAGTTTACATGCCCATGGGTTCTCGAAAGCAAACGTCCCTCTTAAATGAGGATGCCCAACAGGCGATTAGCCAATCTCGATTTCAGAATTTATTGCCGAAAACCGAGCTGGGACGACAGGAGCTGATGGACTGGAAACAGAAGGTTGCCACGTTCCAGAAAACGGTTAAAGCTGCACCCATTATGGAGCAGGCCAGTTTATTTGATGCGGCCCCTGACCCGGCAGAGGCCATTGATCCGTTTGCGCTGCCCCAACAAAATACGGAGTTTTGGCGTTGGCAGTTTAGCGATGTGGGGGTGGCGGCCCTGTATTTTGTGGTCGATTACCACAGTGAGCTGTTGCTATATGTGGGTGAAACGGTGAAATCGAACCAGCGATGGAAGGGCGAACATGACTGCAAACGCTATTTGATGAACTATCGCCAAACACATTACCATCACGATCTCGATAGTCAGCTAGGGATTGCATTTTGGCGTCATGCGCCGGCAGACCGCCGTCCCCGGCAAAAAGTGGAGTCGGCCCTGATATATAAGTGGCGTTCTCCGTTTAATAAGGAAAATTGGAAATTTTGGGGCACGCCGTTTATTGGGGAAGGGGTTTAGGTGCTCATGGCTGAGCGCTCAGCAAAGCCTCAGCGCTCAGCCATGAGCTAAACGCTGCCTGCGTCAAACACGCGGCCAATGACGTCTTCAATGGGGGGATCGGCCACGGTGAGGTCCTGCACTGGCAGCTGGGCAAGGGCCTGGGAAACTTTTGTGGTTAGGTCTTCGCGCTTGACTAGGAGTACGACTTTGCAACCATCAATGGACTGAATCTCACCGTAGGCACTGAGGACATCGGCCGATACTTCTGCTGCTAATTCTGCGGTCACTTCCCGATAGGGGGCAAAACGCTCCACCAGGCGATCTAAGGAGCCATCATAAATTAGCTGGCCTTGATAGATGAGGAGAACGCGATCGCACAGAGCCGTAATATCGGCCATGTAGTGACTCGTGAGCACAATGGTGGCCTGGTAGCGCTGGTTATACAGCTGCAAAAACTTGCGCACCGCCATCTGGGCATTCACGTCTAGCCCCAGGGTGGGTTCATCTAAAAATAGAACCTTAGGATGATGCAGTAGGGCGGCCAACATTTCCGCCTTCATCCGCTCTCCCAGGGAAAGTTTACGTACCGGCTGGGTTAGCTTATCGGCAATGTCCAGCATTTCAGCCAGCTCATGAATCCGCTGGCGCAGTTCCTGGGACGACAGATCATAAATAGCGCCATTGATGCGCAACGAATCGAGGGCTGGCAAATCCCAAATCAGCTGCTGCTTTTGCCCCATCACCAGGGTAATTTGCTCTAAAAAGGCACGCTGCCGCTGAAAAGGCACCTGCCCCGCCACCCGCACCTGGCCGGAAGATGGATAAATTAACCCCGTTAGCATCTTTAAGGTGGTGGTCTTACCCGCACCGTTGGGGCCCAAAAAACCCACCACCTCACCCGGTTCTATGTGAAACGAAACCTCATTAACCGCCTTCACCTGACGATAGTCACGCTGAAAAAAGTGACGCAACGTTCCAGAGAGGCCTGGTTGTTTAATTGCAACTGGATAGACCTTGGTTAACTGTTGAACATCTATGGCAGACATCGGCTTGAATCCAGCACACACCCCGGTGGCAAAATATAACACACACCGACATCCGGGAACTTTTCTTACTCCAAAGACGTTTAATTCACTGAGAAGGGACTTGGGTGTATCAAACAAACTTTACAATTAGATAAGACGGTGGCGATGTTGGGTGGCGCTACGTCTCGGGATAATGGCATCTGAGATATCCTGACAAAACGCATCAGCTCAAGGCATCTTTTAACGATACAGCGACCAAGTTTATAGCAAATCACCGGGAATCCATCCTGATTCCATCAAGAGGGCGTTGTCTATTGAAAAGGGAAACTCTCAAATCGATAGGAATGGATAGAAATCTTCAGCAACGATTTACATGTTGTTGATCAAACCGCAAACCCAGCGGCTGAAGCAGCTATCGCCTTCATTAGAGTGATAGATTTACAGGGATGAATAACAAATTTATTCAGCGATTGTTATTCAATTTATTGGCTCGATCAAGCTCAAAAACACAGCACCCACGTAGCGGATTTGGGGCAACAAATAATTGTGTATAGAAAGAATTTGTCAACCCACGATAAGCATGCCATCCGTAGCATTGTCGAACGACAACTACAGGCATTTCAAGATAATGACGCAACAACAGCTTTTTCCTTAGCCAGCCCCGAGCTGCAGCGCCAGCTGAGGCAACCCCATGCCTTTATGGAAATGGTGCGCACCCATTATCAGCCAGTGTATAGCCCCCGTGCGGTGATTTTTGAAGGCATTGTGCACATCCAAAAGCGTCCCACCCTCCAGATGATGGTGATGACCAAAGGGGGCACGTTAGTGCGGGCGCTTTACATGATGCAACAGCAGGCTGACTCCACCTGGCGCATTGCGGGTTGCCAGCTACTGCCGGTGTGTATTGAGAATCGTCGCCGCCCTTAGCCCAGTCAAGGCCACAGACCACAGATTTCTATTAATCAAACGCCGAAGTGAGGGGCTGAGATCGCAGCCTCTTACTTCGGCGTTCAAACAAATTTACAACAATTAATCACAGATTTTTTACCCCCTAGGCATTTATAGGACATTTGAACTACAATACAAACGTCCTATACGATGTTGACCCATGGCTGTACGCAAACCCCACGGAATTGTACTCAGCTTCATCGAAGCCTACTGGCGAAAACATCACAATAGTCCCACGGTGCGTGAAATTATTAATGGCACCGAGCGGTCCCATGGCAGCATCCAAAACAGCCTGAAATGGCTGGAAAAGCATCAATACATTACCCGCCGCAAACGCACGTCCCGCAGCATTAAGCTCATTAACTTTGAGGATGCCAATTTACCCTGTCCCCCCGACCCCGATGGTCTGCCAATTCGCGGTGAAATTTCAGCAGGCTACTGCCACGACCCCGCCACCGAAGCCCATGGCTATCTCAACATTGAATATAGCGGACGTAAACACAGCGACTATGTGCTCAAAATTTCAGGAGACAGCATGGTGGGGGCGGGTATTCCTGATGGTGCCTATGTGGGCATTCGCCCAGTAGCCGACGACTACCTGCCAAAACCAGGGGAAATTGTTGCGGTCTATGTAGACGGGCAAGGCTCTACCCTAAAACACTTTTACCAAAAAGAATCGGTGGTGGTGCTAGAAGCTGCCAACCCCAAATATGACCCCATGATTTTTGATCTAGATACCTGTGCCTTACGGGTACAAGGCACTCACATTTTTACCCATTGGCAGTCAGCGGCCCTGATCTAAACTCTCGTAACAACAGACACCACAACCAGGACACCGTTAGCTGGCCACCATTGCCCCAGGGTGTCTCAAAACTGTTTATAGTTGTAGACAATCGCCTGACCACATCACTATATAGAAATTTTTACCGGCTCCGTATCTCCCCCCGGGTGTGGATACAGAGTCATTTTTATGTCGTTGCTGCCCCTTTCCATCAGCAACGACATCTATTAAACCCATAGCACCGTTTTCGGCATCGGCACAATGTCGTAGCCAGAAGCCTGACCTGGGGGGCATATGACCAAAAAACAGACAACAAACGGCTGTAAGAAAAGATACTTTGAATCTCAGTAATCTACTTTAAATAAATTTCATCGATGAGTCACAGAAGCTTATTGTAGTTAACTTCATCTGCAAAAGCCAATCTACACAAGGCTTAGCCGCATTAAAGAGAGTCAACAAAAACAACAAACCCTAACAGCTATTACCTAAAAATACGTAGAATTGTACGCAGTAAAGGACGCCACATCAAAAGTCCTGGATTTAAGAAGATTTACGGGAAGGTTGTAGGTATAAAGGGCTTGTCAGAAATTCAAATCATGGGCTTGAAATCATGGCTTAACAAGCCTTTCAGGATTAAACCGTGAGGTAGTTTCTTAACAGCTCCAAAGTCCCTTCGTTATCGATACTCACTTATGCGGGTCTGTATCCCATGACAAGCATGCATCCAATCCTAAAAGACTGGTTACAAAATCTCGGCTGTTTTCTACCCCTTGCCTTCTTCGGCTTTTGCATGGCCGTCATTGTGCATTGGGTATCCACAGAAACTGGCCCCGCTAGAATTCTAATTATTTTGCAGTCGAAAATTTTAGAAGGTGAACATTCTGCCAATCTCACCATCGCTATTTTCGTCATTCCTGCCCTAGTTGGAGCATGGTTAATCTCTAAAGCCTGGCGTCGATTCTTTAGACGTTTTGGGGTTTACGATCGACCAACCACCAATGTGGGTTTTGAACAACCTAACGTTGGCTTTGAACCCACTAGCATTGGTTTTGACCAGCCCAATACGCCGGCATATTCTAGCCAGGCCATGGCGAATGAACGTGACTCACACTCGATGGGCTAGCCAGCGGGCCTAGGCTCAGTTGCCGCTCAGCGCTAACCGTTGGATACGTTGGCCATGGTGGATATTGGCAGAGCGTCTAACCGGCTAGGCCACAACCAATTGCACAGGGGCACGAGATAGAGGTACACCGCAAAGGGGATAAAACCAGGGCCAGCCATTAACAATGTGGCCGGGACTAATCCGGCAATGTTCCAAGGAATTAATGGGGCAAGGACAACGGCTGTATTTTCTAGGTCGATGGCCACCTGCTGATTTCCATAGCCCCGTCTGCGATACTCAGGGGCGACGAGCTGATGGGTCAGCAAAATGGTAATCGTCTGGGTGCAGCCAAAGGCACCGGCCATTAGGCTAATCAGAGAGGTGCCGGCAAAGAGGGTGCGCTGTTGACGCGCCACCCGCAGCCAACGCCCCACCCGTTCTAAACTCTGGGTTCCCGTTAACAACCCCGACAGGGTGGTGGACAACAACACAACGGCACACACCTTGAGCATGGGCCACAGGCCACCCCCCACTAAAATAGTGGCGAGTTCGGTGTGGTTATCGATGGTAAAGCCCCATAGGGTAAAGCGGATGATATCTCCTAGGCCATAGTTTTGCACCCCAATCCCTAACCAGGCCGCGACAATCCATCCCAAAATGATGGTCAGTTTTACGTTTACCCGCAGGCTAGCCAGCAGCAACACTAGGAAAGCGGGTAGCAGCGTAATGGCCGTCAGATTGAAGGCAGCGGCCAGATGTCGGCTGATCTGCGATGGCTGAGAGATTTCTAGGGGATAAAACCAGGAAAGGACGCCATAGATCAGCAACGTCAGCGCCAGGGGCAACAGTGACGTTAGCAACATCTGCTTGAGGTTTTGATAGATGGGGGTTTTGGTCACCATGGCGACGAGATAGGCGCTGGATGACAGTGGCGAACAGCGATCCCCCACGTAGGTGCCCGCAATAATGGCACCGGCCACAATATCGACGTTTTCGATGCCGGCACTGCGGGCCATAATCATCAGCGCTAGGCCGATGGTACCGGCGGCCCCAAAGGAGGTGCCGATGAGTGTGGATACTAGGGCCGACAGAATAAAGGCACACAGAATAAAATAGTGTGGATGGATTAGCTGGGTGCCGTAATATACCAGCGCGGGTACGGTACCGGCGGCCAGCCATGTACCCATTAGGGCACCGATGAGCATCAAAATGCTAAACACGGGCCAAGCTTGTTTGGCCCCCTGCCAGCAAAAGCGACATAGGGTGGCCAGGGAATAGCCGCGACGCAGATGGATGAGGATAAACAGTGCGATCGCAGCCCCCAAGGGCCACACCAGCGCCACACCGTGGAGCACACTCAGCAATAAAAAAACAAAGGCCATTAACAGGCCAAAAATAATATCCATAACATCGCCTGGACTAGAACAACCGTTGCCGATGTAAACCAGCAGCAGCACAGTTATTTATCTGGTACTCATTTTCTAACCAGGCAGTTCATAATTTTGCCAAATATAATACCCCTGCACCCCCATTAACCGCAGATTTCTAACACCATGCCCCTGTCCACCATGGTTACCAATGCCTATGACCTACTGCTATGCATCATCGGCCTATACAGCTGCCATCGCCTGCTGATCATTTGGCGGTTTTATCACCATCGCCATCGCACCCCCCAGCCCCAGCGTTATTTCTCCGATGTCGATTTACCCACCATCACGGTGCAGCTGCCCATCTTTAACGAAATCAATGTGGTAAAACGGCTCTTAACTGCCGTAGCCCAGCTCAACTATCCCCAAGACAAGCTAGAAGTGCAGGTGCTAGACGACTCCACCGATGAAACCCGGCTTGTATGCCAACAAATGGTGGCACAGCTCCAGACCCAAAATCCCAATATTCACCATATCCATCGCCAGCAGCGCCAAGGCTTTAAAGCCGGAGCCCTGGCCCACGGTCTCGACCAGGCCCAGGGAGAACTAGTGGCAATTTTTGATGCCGACTTTGTTCCCGTCCCAGACACCTTATTAAAAATGGTGCATCATTTTTCAGACCCATCGGTGGGCATGGTGCAGGCCCGGTGGGGCCATCTCAACCGGGGCTATTCGGCCCTAACAGAACTGCAGGCCCTAATGTTAGACGGTCATTTTGTTGCCGAGCAAACATCTCGCAGCCGCACCGGCTGTTTTTTTAACTTTAACGGCACCGCAGGCATCTGGCGCGCCGCCGCCATTGTGGATGCCGGGGGCTGGCAACATTCAACAGTAACAGAAGATTTAGACCTGTCTTATCGGGCTCAAATGTGCGGCTGGCGGTGTATTTACATGCCCGAGATCCAAGTACCCGCCGAGCTGCCCATGGAAATGAACTCGTTTAAGTCGCAACAGTTTCGCTGGGCCAAGGGCTCTAGCCAGGTAGCCAAGCTGTTGTTACCATCCATACTACGGGCCGACTTTCCCCTCCATATTAAATGGGAAGCCTTTTTTCACCTAACTAACAATTTCAACTACTTGCTAATGTTGTTATTGTTGTTTCTCGCCCTGCCCTATCAGCTCTATGTAACGCCCTACAGTTGGCAATATGCGCTATTTTTCCATGTGCCAATTTCACTCATTACCAGCCTGAGTTTAATTAGCTTTTATCTAATTGCCCAGCGCCAACCAGAGGATAAATGGATATCCTGGCAGCTGGTGCGCAACCTGATGCTGATGATGGGGGTGGGCATTGGTCTGAGTATTAACCAGTCCTTAGCGGTATGCGACGGCCTCATCGGCACCAACAATGATTTTGTGCGCACCCCCAAGCACGGCATTGTTACCACAACGGAACGATGGATCGATAGGAAATATCGAGCGGCCAAAAACTGGGTGCCCTATTTGGAACTCACCATGGTGGTGTATTTAATGGTGACAATTGCGATCGCATTCCTCAACCACCATTATCTGTCCCTACCGTTTTTGGTCCTATTCCTGACAGGCTATGGCTACACCTTTAGCCTCAGCATGTTTCAATCCCGCTAGCGTTCGGCCACCGCTAAGCGTAAGCCTAACAAGATAAGTACGGCCCCCGTCATCCGCTCTAGCCAGTGGGATACTTTGATCAGCAATTGCTTGATCCAGCCCTGGGAAATAAACAATGCTACCAAGACAAACCACACCAGCGACTGTAGCGCCACCGTGCCACCGTAAATCGCCTGGGCCATCAGCGGTGTCCCAGGCTGAACAATTTGGGTAAATAGCGCCAGGAAAAACAAGGTAGCTTTTGGGTTGAGTAAATTTCCCAACAGCCCTAATCGAAATGCGGCAAAGGCACTGACAATGCGACGATGGTCTTGAAATGAGTCAGCCTTAACGGGCTTTGCCTGGAGAGACCTTAACCCCAGGTAAATCAGATATCCAGCCCCCAGTAGCTTAATGGCATTAAACAACAGGATTGACTGGGAAATGATAGCCCCGATGCCAATCAGGCAGTAAGTGGCATGGATAGTGTTACCCAGACCAATGCCCACTGCGGTGAATATGCCCGCCCGACGGGAATAGGCCAAACTACTGCGCAAGGTGAGGGCAAAATCTGGGCCGGGGGTGATGACGGCTACCAACCCCACAACAAATACCGTGAACCATCCAGCCCAGAATGTCATAGCTTACCTGCGATACGAGTGAACTTAGGTTAGAACAAACAATTGTGCAGTGCAGCGTCATTTACTACATACTGTCCCCTTTAATATCCACCTAAAATGCCTTTGCGTTTTGCCTGCCGTTCGGCCCAACCAAAAACAACTAACCCCAACCCAAAATAGGCTAGCCCGTTAACTAGCGCTATACCCAACATCACAATATCCAATCCCTCTCCACGGGCCATCAGATCTCGCAACAGCCCAGTGCTGGGCAACATGGGTAGAAAGTTAGCGACTATTTTGGCTTGGCCACTCCATTCTTCGGTAGGTGCGGCTAATAAAAACAATAGGGCAAACTGAAAAATGGGCAAAATCTGTTGCACCCTTTTGAAGATTAGCGCGCAGGAACCCATGATAAAGGCTAAACCGTAGGCCGCCATAAGCAGGGTTAATAGCGGCAAAATTAGCCCCAGCGGAAACGACAGTTTGCTCCCCGTAATGCCCATAAGGATAAACAGGATCAGCACAATGATGGTCATGCGCAGGGCTAGGCTAGCCACCGCCCGGGCAAAAAAGATTTTTGGGGCGGCAAACGGCGATAGAAAAATTTGTTCCAGCGTACCGGTCTGGGCCTCTGATTGAATATTAAAAGCAATGTCGTTGACGATGTAGAGCGCTAACGTCCAGAGGACATAGCCGACGACGACGGAATCGAGGCGATCGCCAAAGTTCATGGCGGGACCCGCCATATATTGGGCGCTGATAAATAAACCGTAGAAAACGGTGGTGATGATCACCACACCGCCAATGATTTCGCTGGGATACCGGATAAATTGAATCCAGGTACGTTTTATTTCGCCGATAAGCAGGTTGAGCATACAGATCTAGAAGGGGTGGTCGCCTTTCCATGATGGCTTTTAAAGCTCCTTAACCCAAGGATTAGAGATCGATTTATCAGTACTGTGTATGGCAAATCATCTCGGATACGTGCTTATTACTGAAGAAAAACCGTATATTTACTGGCAGAATTCACAGAGCTGCTATTACAAGGACTACTATTACGGTTTTTAGACCTTACCCTTGGCCAATTGCTGTAAAGCTCATTTTGCGACTAACGAATGAATCCGATCAACCATGCTCAAATTGCTAAATTTCTCTGGTCAATCGCGGAGCTGCTGCGGGGTGATTTTAAGCAATCTCAGTATGGCCGCATCATTTTGCCGTTTACCTTGCTGCGACGGCTGGAATGCGTGATGGAGCCCACCAAGCAAGCGGTGCTGAATGCTGCTAAGAAGCATCAGGATAAGCCTGACCAGGTGCGGGAAAAGCTATTGCTGCGGGCGGCAAAACAGCAGTTTTACAATGCTTCACCTCTGACCATGGGCACGCTATCGGACACTCAGACGGCAGACGACCTGATGAGCTATGTGCAGTCTTTTAGCAGCGATGCACGGGAAATTTTTGAGCATTTCCGGTTTGAGGAGTTTGTGCAGCAGCTAGCAGCTAGCAATCTGCTTTTCCAAGTAGTGCAGCGGTTTGCGGCCACCGATCTCAGCCCCCAGCACATCTCAAATTTTGGCATGGGCCTTATCTTTGAAGAGCTGATTCGCGAGTTTGCTGAAAGTTCTAACGAAACGGCGGGGGAACACTTCACCCCTCGCGATATCGTACGCCTGACCACGTCCCTGGTAATGACGGGGCAGGATGACAAGCTTAAGCCCAATAGCATTGTTACTATTTACGACCCCACGGCAGGTACGGGGGGCTTTCTGTCGGAGGGGGATGAATACATCCAGGAGATTGGTGAGCAGGTAACGGTCTCGCTGCATGGCCAGGAACTGAATCCGGAGTCCTACGCTATCTGCAAAGCCGACATGCTAATCAAGGGGCAGAAGGTTAGCAATATCAAGCTGGGCAATACCCTCTCCGAAGATAAGCTGGCCTCTGAACACTTTGACTTTATGCTCAGTAATCCGCCCTTTGGGGTGGAGTGGAAAAAGGTAAAAAAGCAGGTGACCGATGAGCACCAGCAGCGGGGCTTTGATGGGCGTTTTGGACCGGGGTTGCCCCGTGTGTCGGATGGGTCGCTGCTGTTTTTGCTGCATCTGGTAAGCAAAATGCGAGATCCCCGTGATGGCGGATCGCGCATTGGCATCATTCTCAATGGGTCGCCGTTGTTTACCGGTGGGGCGGGCAGCGGAGAATCGGAAATTCGTCGCTACCTGCTGCAAAATGACCTGGTGGAGGCGATTGTGGCCCTGCCCACGGATATGTTTTACAACACGGGCATTGCCACCTATGTGTGGGTGTTGTCGAACCATAAGCCGCAGACCCGCCGGGGGAAGGTGCAGCTGATTGATGGCACCGAGCATTTCAGCAAGATGCGAAAGTCCTTGGGAAGTAAGCGCCAGTACCTGAACGAGGAGCAGATTGAGGACCTGGTGCGGATCTACGGGCGATTTGAGGAAACGGCTAAGAGTAAGATTTTTCCCATAGAGGCGTTTGGCTATCGGCGCATTACCATTGAGCGTCCGTTGCAGTTGGCGTTTCAGGTGACGGAGGAGCGGGTAAAGGCGGCCCTGGCGGAAAAGCAGATGCAAAAGTTGGATGGGGAAGAGCAGAGCCGCTTGATTACGGCACTGAATGGGATGGATGGGGAAACGATACATCTCAACCGGGGCAAGTTTATCAAGGCGCTGAAGGCAGCACTGAAGGCCCAGAATGTGGAGCTAAAGGCACCGCAGCTGAAGGCGTTGTTGAATAACCTGGGTGAGCGTAACCCTGAGGCGGATATTTGCCGGGTTAAGGATAAGGCCAAGGGCGAGCCGGAGCCGGATACGGGGTTGCGGGACTATGAAAATGTGCCTTTGGGGGAGTCGATCACCGACTACTTTGAGCGGGAGGTGAAGCCCCATGTGCCCGACGCCTGGATTGATCAGGGCAAATGCGATCAGCTGGATGGTGAGGTGGGCATTGTCGGGTTTGAGATTCCGTTTAATCGGCATTTCTATGTGTTTGAGCCGCCGCGCCCGTTGGAGGAGATTGACCGCGATTTGAAGCTTTGTACGGATCGGATTAAGCAGATGATTGAGGAGCTGTCGGCATGACGGACGTGCTCAGTCCTGCTATGGAGAAAAGCTTTGTCGAAGTGGCAGAGATGATCCAGACGGCAAAACAAAAGGTCATCCAGACTGCGAATACGCAGCTAGTGGAGCTGTATTGGCAGGTGGGGGCTTACATTAGCCAGAAGCTGGAGCAGGCGGAATGGGGCGATGGGGTGGTGCAGCAGCTAGCGGACTATTTGGCCCAGACTCAGCCGGGGTTGCGAGGGTTTACACGGGCTAACCTATTTCGAATGCGGAAGCTTTATGCGACTTACCACGATGATGAAAAAGTCGCACCACTGGTGCGACAATTGCCCTGGACCCATAATTTAATTATTGTCAATCAAAGCAAACGCCCTGAGGAGCGGGAATTTTACCTGCGGCTGGCGATTCAGGAAAAGTGGTCGAAGCGGGAGCTGGAGCGGCAGTTGAAAGCGGCATTGTTTGAGCGGACGGTGTTGAATCCGGCAAACGTGTCACCAGCGGTGACACAATCTCATCCGGCGGCGATGGATGTGTTTCGAGATGCCTATGTGCTGGAGTTTTTAGATTTACCGGAGCGCCATACGGAGGCAGATTTACATCGGGCATTGTTGCGGCAGTTGCAGGACTTTTTGATTGAGTTGGGGCGTGATTTTTGTTTTGTGGGGTCGGAGTATCCGGTGCAGGTAGGCGGGCGAGACTTTGCGTTAGATCTTCTATTTTTTCATCGGGGGCTAAACTGTCTGGTGGCGGTGGAGCTAAAGGTGGGACGGTTTGAGCCAGAGTATTTGGGCAAGCTGAATTTTTATTTGGAAGCGTTGGATCGGGATGCGCGGAAGCCCCATGAGAATGTAGCGATTGGGGTGTTGTTGTGTGCGAGTAAGGATGATGAGGTGGTGGAGTATGCGCTGAATCGGTCGTTGTCGCCTGCGTTGATTGCGGAGTATCAGACGCAGTTGCCGGATAAGGCCTTGTTGCAGGCGAAGCTACATGAGTTTTATGCGTTGAATGTGGGAGGAGAGGGGGAATGAGCTTTCCGAGGTATGAGGCGTGTAAAACTCAAATTCCAGATGTGGAGGTGCGGCAATGAGCATGAAAGTTAAATGGCCGTGTGACTTTCCAAATCGCTGGAAAATGTTTCCTTCAAAGCGCCTTTTTCCTGAGTCAAAAGAACGGGCACCAGAAAGCGATAAGCAGCTTTCTGCTACGCAGGATTATGGTGTTATTGCTCAGGCTGAATTTATGCGTCTGGCAGGGAGGCGAGTCGTACAACTCAACCAGCACTTAGACAAGAGAAAGCGCGTAGAGGTAGGTGACTTTGTCATTAGTATGCGAAGCTTTCAAGGAGGGTTAGAACGTGCTTGGACTGATGGAGGAATTCGTTCTTCGTATGTTGTATTGAAGCCAAGAGAAGATCTCGTTCTAGGTTATTACCAACGCTTGTTTAAGTCAGAAGACTACATTCAGGCATTGCAATCAACAGCCAACTTTATCCGTGATGGTCAGGACTTAAACTATCAAAATTTTGTTTTGATAGACCTTCCTTATCCTCCAGTATCAGAACAAATCCAAATCGCTCGCTTCCTCGATCACGAGACTACTCGCATTGACGCCTTGATCGCGGAGCAGGAGCGACTGATCGAGCTGCTGAAGGAAAAGCGGCAGGCAGTGATTTCCCATGCGGTCACCAAGGGCCTCGACCCCACCGCCCCCATGAGAGACTCCGGCGTCGAGTGGCTCGGCGAAGTGCCCAAGCATTGGGAAGTGTCTCGGCTTAAGTATCACAGCTCCAGGATCGGAGATGGATTACACTCAACACCGCAATATGATGAAAATGGTGACTACTTTTTCATAAATGGTAATAATCTCATTGAGGGGAAAATTAGTGTTGCTCCTACAACTCGAAAAGTAAGTGAAGATGAATTCCGCAAGCATCAAGTGCCACTTGATAGTAGCTCAATCTTAATTTCAATTAATCAATAGTCCGGACAGAAAAGCGAGAGAAATAGCCAGAAAAGCTATTCAGGCACTAAGGTTTTGTTAACAG
>NZ_JADOER010000013.1 GCF_018739865.1 Leptothoe kymatousa TAU-MAC 1615 | reverse complement strand
CAATTACTTAGACTCTGAGTAGGGGGTGCCGAAGTGGACATCACAGGTGCCGAAGTGGACGTCACTTAGCATAGCCAACCGCTAGAAAAGATCAAGAAAAAGGCAACTCAAATTCTTAAGGATACTAAACAAAAATACGAAGCTAGCCAAATAGATGAAGTTCCAAGCTCTAGCCAGAAGTCATTTATCAGAAGTCGTTTGTTTAAGCGATATCGATCAGCTAAACAGCCGTTGACTCAATGTGCGATCTCATACTTGCTCAAAAACAATTGTAAAATTCCCAAGCAACCCGAAGACCCACAAAAGTTTGCTCAACGGCGGCGTAAATCAGAATTACAAGTCAAACGTATTCAAGAACAACTTGAAGCAAGAATCCCCAAAGGACGAGATTTAACTAGTCAAGCGTGGCTATCAACCCTTTTGACCGCGACTTCTACGGTGCCAAAGGATAACCAAGAGCATAAACGCTGGCAAAGTCGCCTTCTAACCAAACCCCGCACTATACCCTTTCCAATTCTGTTTGAAACTAATGAGGATCTCTCATGGTCCTTAAATTCTAAAGGTCGCCTTTGCGTTCATTTTAATGGTCTCAGAGAACATACCTTCCAGATTTACTGTGATCAGCGACAACTCCCCTGGTTCAAGCGCTTTCTAGAAGATCAACAAACCAAACGCACTAGCAAAAATAAACACTCCAGTGCGCTTTTTACCCTTCGTTCTGCTCGTATTTCCTGGCAAGAAATAGATACTAAGGGCCATCCCTGGGATAACCACTGTCTAACCCTTTCATGTACCGTTGATAAACGCCTCTGGAGCGCAGAAGGCACAGAAGAGGTCCGCCAGGAAAAAGCAGCCGATACCGCTAAAATCCTCACCCGTCTCAATGAAAAAGACAGCCTCTCAAAGACTCAAGTAGCCTATGCCCGACGACTTACTTCAACTTTAGAAAGGCTAGAAAGTTCTTTTGACCGTCCCAGTCAGCCCCGCTATCAAGGACAATCTCAAATCATTGTCGGTCTCAGCTTAGGCTGGGATTCACCCTTAACCCTGGCTATTTGGAAATCCGATACACAGGAAATCTTAGTTTATCGAAGTCTTCGACAGCTATTAGCTAAAGACTATCCCCTCTTTCTCAAGCAACGACGAGAGCAACAAAAGCAATCCCATCAACGCCATAAAGCCCAATGTCAAGGCAAAGGGAACCAGTTTGGAACATCTAACTTAGGACAGCATATAGACCGATGGCTGGCAAAAGCTGTGGTTAAGACGGCTAAACAATACGATGCGGGCAGCATTGCCATTCCATCACTAGACAACATTCGAGACATTTTACAAACAGAAATTGATGCTAGAGCTGAGCAAAAAATTCCAGGATATGTAGAAGCCCAAAAGCGCTATACCAAACAATACAAGAAAAATATCCACAAATGGAGCTATGGCAGACTGCTGGACCAAATCACCAGCAAAGCTAGCCAGGAGAACCTTGCAATAGAAAAATCTAAACAACCACTATCAGGGACTTCCCAAGCAAAAGCTAAATCCGTTGCGATTAATGCTTACGAATCGAGAAATATAGTACATTAGAACCATAAAGCCTTATAATTGCTCTAACAATTCTTGTACTTTGAAAACTGAATCTCTAATAGCGCCGCGACTCATGCTCTGCCTCTGAGTCGTGTTAAATAAGGGTTAGTTTGACTGCCAGAAGGCAGTTTTGCTTTCTGACCCTAGTAGCTGCTCACCCTGATGCTGTCGGATAAGAAGCTTAGGCTTCTTAGAAGAGATTAAGTCTGATAGAACATTGCTTTCCTATTATGACGTAGGTGCGCTCCCAGCAACAAGGGCGCGGATATACTGCTGTAGTGGCTACTGAATCACCTCCGATCAAGGGGGAACCCGCCCCCATTCTTACTTTCAGCGTATCTGAAAGTGACATATCCTAGCGACGATTCGCGCAAGCATGAAACCCTTTATTTATAGGGGTTTATGATTCTTGCCATATTCGAGCAAATGGACTTACGAACAAAATCCAGGACGGCACAACCGATCCGCGCAAACATAGTCTGTAATGCTTATTACAAAAGGCTTTCAAATGCGTGGGGTCGCAAAACCTTACCCTGGCCAGGGTGGGTTGAAAGTGAAGCTAACCGACTACCCTGCAACCGACAAAGCGTCGCAAAACCTTACCCTGGCCAGGGTGGGTTGAAAGCACCCAGGTCGCCCGCAATGAGGCATACTCTAGGTGTCGCAAAACCTTACCCTGGCCAGGGTGGGTTGAAAGTCATCACTCTTATCAAAGAGATATTCGTAATACATGTCGCAAAACCTTACCCTGGCCAGGGTGGGTTGAAAGGAAGTGACCAGCGCAGGCGGCGCAACAACCTACACGTCGCAAAACCTTACCCTGGCCAGGGTGGGTTGAAAGTGGACAGAAGGATATTGCACCTGCAGTTGAACGCCCAGGTCGCAAAACCTTACCCTGGCCAGGGTGGGTTGAAAGAGATGATCAAATTGAGGAAAGCTACGACCTAATCCGTCGCAAAACCATACCCTGGCCAGGGTGGGTTGAAAGAATTCGTTCTAACTGGAGAACAGCAATGCCTTTCGTCGCAAAACCATACCCTGGCCAGGGTGGGTTGAAAGATCTGTTGGGGCTCCTTCTATTGGTTTGCTTAGCCGTCGCAAAACCATACCCTGGCCAGGGTGGGTTGAAAGACCGTAACCCAATGCAACAGAGATACTTTAGCCGAGGTCGCAAAACCATACCCTGGCCAGGGTGGGTTGAAATTGAACGATTTTAATATGTGGATATAATTGGCGGGTTGAAAGAGAGCGCATCGTTGACAACGATCAATGCGCCTGCTGAGTGGGATTTACTCCCGTATTGTTAGTAAATCGGATTACGATAAAGCGATTAAGCCTATGCATTTATTGAGTTTCAGAACATCCAAAGCAGTCACCTTTTCAAGTAGGAATCGTTTGCGTAAGTTTTTGGGTAGTCAATAAAAATGGAATTATTTTGGGTAGAATCTGCGCTAGGAAAAGAGTGGTACATAGATTGGGGCTTCTGCTTCATGGGTTACCTCAAATAAGGGGAGATCTGTATGACTCGTGATATCCCTGAGCCCACCTTTATTGAATTTGAGCAAACAGCGACCAACCCAGGGCGATTAGTCGAAGATTTGGGTTGGCAGCGGGTAGTAGAGTTTTTGCGATCCCGTGAACTATCCTCCAGTACCCTCAAAGCCTATGAACGGCAGCTGAAGCTCTTCTACACCTGGACCCAGAACAGCGATTGGCATAACATCACCCACCGAGACATTGACCGCTACAAGCAGCACCTGAAAAGCCGCCCCAGTAAGCGCGGGGGGACACTCTCTCCAACGACAATTAATCAGGCCCTGGCCACCTTAAAGAGTTTTTTTAAGTGGCTCACCGTCAAGGACTATATCACCCGTAATCCCACCCTCACCATTGAATTTCTCAAAGAACCTGCTAAACCCCCTCGGGATTTAGCTGAAACTCAGGTTAATCGACTATTTGAGTCCCTGGTCTATCGGGGAGATTCCGAAGTGCGAGACCGGGCAATTCTCCAGGTACTTAGCCATGGGTTAAGGGCTAGAGAGGTCTGTGGTCTGGATATCAGCGACTATGATGGACGGCGATTGAAGGTACGTGAAGCAAAGTGGGGCAGTGATGGCCTGGTCCCTCTGAAACCAGCCGCGATCTCCGCCTTAGATAGCTATTTGGGATGGTTAATACGCAATGGGTTTACCGCTAGCAAGGAAACTCCCTTATTTATCAGTTTGTCTAATAACAGTCGGGGGAAACGTCTGGGCTACAGTGGCATCTATGACCTGGTTAAGGATTTGGCTAAAGCCAGTGAGTTAGACGACATCCATCCCCACCGCATGAGACATACCTTTGCTACCTCACTCGTAGCAGCTGGCATGAATCCGTTGTTGGCTAAGCGAGCTGTCCGCATCCGTTCTGACAAGATTTTTGCCAGGTATAGTGACCGTGCCTTAGATATAAAAATGGAAGAAGCTTTTAAAGAGATTTATGGTGGCCTTGAAGAGTCGTGATTCTTTAAACTCACGTTGTGGGCACAGCCAAAAACGTAGAAACATATTCATTAAGACTTTGGAGCTCATAATAGAGTTGTGTTAGCCTGTAGTTATGCATTGACTATAATCTGTAAGCTATTTTGAAAGCTTTACTTTCGACCACAACAATACGTGAATAGTCTTGGACGACAACAATTAGTTTCGATGACACTAATTAGTCCCCGACGACAATAACGTGTCACTAATTCCAATTAAATGGACGTAACTGGATTCGAACCAGTGACCTCATCGATGTCAACGATGCGCTCTAACCAACTGAGCTATACGTCCTCAACGGCTTATAAGCATAACATAGCAACTCCAGGTGGAGCAACGCATTTTTAGAAAGATTGCAGAATATAGTCCCAAGGACGTACCAGTGTGACCTCATCGATGCGCTCTAGCCAGCTTAGGGTTGCCGAGTGACTGCCAAGGGGAGAAGACCGAATCATGGGAGCTGCTAAATTCATCTACGATAAGTCAGGATGTAGAGGACGGCTGAATTATGAACTGGCAAGAGGTGGCGGGCAATTGGCTATTAGTACCGCCCAATCCAGTGGGAATTATTCATTTTCTGGGGGGGGCCTTTGTGGCGGCGGCCCCCAGTGTCACCTATGGTTGGCTGTTGGAAAACCTCTACCACCATGGCTACATCATTGTGGCGACGCCCTTTATCAATACGTTTGACCACGGCGCGATCGCAACCGAAGTGCTCACCACCTTCGACCATGCCATGATATACCTGCGGCGCCAGGTCATCGGCGACCGCCACTTTCCCATCTATGGCATGGGCCACAGCATGGGGTGCAAAGTCCACTTGCTCATCGCCAGCCTGTACCGCGTAGACCGGGTCGGCAATATCCTCATCTCATTTAATAACTACCCCGCCCGCAAATCCATTCCCCTGCTAGAACAGTTTGTTCAGTTCGCCCCCGATTTTGACGTAGAGTTTACCCCCAGCCCCATACAAACATTAGATTTAGTCCGCGATCGCTACACCGTAGGGCGCAATCTGCTGATCAAATTTCGAAAAGACACCATCGACCAAACCTACAACCTCAGCGATGTGCTCCACCAGCGCTTTCCGCAGCACACCGCCATCCAAATCCTCAAAGGCACCCACACCACCCCCATCGCTCAAGATGTCCGGTGGCAGCCCGGCTCATCCTTTACCGCATTTGATGCCATCGGCCAGTTTGTAAAACAAGAGTTCTACAGAGACCTAGAACAGCTCAAAGAAACCGTAGTGCGGTGGCTCGGCTAAACGAATCCCAATTTTTAGCGTTAACGCGCCCCAAGTCTAATTAGAAACGACCACCTTAGATTTCCGCCTACTGCAGGACGACGGATTTAATATTTGTTGTTAGTGTAAATAAAATTCTTTTGCTCTATCCTATGCTGCTTCGTCTGCTCACCCTTGGAACTGTCTCATTTTTACTCATCTCATCAGGCCAGCTGGTGTGGGCCAATGTGCCGAGTGTGTTGGCCCAGGCAGAGGCAGAAACGATAGAGCCGGAGGCTGACGATGCCGCAGAAACCACCGCGCCAGAAGTTGTTCCTGCAGCAGAAAACACGGAGTCTGAGCCATCTGGTGAACAGGTGGGAGAAGAATCCCTAGACGCCGTGGATCAGCTGATATTGACGGGCCTAAGTCAATATGAAAATCGAGACCTGGCGGCGGCTAAAACCACATTAGAACAGGCACTGACGGCGGCCCGTGACAATGAAAACCAACCCCAGGAGGCCTTTACCCTCACGATGCTGTCGGTGATCACCGTCAATCAAGCCGATTATAATTCGGCCGCAGACTATGGCCAGCAGGCCACCACCGCCCTAGAGGGGGTGGACGATCCGCAGTCAGCGGTGGTGGCCCTCAATGTCCAAGCGCGAGCGGCCCAGGGGTTAGGCAACTTATCGGAGGCGGTTACCTACGGCCAAGAGGCCCTGCAGCTGGCGGAAAGCATTGAATTCGATTCGGGCAAGCTAAACTCCCTACACATTTTGGCCACCACCTTTGCCGCTGTGGACCAATACCCCCTCGCCTTAGAGGCGGCCCAGCAGGCGATTCCCCTAGCCCAGCAAGAACGAGACGGGGACATCCTGCTCAGTTCCCTGAATGTGGCTAGCTCTTCCCTGTTGGCCCTGGATGAGCATGAAACGGCACTGACGGCGGCGGAAGATGCGCTCAATATTGCCACCCAGCTAGAAAATGACCGGGGCCGTGCCTTTGCCCTAAATCATCAAGGCATTGCCCACTATCATCTGTCGAACCTAGATAAGGCGATTGAGCTGCAAACGGAAGCGCTCAAGCTAGCCGAAGACCTGGGGGTGGTCGATGTTCAGTTTACGGCGCTATATACCTTGGCCCTGGCTCATTACGACCAGGATGACGTGGATACGGCGATTAAGTTTTATCAGCAACGCCTGGACCTGAGCCGCGACGTGGAGGCCCTAGGGGCTGAACTGCAGTCGTTGCTGTGGCTTGGTTCGGCCTATTTGGATAGTGAACAATATCAGGCTGCGATCGCATCGTTTAATGAGCTATTAGACCTGTCTAAAGATCGTAACCAACCCCTATTCCAACGCTGGGGGCTATCGGGGTTAGGATTTGCCCATTTTCAATTAGCAGACTATCCCGTGGCCCAAGGACATTTCGAGCAAGCGTTAGAGCTATCCCAAACCATTGGCGACCGTGGGGCCGAATTTGAATTTCTGAATTTATTGGCCGAAGTACACCAGGCGCAGAATAATACCGAACAGGCCCAGACCTATGCCACTCAGGCCGAAGAACTACGCTCAGAAGTAGAGGCTGAAGCCAACGACGAAACCGACGAATAACTCTCACCCGTCGATAATAATTTAACAACAAGGAGAGGCTGGAGATAATGATTATCTCCAGCCTCTCCTTGTCAAGTAGTTATTTAATAACTGTTACCTAAAGTACTCACCCCTACAATTATTTCGGTTACTTTACTAACTTTATTTTGTTGCAGCCGTTGAAATATATTTATACTCAAGGCTGTTTGAAACGTCGTCTTCGAACATTTTTTGGATAGTATGCAAGTTTAAAATTTGGTTAGAGCAAAGATCATAATCGGAACAGATTAGGTCAGTGGTGCATTGGGCTGCCCTGGGCCTAGTTTCCGTAAGTTGTTATGGAACTCTTAAATCTGGAAGTGAGAACCGTGGATCTGCTTTTCGTAGACGACTTGCAAACCGCTGAAATTTATTGATGAATCAAGGAGTGTTAGGTTCAATGGCCCAGGTCATTATTGGTGAAAATGAGGGGATCGAGTCAGCGCTACGTCGCTTTAAACGACAGGTATCAAGGGCCGATATCTTTTCAGATATCAAGAAGAAACGTTATTTTGAAACTCCTATTGAAAAAGCTAAACGCAAAGCAATTGCCCGTCGTCGTAAACGTCGCTTTAAGACGAGTAGCTAATGTGACCAACAAGTCCGGGCAGCGGGCGCTTTAAGACGAGCACTTAACGCCAACATTAACTGGTCAGCGGGCGCTTTAAGACGAGTAGCTAATGACCAACAAGTCCGGGCAGCGGGCGCTGCAAGACGAGCACTTAACGCCACATTAATTGGTCAGCGGGCGCTTCAAGACGAGCACCTAGGGCAACCCTATAACAGCAACGGGGTGACGAAGAGTATCTTCGTCACCCCGTTGCCATAGTAAAAGCTTGTGCCTTTAAGCGGCGTTGCCTAGCATAATCCACCCCTTATAGGCGGTTTAGAAATAAGGTTTTTTCATATGTCCTAACTGTACTCCGCCTAAGTCTTTAGGAACGTGCGTGAAATCACATATTTTTAAGTTTCATGTCACAGGTTTTCTGTTATATGACAACAAATCCTTTTGATATGGTTGTTTCGGTTAAGTCGCCACGACAAATAAATTGTGGCAATTGCCGATATCGAGTGATCTCGGTGTCTGAAAATGGTCAATTTCGCCTGCTCGGCCTGGTCAAAATATTACTGTTCGTACAGTTCTAGGGGCAGACCATCGGGGTCCTGAAAAAATGTAAACCGTTTGCCCGTTAGTTCATCGACGCGTACGGGTTCAACGCTAATTTCATGGTGCTGTAGGTGGTCAATGCACTCGGTTAAATTGTCCACAGCCAGGGCTAAATGACGTAACCCGCAAGCTTCTGGACGAGTCGGGCGCTGGGGCGGATTGGGAAAGGAAAATAGCTCAATTTGGGCATTGCCTATGTGCAGATCCAGCTTGTAGGAACGGCGCTGCTCACGCCAGGTTTCGCAGATGATCTTGGCCCCTAGAATTTCACTGTAAAAGTGTTTAGAACGCCCGTAGTCCGAGCAAATGATGGCGATATGGTGAATGGCATTGATGCGCATGGTCAGCAGTCTCCATGGGTTAGTTTTGGTTAGCTTTGTCAACCCCATTTTTAGGATTATTGGCAAAACCTGACTTTAAAGAGCGTCTATCTACGACGATTCGTTCCAATCATTTTTTTTGATTGCATCGCCATGTCATTTGATGGTTTCCCCTGCTAACTTAGAGATGGCTTAAAAATGCTTGGTGCATTAAACAATCACAGCTAACTTGGCAATATTCCCCGATCCTGCGCGGTCGGGGTTTCACTTTTTTGGGACATATTCATCCCCCACCGCGGTCTGCAGCCACAGGCTGGTGTTGTTATCGATGCATTGGGGAGTGCCGTCAGGGGTGGTAGCGCTAAATGTTTGGATATAGCGCTGTACCTGGGGGGGAAGTTCTGGAAAATCGAATAGGGCATCGCCGCCGGCAATGCCGGCCCAGAAGTTACGAAGTATGTGGGCATACTGCTCTGCTTCGGTGGGCTCTAGATGTAGGGGGCGGCTGGTGAGCAGCTTCATCATAAAGGGAAAGGATCGATCCCCCATCCATTTTTGGGAGGTGGCTTGTAATGTGGGCCAGTCGGGCACGGCTTCAATCCGTTGGGAGGTGATGTCTAACCGATAATCGCTGCCATGGGTGGTGAGTTCGCAAAGACGATAGGGGTGCGGGTAGCTGACCAATGACCCGGTGGTAATTTCGTAGAGCCCATCGGCCTGGGCCACATCTTGCACATGCAGGTGCCCGGTAAACATTAGGGGCACATTCGCGGCCTGTAGTCGCCGGGTGAGTTCGGGGGCGTTGTTGACCATGTAGCGCTGCCCCATGCGGCTGCCAGACTGGCGGGGCAGGTGTTCTAGGGCATTGTGATGCAGCATCACCAAGGTTAGCTGATCCCTTAGCCCAGCTAGCTGGTCGTCGAGCCACTCTAGCTGGGCTGGGTCTAGGCAGCCGGTGTACAGGGGCTCACCATTGGGGTCAAACCCGTTGGAGTTGAGGCCAATGAGATGCAGCCCCGGCTTTAGCTGGTGGTGGTAGTAGGGCTGCTGGGGGTTGGTGTAGCCAAAGGCCTGATATAAGTGGACAAATTCGTCGATGGAAACGGTGCGATCGCAACCATCTCGCCTCACCACATCATGGTTTCCCGGCACCACATAGACCGGAAATGGCAACTGTCCCAGACGCTGAATCAACCACTCATGGTTTTCCCGTTCCCCATGCTGCACCAAATCCCCCGGCAGCAGCAAAAAATCAATGCCCACCTGTTCCAGGTGATCCAAAATTTGCTCCAATGCTGGAATGCTCACCTCAACTAGGTGAAAACGGGAAGGAGAATCCCATATGGTATGGGGTAAGGCAATGTGCAGATCGCTCACCACCGCAAAACGCGCCAGAATGGCCATAGGAGTTGATAAAGTAGGTAGTCGTTGGGCACTCTCGTCTAGCCTAGCCCCATACCTACGGGGTTTGCCAACCCTAACTCTGTTTCACCATGTCCCGTGTGCGCCAACACGTTAATCCCCTTAATATCCGATACAGCAAGCCAGTGACCCCACCGGCCTGGTCGGATATATTTGCCCACCCCACCCAGCCCCTTCACATCGACATCGGCTGTGCCAAGGGCTATTTCATTCGAGATATGGCCCAGCTGTGTCCAGACTGGAATTTCCTCGGTCTAGAAATTCGAGAGCCGCTGGTGGAACAGTCCTTAAAACACCTGGATCAGCTGGGGTTAAATAACCTGCATATGCTGTTCTGCAACGCTAACAACTCACTGCAGCCCTTACTTACAAGCCTGCCTCAGCCCCCCCAGCGGGTCAGTATTCAATTTCCCGATCCTTGGTTTAAAAAACGCCATCAAAAACGACGGGTGGTGCAGCCCCAGCTCGTGGCGGACCTGGCCGAGTTTATGTTGCCAGGGGCCTGGGTGTGGCTACAGTCAGATGTGGAAACCCTAGCTGAAGACATGGTGCTAACCTTTGCCGAAAATCCACATTTTCAGCGCTCCTTTGAGCCTCCCCATCCCTCACCCCCCGGCATAAACGGGCCCTGGCTAGCGGACAACCCCCTACCGGCGATGACCGACCGCGAACGGGTCACCCTAGACCAGGGGAAACCGGTATATAGGGCGCTGTTTATCAAGACCTAGAGCTGATATTTCCTCCAGGCCGATGCTCAACGGCTAACCAAGGCCTATTCGGCAATGGTCAAGTTATAGCGGTGGCGACCTGCCTGGTCAAACGAACCGACCCACACCTGGTAGGTGCCCTTGGAAAAGGGTCCACGGACTTCGGCATCACGGCTTTGGCGGGTGGCATTATCATTGCAATGAATCATGCCCGGTCCCTGCACCAGGATGGTGGTATCGGCGCCACCACTGTCCACAGCCATGGTTAACTGATTAAAGTCTTGCTCTAGGGTGACGATATAGTCGGGGGTGCGATCGGCGTAGCCCAAGCAAAATTCACCGTTGCTGTCACGGCTCGCAATATTGGCTAAGCCATAGGAGCCCACGGTTTCTCCACTAAGTTGAGTCGAGGCAAATCCTAAGGCCAGCTTCATTTCACCGGCCTGGGCGGCGGCGGCTAAAACTAGGGGCAATGCTACACCCGCTAATTTCAAGAACGTTGATTTCAACATGGTTGTACCTCAGGATCACACACAGGGGGAAAAAGTCATCATAGACGTCCATTACGGCTAGGCTATCAACGGGTCAGAAGACTTTACTCTCTTGGGACAAATTAAGGAGAGTGTTGCCACCTTAGTCTATGGAACGATGATCAGGGTCTAAAGCTAGATAGCTTTAAGGTATCGACTTTGTTGTTCGATTAAAACCAGATGATGACGCTTTTCAATACTGGTACAATCCTGCCATCATCAGGACAAAAATCAAAAATTAACAATGTTTTTTGATTGTTATATCCCCTGGGTTAGAGAGAAAAACCGCTCAAATTACCAAGAAGGGTGAAATGTTTGCCCAACAGCCGATAAAGTCGTTTTTTTCCATTGTTTTCTCGGCCTACAAGGTTGTTATGGCAACGCACACCATGGCGTATATTAATGGCTCATCAGATTTGGCATACCCCATGGCTGGGGTTATTCATTTTGGTCGTTGGCCGCAATATAGCCCCAGCTGTAGGCGGTGGGTCCAATGGACTGGTGTACGGTAAATTCAGTCACCGGCACATAGTAGTACGAGTCAAAATAAGCTTCAGACGTGGGCCATTCCCAGGGGCTAGGGTTCATTTCCGGGGCAAATTTTTTAATCGCCTCTTCCCAGTTGCCCGCATGGCCATTGGGATTTTGAACATCCATGGGGCCATAGACGGTAATTCCCGGCGGCGGTTCTTGCCCGGTGACGCGCACGTCAGCCATGAGCGGCATCTTAGGATTGCGATGCCCCAAACCGATGGTATACATCATGTTGCTTGGGTTGGCCCCGGCCGCGAACTGGGTGGCCAAAATGCCAAACCTGAGGTACGCTTCATCCCCCGTCAGACTGTGGGCATGGAACAGGGCCCGGGTTTTGGGGGTGGTCATAGAGCCCCAGCCAATGGCACTTTTGGGATCCGCATTCCACTTAAAGCCAGTACTTTCAATACTGTCCATATCTTTTTTAGCCGCCCGTAAAATGGCATCTATGGCGTTTTTCCGCACTGCTTCATTCACCGGACGTTGGGTGCGGCCATAGACAAATGCACTGTGGCTCTGGTCGTAGTGGCCGTGGGACGAAATCACGGCATCTGCGTTTTGAAACACCGTGGTGTTTAGAAATAGCTGATGCCATTTATCGTCGCCCGTGAGGCGATAGAGTTCGGCGGCGGCTAGGTTACGGTTGGAGCCAATAATTTCATGCTGTTCTTCGGTGGCGTTGGCTAGTTCTGCTTCGGCCCAGTCCATGGCTCGAATAGCACTGTCGCGATAGGTTTTGGCCAATGCCTTATCGTAGTTTTCTAATACGTAGGCAGCGCGGGCGGCCACATTGGCATAGAAATAGCTGGACCAAATGCCAGGACCGTACACCATCACATCCAGAGATTCTTGCCAACTGCCCTGGCCCTTTTTGGGATGCTCCGCGGATTCAATCCCCCCGGGGATGCCCCCAGCTTCTGTTTGTAAACGGCGAAATACATCCAACCCCCATAGGGCTTCATCTAAAATGTCGGGCAGGTTGTTGTTGGATTCTGGCAGGTTGAGCTTAAGGTCACCAAAATAGTCTGGATGGAGTTCCAGCAGTTCTAGAAACGACCGGCTCACATGCAGGTGTGGAATGCGTCGGTCCCAATCTCCGGCATCCATCCATCCGCCCCAAGCATTGGACACTTCCTGATCGGTTTTGGTATTAACCAACGATTCAAAGGCACTGGGGGCCTGATTCCCATAGAGAAAGCCCATGCGCGTCTCCATCAGCGGCACCGTGGATTGATGGACCACCATGCCATCCTCTGGATGGAACGATCTTGGCCGCTGGTAGTTCGTGTAGGGGGCCTCTAGGGCAATGCCGCTACGCTGGTGGTACATGCCTCGAGCAGAGACAAAAAAGCCGTCGCGCCAGGTATTTTCGCCAATTTCAAATTCGTAGGACGTGCCTACGCCATCGACGTAAATTTGGTACTGGCCCGCCACTGAAAAGTCGCTAAAGTCCATGATGAAGACATCGGTCTCATTATGGTTGCGTCCCTGGGAGTCGCGATAGTCTTTTGATTGGGACAGTTTGGTTTGGCCTTCGTATACCTTGTCTCCCGTGGCCACATCAATCAGCCAGAAGGGTTTGTTTTCTTCATAGTTCACCCCACCGCCATTGCCCATCCAGGTCGATAGAAATGCCACCTTGGCTGGGTCATCGGGGTCAAATCCCAGGTGGGAGATCTGGACAGCTTCGCTACGGGTTTGCTCTGGCTTATATATAAATGTAGTATTCTGTATTCCCTTTTTGCCAAAGTTGATTTTGTAGGTTTCCCCCACCACCAGGTCTTCGGGCAGTTCTAGATATAGGGTGTGCACCATGGGCCATTCAAACTTCCAGGAGGCCGTTTCGGCCATGGCCCGGATATTGCTTTTGCGATAGATATTTTTGGGTGTCAGCTTGGTGCGATCGCTGGTAATAACTTTGTAGCCTTTTAAGCTATCCACACAGTCGGTGTTGAGCTTTGGCCCCACATATTGATCGGCCAGCCAAATCGTATTGGGAACGTCGGGAACCAATTGACCGAGGGCTTTGCCCTGGCGCCATACCCAACCGTGGCGCTTGACGTTATCCCCAGGCTCGGCTTCGTAGGCAACCTGTTTACCCCGTATCAGTTCACCGGTTTCGATCCGTAAGGCCACGATATTTTTGCTTACGGTGTAAACATGGGTAACTGGGATAGTTAAATTGGCAGCATCGGCCGTCGAGGCGATACTGGCAACGGTGGTTTGATTGACTGAGCTGATGTTGGCACTACACTGGCCACCGTTAGTCCAACCAAGTAGAAATGAGAGAAGGGTTTCTAACATCGAAATACTTACGGGGTGGACGTTTAAAAATGGGTGCTGACACACACAATCTATGTGTCAAGTTTTATTATTGCAAAGTTCCCATTCGTTTCTAACAGCCGTAGTATTCGTCTTCAGGATAAATGCGTAAGTTTTATCAGTAGGCTTATACAAGGGTGCGATCGCCCACTGACTTACCAGGTTGCCCAGGGCTGGTTACCGCGCCTGTTGGGATAAGTTAAACGGCCCCCTTCAGCCCCTATGGGCCTGTTAAAAATTAAAATCATGGCCCTGGGCATTTACATGGCTGAAAAAGTTTTGCCGACTGAACCCGTGCAGTCGTTTCTTACCGGCTCCTAGGTTCATAAATTAGGAATACAGAGCTTTTTATGATCACAATCAGTAATTTGTCGTGATATTCCGCTCAATAAGTTGTTCAATCTATTAACGCCTCCGCATTAGTGCCTCAACTGCGGTTAAAAATTTGACAGACAGGGAGCCTTGCAGACTCAGCGAACTGTCTATTTAGAATTAGCGAATTTTGTTTTCAGGCATAATCTACATTAGTTGGGACCTATGGAAAGTAATATATTGGCAATCGTGCGCAAAGAAGTTGCAAGTAGCATCGTCGATAAATTGGTCGCATTAAGGGGCTATGACTATGCAGATGATGAGCAACGGTCAAATGCAATCAATAATTTTGCCCAATTGCTTAAAGTCAACCAAGAAGGTGTGCTCTTCAAAAGTTGCCTAATGTTAGTTCAACAAATTTCTATCAATCAGCCGTTTATTAACCAAGAACGGCTCAATGAATTTATTGCCGAGTGCCTGACCGCGCCATCTCGGTGCAAGACACCGGTTATTTATGGAAGGGCAGCTCAGGAACTCGAGAAATTGCACCGCATGTAACACACTGGCTTCAAATCCCATATTCAGAATTACCCTCTGGGGATGATTAAAAATTCTGTAAGCTTTTACCCACAAAGGGTTTAGACTCTACGAATAGTAAAGATTTTAGTAAATTTAGCCCTGCCCCAAACACTATTGGGTGGCTGCTTTTTTGCTCAAAGCTCTCCTAAGCAGCAGCATTAAATACATTTTTATTTAGCCACTATCAATACTCTCTTTTTCATCTACTATGGCCAACGTCCCAAGGGCGTTGGCTGTAGCTATTGAGCACATTATCCAAAGCCAATGTGGCCAACGCTATATAATTGGGCGTCCAGCGCTAAAAGAAATTTAAATGGCCCCATCTGTACTCCATGTTGTTGCCTATGCGGTGGTTGAGCAACAAAAACTGCTCACGGTGCGCAAAAAGAATACCCAGAAGTTTATGTTTCCAGGGGGCAAGTTCCAACCTGGCGAAAGTGCCGAGGCGGCCATTTACCGGGAAGTCAGGGAAGAACTAAGCTGTGAGATTGATGCCCATACCTTTCGGCCCTTGGGGGAGTTTGTTACCATCGCCGCCAATGAAGCCAACACCCAGCTAGTGGCAACAGTTTTTCAAGGGGGGTTGTTGGGCACCCCCACCGCCTCTAGCGAAATTGCCGAACTGCAATGGATCCCTATCCTGGCCCAGGACTATGCCATTGAGCTAGCCCCATTGCTAACGGACTGCGTTTTGCCCCGCCTTAGGCAGAGATTTTAACCCCCTGTAGGGCACAGCGTGCCCCCACAGACCTGACGGCCTACTGGCCAGCCTTATAAAACGGTTTCTTTACCACGGTGGCAAGCACTGTCTTTTGTCGAATTTGCACATTCACCACGGCCCCTACTTTGGCCATCTCCACTGGCACATAGGCCAGGGCCACCGGATAGCCCAAGGTGGGCGACAGGGTGCCGCTGGTGACAATGCCGACGGTTTCTTCGTTGTGCACAATGGGGTAGTCGTGGCGGGCAATATTGCGTCCTTCTAGCTGCAGCCCGACCAAACGCCGGGTAACGCCATCGGCTTTTTGCTTAGCCAGCACATCGCGGCCGATAAACTCTGACACCTTATCCAGGTGCACCAACCAGCCCAGCCCCCCTTCTAAGGGGGTGGTTTCGTCACTAATGTCTTGACCATAGAGGGCCATGGCCGCCTCTAGCCGCAGGGTGTCCCGTGCCCCTAGGCCACAGGGTTCTGCCCCCTGTTCTTGCAAGGCCTGCCAAATGGGGGCCGCTGCCGCCGCATCCACCATTACTTCAAAGCCATCTTCGCCGGTGTAGCCAGTGCGGGCTAAAAAGGCTGGATGGCCCAGCACGGTGCCACGGATATGGTTGTAGCGGGGGATGGCGCTGAGGTCAGTATCCGTTAGCCGCTGTAGGGTTTCCACAGCCTTGGGCCCTTGGACGGCAATAAGTCCCTGGTCCTGGGAGTTGTCCTGAAGGTCCACGTCGGTTAGGTGTTCTAGCAACCAGGCTTTGTCTTTGTCGGTGGTGGCGGCATTGACGATTAGGGTGACCTGGTTGTCGCCTTCGTCGTACACAATGAGGTCGTCGATAATGCCGCCCTGGGGATTGAGCAGAACTGTATATTGGGCTTTGCCTGGCACTAGTTTGCCCAGGTTAGATGGGACCAGTTGCTGCAGCGATCGCAACACGTTATCCCCCCGCAGGACAAACTTGCCCATGTGGGAAATATCAAAAATCCCCACCCCTGTACGTACGGCCCCATGCTCTTGTTTAATCCCGCTAAACTGCACCGGCATATCCCAGCCCGAAAAGGCAGTCATGCGAGCATTCGCTTGAACACATAAATCGTAAAGTGGAGTACGGAGCAGACCCATGGCAAAAGCTCAGGCTTAGTAAGACGGCATATTTCATCCTACTCTTTTCAGGAATGAAATTATTTCTAGTTACGGGCATACTTAGGACTCCTGGGTAAAACGCTCAGGTGCAGGGGGTTCGACTATGCCATCTATCCACTTATCGTCCTGGCTAATCCATCAGGTGCGATTACTGTTTGGTCCACGTCACTTGTCCGCCATGTCCCAACCAACCCATCGCTTTGTTCTGTTTGGTACAGAGTTTAGTGGAGGAAGACTAGTCATTGATTTACTGCGGCGAGTGGCAGACGCTCGCCATGGTCCCCTGCCCAGTAACTGGAAGGTGGAATCGCTACTAGCGCACCGCCACTTTTTTCCCTTGCGCCATATCCAGCATCACCAATTGGCCTGCCCCGACTACGCCTTTGGGTTTAAGCTATCGGCCGCCGACCTAATCGCCACCCACCAAATGTCTGAGCCCCATCGATTTATGGAACTGCTCCATAAACAGGGATATAAGGTGATTCACCTACAGCGTCGAGACCTTATGCGCCATGGCATTGCCGTCCTTAAGGCCCAGCAACCCAAAGTCCAAACCATTAACCCCACCGAACTGATTGCCACCCTCAAACATCTAGATGAGCAACGGGTAGCGGAAGCGGCCATGGTGGCCATGGTGCCCCACCTAACCATTACCTATGAAACGGATCTGTTAGACCCCAATGTTTATAAGGCGACGGCCGAGCGGCTGTGCCATTTCCTGGATCTAAAGCAGCGACAACGGGCGCAATATCCGGTGAAGCTGGTGCACCGGAGCATTACGGATTTAATGACAAATTACGATGAGGTACAAGCGGCCCTAAAGCAATCGGATTATGCCTACGTTTTGACCGGAGCTTCGGCCAAACTAGTGATGTAGTGGCAGTCAGCCTAGGGGGCTGTGGGCTTTTTACCCGGGTTCGCCATCGCCGCCATCGCATTTCGCCGCCACATATTCGGCTTTATCCGCCGCAGTGCCGATGCCGGAAACCGCTGGTTCCACTCTGCTTCAGTCAGTTGGGCCAACTCCTCCAGTTGGGGGGCCACATTCCCCGCATAGGGCTCAAATTCCGCCACATCCGTCGGCTGGGCAAAGCGCTGATTCCAGGGACACACGTCCTGGCAAATATCGCAGCCCGCCACCCAGTTGTTGAGGTTGGCCGCAACGGTCTCGGGCAGCTGTTCGCTGCGATTTTCAATGGTGTGGTAGGCAATGCAGCGGTCCGCATCCACCACCCCCGGAGCCCGAATCGCCTGGGTGGGGCAGGCGTCTAAACAGCGGGTGCAGGTGCCGCAGTGGCTGGTGTGGGGCTTGGAAGCGGGCAGCTCTAGGTTGGTCAGAATTTCCCCTAAAAAGACCCAGGAACCATAGTCGCGGGTGATCACATTACCGTTTTTGGCCACCCAGCCGATGCCCGCTTCCTGGGCCCAAAATTTATCTTGCACCGGCCCCGTATCGGCATAGTAGCGGGCCAAAATGCCCTCACCCTGCAGCCACAGGCATAGCTGCTTCAGCTTTTTGTGCATCACCCGGTGATAGTCTCGCCCCCAGCCATAGCGGGCAATTTTGCCATGGTCATTGCCCCCGGGCCGCTGGTGGGGGGTGTAGTAGTTGAGGGCCACGCAAATCAGCGATCGCACCTCCGGCATCACCCGACGAATGTTTTGCCGTTTAGGGTTTGCCATCCAGCCCATGTCGGCCTGGTACCCCTGGTGCAGCCAGTCCTGCAGACGACTTTCCATGGCCTGCTCCGGGGCCGTGGGCTCGGGGGGGACCGCCACAATGCCAAAGCGATGAAACCCCAATGCTTCGATCCGTTGGTCTAGATCCTTTAGCAATACGTCTCGGGCAGGGGGGGATTGATTCAAGAAATCTGACATTGCATTACCACGCGCACCTGACGACGAAAACCATGGCGTTCTTCATGGTTCACAATGGCACGAATGCTTGGAGTGTAGTTGCCCGGAACAACAATTTCAAACCCCAGGCGGCGGTAAAACGGAATCGTCCACGGCACATGGCGAAATGTGGTCAGGGTCACCGTCGATAAAGATTGCTCCCAGGCCGCGGCCATCACGTGCTTCATTAAAGCAGAGCCAATGCCTTGGCGCCCATAGCCGGGGGCCACATCCAGCTCCACCACAAAAAAGCCATTAACCAAACGCTCCACCACCACAAACCCCTTGGGTAGCGGATCCTTTGGCCAGGGCGAGACCGCCACCCAAAGATGCTGTTGGCATTGAGCCCGGTGCAGAAAATCAATGGGAACAATGTCTTCCAGGTTTTCTGGAGTCAGACCCAGCTGCGACAAATAGGGCAAATATCGTTGGGCCGCCGCCCTTTCAATTGGGGGTAAATGGGCAATGTCGGCGGCAGTGGCCAAACGAATGGAGTAACCCATAACTGGAAAAACACCAGAGGCAGTGACGGTTTTGCTGATGTGGGGACAGGGTCCAGCGGAAACGCTCAGCTACCGTTAAATATCGTTTTTGCGGTGGATAGCCACTGATCGAGCATTGAGTCTAAGCTATTGCCCTGAGGCTCAATGGACTCCGCCGTAGCCACCAATTCCTCAAACCAGTCTATGGCCGATATCTGGGGTGGGGCCTGGAATTCTTCAAGGGGAATTTCACCCGGGTTGGTTAGTTCAGGCTGAATCGGTAGGGCCTGGGCCTCCAGCTCCTGATTGGCCGGCGCTGCAGGTACAGCCAGTGCGGCGGATAGGCCAACACCGAACACGATGGCGAGACCCATGAGGCTAACTAAGGTGGACTTAACCCACCGGGCGGGGCTAATTGCTATTTTCATGACCCTGGTTTGCAGTTGCTGATTTCAAGGATGAACCGAGCCGTAAACCTGGCTATGGATCCAAAATTCGACAGATGAAAGTGTACCAAAAAGATAGTAATCTGCCCTTTTTTATTTTTCCAGACCAAATTGCCAGCTTTACTCGAACGTTGAACCGTCGATGGCTCTATTTATGATCTCCTTCCAAAGGTAAAAGCAGATTTCCTTATTAATAAAAGAATAATGCTGCTTTTTTTGACATATTGTTGCGAAGTTTTTACATCATCTTCAAAGTTGTTCATCAAAGGGGCGCCCTGGGTAATTTTGGTTCCAATATTTTTTGCCCAGAGAACGATGCCTAAAACTCAAAAATACGATGAAGTTATGGGGGGTTAGGGGCCATCATTGCTGATGAAAGTGCCGTAAACCCTGGGGTCTCCAGGTAAAGGATTGACAAAATATACACGCTATTTTGTCGCTAAATTATCGATAATTCTTTTTGGATTGCAAAAAATATTCTGTTATTTAAGTGTTGTTTGGTAGCACAATATACTTTCTGAAGGGGGGCAACCGTGAATACTGAACCCGACGACAACATTAGGTTTCTAGGGTTCCGGTTTAACGGTAGATCACCTTTCATAGGTTGTTTTTGTGTTAATCGTCTGGTCCGAGAGAAGCCGCCAGTTTTTTGGTACACGGCGGGATAAAAGCCCGGGAGAAGTCATTTTGCAGGTTTTGCCTGCTGCGATTTCTTCCGGGCTTTTGATGTTGTTGCTTTTTGCTACTGTGGGTGGCTTGTGGTTTGCCGGCAGTATCCCAAAGCCTGACGGTCTTTTCCGTATTGAGTTGGTTTTGTCGTTTAGTTTTTAGCGTTACACGTCGACATCATGAGTGATACGCCTACATTTCGTAATCCTGCTGACTCCGAGGCAAATCGTGCCTTGGAACGGGAGGCTCAGCTTCCCCTCACCGGTTGGCAACAGGAGGTTTCCCAAGGGTTAGAGTATGGCCTGGAGGCCGCCGCCAGCATTCGCGATCGCACCATTCCCACCTTCTCCCGGGGCGAGCTGCCCCACTATGCCGGCATCAACACCTTTCTCAAAGCCCCCTACATTGAAGATGTGCGCAAAGTAGGCAACTACGACATCGCCATTATGGGGGTGCCCCACGATTCCGGTACCACCTACCGCCCCGGCACCCGCTTTGGTCCCCAGGGCATCCGGCGCATTTCCGCCCTCTACACCCCCTACAACTTCGAAATGGGGATCGACCTGCGCGAACAAATTACCCTCTGCGATGTGGGGGACATTTTCACCATCCCCGCCAACAACGAAAAATCCTTTGACCAAATTTCTAAAGGCGTAGCCCACGTATTTAGTTCCGGCGCCTTCCCCATCATTCTCGGTGGCGACCATTCCATCGGGTTCCCCACCGTGCGCGGCGTATGTCGCCATCTCGGCGACAAAAAAGTCGGCATCATCCACTTCGATCGCCATGTGGATACCCAAGAGACCGATCTAGACGAACGCATGCACACCTGTCCTTGGTTCCATGCCACCAATATGAAAAATGCCCCCGCCAAAAACCTAGTGCAGCTAGGTATTGGCGGCTGGCAGGTGCCTCGCCAGGGGGTGAAAGTCTGTCGCGAGCGGGCCACCAACATCCTCACCGTCACCGACATTACCGAAATGGGGCTGGATGCCGCCGCCGACTTTGCCCTGGAGCGAGCCCTAGACGGCACCGACTGCGTCTACATCAGTTTCGACATTGACTGTATCGATGCTGGATTTGTCCCCGGTACCGGCTGGCCCGAACCCGGTGGGTTGTTGCCGCGGGAAGCCCTATATTTGCTAGGCAAAATCATTCGCAGTGCCCCAGTGTGTGGCCTAGAAATTGTAGAGGTATCCCCCCCCTACGACATCAGCGACATGACCTCCCTGATGGCCACCCGGGTAATTTGCGATGCCATGGCCCACCTGGTGCAGTCGGGTCAGCTGCCCCGCAGCAGTACCCCAGATTACATCCATGCCGAAGCCAATATGGATGTTGGCAGTGGCTGGCAGTAGGGGACGGTGAATCATGCACGAAACCGATATGACCAAAGCCTTAATTGGCACAATTCGAGACTGGTGGGATGCACAGCCAGAAAAACCGACGGTTCAAAAAGTTCACCTGATTGTTGGCACCTTTACCTGTGTAGAACCCGCTAGCCTACAGTTTGCCTTTGATGTGCAAACCCAGGGCACCTTCCTCGATGGGGCGGAGCTAGCGATCAAAGATGTGCCCTTGGTGGCCCACTGCCACACCTGCCATGCCGACTATCAGCCGGAGCTGGGCAGCCAATATGCCTGTCCCAGCTGCCATAGCCCCATGGAAGACATCCGCTCCGGCCGCGAATTGAAAATTGACCGACTGGAATGCGTTGCGGCTTGAAATGGCCATTATTTTGCAGAGGTGGGCCATGCCCACCCCGTTACCCATTGCCCGGTGGGCCATGCCCACCGTCTCCAATATGCACCAAACCTTTGACGCCGCCATCGAAATGAACCTGCTCCATGCCAATCAACGGGGGGCAGACCATAACCGCGCCCACTTTGATCAATGGGGCATTACCTGTATCAACCTGATGAGTAGCCCAGGGGCGGGTAAAACTCAACTTTTAGAAGCCACCCTCAAAAGCCTAGAGAATCTCCAAGTTGCCGTCATTGAAGGCGATATGACCACTGAATTAGATGCGGAACGCCTGCGTCAACACGGTGTTCCCGTCGTCGCCATCAACACCGGTCGCTCCTGTCATCTAGATTCAAAAATGGTTGCTGGCGGGATTCAACAGCTGCAGCAACACGATCCACAGAGCCTGGACTTGGTAGTCGTTGAAAACGTTGGAAATTTAGTCTGTCCGGCTGAATTTGAAGTGGGAGAGCATGCTAAGGTCGCCTTGCTCAGTGTTACCGAAGGGGAGGATAAACCGCTTAAGTATCCGGTGATGTTTCGAGAAGCGGACTGTTTGTTAATTACGAAAACCGATTTAGTGCCCCATTTGGACGTTGACCTTGCCCAAATTGAGGCCAATGTTCGGCAAATTAATCCCACGGTGGCCATCTTCCATGTGTCTGCAAAGACAGGGGAAGGGCTAGATGCGTGGTGTAACTGGCTGCAGCAAGCAGTGACTGTTCAATCAAACCGTTTACAGCTCACAGTATGACGATCTTAAGTCCTGTATAAAACAGAACAACTACTAGCTTGCAAAAATGTTCAACGATTTTTTCAGTTTATGAGGTACGTAATGCGACGACAACGATTTTTATCTACCTGCCTGGCCTTTGCCTTTGGTTTAGTGGTTGCTGTGGGCTGTGCCAGTAATGCACCGGAAACCGGCTCAGAACCGTCGGCTCCTGAGGTTGCCGCAGCAGATGCAGCACCGTTAGTCATTGGGTATAGCAACTGGCCTGGTTGGTTACCCTGGGCAGTTGCCGAAGAGAAAGGACTGTTTGCGGAGAATGGGGCTAATGTGGAGCTCAAGTGGTTTGATGGCTACTTGGCATCCATGGAAGCCTTTGCCGCTGGGCAGCTGGATGGCAATGGGCAGACCCTGAACGATACGATTTCGTTTGCCGCCGATGCCGCCAATGGGGAAGTGGCTGTGTTGGTGAACGATAACTCTGCCGGGAATGACAAAGTTATTGTCGCCGAGGGGATTAATAGCGTTGCCGATCTAAAGGGTAAAACCGTTGCCCTAGAAGAAGGGGTGGTGGGCGACTTTATGCTTACCCAGGCCTTGGAAGATGCGGGTATGTCTCGCTCGGACATTACGATCAAGAATTTAGAAACGGGGGCTGCTGCCGCTGCTTTTGCTTCTGGACAGGTGGATGCCGTTGCCGCATGGCCTCCCTTTTGGGGGATTGCCCTGGAGCGAGAAGGCAGTAAAGAGCTATTGTCGTCGAAGGATTACCCTGGGGCGATTCCTGACCTGTTGGTCATGAGCCAAAAGGTGATTGATGAACAGCCTGAACAAGTTCAAGCGATGGTCAATACCTGGTTTGCGACGTTAGATTACATCGCTAAAAATCCAGAGGAATCCAACAAAATCATGGCCGCTCGCTCGGGGGTAACTGTTGAAGAATACGAAAACTTTAAAGCAGGCACTCGGATTTTCACCGTTGAAGAGAACTTGGAAGCCTTTAGCGCCGGGGATGGCATGAAACATATGCCCTTCGCGTCTCAAAAGATGAATGACTTTATGGTGGATGTGGGCTTTATCGAAGCGGGGCCCGACGATCTCGGGGCCATCTTGGATGACAGTTTTGTTAAAGCCTATGCAGAGGGGTCTTAGATAGTTTCCGTCGGGGCATGCCATGGCATGCCCCGACCAGGCATCCGGTCTGTTTATATATATGCGTCTTAGAAAAATGACCCAGGCGTCCGAACTAGACGAGTTTCAGCCAACGACTAAAAGCCTTAAGCCCACTGTTTTTTGGCGTATTGCAGAAGATATTCCCGATAATCTTAACTGGTTGCTGATTGCGGTTTCGGTGGTGGTGCCCCTAACGGTGTGGTGGCTGGCGTCCAACTATGCGGACGTGAATCCGAAGTTCTTGCCTAGCCCCCAGGATGTGACGGTCGCATTTCAACGGCTGTGGGAAAAAGGATTTGTCACTCAAGATATTCTGGCCAGCTTTGGACGGGTGGCCGTCGGGTTTACCCTGGCGGCCATTGTGTCGGTGCCCCTGGGCATTAGCATGGGGGCCTTTGCCAGTATTCGCGCCATGATGGAGCCGATTATTGGCATTCTGCGGTATATGCCGGCCCCGGCATTTATTCCGCTTTTGATCATTTATTTGGGTCTGAATGAAGAACCCAAAATCGCCCTTATTTTTATTGGCACCGTATTCTATAACACCCTAATGATTATGGATGCGGTGAAATTTGTTCCCAAGGATCTGATTGAGACCACATATACGTTGGGGGGGAATCGCTGGCAGGTGCTGAGGTCGGTGATTATGCCCTATGTTATTCCCAATATTATTGATACGTTTCGCATTAACGTTGCCGCCTCTTGGAACCTGGTGGTGATTGCTGAGCTGGTGGCGGCGGAAGAAGGCCTGGGAAAACGGATTTTGTTGGCCCAGCGGTTTTTCAAAACCGATGAGATTTTTGCTTGCTTAATTATGCTGGGGGTGATTGGCTTCGCCCTGGATTTGGTCTTTCGTTGGGTGCTCAGAATCAGTTGTAAGTGGGCGTTTGATTAGTCATGCATCTTGAAATTTCTAAGCTATATAAGCAGTTCCCAACGGAACAAGGTCCGCTCTTGGCCCTGAAAGACATCAATATGCATGTGGACACCGGTGAACTGGTGTGTGCCGTGGGGGCCTCGGGTTCGGGCAAGTCAACTTTGTTGCGCCTGGTTGCTGGGCTAGACACCCCCACCGGTGGCGAGATTACGGTGGATTATGAGCGGGTTACGGGGCCTGGGGCTGACCGGGGCATGGTGTTTCAGAAGTACACCCTTTACCCTTGGATGACGGTGCAGCAAAATGTGGAGTTTGGCCTGAAGCTACAGGGCATGGCTAAGCAACAGCGCCGGGAACGGGCTAGCTACTATTTGGATGTGGTGGGTCTGACTAAGTTTGCTAAGTCACTGCCTAAGGAATTGTCGGGGGGGATGAAGCAGCGGGTTGCGATCGCACGTGCCCTGGCCTGTCACCCCAAAATTCTACTGATGGACGAACCCTTTGGCGCCCTGGATGTGCAAACCAAAGAAGCCATGCAGCTATTTTTGTTGGATCTTTGGAAGCGCACCCGCTGCACTATTTTAATGATCACCCACGACGTGGAAGAAGCCGTTTTCCTCTCCCAGCGGGTATATGTCATGACCGCTCGCCCCGGCACCATTCAGCGCGAGATTACCGTGGACCTGCCAGACAAGCGCACCTATGCCATGAAGCGAGAGCATCAGTTTCAAGCCTATAAACATGAAATCACTGACCTGTTGCGGGGTAAGCCCGATATGGCCAGCGTTTAGTGTGTCCTCCTTTTTTGAACCTGGGCAATGTTAGCGGAGCAACAACCATCCCCCCAACTGGTGAATCAGCGTGATTTACCCGCCCACTTCCTCCTCAGGGCGGATCATTACACCAACCCGGCCTGGTTGCCGATAGAGAAAAAACATATTTTTCAAAAAACCTGGCTCTACATTGGTGATAGTGCCCAACTGGCAGTGGGACAGGTGTGGGCCAAGCAGGTAGTGGGGCAGCCGGTGGTGATTACGTGCTTGGGGCCCGGTGAGTTCAAAGCGTTCCATAATGTGTGTCCCCATCGGGCGTCGCTGCTGTGTAACCAAACCGGCATCCACAGCCAAAAACATCTGGTGTGTCCCTACCATGCCTGGGTGTACGATTTGCACGGCAACCTGGTGGGCGCCCCCGCCCAGCCAAAATTTTCAGATACGTTTAAGCCAGAAAATTACCCCCTCTCACCCATTCGTCTGGAATCCTGGAGTGGGTTCCTGTTTATTTGTTTTAGCGATGATGCACCCTCGCTCCATGACTTTTTGGGCAGCATTCCCCAGCATTTGGGGCACCACCGTCGAGGCCAAACCCGGTTGTTGCTAAGCCAGCGCCAGGTGGTGAATTGCAACTGGAAAAACTTCCACGACAATACCCTGTGTGATTACCATGTTGCGATCGCGCATCGCCATACCCTCCACAAAGTCCAGGGGCCGATCAAACACTATTCACACCACCTGGAAACCTACACCAACTGTCTACGCACCCCAGTCACCCCCGATTGGCAAGCCGAAAATACGGCCCTCCCCGATTTACCAAAGCTAAGCCAGACAGCATTCTTCACCTATGGCATTTTCCCCAATCTCCATTTGCTGGGTCTTCCCAACGGGATGCTTGCCTGGCTCTACATCGCCCCCTTGACCAGCAACACCTGCGAACTGCGCTCAGAAGTCTACGGCATTCCCGAGCTCAGCCCATCCATAGCTACCCTAAAGGCTGATTTTGATGCCTTTACATCGGAGGATATTATCCTTACCGAAAATGTTCAAAAGGGCTATGCTAGCGGGGCTTACACCCCTGGCCCCGTAAATCAGCTAGAAGCCCGAATCGTACATCAGCAACAGTTGATTTTGGATTTTATCAGTCAAACATCTAACCCCACCCACTAACCCCACCCACTAAGGTCTAAAGATGGGGGCATAGTAATTGGGGCCCATCAGCCCATGGGCCCCAATTACGAATCTTGAAAAGGCTGTGAGCAAACCAATCAATAGCCTTAAGATTTTTTCCATAGCTTCTCAGCCAGCCTTCAGAAAGAACCTGTACCTTCAAACCTGTACCTTCAAATATGAAATCGACCAGGAGCAATAAATATGGCAGTTGAGTACGACCTTGTAGTTATCGGTGGCGGTTCTGCCGGGTTAGTGGCCGCTAGTGCCGGAGCCCAGCTCAATGCCCGCATTGCCCTAGTTGAAAAACATCTCCTAGGTGGGGACTGTCTACACTATGGCTGTGTACCCAGCAAATCCCTGATCCATGCCGGGCAGGTCGCCCACCATGTGCGCACCGGGTCCAAGTTTGGCATTTACACCGACCCACCCACCATTAAATTCGAAGAAGCCATCAACCACGTCCAAAATGTCATCGGCGTCATTCAAGAACACGACTCCACCGAACGCTTCGAAGCCCTTGGCGTCGACGTATTCTACGGTTCAGGCAAATTCACCGACGCCCGCACCTTTGAGATCAATGGCAAGCAGCTTAAAGGGCGCAATTTCCTGATTTCCACCGGTTCTCGCCCCGCACTCCCACCCATCGAAGGGCTCAAAGCAGCCGGCTTTTTGACCAACGAACAGGTCTTTTCCCTGAAAGAACGGCCCGACTCCCTGGCCGTAATTGGCGCTGGCCCCATCGGATGCGAGCTGGGCCAATCCTTTGCCCGCCTAGGGGCAGAGGTGACCATTGTCGCCAGTCGCCAGCAGATCATGCCAAAGGAAGAACCTGAAGCGGCGGCAGTGGTCCAAAAGCAGTTGGAATCCGAAGGTATCCGAGTCCTAACCCAAAGTCGGGCCCAGAAAGTGGAAGTCATCGACGGCAAAAAACACCTCTACGTAGGTGATCAAGTTGTCATTGTCGACGAGATTTTACTATCCACGGGCCGCGTGCCTAATGTGGAATCCCTAGGGTTGGATGCGGCCGGTGTTGAGGTGGGCAAAACTGGAGTCAACGTTAACGAAAAGCTCCAGACAAATGTGAAGCATATCTACGGCGCAGGGGATGTGATTGGGGGCTACCAATTTACCCACGTTGCCGGCTATGAAGCCGCCGTAGTCATTCAAAATGCGCTGTTTCTACCCACCAAAAAAGCAGACTATCGAGTTATTCCCTGGGCCACATTTACGGAACCTGAACTGGCCCGCGTAGGCTTAACCGAAGATCAGGCACGGCAGCGCTATGGCGACGATGTGGCCGTACTTAAGCACGACTTTAAAGATGTGGATCGGGCATTGGCGGAAGCGGCAGGGTATGGGTTTGCCAAATTTATCACCCGCAAAAATGGAGAAATTTTAGGCGCACACATTGTCGGCCCCCATGCGGGAGAGCTGATCCACGAAGTCGTGCTAGCAATGAGCTACAAAATGAAAATCGGTGCCATCAAAAGCATCATCCATGTTTATCCAACGCTGTCGGAAATCAATGCAAAGACCGCTTTGCAACTGACTAAACAGAGCTACGCCAAAAATGATCGACTACAAAATATACTTCGTCGTTTCTTTAACTGGCGGCGCTCCCTAGTTTAATGGGGAGAGGGGCGACAGCCAATATACTACTCACTAGTCACGGCGCTTAGTGTCGAAATCGCTTTATCAGTGTGATCACCGTCATCTTCACTGTAATTTTACTGGGTTACTATCAGCTTCATAGTTCCCAATCAGCGCATCTACTGAGTTTTAAGAGGGTTGCCCCATGCCTTTCATACCATTGTTCATCGTAATTAGTATCTTTTTAGCAACTAGTAAAATTCTGCAGCCCAATCAACAGCAGTTTCAGCCCGCTTCTAAAGATTATGACGACGATCGCATGTTAAATCAGGCTCTGATTGACTACATTGCTCGGGAATCACGCAGTCAGTCCAGGTCTGATTATGGCGATAAAAATCGTTCGAAAGGATCAAGACAAGGATCAAGTCATCGCAAGCATAGCCAACTCAAAAGATAAGCCTCAATAATCTTTTGTAGCGGTGTGGCTATCCTAGACCTTTAGCTAGGATAGCCACATTATTTCTATAAACTAATTCACCTTTTGCAGTGAAAACCCATCATTGATAACGAAACACCATTTACATTGGTCTAGCTTTTAAGCAATTTGATTTGAGTGCTTTGATCCGTTGGTATCGCAGACGGCTGAATGCTTAAGCCACCTGCGATACACATAACCTGTGCCCCTGGGGCCCTTTCGCAATTGTGAGATCGCTATACCGTGCATGACCACGCTCGGTAGTTTTTTTAATAACTGCAGGTGTTGTGCAGGGTTAAGCCCCAATGGAGTAACGCTGGTGTTCTTTTTGCCTATAGCCACGGCCCACTTCCCATCAACAATTGTTTAATTAATCTAAAGCTATTCCATGCACAAAAGATTTCTGTAGTTACCTTAGAAGATTGTTGTTTTGATGTGTGTTTACACTTAGAAATATTGGTCAAAAACTTTATGGTTCAAAGGATTAGCGGGTTTTCAACTTTTGTCTAAACTACTGAAAATGTCTTTGCAAAAATCTCATGCTGTCATAGGTACATGCACGGTTTTTTCTTAGGCTAGTCTATTTTAGAAAATAGAAAGGGAATACAGGTGTGGGACACTAGCGCTCCCTGCATATTTGTTTAAAATAAGATTTTAGTAGCTACTTAGTTTCGCATCTTTCACTCTAAGAGAAACTGATGGATGAGTCTTTCATTAGAGCTTTTTCATCAGAGCTTTGAATCTAGTGTCTCGATGGAAGACAATAGCATATAGGCCATTGGACTGCAGCACATTAGACCAGTTATTCGTATGACACTCACTAACCTTGCAATCAAGCCATTAGCTTCAAAATCCCATAAAACATGGGGAAGACGTCTGGGCATTATGGCCCTTGCTGCCATGTTGGGAGTAGTATCTTTTCCGGCTGTCTCCCATGGAGCCGATGATGAGGAAGTTCGTCAAGGATTGCCTGGCAGACGCATTAGTGGAGCATCCCGACTACCGTCATCTGCCTGTGCCCAAAACGCAGAGCCTTTGGTGGCGATTGTGCCTGAAACTAATTTGGGCAAAACGGCTGTAGATAAGCCAACGCTATGGCTAAGTGTGCCTGATGTGGCCAGTTCTAAACAGTTGGAGTTTTATTTGTTTGACTCCCAAGACGATATTATTTATCAAACAACAGTTATGGTTGAGCCAACTACCGATTTGGTAGGCCTAGACTTAAGTACCATGGCTAATGCGCCGACCCTAGAAGTTAATAGTCGGTATCGCTGGGCAGCATCCATTGTTTGTAACCCTGATAACCGTTCAGAAAATATTTCTGTAGAAGGCTGGGTTGACCGAGTAGCAGCTTCCAGCATGGAGGATCATATTCTTTGGTATGACCGCCTTGGGTTATTGGTAGAACAGCTACAAACCCAGCCACAAAATCAAGATGTATTAAGCCAGTGGCAGAGGCTAATGGCCTCAGCTAGACTAGAGCAGATTGTTCCACTCTCTGTGGATGCTAGCTCCGTAGACGTCACATCAACGGGTGAGTCCTAATCAACATAGGCCGTGCCCATCGCTTAGAACTGTACAACCCTTGAATGGTTCTCTAACCAGTATTTATGGGCAGGTTGCAATCAGTTGATTACAATTTTTTGCTGCATATTGGTGCTGCTGGTTTAGCGATCGTCCTTGTGGGTTTAGTTGAGCGTTCTGATGCTCAGGTAGTGCCGGCCCAGGATGCGATTGAGACTCAAGTTGTTCAACAGGGGCAGCGGTTTACCATTTCGGGCGGTACACCGACAGATAGTTCCAAACTTTTATTCCACAGCTTTGAACAATTTAATTTAGAGGATGCTAACACGGCTGAATTCCTTGTGAATTCAAATGTTGAAACTATTGTTAGCCGAATTACCAATGGTTTGCCCTCTAAAATTAGTGGTTTGATTGCAGTTAGTGGTGCCCCAGCTAGCCTGTACTTAATGAACCCAGCGGGGGTGCTGTTTGGTGCGGGCGCCGGGCTTAATCTAGGGGGCGATTTTATAACCCTGACGGCGGAACGGCTCGATTTTACCCACGGTTCGTTTGGCCTCGTGGGATATCCTGGCAATGTGCAGGGGAATGTATTAGAAATACATTTTGACCCCTATGGTCCTAGCTCCATTATCAATTTAGGCGATCTTAGGGTTGGCAATAGTAATGCCTTAGCTTTGATGGGCCATAGGGTCATTAACCAGGGGACACTGAGTGGGGGCGAAATTACCCTGGCTGCGGTGGGTCATCATCCCCAGGTAAGTTTAGGAAACGGCATTGCGTATACGCTTCCAGCGGCAATGGAAACGGTTTCTCCTTGGTTATTGCCAAACCGGGTGGAACATGCAACAGCGATGGAAGTCGATGGCAACGGCATGCTCCAATTAACGGGGGCGCAGTCTCTATCTGAGTTATCTCCAGGGACAGTCTTTGTTGGTGGCAATCTAACGACTAGCGGTAGTGACAGTAAAATTCAGGTATTAGGCGATTTTGTTGCTACAGCAGGCGCTACAGTACGGGCTGAACATGGCGGGACGATTTTAATTGGGGGCGATTACCAGGGGCGAGGGCCTTTGCCAACGGCTCAAACGACGGTAGTTGATGCTGCATCCAGCCTGCGGGCGGATGGCCAGATAGGCCATCCACAAACCGGCGGTCAGGTGGTGGTGTGGGCCGATGGGAGCACTCGGTTTCTAGGTAATGTGAGTGCCCGAGGCACCCAGGCTGGCGGTAGTGTGGAAATTTCGGGAAAACAGCACCTTTATTTCGATGGTCAGGTGGATTTGCGATCGCAGGGCACCCCAGGCACCCTATTACTCGATCCTGAAAATATTGAAATTCGTGCAGGGACAGATCCTGGAGGAGACAATAACCCAGGAATTCTCTACGAAAACACCCTAGAAACATCAATTACGGGTAACCCTAATTTAGTTATCCAGGCCGATGACAACATTACCATCAACCCATTAAGTGACGGTGTCCTTAACTTCCCAGGCAGTATTCGTTTTTTGGCAGATGCCGATAATGATGGCCAGGGAAGCTTTGCCATGGACCCTAACGATCAGTTGCGCACGGTAGGGCAAGCTATTGAAATTACCGCCGCTAACATCACTGTTGGCGACCTAAATACCAGTGCATTTTCAACCATTGACAATAATCTTGACGGCGGGGACATCAACTTAACTGCCACCCAAGGGGATATTGTGGCAGGCAACCTGAACAGCTCAGCCCGAGCCCCCTTGAACAACAATGGCAATGGTGGCAGCATAACCCTGTCAGCATTTGACGATATCGACGTTAAAGATATTCAGACAACAACCAATCAGATTTTAAACAACAATGGTAGAGCTGGAGACATCAGTCTGCTTGCTGAAACAGGCACTATTAATGCCGGTAATCTCAGCACAGCAATTTCTAGCAGCAGCAATACGGGTGCGGGTGGTGATATTAGCCTTAGGGCTGACGGCAATATTTTTACAGACAGCGTTGACTCCTCCATTAACGTCAATGCCAGTAACACCGAAAATGCCGGTGAGGTTTCGCTGACAAGTTTGACCGCCAATATTGAAACCGGGTCCATTGCCACAGACACAAACGCAGGTGAAACCAACCGTGGCAATGGTGGGGGCATTGCCATCAATGCTCCCCAGGGAACCATTCGCAGTCAACAATTAACATCCACAGCTCAAAGTCCTGATTTAGTAGAGCCCCAGGGAGGAGATGTTCGGCTCACTTCCATTGGCGATATTGTTGTCGATTTTATCGATGCATCGGCCCAAGGAAACGGTGGCAATATTGCCATTGCTAACCAACGATTTTTCCAGGCCCTTGACCGTATCCCCAATACCGATGTTAGCCTTCTGACCACGGGGGATAGTACTATCCGCTTAGCCTACAATAGCGCCTCCACAACTCCGTTTTTAGTGGGCGATAGCAGCATTCATGGCACCTCAGGCAGTCTGGTAACCGATGTAGATCAGCTAATTGGCCCCCAAAGCATTACTCAATCAGTTAGCTTCGATACCATTCAGCTGATTAACGCATTTCAGGTACCATCGCCTGATTCTCCGACGGTGGGCACAGAAACACCAAACATAACCACCCCCGCTTTGGCAACGGAAGATCCCCGTGCCAACACAAATGAGCTATTGCGAGAAAATAATGTTTTAGAGTTGGATAACAACGGCACCAGCGCTAACAGCGGCGAAGAACAAGACAACGTTCTCAATGCCAATAGCGAAGAATCGATTTTGGTGCAGATAGATAATACTTTTTCCGGTGAGTTTGCCAGGGCATTAAATTTACCCATGCCGGCTTCACCCACCTTAAGCATCCTGCAAGAAACCTTGCAAGAAGTGGCGCGCACTCAAGGTATTACCCCTGGCATCATGTACGTGCGCCTCAACAACAATCGTCTAGAACTGCTATTAATGAGTGGTGACGGTCCTCCGGTATATCACCCCGTAGATGTCACAGCTGTAGAGGTGCAATCTGTAATCGATGACTTGCACCGCACAGTCATGAACCCCCTATTGCGCCCTGCCCAATATTTGCCCCCCGCTCAGCAGCTTTACGATTGGTTAATTCGCCCCATGGTCGATGATCTGGAGATGGCTAATATTGACCACATCGGTTTCGTCCTAGATGCAGGCCTACGGTCCCTACCCATGGCAGCCTTGCACGATGGCGAACAATTTTTGATTGAGCAATATAGCATTGGTCTGTTACCCAGCGCTGGACTTACCGATTTAAGTCCTCCCCAGCAGGTGTTAAATCAGAACGATAGGACAAAGACTGATTCTGTTCTAGCCATGGGGATTGCGGATTTTACTCACCAGGCCGATTTAGAAGCCGTGCCTCTGGAACTGGAGTTGGCCGTTCAAGCCACAGGAGATAATTATTACCTCGACCACGAAACCACCCTCGCAGCCCTGCATCACCAGTTAGAGAAAAATCGCTTCACCAGTATGCATTTAGCTACCCATGCGGTGTTTGAAGCCGGTAATTTAGAAAATTCCTATGTGCAACTGTGGGACCGTAGCATTAGTTTGACCGAATTACAGGCACTCCCTCTGGATGCCATTGATTTTTTGATTTTAAGCGCCTGTGCCACAGCCCTGGGGGATGCCGATGCTGAGTTCGGTTTTGCTGGCTTGGCGGTTAAAGTGGGCGTGCGTACGGCATTGGCGAGTCTTTGGTCCATCAGTGATGAAGGCACCCTGGGGCTGATGGCAGAATTTTATCAAGCACTTGGGGCTACGCCCAGCCGTAGTGCCGCCCTGCGCCAGGCTCAGATCGCCATGCTGCGAGGAGACGTTGGTGTGCACCATGGGCAAGTTTACGGCCATGGAAATCGGGATATTGGCTATTTACCTGGGTTAGATGCCAGTGGAAGCTGGAATTTTAGTCATCCGGCCTATTGGTCTGGTTTTACTATGATTGGGAATCCTTGGTAAGCATGGTTGTGCGTGCAAATGTTCGTCACTCTAAATCTAGTTGACTGCCTAATTGGTAGGGGGACCCATTGCACTTTGGTCACTTTTATCGTCGAGTTTTTGGTTCTATAAAGTTGCGGCTTTGGCGACAGTTGCAGCGTTATGGGTATGTCCTCATTGCTGTGGGGATAGCGCTGCTGATCATAGGTCTGCGCCAGCTTGGGGGATTACAGGGGGCGGAGTTAAAAGCCTTTGACCGTCAGGTGCGCCATCACACCTCTAAGGATGGGCTATCTGAAGTGGTGGTGGTGGGGATTACGGAGACTGATATTCGCTCCTACAACCGTTGGCCCCTCAGCGATGGGACAGTGGCTGAGTTGTTGGCGAAATTGCAAACCTATGACCCTAAAGTCATTGGCCTGGATATCTATCGCGATATTGAACATCCACCGGGCCAAGGACGTCTCCAACGGCAGTTGGCGAAGGAGAATGTCTATGGTGTATATGATTTAGGCATTGGTGTTGACCCAGATAGCAGCAGTCCGGCCCCCATAGGAATGACGCCGGATCGTACTGGGTTTGCCGACTTTGTGGCCGATACGGATGGGGTGGTTCGACGCAATTTTATGTTTGCGTCTGTTAAACCGGATGATTTTTATTCCCTGGGGTTAAGGGTCAGTCTTCACGTTCTGCGAGATCGATATGGTCCTAATATTTTTGATCCCAAAGGCACGGGTTTAAACATTGCGGGCCAACTCTTTCCCACCTTGGATGCCAATACGGGGGGGTATCAAAATGAAGATATGGCCGGTTACCAGGTGCTGCTGCAATATAAAACCCAAAATGATGGGATTCGGCAGGTGTCCCTAAGGAATGTTTTGGATGATCAGGTGGATCCTGCTTGGTTCAAGGACAAAGTGGTGCTGATTGGGACGGTTGCCCCTAGCATTAAAGATATCTTTTTTACGCCGTTCACTAGGAATAGTAGCTCTGTGGGCATGACACCGGGTGTTGTCATTCATGCCCATGTGGTCAACCAAATTTTGTCGATTGTAGAGAAAAAGTATTCCCTGATTTGGACCTGGAACCAATGGCAAGAAAAGTGCTGGATCTTGCTTTGGTGTTTGATTGGTGGGGGGTTGGCCTGGCATATTCAGAGTTTGGTGCGTTTGCTGCTGACTAGCGCGATCGCAATGCTTACCCTGACTGCCATTGGCTGGGGGCTATTCGCCTTAGATGGCTGGATTCCGACGATTCCTCCAGCATTGGGCTTTTCCCTAGTTGCCAGTGCCACCATTGCCTATCAGGTGTTTTACCGCACTTTCTACGACTCCCTCACGAGCCTGCCCAACCGATTTTCCAGCATCAAACAATTACAGCATCACCTCGATCAGCAAAATGATAGCAAGGCCATGGTGGCCTTGCTACTAATCGACTTAGGCCGGTTTAAGGCGGTCAATGAAAGCCTCGGAGAAAAGGTAGCGGACCGACTACTGCAAATTGTTGCGGAGCGCATTGTGTACCATCTGCCGAAAGCCTCGGTAGCCAGGGTCGGTAGCGACCAGTTTATCGCGATTTTACCCTCCATCCACCATCCCCAAACAGCCACCGACATCACTGAGCACCTGCGCTCGAACTTGATGGATTCCATCTCTATCAATGGCAACCCCGTCAAAACAACCATTAGCATTGGCATCGCCTTTCACCCTAAAGGGAAAAACTATCCTGCCCATGCCCTGTTGCAAGACGCTTACCATGCCCTTGGTAAAGCTAAAAATAAAGGACGTAACTCTCAGGCAATCTTTCAAGAAGATATGCGGACCCATTCCGTATCGCAGTTTCAGTTGGAAATGGATTTACGCGATGCCGGAGAGGATCAACAGTTTCAGCTATATTACCAGCCAATTCTAGACCTCAATATCGGTAAAATTGCCGGATTTGAGGCGTTGATTCGATGGCAACATCCAAACCGAGGGCTGGTGCCCCCCATTGAATTTATCGAGATTGCTGAAGACACAGGCATGATTTTAGCCATGGGAGAATGGATCCTGAAGGAGGCCTGCTCTCAAGTACAACAGTGGCAGCAACAGTTTCCCCAACAGCCCCCTTTATTTATTGGCGTTAACCTTTCCAGTCGTCAATTTTTACAACCAAATTTAGCCACAACCATTGCAAATATTGTGCACCACTATCGGTTAGACCCCCGAGGATTAAAGTTAGAGCTAACAGAAAGTGTGGCGATGAACGACGTGGACTCGGCTATTCAACAGCTAACCTATTTGAAGGATGAGGGATTGCACATTAGCTTAGATGACTTTGGCACTGGCTATTCTTCCCTTAGCTACTTACATCGATTGCCCATCGACTCCCTCAAAATTGATAAATCATTTGTTGATCGTATGGAAACAAACCAGGAAAACGAGAATATTGTTGGCACAATTGTTACCCTTGCCCAGCGCCTTAATCTAGACATCGTTGCGGAAGGTGTTGAAACCATCGACCAGGCAAGACTTTTGAAAGGATTGCAATGTCAATATGCCCAGGGATACTATTTCTCCAAACCTGTGCCCAGAAACCAAGCAACAAAATTACTTTCGCAAAACAAAATTTGGCAAATCGATGATGTCTAATGAAAACATTCATTCTCAACCTTACCCCTAGCGGATTTAGTCACTACAAAACGCTCCCTGTGCAAGTTTGGCCAATTTAGTTATAAACTAATTGGGCTAATTGATTTGAACAGTCTACTATTGGTTTCTATTGATCTATTCTGCGGTTGGTGGTCTCTGCATATGGTCTGGGTGACACGGTGGTCGTTTCGTTTATGATGTTGCCCCAACTGTTTAAAGCGGGGACTTGTTATCGGTAGGTTGTATTAGGGCTATATATTTATGAAATCTCTTGGCCGTCACATTTTAGTCGAGTTCCACGGTTGCTCTTCCGAAATTCTCAATGATGTTCCTCGCATTGAGTCGAGCATGGTTAATGCTGCCAAAGAAGCAGGCGCTACCATTATTAGTTCCGTATTTCATCATTTTTCTCCCTTCGGAGTATCCGGGGTGGTGGTGATCCAGGAAAGTCATTTGGCAATTCACACCTGGCCCGAATATCGCTATGCAGCAGTAGACCTATTCACCTGCGGTGATTCCGTTAATCCATGGACATCTTATAAAATTCTCAAACAGGCATTCCAGGCAGAACATGGTTCCGCGGTCGAAATCAATCGAGGCCAGCTGGATCTTCTCGAAAAGGCCAGTATTGAATTGGGAGAACTGCGGGAGGATGCCACCCAGCAGTTAGTGGTACCTAAATATAGCCGTAGCGTATGGTTTACCGATCGCAATGAGAATATGGCTCTGTCCATTCGCCATAAGGGAGACTGTTTATTTCGCGAAAAATCACCCTATCAAACCGTTGAAGTATTTGACACCTTTGAGTATGGTAAGCTCCTGGCCGTTGATAAAATGGTCATGTGTAGCGAAAAGGATGAGAAAGGCTACCATGAGATGATTATTCATGTGCCCATGGTGGCCCAGCCGGATGTTAAAGATGTGCTGGTCATTGGCGGTGGTGACGGTGGCAGTATTCGGGAAATTCTGCGCTATGACCAAGTTAACAACGTCACCATGGTTGAAATTGATGAGGCGGTTGTCCGAGCGTCAAAGGAATTTTTGCCTAGCCTATCATCAGCGTTTGATCATCCCAAGCTCAAGCTAATTATTGATGATGGCATTGAGTATGTGAAACAGGCCTCTGCCGATAGTTTTGACATGATTGTTGTTGACTCATCGGACCCGGTGGGGCCTGCAGAAGGGTTGTTTTCTAAAGCTTTTTATCAGGATGTGTACCGTTGCCTCCGGCCGGGGGGCGTGATGACGGCTCAAAGTGAATCTCCCCACTTTAATCAGAAGGCATTTGTTGAACTCAACCACTGTTTACAGGATATCTTTAATCCTGATAGTGTCTTTTGCTATCTGGCATTTATTCCCACCTATCCTACGGGCATGTGGAGCTTTACCTACTGTACAAAGGATGGTAAACATCCATTAGAAGATTTTGATCGACAGCGATCGCAGGATATGGCCCAGATGTTTAATTTGCAGTATTACAACAGTGATATTCATAGTGCTGCATTTTGTTTGCCTACATTTATTCGCAACATGTTAGAAAAATAAGGCATTGAGGCAGAGTATGGCAAAACGGTCTAACCCCAAACGGAAAGGTGCTTATTCCCCATGCAGCATTGCCGAGCGAATTGCGAATTTTGACCCCGGGGGGGTGGGAGCAGTTAATGGCAATGTGTTTGGGTTTCCCCATGACTATGCCCACGCCAGCACTGTGGTGATTGGAGTGCCCTGGGATGTGACTACGTCCTATCAAGATGGAACCTGCCAGGGGCCAGCGGCCATTTTGCGGGCATCTCCCCAACTAGACTTTTATGATTTTGATCATCCTGAGGCGTGGCGACAGGGTATCTATATGTTGCCAATTCCAGCATGGCTATTGGCCCAAAATAAACGATTAAGGCCAGATGCGATCGCAGTCATTCGGGGTGCAGAACAAGGCATTAGCCCTGACGAGGCTCCGGAGCTAGGGGCCGCTTTAAGCCGCGTTAACCAGGGCTGCGACACCATGACCCGCTGGGTTCAATATCAAACCCAGGTTGCCCTAGACCAAAATAAAAAAGTCATCGTTATCGGTGGCGATCACAGTGTGCCCCTAGGCACCTTCAGGGCATTAGCTCAGCAATATGCTGATTTTGGCATTCTCCATGTGGATGCCCATGGAGATCTTCGCCATGCCTATGAAGGCTTTCAACAATCCCACGCCTCTATTATGTTTAATGCCCTGCAATTAGCTCAGATTTCTAAACTGGTGCAGGTGGGGATTCGCGATATTTCCCATGGTGAAATCAATTTAATACAACAATATGACGGCCGCATTGTTACCTATTTAGATACACAGATAAAACGCGCTACCTACGCGGGGCAGGGCTGGTTACAGCAGTGTCAGGCCATCGTGCGCCACCTGCCACAGCACGTCTACATTAGCTGTGATGTAGATGGCCTAGACCCTAAACTATGTCCCCACACCGGCACCCCAGTCCCCGGTGGGTTGAACCTGGAAGAAGTCTATTGCCTCTGGCGCGAAGTTGTTCGCAGTGGCCGCCACATTGTTGGCTGCGACATTTGTGAAACGGGCAACCACGAGTGGGATGGCAACGTAAGTGCCCGCATCCTGTACAAGCTATTTAGCCTAATGAATATGACAGTGGTCAGCAAGTAGACATCTAGCCAGGGCTATGAATCTTCTGATTGTGGCTGTTGAGCACAGTAGTTTTTGATGTCTGCAGGAGCCTTAGTATTGGTGCGGCGATAGCCTTCTAACCACTTGCAGCCTTGACTCAGCAAGAGATCTAACTCTTCCCGTAGATCCAAACTCCACAACAACAGTCGTTTATCTTCGCCCACCGTGGCCAATAATTCTTGGTCACGGCTGATGCTTAGGTGGTTGACCCGCCCTTCGTGTCCCCTCAGGGTCGTTAAGAGGGTTCCATCCATGTTCCATAGCTTGACCGTATGGTCATAGCTGCCGGTGGCAATTAAGTTCTTCTCTGGATTGTCTGGATTTTCACTAAACTGAACAGTCACCACCCCATCTTGGTGGGCCGCCAACGTATAAAGTAATTCACCAGAAGTATGCCAAATTTTAGCGGTGTTGTCGGAACTGGCGGTGGCGATAGTCTCCCCATCAGGGCTATAGGTCACCTCATGGATCCACCCCCGGTGGCCTTCCAAACGGTCTAGCTCTTCCCCCTCCAGCGTCCAGCGTCGGACAAAATGCTCCCACCCAGAACTGGCTAAGATTTTGCCGTCAGGGCTAAAGGCCAGACTCAACACATCCTTATCTAAATCCGGGATTTCGGTCACCAAGGTGCCATCTAATTTCCAAATGCGAATGGTGCGATCCGCAGCGCCAGTGGCTAGCAATTGACCATCGGGGCTAAAGGCTAAGGCATAAACAGGCCCCTTATGATCCGCCAGGGTGGTTAACACCTTGCCCTCACTATTCCAGAGTTTGACGGTGTAATCTGAGCTGGCGGATGCCAGGGTTTTGCCATCTGGGCTATAGGCGAGTTTCCAAATAACTGATGTGTGTCCCTTAAGCGCCTTTAGGGCTTTACCTTCTCGGTTCCACAGTCGAATAGTATTGTCGGCTCCGGCCGAGGCAATGGTCCCACCGTCTGGAGAAAAAACAACACTGTATACGCTTTCCTGGTGGTCCCGTAGCGAAGTAATTAGGGGTCGATCCAATTCCCATAGACGAATGGTGCGATCGCCCCCACCGGAGACCAGCTGATGGTCATCTTTTGAACCATTAAGGCTAATAAAGTCAACGCTGTGGATCTGAGCCGTGTGGCCATATACCGTGGTAATCGGTTCTCCTTTCAGCGTCCAAGTTTTAATGGTTTTATCCCAGCTGGCCGATGCCAAATATTTACCATCCGGACTAAAGCCCACATCATAAACCAGCGTGTTGTGGCCGCGAATGTCCCGAATCGATTCCCCCGTACTTTTCCAAAGACGCACAGTCTCATCCCAGCTAGCCGATGCCAGCATAGAGCTGTCGGGGCTAAAGGCAATGCCCTTTACCTGGGCCCTATGTCCCCGAAGGGTCTTCAAAAATTTACCGTCAGAGGTGTACAACCGCAGGGTGCTGTCATCTGCCCCCGTAGCCAACAGCTTACCATCGGGGCTAAACTCCACCGCCCGCACCGAAGCAATATGCTGCGTCAAGGTTTTTAAGGGAGTCCCATCCTTTTTCCAAAGGCGCACTGTTTTATCTTCACTAGCCGAAGCAATGATCTGACCATTGTGGGAAAAAGCGAGGTCAGTAACCGGATCGTCGCTGTGCCGTATGGTGGTAAACTTTCGCCGTTGTGGTTCTATTTGCCACAGCTCAATATCACCATTTTCTAAACCGATAGCTAACTGTTTCCCATCGGGGCTAAAGGCGACGCTGAGAACTTGAGTTTCGTCTACAACAAACGGATCTCCTAGCTGGCTACCATCCGGATTCCACAGCCGGGCCGAGCCATCTGCACTGGCCGAGGCAATCATCTTGCCATCTTTACGGATAGCCGTATCCCAAATAATGCCATCGTGTCCGTCAAATCGATTGCTTTCTCGTACCCAAAAAACTGCTTGTTGCAGAACCGTAATGACATCAACATGGAGTGCGTCTAGTTCCGAGACCATAGCATTTTCAGGCTTGTCTTCAGCTTTAGCCGCACCTCTTTTAGCCGTAGTTTTTTCCTCTTCTGCCTTAATCTCGCTTTCCTTAGCCCTAAGTGCGATGCCGGCATTCATAGCCTCTAGAAGCGCCTCAAAAGGCTGATCCGATTCAAACAAAGCCTCAGATGTTTCTGTGAGGGCTAAAGTTTGTTGTATTTCTGCCCTTTGTTGCTGTCTAGTGGCTCGTTCTTGTGCAGTTAGTGCTTTAGATTCTTGTTGTCTAGCATAGAGGCCCGCGCCGATGGCAATCACGGATATCAAACTAATCAACCCCATACCAACCCTCTGCAGTCGGATAGCTGAGCGCTGTCGACGAATTTCTTCAGAGGCAGATGCTGTGACAAAGTCCTGCTGCAGACTGGTGGGTTGGGGAGATTTATCCTTCGCCTCCAGCAACCAACTTTCTGTCTCTCGCCGGGCCTTGCCGCGCAGCAAAAGACTCTCGTCTCGATCTTGCTGATCCCATTCCAGGGCCTGAACCAAGAGCCGGGTGTGGAATCGCAGGTAGGCTGGATCGTTCTCTAGGGCCCGCAGCAGGGTACTAAAATTAGAATTAAAGTCATTCTTTTTGCTATTAAAATCAATCCACTGCACCGATGCTAAGGCAGGATGTAACTCCTTAGTATTGATGGGGCGATGCAATACCGTCAGCATACGCTTATTGAGGCTTTGGGCATACTCTACTTCTTCCGCACAATAGGGTGACTGAATAGAGCGAGGAGAGATAATAAACAAAAAGTGATCGGCGCTTTCAATCCCATTAAAAATTTCTTCCTTAAAATTAGCCGCACCAGCAACAATACTCTCTTGATCAAACCAGGTGGTCTTTCCCTGTAGCTGAAGAGCGTCATTGAGCTGTCGAGCAAAGTCAGAATCTGCCCGTGAATAGGAAACAAACACATCAATAGATTGATTGGGAGGCTGTCTCAGACTTTCTTGAATAAAGTCTTCCTGCAGCGTCAGAGGCTTTTGCTCTCCATGCTTGCGGGCCACCTTAAGCCAGGCTTCGGCATGGCTGAGATTATATCCCCTAATCAACAAACTAGGATTTTGCTGATTTTGCTGCCATTTTAGGGCTTTTACCAGTAAATGCTTATGCTGATGGAAGTAATCACTGTCCTCTTGTAAAAGCTTTACCAGCTTGTCAACATCCTTTTGATAGGCGACATTATCCCCCTCTGCATTATTGGAAAAATCAATAAACTGCAGTGACCTTAAGTCATCTGCCATGGTGTCCAAATCCACTGGACGCATCTTCAAGGGAATGATTTGTTTATTGAGTTGACGAGCGTACTCTAATTCCTGCTGACAAAATTTAGACGCTAGGGAATCTGGTGAAATCAGGTACACCATCCGACTAGCTTCTTCAATACCTTTGTTAATAGCGGCCTGAAAGTCACCGCTGACTCGAATATCTGTGCGGTTAATCCAGGTGGTAAATCCTTCACGCATTAAGGAACTACGCACTTGATCCATAAGTGCCCTATCCTTTTCGGAGTAGGACAGAAATACATCGGTCATAAGACCGTTGCCATTTTTAATGCTTTCGCAAATAAATTCGCATTGCAGCTCCGTCGGTTGGCAGGGTGCCTGCTCTTCAGTGAACTTTTGTTTTAGCCACTGCTCCGCCCGAATCCGGTTTTGACCAACTAGCAAATATTGAACCTGTCTTTGATGCCGCTGCCACACAAGTGCTTGGGATAACAAAGCCGTATGCTGTTCTACGTAATCTTGCTGACGTTCAAAAATGGTCAGCAAACCCTGGAATGAAGTTTGAAAATCATCCACACCCTCGCGGAAGTACACCCAATTGATTTTGCTGATAATGGGATGCATGTTGGGAAAGCTGGAATGGAGCCCATTAGCCTGGTAGTCTTTCCAATCGGCATCTGTGCCCTGGGGATTGCGCTGCTGCCAAATATCTTTGTCAATGGCTTCCACATGTAGCAGTGGAATAATACGCTTCCCCAACCGGAGCGCATGCTCGATTTCCAAACGGCAGTAGGCGGAGTTAACAGAGTGGGGCGCAATCACAAACAGAAAGTTTTTGCTGCGCTCAATGCCGTCATCAATTTGATTTTGATAGTCCACTCCTAGGGGAATGTCATCAAAGTCAAACCACACCTCTAGACCTTGATCGATCAGGCATTGATTTAACTTACTGGCAAATCCTTTACTATCGGCCCTTCCATAGGAAATAAAAGCATCCTGGAGGATAGTTGTAGCTGATGACATGGGATTTCAAGAAGCATTCCAGAACGTTCACCAAATCAGCAACAGCTGGTAGATGTGCTGATACATATTAAGCACATTGTGCCTTGACAAGGGTGCTATTTTTTACATTGATAGCGTGTTTGCTAGAAAACTCAACATTAGTCGAGTAATCTCTAAAGTGCTTTAACACATATAAAGGTTAGGGGAACTTTACTAGGTTATTTCCGTAGAGCATCGCCAGATTATGGATATCTATAAATTTCCCATCAAACATATTTTTCCTGTCATGCTGGCTGAAAATTGATAGACCCACTCTTGTACTGCCTTTCAGTACTCTCTTTATTGGCTACTGCAATGGCAGATCCGTAGCATTGATGATGTACGGCAGAGCCAAGCTATATATGCATTAGATAGTTGATGCGCCTGAAGTGATATCCAATGATTGCAGCGGGTATAGCAGCAATCATTTTTGGCCCAATGCCCCGTCTCGTATCGTTATCAAAGATACAAAACAAGGCAGAATGACAAGGCGCCCTACACGTTAGTGGGTAATTGGCTTTAAAGAAGAGTACGCCATTTCTATGAATTAGAACTTTTTGGTCACACTATTGATTTATCTCCCATCAGAATCCTCACACGATCAAGAAAAAAATTAAAGCCGCCTATGTACAAATCAAGCTTCAATACCAGGGATTATACGGAGCTCATTTCTTAAAGATTTTTCATCTTTCAGGAGATTCACCCACAGTTCAAAACCTTTTTATGAAGTGCATTCAAAGATGTTCTAGCTTGTATGTTTTTTCCCTATATGCAACGGCTAAAAACAACTTTTAAGCGACTGAGCAAACATCAACCACATGGTTAAAGCATGTTCTCGTATACGTATAACTACAATGGTCTAATGGGGCAAAAAATAGGAACATGTACGTAAGACTGCATACATCAACTGCGGTCATCTCCACAGTTTCGGAGCATGTGGAGAGCAAGAGTCCAGCTTAAGAACCTGTGAAATATAGTCTTCTTGTTTGATTTACAATCATGACCGTATCTACGTTCTACCAAACTGTTGTGGCTACTGGACTGGGTAGCCTGCTCGCATGGAATTTGGGCGCAATACCCAGTTTGGCCAATGCCGCTCACCAGTCTAATGATTCTCCTATCCAGGGGTTGCCAGGGCGTCGCCTAGGGGGGGGTACTCGCGGAGGTGGGTCTGTCGCACCGCCCTCCATGAATCAGATGCCTCTAACTGCCCTAATGCCTGAAACTAACCTGGGTGTCACAACAGCGGCTCATCCTTGCTTTCTGTTTTACCTACCCAATGCTGAAAATGTGCGAGAGGTGGAATACGTCCTACGAAATGAAGCCGACGAACTCGTATATGAAACAACCGTAGCTGTTGCTTCTGATTCAGGTATTTTTAGCATCGATCTAGCGAGTGTAGAGGGTTTAGCGCCACTCACAATCGATGAAAATTATCACTGGTATTTCTCTATTGTTGCGGAGGATCGGGCATATGATGTTTCTGTAGATGGATGGACCCGTCGAGTGAATTTAGAAACATGGCTGGCAGGGCGAGATTCAACCTCTGACCTAGCGTCTAAATTAGGGACGGCTGCTCCGTTAGAAAAGGCTCGATTGCTATATCAAGAAGCCTATCTGTGGCATGATGCCGCCCTAATTTTAGAAGAGCTGTATCAGGCAAATCCTCAAGATGAAGCAGTGGCTACCGAGTGGGCCAGCTTACTTGCAGCCGTTAACCTGCCTAACTTAACGTCAGCCTCAACAGTCAGGCTTTCTGCAATGGCCATATTCAATTAATTGCAGTGATTGCATCGGAAATCATTTTTCCCATCCAGCTATTAGTCGTTTCAGTACACAATACATTAGACCCATGATGCGAACTTACATACCGATTGGATTAGTCTTAGCTAGCACCCTAGGAGTGTTTGGCAATAGTTATGCCACGGCCCAAACGGCGAGAGAGTCCATAACGGTTGCCACTTGGCCCACCAATGACTGGTCTTTTTGGCCCGACAATGATGACCAAGCCCCCAAGCGTACGGTAAGTGGGGCTTCCCGTGATAGCTGTTCCAATCACCAAACAACAGCTTTGGTACCCACATCTCAATATGGCCTGACCAGCAAATCATATCCTGAAGTGCTAGTGGCAACGACTGCGAATACGCCTCGTCAAGCTTTATTTACCGTTCAATCCGAAGATAGCTATTACTATGAGACATATTTGGAACTACCAGAGACCCCCGGCATTGTCAGTATTAGCTTGCCAGAAGATGCACCTGCTTTAGCGGCAAATGAATTATATCAGTGGTCACTGATTATGATGTGTAACGACCAGCTGCGGCCTGATAGCCCATCCATGCATGGGTGGATTCAGTTACAGTCAGAAGATCCGGCCATTACGGCCGATGTGTCCATGGAACAAGCCGTTGCCTATCGCAACAACTATCTGTGGTACGACATGATTGCCATGCTAGCGGATCTCAAGCGGCAGCGGCCTAACGACCAATCTGTTCATGAGGCTTGGCAAAGTATTTTAGCCGGGGCTAATCTAACCTCTGTGGCCAACACTCCCGTCCTTGAGTAACGGCAGGCTGAATTGGCGGTGTATTTATGCAGGGGCGCTCTTCCTCGGGAGGATTGTATGGGTCCGATCCATACGGTGAGTCAACCTTGCAGATCGGTTGCTAAATCAGCAACGGCTATTTAGGCCTGATATGTTTGCATATTTGCGGATTACCCACATTTATTTGGGTAATCCATTTTAGTTTAAGGGCTTGTTAAAAATTAAAATCATGGTCTTGTTCCTTGAAATCATGACTTAACAAGCCTTTTTGGATTTTAAACTGTGAAGTAGTTTTTTAACAGCGCCTAAGCGTCTTGAGGGTAGGCCCAATGTGGTGGATTGGCCAGTAATGCTTCAGCTTTTTCTGAGGGTACGGGCCTGGAGAAAAAATAGCCTTGGCCGTATTCACAGTTCCAGGTTTTCAGCTTTTCAGCCTGAGCCGCTGTTTCAATACCTTCAGCAATAACGTCCATTTGTAAGCTGTGGCTCAAGGAAATAATTGTTTTCACAATGGCTTCGTTGTCTGATGCATCATGCATGCGCATGACAAAGGAGCGATCTACTTTAAGGGTATCCACGGGAAAACGATGTAGATAGCTCAAGGAAGAATACCCGGTGCCAAAATCATCAATACCCACCTTAATATTTATTTTTTTAAGACTCAGCAGCCCGTTTACCGATACTTCCACATCGTCCATGACCACACTCTCGGTGAGTTCTAATTTGAGGCTATGGGGTAGTAGGTCCACATCTTCGATAATTTTTTGAATGTTCTCAATCAGGTGAGGATCTCGAAACTGACGACCGGACAGGTTAACGCTAATAAATAAAGGAGTAGTAGCTTGGGGATAGGCCTGGTTCCAAAGCTGATTTTGACGACAGGCTTCTTTAAGTACCCAGTAGCCCAGGGGAACGATCAGGCCATTCTCTTCTGCTAAGGGGATAAAATCTCCGGGATAGATCAAACCCTTTTTGGGATGTTGCCATCGCACCAATGCCTCAAAGCCTTGGATTTTTCCGCTTTCAAGATGGATCAGGGGTTGATAGTGTAACCGTAGCTGATTTTGTTCAATCGCTTGGGGCAGATCTGAGTTGAGCGAAAATAACGTTGCGGACTGGGTGCGCATTTGGGCAGAGAATATTTCATAGCACGCTTTGCCCATGGACTTTGCTCGATACATGGCCATTTGGGCATCGCGCACGATGGCTTCGGCTTGCTTATGGCTACCCGCCTCGCTCATGGCGATGCCAATGCTAGCGGTCAATCGAAGATTTTGTCGTTTGAATGTAATCGGTCGCGAGATATTTTCTTGCATTCTGTCGGCTAGCTGAGAGGCTAATTTCAGGTTAGGACATTGTTTTAATACAACAACAAAATCGTCTCCATCTAGCTTGGCCAGCTTACTTTTAGAGGGTAGGCTGGCCCGCAATCGAGCCGTGATAATCCGTAATAGCTCGTCTCCGGCGGCACGTCCGAAATTTTCATTAATCAGTGTAAACTGATCGATGTCGATAAATAAAACAGCTATATTTATTTCTGCTTGTGCTTGTTTGCCTTTGAGCAGCTTTTCCAGATTTCGCATAAAGAATGTGCGATTGGAGAGGCCGGTTAATTCGTCAAAAAAGCTGCGATAAAACTCTTTGTAGACTAGGGCAATGGTGCCGGCCATGCTAAAGCTCAACAGCGGCATGGCACAGGGAATCCAAATGCCTTGGGTGAGGCTAAAAAGGGCAATAATGGAGATGCTACAGACACTTACAAGGCTGATGGCACTCAGAATTCTAGGCCGATCAAAACGGTAGATTAAGATGCTGCCGGCGAGGGCCCATAGGCCAATCCAAATAATTTCTATAAAATCTGGCCAAAACCGATAAAGGGAGCGTTCACCCAATGTGGCACTGATGATTTGACTCGTTAGATGGGCGTGCACAACCACGCCAGGCATCACTAGTTGGTTGGCTTCAGATGAACCATAGGGGGTATAGAAATAGTCTTTTTCGCTGAGGGCCGTAGTCCCAATTAAGACAATTTTATTGTTGATCCAGGCAGGGTCAAAATTGTTGTCTAGGATATCACTGATGGAAATTCTTTGAGCTGGCAAGTGGGGGGTGCGATATCTTAGGAGTAATTGATATCCTCCATTGTCAATGCCTTGGTAGGCTCCGGCATTAGCGCGAAGTCGCTTAAATTCTGTATTTCCTAAAGAGACAGCATTTGATGAAATTTCTAGCTCAGGGGAAATTTCTGGATGTTTTTTGGCTAGATAGAGTTGACTGAGGCGGAGGGATAGGGAGTAGTATTCTATTTCTCCCACCGTGGCAAACAGAAAATTTCGTCGCACGATGCCATCTGGATCGACGACGAAATCATTGAATCCTATTTGGTCTCTGGGCACGCCTTTGGGGGCTGGAACATGATAGGTATCTGGCCCACCTAATTTTTCGATGGAGATAACATTCGTTCTTTGTAGTTGTTGTTTGAGCAGTTTCTCGCCGGGGGGATGGTGAAAATCTCGATAGAGATCTAGACCAACGGCGGCGGGGTGATGCTGTTGTAGCTGGGATAGTAGGCGACCAATGAGCTCATCGCTGAAGGGCCAAGTTTGATGACGTTGGATATCACTTTCGGTGATTTCTACAATCAGAATGCGAGGATCGGGGGCAATGGCACGGTGCGATCGCAAAAACCAATCATAAATCGCCAACTCCAGCGGCTGGGACAACCCCAGTTGTCGCATACCCACCATGGTCCCCGTAACCACACAGGCAATTAATAACAGTGGCCATTGCCTGCGCCCCTTGGCAAACGGATAGGCCTTGAAAGGCACTTTAGCTGCCAAATAAATTTTCTTCAGGAGCACTAGGGACACAATCGAGGGCAAACAGTATCAGCGACCCCAGATTGCCCCCCCATAGGCGGGCAATAACGTTTTCACCCTGGCGCCTAGCCAAATTGGCACCTAGGCAAATTAGTACCTAGGCAAATTGGCACCTTAGGCAATCCCCCCTGAACCAGCGGCCCGATATGCTAGATGTATCGCCCTTAAAACCTTAGACTATGTCAACTGCCCCTACGCCCCTGACCCTGTTGCTCACCCCAGAAGTCCTAGACCGGCTGCGCACCTATCAACGGCAACAAGACATTACCTCAGTTTCCGAAGCCATCCTGACCATTGTGCACACCCATTTAGGCATTAGCGACAAACCCACACCGCCTTTTTCCAACAGCGCATCGATTTACGACGGTGTAGAAGATGGCCCCTGCGAAGTGCTCGGCGAATATCTCGATGCATAATGGCATCACCCCAGGGCATCCCACAAAAGCTTAGACGCCATCACAAAACACACCACCGCCACCACCGGGCGAATCAACCCGGCCCCCTTGGCCAGAACAATTCTGGCCCCAATAGACGAGCCAATCACCTGCCCCGCCAGCATCACCAGCCCCACCCCCCAATACACCTGGCCAAAAACAAGAAAATACAGCAGCGAGGATACATTGCTGGTGCAGTTAAGCACTTTTGTTTGGGCGGTGGCCTTAGTTAGATTGTGGCCCCGTAAACTCACCAGCGATAGCACCATAAACATGCCCGTGCCCGGACCAAAAAAGCCATCATAAAACCCCAATAGGGGGGCGATAAACCCAGCAAAAGGCCCGTGGGCCAACCGTTGTTTTTGGTCCGTGGTCCCCAGGGTGGGGGATAGGGCAAAATAGCCCCCCATGGCAATTAGCAAAAATGGAATAATCGCATTGAGGGCAGTGCTATTGATTTGCAGCACCAGCCAAACGCCCAACACCGCCCCCAGAAAGGTCATCCAAACCGTGAGCTGAATATCGCCTAGGCGCACGATTTGCTTACGCGCAAAATAGACGGACGCCACCAAGGTGCCGCCGCTGCCCTGCAATTTATTCGTAGCCAGGGCCACCGCAGGCGGTACGCCCACCATCAACAGTGTCGGCAGCACAATTAGGCCACCACCGCCCGCAATGGTATCCACACAGCCCGCCGCCATGGCCACCACAAACAACAGGGCCACCAAATCAAAGGTTAGGGGCATATTATTCTCCGAAAGCTGAATAAACTCGCAAAAGTCTGTAGGATAAGCAAAGCTACCTCATTTACCCTTCAAAGCAGGCCAATAAATAGATTCCATGGCCATGACTACCGACCCTCCCCGCGAAGCATTTATCCCTTATCCCCGTAAGGACATCATTAAATTGTGCCTGAGCGATGGGCATCTGACCGACGAAACCGCCAAGGAATTTGCCGCATTTTGCGAAATTCTAACCGCGTTTTACCACTTCAAATTCCATAGCACCCTGGACACCATTAAAGAGAACTACAGGGTGTTCAACCCCAATGCCGAGATCCAGCCCCTATACGAAACGTCCTTGCAGGACTACGAAGCCATGGGGCGTAGCCTGATGCAGGCATTTAAGCGCACCCTAGACCAGGCCAACTATTACCCAGTGCCTGAGGCCACCATTCAACAAGCACTCAATAGCCGCACCCTAATCAACCTGAAAACCGATGTGGATTTCAACGATTTTGAGCAGGTGCTCTGCTACTGCCGGGGGGATATTAACCAAACCATTAAAACCAAGAAATTTTTCTTCTGGGAAGCAGAACAAACCGTCGATATTCTAGAACGCTTAGTTTTGCTAATCCAGTTTAAGGGGGAGCGCTATTTCCAAGCAAAGGAAAAGCAGACTAAGCGAAAACGGGGCCAAGCAGAACGCAAGTTTGTCCCCGGCAAAATGTATGTCTATTTTTACAAAAATATTCCCAAATTTGATCTAGATTTATTGTTTCCCAATGTCAAAACCAGCATGACCCTGCGGGATCAGCTGATGCTGGCGGTGCCAGCCATTGGGGCCGCTATTCCTGTGTTGTTAAAGGCGCTGCCCAATATTTTGATTTTAGTGGCCGCTATTTTACTCACCCTCAATGCCGGGTCGGCGCTAGAATCCATCGATGTGGAGGAAGAACAGGCCCGCAACATTATGCCGGTGCTGGTGGCGACCCTCACCTTTGTGATTGCGTTAGGGGGCTTTGGCGTAAAACAATATAGCCAGTATAAAAACAAAAAGATAAAGTTCCAAAAGGACGTGACCGATACGTTGTTTTTTAACAACCTGGCCAATAACGCTAGCGTGTTTCAAATGCTGGTGGACATTGCCGAAGAGGAAGAATGCAAGGAAATTATTCTGGTGTATTACCATTTGCTCACCAGCGCAGAACCTCTGACGCCCCAAGCCCTTGATGCCAAGGTTGAGAAATGGATGGTGGAGAAAACGGGGACGGCGATCAATTTTGATATTGCAGGGCCGCTAAAGAACTTGCAGGGGCTGCGGGGATATGTGGGCGGTGTGGAGAAACCGTTAATGGACTATGACGACCAGGGGCGGTGTCGGTTGTTGTCGTTAAAGGATTCTATGGCGGTGTTGGATTATCTTTGGGACAATGCGTTTGATTATAGTGAGGGCTGAGCGCTCAAACCTATTTGATGCGGTGGAATCGCATCTTGAGCACGGCCCACCTTGGACTGAAAGTTCCAAGGCTAATTGAATCAAAACCCACTAAAGGGGGTAGAGGATCTGTGAAAGCTCCAAGTACAGAGCTATTAAGCGAATCTTGTCCCTTTAGTGGACAGCCTTCAATTAGCGTTGGGTTTTTAACCTAACGTGGGTTATAAGCTCAAAACCGATCTGGTGCAAGATCGCAGGCATAAAAAAAGAGGCAAGAAGTTACCTTGCCTCAAAACTAAATGCCATGGGATACAAGTAAATTCTATTTACTTGTTCAACAGCTTCTTCTAAAAAAACTACTTGATAAACAGCATTTCCTGGTAAGTGGGCAACGGCCAAAACTCATCAGAAATTTCACTTTCTAGCGTATCTACATATTCGCGCACATCATCCATCAAGGGACGTAGGGTGCTGGCACAGTAAGCCATGTGCTCACCAGCACCGCCAAAATCATGAGTCCCAAGGGCTTCACTCAATTTGGCAACAGTACTGGCCATGCCATTGGTCAGCTCCGCAATTTTTTCAGCGCTTCCCTTTTCCAGGGTGACGCCTAAGCCTTCCAAGCTTGAAATTGTAGACGACAGCTTAGCTAAGTAATCAACAGCGGCTGGATAGATCTTGGTCTTAGCCATTTCAATCACTAGCTTACATTCCACCTCAATGGAGAGAATATATTGCTCGGCATAGACCTCAAAACGACTTTCCAACTCAACCGGTGTCAATACACCTGTCTTTTGGAAAAGGTCGCCAATGTACTCCTCTTGCAACACCGGTAGGGCATCAGCTGTGGTAGGTAGGTTTGCCAAGCCCCGCTCTTCAACCGCCATTTTGTGCCACTCTTCGGAGTACCCGTTACCGCCAAAGACCACGGCACCATGTTGCTCCATCACCTCCTTGAGTACAGTGAGAATTGCGGTATTGAGTTCTGCCCCTCCCGAGAGTTCGGCCTCTAGGCGATTGCCGACCCAATCTAGGGAATCGGCCAGCATAGTATTTAGGACGATTAGGGGACCAGACACCGACTGGTTTGAACCGACTGCGCGAAATTCAAAGCGGTTGCCGGTAAAGGCAAAGGGCGAGGTACGGTTGCGATCGCCCGCATCTTTAGTCAAATAGGGCAGCACGTCTACACCGAGATCCATCACCCCTTTCTTTTTAGAGTCAGTTATGGAGCCGGTCTTGATTTGCTCAAAGACTTCTTCAAGCTGGGTGCCTAAATACACTGACATAATGGCCGGTGGTGCTTCGTTGGCCCCGAGGCGATGGTCGTTGCTGGCGGTGGCAATGGCTGCCCGCATCAGTGGTCCATACTTATGTACACCTCGAATTACAGCACCGCAGAACACCAAAAACTGGGCGTTCTCGTGGGGAGAATCACCGGGGTCCAGCAGGTTACCCTGGGTCGAGTTGCCCACTGACCAGTTGACGTGTTTACCAGATCCATTGATGCCCGCAAAGGGTTTCTCATGGAGTAAGCACATAAAGCCATGCTTTTTCGCCGTGTGGCGCAACACGGTCATAATCATCTGCTGGTGGTCGCTAGCCACGTTAGCCGCTTCAAAATAGGGGGCAATTTCAAACTGCCCTGGTGCTACTTCATTGTGGCGAGTTTTGGCAGGAATCCCTAGCTTATAGAGGGTTTCCTCCACATCCTGCATAAATACCTGCACCCGCTCTGGAATGGCCCCAAAGTAGTGATCGTCAAATTCTTGTCCCTTGGCGGGAGCCTTACCAAACAGGGTGCGTCCAGCCAACAGCAGATCGGGACGCTGGGTAGCAAAGTTAGCATCAATTAAGAAATATTCTTGCTCAGCACCACAGCTGGAGTTGACATGGGCAACATCCGTATTGCCCAAAAGCTTTAAAACCTTACTAGCGGCTTTGTCCATCGCCGCAATAGACCGCAACAGCGGCACTTTCTTATCCAGCGCTTCCCCCGTCCAAGAAACAAATACCGTGGGAATGCATAGGGTGGAGCCGTTATCCGTATCCATGATATAGGCCGGGCTGGTCACATCCCATGCGGTATAGCCTCGGGCCTCAAAGGTGCCACGGATACCACCATTGGGGAATGAAGAGCCGTCTGGCTCACCCTGAACCAATAGCTTGCCAGAAAATTCTGAAATGACCGTGCCGTCCCCTTGGGGCGCAATAAACCCGTCATGCTTCTCAGCAGTCTGGTTCGTCATGGGATAAAACACGTGGGCATAGTAGAGCGCGCCCTTAGATATGGCCCAATCTCTCATCGCCGTAGCGACCGCATCAGCCACCGAGGGATCTAATTTCTCCCCAGTCACAATTGTTTTTTTAATCGACTTAAAAACACCCTTGGGCAGAGTGGCCTTCATTTTAGGAAGGTTAAAGACATTGTCTGCCCAAATCTCTTCAAGGCTTGCCGGTGCCTTGGGGGGTAGCGGCTCCCGATTGACAATTTGACTAATGGCTTGAACCCGACCTGCATTTCCGCTCATAATTCCTTTATGGGGGACCAACTGTCTGATGGTACTGAACCCACCCACTTGAAATAGACAACAGAGATACCAAACGCCAACTATCTAGGGCTAATTGGGGCTAATTATTCCCTTGTATTCTTTATGCAACCCATAAAGTTCTTTCGATTCAAGAACTTGTCGAGCATTGACGACAATTGTGTGGTAAAGGTCTTTCTAAAAAAAGAGCGTTTCTGATTTCCAGAAATGGCGTTACAAAGACAGAAACCCTAACCATTGCCCCTAAGGTCTAGGGTCTTGGTGATGACACCTTGAACCCTATGGCGCAATAACGTTTGGACCTAAGCCTTTGTAACACCTCAAGCAAAGGAGTAATATTTTTGCATAATGCTTGATTGACATAGCGTAGGAGCAACAACGATGCGTTGCTGTACGACAAACTACAGTTAGCAAGAACTGGGTGGTTATACATGATGCCTACCGATATCTTTGTCAGGGATACCCTACCCAAGCTCCAGCAAATGTATGGATTCATTTATAACCACCTCAGCTAAGGATCAAGAAACCTATGAACGCATGGCTAACGCGATCGCATTTATTCGTCAGCATCACTTGGAGCAGCCTAATTTAGCCACCATTGCCCAGCATGTAGGCCTGAGTGACTATCACTTCCAACGGTTGTTTACCCAATGGGCCGGCATTAGTCCCAAACGGTTTTCCCAGTACTTAACCTTAAACTACGCAAAATCTAAAATTGCTGAGACCAATAGTCTTTTAGACCTAACCATGGACTCAGGCCTATCTAGCCCTGGACGTCTCCATGATTTATTTGTCACCTTAGAAGCGATGTCTCCCGGTGAATATAAGTCCGCAGGCGCTGGTTTACAGATTCGCTATGGTATTCACAATTCTCCGTTTGGAGATTGTCTCATTGCCATGACTGATCGGGGAATTTGTAATTTACACTTCCTTGATAACCCTAATCAGGCAGTGGCTGAACAACAGTTAAAAACAGAATGGCCGAATGCCACCATTAGGTATGAACAAAAGGCAACCGAGCATATTTGTGACCAAATCTTCCATAGGGCCAATCGATCTCCCCTAACGCTCCATGTCAAAGGAACAAACTTTCAAATTCAAGTATGGCAGGCCCTATTGAAAATTCCCTTGGGTGGACTGGCCACCTATCAAGGATTAGCAAAGTCCATGGGGAAACCCACAGCCGCCCGAGCCATCGGTAATGCTGTGGGACGCAATCCTGTCGGCTATCTCATCCCCTGCCACCGAGTGATTCGTGGTTCGGGTGAGCTTGGTGGTTATCGCTGGGGCCTGGATCGTAAAACTGTTCTGGTCGGTTGGGAAGCTAGTCAAATCGAGGCGCAATCCGCTTTCCTTAGAAACCCGGTTTCTGGAAAGTGCGGAACCTAGTGCATGACTTTTGCCTTAGAAACCGGGTTTCTGAGAGGGTTGCTGGAAAAACTGGTTTCTACCTACGGCTTAAACACCTGATTAATCTCAGCATTCATCAGGGCCACCTGAGGATCCCGCTGAATCGCTTCAAAATACTTAGCCGCCAGGGGCGTCGACGAATTCTCATTGGGCTTCATCATCAGCCGTCCCTTTTCCAACAAAATCGCCGCCGTCTCCTCGGGGTTCTCTGGAGGTTCTTTCGCCGTTAGAAACTCATCAATTTGCACAATAAACTGGGAAATGGGCCGCAGCCAACTAAACGCATCATCCCCAATCACCAACTGAAAAAATTCACCCTTATTTTTAATCGGGCCGTTGGTCTGTTCGTAGCGGATACGCTCCGATTCCAACAATAATTTGTGTAGTTGCAGCAGTTGATTACGAAAATGTTTAAGCCGTTGTTGATTAGAATCGGTGGAAGCAGCGGTCATAGTAATGCAATATCAGCAGTGCTTTATTCACCTTATCGCGTTTGCCTAACCGCCGTGATTGGATTGTAGGGCTATCCACATCAACCCCGGCCATTTCTATTAACTTGCTGTAGCCGCCGTCCATTCTTGGCAACTGACGTTAGAATCATCCCTAGCGTTCTAGACGGTTCCATGTTTACTCGTCCTCCCCGCCTTTCCAAGCGTAGCCGCTCCCGTAAATCTGATCGAAAAACTCGCAACTTTAGGCCGCTGCAGCCGTTGCGGATTTGGTCTTTATTTTCCATGACCCTGTTAGGGGCCGGTTTAGTGGTGGGCTCGGTGACGGCCTATGGGCTGTGGCGCACCGGGGATCAGTTTATGGATGGGGTGCAGCTGATGTTCACCCCTAAACCACCGGAAGATAAGGTGGATACGCGCACCCTGGTGGTGAATCAGGTGCAGGGCGCTAGCGAATTAACCACAGCCATTTTTTCCATGGAGGCGGTGGTGCCTACGGAGAGTAACCGCACCGTAGGTAACTATGTGATTGGGCAGACGAATTTGCTATACGTGGCCCATGGGGAAGTGCGCGCGGGCATCGACCTGTCGGCGCTGACGGAGGAGAATATTGAGGTGGTGGATGGTGCGGGGGAGTTGCCCCCCCGGCTGACGGTGACGCTGCCGGCCCCGAAAATTTTGGATAGTAAGCTGGATGTGAGCCGGTCTAAGGTCTATGACTATAGTCGGGGCTTTTTGAACCTGGGCCCCGATCGGGCACCGGAACTGCAAACCCTGGCCCAGCAGGAGGCCCTAAAGCGCATTCGTGAGGGGGCCTGTGATGAAGGCATTTTGAATATGGCCAGCGAACGGGCGGAGGTGACGATTCGCCAGCTGTTGAACCCGTTGGGCTACGACGATTTGACGGTGAAGGTGACGGCACCCGAGGGATGTTCTTAAGGGAGTTTTGGGTTTTGGACCGTGTTTTTTGAGCTATCAGGTAAGGGAGCAGAATTAGGAAATCGGAATTAGGAAATTAAAGTTCCGAACTTCGAATTCAACCTTCCGAACTCTGAACTCCGAACTTCGAATTCAACCTTCCGAACTCCGAATTCAATATGATTGAGCTATACCAGTTTGAGGCGTCCCACTATTGTGAAAAGGTGCGGCTGGTTTTGGATTATAAACAGCTGGACTATAGGACGGTGGAGGTAACGCCGGGGGTGGGCCAGGTGGACCTGTATCGGCTGTCGGGTCAGCGCCAGGTGCCGGTGATTAAGGATGGGGCAACGGTGGTGGCGGATTCTACTGCGATCGCACTCTACCTGGATAAGACCTATCCTGAACGGCCTGTGCTGCCTGGGGACGATGCGATCCGGGGTCTTTGCATGATGTTGGAAGACTGGGCGGATGAGTCCATTGGCCCCAATGGGCGCAAGGCCATGATCGGTGCCTTTAGCCAGCATCCAAGCTTTCGGACGGCGCTGTTGCCGGCCTCGACACCGGATGTGGTGAAAACCTTGGTGGGGGCGGTGCCGGGGGATGTGCTAAATCTGTTGGGAACGGGCATTGGCTTTGGGCCGGATGATATTAAGTCGGCGACGTTGAGCCTGCAGCAGGCCCTATCTTCGATTTGTGGGGTGCTGTCGGAGCATCCCTATATGGTGAGCGGTGAACCGACACTGGCGGATTTTGCGATCGCTGGGATTTCCATGTATTTAAAGTTTCCGACCCAACAATATGTGGACCTGCCGGCGGGTCTGTGTGGGAAGGGGGTGCCGGGGCTGGCGGACAATCCTGAGTATGAGCGGTTTTGGGCCTGGCGGGACCGGCTGTATGCGGATTATCGAAAGGTGCGATCGGGGCCACCGAGCGATCCGGGGAGTGGTCCGGTAAAGATTGGCATTGATTGATTTGATGCTGCCCTAACTACATATCAGCTGGCAAAGCCCTATAAAATGTAGAGCGCAGTTTGCGCGATGCTATGAGCCCCGATACTACGTTTCAATCGCTGCTTGGGTCTGGTCAGGTGGTGCCTTGGTCTCAGGTCGATGCCCCTCAAACTGAGGGCACCAATGACCCTCGATTTGAGGGTACTGAAGATCTGTGTATTATTTATCCAGAGTCGGTGGAACAGCTTTCGGCGGTGGTGCGCACCTGCTATGAACGGCGGTGGCGCATGGTTAGCTGTGGCCAGCGGACTAAGCTGCATTGGGGCGGTAGCCGGCTAAAGGATGTGGATGTGGTGATCAGCACGGCGCGGCTAAATCGGCTGTTGGATCACTGGATAGAGGATTTTACGACACGGGTGGAAGCGGGCCTTGGGTTTGCTGATTTGCAGTCCCAGCTGGGGTTGGAGAACCAGTTTTGGCCGGTGGATCCGCTCTATGGCGACCGGGCCACCATTGGGGGCATTGTGGCCACCGCCAATGGGGGTAGCTTGCGCCAGCGCTATGGCAGCGTCCGGGATACGGTGATTGGGGTGCAGTTTGTGCGCTACGACGGCGAGGTGGTCAAGGCCGGGGGCCGGGTGGTGAAAAATGTGGCGGGCTACGATCTGATGAAGCTGATGACCGGGGCCTATGGCAGCCTGGGGATTTTGAGCCAGGTGAATCTGCGGCTATATCCGGTGGCGGCGGTTTCGCAAACGGTGGTGCTGTCTGGGGCGGCGGATGAGATCGCGGAGGCCGCATTGCAAACCCGTCTCCAGGGCATTACCCCGGTGGCCATGGACCTGATTGGGGCCAGCAATGGTATGCGGCTGGTGGGGCGGTTTCAAGGCATTGCCGCTGGCGTAGACGAACAGGTGGAGCGGTTTCAGGCCATTGCCCAGGCGGCCGGTCTAGAAAGTAGTGCGGTGGAAGACAGTACGTTCTGGGCATCGCTGGCGCTGCAGTTGGCCAGCCCTAGCAAACTGTTGTGCAAAGTTGGCATCTTGCCCACCGAGCTGGTGCCGCTGTTGCAACTGTTGGCAGAGGTATCGGCGGATAATTGGCTGGCCCGCTTGCACAATGCCAGTGGGTTGGGGCTCATTGCCCTCAGTGCCGAGGCCCCTAATATTATTGATATTTTAAATAAGGTGCGATCGCATTGCTCTAATCACAAGGGCTATCTAACGGTTTTGCAAGCTCCAAATTCTTTAACGTTTGAGCCCTGGGGCTATACGGGCAATGCCCTGGGGATGATGAAAGCGATCAAGCAGCAGTTTGATCCCCACGATTTGTTAAATTCGGGGCGATTTGTGGGAGGAATTTAATTTTTTGGGTACATTCCCGCTTTGCGTACGTTCCCGCATAGAATAGTCAGGTCTGTTCGCGCCTAAAGTTTTGTGAAATTATTCGTTTACCACACGCCTGAAGAAACGCCGGTTGATAGCTTGCCTGCCTGCGCGATCGCTATTGATGTCCTCAGGGCAACCACCACCATGGCAGCCGCGTTTGCAGCAGGTGCTGAAGCGATTGAGGCCTTTAGTGACCTAGACAAGCTGGTTCAAGCGAGTGAAGAATATCCGCCAGAAAAACGACTGCTTGCCGGAGAACGCGGCGGTCAACGGGTGGATGGTTTTGACTTAGGCAATTCTCCCCGCGATCACTCTCCTGAGCAAACCGCGGGTCGTCGATTATTTATGAGCACCACCAACGGCACCCGGTGTTTGCAGCGAATTCAAATGGCCCCCAGCGTCATGACCGCTGCCCTAACCACTCGCCAGGCGGTGGTGGAAAAGCTATTGAGTAAGCAACCCGAAACAGTCTGGCTCGTCGGGTCTGGCTGGGAAGGCACCTATTCCCTAGAGGATACGGTGTGCGCCGGGGCAATTATCCACAGTCTGATGGCCGCCACGGGGCAATCTTTTGGGGACTGCATTGGCAATGACTCTGCCATCGCTGCCGTCGCCCTTTACGAGCGTTGGCAAGATCGGATGCTGGAGCTAATGCACACTGCCAGCCACGGTCAGCGCCTGCTGCGGCTCAACAACACCGCCGATTTAGAATACTGTGCCCGCTTAGACGTGATGGATATTGTGCCAGAACAGGAACGTCCAGGGGTGTTAGTTACCCCATAGGCCGTTGGCCCGATCCACCCTAACCTTTGTTGCCCCCAGTTCCACTGAGCGCTGTAGGGCAGCAGCCACCTTTAGGGAGTAGACGCTCTCTGCTGGGGTAACATACAGTTGTCGTTCCCTCAGCAAATAATCGACGACCCGTTGGGTATCTTTGTGGAATAGGCCCTGCCGGGGCGCAGCGCTAATGATTTGTTCCCCTTGGGCTGTGGTTAAACAACCTTGATTCCCATCAAATACCAGGCAACCTCGATCTCCCCTCACCTCTATATAGCGACTGCGCTGCCACACACCTTCCCCCTTGCCGTAGGTTAGCTCTGCTAAGGTGCCATTGCAAAACATCAGTTGCGCACTGTATAAACATCGATAAAAATATCGAGTGTCTGGCGGTTGCACACCGCCCTGACAGACAACAGTTTCCACCGGTCCCAACAAATTTGTTAAACGCTGAATGCGTGATAGGGCCGCCATCATAGGAAATCCCAACAACTCTAGGCAATAACTCCATTTGTGGGGGGCCGACTGTTTGGGTGCGAGGGTGCGATAGTTAACGTAGTGAGGTATGCCCACCGCCGCCAGATGCTCCTGCATAGCCACGTGCAGCCCGCCAATCAATTCAATATGTTCCACATGCAACAGCCGCTGACGTTGTTGTGCCAGGGCCATTAGCTGGGTTGCATGGCTGACATCTAAGGCCAGGGGGTATTCCACAACAACATGCTTATGATGTTCCAGGGCTTGCTGCACAAGCGCCCCATGGTCTGCATTAACCGTGCAGATAAAAACGAGGTGCAAGTCTGGTTCGCGCCATAGATCGTCCACATGGGAAAGTACATCCACCTGATATTTTTGACCCAGTTGCTGGACGCGCTCGGCATGGCGACTCACGATTTTGGTCAATTTAATGCCGGGGATTGCCCCTAGGGCTTCCGCCCGTTTGCGTGCCGCAAAACCAGTTCCAATGATGGCTGCATGGATGGTCATAAGCTAATTGAGGGATGCATGAACCAGGTTTTCAGAATAAACCCTGATGACTTTAAATCCGTAGTATCTTTAATTTTTGCCCCATTGCCGACCTGTTTAAACCAAATTTGCCTATCCCAAAAATGCTTCGGTCTCTCCTGCCTTTATAACAGCAGAAACAAATAATAAAGTGAGAATAACTATCAATAAACCAGGCTCTAAATAAACCATAAGTTTTTGTTATAAAAAGATTGATTACAAGCAATCTAACTGATGGCTTATGGAATGATTGTGGTTTCCAGTTAGATGTCAATGCCCTATACAGCAAAGAGTTCAGCTTTTACTATCAATATTCTCCAACGCTCGTCATCATAAGCAAAAGCAGTGGCAATGGCTAAGTTCGATTATTAAAACCATTCAGCAATAGCTTAGAAAAGTAGCGAAGCAGAATCATTTTCTCGTACTATCGAAAAAGAAGTTAGTTCAATAGATACCTTACGGACACTGTTTGTAAGGTATCTATTGAAGCTATCTAGACTAAATTACTAGAATTGTAGAGAGGATATTGACATGGCAACCTATAAGGTTACTCTGATCACCGATGGCAACAGCACCACAATTGAAGTTGATGAAGACGATACTATTCTTGATGCTGCAAACGACGGTGATGAAGTAGATGATCTTCCCTTCTCTTGCAGTGCGGGTGCTTGTTCCACCTGTGCAGGTAAAATCACCGCTGGTACTGTAGATCAAGAAGACCAGTCCTTCTTGGATGATGACCAAATCGAAGCTGGCTTTGTCCTAACCTGTGTAGCCAAGCCCACTTCTGACTGCACCATCGTTACCCATCAGGAAGAAGAGCTTTACTAAACCGTGCCATTGGATTCTATTTGCGCCACATGAGTCATGTAGAATCCATGGTCATTGAAAAAATGGGACAGGTTATCTAGGTAGCTTTTCCCATTTTTTCGTTTAGGGCTTGTTAAAAAATAAAGTCATGGCTTTGTTCATGGAAATCATGGCTTAACAAGCTTGTCAGGATTAAACCGTGAAGTAGTGTCTTAACAGCTCCTTAGCGATCGCAATATTTTAAGTCTAAAGACTGCATTACATAAGCTACTGATTTTGTTCCATATCTCTAGGAACAGAAAATATAATTTTTTCTAATCAACCTTCGATTTACTGATAATTTAACTTGAGTATCGTAGGCTACGTTAAGGCATTTTATTGAAATGTGATACGGCGTAAAGAGCGCAGTTTACGTCGTATTTTCCAAGCCTGTGGCCATCGTCCAAATCATCTTGCAGTCTGAGCTACGTCTGGTTTGCTACGCCAAAAGTTCCAGTCGTAATCATTAAAACAATCCAGGCTCCATAACCCATAAGTAAAACCGTATAAAAACTGTTGATTCAATTATAAATACCGTTCTTCTAGGCTTGTGAAAAGTGGCACAGAACCATAATTTTCCCTTAGTATCAAAAACGATGTTGAATTCCCATAGCTTCCTACCGCTGATTGCTCAATAGGAACTATTGAGGAGCAACAGTTTTTACAACAACCGCAATCTTAGAGGACGATTTCATGGCAACCTACAAGGTTACTCTAATTAATGAGTCTGAAGATCTAAACACCACTATTGAAGTCGCTGAAGACGAGTATATTTTGGATGCCGCTGAGGAGAAGGGGCTTGATCTTCCTTACTCCTGTCGTGCAGGGGCTTGCTCCACCTGTGCTGGGAAGCTGACTGCAGGCACTGTTGATCAGTCCGATCAGTCTTTCTTAGACGATGACCAGATCGAAGCTGGGTTTGTTTTAACCTGTGTTTGCTACCCCACTTCTGACTGTACTATCGAAACCCACAAGGAAGAATCCCTTTACTAAGCTGTTTAGCCGATTAATCACCGTTCTCTAATGGCGTTTGACCCAATTGGCTGTTCATTAGTATTGATTAAATCAGTGGCGGGGATCTGACATGTCAGATCCCCGCCACTGATTTAGGAGTCATTTTCGTTAGCCTTAGGGTAACGAAAATGCTGGTTCTTGGGTCTTGTTGCTTTCTGTGGTGTCTAGGTCGGTAGTTGCTGTTGTTTCAGGCTCTTGCCAAAACACAATATCGTTGCTGATGGGGAGCAATTGGGTATTGGGATAGTAAAACTGAAGAATGCGCTGGTAGGGCCAACCGTTTTCTCCGAGGCGATAGGATCCGGTTTGGCTCATGCCTACGCCATGGCCAAAGCCCCCACCCACAAAGGTGTAGCCTTTAACTACGGGAGGGCTGGGTTGCTGGGTGGGGGTGCTGGCGGTTGGGTTGTTTTTATTGGTTTGCTTGGCATCTTTTTTATCGTTTTTAACCTCTTCGTACCACGGCTCTAGGTAAAAGAACTGGCTGCGGGGAGGAATTAGGGCGCTGACAACTTCGTTTTTATGGAGTTCAAAGTCCCCCACATCGGTGTTAACCAATAGGGTTTGCACTCGTCCTGTCTGGGATCGTTCAGTAACGGTCAGTCCAGTCACGGCTTTGAGATTCGCCAGGGGATTTTTGCGATTGGTTAGATATTCTTTTACCCCTGCGGTGATCTCTTTAAAGGTGCCTGAGCGTTTCCAACGAAAGGTGGGCCAGTCATCTTCATTGAATCGATTCTTGAGATTGATAAAGGCGCGAAAGTTGTTTTCCTCGGAGAGGGGACGGGCGGCAAGGTCCCAGCTAATGGCGAGGGAGTCGATAACGGGTTGGAGATAGGGACGGTCAAAGCCGTTCCAAACATCGCTAAAGCGAGCGGTAACACCGCCGGTGGTGGAGGAATAGAGGGCGTCGATGAGTTCACCGTTGTAGGTGAGTACCTGGCCGTTGGTGACTGCGATCGCACGGTCTGCCCGCGCCACGGCGCCGCTAAGGCCGCGATAGACCTGGCATTGGGTATCGGCGCAAAGCTCATAGTTATCAATGGCAAACCGCCGCAGATTGCGCAGGGCATAGGTGCGGGCCAATACGGCCTGGGCTTCTACGGCGGTTTGGGGCGCGCTAGGGCCAATTTCGTGGGGGACGACACCGCGCAAATAGAGCTCAATGGGCACCTGGTTGACCAAGGTATAGGTGCCATAGGCATTGGGCTGTAGTTTAAAATCTCCCCCAAACAGTTTCTTCGAACCGCCATTCTCAGCAATTTGCACCCGGCGGTTGGCACTAGTGATGCGGAATACATCTCGATTGTAGCGATAGCCATTGGCAATAAAGGCGGCCTTGGGGCTTTCGGTGAGCACACGACTATCGATAAACGTATTGGTGTGGCCCGCTTTGTGCAAGCTTTCTAGCAGCAGGCGACGCAGCATGGGGGTGTTGTAATTTTCCCGCTTGGCCCAAACCTGCCAGGTATTGGGCTGGGCCAATTCTGCCTCAATGCCCTGTTGCCGCCATTGGTTAGCACTTTCTTCGGCACTCTCAAAACTACGGTGGCTACTGAGGACAACCCATTCTTGCAACACCGGTTGGGCCAGAGACTCGGCCCCCACCTCTAGGACCAACTGATTGGTTGTCAGGGTTTGGGGTTGGCCACCGGTTTCAAACTGAACGGTGAGGGTATCGCCCGCGAGGGGGGTTAACACTAACTTGTCTTTGGCTTCTTCCCCAAAGCGCTGGATCAGGCCAATCTGAATTTCGGGGTTGAGCGGTGCCTGCCCCATGGCTTTGCTGGGCAAAATTGCCAGCAATCCAACCGCCATGAGGACTGCATGTTTTTTCCAGGTACCCGACAACCAACCGTTAGCCAAAACCATATGTCCATCTACAGTTACCCCCAAACCATAGCCCAAACGTTGGGCAACGGCTTTGGTAATTTGTAGGACTTTTTCAACTGGCCTCAAGGAAGAGACACCCCGGCTTTTCTCCCCACCAGAGGTAATCAAAAAAGGTTGCAAGTCGAAGTCGTTATGAGTATGATTAAGGGGTCCAGAGACCGTAACCCTAAAATTTTGCTGATGTCGCCGTTAGGCATGCTAACCCTGGCATCAATGACTGGTTGCCCCAGCGTAAAAACATTCTTAGGGTCGGCCTACTAAGGGTAGGTGCTATCTATAATTGCTGGACCGCTTTCTATTTTGTGAAAAGGCCCCTTTTGCAAAAGGACCCTGGCCCCAAGGTTTATCTTGTTTCTCACCTCTAACCGTTAGGAGATTAGTTATGGCTGCATCAACGCTCCCCATCAACATTGGCATTAGTGATGAGCATCGTCGCGCGATCGCAGATGGTCTATCCCGTACGTTGGCAGACACTTACACGCTCTATCTCAAAACCCACAATTTCCATTGGAATGTGACCGGCCCCATGTTCCAAACCCTGCACCTGATGTTTGAGACCCAATACAACGAATTGGCCTTGGCCGTAGATGCGATCGCAGAGCGCATTCGCGCCCTAGGGTTTCCGGCCCCTGGCACCTATAGCGAATACGCTAAACTCAGCTCCATTAGCGAAACCCCAGGGGTACCCACCGCAGAAGAAATGATTACGCTGTTGGTCGAAGGCCAAGAGGCCGTTGCCCGCACCGCCCGCGAAGTCTTTGCCATTGCGGATGAGGCCAATGATGAGCCCACGGCGGACCTACTAACCCAGCGGCTACAAATCCATGAGAAAAATGCATGGATGTTGCGTAGCCTGTTGCAGTAGTCTCTGATCCGATCTACTTCATTTAAAACCAGTGGCCAGTGAGGAATACCTGTTTCTCACTGGCCACTGGCTTTCTGGGCGTTTAAGTCTTGGGAATGCCGGACAGAATGTGGGGGCAAACCGACAACAAACCTAGGACTGGTGCAAAAACGGTAGTACAAACCACAGGGGTGCTTTTTCCTCCAGGGTTACCCGAGCGGTTGCATGCATTCCCGCCAGGGGAATCATGCTCATGCTACTGGCGGACCACTTGTAGCCACTGGCCGTATCGGGGTCGGGGGTTAGATCAATTAATACTTCAATCGTACTGGGGGCACTTGGATCTTCTAGTTGGCGCACCCCTTCTAGGGTGGTCACCATGGGCACCGATAGCTGCTTGACCGTCCCTTCAATGCCGCCGGGGGCTTGCTTATTTCCCTCCACAGCCGGGATCAGCAGCACATCCATCCCCGGTTCTATTTGGGCCAATTCCCCAGCCGGAAAATGCGCCACACCAATTAACTCATTACTATCATTTTCGGCATAGGCCAAAATAGCATGGCTGCTGGTGGTCACCGGGATACGTCCTTCGCACCCCCACACAATAGCGGCCCCCAACAGGCCCCCGACGGTAATGAGGGGTAACCAGCTGCGGGGCGAAACAATTTTCATCAGCTGGTCAAGTTGTTCCGGTGAAGATAGCCGTTCCAGCGCTTCTTGCCGAAAAATACTACTGTCTCCCATGGGATTTTCTCACCTCACTGAACAACTTAAATTTAATGTATTAACTGCCCAATTGTAACCATAGGGATTATGGATTAGAACATCCCTAGTCTAATACTCTATAAACGGGGGCTAAAATCCTCACTTCTCTTAATGTTTTCTGGTGCTGCAACTGGGGATAGTTTCACCTTAAAAATTTACTTACCTTGAAAATCCATGTAGTAAGTAAGTCTTAAGGTTCGGTTTATCTTTCTAGTCTGCAACTGTCAGAATGCCCCTAGCAGTAGAGCTGGTTAACTGACAAAACGTTCGAAACCCTTGTTCTGCCGTGGGTTAGGTTAGCACTAGTGTAGCCTAACGTAACCATTGCTGGTGTTGGGTTTCACTGGATTTCATACAACCTACACAAGGAACTTTTGTTAGCCCGTGAGCGCCGATTACTGGCTAGGTAAAAAATAACTAAGACTCACATTGTCCTGAACCACATGGAGCACGCTCAGGAGATTCTCAGGATTGCCGGGGAATTGTTCAGGTTTCGGATAAATCACCCCTGCATATCTTAATAGAATCTTAGGAAGTACTTCAAAGCCGAGCAAATCATTAGAAGTTCATGAGAATCTTACAAAACCACTTCCATTTTGAAAAAGTCTCGATATGATGAAAGAGTCCTGTAGCAGACACAATCTGTTGGACAAGATTTTGTTGTTTTAAAATCGAGGTTAATTTCATGGAAGAGCAAAATAAGAATGCTTCCGATCAGCAACTGTCTGACGAGCAACTAGAGAACGTTGCCGGTGGCAACAAGCTACAAGAGCAGCGTCTTGAGCACCTAGACAACCAGTCCAAAGCTGTTAAGGATATCCAGGCCGAGCGTCTAGACCAGCTAGACAACCAGTCTAAGTAAGATTTCATTGAGAATGTCGTAGCTGATATTTGTTGAGAGCTACGGTATTTTTTTAAGATATTTATCCTGCCTTTTTTATAGATTGGCAGGATATTTTTTTGGCTATGGGGATTTCTTAAAAGATTTTTTTTCGAAATATTGCTGGTGTTCTTCGGTGGCTAGCCAGTAGGCTGATGCAGCAACAATTTGGGTCACAATGGGCTGGCTGTAGTTGCTGGTCATGGCCCGTTTAGACTGTTGTGCCAGCTGTTGTTGTTGATCGGTGTGATAAAAAATCACTGACCGATATTGTTCTCCCCGGTCGGCACCTTGGCGGTTGAGGCTGGTGGGGTCGTGCATGTGCCAGAACGTTTCTAGCAATGTTCCATAGGTGATCAGGCTAGGATCGTATTGGATTTGTGCCACTTCCGCATGGCCGGTGATGCGGGAAAGTACATCTAGGTAACAAGGGTTTTCGAAATGCCCCCCCATGTAGCCGACGGAGGTGCTGCTCACCCCCTTTAGCTGACGAAAGGCGTTCTCGGTGCCCCAGAAACATCCGGCGCCAAAGGTGGCTAGTAGACTCGCATCCATAGAGTGTTTTTGGTTTTAGAGTTGACGTTCAGTGCGCCGCACACCACACTACTTAAGCCTTTATAATTGACGTTCAATGCGCCGCACACCACACTATTTAAGCCTTTAGAGCTGACGTTCGGTGCGCCGCACACCAGACTACTTAAGCATTTAGAGTTGACGTTCGATGCGCAGCATACGGCGATACGATAGCCACCCGGCGATGACCATGGCGATCGCAAACCCGCTTAGAAATATAATATGGTCCCCGGCGGCTTCATTGGCCATGGTCAGGGTGAGGGCTTCGGTCATATGGAAAATGGGGTTAAACCGGGCTAAGCGCAACAAACTATCGGGAAAAATCGAGGTGGGCATAAACGCCCCGCCCAGGATCAGCAGCGGCACCCCAAAGGCCGCCACCAGGGCATTGACATCTTCTGTGCGGCGGGCAAACTGGGTGCCTAAAATAAACCCCACCCCCACATAGGCCAGGATGCTGAGCAAAATAATCCATATGGCCAGGGGCCAGGACCCCGAAAACGTGGCCCCCAAGCTCAGGGCGATCGCAAATACCAATAAAGCCTGACCCACACCAATGGCGCTGTGGGCCAAAACAATGCCCAAAAAGTAGGACACCCCCCGCAGGGGGGAAAGAAATAACCGTTTCAGCGTTTTTTGCTCCCGTTCCGCCACCACGGTGGCAACACTGCCCCCCAGGCAGCTAAAAAATAGGGCCGCCCCCACCAGGGTGGGCGGTGCCACCACCGCCAAAGCACCCGCCAGATCTAGCTGGGCGCGTTCTGCGGTAATGGCCCCATTGAGAAATAGCAACAGGGTGGGAAAAATGGCCCAAAAAATCAGGCTGCGGCGACGGCGCACCAGCTCTAGCAAAATCCGCTGGGCCACCGCCGTCGTTTCCTGCCAATAGTTTCCCTTCAAATTGATCATGGATAGTCTAGAACGGTCCCCTGATGGTTTAAGATTTGTATCAAATTTGTTTTATATCAGATTTTAATTTTTGCCCTTAATGGCTTGTCCCCTTAATCTTTTCTAAGTTTCCAAGCCGTTTTATAAATCAGCCCCCATACTAAGTTCCTCATAACGTAGCCGTAATCTTGGCCGATTGACCAACATGGTGGGCAATGTCCCCCCATCCGACTAAATAGATGGAGGACAGTTAATTTCCATCTATTTAGAGGAGGTCTCCGTATACAAAAATGGGCGCGCCCAGCATCGGCAAACCACCGCTGCATGGAGCTTTCCCCGCCTCTAAATCAGCTTTTTCACCCCACTAGCGCTCACCGATTACGTTCCATTTCCTTAATGAATCCATTTCCCGAAACCTGGCAAACCCCCGACATTTCACGCCGGAGTGCGATCAAGCTATTAGGAGCCGGAGCCGTAGGCGGCACCCTAGGCTATACCCGCTTGGCCAAACCCAAACCCTCCCTGCACCAAGTAGATCGGTTAGAGTTACCCCAAACCGTAGGCCGCAACACCAGTGCCGTGGTGGTGGGCGGCGGTTTAGCTGGCTTAGCGACGGCCTATGAGCTGAGCAAACGCGGCGTGGCCGTGACCCTGGTGGAGCGCGCGCCCCAGCTCGGGGGCAAAATTGCCAGCTGGCCGATCCAAGTGGGGGACCATGAGCTCCGCATGGAGCATGGATTCCATGGCTTTTTTCCCCAGTATTACAACCTATTTAGCCTGGTGGATGAGCTCAAGGCCCAGGATAATTTCCAGTCTTTGAACTTTTACGCGGTGCTGTACAAAAATGGCTATCAGCCCGAGGCGTTTTATCCCAGCAATGCCGCCTTTCCTTGGAACATTGTGGATCTGGCCATTTCGTCAGACAACCGGCTGAAGTGGGGAATTAATTTGGCCAACCTGAAGCATTTGGAAGTGTTTCGGGAGATTACTAGCTTCCGCATGCCCCAAACCTATGAAAGATTAGATCATCTTTCGGTGGATGAATGGGGCCAGGGCCAGTTTCCTCAAGGGCTGTACGATCTGTACTTTTTGCCCTTTGCCAAGTCCAGTTTGAATGCCCCGGACGTGCTCAGCGCTGGGGAACTGATGCAGTTTTTCCATTTTTACTTTTTTGGTAACCCGGAGGGGCTGGCCTTTAATGGCACCTGTGAAGACATGGGCCGCTGTTTAGTGGATCCCCTCAGCGAGGCGATTGAGGCTAATGGCGGGCGCATTCTCACCGGGGTGACCGTCAGCCAGGTGAACTGGGCTGAGGACAAAATCGCCAGCCTGGACTATCAAATGGGCAATATCGCCGCGAATCCGGTGCCGTTTTGGTGCGATCTCAATCCCCTACTCAGCACCGAAACCACCGACTACTATGGCGCTGGCGATCGGCTGTATGTGGTCAACAAAAATAGCGACCGGGCCATTTCCCTCACCTGCACCCACCAGGGCTGCAGCGTGAACAAAGAGGTCGCCGAAACAGGTAAAGGATTTATCTGCCCCTGCCACGGTGCCGCCTACGATGCCCAGGGCAAGGTACTAAGCGGTCCCGCCCAGGAAAATTTGGCCCAGTTTAAAGTACTTAAGCGGGAGCCCGAGCGGATTCAGCTCATGGCCGCCAACCCCGGCAACAAGACCAATGCCCAGGCCCATAGCCTAACGGCGGACTACTATATTTTTGCCGCCGATATTCCCGGCATCAAAAATCTCTTTGCCCTTTCCCAGGGGGACGCCAATCCCGTTGTCCTCACCCAGGTCGATCAGCTACAGGTGGCCGACCCCTTTGCCGTTGGTCGCTTTTGGCTAGACCGCGATTTTGAATGGGAGCAAAGCTGGTTTACCTCTCTCTCTGGCTATGACCTCACCGATAGTATTACCCTATACCACAAGGTGCAGGGGGACTATGCCCAATGGGCCGAAGACACCGGCGGCAGTGTGGTTGAGCTCCATGCCTACTGCTACAAAGAAAAAGTATTTCCCACCCAGCAGGCCCTACTGGACACCTTTCGGCGAGAGCTCCAGGAGATTGTCCCAGAGCTAGCAGGGGCAACCATTTTGCACCAGGAACTGGTCAACCAAAAAAACTTTGCCGGATTCCCCCCCGGCAGCTATCCCAACCGTCCCACCAGCGCCACCGCCGTTTCCAATTTGATGTTTGCCGGAGACTGGGTAAAAATGCCGTTTCCCTGTGGTTTGATGGAACGGGCCATCAGCAGCGGTTTGTTAGCCGCCAACGAGATACTACAAAGGGAAGGTGCCGCCCGTCGGCCATTGATGTCGGTTAACCCAGAAGGCGTATTTAAAGTTTAGGACAGCTTTGAGAGAGAGATGGGGCTAGCAATCGAGGCGTGCAAATAGTGACTCTACATGCAGCTAATGGCCCATTTTGACACATCCCAGGCCAGCGCCATTGTGCGAGTTCAGTCTCAGCCCCTGGTCAGGCACTGGGGCAGCGGTGGCAACAAGGGAGCCAGGTTATTTCGCCACCGAACTAATGGCAAAGTCGGCGAAATCAACGTAGGTGGCTTGGGGGGTGGCCCAGGAGCTATCGCCGCCGCCAAAAAACGTGGAAAAGAAAATACCGTCAATTTTTAGGGACCTGGTCGTGCGAAAACCAACCCCTGCCTGGTTCACCACCAGGTCGCCATTCACCCACAGCCGCAGGTAACCATCGGCCCGTTTGGGATGGTTGAGCCGCACCTCCTGATCGATGCGATACCAGGTGCCGGGCAAAAATTGCCAGGTGCCTAGGCCCAGGGAGGTGCCATAGTTTTGACTGGTGGGTAAATGGGCGTAGACCTCCCCCTGGCCATTTTGTCGCCACATCAGGCGGGTGGAAAATCCGTCGGTGCCGTCCACACGGTTGCCGTCGCTGGCACCGATGCCGCCAAATAGCCCCGGCAGTTTGCCCCCTTTAACAAAGTTGAAGTCCTCGGCAAACCGCACATGGTAGGTGAGCCGCAGCCGATCTTCGCCGGGTAAAAACAGATCGCTATAGAACTGGGCTCCCCCCAGGGGGGTATCGGTGTTGCGCGAGACAGACGGGCTGGCGCTACCGGTAGGGTAGTGGACCCGCAGGATGTGGTCAAAGGTCTGGCCGTCGGGGAGGATTTCGATGTTGTCACGGCCCCAGGACTTATCTTCCCGTGGTTCCCAGTTGGTTTGCCAATCGGCCTGGGATAAGTCGCTTTGCCACAGTTGGGCGTTGCTAGATTGGGCGTCGGCGGGCGCGATCGCACTGGGGGCCTCCAACGACTGACAGCCGGTGGACAGCAGCACCATGGCGGTGGCTAGGGTTAGGCCTAGGGTGGAACCTCGGGGAGTTTCTGATAAAGATGGGGGCATCGTACAGACCTCGGAGTTTCTATTTTTAAGTTTCTCTACGGGTGGGGGCGCGCTAGGGTGTAGGTTAGTGAGTCCAGCCCTTGATGTCTCTATGGATACTTCAACGGTTCCAACCGTTCCGGTTACTACGCCCAAATCTCCACATTCCCAGGACGCCATTCGCCGGGCGCCGATTAACCCCAACCATTGGTATGTGGTAGCCCACAGCAGCGAACTGACCGATAAACCCATGGCCGTGGTGCTGTGGCAGCAGCAGATCGTCTTGTATCGCACGCGCCAAACTGTTTGTGCCCTGGAAGACCGATGTCCCCACCGACAGGTAAAGCTAAGCCGCGGTCAGGTGCAGGGCGATCTCATTGAATGTGTTTATCACGGCTGGCAATTTAATGACAGCGGAAACTGCGTAGACGTTCCCTATTTGCAAGCCAACCAAAAGCTGCCCAACTGTCGTTTGCGATGCTACCCGGTGCGGGAACAGGATGGATTTATTTGGCTGTTTCCTGGGGATGCGGCCCTGGCGGATGACACCCCCCTGTTGGGGCTACCGGAATGGGACCAGCTTAATTATATCGCCTCCTACACGGTGATCGACACCCAGGCCCATTTCTCATTTTTGATCGAGAACCTGATGGACATGTACCACGGGCGGCTACACGACGACCTCCAGGCCTGGGCCAACCCCGTTCTCAATACCCTCGAGGCCACCCCCCAGCGGGTCGATGCCCACTATAGGGCAGAGACTTACTACAAAATCGACAAAATTTACTCCGTGGGCCAGCTGTTTATTCCAGCCATGCGCAAATTGCGCCCCACCAATTTAGACGTTAGCTATGTCTATCCCCACTGGCAGTCGGTTCTGGGGAAAGACTTTAAAATTTACTGTTTGTTTTGCCCTGTGGGCGAAACAAACACCCGGGCCTATTTGGTCCATTTTGTTTCCCTGGGGGCATTTCATCGGTTGCACAAGCTGCCGGTGCGATTTCGGCGATTTGTAAAAAACCGGTTGTTTAATGCGGCGCGGGGTTTGTTAGTGGGGTTGGTGAAGCAGGATGTGGCCATGGTGGAAGATGAACAACGGGCCTTTGACCAAATGCCCCAGCGCAAAGGGCCAGAATATAACCGAGCGGTGATTAAGGTGCAACAGCTGATTCAACATCAGGCCGCCCAGCGGTAGGGCCTGGTAAAAAAACAAACAGGGCAGTGGCCCAGGGGGCCATAAACGGCCCTGGGTAGGCCATCCCCCTGGGGTAGCAAAATTTACAAAAACGCCAACCATTCCCTTACACTGTGACTCATCCCCACCGCTAGAGGAGTGTGAATTAGTGACCTATTGCTTAGGTATATCGGTAAAAGAAGGGCTGGTGCTGGCCGCCGATTCTCGCACCAATGCGGGGGTGGACTATATCTCTTCCTACCAAAAGCTATTTGACTTTTCCCTGCCCGGAGAGCGCGTGCTGGTGGCCTGCACCTCGGGGAATTTATCGGTGACCCAGGCGGTTGTGCACGAGCTGGGGCAAGACATTAAAATGGGGGCGAGTGAATCTCTCCATTCTATTTCTACGATGTATGCTGTGGCCCGCTACATTGGCCAAAAGATTCGCAACATTCAAAAGGAAGATCGCACCTGGCTCGACCAGGATGGCATTAAGTTTCAGTGCAACTTTTTGGTGGGGGGGCAGCTGCCGGGAGAACCGCCGGAGGTGTATCTGATCTACAGCCAGGGCAACTGCATCCAGGCCACGCCGGAAACGCCCTTTTTGCAAATTGGGGAAACAAAGTATGGCAAACCGATTTTAGATCGCACCATTACCTATGATTCTTCGCTGGATGCGATCGCAAAATGTGCCCTGTTGTCCATCGATTCCACCATGCGGTCCAACATTTCCGTCGGTCCCCCCATCAACATGGTGCTCTACGAGGCCGACAGCTACGAAATCCGCCATCGGGTGCAGCTCCAGTCCAGCGATCCCTACTTGGCCAAGATTCGCAAATATTGGGAAAGCACCCTGCGGGAAGCCACCCAAAATATGCCCGAACCAGAATGGAATCGCGTATCGATTGATGCCGAGCCAGACTTTTCCCTTGAGTAGGGTTTGCCATTGAGCCTTGGCGGCCATGCTGTGGGGAATGCGCCCCCGCAAGGCTAGGGCGCTGTTGAACTTTTTTATAATCGGGCGTTGTTGTTGGCGGGGGCCAAACAACAGAATAAGCCGGGATACCGTCTGCACGATAATGTGCGGTATTTGAGTAAGCGGTTGATCCAGAGCCCAGTGGAGCCCAAGGTGCCGGGGGTGGGGCCATGGGGCCAGAGCTTGTGGTTTTGTACGTTACTTCAAACGAAACAGTTGGCTGTTTTGCAAAAAAGATTCTATTGCAGCTGATAGGTCAGTAGGTAGCTGCCCATTTTTTGGCAGCCCCAACCCCTACTGCAACGCCCCCAGCCCTACCCCCCAAAGCCAACCCCTAAACAGTCCCAGTCCAAAACCGCAGACTACTAAATTTAAACCATAAAGTGTAGCGATCGCACTAAAAACAGTAGCCATCGCTACACTTTATGGTTTATGTTAATTTTTAAATATTGCATCTAAATAAAAATCGTTACCGCATCTACCATGAAAGGCTATTTCTCCGCCCTTGCTGACCGAGACCTGCGTCCTGGCGCTGTTAAAGTCGCTCTCTTCGTCGGCACCGTTCTGTTTACCATTAACCACGGTCCCGCCCTGGCCAATGGCAAAATGACCCCCAGCCGCTGGTTGGCCGGACTGCTCACCTACGGCATTCCCTATTCCGTCAATATCCACGGTCAGTATGCCTACCGCAAAAAGCAGTCCGCCTCGTAAGTCCTGGTAGAGTTTTCGGCCCCTACCACTGGTGCAGCCCCAGCGCCTTTTCAATCTGGCCCAACCGCCGCGCCTGGTCCCAATAGATCGAGTCCATATTGTTGCCCAAACCCGGCGCATCTAAATACCCCGTATCTGGATCAATAAATGCCCGCGATCGCGCCCAGCGGATCCGTTCCACATCGTTCATGGGCAGCTGCTTCGCCTCAAAGAGCCAGTCAATATAGCCCCGATCCAACGCTGCCAACGGTGCCTGGTTGGCCAGGTCAATGCCGTTTAGTTCCTCTAGCAGCGTCAGTTTAATTTGTTTTTTCTTGGCCTGGTTCCGCAGGGCCAAGGCCTGGCGCTGTAGTCGGCTTAGCTGCTTACGATCCGCATCGGCGGGCGACGTTGCCCCATGCTGATACGAAAAACTACCCAGGTTCCACACCCCGTTGCCCGGATCCACATGGCCATAGTAGGCACTGGTATAACCACCATTGGGCGTGCGCGTTCCCTCCGCACTACCCACCGCCTTGGCCACCAGCGAAACCGTATTCCCGGCAAATAGCTGGTTCAACGGATGGTCAGCAATATCCCCCAACAAAGAAAGCGATGCCGCCTCTCTTCGGGAGGGCAAACCAAATGTCAGGGCCACATTCCCAGAAGGCTGGGCCAAACGCCCCTGGTCCACCGTTGTGGCAGGAACAGCGTCCAGGCCAAAGTCCAACGCCACCGGTTTGGCCTGGGCCGCCAGGGGCGCAATTAAAGTTAGGGCAATACCAAAAAGCAGCTCCGTAACAGATTTGATGTACATGGGAGTTGTCTCCTAACGCGAAATCACTCTGATAGCGAACGTAATGTTGGCTGAGCGGAGTCGAAGCCAACGTGGCTCTCACAAAAAATGATCAAAAGAAAAGCCAAAACCTAAGCCAGTTGAGATCTCCCATCCCCTCTTGGGAGGGGCTCCGGGGTGGGTTTCGCCCCATGGCACTAACGGTCAACCCACCCCGCCCAAGGAGCACCCCTCCGAGGAGGAGATTGTCGGCACATTGCTAATAACGTTTCCTTCTACTACCTGGCCAACATTTGCTCAACAAACTTGGGCGAGGGTTCCACAATGGCCCAGGTGCCGTCCGGCTGTCGCCGCAGCATGGAAAACACCAGCTGCCCCGCCGAGCCAATGGCGCTGCCTTCCCTGTGGTGACCCAGCTGTGCCTGCCGCACACCGCACAGGCGAAACAAATAGGCGGGCACATCGCCACTGGACACCAACACACAGTTAGACTTGTTCACCGGGGTGGCTTCGACCGTGCCGTCGAAGGGCATGTGGATATTGTCGCCCCGCAGGTTTAGGGTAATGTCCCCTAGACCGCTGCTAACGGTGTAGCCCGCCACTTCGGTACCCACCGCCAGGGGCCAACTTTGGTGCAGCGTCAGGGTGCGGGTGTGGTCACTGGCGCGGCTGCAGCCGACACTAAGCAACGCCAGCAGCCCCACCAGTGCTCGACATTTATTGCTGAAAGCTAAAGGCATAACCGGCATATTCGTTTCCTTCGTACAGTAGAACCAACCAAGTTTTGGGATCAAAGGCGAGGGGATAGGCTTCTCGCTGGGCGCTGATGCCGTCCCGAAGTTCTAGGTCGGCCAGCTGGCAGTAGGGCTCTGCCACAATGGCTTTTACCTTACTTTGTTCAGCCCGCTCAGGCACGGTGAGTAAATCGGCCAGTTCCTGACGCGATAGGACAACGCTGGGTTCAACAATCCGGCGACAGTCCGATTTGCCATTGGTGGCCGAGGCTTGAAACCTTGTGCCCATGATAAATAACAAACCGATGGCGGCCAGCCCCCAACCGGCACCCACCAAACCCCAGGTGGGCTCTTTGGGGGGCCATTCTTTAATGGGCCAACGGTGCAAAACTGATTGAAGTGGTTTTGGTAGCTGCGCGTGCCATTGCTTTTTCTTTGCTTTGCGACGTTTGGTACGTGGCATGTGAAATCTCCCGGCTGTGGATGGAATAGACGTGCTCGTTCTGTTTAGAAGAAGATGCTCATGTTGTTTTCTCTTCTGTCTATGGACTACTACAAAACCGTTCTTCTATATTCCACCACACTATTCCTAAAATGTGTTGTTTTTGTTTCCCGCCAGTTGTGCAACAGGTTGGTTTACGTAGTGGCTTGGGCTAAGTTGCGGATCCCTGGATCGGGGGTGTTAATTTTGTTGCACAAATATTGCCGTATTGAATTTTGCAAAAAATAAAATCGATCGTCGTCGCAAAGAGCATTGTTGATCCCCCCCATCTTCCCGTGGGACACTGCATGCAATGCCCACCACGGGAAGCTTACGCAGTTCGGCCTCTACACCTGTTAAACGATTCCAGCTCTACCCGAGCTGGATAAAAAGATATTTTGTAGGCCAATTTGCGTAAATCATCCCTCACTTTCCAGGATCGGTAAACCGCTAGCTTGGTTCGGTGCCACAGGTTAATTATGCAATAAATCGATTAATCACTTCGGGAAACCGAATCTATTGCCCAGGAGAACCGTATAGCGGTGTTTTTTTAGCAAAGGAAAGACTCTTTAGGTGGGGTAATCTCATCTTTTTTTTGGCCGATGAGTCTTCCATAATCAAATTGTTGAAAAGCGCAGCAAGAGACTACAACGATGAAGACGGCAACCATTTCCCACGCTACTTACAGCACGTTTGTGGAACAGGTAAAGGCGCAAAAGGTGCAGCGAGTGACCTTGAGGCCGAACCGGATTGAGTATGTGCTCAAACCGACGTTTGGGTTTAAGCGCTTTTACACCCATCGCCCGGCGGGCAACACGGACGATATTCCGGGCATGCTGCGTCAGCACCAGGTGGATCTGGTGACGCCCCCGGACAATGCCAGTGCGGTGGCGGGGCTGATGGGGTTGTTGCTGTCTACTGGGGCGTTGATGGGCACCCTGGCCTGGGCGCTAAAAAATAGCCCGGCGGGTAGTGGGGTGGGTAAAACCAAGGCGAGAACCTATGGCCCCACCCCAACTGCGGCCAAGCGGGGCGAACGGGCCGGTGTCACCTTTGCCGATGTGGCTGGGGTGGACGAGGCCAAACAAGAACTAAAAGAGGTGGTGGATTTTCTCCAGGATGGGGCGAAGTATCGCCAGATTGGGGCCAAGCTGCCGAAGGGGGTGTTGCTGGTGGGGCCACCGGGAACCGGCAAAACCCTATTGGCCAAGGCGGTGGCTGGCGAGGCCAATGTGCCCTTTTTGAGTGTGGCGGCATCGGAATTTGTGGAGCTGTATGTGGGGGTGGGGGCCTCTCGGGTGCGAGACTTGTTTAATAAGGCGAAAAAGCAGGCCCCCTGTATTGTGTTTATTGATGAGCTGGACGCCATTGGCAAGTCTCGCGGTGGCGGCGGTCCCCACAGCGGCAATGACGAGCGGGAACAAACCCTGAACCAACTGCTGACGGAAATGGATGGCTTTGATGAGAACAGCGGTGTGATTTTAATTGGGGCCACAAACCGCCCGGAGATTTTGGACCCGGCGCTAAAACGGGCGGGCCGGTTTGACCGGCAGGTGCTGGTGGATCGTCCGGACCGCAACGGTCGGTTGGAGATTCTGCGGGTGCATGCCCGCCAGGTGTCGATGGCGGAAGATGTGAACCTGGGGGACATTGCCACCCAAACCTCTGGCTTTGTGGGGGCGGATCTGGCCAACCTAATTAATGAAGCGGCACTGCTGGCGGCCCGTAACAATCGGCAGGCGGTGATGATGGCCGATATTCGTGAGGCCATGGAGCGGGTGATTGCGGGATTGGAGCTGCGATCGCGCATTCTATCGCCCATGGAGCGGCAAACTGTTGCCTACCACGAAGTGGGCCATGCCATTGTCGGTGCCCTGATGCCCGGTGCCACCCAGGTGGCCAAAATCTCCATTGTGCCTCGGGGCAAGGGGGCCTTGGGCTACACCATGCAAACCCCGGCGGAAGACCGCTACCTGATGCTAGAGGACGAACTGCGGGGACAGCTGGCCACCCTATTGGGGGGTAGGGCCGCCGAAGAAGTCGTCTTTGGCAAAGTCTCGTCCGGGGCCAGCGACGACATCCAGAAAGCCACAGACCTAGCCGAGCGCGCCGTCACCCAATATGGCATGGCCCCCGACCTAGGCCCCATCGCCTTTGCCAATACCCAGTCAGACTTTCTCGGTAGCGATCGCACCCGCCGACCCATGGGGGGTGAAGTAGCCGCCGAGATTGATCGATTGGTGAAGCAGTCCATCCACCAGGCCCATGGGGTGGCCAAGGCCGTGCTCATGCTCAACCGCGATCTGCTGGATCAAATGACCCAGATATTGTTGACCGAAGATGTATTAGAAGGGGAAACCCTCCAAGCCATGCTAGCCCAGGCCCAGGCTCCAGTGAATACCCAGATCTGGCTTGCTAAAGGGCAAATGGCCTAAAGGTTCTGCACCAGCGGCAGTCTGTATGGCAATATCTTAAGCAGGGGTCCCAGGCTCCTGCTTTTTCCATGCTGATTTAGGGGTGACCGAGTAATGGCCTTAACGGTTGATGCCAATCCATCTAAAACAGACATGGAGTATGTGCGCGATAGCCTAACCGCCTATAACAACCGCTTCATTGACGATGAATATCACTACTTCTGCTTTACCGTCAAAAATGAGGCCGATGACATTATTGGTGGCACAGAGGGATGTGTTACCTGGGGCCGATTGCACATTGGCAACCTCTGGGTCACCGAAAACTATCGACACCAGGGAGCAGGCAGCCAGCTAATGGCCGTAGTCGAAGCATTAGCCAGACAACGACATTGTCGAGGCATCGACGTGGACACCTTTAGTTTTCAGTCCCCCGGCTTTTACGAAAAACTAGGCTTTACCAAAATGGGTGAGATTCCAGACTTTCAAAACGACCACCACCGCATGTTTTATAGCAAACGGCTGTAAACAGCCTATCCAGCCACGGGCCCTTTCACCCATCGCCACCAGGGCCATTATTTTTCCGCAATCCCCTAACTGTAACAACAATAACGTTTTCCCATGACCCTAGCACACAGCGGCGGCAGTAGCATGGCCATAAAACAAAAATAAAGTATGATCGGGCTGTTGGGGTAGCCCATGGCTCAACGCCCACACACAAGCGGATCTGTTAATACCAGCCGGTTAAAACAACGAATCTTGTTCAAAAAAACATACCGATTTTGCAATGCCCTTTTCTGAGCCTTGCAAAATCGGGCTATGACTATCTGCAGCAACGATCCTACATAAACTAATATGCGCATTCTTTTAGCACTTTATGCTGCCATTGTTCTAGGCCTGGCTCTCTGGCCCTATAAATTTGTTATCCCCTGCAGCACCTGTATTAATGGTGCTGCATTAAATATAGATAACCATAGCCTCGAATTTCAACGACCTGGCTTGGTTAGAAGCATTACTCCCCCCCATGATTTGCCCCAGCAGCTCGACCAAGGGTTAACCATCGAAGCCTGGTTAGCCTCTACAAAAGACAACCAATTCGGCCCAGCGCGCATTATCACCTATTCCCAGGACCCATTGCACCGCAACTTTAGCTTAGGCCAACACGGCAATGACTTAGTCTTTCGCATGCGCACCGCCCATACCCATCCCACCGGCATCAGCCAACCCATTACGGCCGCCAATGTGTTCACCGCCAAACAACGGCAGCATGTCGTTGTCAGCTATGACTTTTCCAACTGTCAGATTTATGTAAATGGAAAACTTCAGGCACAATCTGATGCCCTTACCGGGGATTTTTCCAACTGGGATGCTGACTATCCACTGTTATTGGGCAATGAGCGCACAGGAGACCGTCCCTGGCTGGGGCGTATTGAACAGTTGACCCTATACCAGGGACCGATGTCAGCGACAGAAGTAGCTGACCATTACCAGGCGCGTCCCCAGCGCAGGAATGCGGTCACAGCATTTACCTTTTCGGATGGGCAAGATGGCTTGATTCAGGATGAAGGCCAAATGCAACCGACTGTTGCCATGGAAGTGCCAAGGGTATACACAAATGAAGGTAAGCCTTCGTTTTTATCGCCAAAGCGACGGTTTCTTAAGGATTTTATAAGTAATTTTATAATTTTCCTGCCCTTGGGGCTGCTGGTTTTCTTAGTGTTATCCAAGTCAAGCACATCGGTCGTCAAAAACCTGGTCACCACCTGCTTGATTCTGCTGCTCTATGGCCTAGCCACCGAAGTATTTCAATACTACGTAGCCGGTAGAACTTCGGCTTTCTTCGATCTAACTAGCTGTGTTCTTGGCGGCATCGTCGGTAGCTGCATTGGCTGGCGTAATGGTTTTCTCAAAAAGCTTTGACATACGAAGAAACTCTCAAACTTGTTCAGAACGAACATTTTTTCGAACATTCCTCAACGTTTAAAAGAGTTTCGACTAAAGTTTTACTTCTATGTCTTTATCTACGGATCTATCGTAAATAACAATACTTTTCAAAGCCCAAAACCCTATCTATGACTGAATACCCTCTACCTAAGCCCCATGGACTTACCCCAACACCTCTGGAGTTTAATTGACTGAAATTACGCAGAATTTTTTTGCATTTTGAGGCTATCTTTATTGTTATTCCAAGCAATATTAAATTAGGGTAAAGATGACTCTTTGGTCAACAACTTTTGAGTACAAGAGCGCTTAACTATGTGTATTACATATTCATAAGACACCGCTGTTGCCTTTAGCTTACTTCCAGGCTATGGGCTGGTTAAAAATTAAAATCGTGGTCTTGTCCACTGAAATTATGGCTGAACAAGCCTTTTCGGATTAAACCGTGAAGTAGTTTCTTAACGGCTCCTATGGGACAAGTGTCTTATATTAAGAACCTGTCAGCACCCTTTTAAGTTACAGGCTGTGGAGCGCATCTAACGGTCATCTACGCCCTGATCAGATATTTCTCCTTTGAAAATAGTCATGATACAGACAAAAGATCAGCAGGACTATCCTATTTGTGAGATCAGAATTCCTACCTATAGGCGTCCCCATTCACTACAAAGAGCTCTGGAGAGTCTCCAGAATCAGACCTATCCATTTTGGAGGGCTGTTGTTTTAGACAACTCCCCGGATAAGGAAGCTGAGGCTGTGGTGGAGGAACTGCAAGACCAAAGAATTGTTTACTATCATCATCCTAAAAATATTGGTGGCACTAGGAATATTGATCTAGCGCTGTATCCTCAGAATATTTTGGGCGGGAAATATGCTTGCTCACTAGAGGATGATAATTATTTATTCCCCAGCTGTCTCCAGGAAAATATTGACATACTACAACGCGAAAATGTCAGTATTTTATTGAGGAACCAAGAAATCAGGATGGATGGTGAGGACGGGGTATCCCAGTCAACCGGCGAAACCACCCGCGATAAATGGTTCCAACGGGGGATCTACAGCCCCTTAGAGCTATACGCGTCTCTCTTTTTCTGTGAAGGGCTATCCAATGGCGGTCTGTTTTGGGATACGGAAACCATTAGAACAGATTTCACCTTGGGGGATTGTGCCGTTAAAGATGCTTGGTATCAAGAGATTTTAAGAACCCTAAGGGTGGTTGAACCAATTTACTTTGAACCCACCGTTGGCAGTGCCTATACGGTGCTAGGAGACTATCAAGCCGCCGGTCGTGGCAGTCAACTGCCGAAGTTTTTGGCAACGCCGGCAAAGAACAATCGAGCGACCCAAGCCATTTTGCGCTATATGCTGAAGCTGTATGGCAAAGATCTGGTGGAAAAAGCTGACGTGATTGCAAACTACAGTGACGAAAATTTTGTCGCTTTCGAATATCAGCTACTAAATGCACTGTACACCGAGCATTCGTTCCAAACGATACGCCGGCGACATCAGCTGCTGCTGCTAGGCAAAAATGCCTGTCGACGACTGTTCTTTAAGCAACATTTTGATGCTGTCCTAAAGCAGATGCCATGGCCCAGCCACTACCCTATTCTGGTGGAGTTAAAGCTGCGCCCCATGGCCGTACAGCGCTATGAACAGCCGCCATTGGCTATTCCAGTAGCCTAAACGCAACAAACGCAGTTTCCCGAGCAAGATGATTGCCTGGACATAAGGGAGTTCGGAAGCCGGAAGTCGGAAAAACAGTACATATTCCGAACTCCTAATTCCGAACTCCCAATTCCTATTCCTCCTGGTGCTGGTTATTTATTCCAGCACCAGGGAAGTTTGGTTTGGTCAAATCCGATCGTCACTGGATGGGCTTGGGGGTGGCTACGCTGGCGAAACTGCCGTTCCCGTAGGTCAGCTTCTAACTTTTCCAGGGCGATTATTTCCAGTTCCATGGTGGACGATGCGGGGGCCCTTAAGATTAAGGCTTGGGCCGATTGCAATTGGGCGTGGGCGGCTTCGTAATTGCCCCTGTCGACCAGTTCAATGGCTTTCTTCTTGGCCCTGGCCCCTAGCATCAAGGCAACCTGTTGCTGAACTTCGGGATTGTTAGCCCCCCGTTGGAGCGTGGGGGGGGCGACCATGGGCAACCGTAGGGGCACCCGTAGAGATTTCGATTCTGTGGTTTCACCGTCGCACCAGGACAGCCGAAAATAACAAAGGTCTGTCTGTTGGTGAAGGGCCTCAACCTTGAGTTGAACAACCACATTGAACGGATATCCGGCCACTAAATTTGGCAATTTGAAGCGTCCCTGGGGGTTGAGGTCAAAATCATTGAGGACATCTTCAACGTCCACATCTCCCTGGGGTTCAATACCCAGGGTTACCGCCTGCCCGAAGGTGGCCACCAGTGCCTGGACTTCTTTTTTGAAGATTATAGGGAGATGATGGGGGGAATTAAGATGGTAATAGTTACCGCCGCCGCCCCTGGCCATGGTTTTTAGCAGGTTGTCGCTGAAGTCGTTGCCCAGACCCACTGTTGTTGTGCTGATGCGAGATTGGGCCAGGTTTTCAACATGGGAAACAATTGTTTTCTGGTTCGTAATCCCCCGATTTGTTCTACCATCTGAGAGCAAAATCACTCGATTGATGGTATCGGACTGGCTGTTTTTGTTGACTTCATTCACACCTTCAATCCATCCGGCATGGAGGTTTGTCCCCTGGCCTAGTCGAATCGTTTGAATTTTGTTGATGATCTCATATTTATGGCTGCAAAATGTGCTGGGCAACAGGGTTTGTGCCGTCTGATCAAATGTATGAATACTAATGCGATCGCTGGGGGTGAGTTCCTGCACAATTTGGCGAGCCGCCGCTTTGGCATAGACCAACCGCTCTTTGAACGCCATGGAGCTAGAGCAGTCAATCACAACTGCTAAATTCAGCCGAGGTCGTTGTCGTTGACGATCTGATGGGGGCGGTATAATTTTTACCAGAACATCTAGCGTGGTGGCCTGTCCTAAGCTAATTGCATCAGGTAAAGAAGTTAGTTCAATGTAAGGTGAACCCATCAAAACGCTCCCTGAAAACAGACGTAGCTTTATAGTCTAATCCGTGAAAATTGGTTGTGTTGCCTGGAAGGGGCAATTTCATTGAATGGAGTCAGACGCTTTATTGCAGCTTAAAAAATTGGGTCTAGAATCTGTTAGCTTTTGCCTTAGCAACAGTTTTTGTTGCATTGATTTCATAATCTGAGGCCTAATTAGGCCAACCGACGGAGGCGATGAAACAAATTAAAAAATAGCAGTTGGCAACTGACGTATAAAATCGTTATTAATGTTCAGCGATGCCTTTTTTCTGATGCCAAGGATTCCTTGGGTGAAAGCTAGGGCAACCTGATTAGGGTGTGCTTATTCGATTGTGCGGTGGTGATGGCAGAAAGCTTTGGAATTTATACCCTGGCCAATGACGCCATCTATGACCAGTTAGTGGCCCTGCTCAATAGCATTGAAGCCAATGTGGGGGCTGATGTGCCGGTGTGCGTTATTCCCTTTGACCACCGCCTTAGCCGGGTAAGGGAAGAAATTAGCACCAGACCGCATGTCAGACTGCTGGATAATCCGGCCTCCATTGAACGCTGGGAAACCTTTGCCCAAACATTTGTCGCCGCTCATCCCATGGCCAACCAAACTAAGCGGTCTCATCCCCGCTGGTATGGTGGCAAGCTGCACCGAAAGTTTGTTGCGTTTGACGGTCCCTTTGAACGATTTATCTTTTTTGATGGGGACAGTCTGGCGATGAAGCCGGTGGACGATGTAATCCATCGCCTGGACTCCTATGATTTTGTATTTGATGATTGGGAGCATAAAAAGGCGGACTACCATGCGGCTTTGGATTTCGCGGTAGTGGAAGCCGCTAGTGCGTTTACGGCGGATGAACTGCGGTCCCTGCTGCACTGTTCTAGCTTTTTTGGAGCGAAGCGAGAGCTGTTTAGCGTTGATGCCATCACCACGCTGCAACGGTGCATGGTTGAACAGGGGGAAGCGGCCTGGGTGAATGGACAGGGCTGGTGGGACGATGCTTTTTTGTTTAACTATATGACCCTGAAGCTGGGGCGTCCCCAGTTTAATTTTACCCAGAGCCCCAATGCCCAAGAGCGCACGGGCAACTGTGCGAATTCGGACCCCTTTGTGGTCAGAGATAACGTGCTGTACAACCAGGATGGGGGCAAGCCGATTCATCGAATCCACTACATGGGCTATTCGTCGACTGATTTTAATCGGCTGTGTCTGGGAGAAGATGTGGATATCTATTACCGGGATGTGTTTTTGCACTATCGCTTCCTGAAACACCCAGAGCAACGGCCCGCGCAGCTGTCGTCACCAAGTTTGTGGGTTAAGACTAACCGATTTGTAAAACGGGCCACCCAAAAATTTGGTGCCCCTGGGGGCTAGTGGATTAGGGGCAGATAGGCCCAGCAACAAATAGCAGCGGAGTCATTGAAAAGACAGTTTAGGGGTTTAATTTCGTTATATAACGATTAAACGCCCCTGCGCTTTATTTGGCCTTTTAACTCCGTGCAACTATGTCGAATTCGTCTGATTTGACGCCTTCCGAACAGCCCCCACGCCCTTCCCATTGGGGGTTATTACTCAAGGTTGGTGCCGGATTGGGGGTGGTGATTGCGTTGGGTAGTATTGCTGTAGCGGTTGGGGGGAAGCGGGTGATCAATGGCAAACTTTTGCCGTTGGTGGAGGCCAAAATTACGGATGCCGTTGACCGCCCGATTGAGTTGGGCGAGCTGGAACAGCTGTCGCTGACGGGCGTTCAGTTAGGTGAAACCCTGATTCCGGCGACGGCAACGGATGATTCGTCGGTGAGGGTGGATCGGGTGGCGGTGAATTTTGATCTGCGATCGCTAATCTTTCAGCAAACCCTAAAACCCCACATTGTTTTAGTGCGCCCCGATGTATCCCTGGTGCAAAACCAGGACAGACAGTGGTTTGACCTCTCCATTCCAGAATCGTCGGACGACAAAAACCCAATCACCATCGAACTTCAGACCATCAAAGTCCAGGACGCTCGCCTCCGGGTGGCGCCGATAGCCCAAGGCCCCAACCCCTTGGTCCCCCCCGAACCCCTAGAGGTGAGCGAGGCCGACCTGACCGCCAAGTTTTCAGGGGAAGCATCCCAGCAATTGTATTTTGACCTGGCGGGGCAGCTGGAGGGGGGCAGCTTTGATATCAAAGGCGAAGGCAATCTAGCACAGCAGGCGGTGAAGGCCAATGTGCGCCTGCAGCAGCTACCCACCACCGGGGTCAATGCGCTGCTACCGCCCCTAATGGGGTTAAGTGCAGGCACCCTGAGCAGCAATTTGACCGTGGCGGCGGCCCTGAACGACGGCAAACTGGATGAATCTTCGGTTGACGTGCAGGGGACGGCCCAATTTCGCGATGGCCAGGTGCTGGTGAGGGACCTGCCGGAGCCGGTGCGCAATATTCGCAGCCAGCTACGGTTTCAGGGGCAGCGGGTCACCCTGGAAGATACCAACCTGCAGCTGGGGGAGGTGGCCCTGGGGGCAGAGGGCACCGTGGACTGGCAAGCGGGGTACGACCTCAAAGCCAAAATTCCAGCCGTCACCCTGGGGGATGTCCAAACCCTAGCCAGTCTTGACCTACCTGAAAATTTGCCGATAGACACAGCAACGGCCTTTGACTTAACCACCCGGGTAACTGGGGAGGTGACGGCTCCCCAGGTGCGGGGGCGGCTGGCCAATGTTGCACCGCTCCAGGTGGATAGGCTGAGCCTGGCCACGGTATGGGCCGATTTTGTGCTGCCCCTAGCGGACTTTAGGCTCAAGGAAGCTGAGCTGACGGAACTGCGGGTGGTGCCCGACGCGGGGGGGGTGATTGTGGCCCAGGGGCAGGCGGATTTAACCGATTTACAAAATCCTGAATTTGAACTGACGGGCCAGGCCGATGTGCCCGTGGATGAATTTACCCAGCTCTACGGGGTAACGCTGCCCGCCGATATGGTGGTGGGCTCCCTCCGGGCGGACCTAGCGGCAACGGGCACCCTAGAAACCCAAACCGCCAAGGCCCAGTGGCAGCTATCGGACTCCAGCTTTCCGGGGCAGGGGGCGCTTACCCTGGCGGACAATGTGGTCACCGCAGACAACACCCAGCTGCAGGTGTTTGGCGGCACGGTGTCGGCCAACGGGGTGGCCGCACTGGAGGGGGGCAACTGGCAGGCAACGGTGCGCACCGACCAGGTGCCGGTGGAACAGTTTACGCCCCAGGCCCAGGGGCTGTTGAGTGCGGAGCTGGATGCGTCGGGCAATTTGTATGCCTTTGACCCGGCCACCATACAGGCGAAGGGCCGGGCTGCGATCGCAGATGCCCTGGTGCAAATTCCCACCCTCAACCAGCCCCTGCTACAAAGGGGCGACTGGACCACCGCCTTCCAATGGCAGGGGGACCAGGTGGCCGTTCAGTCGTTTAACGCCCCCGGCCTCCAGGCCGACGGCACCATCGGCATCGATTTTACCCAGCCCATTCCCATTGGCACCCTCGACCTCAACGTCGCCCTCCAACAATTTGACCTGCACCCCTTCAACCGGGTTGCCCCCCCAACGGTGCAGGCCCATGGCCAGCTAGGGGGCCTCACCAGCTTTAACGGACAGCTCACCGGCCCCCTGGCCAATCTCCAACTGTCCGGCAACGCCCGCCTCGACAACTTGGCCCTTAACGATCTCGCCTTTGAACCACTGGCGGGGCCGGTGGCCTTCTCCTTAGCAGACGGTGGGGGCTTGGACCTCAAGGGCCAGCAAGACCGATTGCAGCTAGCCCTCAATCACCGCTTCTGGCCCACCACCTTTGAGCTGCGCAACCAGGACTTTGTGGCCCAGGGCTACGGCCAAGGCAGCCAGTTCCATGCCGATATTGAGCAGCTCCCCCTCCACAAACTAAACCTGCGCCCCGCCGCCGGGTTTGGGGCCATCACCGGGGTGTTAAACGCCAGTGTCGAAGCCGACCTGGCCGACGTTGCTAACCCCACCGCCAGGGGAGGTGTGACCATTGTTGAACCGGGGCTAGATCCGGTGGATGCCCAACGGTTTGCCGCCACCTTTCGCTACAGCGACAACACCGCCACCCTGGACCAGGGGGAACTGCTGCTAGACAACAGCCGCTATTTGCTCACGGGCAGCGCCGCCGTTGTACCCCAGCTGCAGTATGCCGGAGAACTCACCGTGGCGGACGGCCGCATTGAGGATTTGGTAGCACTGGCGGCACAGCTTGACCTAAGCGCTCTACAGGGGCAACCCCCCACCGGCCCCGAAGGCACTGCGGCCGATTTAACCACCACCCCCGCCCAGCTGCCCGCGGGGTCCTTACTAGAAAGGCTAGAGACATTTGTTGCCTTTATGGAAAATCGGCCCCAACCCGTTGACGATGGCAATGGGCCGCTGGTCATTCCCCCCCTGGCCGATCTCTCCGGCGGCTTTACCGGCACCATTGCCGTGGCGGGGGATTCTCCTTTGCTCAACGATGTCAAAGCCCAGTTCGATATCCAAGGCGATAGCTGGCGGTGGGGGCCCTACGCACCGCCCAACGATTTTCTAGTGCGCGGCGACGTCCAGGCCCTCAACGTCAAGTTTGACCCCGTGTTAATTACCGCTGGCGAGACCATCATTAAACTCTCCGGCAAGGGCGACCTCGATCGGTTAGCGGGGCAGCTCAACGTAAAAAATCTGCCCGTCGAGCTGGCCCAGTCCATTGTCCCTCTGCCGGTGGATGTGGCGGGGACATTAGATGTGGACACTAAATTTGACGGCAATTTGGCCGCCCCCATTGTGGCGGGGGAAGCCATTATTGTTGATCCGCAGGTGAATAACTATTTCCTAGAACCCCTAGAGACCACCTTCAACTATCGCAACGCCACCCTAAATGTGGCCAGCGAAGTTGCCGTCAACCCCGAAGATGCCCCGATTACGTTAAAGGGCCGCATTCCCTATGCCCTCCCCTTTATGGAACAGCCCCGCAACAATCGGCTGGACATCAAGGCGGTGGTGCCCGACGACAGCTTTGATGTGATTAATACCCTCACCCAGGACCAGGTGCAATGGCAAGAGGGCAGCGGCGATATTGTTGTGCAAGTAAATGGTACCCTGGCCCAGCCTGCGATCGCAGGTAATGTTCGCCTGCGCAATGGTGTGGTCAACAGCCCCCTATTAGACAGGCCCATCACAAATTTAAATGGAAATATCCAATTTGACTTAGCCCAGCTGGCCGTTCAAAAACTCCAGGCAAATTTAGGGGATGGCCAGCTCCAAGTGGCGGGCCAGTTGCCAATCTTTCCCTTTGGTCAGCCGTTGCAAACGGGCCCATTGCCCAGACGCGCTAAACAAAACAACGGGGCCGACGGCTTGGCCATTGCCCTAGATCAGCTACCCGTGGACTATAGCGGCATCCTAAAGGCCGTGTTCGATGGCCAAATATCCGTCACTGGTTCGGTGTTTACCCCTGTGATTGGCGGTAACATCGCCGTGGGCAATGGCCAGATTCGGGCCACCGAATTACTTCGCCAGGCCGGTGCGATTCCATTGCCCACCGCAACAGATATTGAAACGGTCAACCCCTATCGCGCAGAGTTTCTCGGAGAAGAACCCCTGGCCCCCAAACCCGTGGCTAAGCCCAAGGGATTTTTAGACAACGTCACCCTCGACAATTTTGCCATTGTCCTCAGCGATCGCCTCGCCGTGGCGGGGCCGCCCCTCTTCAATATCAGAGCCCTGGGCGACATTACCCTAAACGGCAGCTTAACGGACCTCAAACCCAAGGGGGCCATTGACCTCAAGTCCGGCTGGATCAATCTATTTTCCACCCAGTTTCGCCTAGATCCCAATGCCCCCAACACCGCCATATTTATCCCCGAAAATGGGCTCAACCCCTATGTCGATGTGGTCATGACCGCCAGGGTGCAAGAGACCGATGTCACCAGGGTGCCCGCGTCCTCCGGCGAGATTGCCAGTGCCGAAATTGACGACAACGCCAACGTACAATCCGTGGGGGATGTGCAATATATCAATGTGCAGGCCGTGGCCAAAGGGAATGCCAGAGACCTGGCCAATAGCTTGGCCCTAACCAGCAATCCAGACCGCAGCCAGGATACATTATTAGCACTGTTGGGCAGCAACGTGGTGGGTGGGTTAACCAGTGGCAATTTGACCCAATTTGCCGAATTTTTAGGGGCGGGCAGCCTCGCCAACTTGGGCAACAACGTTGCCAACACCCTGGGTCTACAGTCCTTTAGCGTATTTCCCACCACCGACACCTCCTCAGAAAGCACCGCCGGCATCGGCATCGGTGTGGAAGCCTCCTTCCGCCTAGGCAACAGCATTAACCTCAGCGTGCTAGAGATTCTCAACAGCGGCAATCCCCCCCAGTTTGGGGTGCAATATCGACTCAGCGATCAGTTTCGCCTAGAGGGGGCCTCGAACCTAAACGATACGGAACTTAAATTGGAATACAACATTGAATTTTAAATAAAAACTTGTTAGGAGAAAAACTAGAGTTATATTTTTTGTCGGGTTCTAGGGCGGTTTCGTCCGCCCTAGGCAGGGGGTGTGGGAACTCGAAGGGACCCCACACAATTTGTAGGGTTCTCACAACTGTCAATTTTACAAAACCATTGCAAGCTAGATCCTAACGGCTAAGGCGTATGCACGAAAATAAAATCCCCACAGGATTCTGTTAAGCAACGTCCTCCCCATATCGCCAAGACTTACAGCGGTAGCTTATTTTCACGCATATTCCTAACCCGTTAATCTGTTGAATTGAGAGTCCGTCCCATGCGTCAGATCCGCAACTACGCATTAATTATTCTCCTGAGCGTAGCCCTAACCCTATCTTCCCTGAGAGTATTTTCACCGTGGATTATTCCACCGAGCGTGGCGGAGGTAAGCGCCCCCACCGCACAGCTAGTAGAAACCGCCCGAGTGCCAGACACCCCCCACAATTTTGTCGCCGCCGCCGTGGATCGGGTGGGGCCAGCCGTTGTGCGGGTGGATACCGAACGTACGGTGGCTACGCGATCGCAGGATCCCTTTTTCGATGATCCCTTTTTCCGAGGCTTCTTTGGCGATGATGCCTTTCCCCGGCTACCCCAGGAGTTTCGCCAGCAGGGTCAGGGCTCTGGCTTTATCGTGGACAACAGCGGCCTGTTGCTCACCAATGCCCATGTGGTCAGCGGTGCCGACAAGGTCACCATTACCCTACGGGATGGCCGCACCTTTGACGGTGAAGTAAAGGGCACCGATGAGCCCTCTGATCTGGCGGTGGTGAAGATTAGGGGAGATAACCTACCGGTGGCCCCTGAGGGCGATTCTAGCCAGCTACAGGTGGGCGACTGGGCGATCGCAGTGGGTAACCCCCTCGGCTTAGACAATACGGTCACCCTCGGCATTATTAGCACCCTCAACCGATCCAGCTCCCAGGTGGGCATTCCCGACAAGCGTCTGGACTTTGTCCAAACCGATGCGGCCATTAACCCGGGCAATTCCGGTGGTCCCCTAGTCAACGATCAGGGCGAGGTGATCGGCATTAACACGGCGATTCGGGCTGACGCCGAGGGCATCGGCTTTGCCATTCCCATCAATAAGGCCAAGGAAATTCAGGCCTTCCTAGCTGAGGGTAAGCGGGTGCCCCATCCATTTATCGGTATCCAAATGACCAATCTGACCGTGGACCAGGCCAAGGATATTAACAGCGACCCAAATTCGTTGCTCACGGTGCCGGAGACGGATGGCGTGTTGATTGTGCAGATGGTGCCCGATAGCCCAGCGGCAAAAGGGGGCCTACGTCGGGGCGATGTGATCGTAAAAATCGACGGTGATGCGGTGACGACAGCGGAACAGCTACAGAAAACTGTGGAAGGCAGCAAAATTGGTCAAGGCCTCAAGTTTGAAGTTATTCGTGATAATCAAACCCAGACGGTGACCGTACGCCCGGCAGAACTGCAAGACGCGGCACAGTAGAAACTGCTGCCGTTGGCTTCGACTACGCTCAGCCAACGGCAGCAGCCAACAGGATCAGCCAATATGCTTAGGTAACTAATCAAAAGGACAGTTACCTAATTTGTGACGGATGGAGATCTTTGCCACAGCAAAGATCTCCATCCCCCTTTGTGTTGTTCCCAATACCGATTGGGCAGTCTTAAAAATGTGAGAATGATGATACTAGTGCGGGTCAAGCACCAGTGTCTGGGGGATTCTACCGTTTTACTGCCTGTTTTATATTTTGCTATGCTCAGATCTCCCTGCAGCATTAGGGTTTTAGATCCAGTCTTATCCTATAAAAAATTTCGGTGGCCCCATCAGTATTGCCGTGCATACTTTCGTCGCCTTTCCATTGGTAAGAAAATTGGACTGGGCTACGGTGGGGCGCTGGCCATTGCCATGCTGGGTAGCATGGGTGGCATGGCTTGGGCCGCCCATCACCAGCGGCTAGCGACGGATTATGCCGAGCAAATTCGCACCCAAACAGAGACCATACAGCGGCTGCAAATAGATGTTCTCACCGCTCAGCTAGAGCTGCGATCGCTAATTACCTATACCAATCAACCCGATAAATTTATTGCCACCAACTATAGGTTGAACCATGGCTTAAAAGCGGTGGCCAATGACTTACAACAATTAGCAGCATTGCCCATTGAAGATCAGCCCTATCAAAAACAGCTTTCCACATTGGCAGTGGACTACATTTCGATTTTGAATGCGTATCAACAGCAGATCGACCAGTTCGTTTTTAACGTAGACCAAATTTTGTTTCAAAAACAGGCTCCGATCCTGTCAGAAGCACAACAAATTAAAGTTTCATCAGACCTCCTCAACACGTTTTTAAACGAACCCGCCGTTGAGGAGTTTAACCAGCTACCCCGTAAAATCGGCCCCGTCCTTAGGCGCACTCAAAACGCGTTAGTCATTTCCCAAGCACAACTAGCCGAGGTAGAGCGATATAGTCGGCAAGTAACCCTGTGGAGTTTTGCCATATCAACGCTGCTGGCAGCAACCATTGCCTACTGCATCAATCGGGCCATCACCCAGCCCATTCAGCATTTAACCTTTGCCGCTCGAGATAGTATTCAGTCTGCTAACTTTGACGTGCAGGTGCCGGTCAAAGCAGACGATGAAATTGGCACCCTGACCATGGCCGTAAACGAATATATTAGCGGCGTAAAACGGCTGCTGGAAGAACGTCAGGCAACGGAGCAAAAGTTGATCCAGGCTGAAAAAATGTCGAGCCTGGGACAGTTGGTGGCAGGCATTGCCCATGAGATCAATAATCCCATTAATTTTATCCATGGCAACCTGGCCCATTTAGAGCGATATACCGAAGATCTGTTTTACTTGATTTCCACATTAGAACAACAACTAAAGCAGTGCACAGAGATCGACGTTGATGATATTGAAAAAATCAAAGATGACATCGACTTTAATTTTCTAACGGCGGATTTTCCTAAAATTCTAGAGTCCCTTTCCATCGGCTCCGAGCGCATTCGAACCATAGTCAAAGGGCTGCGCACATTCTCGCGGTTGGATGAGGCCGACATGAAAACCGTAGACATCCATGACGACCTGGAAAATACGTTGCTAATTTTAGGGCATCGATTCAACAATGCCTTAAATATTCAGGTTGAACGAGACTATGGCGAACTACCCTTGATCGAATGCTATAGCGGTGAGCTAAACCAGGTATTTTTGAACATATTAGCCAATAGCATTGACGCGCTAGAAGAAGCCCCTACGAAACAGCCCCAGATTACTATTCGGACTTGTCACAACCCTGATAAAGGCACTATCACTATTTGCATAGAAGACAATGGTCCCGGCATTCCTAAAAAGATTCAAGACAAAATCTTTAACCCGTTTTTTACCACTAAGGAAGTGGGTAAGGGAACAGGGTTGGGCATGTCCATTAGCTACCAAATTATCACCGAGCGCCATCGGGGGAGCCTGGTTTGTAATTCCACCCTGGGCCAAGGGGCAGCATTTGTCATGAAAATTCCCGCGCGACAGTCTGAATAACGCAGCGTCTAACCGTTTAATAGATCATTACAGGCGGCATAGATATCTGGCTGAGTCCCATTGGCAACGATTTCAATTTGCCCTGTGGCATTGGTATGCCAACCGGTGGCTTCAATCAGTTGATCAGGGGATGGAGGAAGAGTTAACCGCGAAGACGGTGACACATCTTGGACCAATGGAGAGTTCGCACGAAAATCTATCCACGTATGATTCGGCATCAAAACATGATTGGGAGTCGTGGGAATGCCGCCCCGCCCCGTCATCACCAGCTCATTAACGCCCAATGCTGAACAACTTTCAGCAATTTGTTGACTGGGGTCATCGACTTCAGTCGGTAGCTCAACCAGACCGGAATTGGGGTTAATCTCAATGCCATTAATGGAGACTGTTCCATTCAAGCCAAACTTTGAACTAGCCGTAATATCGCTTTCAGCGGTACGCTGCCTGCGAAATTGAGTACCCAGTAGTAGCTGAGATGAAATGGTAATATTGCCCCCATTACCCTGGGAGGCATCGGCAACAATGTCGCTATTTTCTAAAGCCAGGAGGGCTGGTGTGGAAATGGTAATATTGCCCCCGTTGCCAATCCCTGGAGATTCTGTTGTGATGTTACTACCATTCCTCAGCAGTAGGAAGTCTGCCACCGTTAGGGTGATATTGCCGATTTCTCCAGCGACTGTTCGTCCTTTGATGACAGCATTATCCTGCAGCAGCATCCGATCTGCCTGAATGCTAACCACACCGGCATCACCAGTCCCCAGGTTTTGAGCACTGATGCTGCTGGGGCCAGTCATTTCCAAAACAGGCGTTGTGATGATTACGCTACCAGCATCTCCGTTAGGTACAGCCGATAGATTAAGCAGCTGCTGCTCTGAGAGGTTTGGAACGATGGTCGAAGAGCTAATGGACGTTGTTACTGGCAGCCCTGTAATCGGGGCCGATAGATCGATTCGTTCTGTAGCATTGATGGTGATATTGCCAGCGGCGCCATCCCCTGAGGAGGTGGCCCCAATGGCACTGGTGTCTTGCATATTGAGTAACCGCGTGTCGATGGTCAGGTTACCCGCATTCCCCAGACCAAAATTAGAGGAGCTAATGGTGCTGGGTACTTGTGTGGATGACACACGACCTGACAACAAAACGGTATCTGCCCCAATTGTCACATCACCGCCAGTCCCAGTGGCAAAGTTAAGACTAGTGGCACTTCCCCCTGCCAATAACGAAAAATCGCGGGCTGAGATATTAACATCCCCCCCGGAACCCGCAGCAAATGCAGCGCTGGTAATTGTGGAGGAAACCCGTGGAGCTTGCGAATTGAAGCCTGCGATCGTCAGTTGATTGTCCACTTGCACATCAATCTGACCACCGTCAGCTGTTGAGTAGGTTGTGTTGGTGACCAAACCTCCATTTTCAACGGCCAAGTCAGAGGCCGTTAGTTGTACATCTCCATTCAGGGTTAACCCCAGATTTTCACCGACAATTCCGCTGCTAACTAGGCTAGACCCATCGCTCCCACTGATTAAAAGTTGTTCTGAGGCATTGACCTGAATGGGGCCGCCGGGTTGGGTCGCAGCAACTCCATTTTGGCCCAACAATAGGGATGTCTCGGTTAGGCTAACTTGACGACCCGCCACCTGTAATTGCCCCTGGTGGCTGGTAAATGTATGGATAGGCAAGAATGGGTTGATTTGCACGGCAACACCGCTGACATTGGCCAGGGATTGCTGCTGTAGGCTGACATCTTGAAATGTGTTGACGCTATCGTAGTTGAGGTCAATGCCAGTGGGGGTGGTTGCGATCGCAACCTGTTCTCCGGGGGCAACTGCGCCAATTTCTAAATTGCCGCTGGGTGCGGTGACCACCCCACCCGTTAGGGTGACGCCATTACCCACCAAGGCCAGGGTTTGCCCCGGTGCCACCTGTAAGCCAGTGGTAGGGCCTAACTGCACATGGGGAGCCCCTTCAAAGGGTTGGCCTGTTGCATCTAATTTAGCAAGGGTGTGGCCGACGCCATTCACACTAACCGCCCCAGCATTGGCCCCCATCTGTAGGCCAATGGGGGTATTTACAGTGAGCAATGGCAGTGTCTGTGGGTCGCTGGCGCTAAATACAAAATCATTTTCAAACATTAAGCCGTCAGCCGTTGTTGCCACAAAAGATGCCGGTAAAAGCAGCTGTGCCGTGGGGCCAAAAACAATCCCTGCCGGATTTAATAAATATAGATTTGCATTGGCGCCACTCAGCGTCAGCGTACCGTTAATCTCTGATGGATTACCTCCAGTAACCCGACTGAATACATTTTCCACCTGGGGTGATGTCGTTAGATCAAAGACAGCCGTGTCGCCCGTAGATAAGGAGAATGTTTCAAAGCTATGGAAAAGACTTGGGGCAGTACCTGTTGTTGTCCCCCCCGTAATCAGATAGGTGCCTCCCCCTGTGACGACGGTATTGACGCTATCGTCTGCGACTACCTGGGCGAATGTAGCTGGACAGGCCAATAAAACCTTGACACATGCCAGGATTAGAATTGCTATTTTCATTACATTGACATGTGATGCATCGTAGTCCGTCAAGGCTAAAATTTAGGATATACAAGTTCTATAGTGCTTTGATTTAAAGTTTCTAGCAGAAAACCATGGAAAGCTAGTCTGAGGGTGAATACTTTAATTCAATTTTGCCCAATTTAATTTCAAACTGAACTCAGGATTAGGGCGTTTGCCCACTAGGAATGGCCCATAAATTGACGGGGTTAGCGTCGGTATTAGAGAACCTCGAGAACGATGGGGGGGTATCTCTCTTCTGCATTCTTAGGCACTAACTTAATAAAGAACTGCTGGCTCCTTTTCCCCTTCCCCCGTATCCTAATTCAAGTATTCCAGCCAGCCCCACCCATGCCCAACTTTAAACCCAACGACGGTCGTCTCTATTCCCCCGCCACCGAACGCAACCGCGAAGTCATCCTAGAAATCCTAGAGCGCGTATTACCCAACCCCGGCACCGTCCTAGAAATCGCCAGCGGCACCGGCGAACATGCCGCTTACTTTGCCCCCAAACTAGCGCCCCGCCGCTGGTGGCCCAGTGATGTGAGCGCCCCCATGCTCAAAAGCATTGCCGCCTGGGCCAAGCAAACCAATGCCTGCTATCTGATACCCGCCACCGAACTAGACGTGTGCCAAACCCCCTGGCCAGTGGAAAACCACGAAAAACATTCAGTGGATGCCATCGTCAATATTAATATGATCCACATTTCCCCCTGGCAAACCTGCGAAGCCTTACTAACCGGGGCGGAGCGCATTTTGCCCAACGGTGGCGTGCTATATATCTATGGCCCCTTTAAGCGGGATGGCCAACACACCGCCCCTAGCAACGACACCTTCGACACCTGGCTAAAAGAGCAAAATCCTGACTGGGGCGTACGGGATCTAGAAGCGGTGGAAGATGCGGCCAAGGGTCATAAATTTGCACTTAAGGAAGTGATTGACATGCCCGCCAACAACTTTTCATTAGTCTTTCACAAAGAATCTCCATAGCGTCCATGTAGAATGGGCCTGTCTAATTGGAGAATATCCTGATGCGTTATGGTCCTGTGCTCCTTGCTCTTGCGTCAGCGGTCGGTATCGGGGTCGAATCCTGGCGACCGGTCCATGGGCAAACATACCAGGAGACCATGGCCCAACCCCGTCGCAACAAACAGACAGAGGTTTCCGGTGGCACCATTGCTGAGCTAAGAGCTCGTGCCACATCCCAAGATGCGGCTAGCGCCCGCTACCGCGAACAAATCAATGGGCTAATTGAATCCGAGAACTTTGGCCCCATTGAGGCACTGGCGGAAAATGCGATCGCAGCCAGCACCCAAGCCATCGAGGCCATCAAAACAGCCCTGGGCCAAGCACCCCCAGACCAAACCGCCCCACTCTACGACCAGCTCGCCAGCTACTACGGCAACCTCAGCGCCGTTTACGACCTGCAGTCCCGCGCCTACAGCAAACAAAACCGGGTCGAAGACCAACTGCAGGTGCAGCAAACCAATCTCCAGGTGCTAACCGCAAAGCGCGCAACCCTGCTTGCCTCTAAAAACGAAGAACTGATTATCAATGCCACCTTAGAGCAAGGCATTACCCACTGGTACCTGGGCCAAACCCACCAACAGCTAGAACAACACCTAGACGCCATCGCCGCTTCAACCATGGCCCTGGAAATCGCGCAGCAGCTGTCTGCCACCAGGCTAGAACTGTTTACCCGAGTCAGCCTATCGCAACACCACTGGGCCCTGGGAGAACAGACCCGCCAAAGCGGTGACTATGGCCAGGCCCGCGCATATCTCACCCTAGGGAAAAACTACGCCCAGCAGGTGGTTGACCTGAGCGAACGCCCCCTAGAACAGTTTCCCCACCCGGAGCTGGTGTCCGATGTTTTTTTAATCAACACCCTCGAAGATACGGCCTATTTTCGAGAAAATGCCCTCAACTCCCTATGGTCCATCCTCGTTAGCCTTGGCGACACCCAGGCCGACCAACAGGCCTATGCCGCCGCCCTCGAAAACTACGAACAGGCCCTGCCCGTGGCCCAAGGCTTGGGCAAGCCAGACTTGGAATTTAATACCCTCAATATTATTTCCGTTCAACACCAGCGTTTGGCCGATTACGATCGGGCCATCGCCATCGCCAACCAGGCGGAAGCCGTTGCCAAAGACACCAACTCGCCCGCCCTGTTGCTCCGGGCCACCCTATGGCTGGCCAAACTCTACGACGATTTGGGCAACTATCCCACAGCCCTGGCCAGATATGCAGAAGCCCGCACCCTGGCAGAGGCCCAACAAGAACCCAACACTCTCCTGGCGGTGCTAAACAATATGGGCCTAATCTCCACCATTCAGGGGGACTACCCTGCGGCCCTAGGGGCCCACAACCAGGCCCTGGAAATTAACAACAACCTGCGCCGCCAGCTAACGGCCCCCGACGCACTGGAAAATTTAGAAGCCAGCTGCTTCCTGTGGAACAACGTCAACCTAAACGTGACCGAGCGCCAGAACCAGCAGCTCGCCCAACGGGCAAGAGATCTGTGCCTAGACAGCACCGTTGACGCTGAACAAAAACTACTAAACAACATTGGCAGCGTCTATGCAGAGCGGGGCAACTACCAGGAGTCTTTAGCCCTCAGGGAGCGGGCCCTGGAAATTGTTCAAACCCTTAACGACCCGGCTGGGGAAGCTGGATTGATTAACAACATTGGCAATATTTACCAAGAACAGGGAAACTACGCCCTAGCCCTCACCTCGTTTCAGGCGGCCCTGGCCATTGAAGAATCCATTGACGCCCGCGCCAGCATCGCCACTAGCTTAAACAACATCGCCATTGCCTACGACAGCCAGGGGGAATATGCCCTGGCCCTAGACTATTATCAACGGGCCCTAGACCTCATTACCGCCATTGGCCTCAAGCCCCTGGAGCCCACCACCTTGGCCAACATCGGCACCCTGTACCAAAGCCAGGGCAACTACACCCAGGCCCATGAGTATCTGCAGCGGGCGCTAACGCTGTCCCAAGAGCTGATGTTTCTGCCCAGCCAAGCCAATCAGCTAATGAACCTGAGCAATCTGGTGCGCTACCAAGGAGACTACGACCAAGCCCTGGCCCACATCACCCAGGCCCTGGACATTCACCAGCGCATCGGTCAGCGTAGCCGCGAAGCCAGTGGCATCCGCATCCGGGGAAATATATACCTGAGCCAGGGGGAGTTTGCCGCGGCCCTAGCCGATCAACAAACGGCCCTAGAGATCTCCCGCGATCTCAAGGATTTAGATGACATTGCCTATTCTCTCCAGGCCCTGGGAGAAACCTACGAAAGTTTAGGCCAGCCAGACCAGGCGGTGGCCCAATACCAGGAGGCACTGCAAATTTTCAAAGAGATTGGGGCCGTCACCGGGGAGGCGTCCATCTACAACACCCTGGGCAACAGTGCCGCCACCCAGGGCAACTACGCCCTGGCCCTCGGCCACTATCGCCAGGCCCTGGAAATCTACCAAGCCGTGGGGGCCGTGGGTTCAGAGGCCCTGACCCTGACCAACATTGGCTATGCTCAGTACAACCTAAACAACCTGGCCGCAGCTAACTCTGTTTTTACCCAGGCCCTGGCGATTCAAGAGCGCATTGGCCAGGCATCGGAAATGGGGGCCACCCTGAAGGGGCTGGGGCTGGTGGCGAACCAGCCTACGGAGGCCCTGGAACTGTTGCGGCGATCGTTGGCCCTGTACCGCGCCCAGGGCAATCGCCCCAGTGAGGCCAGCACCCTGGCGGCCCTGGGGAAACGACTCAACCACCAGGGCCAGCCGGAACTGGCCAGTGTTTTTCTCAAGCAGGCGGTGAATACCTATGAAACCCTACGGCAGAACCTTCGTGGCCTGGATAAAAATCTACAGGTTTCCTACACCGAGTCCATCGCCGACACCTATCGCCAACTGGCGGATGTGCTGCTCACCCAGGGGCGCATTCCGGAAGCCCAGCGGGTGTTAGACCTGTTAAAAATTGAAGAATTGCGAGAGTTTACCACCCGCGCGGTGTGGACCAGCGACGGCATTTCGCTGACGCCTTTAGAACAACGGGTGCAGGCCACCCACGGTAGCCTGATCGCCCTGGGCCAGGCGATTGAAGAGTGCGATGCGACGCGATGTGCCAGCCGCAGCGACCTGAGTCGCCAGCGGGAAACCCTGCTGGTGGAGTATGGGCAACAGGTACAAACAATTGAGGCGGCCTATCGACGGGAATGCCAACAGGTGGACGACCAGTGCATTAACCCGCAAGACCTGGGCAACGAGGCCAGTAAGCTGTTGGCCGCCCACGAAGATGCGGTGCTGGTGTATCCCCTGGTGGTGGACAACAAGCTGTGGTTGCTGTGGGCGGCGCAAAACAATGTGGTGGGCAGCATTGAGGTGAAGGACGTGACCCAGGCCCAGCTCGCCCAGGCGGTGGCGGATTTTCGTCAGGAGATTGGCCGGGGCGGCACCTCCCTAGCCAGCATCCAAGCCAAGTCCCGCATCCTCTACGACTGGCTGATCCAGCCCTTGGCAGCGGAGCTGAGCAACAACCAAATCAAACACCTGATCTTTGCCCACGATCGCTACACCCGCTATATTCCCATGGCCGCCCTCCACGATGGCGAACAATATTTGATTGAACAATATGCCGTCTCTAGCATTTTGGCCGCCACCGAAACCGATCTAGATCCGCCCCCCGGAGATCCCTCGGTGCTGGGGTTGGGGTTATCGGACCCGGCGCCCCCCTTTCGGGCCCTGGAAAATGTGCCCATTGAGTTGGACAACATCGTCAAGGAAAACAGTCGCGATCGCAACGGGTTTTACGCTGGCAAAGTGTTTCTCAACCAAGCCTTTAACCAGGACCTAATGCGCTCGGAAGTGTATCAACACCAAATTTTGCACATTGCCACCCATGCCAAATTTGAACCCGGTTCCCCCGACCGTTCCTTTATAGTCCTCGGCAACGGCGAACCCCTGGCCATCCCAGAAATTGACACCCTGCTCCAGGCGGATCTAGAAAATGTCCATTTAGTTGTTCTCTCCGCCTGCGAAACCGCCTATGGAGAACGGGGCAGTGACGGGCGAGAAATTGCCGGCATTAGTTCCTACTTTTTAAAGGGCAACCGGGCCCAGGCCGTCATGGCCTCCCTGTGGGCTGTGAACGACCAAAGCACCAGTTTACTCATGCAGCGCTTTTACGAATTTCTCGCCACCGGCACCCTCACCAAGGCCGAAGCCCTACAACAGGCCCAACTCAGTTTGCTCTACAGCCAGGATGTGCCCACTCGCCTGGGCGCTATGCGCAGCGGCATCGCCTCTGATTGGGCAGAACGCCCCGCCGGTGCGGCCCATCCCTACCACTGGGCTCCATTTATTCTGATTGGCAACGCCCTATAGGGGGCTACACCTTAGATCCCGCCGCCACGGGTTCAGCATCTTCTGCTTTCAGATGTTTCATGGCAACGGGCAGCACCTGGGACGCCTTGATGGGATAGCTTAAAAAGCCGGTGGCCCCGACAAACTTAGCCCGCACCCGGTCGGGAATGCTTTGGCTATTGGCAATCAGCACGATGGGCACTTGCCTAAATTCAATAATCCGACGAATTTGAACACATAGCTCATAGCCATTGATCACCGGCATCATTAAATCCAGGAAAATCAGCTTGGGCGCATAGTCCATCAGCTGGTTCAACGCATCCACCGGATCGGTAATGGCACAGTAGCGATAGCCCGAACCATTGAAAATATTCGCCATCGCCTGCCCATCCCCCAGATTGGCCGTAATATAAATCACCCCAGGGTCTTCGTCCGAAATTAGGTGGGTGGGTGGAGCGCCGCTGGCCAATGCGTCTAGACTCGATGTTTTGAGGCGACCATGGTGGGAGAAATCATCCACATACACCAGCTGGATTAGGTTGCGACGAATGTGGGGTACTAGGGATTGGGCCAGGGGAATCAGGGGATAGTCGGCTTTCACCGCCAGATCCCGCAGGGTTTGCTGCCCATCGGCCAAATGATTCAAAACCTTAAAAATATCGGGCCGCGTAGAATCTTGCAGCAGGTCGGATTGAACCACTTTGGGGGCAAGATTTGGACAACAATCTAGCAAATTTGCCCCTTGCCAAGCCTGCCAGTCTTGTTGAGCCTGCTCCCACATGTCGGTTTGCTGCAGGGCAATGCAAGGAAAATCCACCCCTTTGCGGGGACTGGCCTTATAGGTCAGTGTCTCCACCGAAGCCACCTGCGTTGTATACAGAATGTCAAACAGGACTTCCGTGATACAGCCGCGCACAATTTTAGAAAACTGTTCTTGGTCAAACCGTTGGTGCATCACCAGCCGTGACACCGTTTTGTAGTTGGGAATATCGCGGTGGTTGACAGCGCCGTTGTGTTTTTTTAGTTGAGGAGAGTGTTTCACATACTGTCGCTGCCAGCGGCGCTTGGGATGGGTGCGGGAATTGGCCCAAACAATTTGCCCCATGAGAAAATAAAACACCCATGGGATTTTGGTATCCGTTTCTGTGCTGACGGCCAGCAGACCTGTATATAACGAACGCTTTGCCTGCTGTATCTTTTGGTCGAGGCTATGAATAATGGGCGGTGTTGACATGCTTGCAAGGTACCTACATCAAATAGGCTTGATGACGGACCATAGTTACGTCGTAGAAACAGTTAAAAAAGGTCCATTGAGGAAAGATGCCGTGCCTGCTAGACAAGTACATTTACTGTTACCGTCCCCCCACTTCGGGATAAATCCCCGGCTATGACAAAAAGCCCCCTTTTCTCCAATAAAAGGGGGCTTTTTGAACGCGGACGAAAAAATTACTCAGTTTGAATCGTAATCACCTGGGGGGGGGTGGAGTCGGGGGGATAGCGCAGGGTTAGGTTTACCCGGCGCTGTTCCTGGGGGGCTAGGGTAAGGGTGGCCAGGGGCTCTCCCTGCTGTCCCCGCAGCTGCACCAAATGGACATTGCGGATTTGGGGCAAGCCGCGATCGCTACGGTAGCGCACCTGCACCGGCCCCCGGAAAAAGGTGCGGTTGGGCAGGGTTTCAAAAAACTGTAGCCCCTCGGTGGAAAGCTGATCTTCCTTGATGGGGGTTTCTAGGGCCACCGTCACCGTTTGGGGCCGATCGCTCGGGTTGTAGAGGGGCAGGGTGAGGTTGTATTCCACCCCATAGTTGCCGTGGGCCTGGTAGGCCGTATCGTCGTAGCGCACCAGCATTTCGGCGCTTTGGTTTTGGCCGGTGCCCAGTTCGCCACCATAGAGGGTGCTAATGCCGTAGGAAATGGCCCCGCCCGCAGCCGGAATGGTGAGCTGCGGGGTCTCGTCGTCGTCGGTGAGCACCGCCGTCCAGCTAGAGCCCTGGGCCACCCCGGCCACCCGACCGTAGATAATTTTCTCTGGATTGTCGGTGATGGGGGTGGGGGCGCGATCGCGAGGCCCCGCCAGCCCCGATGTGGCCAACAGCGTTTCCCACTGGGCCAAGGACGGTGCCGTTTCCTCGGCGCCCCCAGCGGCGGACTGGGCCAAACTAGCCAAATATATCGGGCCGCTGCTGTCCAGCTCCATTAGCGTAGAGCGGCCATTAATGGGCGGCTCCAAGTCTGCCACCGGAATCGGCACATTGATCAACAGGGCATTGGCACCGGGGGCCACCACCAGCTGGGAGGGCAGTCCCTCCTGGCGCTGTCCCTGGATTAAATCCCCCATTACCCGACTGCCAGGACCGGCAAACACCGGCTCATCTGGGGAAAACGCAACGGCACTGGGCAGCTGAATAAAGGGCGCATCGGGCTGGCTTAGGTAGCTCGCCCCCGACAGCACATCCACCGTCACCGCTTCCGTGCCCGGATTGTGCACCAAAATCGCCACATACATGGAGCTAAGATCCTCAGGATCCTCGGCCTTGTACACATGGTGGGCAAACAGATCAAACCGGCCCTCAAAGGCAAAGTCTAAATGGGCCTCTGGGGTGGCCATGCCCGCCGGGGGAAAGGTGGACAGCAAAATACCCGGCGTGCCAATCAGCTCAGGGCTGTTGCTGTTGAATACCGGGATGGTATCCAACGCCGCAGGCAGCGGTCTGACCTGCTGGGGACGAACAATGATTTCAGCCGGGGGCGTTTGGGCAAGTAAAAGCGGAAACATGGAAAAACAGAATTAAGCGGCCATTGGTTATAAAGAAGATTACACCCGGTTTAGCCAGTTGTGCCCACGGACAAATCCATCGTAAAAAAATAGAACGTCTCCTCCAGGCCCCTGGGCGCCCCCTTCGACTCCGCTCAGGGGCCTACGGTGTACACACATCTCGGACTAAAGCTCAAAATGCTGCATTGCCCCCCTTAGTCCCCCCAATCCTGGGGGGAAACTCAAGCTCAAAGTCCCCCAATTCTTGGGGACTTAGGGGGCTTCTAGAAACTAAGCGACTTGACGATAACTTGTGTGTACACCGTAGGCTCAAGGGCCTTTGCGCGCACCCTGAGCGGAGTCGAAGGGTAAGCTTACCTTCGGGAAAGGGCGTCAACACACATGATTTAAATGTTCAACAATCTTGAGAAAGTCAAACTCTAGAACAACGTTATTGGCAGGCTTAATTAACGGCACATGCACAAACAACGCCGCCGTAGATTGTTGTTGCACATGTTTTAACACCCGATAGTAAAGCCGGTTGCATACAAAATCCCCGGCATCTTCACTAATGTGGGTGTGCACCGTATGGTCGATCAGGTTAGCTAAATCGATGGGTGTTTCCAGCGCCTGTTTTTCATAGGTGCCCCACCGTTCCACCGTCAGGGTGTCGCGGGTTTCCGCCATGCCACAACAAATCACCACCTTGGGACGGTACACCACAATTTGGTTAATCACCCGCATGGGGGCCAGGTCAAAATTTACCGGCAGCTGGCGCAGCATCACGGCATTGGGCGGCAACCTGGGCGCGATTTGGGCCAACAGCACATCGCTAGAATTTAAGCCCTGATGGGCTTTCCAAGGACAAAAACTGGTAATAAGTATGGGTGACGCCATTGGTGTAAAAGTCGGAATTCCAAACTCTAGATTTCTGGGGAAATCGTTCTGCTTTAAGTTGGTAACTCGAACAAGGGTTTAGTATAGAGCAGTAATCGTCTACCTAAGAGAGCCATGCCAACCATTGCTGTGATTGATTACGACATGGGTAACCTGCACTCCGCCTGCAAGGGGCTGGAGTTTGCTGGGGCCATCCCCATAGTGACCGACCAGCCAGAGGTGCTGCATCGGGCCGATGGGGTGGTGCTCCCCGGTGTGGGGTCCTTTGATCCGGCAGTGCAGCATTTGCGAGATCGCAACCTAGAGCAGCCCATCCTCGACGTCATCGCCAGCGGCAAGCCCTTCCTCGGCATCTGCGTTGGCCTCCAGCTATTGTTCGAGGCCTCCGAAGAAGGCGTAGAACCCGGCATCGGCGTCCTCAAGGGCACCCTCCGCAAATTTAAGCCCGAACCCAGCATCACCATTCCCCACATGGGTTGGAACCAGCTCCAGCTCGCCAAGTCCGACCATCCCCTGTGGACCGACATCGCCACCGACGACTGGGTATATTTCGTCCATTCCTACTACGCTGAGACCACCGACCCCAGCATTGTGGCCGCCACCGTCACCCACGGTAGCCAAACGGTCACGGCAGCCGTCACAAAAGACAACCTGATGGCGGTGCAGTTCCACCCAGAAAAGTCGGCCAAAACCGGGTTGAAACTGTTGGCCAACTTTGTGGAAATGGTAAAACAGCCCGTTGCGGTAGGGTAGACCATGGTTTCAAAACCCTATCAGCGCGTTCCCATTCAGGAATGCGGCGAACCGCTGGTGCCCATCCCCTTAGAGCAGTTTGCCGTGGTGGATCCCCATCCCTATGCGGTGTTGGGGGCGCCCTATGGTGAGCGATCTCCCTACTATGTGCGCCAAGGGGTGCTCCAGGCATTGCTCCAGGCCCAAGAATTGCTGCAGACAGATCACCCCGGCTGGCGGATCCAGATTTTTGATGCCTATCGCCCCATTGCGGTGCAACAGTTTATGGTGGACTACACCTACGGACAGCTGTTGCAGGATTGGCAAAAACAACATCCGGGTGGGTCGGAGGCTCCTAAACAGGAGCTAATGGACCAGGTGTGTCAGTTTTGGGCAGCGCCCAGCCACGATCCGGCGACGCCACCGCCCCACAGCACGGGGGCAGCCGTGGATATTACCCTGGTGGACGATGGGCAGCAGGTGGTGGACATGGGGTCAGAGATCGATGAGATTTCTGAACGGTCGTTTCCGAACTATTTTGCGGATAAACCCGGTGGGGAACAGTTTCACCAGGCGCGTTTGATTCTCTCCCAGGCGATGAAGTCCGCCGGGTTTCAGCAACATCCCAACGAATGGTGGCATTTTTCCCTCGGCGATCAGCTATGGGCCTGGTTGGAAGCAGATAAAACAAAGACAGCCCGCTACGGTGGTGCAAGCTAGGTAATTGCAAACTTGTTGGAAGAGTCAGCCAACGACAACACGCAGAAAAATGACCACTGTATTGCAAAGCCAATACCGGGTTTCAAGAATGCTTAAGTATCTACACGAATTGCATAGCTACTGAAATATCAAGATAGAATTCCTGGGCAAACCCTATTCGGAGATCGGGTCGATGAGCGCAAAACATGGCCTTGGCACCCAATGTCTACATGCAGGCCAGGAACCAGACCCCACCACCCTATCGCGGGCAGTCCCAGTGTATCGGACAAGTTCCTACGTCTTTAAAGATGCGGAACATGCCGCCAATCTATTTGGCCTCAAGGAACTGGGCAACATCTACACCCGGTTGATGAACCCCACCCACGACGTGCTAGAAAAGCGGGTGGCCGCCTTAGAGGGCGGTGTGGCCGCCCTAGCCCTGGCCTCGGGCACCAGTGCAATTTTTTATAGCATTATTAACATTTGCCAGGCGGGGGATGAAATTGTCTCGGCCAATACCCTGTACGGCGGCACCTACACAATGTTTAAGAACATTTTGCCGACGTTGGGCATCAAGGTGAACCTTGTTGATCCCCGTAACCCTGAGAACTTTCGCGCGGCCATTAATGATAAGTGCAAGCTGGTATATTGTGAGACCGTTAGCAACCCAGGTCTAGAAGTATCCGATTTAGAAGCGATTAGTGCGATCGCGCACGAACACGGCCTCCCCCTAGTTGTTGACAGCACCTTCACCACCCCCTACCTGATCCGTCCCCTAGAGCACGGGGCCGACATTGTTGTCCACTCCCTCACCAAATGGTTGGGCGGCCACGGCACCGGCATCGGCGGCATCATGGTAGATTCCGGCAAATTCGACTGGACCTCGGGCAAGTTCCCCCTCATGAGCGACCCCGATGCCAGCTACCACGGACTGCGCTTTGCCCACGACCTAGGGCCCCTGGCACCCCTCGCCTACACCCTGCGCATGCGTCTCGTCCCACTGCGTAACCTAGGTGCCTGCATTGCCCCCGACAATGCCTGGATGTTCTTACAGGGCATCGAAACCCTGCACCTGCGCATGCAGCGCCATTGCGAAAATGCCATGGCCGTCGCCGAATTTTTAGCCCAACATCCCAAGGTTGCATGGGTCCGCTACCCCGGTCTCGAAACTGACAAAGCCCATGAAATAGCCAAACGCTATCTCAAGCATGGCTTTGGTGCCATGGTGGTATTTGGCATCTCCGGCGGTGCCGATGCCGGTAAAGACTTTATCGGCAAGCTAGGGCTATTCTCTCACCTAGCCAATGTGGGAGACGCCAAGAGTCTGGCCATCCACCCCGCCAGCACCACCCACTCCCAACTCTCCGAACAAGACCTAGCCAGCGCTGGCATTGCCCCCGAGCTAATTCGTCTGGCCATCGGCATTGAAGATGCCGACGACATTATCGACGACCTCAAGCAAGCCCTGGAGCAGGTTTAATTGAATAGTCTAGGAAGTGCCCAATTGGCCATCACATAATTAGGGATGCAAGCTATTGCTAGCCTTATAGCGATAGCTTGCATCCCTCCCCTAGGCTTTAGCCCATGGTCGAAGAGCTTTAGAGGGCCCCTTCCCCTAGGCTTTAGCCCATGGTCGAAGAGCTTTAAAGGGACCCTTCCCTTAGGCTTTAGCCCATGATCGAAGGGCTTTAAAGGGACCACTGCTGGTCATTCTTTATGCCAATAATCTTCCAGTTATGTATACACGGTAGCCCCCAAGTCTGGGAGAGACTATACTCAAAGCCTCCAAACTTGAGGGTTGGGGGCAAAATCTAGGATGCTAGACAACAACATATCCTTACATCCATAAAATGACCATCGGTCCCATTACAACTCAGTTCTTCCACATCCCCCAACCCTTCACCCTAGACTCAGGGGAGTGCCTAGAAACCGTCACCCTAGCCTACGAGACCTATGGCACCCTCAATGCAAAAGCCAGCAATGCCATTTTGGTTTTCCATGCCCTCACCGGCAGTCAACACGCCGCCGGCATAAACACAGCAATTCCGGGGGTGGAACCCCTATGGACCGAGGAATGTGTGACCGGATGGTGGGACGACTTTATTGGCCCCGGCAAAGCGCTGGATACCGATATTTATTTTGTTATCTGCATCAACTATCTAGGCAGCTGCTACGGGTCCACCGGCCCCCGGTCCATCAATCCCCAAACGGGGAAACCCTACGGCGGCAGTTTCCCCCAAATTAGCGCGAAAGATATCGTCCGCAGTCAGCTATGCCTATTAGGGCATCTGGGCATCCAATGTTTATATGCGGCGGTGGGGGGCTCCCTGGGGGGAATGCTGTCCATCTTGTTGGCCACTCGGTTTCCAGATCGGGTCAAAACAGTTATTCCCATGGCCTCCGGGTTTCAAACAACCGTGCTGCAGCGGGTGCAAAACTTTGAGCAAATTGTGGCCATTCGCAACGATCCTAATTTTAATCATGGCGATTACTACGATGGCCCCTTGCCAAAGTCGGGCATCATCCTGGCCAGGATGATCTCCCACAAAACCTTTGTTTCCTTGGAAGTACTAGAAAAACGAGCCAAGCAGGAGGTGCTCCACCAAGACATTGCCGGTCAGTGGTACGAACTCTCCACCCCCATTGAGTCCTACATGTTTTACCAGGGCAAAAAGTTCGCCGAACGCTTTGATGCCAACAGCTATCTACGCATTATGGATGTGTGGCAAAGCTATAGCCTGGAGGCAGTAACGCCTCAAATTTTTCAGAACTGCGGGCATCAACAATATCTTATCTTCAGCATTGATTCAGACGTTTGTTTCTATCCAGAAGAACAGTTTTCCATTGTCAAAGCCCTAGAAGGGGCCGAAGTCCCGGTTAAATATATTACGGTGCACTCAAATAAGGGCCATGACTCGTTTTTATTAGAACCCGAACTGTATTCGCCCTACATTCAGTTTGTGCTAAAAGCCGGTGGCTTTGACTCTGAACCGGAAACACTCTAAATCTGCAACGGCCTTATCCATGGAGCACAACGGGTAGCTTAATGACAAACTCAGCCCCCTGTTCCACCGCCGACCGATAACTTAGGTGGCCGTTGTGTTTTTCCGTCACAATCTGGTAGCTAATCGAAAGGCCCATGCCGGTGCCCTCACCAACACTTTTCGTTGTAAAAAACGGATCAAATAAGCGCTCACCAATGGCATCGGGAATGCCAGGGCCATTGTCTGCAACGTGAATCGCCACCCACTCAGGATCGATTGAATAGGTGGTAATGGTAATGGTTGGATTGGCCCTCGGTGCCTCTTTTAAGGCATCAATGGCATTGCTCAAAATATTCATAAATACCTGATTGAGCTGCCCGGCATAGCACTCAACGGGGGTGAGCTTTCCATAGTGACGAATCACCTGAATTTCTGGTGAATTAGCCGTTGGTTTCAAACGGTTATTTAAAATCACCAGCGTGCTTTCAATGCCATCGTGGAGGTCAACGTGTTTAACGGCAGCTTCATCCAACCGAGAAAACGTTCGTAGCGATTGAACAATATCACGAATCCGATCTGTCCCATTTTGCATGGAGTAAATCAGTTTTGGAAAATCATCTTGTAAAAAGGAGAGATCAATATCCTCGATGGTGTCTTGAATTGCTACGGTCGGATTGGGATAACTCTCTTGATATAGCCGGAGCAATCGAATCACATCGTCTGTATAGCCCAGCGCATGCTCCAGGTTGCCGTAAATAAAGCTGACGGGGTTATTAATTTCATGGGCAATCCCCGCCACCATTTGCCCCAAGCTAGACATCTTTTCACTTTGGATCAACCGCAGCTGCGCCTGTTGCAGATCCACCAGTGCCTGTTGTAGGTCTTCAGTCTGCTGCCGTAGGGAGGCCTCAGACTGCTGTAGGGCGACGGTCCTTTCTTGTACCCGCAGTTCTAAATGTTGTCGAGCGTTATTTAACTCATGGGTATATTCGCCGGTCCAACTGACCAACTGATTTAAGGCATTGGCCAGTAGGGCTACTTCATCTTGGGTATGAATATCTGCCTGTAGCTGAAAATTGCCGTCCCGGGTTACCTGGCGTGCCACTGTGGTGAGTTGTTCAATGGGTTTAGCAATTGCCCGACTGGTAAAAGCAGCAAGCACAATGGCGAAACCAATGGAAAGCACCATACTGGTGACAATAATCATTAGCCTAAGCCGTTCGGCCTGTTCTAGCCGAGCCGTTGCTTGGCCATATCGCTGGTCGGCCGTTTGCTGCAACCTGGTTAGCTTTTCAAACAGTTTTTCAAACTGGGTTGACAGTAGATTGGCCCGGTCGCTGCTAAGGGTTTCTGAAATCAATTCTCGGGCAGCCTTTTTTTCGTTTACCCCGTCTATTTGGGCCCAAAGCTCTTGGCTAAACCGATGATGGGCATGAATGGTAAAACGTGAATCCTCCAATAAAACAGTGAGTTCCGCAGAAATCTGTTCATCGGATGCCGCTAATTGTTCAGTTTCGACCAGCAGCTGTTCTATGAGCCTGTGATCAGAATGATGTTGACTGATTTCGTACTGAAGCCAAATAGTGTCCTTACCGGCCAGGGACAATATCCTCAGGGGATGCATTTCCAGCTTTAGCAACTGATTTTCAAAGTCATTCAGCAGTTGCTTCTTTTTCAAGATTCTCTGTTTTTGCATACGGGCCGGATACTCATAATAAAACCCTCCCATGAGGCCGCTAACCGTGCCAATTACAGCAGTTCCTAGGGCGAGGGTGTAGCCCACGCTGATCTTTTTCGCAATACTCCGATGTATCCCTAGTCGAGTACTTAGCCAGTGGGTAACTTGGGAAAAAGATTTGAGCATTGAGGAAAAAGAGACCCCGTTGGCTGGAGTGTTATTCAATAGCAGACCCTTGACCAATGGCATAATAACTATCGCGCAACGGCTGATAATCTGAGTCATCCACCAGAATCATATCTGATGCTTTAAACTTTTGATTGGCTCCCGACTCGTACAACGCTGGTATTAAAGTACTTTTGTTGGCAATCATCTGTGCCTTTAAGTCCGCTAAAAAGCTTGGGTCTAAATTTGGATTGGCAACAAAGATATCCGGTGGCAGAGGCTCACCTTGGGCCACAATTTTAACGTCGTCCTTGCGCCCTAGCTGCGTCAAATTTTTCTGGTATCTGGTGTGGGATGTCACCCAGGCATCCACCTCACCGTTTAATAAAGCATCAACGCCATCTTTTCCCAACATAAGTGCCTCATAGGCATCGGTTTGTAGCCCCGCATCGAGCAGCATCTTCGTTGGCACAATGTGACTTGCGGTTGCGCCCTCGGACCACATGGCAATTTTTTTACCCTTTAAGTCTGCCAAGGTTGCAACATCACTATCGGCCAGGGTAACAAAAACGGAATAGTAGTCTGAGCGGGTTACCCCGGCAATGGGCACTGCATTGGCCCTAGCCTTGAGCAGCAGATATTCGGAAGGGCCGGCCATGGCAAAATCAAGCTCATTCGCCAGCAGGGCCGGCGCCGCATCTAGGAAATTGCTAACCGGGAAAAACTCAACCGGGAGCTGCAATACTGTTTCTAAGGCCTGACGAAAGGGGCCAAAATCCTGCTCTAGCTCATCTGAGCCACTGATGTCGGTAACGGCAAAGCGCAGACGGCTAGGTTTATTTACCTGAACAGAGTTACCCGTTTGGGTAAAAGCACACCCGCTGAGGAATAGCAGACTATAACCGAAAAAAGTACGACGATTTAGCATGGGCGGTTTAGTAGAGCAGGATGTAGCTTTTGCGGATGCGCTTGGAGCCCTAAGGGCATTTACCTGTCTGCCGTTGCTGACTTAGGAAATGCCCTGAGGATACCTACCCTAGGTTTCCCAATTTCCATGGGCGTTTCTTCGTCGTTGTAAGCGTTTCGGTGAATACGCAAATCCACTGAGAATTTTCTCGGTAGATTCACTTAAATTTGCCCGTTTTGACGAAAGCGGGTCAGCTGTGGCCAAGGTTTTGCCTTTGGTTGCTATGGTGTTGAAATACAAGCGGAGCGCCAAAACTGCCATAGCGGTTCATAGCCATGGATATCAAATTAGAAATGCCACTTTTCTATCGCTGTCCCTTTGGTCTACGATTGGAAATTGGCCCAGCGACACTCGGAGTTTGGAAAGACCGCGATAATTTTATTTATAACGAAGACTATTTTGATATTGCTCGGCAAAGAGCTGTAGCTATTTTTGAGTCAGCCTTTGTCCCCACTGACAGGATCTCTATGGTTTTACAGATTTATGCCTACGGACGTCAAAAGATCCATAGAAGCAATTATCTTTTTAGGCAAATCAAAGCCGTTGACGCTAAGGTCATAAAATACTCGACCCGTGGAGATCTTTATGTGGAGGATCGAACAAACAATCGTGAGCGTTGGCGGCGCGTGACCATTTCTCAATTACAAACCCGAGACATTGCCTATGAGAATTTGTTGCATGCGATGGTCAATCAGGATTTCAGTAACAGAACGCCTTCGCTGTCTGGGCAGCTCTTTTTCCTTAACCATGATAAACAAATTGTGCTCAATCTCTATGATGATCGAGGCATGGATGTTGTTTCGCTGACCCGACAGCCCCTAGAACCGCTTTATCAAAGACACAATACGTGGATTCTGGACCGAAATCGAGAACAAATTGAAAACAGATTCAACGAATAAGCAATACCCTTGCCAAGGGTAGGACGTTGCAATAACAGAATTTTGTGGGGACCTTGTTTTCGTGCAAATACCTTACCTGGGCCATTGTTTTTGCGCAGTCCCCTAAGCTGGGCAGGCAACGTTGGCAACGTTAGTAACCTGGAGGTCTCCTGCTACATTGTCTCTCAGTAGAACTTTAATAAAACAAACAGATTGGACCCCAGCATTTGTCGGATCTCCTCCCATGGTTAATTGTACTATGAGTCCCTCTACCGTTTCACCTTCTAGATCGAAGTCAAGACTGTGAAACTCATCGTAGGAATATTCGTAGGTGTCTAAATTTGGATAAGCTGCAACAACAGTATCTAGTTCAGCTTTATCCATACCAATTTCGATCTGTTGGTGCAATGGATTAAGCGTTTTACGAAAAATGGCATGGTTTGGAGCGTCCGCATCACACCCAGCTAACAGACTTAAAGAAAAACAAAGCGCAATGGCCTTTTCTAAAGGCTTGCTGACTATTAAATTCATGGCGTATGGTTTTGGCTGCCTAACGAAAAGATATTGACAGCTACAGTTATACGCATTCTAAAAAAGCCATGCTTGGACATTCTTCTGATTCCCAGAAGATACCCCCAATCGCTTGAGTTAATCCAGTGTTAGGAATGGTTGCTAACACTGGACGTTATTAATCAGGTGTTGTTCTAGCTGCCGACTACTGTTTTCAAAATTGCCTGTAGTTCTGGGGTGGCCATTCTGGCACCGTAGGCGGTGACGAGCTTAGCTGAGGCCATGGAACCCAGGTCTCCTGCTTTGGCCCAGCTTAATCCGTGGGTAATGCCGTATAGCACACCGCCGGCATACATATCGCCGGCACCGACGGTGTCTATGGCTTTCACCGGATGGGGGGCAATTTCGAGCAGTTGTTCGCCGTCGAAAATAACGGACCCTTGGGGGCCGCGGGTGATGGCGAAGGTTTTGGCTAGGGTTTTGGTGTGCTCGATGGCGGCGGCAAAGTCCTCTGTTTCTGCCATTAGCAGGGCTTCGGACTCATTGGCAAAGAGTAAGTCTACGCCGTCGCCAATCATTTCTAATAGGCCAGGGCGAAAGAATTTCACCATGTTGTAGTCCGATAGGGACATGGCCACTTTGCGACCGGCGGCTTTGGCAAGTTCCCGGGCTTTGATGGCCGCTTGCTTGCTGTTGTCCCCACTGACGAGAAACCCTTCGAAGTAGGTGTATTCAGACGCTGCGATCGCATCCCCATCCAAATCCGCCTCTGATAGCTCCGCCGAAATTCCTAAAAATGTCCCCATGGTACGGTCGGCATCGGGGGTAACCAGCACCAGACACTTCCCCGTAATGCCTGCACCTGCGGTCTGGGTCGTGAGGTTTGTATCCACACCACAGTCGACTAAATCTTGGGTATAAAACTTACCATAGTCATCGGCCGCCACCTTACAACCGTAGTAGGTTTGGCCACCGAGCTGGCTAATGGCAATGATGGTATTGGCCGCCGAGCCGCCGCACACCTGCTTGGTGGCGGCACCGTCTAGCTGGGCAATGGCCGTATTTTGGGTGGGCTCGTCCAGCAGGGTCATTACCCCTTTGTCCATGCCAATGGCGGCGAGGGTCTCCACTGACAGGGCGCATTCAATATCCACCAGGGCATTACCAAGACCATAGACATTGTACTTCGGTGGATTGTTAGTCATAGTTTTTGGGGGATTTAAATTGGCAACGGTATTTTGCCCGCCCATTATCGCCCACATCAAAGTAGGTGGCAATAATCGTTAGATGAAGCCTTTGGCCTGGAATTTACATAAAATATGGCAACGCCCATAGGCCATAGCCCCATGGGGTCGGTACGACCCCCAGATATCACAATCAAATGTCTCTTGGGATTGTCTCTTGGGATCGTTTCTGACGATTAAGGAGTGTTATTAGGCAGCAAACGCCTTAGCGGTTTAACTCAATCCATTTTCCACGGCATAGATGGCCGCCTGGGTGCGATCGCGCAGTTCTAGTCTCGTCAAAATGTTAGACACATGGTTTTTGACCGTCCCCTCAGTGACATTTAGGGCCCGGGCAATCCCCTTATTGGTTTTGCCATTGGCAATGAGCTTGAGCACTTCCAGCTCCCGTTCGGTTAGGGGAACATCAACTTGAGCCACTTGAAAGTCAGATTTGGTGAACGTTGTTCTTTGCTTGAGGGATCCCACCAGCTTGCCTGCCACTTTAGGGGCTAGCTGATAAACCCCCGAGTGGGCCAGCTGAATCGCCTGCACTAAATCTTGGGGGGGAGTGTCTTTCATTAGATACCCACAGGCCCCTGCCAAAAGCGCTTGCAGAACGTATTCTTCATCATCGAAGGTGGTGAGCATAATCACTTCGCAGTGGGGCAGGGTCTGGCGGATTTTGGCGGTGGCTTCCACCCCCGTCATCCCAGGCATGCGCACATCCATCAAAATAATGTGGGGCTTCAGCTTTAGGGCCTTTGCGATCGCATCTTCCCCATCCGTTGCCAACCCCACCACTTCGATAAAATCCGCTAACTCAAGCAGAGAAGCAATGCCTTCTCGAATTAAATACTGGTCATCCACCAGCAAAACCCGAATCTTCTTGGTCATAATATTCCTGTGTATCGAAAATTATTTTTTATCTGCGCATTGGCGTGGGGAATTCTAGCAATGAGAGTTGTCATTTGGGGACAACTTTTAATAGCGAACGTACCCCCTACCAAACTTAGCCGTTCTTGCAAACCCCTTAACCCTTGATGACCAGACTGGTTGGTTTGCTTCCTTTCATTGTTGATCCAACTCTCTGCATCAAAACCACAGCCATTATCAGCTAACTCTAGAGTCACTTGTTGCGGACCAAAGTCCACCGTGATGATCGCCTGGCTCGCCTGGGCATGCTTGTGCACATTAGTGAGCCCTTCTTGAATTACACGGTACAAAATTATCAGCTTGAGCTTTTCGTAGCGTGAACTGTCCCCCGACTGGCGCAGCTCCAACTTTAGCTTGCTGTGATCCATGCGTTTGACTAAATCATTCAAAGCCTCTTCAAATAAAAACGGAGCACTATCCTGCCGCAGACTCCCCACCGATGTGCGCACATCTTTTAAGGCATCCTGCGCCGCTCTTTGGGCCTGGTGAACGGCCCCATAGGCACGGTCGAGATCCCGGTCGCGATAGGCATTGGCCTTTTCCAGCTGAATATTAATTGCAGCCAGGTGATGGCCCAAACTATCGTGAATATCTCGGGCCAAACGATTGCGCTCTTCGGTGGTGGCCAAATCAGCAATTTGGGTGGAATATTCCCTGAGCTGGGTATTGGATGCTTCAAGGGAAGTCAGCAGCCCCGTCAGTTTTTGCTGAGCCTGAATGGCTTGCAGCATGGCTCGGGCTAACAACAACGTAAAGAATGCCGTAATCAGCAGCTCCATACCTTGATTTATGGTGCGGCCAATAGAAGGGCGATAATCTCCCCTGGGACCGGAAGGCGTCGGGGGAGCATGGTTTCTAGGTGATGGCAGAACCTCTCCATAGCTAGGCGGCGGCGGCCCTCCTCTTGGTCGAGCACTCGGTGGCGGCAATGTACCAAATAGTTTCAAGCTAAATAGTGCAGCTACGGCCAAAATGGCAATGGAATAGCTCCAACGCTTCCCTACAGCTAAATAGCAATACAGCAAAACTGGTAACAGCAATATTTCCGTATAGTAAAGGGCTGTTACCAAGGAAACACCGACAACAAGTAAAAGCCTTGCCAACAAGGCAAGCCATTCGACCTGGCCATACTTACCAAAATTACCACTGCCCACCGCCCGCCATTCCAGGACAATCAGCCCCACCACCATAGTTTCCAAGGCCAAAAAGCGATAGATAGCGGGGGCAGAAATAACAGCCCTTGTACTGATGCCGCCATAGCTCCAATCGACTAGCCCTGCTAACAGGATCGCCCCATACACCGCTAACGCTATCACTCGATAGCGCTGATACAGTAAATTTGGCGTGGCTGATTCTCGGCGTGACTTCATTGACAGACTATCGATATATGGCGCGTTAACTGATTCATTGTCCAAGCCAGTGATGGCAAAAGACCAGGCCTAAGCTATCTGAAAAACTGAAGCCTGGTCAACCCTAACCTAAAAGGGGCCTATCCATTGCGATACTTGAAAAGCAGTTATGGCAACCAGAACGTTTGAACTAATGTTATTTGGCCCCATGGCCATAAAGTTGCTTGATCTTTGAACTAATGTTATTTGGCCCCATGGGCCATGAAGTTGCCTGATATCTGTTTTATTATTAATCCCAAATACAGGCTACGCGCTAAAAACCAGAGTTTTGTGTATCAGCAAGGGGCATTGATGGCCCATGGGAGTGGGCCCCATAAACCCAAGACAGATTGCTTACCAGCCAATTAAATAACGACTTTTTTTGCGCAATAGGGCTTTGAAACCATAGGCAATGGCCATGGAAACCAGGACTGTTGCCCAGCCAACCATCAGCCAGACTAGAAAATTTCCTTCGTATTGCCAATTCCATTTGCTCACCAGGGTAAAGGCTCCATTTAGCACCATGGGATGGATGAAATAAATGGCAAAACTGGTTTCAGCCACTTTTGCAACACTTGGAATTTCTTCGTCTTCATACATCTCCAGGATAGAGAGAAACAAAAAGCAGAGAGCTATCTTTTGCAGCAAGTTGACGTCAATCACCGTCAGCGCAAAAAACTCCTTATGGAAGTTGCCCGGATGCTTTAAGACATAGACTTGTATCAGCCCCAGGCCAATGGCCAACACCGCAAGGAAAGCTCTCTTTTTGTTGTCCTTTAGATACCCATATACACGTTTATAATGAATTGAACTCCAAATGCCAATTAGGTAGACGGGAAGAAAATAAATCAGCGAGTGGACCGCATTTAGATTTTCAATGGGGCGATGAACAATCAGTGAAATGGGCATTAATCCCACAATGCAGGGCATTAATTGACCGGACTGGATCACTACATTGACTAGGGGAGAAATGGCAAATAAAAGCATGGCCATGGGAATGTACCAATAGGCCAAAATCACGTTGCCCGTAAGCAAATACCAGGCTATGGCCATTAGGGGTTGGTCCTTGAGTGCATCAGGCAAGGTGGGGCCACCATCGTTAAAGAAAATGGCGTACAAAATAGGAATCAAGGAGGATAGGACATAGGGGGCTAGTACGTATTGGATTTTCTTGGTGAGGAACTTTTTATAATTGAACCGGTGGTAGAAAACCTGGTAGTAGAGAAAGCCTGAGATAAAGATAAAGTAGACGGTGCCATTTAGGCTCAATGAATAAACAAACTGTTCTAAACCGCTGCTGATCTGCCAGTGGGCTAAGTCAAAAGAATGGCCCAACACAATTAGAATAATGGCAATGCCCCTAAAATAATTGATCGAATTAAAAAACTTTTTCCCTCGCTCTTTGGGGACAGGTTTTGTTGCCGTAGTCATGGTAGAGGCTGATTAAATTATTGTTGAAAATGTGGTTAAAAAGATGCAACCCCGTGCGAGCAAGCTCGCAATTAAATTGTCTTACGCAGGTAGGGGACCTGATGAAATAGCCAAGACGTGAATAAGGACGCCATAAAGATCAGTGCGGTGGCAGACGGGATCACAATCACCGGATGAAACACTCTGATAAAGTTAGTCTTATTCAAGATTTCGACAAAAATAGGATGGACTAGATACACCCCAAACGTAAGTAGGGCCACTTGTTTAGTCAGTTGCTGATTCAAAATTGGTTTATCCCACGATTTCAGCAGGTACATAACGCTAACTGACATCGGAATCACCGTAATGCTGAGATAACCATGGAAGTAGCCGTCGGGCAGCAGTTCGTTTTTGGTCAGGGCAAAGTAATATCCCAAACAAGTTAGTAAAGTAGACAGGGTAAACGTCCCCCAGCGCATTGTCTGGGAAAATGTGCGCTGATCTCGCTGGATAACATAGCCAATGAAAAAGAATGGAATGTATAAGAGAAACCAGTTTAAAAATAAACTAGGTCGGTAAACCCCCGAAAAGCTGAGCTGTGCAAAGTTAATTCCGGCAACGACAAACATAAAAATGATGGATGCCGTCAGTTCTCGATGGCTAGAGACTGCAATGATTTTGCGTAGGAATGGAGCAAACAAATATAGGCCTGAAAGCATATAGAGAAACCAAAGGTGCTCGTAGGGCAGTCCGCTCAAAAGATTGGTGAATAGCTCCAGACCGTTGGGTGGCGCACCATCGATGACTCCATGGAAAAAGGTCCAACCCAAAAAAAATAGTGACCAAAATCCCATGGGGATTAAAATCCGAGAGAGTCGTTTTGAATAAAATTTTGATAGACTCTCTTGCTTGGTTGGATCTAACAGCAGTGCCCCACTGATCATGGTAAAAACTGGCACACACCACCTAACGAGACTGCTAAACCCGTTGCCAAACCACCAATATTCGCTGCCAACAGCATTCTCAGACAAAACCACGGCTGAGACATGCAAAAGCACAACGGCCAAGGTAGACACTATCCTGGCATTATTAATCCAATTCATTTGAACGCAATGGTGGTATTTTCAACGGTGCTCGATTTCCCAATTTTTCTTCGACACCCAGGATTTGCACACTGTTCTTCAATAACAGATCACTGCATTTAGTATCACGGTTGGAAAAGTTGAGTTCAATCAAATTATCACTCTTCTTCCCATGGGCGGCAGGGCATCTTTCACCACTGCCAGCATCAAACATGCAATCAAAGTTTCCTGTCAGTTCAGCCATATCTACAGTTCCAAACAGGTAAGGGATGTGCCTCCAAATCTCCCTATTTCCATAAACTCGGGCAATAGTAGATTCGCGCCGCTGGTGCGTTCGCTTCGCTAGGGAATAAACAGACTGTGGCTATTGTAAAATACTGGCCATACGATTCCAGAAGAGAGAGAGCGCCCGCAACAGTGGAGGCGATGGATCAAAGCTGCTATTTCTAATCATCATCGGCCCCCTGGGTGAAGCCTTTGCCGTTTGATCCCTATCCTGGGCCAATAACCACTTCGGCAGCTCTGCATCGGCGTATGCCATATCCCAAGAATTGTGCTCTACCCCGATAAGTTCGCTATAGTGTACATCTGCATTTACAGAGCTCAGCGCATCATACATCAGGCGAGACTCTTCCACCCGCACCACCTTATCTTTGTCGCCATGGAAAATCCACACGGGCAGTGTTTGCACTTGTTCTGCCACATCCTCGTAAATATTGGGGCTAGAAGCGGGGATAAATGAATCAAAACCATCCATGGCCTCAACATAACCAGCAATGGGCACCAGTGCCGCAAACCGTTCTGGATGTTTGTGCCCCAAATACCAAGTGCCCTCACCACCTAACGAAATCCCGGTGAGATATATCCGTGAATCATCCACATTAAACTCCTCCATGGTTGCATCCAAAGCATCCATGGCCATCTGCCCGGTAACATCACGCCAAATTAGATCGGCCTCAACGGGGAGCTGCGGAAATATCGCTATTGTTGGCCAGCGCTCGGGGTTGTTGCGAATGGCGCTGCCCAGACCGGCTTGGGTTTGTCGTAATCCTGCGTCACCGACTTCGTCGGTACCATGGAGAAAGAGAATTACGGGCCATTCCTCAGTGGGTTGATAGTCTTGTGGTATATAGACTTGATAATCATAGTCAGTACCATCGACGGTAATTTGTCGATTCAAAAAACCTGTTTCAGGAACTTGAATTGTTTCAGTTTCAGGAACTTGCGCTATTTCAGAAACCTGGGCTATTTCAGGAACTTGAATGGCGTCAGGCACTTGGGCCAGGGCGGAACCAGGCACCAAAATAAGCGTTGCTGTTAAAAATGCTCGCATCGTCTTCCTAGCAATAAGATATTTTCAATATTTAATTTTCAAGAAAGCACTGCGCTCGTGACTCCTACTATCCTACGGACAGAAGAAGATTTGGACATCTGGCATCAGTAATATCTCTGACTATTCAAAAGTCATGGACATAAACATGACTTTTGGCACTCGCTAAATTGAAAAGGGCGTGTAGCCGTGTTGAAGTGCATCCCAAGTTTGGACAAACTATGGTCTGAAAAAACTGGGGTGCATCCCTGGATGTGTTGAGTGAACTGTGTTACGTTAGCAATCGTAAAACACAACTGTGGCAGCCCACATGAGGCGAAAGGCTCGTTCTATTAGGGCCATAGCCCCAGAGACTAAAGGCCCTTTTGCTTAGGACTATAGTCCTAGATCAGGGGATAGGCCATTGAAATGGACAACCGGCTTGGAACCTGAAACGGGCTTCCCTGGCAAAGTGGGCGGGTATTTAAGCCGAGAAATCTTGAGTGCGGAAGTTGGAAGTCGGAATGCGGAAAGGGAGAGCGTGCTGGAGGGCTTTTTCCTATTTGCAGAGGACTCTAGATTTCGGAGAAAATCGGCCCGCTTTATATTAGTGCCCAAGTTGGCAGTTCTTTTAAACTGCGCTTATTCTATAAACAGAAACGCGGATCTTGCCTAAACCATGAATCCTGACCAGTCTAGAGAAGAAGAATTTCGCCAGCGGGAAACCGAACTTAGGGACCGTGAAATTAAGGTCCGCATGCAGGAATTAGAATCTGAAATCGAAACGACGACAACGGGTAAACCGGTAAGGCAACGTCGCCATGCCTTTAGTTTATTGTCCCACCTACCCCGGTGGGCTCAGCTGATATTGCTGTTTATCGGGATGATTTTAGCCATCCGCATTGCGTCTGCCCTGGCGGGGGTATTTATTCTATTTGTAATTGGCTGGGTGGGCTATAAGCTTTTCTTCGAACGCGATGCTAACTAAAGCATTTGCCTCTAATTTTCGTATAAATAAGTGGGTCACCCACTAAAGTTTTATCACTCCCCTAACGTCACTGCTACATAGTTTCCATGGCTGTTGTGCCACCGCTACTTGTCGATACCCTCAAAAGAGCAGTGGGCCTGCTCGAGGCCGATCAAACAGACCTAAAAGAACGCATCCTGCGCCAGTGCCAGCTGCTGGGCTATCCAAAACTACGCGTTACCGTTTTTGGCCCCTTTAACCACGGCAAATCCACATTGCTCAATGCCCTACTTGGCACCAGGGCCCTACCCATTTCCCTGGTGCCCACCACGGGGGCGGCCATTACCATTACCCATGGGCCTGAACTCATCAGCCGCATTACCCTCACCAACGGCAGTCGTTTAAAAGCCCCTGGCACTGACCTATTGCAGCGCTACGCCACCCTGGATGGGCAAAAGGCTCAGGTGACCGCGGTGGAGGTGCAGTGCCCCCATCCGTTGTTGCAGCTGGGTTTGGAACTGGTGGACCTGCCCGGCACCGACGACCAACCCCTGAATAATCAGCTGGTGTATGGTCAGCTATTGGAAGCCGATGGGGTCATCCAAGTATTGGATGGTCGCAAATTGATGACCCTGGATGAACGTCACCAGCTACAAGACTGGCTAATGGCACGGGGGGTGACGACGGTGTTGTTTGTGGTGAATTTTCTTAACCTGGTGGAGCCAGACGAGCGGCAAGCTGTGATGGCGCGATCGCAAACCTTGACCACCAACGTTGGCACCACCCTACCGCCAGAGCTAAGCAACCTTTACAGCGTCGATGCCCTACCCGCCCTCAGGGCCCGCCTCAAAGGAGATGACCATGGCGTGGCCCAAACCGGGCTACTAGAACTAGAAACAGCCCTGTGGGGTTTAATCCAAGATCGTCTGCCCCACCTAGCCAGCCATCGTCTACCCCGGTTTGTGCCCTTAGTAAAACAGTTACAGCACGCATTGCAACAACAGCTACAAACCTTAGAAAATCGGCCCCCATCCCGACGGGAACAACTTCAACAAAAAGCACAACAACTATTACAAACCGGGTTTCAACAAAGCGTTACCGATGTAGAACACTGGCTTACCCTAGATCGCCTATTAGAACGGTATCAGCAACGGTGTGCCACCGAACTACAGGCGGGCAGGCTGCCCCAGTGGGTGGAACAAACATTTAAGCCAGCCTGGACAAAAAAGAAAGCTGCCGTTGAAGCATGGGTGCACCAGGGCTGTGAACTATTTGAGCAGCCTTGCCCAGCGGAGCTAGCGATCCAATGGCCGTTGTTGCCATCTGGGCAGCCTAGCTATGGCGCAGCCTATGGATATTTAAGTGATTTTTCCGTAGCAGCTTTATCGGCATTGAGCAGCTATAGCCAACGGGCTGAAGAAATTTTTGTCCCAAAATTGGACCCACTGCACCAAAAGCAAAATGCACAAAAAGAATTGTTGAAAACAGTTTTAACGGATTTAGAACAGTTGGCATTGGGGTAAGGGGCCAAACCCGCTGTTGAGGGTATTTCTGAGCTTTTTCAAGCGACATAAAAGCCATTTAACATCCTGGCATTTCCCCTAAATTCCCCATAATGGATAGAGCTAAGGAATGGCGATTAAATAACTTCCAATTTTGCCGGATTAACTCCGAGGGAGACGTTGCACGAACAACTCCGCTCAGTCTTCTGTGGCTAGCGGTGACAATTACGGATTTAATTGATTGCGTTTTCCTAATGCGTTTATCAAAGGATTTTCTAAGATCAAGTCATCGTTAAAGAGGCTCAAAATTGTTCAGGCCCCCAAACCCCCAATCCTGGGGGCTTTGAGTCTAGCCTCCTTCAGAATTAGACGGCACCCCAGTACGCCTAATAGAAAAAATAACCACTGTATTTTCAAAATCCAACAGCGCGCCCGAAACAATTACCATAGACCTCGCCGTAACTCCCCACTTACGCAGTCAAAGATAACCCATCCCTTCTGTGGGGTTGTAGGGCGACAGACCGCCCTGCCCATTGGGGTTTGGGGCACTCGGAGGAGCCCCAAGCAACCGGCTTTAACCCCCAGCCGATTTAGCATAAGAATTACCCCTACCGGCCATATAGATCTCCCTTAGATCTCCCTCTACAGCCCCACCGGCGAATCTACCTCTACAATCCCACCGCCCGATCTTCCTCCACCGCTTCCACGCCCGTAATCTCCGACAACGCAGACACCTTATCCTTCTCAATAGACCCCGTCACAATACCCAACGTAGACAACGTCTGCTCAATTTCCAAACCAGCCCCCTTAAGTTGTTCCGCCATCTGATCCATCTGATCCGCATGGGCATCATCAATGGTTATATTGACCCTTACCTTATCCATATCAGTTTCTGGATTCGCATTAACAGCATCTGAACTTTCCGGCCAACAGCTCACTAAGCTCGCTGACATCAATACAACAATCAGCCCAGAGATCAGTTGTTGAAGCCATCGAGAATTTTTCATCATGCAAATTGCCGTTGCTGATTTGAGCATAGATCAGCAACGGCAATGTTAAAGCACAGTTTTACAGAGTCTATAGTTTTGCCCTAACTAATGGGTGCCTGCACCAGACCAATACCCACATCATTACCGGGGCGCATTAACCGCTGGGCGTCGCGCATTAGCCAGGCCCATAGCTCCATGCCCCGGGCACCGGTGGCTTCGGCATAGAGGGCCGCAATGCCGGCCACGTGGGGGGTGGCCATGCTGGTGCCGCTGATGCTGATATAGCGATCGGGCATGGGCCAGCTAGAGTACACATCCACACCAGGGCCAGCAATATCCACCTGACCACCATCTAAATTAATGGTGCCATTGGAGAAGGGGGCCACCTGGAGCTGATTGTTTAGGGCCGCCACCGCCATCAGGGTGGGGGCATTGGCCGGATAGCCAACGGGGCTAGGGGGATCCAAACGACTGCCGGTGGCTCGGTCCGTACTCTCATTGCCCGCCGCTGCAATAATTAGGGACCCCCGACGCAGGGCCCGACGCCCGACGCGCTCATAAATTGGAGAGAATGTATCGCCGGGGCGCGTGGGGGCACCGAGGGACATGGAAATAATTTCACAGCCACTGTTCACCGCCCATTCAATGCCCGCAAGAATGCCGCTGTCGGAGCCGGAACCACGGTTGCTGAGCACCTTGCCCGCATAGATGTCCGCATTGTAGGCAACGCCATAGCGGGGCAGTTCAACCACCCCCTTAGGACCGCAGGCGGTGCCGATGCAGTGGGTGCCATGGCCATTGGCATCTTGAACAGACTCACCAAGAATAAAAGAACGGCTGTTAATCACGCGACCGGCAAAGTCGGGGTGGTTTAGGTCCATGCCCGTATCTAGCACGGCCACCTTAATGCCAAGGCCGCTGTAGGGAGAGTCCACAACGCGGGTGGCCTGGAGGCCCCAGGTGGTTTTGCAATCCTTAAATTCGGGGGTAGCTTCCCGCTGTTGTTGGGCCGCTAGCTGACCCTGCTGCGGGCCGCTTTGATCGTATAGATGGGAGGCGGCATCGCGGTAGCCGCGTAAATAATCGGCGGAGAGACCCTGTTGGCCCATGGCATAGAGCACCCGCTCGGGCTGCACATCTAGCACATTGTGATTGGCGGCGGCACTGGCGCGTAGGGACTGGGCCTGATCTGGATCGAGGGGAACAACAGCCACACCTAAATCATCAAAAACAGACGCATTGGGGCTCTCTAGCTCGGCTGTGGTAAAGGCATGGCCCTCAAAATCGGCGGCCCTGGCCACGCCTGGAATGCCCGTAGCGCTAGACAGTGCTTGGATGCCGGCACCCAAGTCTTCTTCGGGCAGGAGTACTAGGTAGCGGCCCGTGGTTTCAATAGACATGTATTCACCCTCGAAGTGTGTTTGTGTTGAGATGGCAGATTGTGTTGTTGTGCGCTGTGCACTAGATTCCATACAACTTGCCAAGAATCTATTACGGACCCGGTATTCTATAAACTTAAATTAAGAACTGTCCGTAATTGCTACTTTACTGACAAATCCTTGAAATCAAGCAGAGATGCGCGTTTAATCTCGGTGATGCTATGGCGTAGTATTTACATTTCTTTAGTGTAGAGAAAGGGGAGTGGGCAGTGGGGAGTGCGCTGCGCTAGGCAATCGGGTATGAGGCTAGAGCCATCATTAGTGACAGATATTGGTGACAAGACAGTTTAGTGGTCCGTCAAGACTAAATTTTAGGATCGATAAGGGATTGGCAAAAACGTTGCTAAACCTCATGCACCACTCACTACTCACCATTCCCTACTCCCTGTCCTTACCCCAATTTTTAGCTTTGACGCTGCACTAGTTCACACGCTCACCTGACCAATTGGCCCAGCGGTGATAGATCCAGGTGAGGCTGCGGCGAGTAAACCAAATATACAGACCGGTGAGGCTACCTAAGAGGAGGCTGAGGGGCCAGTGGCGGGTGCTGAGGGCAGCAAAGGCCCAGGTGCCAAGGCCATAGGCGATGCCATAGGCGCATAGGGTGCTGGCGATCGCAATGGCAACCTGCCAAAATCCCCTGCGGCCCCCCGACCAATAGCCAAGACCGCCCCCCAGGACCAAACCAACGCCCGCGCCAACAATGGCGTAGATTGCATTTTGATCGCTCAGCTGGCCAAAGCTATAAAACAGCAATATCCCCAGGGAAGCCGCGCCGCTAACTAGCCCGGTGAGGCGGGGCGGAGCCACCTGCAGCGACTGTAGACCCACCGCGGCCCCGGCTAGGGCCAAAAAACCTGCCAAGGTTAGGGTTAAACTCCACTTGGGGCTGCTGGGTGCCAGGTCCACAACACTAAACACCAGGCTACTAATGGCGTGGAATGCGAAGATTGCGATCGCAATCAGGCCAATGATACGTAAAAACGTCCGCCAGTGGTGAAGACGTAGAAAATGCCCACGATTTTGATTCATAAATGGCCAAGGGTGCAATCAGTGATTTATCCCTATCGATCTACAGCCACCAGCCTAGCATTGCTGATTTAGGGGCGAAATCACCGGCTTAGTTTGCACGAACGCTTAAATACATAAAGTTTAGATATCCCCATGCCCCCCTGGAAAAAAGTCACCAACAGTTTGATTTGGCTAGGTTTGTTGCTCCCCTTTGCCCTCTATGGCATCCAAATATCCCAGCGGCCCAGCCGCAGTGCGATCGCGCCTAAACCATTGTTCCAAGGCATTACCTACAGCCGCCAAATAAAACAACAGCCCCGCCCCCAAACCGTCCATATCGTCGAAATTGACCTCACCGCCCCTGGCCTCAAACCCTTGGCCACCCCCAGCCAAAGCGGTGCCGTCGCCTACGAAGGCAAGACTGTCCCCACGGAGACCCTAGCCCAGCGCACATCCGACTTTGTCGAAACCCAGGGGGTGCAACTGGCCATTAACGGCAACTTTTTCTATCCATTTCGCGAAGTCACCCCCTGGAACTTTTACCCCCACCTGGGTGACGGCGTAAACACCATTGGCATTGCCATGTCCGATGGCAAACTCGTATCCCCACCCCAGGAAAACTGGGTATCCCTGTGCCTAATGGACGGGCAAGCCGAAATACGAGCCGATGGGGACTGTCGCCATAGCCTCCAGGCATTGGCGGGTAAGATGGTGGTGCTAGAAAACGGTGAACCGACCGAAGCAGCCACCCAGCAAATTGCCAAAGACGGTGCCAAACCCTATCCATTCAACATTGTTGGCCTAGATACTACAGGCACCCAGCTATGGCTTGTATTGGTCGATGGCAAACAGCCCCTATATTCCGAGGGGATGACCATGGAAGAAGTCCTAGACCTGTTGCAGGAGCTCGGGGTGGAGACCGCGCTACAGTTAGATGGCGGTGGTTCCACAACAGTTGCCATGGACACCCCCAGCGGGGCTAAGGTGCTCAATGTGCCTGCCCATACGAAAATCCCTGGCCGCCAGCGACCGGTTGCGAATAATTTGGGGTTCTTTGCAGAACCATTGGAGAATTCGGAATGAGGGGGAGGAATGCGGAATGCTTACTACATTTTGCATCCTACTTCCTTAAGTTAGAACAGCTTTCTCCTTCTGGGCTACCGTGTACATGGTAAGTCAGGGAGAATAGATTAAATAAGGGGTTACGGCGGGGTCGATTAATCAGGTTATCGCGTTGTTGTTTAGCGCGGCTCTCCTCCACGTAGAACATGCCTTTTTCCAAACGAGCTTTCAATGCCTTCAGATTTTCTGCCCAAACAATGAAATAGCCCTGCCCAATATTGAGGGACTTTGAGCTGACGACTTCTTAAAATTTTCTGAACCCCCTTTTCACTAATCAAAATTTCTCATTAAACTTAGGGGTGCCCATTGGTTTCGTGGAGCCTAGGTGAATGTTCTTGAAAATTATTGGCGGTCTGGTTACGGCGCTGGCCCTAGCGTTTGTAGCTGGTTTTGTTTTACCTAGTCAGATTCATGTGGAACGGAGTGTGGTGATTGGTGCTGCACCGGAGCAGATTTTTCCGTTGGTGAGTGATTTAAGCCAGTGGGATGCTTGGTCGCCTTGGGCGAAGAAAGATCCGAATGCGGAGATGACGATTTCGGGTTCGGGGTTGGGGCAAACGATGGTGTGGCATAGTGAAGTGCCTGAGGTGGGCGATGGTTCCCAGGAGGTGACCGCGCTGGAGTCTCCTGGGTATGTGAAGACGCATTTGGATTTTGGTGATATGGGCGTGGCGGATGCGATGATTTCGCTGACGCCGGAGGAGACGGGTACTCGGGTGGCTTGGTCGTTGGATTCGGATGTGAGGGAAGGGGTGCCGATGTTGATGAAACCGGTGAGTACTTATTTTGGTTTTATGATGGATAGTATGGTTGGGACGGAATATGAGAATGGTTTGAGTAGTTTGAAGGCTTTGGTGGAAAGGGCTTAGGTTGGGTTATTGAGAGATTTCTAATATGATTAGCTATATGAGCAGGCAGATAAGAAACTCACTAATAAAAGTTATTTGGTAATTACGCAGACTTGAAAAGCTCTCTATTTTTTAAGCCTGCGTAGTTACGAATTTTTATCCATTTTTACCATAAAACTCAGCAACAAAATGGAGGTTGTTTGTGTCTCTTTGATAAGCTCAATGGGTTCCGATATCATAACGACTGGATGCGTAATTTGTTAATTACATCTTCTCTCAATGGCAGGAGGGACTTGACTAAATCCTCTTTCACAAACTGAGGTGGAATCAGACTTGATTCATAAGATGACGCTGCCGCGAATCCAGTCGCAACAATAGAAACAATCTGCCCTCGCTTTTATTCAGTTGTTCGCTAACTTCGAGTTCGCCACGCAGACCGTTACAACTCTCGATATTGAAGATGAATACGACGTTCAAGACCTATTGTTTCCGAGCTTGAGTCAACGACAAACAATTTTCAAATTCGTATAATGATTTCCCCAACGCATCAATAAAATAACGCATAACATAGGTCCTTAAGCTGACAAGGTAAATTTTGCCCTACTTGACAGCATCTTTTTCTGTAATTACAATGTAATCACACTTTCGCGTTCGCAAGTATCTATCTATGGGCACAGTTGTCAGAACTCGGATCGTTAAAATTGGTAACTCTCAAGGCATTCGTATCCCGAAGCTCCTTCTAGAGCAAAGTGGTATTCATGAAGAAGTTGAGATTGAAGTACAGGGTGATTGTCTGACTATTCGCACAGCACAATGTTTGCGAGCCGGATGGGATGAGGCCTTTGCTGCAATGGCGAAAAATCAAGATGATGTACTTCTAGATGACGTCAACACCACTGACTGGGAGCAATCTGACTGGGAATGGTAGTTAAGCGTTTCGATGTTTTTCTGGTCAACCTAGACCCCACTGTTGGGAGTGAAATTCAGAAAACACGTCCCTGTGTCGTTATCTCACCAGATGAGATGAACCGCTATATCGCTACGGTTATCATTGCTCCAATGACTACAAAAGGTAAGCAATATCCCACTCGTGTTGCCTGCCAATTTCAGGGCAAGAATGGGCAAATTGTTTTGGACCAAATCCGCACAGTAGATAAAAACCGATTGGTCAAAAAACTTGGTCGAATCAGTCAAGATGAACAAAAAATGCTTCTTGATATCTTAGCTGAGATGTTTGCTGAATAGGCTGCCTAACAAGGGATTACAACGGAACGGAGACATAAATTTAGATTATGATGAAAATCATATTGCCGTCCGCTGAAGCCCAAGCCGTTATGCGCCAGTCTCCTTTGCCCCTATGAACAACAGCAACCTCGAAAGTTCATTTCCGACTCAAGCGTTTCTCAAAACACTTGTAGCAAACACCATTTGGATAAATATCTCCGAAGTATTTCGCTATTTCGCATTCGTAATGCCCATGATGCGCAACACCTTTCCCCGCATCGAAAACGTCGCGCCAATGAATGCGGGCGTGTTCGCAATTTGGGGTCTGTGGGATACCATCTTAGTCATCGCTACAACAGGCTTTATATGGCTATTCCTAGAGCGCTTTGGCTACGGAAAACGCAACGCAATCCTCGCCGCAGTACTTTTCTGGATGGCCGTATTCGTTATTTTGTGGCTTGGCCTATTCAACATGAATTTAGCAACGCCTGAAATCCTTGCAGTTGCTCTTCCCCTGGCACTGGTTGAGATCATGGTGGCGGCAATCATCGTCGATTGGGGCATGAAACCAACCACCACAAAAGACGCATAACAAAAAATGTATCCGAGTCGCGAAGCTACATGTTATGCCAATGGACAATCATTCGTCACGACCGGATGGTTGCTGATACCCGATCATGGTTTACCTAGTTCTCACCCGCACTGGATATTTGGCATTAAGCACCAGCTTAGGGGGGTGCCCAAAAGTACTTTGGGTCAATGCCCAGGTGCTGACCGTTAAGGAAATTGCCGGTCTGCGAAAAGATCATGTGGAGTTGACGGTATTCGATCACGCCATGGAACCTTCAGACTGGCGGGCCATTGAGGATGCGATCGCAACCATTGAGGAGCATCATCCAGGCCAAAGCATTTTTGTTGAAGGCCATAGTAGTGCCGCCCACGGATGCGGCTAAGCCATAGGAGAAAGCGATGCTGATATTTCTATGCGGAAAAATGGGGGCCGGGAAGACAACCAAGTCCCGGGCACTGGCAAAGGAGAGAAATGCCGTTCTCCTATGTGAAGATCAGTGGATTGAAACGCTCTATCCAGACCAGGTTAGGTCACTGCAAGACTACATCAAATATTCGAATAGGATAAAACCCATCGTAAAACCGCTGGTGCAAAATATACTAACCACAGGCACCCCGGTTGTAATGGATTTCCCCGCAAATACCATTGCTCAGCGGGAATGGTTTAGGGCCATATTTTCAGAAATCGGTGCCGACCATGAGCTGATCTACCTTGATGTATCCAATCAGCTGTGTCTCAAGCAAATCGAAAAGCGCCGCAACGAGCAACCTGAAAGAAATGCAACAGATACGGAAGAAATATTTACCCAGGTTACGAAATATTTTGTAGCACCCAGTGAAGAAGAGGGGTTTAATATGGTCAGAATTAGCAGAAATGCCTACCATGAAAGTCACGATTGATATCGATAAACTGTTGGCAGAGGGTCGAATTGATCAAGACGAGTATAACCGGATTAAATCCTTTGCCAGCGAAGCTACCGGCTCCCTAGCGTTTAATATCTTGATCAGCTTTGGGGTGATTGCCGCAATCTTAGGGGCCATGGCGCTGTTGCCTTCCTTTTGGACGGCCCTTGCCCTGGGGTTAGCCCTCTCAGCCGGTGGCATTTACGTTCAAACCCACTATGCCCAACAGTGGGGCGTGTTGGGCATCATTTTGTTATTGGTCGGCACCCTGCTGGCCAGTGGTAGCATTTTGGCCCTCACGGCAGGGAGCGTTGGTGGCTTTTTGTTGGTGATGGTGCTGTGTGCCATCGGCGGCATTCTGACGAAGCGCACCCTGCTGATGATTATTGCCACCCTGGCGCTGTCTGCAACGGTGGGAGCCATGGCCATGTATGGCTCCGCTAGCTATTTTTTGATCATTCGCCAACCGTTGATGACGGTGCTGTTGTTTAGTGCCCTGGGGTGGGGGGCTTATTTTCTCGCCCATAGGCTATCGGTGGATTATGCCCACTTAGCGATCGCAGTGTCCCGCACCTCCCTATTTTTAGTCAACTTTGGCTTTTGGGTCGGGTCCCTGTGGGGCGATTCTCTCTGGCGACAACCCGATAGCTGGAGCTTTGATAGCAGTAATATCATTATCCCCGATTGGTTTTTCGCCTTGGCTTGGGCCATCACCCTAATCGGCACTGCCATTTGGGCCGCCCGCCAAAACCGTCGCTGGGCAGTCAATGCCCTATCTGTTTTTGGGGCTATTCACTTTTACACCCAATATTTTGAAACCCTGGGCGCGTCTCCCACCACATTGTTAATTGCGGGCATTCTTGCCCTCAGCATTGCCGTGGCCCTCTCCCGCTATAATCAGACCAATCCCAAACTTAAAAATTAGCCCTAGCCACCCTGACAGGCAATGCGACCGTGTTAAACAATTGATAGCCACGGCAGTATAACAATCTGGATGTCGTAAATTCATACGTGCTCCCAGGTTAAACCTCGATCAACGTTGCACATGCCAAAACCACGTCGTTACCTAGGGCAGTGAGGAGAGAGTCCATGACTGATCACAACAACTGGCCACAGCAACTAAGTGCCGAAGAACTGGCAGAATGGCGACGACGGTTTGCAGAGGCAAATCGCAATAACGTATTTTGCCATTGTCGCCAATGCCATGAAGAATGGGTGGCCTCGGGCAAAACCGCCTGCCATCACTGCGGCAGCAACCACGTAGAAGCGATTGCCTGCTGGCAATTTCCCGATGGTTAACTACGATAGTGATTTTCCATAAAATCAGACCAGTCTTGCACCGTTAAGGGACGGCTCAACAGAAACCCTTGCATGTAGTGGCATTCCTGCACCGTCAGAAAGTCTTTTTCAGCCTGGGTCTCCACACCTTCGGCCACTACCTTAAAGTGCAGCTGTTTTGCCATGCGCAAAATAGAACTGACGATCGCTTGCTTTTTCGGATTTTGGTCGATTTCCATAATGAACAATCGATCGAACTTCAAAATATCGAAATGAAAATGTTGGAGATAGGAAAGCGAGGCGTAACCCGTGCCAAAATCATCGATGGCAATCTGTAAGCCCAATTCTTGTAACCGCTTTAGCTTTTCTGCTATCAAGCTAACGTTTTCCACCAATACACTTTCGGTCAGCTCCAACTTTAAACAATGGGCAGGCAATCCAGTAGCCTGAAGAATCTCCATGGTACGACTAATAAAATGATGATCCATCAGTTGCTTGGTGGAAATATTGACGGCGATGGACACATCTTCCCAAGCACTCATCTGTTGCCACCGTACCGCTTGTTTACAGGCCGTTTCTAAGATCCAATAGCCTAATTTAAGGATAAATCCCGTTTGCTCTGCCCAAGGGATAAAATCAACCGGCGACACGTTGCCCAGGGTGGTTGAATTCCAGCGAATTAGGGCTTCGGCCCCGGTAATTTTATTACTGTTCAACTCCAGCTGGGGCTGATACACCAGACCAAACTCTTGGTAGTCAAAGGCCATCACCAGGTCAAAGTTCTGGGCCTTTAATAAGCGATCGCGACTTTCAGATAGGTTACAAACCTGTAGCTGCAAAATCTCTAACACGCCATAGAGCTCCACCGGATCCAGTACCTGGGTGAGATTCGTTTCGGTAACAATGCCAGCCAAAAACCCTTGGGGTGTGGTCACCACTAAGCGCCTGATCCACTTTTTCTGCATCAGTTCCTGGGTCATATCCAGGGTATCTTCTGGCCTCACACAGGCTAGCGGGCTACTCATAACATCCGCCACCGTCACCGTGGTTAAATCTAGGCCCAAGGCCTTAAACTGTAGGATATCTCGCTCTGTAACAATGCCGATGGGTATTTGTTCCGAACGGCTAAACTGAAATCCCCAATCCTCAGAGTTGTCCAAATTTACGCTGTGGGGTTGGACAACAACAACACAGCTAATGTTATAAGCCGTCAGGCGTTGTACGGCGGCCCGCACCGAATCTGTTGGCAAAACGGTAACAACTTGGGGATTCATCACCTCCCTGACTAAACGAAAGCGCAGAAAGTAACTGGTGTTAATTGTGCGGCGCAGGCTAGAAACGGTGATTAAGCCCTGCACATGGTGCTCTGCATCGATGATGGGCAAATGCCGCACTCGATGACGTCGCATCAAGTTATACACCACAACAAGGTCAGTTACTTCTTCCCGCATCAGACTAAATACAGGCGTATTCATCACTGCAGCGACCGAGGTTGCTTCAAGATCCGTTTCGTTCATGGTGAGGCGAACGATATCCCGTTCAGTCAAAATCCCCTGCAGTTTTTCTTGTTCTGTTATTAAGACGCAGCCTGGATTTCGACGTAAATGTTGCCAATCATTTTTTGACGTGTTTTGCTGCCCATAGCCCGAAATTTCACACATCCGATAATTGTTCATCAATTCAATCACCGTTGCCAGTGTTGCATTAGATGAAACGGCGGGGGGTGCTGGGAGTATTGCTTTTTCAGGAGTATCGTAGGAATTAAGCGATTGATTCATCGGGATACTAGGGAGCTAAGCTTTATATATGCTAAGTCCTCTAACCATTTATGGGCTGATTTTATCCCTAGGCCTGACTGTACCGTAGTTTTCCCTACCGAACGCGAGCCCCACGGTAGCGTAGCTCTGGCTTCACCAGCTGACGCCTGATTACCGACGGTAGGTCGCCCTGGTGTCCCATCAGAATTAACGCATCTCCTCCCGCCAAAAAAGTATCCTGCGTGGGGTGGACTAAAATTTCCCCCGATTGACGCCGCAGGGCAACAATAATAAAGGTGCCTTTTCCCTGGGTTTCAATATCCCGGATAGTTGCCCCCAACAAACTAGACTGGGCTTCAATGGGCAGCTCGCTCAGTTGAATATCAATTTCTGACAGTAGCTGATTTAGCGCCTTACGCCCCTCTCCCTGGGCTAAGAAATCTTCTGCTGCCGGGTTAATTAATAGGTTTGCCATCCTCCCCGCGCTAATGGTCGCAGGCAAAACCACATGGTTTGCCCCCGCCAGCCGCAGCTTTTTCTCAGTTGATGGAAGTTCTCCCCGGGACAAAATTGTAATGCTGCTGTTGAGCTCACGCGCCGTTAGGGTAATAAACACATTGGCCGCATCATCGGGCAGCACGGTGGCCAACGCCCGCGCCCGCCGGATGCCAACGGATTCTAGGCTTGGTTCATCGGTGGCGTTGCCCAAATGCATTAGATATCCCTGTTCTTGGCCCAAACTGACCCGGGTGGGATCCGCATCTACCACAATAAAGGGCAGGCCATCCTGCTGTAGTTGTTGGGCCAGCAGCTGCCCAATGCGACCATAGCCGCAGATAATCACATGGCCTTTTAAGTTGGCAATGGTTTCACTCATACGTTTAAGGCTCAGCGCCTGACGAATTTCCCCTGCTGCTACGGACTGTACGACACCGGAAATAATGTAGGTGACGGATAAAACACCAGCAATGATCACTAAAATGGTAAATACCTTGAGGCTGTTAGACTCTAGCGGTTTTACTTCGCCGTAGCCCACCCCAAAGATGGTAATAATCACCATGTAGATGGCATCCATCAAGGCCCAGCCCGCCGCAACGTACCCAATCACAGCCACGATGACTGTGGTAATAAAAAAGCTAACGCCAAGAATAATGCGCTGCAGCGATCTTTCCACGATGGTCTACCCCGTAGTCAGCAGGGTTTTATCCTAATGGGGAAAACAATTTTAGACAGTATGCAAGGCTGCAAAGTAGCGCATTTTTGTGGAGATACATGCACAAGGATCAATAAATCACCATGACCGACCTTACCCACGATCATCTATTTTCAAGACAATTTCTGTGGCTCAAACTGGCAGCTTCCGTTTATGTGGCTGCGTTGTTATTGGCCCACTGGAGCTTGCCAACAGCATTTGTCTGGCAAATTGCCATTTTCTTTTCCATTGCGATGAACTTTACCTATCCATGGGCGGCCTGGAAACAGGCAAATTCCCAACGGTGCGAATGGTTGATTGCAACGGCGCTGATTGTGGTCTCTAGCCTGAGTTTAATCTCCTCTCCCATGGGGGTGATCGCTGCAATTTTCCTCCACGGCTGTTGGGACATTGCCAAATACCAAGGCCATGGAACCCCTTTTTTCTCCTGGTATACCCTAGGCTGCGTTCTTTGTGACTGGACCTACAGCGGCGCGCTGCTTATTTATTATCTTTCTATAACTTAGTCAAAATCGCCTCAATGGCTTCTACAACCTGCATTGATCCCTACGTTGCCAGGGCCCATCCCTGAGATGCGCCTATTCAAAACCATCGAAACGCCAGGGCACTGGGTCCACCGAAACCTGATTCATATACAGTCCCCAGTGTAAATGGGGTCCCGTTGCTGCCCCCGTAGACCCAATGGCCCCCACACGCTGACCGGCTTTAACAAAGTCTCCTTCCTGTACGTCAATGCGACTCAGGTGGATCATGATGCTCAACAACCCCTGACCATGGTCGATGCCGACGGTGTTGCCATGGAGCTCGAAGCCATCGGCCACGCGCCCCACCAGACGAACGTAGCCCGCCGCCGGAGCAACGATGGGGGCACCGGTGCCAGCGGCATAATCTACGCCACGGTGGTAATAGTTTTCAGCAAATTCTCCATTGTAGTAGCGGCGCACGCCATACTCGGAACTGACCCGTCCCTGGCTGGGGCGCAACAACTTACCACTCCAAAGCCGATCTGGGGTGACTAACGCCTTAAATGCATCCACCCGGTCAAATTCATGGTCTGTGCCCAGGCTGCCGCTGCCGCGTAGGGTGATCCATTGGGTGCGGAAGCTGCGATCGCGCAACCCCACGGCCAAACTCCGGGTTTCCTCAGAACCATCCACCTGAATCACCATCCGCCCCGGTGGATCTAAGGGACTTGTGGGAACAAACGCACGGAAGCGATTGTCCGGCAACGGAAAACTAGGATATGCCTTCCCATTAGCCATAATGGTCGGCGCAACACTTGCCCCATTTCTAGCCCGCACAATAACTGAGATAGTATCCCCCAGCTGAGGCGACGTCGGCGAAATCGTAACATCGTAGGCATGGGCCGTTTGCCCCATCAGCCCCCATGTCACCAAACCACCGGTTGCAACTAAACCGGCTAGTACATCTCGTCGTCGCATCACCATAGGTCAATTCCTGAACTAATTATGGTCCCTTTAGTTATCCTCCGTAGGAAAACGCCAGTTTCCAGATAAATATTACAGCCTAATTTTCTTCTTTTCAGTGCTCTAACGCTTTTCTTAAATCACCGACATCCTATGCATAAATTATTTTGTTGAAATATTTTATGCATAAAGGGATAAACCGCCTTGAAAAATAAGAGGGTTACTTTTTAAGCACCTCCCTCTTGGTTTTTGCGGAGAAATGAGAAATTGTAAAATCTCATTTCATTTTTTTGTTCTATTTTTCAATCACCAACGTTGGCTGGCATGAAAGTCAAGTTGGTACTGCATATATTTTCAGTATTCTTGCTGAGATTTCAATAAACATTTGTACATTTCAAGTCCGTGAGAATAGTGTCAAACCCCCTTTATTAACAGGCATTTTCCGGGTTATAGCATGTTGGCTCACTTTTCGTTATGGGCAACTTACAGGAGGCGGCCTAGGACATTTGTCTTAAAAGTTTGAACATCATTATTGTTTCTCCAAAAGGATGATTTTGACCTAAACAGTCATCTGAACTATTGGGGTGCATTTAATTTTCCAAACCCTACGCCTAGCACATAGAAGGTAACCACATGGCAACAGATCTGTTTATTTCCGAATATGTTGAAGGTAGCAACAGTAATAGAGCCCTCGAGCTATACAACAATACAGGCGCTCCTGTTGACCTAAGTGGTTATACCCTAGAAATTTACATTAATGGTGGTAGTAGTCCATCGCGAACCATTGCCCTCAGCGGTAGCGTCCAAAATGATGACGTTTTCGTCATTGCCCACCCCAATGCCGATGCGGCAATCCTAGCGGTATCCGACCTGACCTCAACTAACATTCTCTTCACCGGGGATGATGCAGTCGTTTTCAAAAATGGTGCTGGCGATGTTATTGATTCCATTGGCCAAGTTGGTGTAGACCCCGGTGCCCAGTGGGGTAGCGATTTAACCTCAACAGCCAACAACACCTTACGCCGCAAACATCCCTCCATCGATGCTGGGGATACCGATCCCACCGATGCATTCGACCCAGCGACTGAGTGGGAAGGGTTTGCCAATAACGAGTTTGCAGGTCTGGGGGAACACCCCACCACTGTTCCTAACACAGCACCCACAATTACAGTATCAGCGGGCAACGTTAGCTATACCGAAAACGCCAACAGCGTCGTCATTGCGGGTCAAGCCACCGCTGCTGATACCACCCCCAATTACGATGCGGCCACCCTAACGGTTAGCTTCAGCGCCAATGGCACCGCCAACGATGTTCTAGAAATACGTAACCAGGGCACCGGCGCTGGGCAGGTTGGTGTTGCGGGCAGCGATGTTACCTACCAAGGCACGGTTGTTGGTTCCGTTGCCGGGGGGACGGGGCTCACCCCGCTACAGGTAACATTTAATGCCAACGCGAATCCAACAGCCGTTCAAGCTGTTATGCGCAATGCCGTATATGGCAATAGTTCAGACGCCCCCGACACGGCGACACGAACGGTTCAGTTTGTTTTAACCGATGGTGATGGCGCCCCTAGTAATGCGGCCACCCGTGATATTGATGTCACCGCTGTTAATGATGCGCCTGTAAATAACTTTCCAGACCCACAGTCCGTTAATGAGGAACAGCCCCTCGTCTTTAACGGTACCAATAACAACCTGATTTCGATTACTGACATCGATGCGGGTAATGGCACTGTGTCAGTTCAATTAGGGTCCTTCAATGGCACCCTATCGGTTGTTAACGTGGGTAGCGCCACCGTAACCGATAACAATTCTGGCCAGGTGACCATCGAAGGCACCCTCACCGAAGTTAATAATGCACTAGATGGACTCACATTTACCCCTGACGATAATTTTACAGGCAATACCTCTATTCAGATTACCGCCAACGACAATGGTTTTTCTGGAACAGGTGGGGCGAAAACGGACAACAACTTTATCCAGGTTAGCGTTCTCGATGCTAACGATGCCCCCGAAATCAGCTTGCCAGGTGGGGCAACAACATACGCCGAAAATGCTATCCCCGTGCCCATCAATGGCACAGCCTTTGTTAGCGACATTGATTCGAGCAATTTTAATGGCGGCAATCTAACCATTGAAATTGCGACGGGTAGCACGGCGAATGACCGGCTAGCCATTCAAAATCAAGGTGATGGCACCGGCCAAATTGGCCTAAATGGTCGAATTGTTACCTACGAAGGGACTCGTATTGGTACCCTGGCCGGGGGGACTCGTTTTGACACCAGCCTGGCCCCCCTAGTAATCACCTTTGATGCCGCCCCCGCCATCGATGTGCTGCCTGAAGTCGTGCAGGCATTGCTGCGAAATGTTACTTATGCAAACATTTCCGAAAACCCCGATGGCGCTAACCGCACCGTTCAAGTTGTCCTAGAAGAGAGTGACACCACGGCCAATGCACCGGTTGCTCAAACAATCAATATCACAACGGCTAACGACTCGCCCCTTTTAGGTACGACCTTACTTCGCTACGACGGTGCCCTGGGGACATTGCCAGATGCTCAAGGTTGGACCTATGTCGGTCCAGGGGTTACCCCAACGGTGGGCGGTGGGGTAACCAATGTAGACACCACGGCAAATGCATCTTTGCTAGCCGGATTCTCTCGCTCCGATCAAACCCTAGATGCCTCTGCTGGGTTTACCATTAGCTTTACGGCACGGGTTAATGCAGAATCCCATGCGGGGTCTGATAAGGATGGCGATGGGGTGGACGATCGGGCTGGCTTTAGCGTGCTGATAGTTAGCAATGATCCGAGTAAAGCCATTGAGCTTGATTTTTGGAGCGATCGCATCTGGGCCCAGTCCGATGGCGCCACCCAAGATGATCCATCCGTTGAACCCGATGATGCATCCGCCACCGGTTTTGAAACCCTCTTTACCCAGGCAGAAGGTGCCACCTTTGATACCACTAGCCTAGCCAACTACGATCTAACGATTCAGGGCGACAGCTACACGCTCTATGCAAATGGCACAGCTATTCTCAGTGGCAAACTTAAAGACTATCAAGCATTTAACGGCGCCATCGATCCCTACGACGATCCCAACCTAATTGCCTTTAGTGACAATACAGCCTCAGCCCAGGCCAACATTGACCTCGCTTCAGTTGCAGTCACAACAGCCACAAACCCAGTAAATGCTGCATACACCGAGAATGCTCCCGTGGGTACGGCTGTCTTTGATGATTTACTGATCACCGATTTAGACAGCCCTCAACTGACGGGGGCAAGCCTTACCATATCTGCAGGATTCACCGCAGACGATCAGCTAGACTTTACCAACCAAAACGGGATTACAGGCAGCTACATCAATGGAGTATTGACCCTTAGTGGTAACGCCTCAGTTGCCGATTATCAAACCGCAATTCAAAGCATTACCTACAGCTCAACTAGCGAAGATCCCACTGCCGGTTCCGCTAGCCGCACGATTGATATAGTTGTAAGTGATGGCACAGCCAGCAATACTCTTAGCCGAATTGTTGACATCACACCATTAAATGATGATCCGCAGATTGCTGGTCCTATTACGGTTACTCAAACCGAGAATGATGGAGTCTTCACAGTTGATCTCCTGAGTACCGCCTCCGATCCAGATTCGGCTGACACCATCAACGTTACCAACCTCACACTTGATGGCGGTGATAACAGTGGTGTGACTATCCTTGGCAACACCATCTCCATCGATGCCAGTGCCTATGGCGATTTATCTGTTGGTAATTCAGAAGTCATTAGCTATTCCTACACTATTACTGATGGCAATGGTGGCGCAGTTGCCCAAACCGCAACGATAACTATCACCGGAGCTAATGGTACCCCAACGGTCGCCGCTGCCATTACCGAAACCCAAACCGAAGATGCGGGCACCTTTGTCGTCAACCTCCTCGATGGTGCCACTGACCCA
>NZ_JADOER010000012.1 GCF_018739865.1 Leptothoe kymatousa TAU-MAC 1615 | reverse complement strand
TGCCGATGGCACCCAGGTGGTGACGGCTTCAGATGATGGCACAGCGCGGCTGTGGGACCTGCAGAGCGGCGAGTCCACCGCATTGGAGGGCCATGAAGGCGGTGTCTTTCACGCCAGTTTTAGTGCCGATGGCACCCAGGTGGTGACAGCTTCAGAGGATGGCACAGCGCGGCTGTGGGATCTCAAGGGACGGCAGCTAGCTATTTTTCAAGGTGACTCCGCGACTCTGAGCCCCGATGGTCAGCGAGTGGCCACGGTGCAAGATGGCAGGGTCAAGATCCACGACCTTGCCACACTCTCCGAACGACTCACCTGGGGCTGCCAGTGGCTCGACAACTACCTCAAATATGGCCCAGCCACCGATGCCGACCGTGCCGCCTGCAACTTGCCACCCCGAGACGACAGCCCCCAGCCCGATACCGTCTCTTCTGCCGACACATCAGCTACCCTTACCGTCAGCCCCTTCGTCAGCGACATGGTCCACAGGGCAATGGTTGACACATCATTTTTCACAGGCAAAAAGGCAGGGCATACCGACACTTAAAGCTACAGCAGGATAACCTTTCCCCTCCTGGGAGGGGCGAAGGGGTGGGTTGGCCACTGGCGCAAGAGATCGAAACCCACCCCGCCTCCGGCACCCCTCCCAAGAGGGGAAGGATCGGTGCATTGCTGACAATCAACCACGGCACCCAGGCTTGGGCAGCAGTATCATCCCTCCCAGTCCTCCAGCTGCAGCCCTTGAATACGCTGAAATTCGCGAGTATTGTGAGTCACCAAAATCAACCCATTGGCAAGTGCAAATTTAACTATTGGTATCCAGCAAATACCTCATTCCATTAGATCCCAACAACGTTCCTCATATTCCCCTGGCTGATCTCGCACCAGTGGCATTCCTTCCCAAGCACCAGCAGTCTTGGCCAAGAAATTATCTAATGCTTCGGTGCCCTCTGTCGTCGAAATATTTTCAGATCTGACAGCCATACCAGGCACGGCCTCCTCAGCTAATACCTCAGCTGCTGGCTGAACTACCAGAACGATATCCAGCATTTGATTACGTAACCCAATGGGAATATCCAAACGAAGAACCCCATCAGCCCCTACATGGGATTTCAATGTCAATGTTTGCATAGCGATTCCAGACCAGGATGACGTTAGCTACTTTCCATCCTAGCTAGAAATATTGACCGCGTTAGAGTTTGCAATCCCTGAGAGGACAAGCACAATACTTTTAACGCACCATACGACTACAAAATCATTCATTAAATTCACTAGATATAGCGCTATAAATCCGTTAATCTTGTAATCCAGACTCTACAGCTAGTGGCCAACCCAACGCTTCAGGTTACACAAACTGTATAGTATACTTGTACTAAAAGCGGGCGCTTAACTATGTCCTTTGTCGGTCTGCACATCCACAGCGATTACAGCTTGCTCGACGGAGCCAGTCAGCTAACACCGCTGGCCGAAAAAGCCGTCGAGATGGGTATGCCCGCCATCGCCCTCACCGACCACGGTGTCATGTACGGAGCCATCGAACTGATCAAAACCTGCAATAAGGTCGGCATTAAGCCCATCATCGGCAATGAGATGTACCTGATCAACGGGGACATCACCAAGCAAGAAAAACGCCCCCGCTACCACCAGGTCATCCTGGCCAAAAACACCCAGGGCTACAAAAACCTGGTGAAACTCACCACCAAGTCCCACCTGGATGGTGTCCAGGGTCGCGGCATCTTTTCCCGCCCCTGCATCAACAAAGACCTGCTGGAGCAATACCACGAAGGTCTGATCGTCACCAGCGCCTGCCTCGGGGGTGAAGTGCCCCAGGCGATTATGCAAAACCGCTTGGATGTGGCCTACCGCGTCGCCAAGTGGTACAAAGACCTCTTCGGCGAAGATTATTACCTGGAAATCCAGGACCATGGCTCCCCCGAGGACCGCATTGTCAATGTGGAAATCGTGCGCATCGCCCGCGAGCTGGATATCAAAATTATCGCCACCAACGACTCCCACTTTATTTCCTGTGTGGATGTGGAGGCCCACGATGCGTTGCTGTGCATCCAAACCGGCAAGCTAGTTACCGAAGACAAACGCCTGCGCTATAGCGGCACCGAGTATCTAAAATCCGCAGATGAAATGCGTCGCCTGTTCCGCGATCACTTGCCCCAGGATGTGATCGACGAAGCTGTTGTGACTACGCTGGAAGTTGCGGAGAAAATTGAAGAGTATGACATTCTGGGCAACCCCCAGATTCCAAATTTCCCGGTGCCCGAGGGGCATACGGGGGAAACCTACATGGCCAAGGTTTCCCGCGATGGTCTGCTGGAACGGCTAGAGCTGGAGTCCTATGATGATGCGCCCCAAGCCTATAAGGACCGGCTGGAATACGAAATCCAGATGATGCACCAGATGGGTTTCGCCACCTACTTTTTGGTGGTGTGGGACTACATCAAGTTTGCCCGCGATACCAAAATTCCGGTGGGACCGGGGCGGGGTTCGGCGGCGGGGTCCCTGGTGGCCTACTGCATGGGCATTACCAACATTGACCCGGTGCACCATGGCCTACTGTTCGAGCGATTCCTAAATCCTGAGCGGAAGTCTATGCCTGACGTGGATACCGACTTCTGCATTGAAAAGCGGGAGAAGGTGATCGAATACGTAACTGAAAAGTACGGCAAGGACCACGTGGCCCAGATCATTACCTTTAACCGCATGACCTCCAAGGCGGTACTGAAGGACGTGGCCCGCGTGTTGGATATTCCCTACGGTGAGTCCGACAAAATGGCGAAGATGATCCCGGTGGCTCGGGGTAAGCCCACCAAGCTGAAGGTGATGATCGACCCGGAGAAAACGCCGGAGAAGGCGTTTCAGGAAAAGTATGCCAGCGGCGACCTGGTGCCTGGAACGGCGGTTACCTTCCAACGATGGCTGGATATGGCCATCACCATTGAGGGCACCAACAAAACCTTTGGTATGCACGCGGCGGGGGTGGTGATTTCGGCCAAGCCCCTGGATGAGCTGGTGCCGCTCCAACGCAACAATGACGGCGCGGTAATCACCCAGTACTACATGGAAGATGTGGAAGCGGTGGGCCTATTAAAGATGGACTTTTTGGGTCTGCGCAACCTCACCATGATCCAAAAGGCGGTGGACTATGTGGAGCAAACCTGTGGCGAAACCTTGGATATGGATAAGGTGGCCTATGACGACCCGGAAACCTACAAGCTGCTGAGTCGCGGTGAGCTGGGCGGCGTGTTCCAGCTGGAATCGTCGGGCATGCGCCAAATTGTGCGGGACCTGAAGCCCGACGGGTTGGATGATATTTCGTCGGTGCTGGCGCTATATCGCCCTGGCCCATTAGATGCGGGGCTGATCCCTAAATTTATTAACCGCAAGCACGGTCGCGAGCAGATCGACTACCCCCACGAGCTGATCCAGCCGATTTTGGAAGAGACCTACGGCATCATGATCTTCCAGGAGCAGATCATGAAAATTGCCCAGGATATGGCCGGTTACTCCCTGGGAGAAGCAGACCTGCTGCGTCGGGCCATGGGTAAGAAGAAACAGTCGGCGATGGATATGCACCGGGGTAAATTCATTGAGGGTTCCATGGCCAATGGCGTTCCGCAAAAGACGGTGGAAGCGCTGTGGGACCAGATGGTGAACTTTGCCCAGTATTGCTTTAACAAAAGCCATTCCATGGCCTATGGCTATGTCACCTACCAGACGGCCTACCTGAAGGCCAACTATCCGGTGGAGTATATGGCGGCGCTGCTGACGGCCATCAGCGGCGACCAGGATAAGGTGCAAATGCACATTGGCAACTGCGTCAGCATGGGCATTGAGGTGCTACCGCCGGATGTGAACCGTTCGGGGGTGGACTTTACGCCGGAAAATGACTGCATTTTGTTTGGGCTGTCGGCGGTGCGAAATGTGGGTCTGGGGGCGATTGAAACGCTGATCCAAAACCGGGAGGAGGATGGGCCGTTTACGTCGTTGCCGGAACTGTGCGATCGCATCGATCTCCGTGCCGTCAACCGCCGCGCCCTAGAAGCCCTGGTGCACTCCGGAGCCTTGGATAGCCTCAACAACAACCGCCAACAGCTCAACGCCGATTTAGAATTCGTCGTCGACTGGGCCCAGTCCCGCGCCAAAGATCGCGAAATTGGCCAGGGCAACATCTTCGACGTGATGATGGGCAGTGTCGACACCAACAGCCAGACCGACGGCAATAATGCCACCGCCTACGAAGCCGCCCCCAAGGCCCCCGCCATAGAAGACTACGATCCCCAAGAACGGCTGCGCCTAGAAAAAGAACTACTGGGCTTTTACATTTCCGACCATCCCCTCAAAGCCGTACAGCGCCCGGCGCGCATTCTCGCCCCCATTAGCCTCGGCGAACTGCACGAACAGCCCGAAAAACTCACCCTCAGCGCCATCGTCATGGTCAGCGCCATGAAACCCATCACCACCAAAAAGGGGGACAGCATGGCCGTATTACAAATCGAAGACCTTAGCGGCCAGGCCGAAGCCGTTGTTTTTCCCAGGTCCTATGCCCGCATTGGCATGCACATCAAAGCCGATGCTCGGCTTATGATTTGGGGCAAAGCAGACCGCCGCGACGATCAGGTGCAGTTCATTGTGGATGATGCCGAACCCATCGAGGACGTCAAACTGGTCACCATCGAACTGCCCCCGTCTATTGCCGGGGATATCGTCCAGCAAAACCGTCTGCGCAACGTGATTCAAAATCAGCAAGGGGAAGACAAGCGGGAAGCTCGGGTGCCCGTAGTGGCCATGATTACCCACAAAGGCCATCGCCAGGTAGTGCGCCTGGGGGCTCAGTTCCGGGTAAAGGATCCCAACGAAGCCGTATCGGCACTGAAAGCCGCAGACTTCAAGGCCAAAGCAGCGCCCCTAGTAAGTGCCTAGTCTCGGCCAAACATGGGTCAACCGTCTCACCATTTCCCATAGGCTGAGCTGGTCGCAGCCCATTCCCACCCTAACGCCAATCTTCCAACTGGACCGCACCCTAGCCCCCTTAACTTTTATCACCGACTAGTTCCGGTGTTCAGACTCTACGGCACACTGAGCCCATAGGGTTAAGTTGACCTAGATATATGACTAATTCAATAGACTATAAAACAGCACTACGCTGCGCCTATCTATCCAATGAAGTCTATAAGGAGTTTGACGAGCAGCTTAGGTTTAGCAGCCTACCCAACACCGTTCCAAAACTCTTAGAAAATAAATCTACCGATACCCAGGTCGCCATACTCGAAAATGAGGCAACCAAAAACAGCTATATCGTCTTTCGCGGCAGCAATGCCGATCGAGACTGGCTGACCAACTTAGATTTTGCTCAATGGTCCGCCGTCACCGATGCCGTCCTCAAAGAGAAAGAACTGGATTATCCAGAGGCCTATGGCAAATCCAACACCGGAGTCAAACTCCATCGGGGTTTTATCAAAGCGTACCTAGCGATCCGTTCCGACATTCACACCATCGTCCAGGCCAGTTCTGCCACCCGCTGGATCATCACCGGCCATAGCCTGGGCGGCGCATTAGCCAAACTTTGCGCGGTGGACCTGCAGTACAACTTTAGCGACCAAACATCGACCGAGGTGTATACCTTTGGCGCTCCCCGCATTGGCAATCAGGCCTTTGCCGCTTCCTACAATCGTCGCGTACCCAAAACGTACCGCTTCGTCAATGGCAACGACATTGTTTGCGCCCTGCCTCGCCGTTGGCAGCGCTACCGCCATGTCAACCAACGCATCCGTTTCCAGGTGCCCCTGAGTTGGGACTACATTGTCGGCAGCTTACAAGACCACCGTATCGATCGCTACATCACCAAGCTCAAAGAACGTCGTGACAGTTAGCCATGGGTCACCAACAGTACATTGCACTGGCCGAATAATAAGAGATTCCTAGGCTTCAACCATGGAAGAAAAGACGATGGTATATTCCGTATAAGTACCTGGTACTCATCGTTTGAATCGTTTCAATGCCTGCGACGGCACACTGAATAACTGAGGAATAGCTATGAAGAAAACAGGGCGGCGTAGCAGCAATATCGATGATCGCCGTGGCAGCAATAGTTCGCTTGTCGTTGGTGGCGGTGGCTTAGGGGCTCTAGTCTTCGCAGTCATAGTCACCCTACTCACAGGTGATCCAGGACCGATTTTGGATCAAGTCGTGCAAGCTCCTAGCCAGCAAAGACCGACACAGTCACAGCCTTCTTCTCCCGAAGAGGAAGCCCTGGCAGATTTTACCTCCGTGGTACTAGCTGATACGGAAGACACCTGGAATACCATTTTTCAGCAGCAAATCGGTCAAGATTATCCCGAACCCACATTGGTGCTCTATTCGGGTTCCACCCAGTCAGCCTGTGGTTTAGGTCAGGCCGCCATGGGTCCGTTTTATTGCCCAGCAGACCAGCAAGTCTATATCGACCTCAGTTTTTATAACGATCTCAAACGGCGCCACCAGGCCCCTGGCGACTTTGCCCAGGCCTATGTAATCGCCCACGAAGTTGGCCACCATGTTCAGAATGTCCTGGGCATTTCTAACCAGGTAAGGGGGTTACAGAGCCGAGCGAGTAAGTCCGAAGCCAATCAGCTATCGGTGCGATTAGAATTACAGGCCGATTGTTTTGCTGGCGTCTGGGCCAATCGTGCCGATAGAGCCCGCGACATTTTAGAACAAGGCGATATTGAAGAAGCCCTCAATGCGGCCAGCCAGATTGGGGATGATCGTCTACAGCAGCAGTCCCGCGGGGTTGTCGTACCTGAATCCTTCACCCACGGTAGCTCTGCCCAGCGCATGCGCTGGTTTAAGCAGGGCTTAGCCACCGGTGATATTGAACAGTGCAATACCTTTGCCACCAATCAGATCTAAGGCTCGGTATTCGGTCTGATGAATAGCTGAGATTCGCAAGGGTCCGAGTTACAACAAATAGCCAAAGTCCCCTCCAAGGACTTTGGCTATTTGTTTAGTGGGTATTGCGATCGCAAAATCCCTAATCAAACGTAATTACACTGCGAATCGAAGTGCCTTCATGCATTACCTCAAACGCATCATTAATCTGATCCAAAGGAAATGTATGGGTAATCAAATCATCAATATTGATCTTCCCATTCATATACCAATCCACAATCTTAGGCACATCAGTACGGCCCTTAGCACCCCCAAAGGCAGATCCCTTCCACACCCGACCTGTCACCAACTGAAAAGGCCGAGTGGCAATTTCTTGACCAGAGGCCGCCACACCAATGATGATGCTCTCGCCCCAACCCTTGTGGCAACATTCCAGCGCCTGGCGCATCACTTGCACACTGCCAATACATTCAAACGTATAGTCAGCCCCGCCCTTAGTCAGCTCCACCAAATAAGGAACCAAATCCCCCTCAACTTCCTTAGGGTTCACAAAATGGGTCATCCCAAACTTTTCAGCCAGAGCCTTTTTACCAGGGTTAATATCCACCCCAATAATCATATCGGCCCCCACCAAACGACATCCCTGGATCACATTCAAGCCAATGCCACCCAGACCAAACACAATTACATTGGCCCCCGGCTCCACCTTAGCCGTATTGATCACCGCACCAATGCCAGTGGTAACACCGCAGCCAACGTAGCAAACCTTATCAAAAGGCGCATCTTCTCGAATTTTTGCTAACGCAATTTCAGGCACCACCGTGTAGTTGGCAAAGGTAGACGTGCCCATGTAGTGATAAATAGAGTCTTCGCCCAAACGAAAACGACTAGACCCATCTGGCATAAGACCCCGTCCCTGGGTAGAACGAATGGACTGACACAAATTCGTCTTACCACTCAGACAATATTCACAGGCCCGACATTCAGGCACATAGAGCGGAATTACATGGTCACCGGGCTTCAGGCTGGTCACCCCTGCCCCCACATCGACCACAACACCCGCACCCTCATGACCTAAAACCGCAGGAAATAACCCTTCTGGATCTTTGCCTGAAAGCGTATAGGCATCGGTATGACAAACACCCGTGGCCTTAATCTCAACTAGGACTTCCCCATCTCGCGGACCATCTAGTGTCAAGGTCTCTATCGTTAGTGGCTGCCCAGCCTGATGAGCAACGGCGGCACGCACATCCATAGACCATACCTCTGCACAATTTCCTCTGCCACAGTAGAGGATCACGGCATTAGTGGACCTGCACGTTATTCAACCGTAAAAAAACGCTATGAGAGTTTATCAGGCTAATTAATCGACCCAGCCAATGTCATCGTCCGAAAGCATGCTATTGTGCTCGCCCCGCTGAATGGCATATTCCGGAATAGACTTATAGCTCCTAGGAGGCCGATTGCGCAAACTTAAAGTACTGCGATTGGTGGCCAAGTCAGCCCCATGGACTACCTGGGTCTTGGGAGCAGCTTCTTCCTCTTTCTCAGCTTCAGCTGCCTGCTCCTTCGCTTGAGCCGCAGTAATTTGGCGAATAGTCTCTTTGGCTGTCTCCAATTCTTCAGTGACTTTCGCTAAGACATCAGATTTTTCCACCACCGACTTTTTAGAACCTTCCAGTTCATCTTTAAGTTCAAAAATTCGATTTTGGTGTGTCTTAAGATCGTCTTGCAACCCCAAGATCTGATCTTGAGCCTGCTTTAAAGACGACTCTAAATCGCCTATTTTTTTCTCTAATGCCGCACTACCATCAGCCTTGGCTGATTTTTCTTTAGCTGCAGTTGCAGCTGATTTAGTCGTAGCCCGCTTGCGAGAACCGCGACCAGCCGCTGTTTTACTGGCAGCTTTCGGAGTTTCGGCTTTGGTCTGTGGCGCGTCTTCTACTGGTGTTGGCTCAACCTGGTTGGACTTTTCTACTTCTTCTTTAAGCAGGTCGGCAATGCGTTTCTTCGTCATAATCGTTTCCAGTCCCTTAGGACTTCAGCAGCAACTCGATAATAATCAGCCTGAGCTTCCTGAGCGTTAGGGCCTTTCCATTGACTAATAGCGCAACCTTCCATAGCAGCTCGCTCATGAGCCTTATACGTCCGAATGTAGGTTTGAAAAGCAGAAATATCCAACTTTTCCAACATCGTTTGAGCTTCTTGCGCCTCCTTTAAACTACGGGAATCAACCTTCGTCAGCAATACCCGATGAAAAACCCCCGAAGGTTTCACAAGCTTTTTAACAGTATTTATCAATGCCGTTACATCCATGGGCGCTGGTGGCGTTGGTAACAATAAATAGTCTGCTAACGCTAGAACGACACCTAAAGATTCAGAATGCAGTGCTGGTGGGGTATCCACCACAATGAGTTCGTAATCGGTTAACGCTTTCAACTGCCTTAAAGCGTTAATATCGGTCTCATGGGAAAAATCAAAGGCCTGATGAACCCGCTCTAACCACCAAGTCGCAGAACGCTGGACATCACTATCTAACAATAAAACACGTCGATCTTCTGCAAAAATCGCCGCTAAGTTTACAGCGGTCGTCGTTTTCCCGACGCCTCCCTTACCATTCAGCACTACGAGTACTTTGGGAGATGCTTGTTTATCTTTTTCCTTTGGCACGGCTAAAACAACAAAAGCACTATTGTCTAATGGTTGATGATTACCAAAAGTGCTGCTGCTGATTGAAGAAAGACATCGCTCAGCAAATGAGACTTTAGGAAATACTTCTTTAAAATAAAATCATACTGAGGATGAGAATGTCTCAAACATCACTCGATTAATGCCGCCTTACACTTCAACCTGGCGACCATTGTAAAGATTCATGGCTCGTTCAATACCTTTACGAAGGCTAAATTCCACGGCTTCACCCGCAAAATCAATGGAAGCATTCACAACCTTACGCTCATCCGGCGCAAATTTGCCTAACACATGGCCCACCACGGCACCACCAGGCTGTCCCGCCGCCTGGTCAGCACGACTGATTCCCAGACGCAAACGGGGAAAATCCTGGGTACCTAAATGGGAAATAATTGACTTCATGCCATTGTGACCACCGGCAGAACCTGACAGGCGCAGCCGGAGCTTACCAATGGGCAAATCCATATCGTCGTAAATCACTAATACGTCAGCAGCCGTTAGCTTATACCAATCCAAAACAGCCCTGACCGATTGCCCAGAGCGATTCATATAGGTCGTCGGCTTTAGCAAAATCAAACGATCCCCAGTGCCTAAGCGAAATTCGCCAAAATTTCCATGAAAGCGCTTATTTTCAGTCAGCTTAACTGACCACTGAGCAGCCAAGTGATCAATCACTTCAAAACCGACATTGTGGCGTGTGCGATCGTACTTTTGACCTGGATTCCCTAAGCCGACTAATAGCTTTGGCACATACGGAGCAGAAACCTCAAGAGTCGCCATGAATGGAATTTTTAGATAAGTAAAGCTCTTTAAACGCTGAATCAACCAGCCAGGTGCATCTGAATTAGCGAAGTCACAGGACAGCTACGCTCCACCCTAGCCTAGTCAAAAATGATGCAATCTAAGCTGTTTCATCTGCCGCAGCTTCTACATTTTCAGGCTCTTCCTCTTTAGCTTCGTCTGTTTCAGGACGCAAAGCCTTAGGCTCAGTGGGCTCTAATGTTGCCTTAATGGGCTCAGTAACTACTTTTTCAATACGTTCTGCTTCTTTTTTGAATTCATCTTCGAATTCCTTAGAAGCATCTTGAAAACCTTTTAGTGCCTTACCAAGACTGCGGCCAATTTCTGGGAGTTTCTTTGGACCAAAGACCAACAGGGCTACCATCATAATGAGGGCCATCTCTGGCAAGCCAATACCAAAAATATTCATGAGGTAAACTTCTTCTCGCTAACGCTGACTGCTGTAATAAAGTCCAACAGGTCGCCATACTTTCTGGAAAACTCCAGAAGCGACTGCCCTATATATCCACTACATTACTGAACGGAGGGCGCAGGTGTACACCTACTCCCTCCGTTCAAATTTCACGCTGATTATCAGCTATGCCAAATGACATCTGCAATTAGATAAATGCCAAGGCATAGAGAAAGCGTGACCGACTAGAAGCTCAAGCTACGCCAGTCAACATCAACACCTTGAATCTGAATAGAACTATTGTAAAGCTGCAGAATAATTAGCAGGAAGACAAGAAAAAGTCCCATGAACACTCCCATTAAAGGAGTTGTACCCCAACCAGGAGTGACTTTACCGTATTCAGAATTCAGAGGTTTTAGCAGGTTTCCCAACCGAGTTTGCTGTGCCATGGGCGTATATACCTTAAGGTCACTTTATAATCTGTAATATCATAGATTTTACATCCTCTAAGCCTTAAAAGATCCTATGGATTCCGCAACAGTTCTTATTATTTCAGTTGGCGCCATCGTTATTGCCTTTACAGGACTTGCGATATACACAGCTTTTGGGCCTCCGTCCAAACAGCTTGCTGACCCCTTCGATGATCATGAAGATTAATTAATTACTCAGGCTGGCACTCTTGGTTTTATAAGCGGTTCGCTCATCTTATGAGCGGTGAGCGCATCTCAGTCATCAGCTGTTAATCATTGCCTAATGGTTAGCTTTGCCCCAGGGCTAAAATAGCTTGGGTGCCGGTCCCAGGAACTTATTGCAATAGCATTGCGGATAATTCAACTTCAGGGTGTTAGAATTAAGTGCTCTGATGAGCTATAAGGTGTCGATGGACAACATATAAAGCCATCCGCAAGGTTTTGGCGAAGCGTTGTATCAGACACAGCCCATATATTTTCGGACAGACCGTTTCAACACAACTATGATCAAACTGCGACTGAAGCGTTACGGCAAAAAGCGTGAGGTGAGCTATCGGATTGTGGCTATGAATAGCCGAGATCGCCGTGATGGTCGCCCACTGGAAGAATTAGGTTTCTACAACCCCAGAACTGACGAAACTCGCTTGGAAGTCCCTGCGATTGTGAAACGTCTTAAGGAAGGTGCTCAACCCACTAAGACTGTGCAGCGGATTTTGGAAAAGGCCAACGTGTACGAGCAGCTTAAAGCGTAGTAAAAAATTGAGCACCATTTAGATGCCCAGTGGCCGCTTTTGAGCAAGGAAACGCTGTTAAGTATTTTTTTGTTCCTAATGGTCTCTTTTATCGCTATATCTATTATGCTGCTCCTGAACGTTAGAAGGTGACTAATGTGCCTGACTTTGAAGCCCTAGTTCGTTTTTTGGTTACTCCTTTCCTGGAGACTCCAGATGCCCTGAGATTGGATTTTGAGCCGCTGTCAGATGGACAGCGGCTTTGGATTCGAGTTGCTTTTGATGGGGAGGATAAGGGGCGAGTGTTTGGCCGAGGCGGTCGCAATATTCAAGCGATTCGCAAAGTATTGAAAGCGACTGGCGCTTTGCACAATTGCTCAGTGCATTTCGATGTTTATGGCGAATCCAGTCAAGATGCTGGCGATGGGCATGATCGTCCACGGTCTAGAGGTGGACGCGGAGGTGGACGACCCCGACGTGGGGGTGGACGCCCCAGTCCCAATCGAGGACCTAGACGGCACCAAGGACATGATGCTTAGCGCGCATTACTATATTTCTTAGACATTAGTCAGCAAAAGTTTTTGACGGTAAGGCAATTCACAAAGTCGAGAGCCTTTAAAGACTTTCACTGGTTTTAAACACTGTTTTTCTAAATTTTCAGTGGTGGCAAAATAAATCCGTTATATGGAAAGTGCCTTCACATTTGAATTTGATTCGGCTGAACAGGCTATGGCCATGGCCGGATATCAAGAAGATGCTATTAAGCGTCTGTCACAGCAAACGGGAGCCAAACTGGTGATGCGTGGCACGACGTTGTTGATATCGGGTACTGCTAGCCAGATCGACCGTTCTCAGCGTCTGGTGAATGCTTTGAAGTCAATTTGGTCCCAGGGGCAAACTGTATCAATAGCAGACGTAATGACTGCCGTTCATGCCTTGGATACCCATCAAGAGGATGATCTTGGGCAACTTCATGGAGATGTCATTGCCCGCACACGACGGGGCGAAACTGTTCGAGCAAAAACGTTTAGACAGCGTAAGTACGTGAGTGCTTTGCGTAGTCGGGATTTGATTTTTTGCACCGGTCCAGCGGGTACGGGGAAAACGTTTTTGGCGGCCATGGTGGCTGTTCAGGCATTGTTAGAGCAGCAGTACGAGCGGTTGATTTTGACTCGACCGGCCGTGGAAGCAGGCGAAAATTTGGGCTTCTTGCCGGGTGATCTCCAACAAAAGGTTGATCCGTATCTGCGCCCTCTATACGACGCTCTCCATGAACTCATTGACCCTGAACGCATTCCTAGCCTGATGGAACGAGGGGTGATCGAAGTCGCGCCGTTAGCGTATATGCGGGGACGCACCCTCAGTAATGCGTTTGTGATTTTAGATGAAGCTCAAAATACTACGCCTGCCCAGATGAAGATGGTACTCACCCGCTTGGGCTTTAAGTCACGCATGGTAGTGACCGGAGATATTACCCAAACGGATCTACCTAATATGCGTCAATCTGGATTGGCAATGGCGATCAAGGTGCTGAGGGGAGTGGATGGCGTAGCATTTTCAGAATTAACGAAAGCAGACGTGGTGAGACATCCTCTAGTGCAGAGGATTGTCGCAGCTTATGAAAAGCATGAGATGTAGCTATTAGATAGTTCTAGATACACTCAACACACTCTGACCATAGATTTTCAAGGGTACTGAAAACGGCGTTAGATTATGGCGATTCTGCACGGTAGTTGGCTTCCTGAACAGCAACGTTTCTTTGTCTGGGCTGAAACATGGCGCAGGCTAGAGCATCTCGCTGCAGCAAACAACGGCATGTCTTTGCATCCTTATTGTTTGACGGTAGATGAGTTTAAGGAACTACCCGATGCAGAGGAGGGCATTAACTTAAAGCCGCTGACAGCGCGTTTAGCCTCCCGTTGGCAGGACCATGTTGTGGCAGTACCGACAGTGCTTGAGGATGGTGGCCCACACTACCCGCAACTTTCTGGCCAGGCCCCAGCTGATGAGCAAGCTTCGGCGGATATCGCACTGCATCCATGGCGTGTGTCTGGGGTGATGCTGCCCACGTTGGTGGCGTTAGAGCTCTTGACCAGCTTACCCTTAGGCGCTGATGCCAGTATGGTGGGTGGCGATCTACGCTATTGGTCCCACATGGCTCGTTGGAGTTTGGATTTGATGGCACGGGGTAAGTTTGTGCCCGCAGTGAGTGCGGATGGTAATGGCGCGATCGCAGCTTGGCAGCTACTCCTCAACAGCGCCGTTGACCAAGGTAGACTGCGTCAATTTGCTGACCGCATGCCCCTCATCTGCCGGCTCTACCAACCCCTGCCCGCCCCAAAAAAGAAAACTAAAACCGCAAGCAAAACCACCAAAACCGCAAAATCCACCTCCAAAACCAAAACCAAAGCCAAAGCAACCAAAGACAGCGCAGCAGAACCCGCCCTAGCCATTCGTTTTCCCAACGACTCCCCAGCGTTACTCCAAAGTTTCTTAGCCAGCATGGTTTCTGGGAAAGTGCGCGACCTATCCCAAGCCCAGCCGTTGCCAGCCAGTGCCCCCCTCAGCAAAGATTTGCCCCTGCGTGAGTGGGTGGGAGCATTGACCCAAGACAAAAAGAAACGATTTAACTCAACCCCCGCTGGCTTAGTTCGCCTCAATGAAGCCCTGCATACCTGGACGGCCCCCCTACAAAATCTCACCGCGGAAACCCTAGACTCATTACACGTGGGTTTTCAACTGATGCCTCCCCCCAGTGGCGAACTCAACTGGGCCCTACATTACCGACTAGAAGCCTCCGATGATGACCACTTTTGCCTGGAGGCCCCAACCATCTGGCAACATCCAGTAGACCAGCTAGACTACCGGGGCCGCACCGTCGACGCCCCCCAAGAAAAACTCTTGGCCGGTCTCGGTAGAGCCGCTCGTTTATGCGCGCCCATCAAAAACACCCTCAACGAACCAAATCCCAGTCTTTGTACCCTAGACCCTATCCAAGCCTTCGAATTTATCAAAGCGACGGCCAACCGGCTCCAGGACAACGGGTTTGGCGTTACCCTACCCGATAACCTGGTGGATCCCACCAAGGCCAGCGCCAGCCGCCTGGGCCTCAAGGTGAAAGCCATGGCCCCACCCCGAAAACAGCAGCGCTTGGGCTTACAAAGTCTGCTGAACTTTGAGTGGGAGCTTTCCATTGGCGGGCAAAACGTGAGCCAAACAGAATTTGAACAGCTGATTGCCCAGCAAAGCCCCTTGGTAGAAGTCAACGGTCAGTGGGTAGAGCTCCGCCCCCAAGACGTCAGGGCAGCCCAGTCATTTTTCACCAGCGACCAAAGCAAAAACAAACTCTCCGTCGAAGACATGTTGCGCATCAGCAGCGGCGATGGTCAGCTAATCGACAAACTGCCCGTGGTCGCCTTTGAAGCCTCCGGCAAGCTCGATGAATTAATCACCACCCTCACAACGGGCAACCAAAGTCTAGAAGAATTGGACGAACCCGACGGGTTTAAAGGCAAATTACGTCCCTACCAGGCCAGAGGTGTGTCCTGGTTATCTTTCCTAGAGCAATGGGGGTTGGGAGCCTGTTTAGCCGATGATATGGGTTTGGGGAAAACCATTCAGCTGATTGCTTTTCTGCTTAACCTCAAACAGCAAGACCTGCTCACCAGGCCAATCCTCCTAGTCTGTCCCACCTCGGTGCTCAGCAATTGGCAAAGAGAGGTCAAAAAATTTGGGCCAGACTTAAACAGTCTGATCTATCACGGCGATAAGCGGTCAAAGGGAGCAACCTTTGTTAAGCAAGCCCAGACAACCAACTTAATCATTACCAGCTATACCCTGGTTTATCGCGACCTCAAAGAACTTAAGAAAGTTGAATGGCAGGGTCTAGTCCTAGACGAAGCCCAGAACATTAAAAATTCCGATGCCAAGCAATCCAAAGCAGTACGGGAATTAGAAAGCGACTTTCGCATTGCCCTCACCGGTACTCCGGTAGAAAACCGGTTGGCGGAGCTATGGTCCATCATGGACTTCTTAAATCCCAATTATTTAGGCCCCAAAAACTTTTTCCAGCGACGGTTTGCCACCCCCATTGAACGCTATGGCGATACCGATTCACTACGGACGCTGCGGGGTTTGGTGCAACCCTTTATCCTCAGACGTTTGAAAACCGATCGCAGCATCATTCAAGACCTGCCCGAAAAACAGGAAATGACTGTGTTCTGTGGTCTATCAGCAGAACAGGGTCGTCTCTACCAAAAAGCGGTAGATGAAGCTTTGGCCGACATTGATGCAGCCGATGGCGTGAAACGTCGGGGCATGATTCTGGGCCTGCTAGTGAAGCTGAAGCAAATTTGTAATCACCCAGCTCAGTATCTAAAACAGGCCTCCCTAGGTAAACAGCGTCGCTCAGCCAAGCTACAACGCTTGAATGAAATGCTAGAGGAAGTCATTTCAGAAGGGGATCGGGCGCTGATTTTCACCCAGTTTGCCGAATGGGGCAATCTACTCCAGGCACACCTAAAAACGCATTTGGGCGAAGATGCACTGTTTCTCTATGGCAGCACGTCCCAACCGGCCCGTGAAGCCATGGTGGATCGTTTCCAACATGATCCCAATGGCCCCAAACTATTCATCCTTTCGCTCAAAGCAGGCGGCGTAGGCCTTAACCTCACCCGCGCCAACCATGTTTTTCACTTCGACCGTTGGTGGAACCCTGCCGTAGAAAACCAGGCCACTGACCGAGCATTTCGCATTGGTCAGACCCGTAATGTCCAGGTTCACAAGTTTGTCTGCAGCGGCACCCTAGAAGAACGCATTAACGACATGATTGACAGCAAAAAGGCCTTGGCAGAGCAGGTGGTAGGTGCCGGAGAGCAGTGGCTCACAGAACTGGATACAGACCAATTACGAGAATTATTGCTGCTTGATCGCAAAGCCGTGATTGACGAAAGTTAGGACCAACCTCCGTACCCAATTGTTACAAAAGATACAAACTTTAAAATGATCATGCAGGGGCCAGCTAGTCTAACTGTCCGTACGTAAAGCCGACGTAATAAAACTGCTTGAGAGAATGAAATATAAGTAATGTTTCCTAGCCCGAATCCTTTGGTAACAAGAGTCCTGGAGGCTGGGAAAAACCTTGGCATTCCAGGCCTAGGAGCTGTCAACCGTGGCGAATTCATCAGGAGTTTTTCCCAGAACCTGTGCCACTGAAAAACCTGGACTAATCCTGATGGAGGGGTGCAAGGACGGTTGATATGTAGTTAGATATGGTCCTCGACAAAATCATTAGGTGCTGTCGATCGGGAATTGGTTAGCAAAGTGATGTAGATCCTAGTGTCATCTTGATATGAGTCACTTGGAGACCAACCACACACCTCTACGCTAAGTATGGGTGCGTCGGTCTAGCTCCTAAGGTTCTTACTCAGAGCAACCCCCAGTTTTACAGATTGTTCTCCCGGTCTCTTTGGTCGGGAACACTACATCTACGAGGGCTAGACGGCCTTGACTGTTCTTAAAGCTACACCGCCCATGGTTATGGATGCAACGTCTTATCAACCCAATGCAGATGCTGATTCGGTAGCCCCCAGCTCTGTTGCTGTCGCTAGTGCTAATTCCGGCAAGGAAGAGCCTAGTGATACCGATATTAAAATGCTGCTCTCAAAAGATGAGGATAGTAGTACTACAGTAGACAATTTGGACGTTGATAAATTGGCGGTAGCCCCAGGGCGTCGTACCACCGATTTGGTTCGTCTATATCTCCAGGAAATTGGCCGCGTTCGTCTACTAGAAAGAGATGAAGAGGTTGCAGAAGCTCAGTTAGTGCAAAGCTACATGAAGCTTCTAGAACAGCGGAAAGAATCAGCTGAAGCTGATGATGCTGTCCTGGCTACCTATGTTTTAATTCTGGAAAACCGCGATCGCATGACTGCCCAGCTAGGGCATCGTCCATCGCTCGAGCGTCTTGCCACGGCATGCAACATTGAATCCACAGAATTAAAACCTAGCCTACAAGCAGGCAAGCGTCGCTGGGCCGAGCTGGTAAATATGCCTGTGGAAGAATTGGACGAAGCCTGCCATGAAGGCATTCGAGCCAAAGAACACATGATCAAGGCCAACCTCCGCTTGGTGGTCTCCGTTGCCAAGAAATATCAAAACCGTGGCCTAGAGCTCTTAGATTTAATTCAGGAAGGGACATTAGGTCTAGAAAGAGCGGTAGAAAAATTTGACCCAACCAAGGGTTATCGCTTTAGTACCTATGCCTATTGGTGGATTCGTCAGGGCATTACCCGGGCAATTGCCACCCAAAGTCGTACCATCCGACTCCCCGTTCACATCACCGAAAAGCTCAATAAGATCAAGAAAGCTCAGCGTAAAATTTCCCAAACCAAAGGGCGCACTGCCACGGTGGAAGATATCGCCCGCGAGCTAAAAATGACCGCACCTCAAGTGCGTGAAGTGCTGCTCAAGGTACCCCGCTCTATTTCCCTCGAAACTAAAGTGGGCAAAGAGCGCGACACTGAGCTAGGAGACCTCCTAGAAACCGATGCCCTGTCTCCTGAAGAACTCGCTGTTCGTGATGCTTTGCGGCGAGACCTACATCAGCTCTTAGCTGACCTCACCACCCGTGAGCAAGAAGTCATTCGCCTCCGATTTGGCCTGGGTGATGGCGTGCCCTACTCCTTGGCCGAAATTGGTCGCACATTGGAGCTTTCCCGTGAGCGCGTTCGCCAAATTGAGTCTAAAGCACTGCAAAAGCTACGCCAACCCAAGCGCCGTAATCGTATTCGCGATTATCTAGAGGCCTTGAGCTAGTGGTAAACCTCCTTCCATAAGACATCCCGAAACATCCATACACAGCAATTTTTTAGCCGGTAATGCAAGCATTACCGGCTTTTTTATACCCACTAAGGAATGGCAATTAAATAACGTCCAACTTTGCCGGACTAACTCCGAGGGAGACGTTGCACGAACGACTCCGCTTAGTCCTCTGTGGCTAGCGGTGACAATTATGGATTTAATTGATTGCGTTTTCCTAACGACAACCAGCAAATAGCAGGCAACCAGCGTCCCAACGCCAATTAATGTATTGGCTCGGCGATGCACAAAAAAGCCAGCAGTGGGAACTGCTGGCTGGACAGGAGTAATCGCTGGAACAGGAAATCGCTTTCCTCACTAGCAAAGATGGTCAAAGAGAACAGCAGCAACAGACGCAAAAGCCGTGATGCCTAAACCAACAAACGGATCTTGACCTTGGCTAACAGCAAATGATGTAATAACACCTGCCCCAAGGGCAGCTATCACAAATGCGCCTAACCAATCTTTTTGAACATTATGCATAGGATGCAGCTAGGACATAGGAGTGTAACGACTAAGATCAACGTAACACTAGGCCCCGCCTCCCATGAAGCTAGGGCTACATTCTGTAACCAAGGTTCAAGCTCGGAGATGTTTTGTTACAAAAGCACCACCGCATGACTAAGGGCATGCCCTCAACACATCGAACAACTGGGCGACCTTAGTCAGGTTTTTATCCCCCGGCGCATTTTCCACACCACTGGATAGATCAATGCCATCCGGTGACAGCAGTGACAGGGCATGACCAATATTGGTGGGGCGTAGCCCTCCGGCTAAGAACCAGGGTCGCTGAGGCCGAAACGACTGTAATGATTGCCAATCTAAGGTGTGGCCAGTGCCGCCCAACTGCTCAGGATGATAGGCATCTAACAAAAAGGTATCTACATAGGGAACGTAGGCCTGAACTTGATTTAAATCTTCTGGGCTGCGGATACGTAAGGCTTTAATCAGTTCCACCCCAGGCAAGGCCCCCCGGACGGTCTGGCAATCCTTGGGGGATTCTTGGCCATGGAGCTGTACACCATTCAAATTCCCTATTGCAACGGTTTGTTGAATGGTGTCTAGGGATGCATTGGCAAACACACCAAACCGATCGACATCGGGTAACGTCTGCACAATCTGGCCAATGGTTTCAGGTGCAACATAGCGAGGGGATTGTTTCACACAGATAAACCCCAATACCGATGCGCCCATATTGGCGATCGCAACGGCTTGAGCAGACTGAGTTAGGCCACAGATTTTTACACGCATAGTCAATAAGGCTAGGCTGATGTTCGTTTAATGGTTGCTCGGATGTGTCGCCAAGGAGCCAAAATCACTGGCCGAATCATCGCCGAAATCAACCTAGACAATAATAAAGATTCGGAAATCCAGTAACGCCATTGACAACCCCCATCATTACAATGAAGGCAGTTCTTGGAATAAGGTCCATCCTAGTAAATGCATTTACTATGGAGAAAAGCTAATAATTGAAACTGCTCAATCTTCTTGGACACAAGCGAATTGTTCAGGATGTGGATAACGTTTACTAGGAATAGTTAATAACCCCGTCCCTAGTATTTCTAGGAGTTTTAAAGGTATATCACTATGCAATCCGGTTGGCGCGTTGGCGCAATTTTCGGCATCCCCCTTTTCATTGATACGTCGTGGTTTTTTATTGTCCTACTAATGACGTTTGCCTATGGCAGCGATCTCCTAGGCGATGGATTTCCCTTCCTGCTATCGGCGGTTGTGGGTCTAGTGATGGCACTGCTTTTATTTGGTTCAGTGCTACTCCATGAACTGGGACATAGTTTGGTAGCGCAACGCCAGGGAATTCAAGTGAATTCCATTACCTTATTCTTATTCGGTGGCATTGCATCTATCGATAAAGAATCCAAAACACCTGGTCAGGCTTTTCAGGTTGCGATCGCAGGACCACTGGTTAGTTTTTTCCTCTTCTTACTCCTATCCGTCATCGCCCAAGTATTACCAGCCCAGCCCATTGCAGCCCTAATGTTAGGCAGAATTGCCGACATTAACCTTGTCCTCACCCTGTTTAATCTCATTCCAGGCTTACCACTCGACGGAGGACAAGTCCTCAAAGCTGCCGTCTGGAAACTAACCGGTAGCCGTGCTCAAGGAGTACGCTGGGCGGCAAGGGTCGGACAACTCTTAGGATGGACAGCCATTACCATCGGCATCTATACCTATCTATCAACACAACAATTCCAATTCCTATGGCTATCACTACTCGGCTGGTTTGCCATCCGCAATGCAGGTGCCTACAACCGCGTCAGCGACCTACAAGATGCCATTGGTAGTCTAAAAGCCAAAGATGCCAGTGTGCGCGAATTTAAAGTCATCGACGCCACCATGACGCTACGGGCATTTGCCGACAATCAAATCCTAGATGAAGAAAAATCCATAGTTTATTTTGCAGCCTCTAACGGTCGCTATCGTGGCATGGTTTCCCCCAAGGATCTTCGCCAAATAGAACGCAGCCAATGGGAAGAACTGACCCTCGAAAACATCGCCCATCCCCTACTGGACCTCCCCCACGTTCGCGAAGAAACCCCTTTATCCAAAGTCATTACCGACCTAGAAGAAAATAGCTTACAGAGCATCACCGTCCTATCGCCCGCAGATGCCGTCGCTGGTACCATCGACCGAGGGGATGTTGTGCGCGCGCTAGCTAAACGTCTCAACTTTCCAATCTCAGAAGCAATTATCGACCGCATTAAAGAAGAAGGAGCGTATCCCTCAGGTCTACAATTAGCAGCCATTGCCCGAAATTCTGAGTAACCATAGCCTAACTGCTCAGCATTAGCTCCACTCAAAAAACTTGCCCAACACGCATCAACGAGGGCCACATCCATTTATCAGGCTGTGGCCCTCGTTGATTGTTCATCATGCAACCAATTAACCCATCATCTCCATCAGCAATCCGTTTGATCTGCTTAGGCCTCGAAACCATTACATTTTCACAACCAAAACAAATACCCAAAATCCATCCATCGCAGATGATTTCTTAAAGCCAATAATCAGAGCTTAGAAACATTCCAACGTCCAAGCAAATACGATCAAACAAACACATAAAATTGTCGATCCAACAGAAACTCAGCCCCTCACCATGGCCATAAAAGAGATTTTTTAAGCAATTTGTATGACTACACGATCAATTCTCTTTCTCAATAGCCCAACATGGATGTATAGACATTAGGCACCCCAGGTTTTTCAGATGGCTCATATCAAATTCCGTGATTTGTCCATTGGTTAGAAACCAATGTGGCAGTTAACGTATTGTCATACACACACAAAAAGCGCCCTGAATTATAAAGCTGTTCCTCTCTATCAAGTGCTATGAAAAATGGGTTACGAAAATTTGGGTGGCGTCTCATGCCAGGCTTCTTGGCAGCAGGATTAACTCTCGTAGCTTCTCATCTAGGCATGTTGCAACCTGTCGAACATGGTGCCTATAGTGCTTTATTTCATATTAGAGGGGAACAACCTTGGGAAGATGAAGTAGCTGTCATTGAAATTGACGAAGCCAGCTTAAACGCCATAGGCCCCTTTCCATGGCCTCGCCATCATTACACGGATCTAATTAAAGCGTTAATGGATGCCGAGCGCAGCATCATTGCTTTTGATATCTTATTTGCTGAATCCAGCAGAGATGACACAGAACTTGCACAAGCAATGGCTGCTCATGGCAATGTGATTCTAGCAACAGCTTGGGATCCCCAAGGCGGGGTAATTGGTCCAAATGCAAGCGTCATGGAAGGGGCCCGATCAACCGGTCATATTCACAATCAAGCCGACCCAGATGGCATTACTCGCTCTTACCAATCCAAGGTCAATGGAACATTGGCTTTAAGTATCACAGCCGTTCAGCATCATCGCCAACAATCGTTCTCACATTTCTTGCCAGATAATCCTAATCAAGACCTCTGGCTAAACTGGAGAGGGACATCACACAACGCACCCAGATACTCTTTTATTGACGTCCTATCCGGCAAAGTTTCCGCAGAAACATTTAGTAACAAAATTATTTTTGTTGGCTATACCGGTCAAGGGCTAGATACTATGACTACCCCTTACAATCACTCTCTCCCTACAGCGGGCGTATATCAACATATTGTTGCCGCAAATAATCTCTTAGCCAAAGATCACCTCAAGCGACTAACCTTACCTGTGGGACTGTTACTTGTGGTCAACAGTTCTCTATTTGGCTACCTCTTATTCAATCGTCGATTCTCTCAACAGGTGCTAATGAACCTCATTTTGATTATCGGATGGGGCGGAACCGTAGTAATTGCCTTTGAATATGATTATTGGCTTCCCATAGTCATGCCAGTCATGGCCGTTACTACAACGACTAACTTTGTCAAACTTGCAGAGCATATTCTTCAACTAAAACGACCAAGCCGACGTAACACAATCACGGATGGCTCGTCTCACTCTACGAACAAAAATGAAGCTGTGTCAAAGCACCCAGTTAGCAGCTACTAAACATCCCCGCTGACAGAACGGATGGCGCTAATTGTTCAATAACGCTGCACCGTCATACTTTTGATCGAGCCATACTCCAGGAACAAGCCTGGCTTATTTCTTGAGGTGACAATGGCTGCAGTTCAAACTCAATCTCAAATACACGCTTTGCTGCTGCTATAAGCACCATAACTAGATCAGCAGGCTTAATCTTCTTCAAGGCACTTGGGGGATATATCGAATCCCCAAAAACAGCCTTTACTAAATCAGGTTCAGGGCACAGTCGCATTGAGCCATGCTGCAAAACACAACCATCACGATACAACTGAGCACTGCCAATCAACTTATAGCCATCTTCCATGACTAAATCAGCCGCAGTGGATGCGCTAAAACAATTTACAGATCGATGATAACGACGATTCTCTCCCCCTAGAGATAAATGAATGCCTAAATCTCGCCAACCTTCGATCAAAAACTCGCACAAATACTTATAGGTCTCACGACGTCGGCCACTTAACGGAGAAGATACTAAGGCATACGTCAAATCACCTTGATGCAATACGGCTCGACCACCGCTTGGGCGCCTCACTATATCAATATCTTGACCATCCCACCGCAGAGAATCCCAGGAGTGCGGATATCTGTGCTGATGATATCCCAGGGAAATAGCAACCGGTTGCCACGAATAAAATCGTAAACATGGTAAGCCGACTCCGAGGCGATGTTGCTCTAATAACCACTCATCAATAGCCATCTGATTAAAACCAGAAGCTGCCATCGGAGAAATCAGCCGCCACCTTGTATTCACAGACGATTAAGCCGGATACTTCTCTTTCAATACATCGTCCATGTCATCGGCAATAGTCGCCACAATAGTCATTAACCTAGAAATTTCACCAGGATTAATATCAGCCAAAATTCTACTGGCCAAAATCAGCACATCTTGATTCGATATCCCAAAACAAGCTTCCAACGTTGCCCCACAGTTCATCGCTAATAACTCTTGCATAAGGGCCAATTCATTCGCGACTGGCAACTTCAGCAAAGGAGACCAAACCGTTAAGGTATCTTCGTCAGAAACTCCAGTTAATTGGACATAGACCGTCACACTGCCATAAGTAAACTTCCAAAGATAGCCATCATCTTCATCATGACTAACCATGGCATCTCCGCCCTGATCTAAGCTGGCAATGACAGTTTCAATGATGTCGACATGACTGGCTTGAAAGCTTTCGGAACCAACATTAATGGTTTCACCAGCGGTTTCAAAATTCAGGGAACTCATGGACCCTACTTACTCCTAAGAAATTAATATACAGTCAAGGACTGTGAAGAAAAAATCGACATTGAGACAAAATACAGCTTTCTAACTTAGAAAAACCGCTTAATATAAATCCCAACGGCAAATGCTCACCTTAATGTACCTCTGCTTTTTTAAGAGAAAGTGTAGCGCAACTATTTTGTCAAATTTCTCTACAGTTTTGCCAATGCCTTACTGATGTAAGACAGCAAGTAGAGATCAGAACATTCATGATGTGATCGAAAATGCTACTGAAACTCTACCAACTACCGTTAGAGCCTAGTAATTCGAGAATGCTGGCTGATGTCGAATTAAACTGAGAAATTCTTCACGGGTTTTTTGATCGTCCTGAAAAACACCCAACATGGCACTCGTCACTGTCCAAGAACCGGGTTTCTGCACACCTCGCATTGCCATACACATATGACTAGCTTCCATCACCACAGCAACACCCTGGGGCTCCAAGATTTCACTAATTGCCTCAGCTACTTGACGAGTCAATCGCTCTTGGACTTGCAAACGTCGAGAATACATTTCAACAATACGAGCAAGCTTACTTAATCCCACAACTTTCTGATTGGGAATATAAGCAACGTGAGCTCTACCCATAAAAGGCAACATGTGATGCTCACAAAGGCTAAAGAAATTAATGTCTCTCACCAACACCATTTCGTTATGACCTTCGTCAAAAATAGCGTTGTTAACAATAGTATCTAAGGACTGTGTATACCCTTGCGTCAGAAAGCGCATTGCCTCAGCCACACGCTTAGGTGTTTTTAACAGGCCTTCGCGGTCGGGATCCTCACCTAACTCAGAAAGCATAGTATGGACAGCATCCATCAGCTTCGCATTATCCTCAGAAGGTTGATGCATCGATGCATCGTGCCCTTTGGACGTCGAGCGGTCAGGACGCACAACGGACTCTAGAGACTTACCATTCAGTAAGCCGTTTGTGGAACCATTTGTTGAAATAACCATGGTGTGGGTAAGTAAAGTTACAAGTAATCAGCAAAATTTAAGCTCGTCAGCAAAGACGAACTAGAGGCAATGCAAATCGCCCTAGGACAGTAAATAACTAAGGAATCACAGTGCTCCTCCACTTGGCATAATTGTTAATTCTTCAACCACAGCGCCTGGAGGCAACAATGCAGTTTGCAGAATCGCATTAGCTACCAAATCAGGAGTTAACATGCCCGAGCGATCAAAGTCTGCCTGAACAGTTTCAGTATCCCAAAGGGGCGTATTGACAGCCCCCGGTAAAATCGTGACTACACGAACACCGTGCTCCCGCTCTTCTACTGAAAATGCCCTAGATAACGCAACAACAGCAGCCTTACTGATACCGTAAGCGCCCCATTCCGGAAAAGCCTGACGGGCAGCAATGGATGCAACATTGATAATCATGCCAGAGTTCTGTACTCGCATTGCCGGAAGAACGGCTTGAATACATTGAAAAACACTGGTTAGATTCAGGTTCACTACTTGACACCAATCAGTGAGAGGCATCTGAGCTAAAGAGCCGGTATAGCCCATTCCAGCATTGTTAACCAGTACATCAATTGTGCCAAAGGTCTCGATCAAATTTTCAATCTGAGGCTTGACTTGATCGATCACGCCTAAGTCAATGGGAAAGCTTTGGGCACGCACTGATGTAGTCGAACCGATTTCATCCACTAGAGCTTGCAATTTATCAGCCGAACGGCTTACTAGAGCCACATCAAAACCAGCCCTAGCAAACACAAGAGCCGTAGCACGGCCAATACCAGTGCTTGCACCCGTAATCAATGCACAACGATTAGAGGCTGTATTCATGCAAACGGCTCAGTAGGAAACAAAGAAAGAAACATGTACTTCCTTGATATTAACAAATGTTACGAAAAATATGTTGTTTTCCCAGAAAGAGAGTTCTAAAAAGCTGCACAATGCCTATTTTTAGTACATCCTAGAAACCTTAGAACAACTCTTTTGACATTAGCTTTTTACACAGAAGCAACGCGTAGTCTGCAAACTCACTGTTGGGAGTTATCTAAGGATGTGTATGTAAAACTAGGACGTGGAAAATAAAAGAATTTACGCTGCTTCAGAAAAAACGCCGATTTGGCGAAACTTACGATACCTTTCCTGCCTACGTTGCTCTGGAGGAATTGTAAGCAACATATCAAGATTTTCTTTCAAAGCCGCTTTTAAGCCTTCAGCAGCTTTGATGGGATTAGCATGTGCGCCCCCCGTAGGTTCCGGCAAAAGTTGGTCTAAAATGCCTAAATTTTTCAAGTCCCATGCCGTAATCTTCAAGGCTTCAGCAGCTTGAGATGCACGACCTGCATCTTTCCATAAAATTGCAGCGCAGGCTTCAGGACTAGCCACCGTATAAACGGAATGCTCAAACATCAACAGTCGATCGCCGACGCCAATTCCTAAGGCACCGCCAGAGCCCCCTTCACCAATTACCGTACAAATAATAGGGCTGTCTAGCCGAAACATTTCTCTCAGGTTATAGGCTATGGCTTCCCCCTGACCCATTTCTTCAGCTTCTAAACCAGCCCAGGCTCCAGGGGTGTCGATAAACGTAAAAATAGGCATTTTAAAGCGGTTAGCATGCTCCATTAACCGCATTGCTTTGCGATAACCACCAGGTGATGCCATGCCAAAATTGCGGGCAACGTTATCTTTGGTATCTCGACCTTTTTGATGTCCTAGCATGACGACAGGATAACCATTAAAGCGAGCTACCCCTCCCACTAAGGCCAAGTCATCTTTACCAGAACGACGATCGCCATGAAGTTCAACCCACTCCTCAGATATAGCCTGTATATAATCCAGAGTACTTGGCCTACGAGGATGACGAGCCACTTGGATACGCTGAGCTGGGGTAAGGCTACTAAAGATTTCCTGCCGCAGTTGCTGAGCGCGGGATTCTAATTGCTGTATTTGTACTGAAACGTCAACATCATTATCTTCGGCCAATGCTTGGATCTGCAAAATACGAGACTCTAACTCAGCCAAAGGCTTTTCGAAATCCAATAAAATAGGCCGCTTTTCCGTTGTCGCCATAACAGTCTAGGTACTCCAGCAATAATTCCACCCTATCGCAAACTGATCCACAAAATACATTGGCTGACTTACCAAACCGCATTAGTGGCTATGCTTGACAGGTTTTAAGTTGTAAGTAAAGGACGGAAACCGTGCTTTACGGAAGCTGCGCCTATTTGCTCCATTTTCTCGAGGGTAATTTGATTTCTCCCCCACGAAAAATTAGTATGCCATTTCTCAAATTCCAAAAGCATGGATTCAGCAAAACAAGCAAACAATTGGCGTGCAGGGACATCCATGGCAACAATATTCATGATGCGCCAGTCAATATCCAAACTATGTTCAACAATGCCACCTTTAAGAACATGAATACCTGGGTAAGCGAACTTGCTATCTAAATTTTTAGGGTAACCACCATCAACCATTAGACAGGGTTGTTTCAAAGTATTTTGATCGATGTTGATGCCTTTAGGCATACTGGCAACCCAGACAACAACATCAGCCATAGGTAAAGCGTCTTCTAGGCCCATTACCTTACCCATGCCAATCTCAGTTTGGAGATTATCTAGCCGTTCACGATTACGTGCAACAAGCAATAATTCTTTCACACCTGTGTGATGCCCCAACCAACGGCAAACGGCGCTACCAATATCGCCGGTCGCACCACACACTGCAACGGTTGCCTGAGAAAGATCAATGCCGTAATTCGGAGCAGCCTGCTCAACTTGCCTGCAAATCACATAGGCCGTGTGGGTATTGCCTGTGGTAAATCGACTAAAGTCCAACTCTAGGTTCCGAACACGCTTGATCTGGTCAAGTTTGAAATTTTCGAAAATGATGGACGAAAAACCACCTAATGCTGTGATGTTGATGCCATGTTTTTGTGCATGGGCCATGGCATTGAGAATCTTACGAGTAGCCGCTTTAATGCGTCGAGAGGCCAGCATTTCAGGCAAGAAACAAGATTCTACGTAGCGACCTTCAATGACTTGCCCTGTCGCGCTGGTGACTTTGATATTGTCGACGATTTGAGGAGGTGCACTACACCAGAAGTCCAAACCTTGGTCTGCATACTCTGGATATCCCAATGCTTGGGCAACCGATTGGGCATGTTCTAGATTTGTGAGATGACCGATTAAACCAAACATTTGGGATAGATAGTTTTAATAATTAATCCTAAAAAATCAGCCTACAACAAAACGTTACAGTTCTGTATGCACCACCGACTGTGCGTATTTTTCTACAGCCCATATATATGCAAAAGGGGACTGATCATATCTAGATCAGTCCCCAGCAATATACAAAGCTCTAGACCTACGCCATCGCAAGACCTTGGGCAGACAGTCGCATGACTTCGCGGCTAGTAAAACCGATATTACCTAAGGCTTCTCCATAGGTAATCATAAAGTCTTCGACTAAAGCATCCTTTTCCATACCTAAGACAGAAGCATCGGTAGCCACTTGATTAAGCATTTGCCAAACAAGGGGTAGGTTCTGACGATTGGCTTCTTCTAGTTCAGCTTTAGCCGTTTCAAAGTTCGCCTTCAGCCATTCCTCGCCAAAGTTTAGATGCATATACTCATCTTTAACCACGCCTTCAGTGATTTTACGGGCAAAATCATCTGCCACTGGAATGTAGATGTTGTAGGCAGCAATTGCGAAGGTTTCAATGATTAAAGATTGGATTAGTAGGCAAGTGACGACCTTACCTTCATCCCAAGCTTGCTTAAAATTATCGTGCAGCTGAGCAAAAAACTGCTTCGCAAACTCCATGTCTGGTGTCACATTCAGATTCTTGCCACAGGCCTGGAATCCTTTCATGTGACGATTTTCCATGCGAGCTAGCTTTATCAACTCGTCCTTGTGCTCACTGAGGTATTCAGCCAACTTTTTGTAGTTATCGTTAGCTTCTAATTCCCCTTCGATAACGATTGCGTTGATACGACTATATGCGTCTTTATACGCTTCACTTTGGAAGTCAAGCGCTGGGCTGGCCTCAAGCTGCGGCATATCTGTAAAGTTCCTGGATTACAATAACCACTCGTTGCCACTATCTAAGTAATGGCCTAGCACAATGGCTGCGGTTAACTTAAATATTGACATCTGATTTCACACTTTACACCCTATCAGCCTTACAAAACTGTCTACCCATGAGGCTAAAGTGCCTCAATCGTTCGAGCTTTCAGGCATTCTAGGCTGATCTATTTAGAATTTTTATCTATTGAATAGAAACTCATCCAGGTTCTAGTTTGGGGAGTCACTCGAGCTCTTCAATCACTTTGAGGCGAACGGTTTTGGAGGACGGACTATTGGCGCTCCCCAACTGAATTTCAATGAGTTCGTTGGTCAAAGGAGCAAGGGCACTGAGCAGAGCACGCAGTTGTGGAGTACTTTCACCACTATCGACATACACGCGTTCAGCGAGCTTATTAATCCGGCGCCAAGCTGTATAGAGCTTAGCAACCGCTTGCTCTAGCTGGGTGGCTTGATTGACTAAGTCAGCTGTGGAATTCAAACAGCCTATCCGTAAGGCTTCTTCCAGCGCTTGCTCTAAGTTGACGATATCTGGATCAATCGTCTGCACCTGACTAGCCGCAGCAATGTATTTGGACAGGTACCTGGCTTCGGAGGTAATTTGCTTTAGGGTATCCACATCTGGGTTGCGTTCGGCTTCTGTGCGCAACGTCGCTTGATGACTGGGAGGAAGTTTTTCCATTTCCTTCACCAGGGGAGTCAGATAACGGGTCGGGATACTATTGTTGGCCGCTTTTTCACGCACAGTTTCTGGAATCAAATCGGACGTCATTGCTGTCCATTCATCCGATAACTGCTTAACTTCCTTGCGGGTAATTTGTTCACCTCGCCGTGCGGCTTCGGTCACCATTTGTTGAACTTCTGGGGCAGCTTGAGCGGTTTCGACAAAAGCCCGCTTGCTGAACTGATTGACTGATTGTTCGTTGAGCAGACCTTCTTGGAGCAGTTCGTCGGCACTATTTCCCAATTCAATCAATGCATAGGCCTGACTTTTGCTAATTTCTCTATCTTTTAGCCAATTGAGAAAGCCTGTACCGCGGCCGTCTCCGCCTTGTTTTTCACGATCGCGCACTGCGCGCAAAATACGTCCGCGCCAAATGTCAGTTTGGAGATCGAAGCGATCGCACACCTGCCATGCGATATCAATTTGCTGATTAAAATCCTGGTCAGAAATATTAATATCGCTCGGATCAGGGATTTTGAAATCAAGGGTCACATCTTGTTCGGTTCCACCCTGTGTGATGTCCGCCACAAAATCCGTTGCTCCAACCATGGAATTCCTCTATTGAGTAAACCTTACTAATCGTCGTGAGCCCCATTAAAAACCAGGGAGTTGTGGAGAATTCCCTTTATTTTCACCATTGGTATGTGATTCAAGTTTCTTATGTTACAGCTGTAGGAGCCACCGCACAATCAACACTGATAGGGTGGCAAATCCGATCACCAACGCCAGTAACAGGATAATTAGAATCAGCGCGAACAGCTTGTCCGCATTACGACTAGGACGAGGATGACGAATATGGTGTTCCAACAGGGCCACGTTACGCGCATTCGCCTTCCACACCACATCAAACAGGTCCCCGACCATGGGCAGCGTCCCTAGGACCAACTCAACCAGGATATTCCACCCCATACGTCCCAGGGTTGCGGCAGGCACCCCTAACCGAGCGGCTTCGAACACAATGTAGATAGAAATCAACCCAGTCATCAGATCGCCGCCGCCGGGCAATAACCCGATCAAGGGATCTAACCCAACTCGGTATCCTAACCCTGGAATTGCGATCGCATTATCCAAAAGATGACTAATCCCTTGCAAGCGCTGCAACGATTGACGTGAACGAGAATTCGTTTGCACAGACAGAAATAACCCGCAACTATCGGCAAATTATCACACTCAGAAATACTGCGTTTATTTTCCAAAAGACACTTCACAGTAAAACTTCACCGAGCATCCGCCGACACACACTCGTCAGCAAACGAACATTAAAAGCCACATCATCACCATAGCGACCACGTTAAGTTAGGGCATAATGTCACCATTCAAATGACCCGTCTCCTTCACATCATGAAGCAATCCAGGAAACGTTTACGCCCAGCTCTACTGATTCCCACCACATTGCTCACGCTCGGCACCCTAAGCACCCATGCCCTAGCCCAAATTTATAATCCCGTTGAGCTCACAGGGGGACGTGAAGTCAACGATACGCTCTCTGCCAGCGACATTCCCACCGGTGTTGGCGGCTTTGCTAGAGATTACAAAGTCGACCTGCTGGAAGGCGACCAAATCACCATCGACGTCATTTCTGAAGAATTCGACACGCTTGTCAGCCTTCTAGGTGATGATGGTGCCACCGTTAGCGAAAATGACGATGGTCCTGATGGGTCAACCAATTCGCTTCTCTTCGCCCGCATTGACGCCTCTGGCCAGTACACCGTAAGAGTCCGATCCTATGCCGGACAAGGGACTGGGGCATTTTACCTAAAACTCGCTCGACTACGCGAGATAGAAGAATAAGCAACCTATGGCTCAAAGCAAGCTTTTTTGAGCCAGCACCATTTCTGATGGTTTTTTAGCAGTAGCAAGCCAATATTTAGCAGCCTTAGCAAGCCAACGAAAAAAGATCCTTCGTTTTGCTTGCTAAGGGTTCCACTCTTTTGCTAACTTGTTTAGGCGCGCAAGCGACGGCAGCTCAGCTGCTTGTTGCCGGGATAGCTCAGTTGGTAGAGCAGTGGACTGAAAATCCTCGTGTCGGCGGTTCAAGTCCGCCTCCTGGCATTACCGAGTCGATCGGTAAAAATGTGGGTCGTTGCCCGAGTGGTTAATGGGGGCGGACTGTAAATCCGCTGGCTACGCCTACGTTGGTTCGAATCCAACACGGCCCACCACATTTTTTCAATCGCCTTCATAGCTCAGCGGTAGAGCACTCCCTTGGTAAGGGAGAGGTCACGAGTTCAATTCTCGTTGAAGGCTTTTTGATATCGCAGTACGTTTAAAGTTGTTTTTCGATAGCGACAGTGAAACGCCTACTGTTGTTTATAGTCTTTTGAAATTTTATCGCCACCGAGAACAGCTACAACGACAAGATTCCTTTGCGCCGCTCACCAACATCCTATCCTCCACAACAAATCATATTGCTCAATCGTGGAACCAATTTTCAAAACGACACCAGTGGCATCAACGCCACACAGAAAGGACTCGACCCATTTATAAGGCGGCTAGCATCAGCCAATGCCAGCCTGCACAAGCTTTTATGAGAACGTATAGCACCTGCTTTATGAAAGCCAAGTAGTTTTACAGAGGATTCGCAGCCGAAAAACGTATTTCTGCCTCTTTTACTACCAAAGATCTGCCTTTTATGTAAACAAATATGTATTTGATTAGTTATTGCTTGACAGGTTGACGATGTCTTGCAGTGTGGTTAGAATCTCTATAAAGACAGCGGGCCAACGCCCTTAATCGCGATATTGATTTCTGGAGGAGTGACCAATGGATATGCCAGGTCAGTTGACATTAGAACAGCAATTTCAACTTCAGGTTCTAAAAGAACAAGTGCGCAATCTTTCCCACGAAGATGCTCAGAACTACGTGGTTGAAGTCATGCGCCAAATGATGGTGAAGGATAATTTAGTTAAGCATTTGCTCAAAAACGCTTAATGGGTCTGCAATGGCACTCATCAAAAGGCCTGTTCGAAGTCAAGCTTCGAACAGGCCTTTGCATGTTTAATCGGTCAGATTTTTAGAACTTAAAAAATGTATCGTTCTCAAGAGCGGTACTCTATGGCCGCAGCACCTATCCAAAGGAATAATGCTTCCTCACTGCACCATCAATCCGCCAAGTACAGCTCATACCCGCAGGAAACGTCACTAAATCCCCTTTGCCCATCGATACAGGTGCACCATCACTAGGGGTAACCGTTACCTGACCTTCCAAAAAGTAACAAGTCTCCGACTCGTCATAGTGCCAGGGAAATTCTGATACGTCCTTTTGCCAAATCGGCCAAGAAAATACTCCCATGGTCTCCAGTTCGGATGACTGAGGCTGGCTATTTACTGTAATCTCACTCATGGCTGATTGCTACTAACAGTTGTTGAGGATGATCCAACCCCCCACCAAGCCACAGCATAGTCTTGGGCATCATCGGGGGCAACATTTTGGTTATAGACAACCCTGAGTTTATAGCGACCCGAGCGGGGAATTTGGGTAAAAATGTGTTCTGTGCTGTCGACCTGGCTGATGGAAGATCCAACACTGGCTGAAATATCGTCTTCATCAACCGGCATTAGATAGAGGTTTAAGTTGTTTAACCCCGCACTCTCAAAACTTTCGCCTATATCGTATAGACCATTATTATTGGTATCTGCCAGAGATACTTTGCGTTCCCATGTTAGGGTTGCGGAAAAATAGCTATCCCCGTTGAGCGGGACATCAATGACGTAGTCAGCATACTCAACGGCAGCATCGTCCGTTGGAGCATTTTCTGTCGTCAATACGCTATAGTCCCATCCTCTAACGGGAACATTGCCAGCATCCCATTGCCCACCATTAAACTGCTCATAGGCCCGAAAGGCATTGAGATGTCCTGTGCCTAACTCATTATGCAGCGGGATCTGGGGGTCCTGATGGGCATCGGACTCAAGCCATGTGCGATTAGCTTCATCCAATAAGGTACGGGCCATGCCCAGGGTTTGGCCATCTCCTACATCCATGATTTTGTCAGCCGCATTGAGCAAAACGGCTTTCATCACCATCGGTTCACGGGCATCTAAACTCCACCCAGGCTGTGCTGCCCGCAGTTGACGATCTCCCCATTCCTGTAAAAGAGCAACCGTAGCCGCCACGTGGGGGGCCGCAAAACTTGAACCACTGCTGAATGTTTCGCCACCATTAGCACTCAGCAGCTGAATGTCATCGCCAGGGGCGACCAAGTTAATGGACCGGCGTGGGCCATCATTAGATTCGGGTATCGATGTGCCACGGGGGCTAAATGTGGGATCACTACTAGCGTTGGCATAGTCGATTTTGGCAAAGCGCCCATCTATTTGGGTGGAATAGGCGACATTGATGCCGTTAAAGTTATCGGTGGGAATGGGAATACCGCCGCCGCCCTGATTACCAGCAATTACATACAGGGCATCATGGGCAATACTAGACCAGTCAACACATTGGGTGAGTAGCGCATTGCCATCTAAAACGGCATTGGGGCGAGGATCGCTCAACAATGGCTCACCAAAGCTAAAGTTAATCGCCCTAACATCACCACTGTTGCGGAGTGCAATGTGCTGGGTTGTAGCGCATTCTTGGGGTTGACCACTGACCTCCCCACTCAAAGGACCAATGGCCGCAGAAAATAGTGTGGCATCAGGCGCCACACCCATCAATCGTTTTTCACGACTAATAATGACGCTGGCGACATGGTTAGCATGGTCATCTACGTATTCATCTGCGATCGCAGCTCCATCTAACTGCAACACCTGTGTCACAGACACCGGATTGTCAGCAGGCGCTAACTTATCAAAACCAAATAACGCAGGCCGTCCACCCTCTACTTGACCGAGGGCAATTTTTTTTCCCGTCAAATTGTAGGGTGGCCCATGCAAACGGCGGGCATCAATGCCATCAGCTCCAACAGAGACAGAAAGTGCTAAAACCGGCACACTGCCCAGACCTACTAGGAATCCTACCGGTAGTAGCAAGTGCCCCACAATGGAGCCATGCTCAATACTAGATCTCTGCAATAGACGCTGAAAAATTCCCATAAAGACTCCCGTCAAAATACATTGGGACGATAATTAGAATCCGCTAGCGCAGCTTGTAACAATTTTGATACTAAGTTTTTGTTACGATAGTGACCATTAATGGTGATTACAAGAGGCATCCCATGGCGCAGTCAAATAAACCTGTGGTTATTTCCCCGTCCATTTTATCGGCTGATTTCAGTCGCTTAGGCGATGAAGTTCGTGCAGCAGACGCTGCAGGTGCAGATTGGATTCATGTTGATGTGATGGATGGCCGTTTCGTGCCTAACATCACCATTGGTCCACTAATTGTTAAAGCAATTCGTCCGGTTACACAAAAACCCCTCGATGTCCACTTGATGATTGTCGAACCAGAAAAGTATATCGAAGGTTTTGCCGAAGCGGGCGCAGATATTATTTCTGTTCATGCAGAGCATAACGCATCTCCTCACCTTCACAGCACCCTGAGCCGCATTCGCGATATGGGTAAGCAAGCGGGCGTCGTACTAAATCCGTCCACTCCTTTAGAACTGATCGAGTACGTCATCGAACTCTGTGATCTAGTCCTGATTATGAGTGTTAACCCTGGCTTCGGTGGTCAAAAGTTCATTCCTGAAGTTTTACCTAAAATTCGCAAGCTTCGCCAAATGTGCGATGCACGGGGTTTAGATCCCTGGATCGAAGTGGACGGTGGATTAAAAGCGCACAATACTTGGCAAGTGCTAGAAGCTGGTGCTAACGCAATTGTTGCAGGGTCCGCCGTATTTAACGCTCCAGATTATGCTGAAGCCATCAACAATATTCGGAACAGCAAGCGGCCCACCCCTGAACTAGCCGCAGTCTAATGGGGCACAGTTCAGGCGCTTGTCACTAGTGAAATATCTAGAAAGACAATAGCTTGTGCAACAGCACAAACTGACAAATAGCCATAAATTACGGCGACGGAGCTTTTAATCTGTCGCCGTAATTTGTGGTATTCAGCACTCAGAGCCTTGATACACCAGCACATTCACCATTGCCAACGGAGAGGATACGCCAACCATCCCAAGACGCGACCACCCCATAGGTGGTGCATCCAATACACTTGATTAACATCCCATCCAAGGTGCACGTGCCAGAGTAAGAAGCACTTGGAAGCAGCACCTTAACTCCTAACCTGACCAACCAAAGACGCGTCAGAAGCCAAAAAGACCCAACAACACAAAAACTATCCATCGTCTGGCAAGCCTTAAAGAGTCAATAAACCTATTTAATGGCGGCCACATAATTTTTCAGCACAATTACGTATGGCATTCGCTAAAAACAGCATTTTTTTAAATTGATGTCTTTACAAAATCCATACAGATTCTTTAGCAAAAAATCACCAGGAAGCTATCTCTACAAGGCTTTCAGCTTTTTTAAATAGATATACTGACAATATATACACAGTCAAAGATACGTATATCTACCAAGACCGTTTCGCACTAGAGGTCTGTTTAAAGAATTTGTATGATGGGCACATAATGCTTTATTGCCAGACATAAAAAGCCCAATAATTGAAATAAGGCATATCACGGATGTGAGTCTGTGATGCAGACTATAGATTGGTTTATGTGAAACAACCGAGTTTAGTGTTTCATTTTATACCTAGTCTTAATCGCTGGGGTGCTGCGATGCTGTTTCTCTAGGTTCTTGGGTAAATCACTATGGCTATTCAATCAGTAGAAGAAATGGTTGCCAAAATCTTTGCAACTCGCCGAATTACGCGCGCTGACCAAAGTGTTTTAATGGCAATGTTTTCTGGCAACAATATTAGTGCAAACGACAAGATGCTGATTAATCAAATCTATGATGCGCTCAACCAGGGCCGCCTACGCGTGGTGGAGTAAAGAATAACGTTGAGTCTTCTAGTTTTTAACGAGTAAGCGTCCCTAGCTATGCTTGTCATGATCACCTGAGAAAAGGATCGATTCAATCAAACATGATGTTTTAATCCTTTTGCAACAGCTCGGAAAAAGCCAGATCTTCTGCAGCTCGAACAAAGATCGTGGGTGGTAGGTCTACAGTCTTCTGTTGCAGTGACATGTAATATTCAGCAAATTGCTCATCAGGATTTGCCAAGCCCATCAGGATAAGATCTGCTGTCGCAGATGAACGCCGCAGAATAGCATCAAAGGGCCTACCTTCAGCAACGATGATTTTCGACTGTGCACCAATACTCAGAGTATCGATCAGCTTATCCAGATTTGTTTGGGCTGCTTGAGCCGCTGCTTGGTTTGAAACCACAAGTTTGAGACAGATATCAACCGAGCGCCACCGTATACCTGTGCGTAACAGGTAAGCCAAAATTAGCATCAGACCACCATTGGACTGTAAGCCACCCCACCACACATCAATGCGTTGTGGCATGCGCGGCATCTGGCTAGGGGGATTTCTCAGAATGACGATATTACGCTTCGCCTGATGACACTTGGTAATAATCTGAAAATACCGACGCCTCGCTTCAGCATCGTCGGTTTCAGTATCTCCCAATAACACTGTATTCGGTAACAGAGGACCGATACCATAGGTCTCAATTAGCTGCTGGGCACCGGTCGATGTGTCTTCTGCTTCAATCAGCTTGACAAATGCTTGAATTCCACGCTTTTCGAGGTAATCGCGGATCGTACTGCGCATTTGTTCTTGCTGTTTTAGATTACGAGCCCCCCTTGGCAGAATACTAGCCACCGTAATCAGACCACGATTATGGGTCAAGTCTGTGGCTAGCTCAATTAAATGCCAGCGTTTAGTGGGTGCCCCCGACAGCACGAGCAAATGGGGACGCCAGTTCTTCGGATCGGCATTATCTGCGATATTGAGCAATCCAGCCCGTACGAGCGAGAGCCAAATACCCTGGCGCACATCTCCCCACGTTGTGCGAATTTCCCGCCGTTCTAGCCATAGGTAAATGGCTAGAACAATAACCGCAGCCGCAACTGTCGCAGCGGGATTAATCAAAAACATAATGGCAATACAGCCTAAGGCACCCAGTAGGGAGAGATACCAGGGCACACGAAAGGTTGGCCGAAACGAAGGGCTCTGCAAAAAGCCTTCAATCCCAGCGGCAACATTAAGCACCATATATGTAGTTAGGAAAAACATGGTGAGTACTGGCGCGATCGCATCTAAATCGCCAATACAGACGACGGCTAGCACCACGCCCAGGGTAAACCACGTCCCTAAGCGAGGTTCATCCGACGGACCATGGCCGTAACCGAGCCATCGTAGCCGTTTGGGCAAAATATTGTCCCGCGCGAGCGCTTGCAAAACCCTAGGCGCCCCCAGAATGCTGCCAATGGCACTTGATAGGGTAGCGCCCCAAACCCCTAACAAAATCGAATCTCCCCAAAACGCGATTTTTCGCATAATCAAAGGATCAGCGATGAGACTATTAGCATCAGCTCGACTGCTTAGCAAGAGGGGGATACTCATATAAATGAGATAGCCCACCCCCACAGCAGCCAAGGTTCCCATGGGAATCGATTTTTTAGGATCTTTGAGATCACCGGACATATTCACACCGGACATGATGCCGGTGACCGCAGGAAAAAAGACAGCGAGAACCGCCCAAAAACTCACATCTCCCGTGTTTTCCGGTGCGGGTAATTCTGTAGGGGGCGCTGCATGGCCAAAAACCAGACAAATCAACGACAAAATAATTGCCGCCATAATCACATACTGGGCCTTGATCGCGATGTCGGCGGACTTCAAAGCCAGGGCTGTGACGGCAACGGTCGTCACCAAGGCCAGTACCGTAATCGTGACAGGAAATCCAGGAAATGCCTGGATTACACTTTCCGCAAAGCCAATGGTGTAAAGCGCAACGGAAAATGCTTGGGCAAAATACAGGGGAATGCCAACAGCGCCCCCGGTCTCTATGCCTAGGGAGCGGCTAATCATATAATAAGCCCCCCCCGCTCGTACGACCTGGTCAGTCGCGATCGCGCTAATAGAAAGACCTGTAATAAAGGTGATAGCGGTTGAAATAGTAACAATCAATAAGGTTTTAACTAATCCCATTTGGCCCACTACCCAGCCAAATCGGAGGTACATAATCACCCCCAGGATAGTCAAAATAGATGGAGTAAATACTCCTCCAAAGGTACCTAACCCACTTGAATTGGGGTCAACTACCTTAGAAGACGATTCAGGTGCACGCGATGTCATTGTCAGATTGCGTTAGATCACCTTAATGTAGCTGGCAACGGTGCAGGTATGCCACCGAACCCATCAGTTATTCAAAACGTATCAAATATCTCAAAAATTGGTTGAAAATGCTTAAAAACAGCCCTTTTTTGAATCAAACCTCGTAACAAATCGCACCTAATTTCCAAACTACAACGCCGTAGTCACACCGAACCATGCACTCCAGCGACAACAACGCTAAAGATACAAAATTACTGAACCAGCAATAGACCAAAGCAAACCACTAGAATAGGACCGGTCTTTACTGTCCATGCTAACGATGCTGAGAATTCTAGGTTTATGCTTACTCTGCTTCATGCTTCTAGGACAACCCCATGTGATAGCAGCGCCAGAACAGGCCATGGCAAAACCTATCATCACCCGTCCTCTACCATCCAATTTCCAAAGCAAACCGGCCCCACCGAACGTGCCCATGTATCCCTACTCGGGGGATCTATGGGATAAGTTTGAACAATTTCGCAACGATCCTCAGTTACAGCGTCTTGTGGAAGAAGACCTACAAAAAAGTCTTGTTATCCGCCAAGTCATTCAAGATGAAGTAGACCGCACCTTTAACCACACCACTACACTGCTCAATGTTCTCCTAGTTGTCCTCACCGCAATCCCCATACTCACCGCAGCAGGGTTTTGGTTCATTCGTCGTAGCGTCATTAATCAAGTTTTAGTTGAAGTCCAAAATCAACTTCAACAAGAGGTCCAGCTTCAGTTTGATAAAACGATCGCCAGTGAGCTGCGGACTAAAAGCACAAGGTTTGAGCAAGAAATACAGACCCTACGCGATGAATTTTCCACTCAATTACAGCAGCTTAATTCCGATGCCCAAAGCGAAAAAGACACGCTGATGGCAGAACTAGAGAAATTATTACCAGCATCTATTCCCGACGATATTAGCCCTGATCTACAACCCAAATTGCATGCACTAACCCAACAGCTGCGCAATCTTAAAGCTAACCACGGGCGCATTAACTTTACTGAAACAGACTATTTGGACCAAGGTAAAGCTCTCTATTTAGAAGGCCTCTATCCTGATGCTGTAGAGGCCTTCGCCCAGACCTTAGCACTCAATCCATCCAGCACCAAAGCACTTTTGTATCAAGGGATGAGCTTAACTAAGCTACAGCAATACCGCGCAGCCATTACCCAATATGATCGAGCCCTGATGATTGATCGATCACTCCCAGAAGTGTGGTGCGCTAAAGGCATGGCAGAAGTAAAGTGCCAAAAATTAGAAGCCGCTATCACTAGCTACGATCAGGCAACATGCTTAAAGCCCGACTTCTATCAGGCCTGGTTTGGTAAGGCGCGCAGCTATGCCCTCAATGACGATACTGAACTGGCGTTAGAAGCGCTAGAAACCGCCATACAGCTTAACCCTCAACGCTGCCTGGAAGGAGCAAAAACCGAACAGGCCTTTGAAAAACTACGGCAAACATCAACGTTCCAAAAGTTGATTCAACACTCACCATAGTTACAAACAGCCATGCCGCAAAGCTGCTGTCGGCAGAGTCCTGGCACTAGCATGATTGAGCTAAAAGACCCACTATTACAAGGGCTATTTGGAAGCCTGCATCACGAGCAACGTTCCCACAATCAGCCCCATAAACGGTGGTAACCAGGCGGCAGTCACAGGATGCAAAGTCCCCACCTTACCAAAGGCATCGGCAATAAACCCTAATAGGTAATAGCCAAAAATAATTACAACACTGATACCAAAGCTAGTGGCTTTACCGGTGCGTTGGGGCCGAATACCTACAGCAGAGCCCACAATGCCAAAGACGATACACACGAAGGGTAAAGCATATCGCTGCTGTAATCGTAATTCCCAAACCCGAATACTGCGCTCATCGCCAGATTTACGCACAATTTGATTTAAATGCTGACGAGTTTCGGCAATATTCATTTCATCATCGTCTTTGCTGCGAGCCGCTAAATCTAGGGGGGTGCGCGGTAAATCGAGATCTTGACGATCAAATTTCACAATGTGGCCAAAGGAGCCATCCGGTGAAATGGCGTAAATGGTGCCGTTAAAGAAGGTCCAAACGTTGTCTAAAAAATTCCAGGTGGCTGTTTCTGCACTCACCACTTGCTCTAACCCCGATTGAGAGAAATCGAGAATAGTGAGCCCCTGCATTTCTTCGCCGTTAAACCGGCGGGCATAAAACAAACGCCCCAGTTCTTTACCGCTGCCATCCTCCGCCTGCTGGTACTCCTGGTACATAATATTGCGCTCACGAAAAGGAGGCTTTTCGGAGTTAAATGCCTGTTCCAGCATGACCTTAGCCCGGTAGTTCGCCGCCGGGGTAATCACTTCGTTAAATACGAATGTGAGCCCAGTGATCAGCATACTCAGCACCAAGGCCGGAGCAATAATACGCCGTACGCTAATGCCACATCCACGCAATGCCGTTAGCTCACTGTCGCTGGAAAAACGGCTATAGGTCATCATGGTGGCCAACAGTGTGGACATGGGAAAGGCCAACACCACAAATTCTGGCATTTTAAGCACAAACACCTGCAAGGCCAGACTGACCTCTAAACCAGACTCTGTAACCTTGCGAATTAGATCGAATAGCGCCCCAACAGATACCAAAATCGATGAGAAAGCCCCCACCCCAAACAAGAAGGGAAGAGACAACTCTTTAGCGATATATCGATCCATGATCGAGAGGGAGGGCCACCCAGAAAAAAGCGAATTGGATGAGTTGGAGGAAATGGTGGCCATATGTGCTGAAAGCGAAAGTGGGAAAAAGCTTTAGTGAACTAAAAAAGACGTATGCAGCCGTTATCAGAGTCGATTACAGCTTGAAGTCATCCCCTAAGTAATGCTCACGGACAAGGGGGTTAGAGGCCAGATCATCAGCACTGCCATAGGCCAGAATCCGACCATCGCTCATGATATAGGCCCGGTCAATAATGCGCAGTGTTTCACGTACATTGTGATCGGTAATCAAAATTCCCATGTTGCGATCGCGCAATTTAGACACAATCTGCTGAATTTCAGACACAGCAATGGGGTCCACCCCAGCAAACGGCTCATCTAAAAACAAAAAGGTCGGCCCCTGCTTACCGGTCGCCAGCGCACGCGCCAACTCTGTACGTCGGCGCTCCCCGCCCGAAACCTGAATACCCAGAGTATTCGCAACCTTTTCCAATCGAAACTCTTGCATCAATTTTTCCAGCCGCTGGGCACGCTCACGACGGGGAACATTGGTTTGCTCCATCACCAAACGGATATTGTCTCTAACCGTTAGATTACGAAAAATACTCGCTTCTTGGGCTAAATAACCAACGCCCAACCTAGCCCGTTCATGAATAGATAAATTCGTAATCTCTTGGCCACCTAATCGGACAGTGCCTTGGTCAGGGTGTTCCAAGCCAATAGCCATATAAAACGTCGTCGTTTTACCCGCCCCATTGGGCCCCAATAGCCCCACAATTTCTCCCTGGGCCACCGACAAACTCACCCCGCGCACAATCGTTCGCTTGCCGTAGGATTTATGAACGTTTTCCAAATTGAGCACAGAGCCTGTCGCATTTAAGCTCTGCGACGTAGAATCTACAGCAGGAGAAAGCATCTATTCATCCGTAGGGACAGCAAAATCAGGCAGTTCCTCGGGCAACACGGGCAAAGTTGTTGCCGGTTCTTCTGGTTGCGGAGCGCCAGCAGGCTCTTCAGTCGGTTCTGGCAACACATACACAGACTCAACCTGTGCTTCAGCGCTGGGAGTCGCCACAAATCGGCCCTCATCAATCAGATAGGTAACAACCTCAGCCTGTAACGTATTGGCTTCCTGCTGTACAAAAACCTCTCCCGTTAAAATAATTCGCCTTTCACGGCTATAGTATTGCGCCTGTGCCGATGTGGCAGAAATCGCCTCTTCAGGGTAGTCAATTCTCACATTGCCACGGGCCGTGATGATGCCCGTAGTCGCATCCGCTTCTTGAACATCGGCCCTCAACTTAATAGATCCTCCAGATTGAGCCTGGGACGGAGCATCTAAACTACCGAATACCATCAGCAACCCTAACGAACCAGCCCCTAACCCCTGTAAGAGATTAGAAATAGGGGTCCGAAAAAGATGTCCGCACCGTACAACCATAGTTTGCCCTTCGCGCTTGCCCATTCACTACTAATCTAACGTTTGATGGACCAATAAAAATGAGTCTTAGCCCAGTTATAGGACTGTCTTGATAAATTCAGTTCAAATATCAGCTCAAATATTAGAACCCATATATCCCCTAAAATCTTGCACAAGCACCATTGCGTAAGCTGGAAAGCTAGAGTCTCATGGTGGTTACTTTGCCCAAATAGCCCCATACTCTAGCGGGAAATTTACAGTTTTGTCCGGATTCGGGAACGACATAGCCCCAAACTACTTCATAAAGCTGTGGGGAAGAATTAGTTAAGCAAGCCAATCCAGCCCTTGGAAAATTTTGCTCATACTAGCTCATACCCTTGTAATTTTGGGGACTATTAGCTCAATGCCATTTGCTAAATCATGTGGATCAGCGCTCAATGTTCTATTCAGAAGAACAGACGCTAACTGCTGCACATGATCCGGGCCAACAGATTGTAATGCCGCTAACCAATTATGAGATTGGTCAACTAAATCTATTACATTAATACCGCCATAAATTTCACCATAGGCATCTAATCGGCGGCTACCTTCTCCTAGCAAGATGGCTGCCCCCTGCCAATTGAGATTAGTCAGATGGTAGAGCCCCACAGCAATTTGCAGCACACCCTGATAGAACGCTCGATCTAATTGGATAGCCTCCATCCAAATGGCCTCCAACGTATCGTGACAAGCATAATATTCGCCTTGATTGAACTGTTCAATCCCGATCCAAAATTCAGCAGGTTGACTGCCTTCGCTCACGGATTTGATGGGATTACACATGGGTAGGCTACAGCTAATAGAAACTTGCAAATGTTATTCTCCACTTTGAGTGTGTGTCGTTTGGAGTGTCAAGTATGGTTATGTCTCCTTCCAGGCCTCAACAGGCAACCTTTTTAGGAACCGGTTGGCAACCTCTAGATTTGCCAACCACACCCTTGTTTGGGACCGATGGAATCCGCAGTCGAGCAGGGGAACTACTTACAGCCCCCTTAGCACTGCAAGTAGGCTTTTGGGCGGGCCAAATTTTACGCCAGCAACAGTCGGGGGCCATCGTTCTCGGCCAAGATTCTCGCAACTCAAGCCCAATGATTGCAGCGGCGCTGGGGGCAGGGCTCACATCCGCTGGCATTGAGGTGTGGGATATGGGGCTTTGCCCCACTGCGGCTGTTGCCTATATGGCAGCCGATGAGTCAACCGCTGGCGGCATCATGATTTCAGCCAGCCACAACCCGCCCGCCGATAATGGCATCAAGTTTTTTGGCGCTAATGGCACCAAATTAGATAAAAAACTACAGGCCAACATCGAACAAGCACTGCGTCAGGGTACATGTCCCGGCATCTTTAACCCTGGTAATCAATGGGGTATCACCAAGCAGCGTCCAGAGCTAGTCAAGCACTACGTTGACTTCCTGCATCAACCCTTTGCCACTCAACACTATTTGAGTGGAATGCGCATCGTTTTAGATTTAGCGTGGGGCGCTGCCACCCAAGTGGCCCAAACTGTTTTTGAAGCAACAGGGGCCGATGTCATTATTATCCATGGCAATGCAGACGGTAATCGGATCAACGTAAATTGCGGCTCCACCCATTTAGCTTCTTTACAAGCAGCTGTCGCGGAACATGAGGCAGACATCGGATTTGCCTTTGATGGAGATGCCGACCGAGTAATGGCCGTTGATCGCCAAGGTCGGGTCGTTAATGGCGACTATATTTTGTATTTCTGGGGGCAAACCCTGCAGCAGCAAGGGCAGTTGCCAGACGACACCATTATCTCAACGGTCATGGCCAACTTAGGCTTCGAACGGGCTTGGGAAAAACTGGGGGGCAAGTTGGTCAGAACGAAAGTGGGTGATCAACATGTTCATGCCGAAATGGTAGCTCGCGGTGCCATGCTCGGCGGCGAGCAATCAGGCCATATTCTTTGCCATCACTACAGTTTGACTGGAGATGGCATTCTCACGGCTCTACATTTAGCTAACTGGCTTAAGCAGGCAGAGTGCTGCCTGCCCACATTAATTGATCAAAGTTTTGCGCCCTATCCACAGCGACTCAAAAATGTGCGGGTCGATAGCCGGGAGAAGCGCAAAACTTGGGCTGATTGTGAACCGGTTCAAACTATGATTAGCAAGGCTGAATCTGCCATGGGTGACCAGGGACGCGTTTTGGTCAGGGCCTCCGGGACAGAGCCCGTCATTCGTGTGATGGTGGAAGCCGCTGACGCGGCATTGGTAAACCACTGGACCGATACCCTGGCCGATGCAGTGGCCAAACATTTGGCCGATTAGGAACATATACAGACTGCTAAGCACCAGATTAGGTGTCCAACCCCAATGGGCATGGTTGATATTAACCATGCCCATTGGGGTTTATTGAATTTAGTCACATCCTACAGATGGAAAAACCTGATACCCCTTGCATCTGCCAGTGCCGATGTGACATCATAGATCCCCTGTGTCAATAATTGCTAGCTAGCACCATCGATCATGGCAAAAGGCGTCCGCATTATCATTACGTTGGAATGTACGGAGTGTCGTAGCAACCCCAATAAGCGATCTAAAGGGGTTTCTCGCTACACCACTCAGAAAAATCGTCGGAATACTACCGGCCGTTTAGAACTGAAAAAGTTCTGTACCCATTGCAACACTCACACTGTTCACAAAGAGATTAAGTAGCAAATACTATGGCTTATTTCCGCCGTCGGGTATCTCCTATTAAGCCCGAAGAAAAAATTGATTATAAGGATGTTGATTTGCTACGCAAATTTATTACAGAGCGTGGCAAGATTTTGCCTCGCCGAATTACGGGATTAACAGCCAAGCAACAACGAGATTTGACAGTTGCCATTAAGCGCGCGCGCACATTGGCACTGCTTCCATATGTGAACCGTGAAGGCTAAACATAACGGAAGCTGCTTAAGGTGAAATTGTCGATGTGATGAATTATGCAATCACATCGTAGTGATATTGCCTTCTGACAGAGTGCATTTAGAGTTGTTGTAAGGCCAACGATAAAACCATAGGGGCAAGGATCTAGGTTGGTGGAAAAGGGAACGCTGATCGAGTTTAAGGTACAGGGAATCCCCCGACTGGGGGTAACTGATCGCCCAGAAGGTAAGAAAAATTGGGTAGTGATCGATGGCAACGGTCAGTCCCATGTTCTACACCCTCGTCAGATCACCTATATCGTCGATAACGGTAGCTATCAGTCCTCAGATATTGCTAGCTTTTGGGCTGAAGCGGAGCCGAATATTGATCCTGACAGCCTTGAGGTGGCTTGGGAGTTTTTACAGGAAGCTGGGGAGTCTACTGACCCGGCTTCTTTGGCTTTACTACTGTTTTCAGAACAAACGCCTTCCCTCTGCTACGCCGCCTATTGCCTACTGAATGGCGATAAAGTTTTTTTCAAACGTAAGGGAGATCATTACGAGCCTCGGTCGGTAAAGCAGGTGGATGAGGTGCGGCACCAACAGGCCCGTGAAGCTGCTCGTAAATTGGAATGGGAAGGTTTTTTGACGCGATCGCGTCAAAAATTAGAAGCTCTTAGCCCTGACACTGAAAACGCTGAAGCGCTGGAAAACGACCATCGGTGGGAAAAACCAGATCGTCCTCGGCTAGATTTATTAGAGCGCTACGCTACCCTAGGGGAAGACTGCTCCCAAAAAGTTGCGGCTCAAGAGATTCTGACCGCATTAGAGTATGGCACAGACGCGGAAAATGCTTTTCAGCTTTTAGTGGATCTAGGGCTATGGAGCCCTCACGAAAATCTAGCACTGCGGCGTAGTCAGATTCCGGTTTATATCCCTGATGAGATCAATGCCATGGTTCAGCAGCGCATCGATAATCCACCACCTGATGCAGATACAGACCGGCTGGACCTAACACATTTGAAGGTCTATACCATCGATGATGAAAGCACGCGCGAAATCGATGACGGCTTGAGCCTAGAAACATTACCTGATGGCCGCCCCCGCATTTGGGTACACATTGCGGACCCCACCCGCTGGCTTTTGCCTGGGGACGATATCGATTTAGAAGCCCGTCGCCGGTGTACTACTGTCTATTTGCCAACGGGCATGATCCCCATGTTTCCGGAGGCCTTGGCCACGGGGCCCATGAGTCTACGCCAAGGGGAACTATGCTGCGCCCTGAGTTTTGGCATTGTTCTCAGTGAGGCAGGCGCTGTAGAAGACTACACCATTCGAGCTAGCTGCATTAAGCCCACCTATCGCCTCACCTATGAAGATGTGGATGAGATGCTAGAGCTAGGGCTAACCGCAGAAACAGAGCTAAATGCGATCGCAGACTGGGCCAAACAGCGCAGACAATGGAGAAAATCCCAAGGGGCTATCTCTATTAATATGCCGGAATCTTCCATCAAGGTAATCAACGAAGAGATTACGATTGATGTTTTAGAAAATTCCCAGTCTCGCCAAACCGTTGCAGAAATGATGATTTTGACAGGGGAAGTGGCCGCTCGCTATGGCGAAGCCAATGCCCTGGCCATTCCATTTCGTAGTCAGCCAGAACCAGAACTCCCCTCAGATAATGAACTCTTACAACTACCAACCGGCTGGGTGAGAGATTCGGCAATTCGGCGTTGCATGCCCCGCAGTGAGATGGGCATTAATCCAGCTCGACATGCCACCCTTGGCCTAGATTATTACAGCCAAGTAACTTCTCCCATTCGCCGTTACACAGATTTATTAGCCCATTTTCAACTAAAGGCACATCTCAGAGGAGAATCTCTTCCATTTTCTCCAGAAGAGATGACAGAACTGACCCAAGGCGTCTCCACAGCAGCCTATGAAGCCGTGACAGTAGAGAGACAAACCAAACGATACTGGGCATTAGAATTTTTGCGCCGCCAGGGCAAACAAAGCTGGTCAGCAATGTTGTTGCGCTGGTTGCGAGAACATGAAAGTCTCGGACTGGTCATGATCGAAGATTTAGGGTTGGAACTAGCGATGCGTTTTGATAGCAATCCTACCCTAGGCGCAAGATTTGACATCAGAGTTGTCCATGCCAACCCAAGACAAGATTTTATTCGATTAGAGTTGGTAACCGATGCAATTGTGGCAAATGAAGCAGTAGCATGACGCCCCAGCCATTTTTGCACACCACCCCAGATGAACTGCTGGAACCCACCGTTGAGACCGTCATTGACATTCCATTTCATACAGGGAACATACGACAATTTCGCATTGTGTTGCCCACGAGTATTGATTCTCTGCTAGATCATCCTTCGACCCACGCTGCCTTTGCCCAAGATGAATATATGCCCTACTGGGCAGAGCTATGGCCCTCCGCACTCATGCTGGGACGAGCTTTAGCCCAACAACCTTGGCCTGAAGGCATCAAGGTGCTGGAAGTAGGCTGTGGATTGGGGGTAACAGGGCTCATTGCGTTAGCCCTAGGCATGGAAGTTACCTTTAGCGACTACGATGCAGCAGCACTAAAATTTGCCGCTAAAAATGCTCAAATTAATGGATTAAGGCAGTTTCACACCCTGCCATTAGATTGGCGATATCCCCCCAAAAACATGACTGTACCCCTCATATTAGCCGCAGATGTTATTTACGAAAGTCGCAACATCTCGCCCTTATTGAATTTACTGAATACGGTCATGGGCCCTACAGGCGAATGTTGGCTTTCAGACCCAGACCGTCCCCAAAAAGAAGAATTTCAGAGCGCATTATCGGAACACGGCTTTGCATTTGAGGCGATGGCCACTACGCTGGAACGTCCACAACAGCCACTCGTAAAAGGCACTGTATATCGTATTTGGCGAGAGCATTAATCGACAATTGCACCACGAGAACGCAGCATTGCCTTGTCCTGACCAGATAACCCTGCACCTTGCTCAAAATGAGTTCCCTGGACAGAGACCTGGTGCCAACTAATATCTTGTAGCGAACATCGCCGCAAAGTGGCATGGTCCAAAACAGTATTGTGTAAGTTGGCCCCAGATAGCTCAGCCTCAATCAGAATGGTGTGCCACAGAGTAGCGCTAGAGAGATTAACCCCTCTGAAATTAACATGGCTCAAATAGGCCCAGCTCAAATTGGCCCGTTCCAAGCTAGCCCCCTGGGCTTGTATTTCCACTAACATCGCGCCATTCAAATTAGCGTTAGTCAAAATTGCATTGCACAGTTTGGATTGAGAAAACCTAGCTTGGCGTAAGTCGCAGCCCTGCAGCTGGGCAGATGCCCAATCAGTACCATTCCCTTCTAAACCGTAAAGCTCTGCCCCATTAGCACTCACATGGCGAAAATTAGCTCGACTGACGTCTCCCATGACTAAACTAGCTCGCCGTAGCATCGCATATCGTAAATCGGCCGCCCTGAGGTTAGCGCCATCCAAATCGGCTTCCGTAAGATTGGCACCGGCCAAATTAGCCTGACACAATCTAGCTTGGGGTAACACAGCTGACATCAGCACAGCGCCTACCAGATCAGCACGCCTCAAACTAGCAGCCGTTAGGTCAGCTTGCACTAACGTGGCTCCACATAGCTTGGCATCCGATAAATGCGAATCAATCAGACATGCATGATTTAAATTAGCGCCTCGTAAGTCAGCCCCTGTCAGATCAACACGCTGAAAGTTTTGAGCTTGTAGATTAGCTCCACGCAAACACACACCCTCCCGACTTAAAGAGCCGACTGAAGGAGATTGTTTTACTAAATATTGCTTTGTTGAATGAGCTATTGAGGCATTCCCCCAACCATCAGCCATAACACTTACCAACGCCTTTAGATTTTAAGGCGATATTTTTAGCAGCAAAGAAAGCCGTACGGCCTTTCCTTTCCTGATGCATAGGATGCCGCAATCAACCCAATGGAGTAAATCACTCAGATGTGGGCAGCAGAAGCATCCTAAGGAGCAGCAACGCCATAGACCTGATTGTGCTCACATCGACCTCCGGGGTGTCACCTACAATCAGCCAATCTTTATGCAATATTTTTACATTTTTATAGTGCAGACATACTGAAGAAGATTCGCATAAAAATCACCATACCCCTTATAAGAGAAGGGTTTTAATCTGCTTAAAAAGCACGGTTAGACAACGTCCAATACCCAAAGCATTACTACAAATTCACAAAATCATTTTTTTTAATAAACAGCCCTAATTTCCCCAGAATTTTCCTCAGGTTTTCCACATTTAATCGCAAGTTTTCCACAACCCAACCTTTGAACCAGGCAAGTTGAAAGATTCTGTGGAAAACTCAAAGTGCTGCAGTACCCTTCTCATTTTGTAAACTTTCACAACAAAAATACGCTTCTAGCCCGCTTGACTTCGTTAGTCTTTTTTATTTCTTAGACAGAAATGGGGGGCTGAGGGCCATTGCTAATTTTGTTGGGGTCCTGCACAATGAAGCTCCACTGCTTCACATACCTTCAATCTTCCTGCCAGCAAGGGCTTTCAGCGATTCCTAGCATGTTTGCCAATGCCCTTGCGAGGGGGGAGAAAAGTATGAAGCACTCAAATTTTGTATGCAAGGGGCGCTATCGCTTATGACTCCAGGTGCAGTTACTGTCAGTCTCATGGTGGAAATTCCTGAAGACCTATACACATCCATTCAGGATTATCTCAAGACCCATGAAATGTGGAGCCAGGAACGCATGATGCAAGCTGCTCTGTCTTTATTCTTGTTGCAGAATGGGGTGAATCATCCCCGGGTAAACAGTCTCTATCTGGATAGTCTGTTTAGTTATCCTGCCTAGGCGTAAGGTTCACCATGGGGAGCATGGTCAGAACAGTCACGATCCAGTTGCTGACCATCGGGCATGATGGTGCCACACAATCGCGCCCCTTCCAAGTCCTCAATGTGCAACTCTGCCCACCACAATTCGGCTTCAGTCAGATCAGCGTCCCACCACTTCACCTGCCATAATTCTGCATTGCGCAAATTTGCCCCTTGCAAATTACAGCCTTGAAGGTTGGCGCCTTTCAGGTTAGCATTTTGGAGATCAGCCGCTTGCAAGTTAGCCCCTTGCAGATTGGCCCCACTCAGATTCGCCTGCTGCAAATTCGCCATACACAAATTGCAATGGCTGAGCTCTGCATTAGGCAATGAAATACTGGCCAGGTTGGCATTAGGTGCTTCTAAGCGCTGTAGCGAGAGGCCATCCCGATGAAGAGCTTCTAGGGCTTGATACCGTGCATAGCTCACCTCCATTTTGGCGGCAGCGGCCATATCGATCACTTGCCAAGCTTCATAATGTCGTTGAGCTCGCCGCTCGGGTGCCCCCTTAATGTAGAGAATGACGGCGGTGACGGCTGCAATCGACTCTACATCGCTCAACAGGGTGCTAATTAGCTGCCAGTGGTGGTCTTGTATTTTGGGTGCAATGATTTGCTGAATTTCGGGCGCCTCAGCTAGGATCTTGAGGGCTAGCAACAAAACCACAGCTAGGGTTACAACCAGCCATGTAGGCACTGATTGCATCCAACGTTCAATGGGGTGGCTCGGACGCGTTGCTCTCCATCTCATAGGGTAGATTTTACAAGGTTAGCCACATGATGCCGATGCAATCATACAGGGGAGAACAACCAACTCAATTCAAAGACAGGCCGCATTGTGCTCCAGAATGATTGGATTCACCACATATAGCGGTATCATATGCTCCCATACATCGACCGATAGGCTACAGCAGTGGTTTAGGCAGACATTGTCTAGACGGACATATCTTTGAGATGGAGAAAGCTGGTACAGGCTGGATGAATGCGAAAGCGTTCGATGTTTTCTAGGTTAATAGTGGGCACTTCATAGTGTCCTAGGTATGCGCCAGACAAGCTGGTGCGGCGGTTGGTACGTCTGGGTACCCAGGCCTTTAAAAAGCCAATTTTCCACAGAATTTGCTTAAGTTCTAGATAGTCCATATCGAGAATCCAGCCACTGGCCAGTTCTACGTCGTACTCACCACAGACCGTTGCTAGCAGGAGGTAGTCTAGATCTTCTTTGTCGTAGTGGCTGCGCTTGCCTCGAAAAATTTCAAATACGTCTAGTAGATGGGGATATTGAAACCGGTATTCTGAGGCTAGGTCCCGTGTCTTTTGTTCAGAATAGTATTCTTCTGCGGCTGCGATCGCACCTTCATCAATGCGACGCCCCGCCAACGAATACTCAATATGTTCAGCACAGAGCTTACAAAACTGGAGCAACTCCCGAGGTCGCAACTGTGTGCGATCAATAATGTAATCCAACGTTTCCGTACAGCTAGACTGCATCTGCGCTACAAAAACAGATTGCCAGAGCTTGGGGGCATCTAAGCGAGCGGCCTGGGGAAACGAATGCACGATCCGCCGCCCAATCAACTCCAGCAGCTCATTTCTCCCCCACCGAATCACCTCCACATCCTCACGAATTTTCTGAGCATCCTCATAAATCTGAGGAATATTATCAAACAGCTCCTGACGAATAGAGATATAAACCCTAAGGTTTGGACTAATTAGATTCAGCTTCTGAGTTGCCTGAAATAGACCAGCAAGAAAAAACTTGGCATCTTCCGAGTTATCCCACCCCTTATCCAACTCATCAATCAAAATTTTGATTTTGGTATTGTTGAGAACCGCCTGCAAACTGGGCAGCAAGGTTTTAATTTCCTCAAGACTATAGAGGGCCTGTAGATCTTGACTGCGCAGCCCCCCCGCATAGGTACCTGTTTTTACCTGCTCAATCCGCTTGAGATAGTCCACCAAAATAATGATGGAACTATTTTGCTGAAAGAGCTGATGACTCGACGCATAATCGTAAATATTTTTTGTTGGCCCCAAAAGCAAACCACGCTTAGTTTGGGCAATTTTTTTAAAAATTAGTGTATAGAGCAAATATTGCCAAGCTACCGAGTAGGCACTTTGCTTACGCCAAAAACCATCCTCTTCACTAGACAGATGATCCGACAGTAGCTCATAGGAATATTCTTCAGGGGATAGTTCAAGGACTAAATGCCCCTTGCGGGTTTCAGTGGCCGCAATGTACTTAAAAATGGCACTTTTACCCGTACCTCGATTACCCACCAAAATCGTCTTACGACCACTGAGAAACTTTTGGTACGTAACGTTCTCATAGAAATATTCGGCCAGACCGAGGTTAATATCACGCTCAGCAGAGTCTGATCCTAAATTAAGTTCTCTGAGGTCTAGTCGCATGGGACACGAAGACAAAAAACTATTGTGAACCAGTTTATCGTGTCCTTGAAATTGGCCATAGTACCCTTGAGGGACATTGCCTAGAAATACAAAGTCTGCTGCAAAGAAATTCTTTGCAGCAGACTTTGAGATGATTAACGAGGGAAACGCCACGGTTAACGCAGCGACTTCGCCAAAAGCCTATGGCTGCTCAAGAGCAGCATTCACATAGGTCGGATCTATCTGAATAACTCCCTATGCAATGTCATAGCTAATCACAATGTCATTAAAGTCTCTATCACCAAGACCCGCTTGATCTTCAAAGCCAAAGGTATTGACACCAAGCTGCTCAAAGCGATCCAAACCATTAGTATTGGCACCGCTGAAGCTAACTTCAACGTTGTCAGTAGAACCGTCAATCATGACATAGACACCAACCTGCATACCAGCAGTGAGTGTGGCATTAAAGGTCTCAACCTGACCATTGGTACCACTCAAATTAATATCCAGACTGTTAGCAAGAACCGCTGCGTCGTATCCCGAATCGCCTGGCAGCAATACGTTCCCATTCACATCGGTAACAGCTCCGTTAGCGCCTACTTCGTAGAAGCCGAGGACGTTGTCTTCCGCAGCTTCACGATAGATAGAGCCGCTAATGGTGACGGTGCCCGTTAAACCGCTAAGGTCAATGGCAGTGGCATCATCAGTCAAGAAATCAGTCTCTGGAGCTGTGGCAAAAGCCGTACTGAACTGAGTACCATCGTCAAAGGCGAGGGAGAATGTGCCATCGTCAAGAGCGGTAAAGGAACCAACACTGGTGACACCTTTCTCTTCCAGTTGCACCGTAATGTCAGAGACATTAGTTAAGGCACCGGCGAGAAGATTAAACGTGGGCTTAAAGCTAGGCAGAGCATTGCCCTGATTCTCCACGACAGAAAAGGAGTCAAGCAGCTGACCCGTTGCACCATTAAAGATGCTCAACGCAGCGGAACTCACAACGCTGGAGAGATCCAGTGTGAAACCTAGACCGGCTGCATTGCCAAGATCAAACGACAGGGTATCTCCATCCGCAGTTGCTTGGGGAGAAATACCAGGCGTGGTCGTAGTTGTAGGAGTGGTCGTAGTCGTGGTCGTGGTCGTGGTTGTAGTCGTGGGAGTCGTTGTGCCATCGTTAGTGACGACATAGGATACGTTTCTGCCAAGAGGTGCTGCCGTTGGCAGCTCATCTCCAGTGGCATCAACAATATTTTGGCTATCGGAGAGGGCAATTCCGACTGAGCCATTGAAGTCTGCTAAATCACCACCAGACACAGTAATGTCATACAGAGTGCCTTGGGCGGCAACATCTTCCACATTGACTCTAAACACGTCAGTGATTGTAGCCGTCGTGACGTTAGTGCCGTCACCAGTGGGAATCCAATCCTCAACGCTGACATTGTCAGCGGATTCATTGAACACAACACGGAACCGCAAAGAATCATCGGCGGTTTCACTATCACCAAGCAGCGTAACTCGATCTAACCGCAGGGTGTCAGACTCATTACCTGTGGAATCTACAACGGTCTCTTCTCCAGCGCCTTCTTCTCCAGCGCCTTCTTCTCCAGCGCCTTCTTCTCCAGCGCCTTCTTCTCCAGCACCTTCTTCTCCAGCGCCCTCTTCTCCAGCGCCCTCTTCTTCAGTGGGATCTTCGATTACAGGGGGGGCACTGACGTCATCGGAGTTGACGGTTACAACGGTGGGCGCACCGTCGCCAAGGCGTACCGCATCTAGGGTTCTGGGGGCCTCTGAAAGGATGTTTTGTCCATCACCGGACGTAATTTGGGCACCAGGAGCAAGACCCAGGGTCACATTACCGGTGAAGCTAGCCAAATCGCCACCAGTAACCCTTACGTTAAAGCGATCTGTGTCAGCATTGACAGGAATAATACTGGTAACCTGTGCGGTGCTTCCTCCAAGGACTTGTAAGTCTGTGACATCAACGGAAGGAACAGTATTAGCGTCGGTCGGGCCAGATAAAATAACACGAAACTCTAGACCACCATCCGGATTTTCATCACGTACGGAAACTCTATTGATAGCTGCAGGCATAGTATTTTTGTTTTCTAGTTGTTTAAGTGAACAGTTAATAGGTGTTCGAAATGAGCGCCAGGTGATGCATAAGTGGCTTGTTATTCATCCTTGCCAAGATTTGAAGCCAGCATGTAACCCACAAGCGACGGGGCTGGCTTGCATGTAAGTAGGTATGCAAAATTTTCAAAAAACTTTGTTCGAAATGCTTAACTTTCAGCGCATATATTCCAAGAGATCGCTTTGTAAAGCATTTACCTAGGCACTTACGTGTTTGGACAAGAATGTTTTATTGAAAGTTCCGGGGCTAGAAAAAGTCTCGAAAAAAGACGCTATTAATTACGCCATAAGGCTTTACGCTTATCTCTCTTTTTCTCCACTCCAGGAAACTACTTAGCCTTTCGGGCCATATTGGCTGTATCCCGATAGCATTGAGTGGAATCACGAAGGCTTAATCAAACAGTAAACTGATGATTAAGAAGTATTACACAAAACCACGAAACCCTTTTAGGACAGGCTTTTCAAGCCTCATCTTGACACTCAATTAAGGTTTAACCGTATACCCCCATCTACTTCTTAAAAAAGAAGAGACCTCAGTAATGACGCTGGGGCTTGCATCAAAGACTCATTAAAAAGGAGATTTTTGCGTTATCTTCCCGCAGTTGTTAAGTAGCCATATAGAGTTTTAAGCGAGGCAACTTAGGAAACCATTGCACCTCGAGCGGTTTGCAACTCTTGAATACGCTCTAAGGTGCCGGCAGGAATCGCAGAGATTAGTTGTTTTGTATAGTCCTGCTGGGGATTGTTGTAGATCTCATCCGCTGGGCCTAGTTCTTCGAGTTTGCCTTGGTTCATGACCATGATGCGATCGCTCATAAATTTCACCACACCCAAATCGTGGGAAATAAACACATAGGTCAGCCCAAACTCCGCCTGCAGTTCCTTTAGCAGGTTGAGGACCTGGGCCTGCACAGAGACATCGAGGGCAGACACAGATTCATCACAGATAATAAATTTCGGATTGAGCGCCAAGGCCCGGGCAATACAAATCCGCTGCCGCTGTCCACCCGAAAACTCATGGGGAAAGCGATTAACACAGCCAGGGTCAATGTCCACCCGCTCTAGCAAGTAAGCCACCCGCTCATTCAGGTTGCGCCGGCTGCGAATCACTTTATGAATTTTGAGCGGTTCGGCGATGGCCTGGCCAATACTCATCCGAGGATCGAGGGAGCTAAAGGGATCTTGAAAAATCACCTGCATCTCACGCCGGAGCTTGCGCATTTCGCCCTTGGGCAACTGACGAATATTACGTCCTTCGAAGAAAATATTGCCTGCCGTCGCTTCCACCAGACGTAATAGGGCGCGACCTAACGTGGTTTTACCACAGCCAGATTCTCCCACCAGCCCAAAGGTCTCCCCCCGATACACATCAAATGACACATCATCTACGGCCTTAAACATACGGGTCGTTTGGCCAAACACCCCTTTAACGGGATAGCCCACCTGAAGGTTTTGCACCGTTACCAAGGGGGATTCACCGGTAATTTGCTCTAAACGACTGGCTGTTTCTGCGGCAGTTACCTCTGCGGTCAGGGCTGAGGCGGCATCCGCATCAAAATGACGCGCAAAAATTTTCACTTCGCCGTTAGGTTCATCTTGCACCTGCATGTAGTCAGCGACGGTGGGCAGCTTACGCAGTCGCTGTTCAGGTCGAGGGCGACAGGCTAATAGCCCTTTCGTGTAGGGATGCTTTGGGTTGGCAAACATTTGATGGACTGGCCCATATTCCACAATTTTGCCGCGATACATCACGGCAACATCATCAGCGATTTCAGCAATGGTGCCGAGATCGTGGGTGATAAAAATCATCGACATAGACCGTCGATCGCGCAGATCCCGTAGCAGATCGAGAATGCGCGACTGGACGGTCACATCTAAGGCCGTCGTCGGTTCATCGGCAATCAGCAAAGCCGGATTACACGCGATCGCCATGGCAATCATGACCCGCTGTAGCTGTCCACCGGAAAGCTGATGGGGATAGCGATTGAGTATGGCTTTTTTCCGTTGCTGTACCGCCCGGGCAATGGCATTGCGATCGCTAAGCTGCTGCTCTTGGGCAACTAGTTCCGCTAGTTCTTCATCGCTTTGCAATAATTTAACTTCCTGCAATGCCTCAATCACCAGCTTGGTAGCTTCGGTTTTAGACACCGGATTGTGCTGTTGAATCGCTTCGATAAGCTGAAACCCACAGGTATAGACCGGATTCAAGGAACTCATCGGCTCCTGAAAAATCATCGAGATCTGCTCACCCCGATAGGCCTGCATTTGTTTTTGCGCCACCTGACGCAGATCCACCGTTGAGTTAGCAGCTTGGTCTGAAAACAAAATTTCTCCCTGGGTAATCCGCCCAGGAGGCGTGGGAACCAACCCCATTACGGCTAAGGATGTCACCGATTTACCTGAACCTGACTCGCCCACAATCCCTAGGGTTCGCCCCCGTTGTACCTGAAAGGAAATACCATCGACGGCTTTAATCACACCATTGGCAGTGTCAAATTCAACCTTGAGGTTACGTACATCGAGAATGGGGTCGCTCATGGATGGCAGATACTACTAAGGACTCAAAAGCTAAGGCGAAAAGCAGAAATACTGACTGGAACAGCCACTTTTACTAACTAAACCAAACACAGCATCAAGAATGCATGATCCATGATGGCAGAAAACCAATGGTGACTTTTGTATCTACATTTCAACTAGACAACTATATTTAGAGGTAGACATTGTAACTTCGGCGAATCTGCCCTGGCGTAACGGTACGTCGGATCGGTATGTTGAAATATCCATTACCCTCACGAAAGTACCCATAGTATTTGGGTAAAACCGATATCAGGCGATCGCATATGGTTATTTAGCCAAAATCATAGCAATCCTTCGCCGTTGATGTTTTGTCGTTACTAATTTAGAGGATGCGGCAGTCTGCATAAGATAGGCGTTATCGCAGTATCTTTCAGATAGAAATCCTAACGACAATTAGCAACGACGACTCTCTAAATGTGTTGTCTTTTCTCCCACCATGGCCCAACTTGCGATCGCAGTTTTGATCGTTATTATCGGTTCCGCTATCTGCTCAGGTACTGAAGTGGCGTTACTATCGCTCCCCCTTCTCAAAGCCAGACAGCTTGCCCAAAATCGTAATCCAGCAACCTTAGCACTCCTCGCCATCCGGGAAAAAGTCAGTCGACCAATTGCCAGTATCGTCATTCTCAATAACATTTTCAACATCGTTGGCAGCTTTATCGTTAGCCGCATTGCCGCAGAAATATTCGGCAATCTGATGCTGGGAATTTTTTCAGGAATTTTGACCTTTCTCATCATCCTGTTTGCCGAAATCGTACCCAAAACCATTGGGGAACGCTACGCAGAACAATTTGGATTGTTGGTCGCAGTCCCCGTGCGCAGCCTCACCTGGTTAATGACCCCAATAATTCTGGTCCTAGAAAAACTAACCGCACCGCTGGTAAAAGGCAATCATCGGCCAGTCACTAACGAGGCGGAAATTAAGCTGCTAGCCATGCTCGGCTACCAAGAAGGCCTGATCGAAGACGATGAAGCGGAAATGATCCAAAAGGTCTTTCGCATGAACGATATCGCGGCCAAGGACATCATGACGCCGCGGGTAGCCATCACCTATATCGAAGGACACCAATCCTTAGAATCGGCCCAGCAAGAAATTATGCAGTCCCAGCATAGCCGGATTATCGTCACCGGAGAGGAGCTGGATGACGTCCTGGGGGTCGCCCTCAAAGCCGAGTTGCTGGCAGCCCTAGTCCAAGGACGGGGCCAAGATCCTGTGAATAGCTGTATGCGCCAGGCGCGCTATATTCCGGCCACAGAACGGTCCGATAAATTGCTCAAAACATTTCAAACCGCCCGCGAGCACTTGATGATCGTTGTGGATGAATACGGTGGCGTCTCCGGTGTGGTCACCCTAGAAGATGTACTGGAGGTTTTAATTGGTGAAATTGTTGATGAGACAGACCGCAACGTCGATCTCCAAGCCCTAGCGCGCCAACGTCGCAGACGGTTGCTCCAACGGCAAGGGTTCCAAACCGATTTAAATCGAAACCGATAGCAGTCTGCAAATCCACCCATGGATTTAGACACGGCATGGATGTCGCTCGATAAAATTAATATGCTGCCAGTGGGGTAGTGCAAGTGGGGGCCACGTTTACCCGCTGCATCACAATTTTTCGAGTCCATGGCAAACAATAAGGCCATGGGTGACAGACGAAGGAACCTCGCAAAGCCGGTAGACCAGTAGAGCCATTGCTAGACGCTATTTAAAGGTGTCCGGCATTACGATCATTTGCCATGAAGGAAGGTAGTAGAGTCCGGTACATCAATCTCCATAAACCTCGACGCTAGCAACCAGTAAGAATTAATTTTGATTGCTATGTTAGGGATACTCCGACGTTTTTAAATGGTCTGTGGGCATTGTTGATGTAACCCAGAGGCTTAGTGCAAAATCGTCCGTTTACCATGTTTCGCTCAGCCATGACCCATTCTGCTCGTGCAGCATCCTATTCACCGTTTCGGCATATCCAGCATTTCAGGCTGGATATACCCACTAAAAAATGGCGATCAATGCTCTGGAGTGGTGCGATGGCCCTAGGTATGACCTTAGGGTTACCGGCCCAGGCTGCGGAACGGATTAATATCCAGGTAGGCCCCATTAAGCAAGCTCTTTATGTCAGCGATTTAGAAGAATTTGCCAAAACCGGGCAGGTTCCCCCTCGCTTGCGCCTGTATGCGGGCTTCCTCACCCCCGACATTCAAGCCGTCTTAAATAATCGGCTACTGTTAGATCCGGTCATGGCCGATCGCATGGTTTCGGATATTTTGGCCTCTCCGAACGGTGAACTCTTACTCACTTCCTTGGCCCGCATCGCCCCTGATCTGAGCGTGGAACAAATCCGCTTAGCTATCCATGTAGCCGCCAAGCAAACCAACGGGCTGAATATGCTCGGGGTTCTAAAAGCTGTCCCCCAAGAAACCTTGGATGTTGATTTAACAGCGGCACTGGCATTAATTTCACAGCTGAATCTTTCCCGACTCGAAGGAGACGCTCTCAGTAGCGTACTAGAGCAGGAACTATTGGTCGGAGATGGGCTGAATATTCCTGACGATATTCAGCCAACGGACGCTGGCTCCGTGGAAATTACCCAGCGTTCTTTTAAGTTTGTGGATCGAGAGCGCGATCGCACCGTCCCCGTAGACCTATACGTACCAGAACAGGCCAAAATTGAAGACGCGCCACTAATCGTACTTTCCCATGGCTTTGCCGCCGATCGACGCTTCCTCACCTACATTGGCGAACACCTTGCCTCCCATGGCTTCACGGTGGTCGCAGTGGAACACGTAGGCAGCAATGTAGACGCCCTCAACAACACCCCCTTAGATCCAGCAGCTGTCGAAGAACCCAGTCGAATTTTGCCCGCCAGCGAATTTCTAGACCGTCCCCGCGATATCTCCTACGTCTTAGATCGATTGGCATGGATGGAGCAAGTCTCCCCCATGCTGGCGAACAAGTTTGATACGGAACAAGTCATTCTCATTGGCCATTCCCTCGGGGGCTATACCGGCTTTGCCTTAGCGGGTGCCCAGCTAGACCTATCAGCGTTACCGCCCTTTTGCGACAGCCTTACCCCCGTGGGCCTCTCACCAGCGGATTGGCTACAGTGTGCGGCCGTAGAACTGCCGGTCGTCAGCGCCGATTTAAGTGATTCGCGCATTGTGCAGGTCATTGCCATGAACCCGTTGATTGGCCGCCTATTCGGACGGAAAGGCCTCAGCGATGTCACCGTCCCCAGCATTATCTTGACTGGGACCAAAGATGGCGTCACACCTACCCTAGCGCAGCAACTGGGCCCCTTTAATCAACTCCAAGGAGACAATCACCATCTAGTAGCGGTCATTGGCGGCACCCACCTCAGCGTTGGCGACCCAAATAACGTCAACGCAGCGCTCACCCAGATTCCATTTATGCCAGAACTCTCGGGGGTAGAAACGGCACAACTGCGGCAATATCTCAAAGCCTTAACCCTCAGCGTCGCTATGCAACAAGGCGCGGAAGCAGAAATCTACCAAGCCTTCCTCCAGCCCGCCTATGCCCAGCAGTTCTCCACTGGCACACTTCCCCTACGCATGACCCAAACCTTACCCGACGGCATCCAAAGCTGGCTGAGGACGGTTACCCCTGAACAGGCCCGTGCGGAAACCGACACACTCCTCTCCTGGGCTCATCTTAAAACCTTGGATGCCAGAGAATTCCTAGGTAAAACCCATCGCCAAATGATGGCCTATCTCCGTCAAGAACAAGTATCGGTAACTGTCCTCTATTGGCCTATGGGTTTACCCGGGATTTGACCTTAAACCTTTTGAGCCAACATCAACCCAAACCAGTTACGCTCATCCGTAAAAGTATGAAGGGTTTTTAAGCCATGGCTAGCTAACTGCTGTTCCAGTTCAGCAGGGGAAAATTTACGGGAAATTTCCGTCAGCAATCGTTCACCGGCACCAAATTGCACCGTCAAATCTAGCTGTTTCAAAGACACGGACTGATCACACTGGCTTTCTAAATACATTTCAATTTGGTGCTCATGCTCGTTATAAAGGGCCACATGGCGAAAAGCATCCAAACAAAAATCGCCATCATAGCGATAGTTTAAGTGCCGCAGCATATTGAGGTTAAACGCAGCTGTCACCCCCTGGGCATCGTTATAGGCCGCTTCTATGACGTCAAGTTCTTTTTGCAGATCCAACCCCAATAAAAAAAACTGCCCCGGCGCTAAGGCAGCCCCCACCCGCTGCAAAAATTGGCTACTTTGCAGGGGCGGTAAATTTCCTAAAGTACTGCCAATAAACATGACCATACGAGTTGGCAACTGTAAACTGGGCAAGGCATTGAGGGCCGGCTCATAGGTGCCGATCAAGCCATGAATACCCAGACTAGGGTAGTCCTCTAGCAAGGCGACAGAGCTTTCCTGGAGAATACTGCCACTGACATCGATGGGAACATACCGTAAAGGCCAGTCCCTAGCGGCATAAGCACTGAGTAGAATTCGGGTTTTTGTAGCACTACCACTGCCTAACTCCACAAGCTCACACGGACCTGTGAGCTGGGTTATCTGCTCAGCATAGGTCTGAAAAATGGATGCCTCAGTACGGGTGGGATAGTACTCTGGCAACATGCAAATTTGCTCAAAGAGTTCTGACCCCTGCTGATCGTAAAAATATTTAGGGGGTAAGGATTTTGGCTGCTGGGTTAGGCCATGAATAACATCTTGCCCATCGGGGACGCCCACAGCTGTCGAGGGATTGCTTAAATTGAAAAGGTCAAGGCGGTCAATGGAATTTTTGGCAGTAGACGCAGAACTGGAACTGTTGAAAATGGTAGAAGAAGCCATAAAAAACGGGGATCAACAGGGCCAGTGTAGCTTGGGAATATGGCCTTCGTAGGCCAGGTGGGCCACAGCACCTTAGGAAGCACAGCGAAACCCCATGAATAACTCCCGCACATGGGGTTCGTACCAATTACGAAAACTTGGCCGCAACCCCCAGGGACGAGTTGCCCAACTGCCCCCACGCAAGACTCGATGACGATCATCAAAATAGGTAGCTGAGTACCCCTTATAGGGATATGGCTGAAAACCAGGGTACGGGCGAAACCAGCTAGCGGTCCATTCCCACACATTGCCCAACATGTCGTAGCAGCCATAGTCGCTGCTTGCATCTGGATAAACGCCCACCGGACTGGTATGGCCCAAACGATGATCGCAATTGAGCTGATGAGCCTGTAATAAGCTAGGTAATTTGTGAGCGAGCCCCTTGCTCGCCAGAGCCCACTCCGCTTCTGTGGGTAAGCGCTTATGGACAAAGCGGGCGTAGGCACTCGCTTCATACCAGTTCACACCACAGACTGGGTGATGCCGAAAATCTTGCCAGCGTGCTTCAGGCCAATAAAGGGGCTGTTGAATCGTCGGGGCTGTTGACTGCAGCCACCGCCAGCCATCGTCGCACCACCATTGCCGCGCTTGGTAGCCCCCAGACTCTATAAACTGGACATATTGCCCACAGGTCACAGGGGTGGGATCGATCTGAAAAGCGTCCACGTCCACCCAATGGCACGGCTGCTCATTATCCATGGCAATATCCGCTGCAAGTGGTGTTAAACGCCCGTCTAACCCTAGACCCACCGAACTGGCAGATACATGCACCATACCGGTCGGAACCGTTGCACATTGCATAGGGACGGGCTGCTTTAGAGGCGTCACTTGCCCATGATGCTGATGCAGCGCCATCACCAAAGACATGGTTTCACTGTGCTGACTTTCATGTTGAATCAACCAGTACCACAGACGGGTTTGCCCCTCTAGTGAAACTGTTTCTAAATACGCTAGGGTCCGCTGACGAATGTCGGCTAAGAAATTGAGCAATGTGTCTACATCAGGCAAGTGCTGACGTTGGGCCTTAGGCAAACCATCGGCAGCAAAAAGGATGCGATAGTCTGGATAGGGACAGGGCTGTTGGGCCAAATGCTCCAAAATCCAGAGAGATTCGGTAAAGGCGATGTGCCCTAAATGCCATCCCACGGGGCTAAAGTCGGGGTGCGCTTGTGCTTGCAACACCGTGGGACTAATGCCGGCAATGAGGTCTAAAGTGCCTTGACGACAGCGTTGAAAAGCTTTGTATATGTCGCTTCGCAACAGCTCCTCCGGAGCCACTGCGCCATCAAGAGACGTGGGAAAAACCATAAATGTGTGGAGTCAAATCACTCATTGATACTGCCAAACTGTGGGCTTGGGCCACTGGCTGCCAATTGCCGTCAAACAAAGGTTCAGAGGCAAGAATAATCCCCTCGGGCTGGCGCAGCATATAAAACGAAGGTGCTTTTGCTTGGTTATCGAAACGAGCAGCCACGAGTTTTTGCCCATCCCCCATGATGATGACACCGCTAACCCTGACCCCGTAGTCATTGGCCAACGACTGAATCATATCAATGGCTTTTTCTAAAGCATGGTGCAATAGGAGCTGGGGATTTGCCTCCATGAGATGGGTAATTAATGCAAAAATGTGCTCGGAGTCGGTCAGGCCATAAATGTTTTGATAGGCTGCATCGCCAATGAGGTCACGCATGGGACGATACAACGTCTGTCGAAATTGATCGATATAACCGTTATGCACAAATAGCAACTGGCCATGGCGAAACGGTTGGCAGTTACTAAAATCTAGCGGCAGTCCCGGCGTAGCGCTGCGAATGTTAGAGACAAAGGAACGCGCTTTTATATACCGGCAAAGATGGGGAAGATTGGCATCATTCCAAATGGGCAATACGTTGCGATAAACAAAGGGATCAACCGTTCGATCATCGGGGTGATGCCAGCCCAGGCCAAAACCATCCGCATTCAATAGCGCAACTTCTAACTCCTTGGGTTGATAACTTTGGGTTACCAGTGAATGCTCGGGGGCAAAAATGAGATCTTCTAAGGGAATTGGCTGTCCTAAGTAAGCAAGTAAGCGGCACATATCAAAGGCAAACAACAGGGATTCCTTAGTTTGTCAGAGAGAATGCAGCGATGGCTAACAGTGCCCAGCCGAAAATCAAAGCAACACCGCCGAGGGGAGTGATAATGCCTAAAATTTTGATGCCCGATAAGCTCAGACCATATAAGCTGCCGGAAAAAAGCACGATGCCGACTATAAATGCCCAACTGGCATAGCTAAACCAGGGGCTATCTGGCTGCTGAAGCCACAGCAGGCCCACCAAAAGCAACACCAATGCGTGATACATCTGATAGCGGGTGCCTAACTCAAAGGTGGATAGGGATTTTTCGGTCAGTTGAGCTTTGAGTGCATGGGCACCAAAGGCTCCACCCGCCACAGACAAGCCCCCGAAAATGGATGCGATCGCAAGACACAAACGTGGGGTCATAAACGCTACACCAAATACAGCCTAATCAGAGACCTTAACAGCTTCTACCAAACGGGAAAAGTAAAACTGAGTTGCCGTAAATTCCTTGCGCTTAATTTGCCAACCATTGGCCTCCAGTGCGGCACGCACATCCGCTTCGCGATGGAGATACGCACGGGTTGCCTTACTAGGCCCAGGGAAAAATTCACCAATGCGCTTCAGCACAGTGTAAAAGGGATTTTTGGGTGCAAAACTCAGAATTAACCGTTCTTCCGCCAGAGAACTTAAATGCGCAATCATATCCCGCGCCTTTTCCTGAGGGTAGTGAATGAGCACGTCTAAGCAGACCACGGTGTGGTAGCTGCCCTCCAAGGTTTCTAAGTCCTGGGCATCAAATGTGGGCTGAGCCCCCTCAGACAACCATTCCTTGGCCCGATAGCTGGCTTCCTCTACCATTTTCTCAGAAATATCGCTGGCAGACACCTGGGCCCCCATAGCCGCCAGGGGAATGCTGAGGCTACCGACACCACAGCCAGCATCACAAACCGTCAAACCGTCAGCATTACCATCCTGCTTAAACCAGTAGAGAACATAATCCACGGTTTTTTGATGGCCGTCTCGAATATCACGCTGAACTTTATTGACCTGACCATCTCCGTAGATGCGGCTCCAACGATCGAAACCTTGGGCATTGAAGTAATTGCGAACGATCGTTTTATCGTCAGTTGCACTCGTCATAGGAACGGTCGGCGGGGTATTTCTCTACGGTCAGATCCTATTACGTTTTGCCCCTTATTAACTAAACCGATTACGGCAGCGGCCAACAGCCCATCGCCCCTAGGCTGAGGTGGGCCGATCCATCGGGTGTGGCGGACGCCCCTAAATCCGTTGCCAGCTCAAGGCTGCACCATCATGATGCCAACGCAATAAATGGGTAACCTGGCGCGGAGCCAAGGTGGGCATTCCTAGAGCCTGGCGCGGCCGCTCTGTCGCTAGAACAATGGCTTCCTCAACACTGCAAAGGCCCCATTGCACCAAATTTTTCACCCCATCCAGCAGGGGGCGCGTGGTGCCCGACAAGGTGCCATCGGGCAGCCGTGCCGTACCCTGTTGGACCTCAATTTCACGACTATCCCAGGGGTAGGTGCCATCGGGCAAACCCAACGGAGACAGGGCGTCGCTCACCAGAAAAAGACCGCCCTCACCCTGGGCAGGGGTGCCTCGTCCTGCCCGTAGCAAGAGGTCCAACATCGTCGGGCACACGTGTTGGCCATCGGCAATCACCCCAGCAAAAATCTGCGGCTGCGTCAGGGCAGCCCCCAACAAACCGGGTTCTCGATGGTGTAACCCAGGCATGGCATTAAAGGCGTGGGTGACCATCGACGCCCCCTGGGCAAAGGCCGTTTGGGCTTGGGCTGCCGTCGCCAAGGAATGGCCAAGACTGACGGTGATATTGTGCGATCGCAACCAAGGAATAACCCCAGACTCTGACTCCAGCTCAGGGGCTAACGTCATAATCTTGACCACATCCACATAATCGGCCAACAAAGCCTGGACAGTCTCCATGGCCAGGGGTTGCAAATGTTCGCCAGGGTGAGCGCCCCGCTTCACTGGATTCAAAAATGGCCCCTCCAAATGCGCCCCCAAAACCGTCGCAGACTCGGGACGTTCCCCCATCGCCTGGTAGGCCTGAATCACCGAGAGACTCCGCCGAATTTTAGCCCCATCAGCCGTCACAATCGTCGGCGCAAATGCATCTACCCCCTGATGCCACAAAAAATCAGCCGCTTTCCCCAACTCCTCGGGCGTTGCAAGGTCTGGAAACGCTAACCCCAACGCACCATTAATTTGCAAATCCACCCCACCGAGGGACACCCAATCTCCTGCAAGGTCAATCGCTTGAACAGCATTAGCAGCCACCTTTGCCATGGGCAAAATAGACCGTAGCTGATGGTCCACAATCTCCAAACAATAGAGACCTAGCCTCTGTGGAAGACGCACATTGAGCAAAATTGCCATAGATTCTTGAAGCGCAAATCTTTGTCAAAATCATCCCACAGTAACCCGGTAGGCTAACAACATCCTCCCAGCTAAAGTTGGAAGGATGTTGTTAGTCTTTCCCCCTATGACTTCTCCCCTCATCGGCATCGTCATGGGCAGTGACTCCGATCTACCCACCATGGAGGCTGCTATTAACGTCTGTGAAAACTTTGACATCCCCCACGAAGTCGCGATTGTATCGGCTCACCGCACCCCCAACCGCATGGTGAAATACGCCCAAACTGCCGTTGAACGAGGCTTAAAAGTAATCATCGCCGGAGCCGGAGGCGCCGCCCACTTACCCGGCATGGTTGCAGCCCTAACGCCTTTACCCGTGATTGGGGTCCCCGTCAAAAGCCGCACCCTTCAAGGTATCGACTCGCTATATTCCATTGTGCAAATGCCCGGGGGTATTCCCGTCGCCACGGTGGCCATTGGCAATGCCAAAAACGCAGGATTGCTAGCGGTACAAATTTTAGGGACCTGTGACCTAAAACTCTTGCATCGGGTCCAGGCCTATCGACAAGAACTCGAGCAAACTGTCCTCAAAAAACAGCAGCGACTAGAAGAACTAGGTCCACACACTTATCTCAAGACCATGTTTCCGGCCGACAGCCAAGAGGCAAATCGCTAAATCCACACAGCCAGACAAGCTTATTTCCATAAACTTTTGTAACCAACCCCAAATAAGCAGGCCTGAAATCCCCTAATATTCCACCCACACCAGCTTAGTGTATTCTCTGATACAGAATGACTTGGCCGAAATTGGTGGAATCTATCTACATAGATACGTGCGATGCATCTGCACGAGCATACCTATGTTGTTAGCCGTGTGTGATTTGGATTTTGCTTTCTTGAAGTGTGAACATTTTTAATTTCTTTGTTAAGTGTTCCCAAGAATTAGTGAGTCCATATCATGAGCTCAGACCTTTCGTCGGTCATTGAGTATCTTGAACTGTCAAGGTCCCCTCACACGAAAGCTCTGCTGTTTAAGATTTATTCTCTAACAGTAGATTTTGTTGATTGGATTGTGTTGTAGGAACGTCTGTTGAGATGTCTAGTCTAAATTTCAGCCGCAAGGCAAGACGGCGTAAATCGTCTGTCTGGGATAGTTACGCGCCACCATTTGATCAAATGGCGAAGCGCTTTTTCGGTAGAAGCTTTTCTTGGGCTTGGTTAGCTTGTATTCCATTGGCTCTCGTTATTGTTGCCACTTGGAACACCGCAGCCCATGCTCAGGAAGACGCAATTACCCCTGAGAATGTTCAGTTTGTTTTAGACAATATCTGGGTGCTGATAGCAGCCATCCTGGTAATTTTCATGAACGCTGGTTTCGGCATGTTAGAAACCGGCTTCTGTCGCCAGAAGAACGCTGTTAATATCCTTTCCAAAAACTTAATTGTTTTTGCTCTAGCCACATTGTCCTTCTGGGCAATTGGTTTTGGCCTCATGTTCAATGAGGCAACTCCTGTTTTAGGTTTGGGCAACTTCTTCTTGTCCGGTTTGTCTGCTGACGAACCCTATGCAGGGAACTTAACCGCACCTGTATTCTTCCTATTCCAGGCTGCCTTTGCAGGTACTGCAGCAACCATCGTTTCTGGTGCAGTTGCTGAGCGTATTAAGTTTGTAGACTTCATCATCTTTAGCATTCTGCTAACCGCAATTTCTTACCCCATCACTGGTCACTGGGTATGGTCTGGAAATGGCTGGCTGGGTGCTCTACCTACTGGTGGTTTCTCTGACTTTGCTGGTTCCACAGTTGTGCACTCCGTTGGTGGCTGGGCCGCTCTATGTGGTGCCGCCATTCTTGGTCCTCGGATTGGTAAATACCAAGACGGTCAAATCAATGCCATCCCTGGCCACAACATGAGTATTGCTACTCTTGGCTGTTTGATTCTTTGGATTGGCTGGTTTGGTTTCAACCCTGGTTCTGAATTAGCGGCTGATGCGGCTGTACCTTACATTGCAGTAACTACTAACCTGTCTGCTGCTGCTGGTGGTGTTGCTGCCACATTTACCGCTTGGATGATGAGCGGTAAGCCTGACCTGTCCATGATTATCAACGGTATCCTCGCTGGTCTTGTGGGTATTACCGCTGGTTGTGCAGGTGTTGGCTTCTTTGGTGCCGTTATCATCGGTCTGATTTCTGGCGTATTAGTTGTCTTCTCCGTTGGCTTCTTCGACAGCATCAAGATTGATGACCCCGTTGGTGCTGTCTCCGTCCACCTTGTATGTGGTATGTGGGGAACTCTAGCCGTTGGTCTATTCGACACATCCGCTGGTCTTTTCTACGGCGGTGGCATCGGTCAGCTGATTTCTCAAGTTATCGGTATTGTTGCCATTGGCCTCTTTACCGTTGTATTCAGCTCCATCGTTTGGACTATTCTTAAGTCTGCCTTTGGTCTACGTGTTTCTGCAGAAGAAGAACTCAAGGGTTTGGATATCGGTGAGCACGGCATGGAAGCATATAGCGGTTTCCTAAAGGACACTAGCGATATGGGCGGTGTTGCATAGGAAAAACTTTAATCGCTGACGTTTGTACAGCTGATTAAGCGCTATTTGAAAGCGATTTCCTCAAAATGCGTAGCTTCTTTTTGCAGAAGCTACGCATTTTTTATGGGGTCTACACCAACAGAGAAAGGACGTTTGACCTTTAGTGATGGATGCTTAGGGGTGTGCATAGTGATAGCTTCCCCTAAGCTTAGTTACAATTCCACCACGGCTTGAATCGGCGCTGATAATGTTGGTGAAGTTAAGGTCATTACTACTAGCATTAATTCAAGCGTAGAGTGAATGGGCAATCCGTCGTCAGTTCTAGATGAGTTGCTTGAGGTCCTACCCTCGTTAAGGCCTCAAATGTACTTCAAAACATCGCTGACGGCTCTTTCCCATGCGATGGAAGATCAGGTGTTGGCAGGAAACGAGCAGCCTTTGATGATTGCGAGTTTTCAGCAGGAACGCTTTTATCGCCAAGAGGCCCATAGATATTTACGTCTAGCTGAGATTACGCCTCAAGTTTATGTGCTGGCAGCAGCGGATACTCAATTTGCCGATAGTCACGGCGCTGCGGCCCATGAAACCATTGCCTTTAACTCAGATGATGCTTTAGTGCACGAATGGCATTTGGTGGTTCTAGGCCAAGAATATACAGCGTGTTTAATCTGTAGGGAACACCATCAAAGCAGTGCCAAGCAGCCAAAAATCTTAAGCGGTGCACCGGCCCTAGACCAGAGTCGTCGATTCGAGGGTATTTGGACGCTAGATCGTCATGTTTGTGAGCGGGCCGCCCAGATTTTGCTCCAGCGCATTGGTAGCTATCGGTCTGATCTGGCACAGAAAGTTTCGGCGGCCCAAGCGCAGTTTTTGCCCACGGGCCTATTAGAAGATTCATCTCCTGACGATGAAGTGGCAGAAGCGTCTCCGTTTGCGCAGCGACTGGTGACCTATGTTCAGGCGAGTCAGTACAAGCTGCTGAAGGCCTATAAGACTATGGCCGCGCAGGAAAGTCGAGAGCGGTTAATTAATTCCATTACGGCGGCCATCCGTCAATCGTTAAATCCAACTGAAGTATTTGCGATCGCAACCCACGAACTCGGCCAACAAATCAACGCCTGCCGATGCATCATCTATCGCAGTAGCCGCCGGTCCACCAGTGTTGACATTCACCACGAGTTTCGCCAGCCCAACGTAGATCCCCTCAAAGGCCAAACATGGCCTCTACTAGACAATCCCCTCTTCCAACAGGTAAAAAACGACCGCGAATCGATCACCCATATCGTAACGCCCCCCACCCCGTCCAAAAGCAAGAAACTGAGCGATAACTCACCCATCCACACCCTGTTTCAAAAGTGGGATATCAGAGCCTGCCTATTAGTGCCCTTAATTTATCAAGACCGCCTACTGGGAGTAATCGAACTACACCAATGTCAAACGCTCCCTCAACCATGGAATAAAAACGATATTCGCCTGGTCGAAGCCGTTGCCGCTCAACTCAGTGTGGCCGTTATCCAAGCAGAAGCTTACGCCAACCTAGAAAACCTCAACCAGCAACTAGAAGCCCTCGACCGCACCCGCAGCAACCTAATTGCCATCACCGGCCACGAACTACGCACCCCCCTATCCACCATTCGAGTGTGCTTAGAAAGCATTTTTACAGAACCCGACATGCCCCTAGAAATGCGGAATGTCATGTTGCAAACAGCCCTAGAAGACTCGGAACGGATGCAAAGTCTAGTTCAAGACTTTCTCACCCTTTCCCGTCTAGAAAGTGGTCGTATCGAATGGAATTTAGAATCTCTCTCTCTCAGTGAGTGCATTGCCCTAGCGTTGAGTAGCCGTAAAACGGCCCATCACTGCTCAAATATTGCGGTCAATTGCCCTGACAACTTGCCGCTCATCCGGGGCGATGGGGAATGGATTGTGGAAGTCCTCACAAAGGTGCTGGATAATGCCTGCAAATTTACCTCTAGCAACGACAGCATTTCCATCGACGCCACTGTCCAAGACGAGACCCTGGTCAAGGTATCTGTCAATGACACCGGCCGTGGCATTGAACCCGAACGTCTAGAAACCGTATTTGAGCGTTTCTATCAAGAAGAAGGCGCACTGCGTCGCTCAGTGGGTGGCACAGGCTTAGGTCTCGCCATTTGTCGCCAGATTATCGAAGCTCAGGGCGGGAAAATTTGGGCCATCTCTAAAGGGAAAGATCAAGGGACACAAATTAACTTCACCCTCCCCATAGCCACCCAATCATCATCCGCTAAAACACCGGGTCAGACCAAAGGACGAACATCGTCAAAGTCAGTCAAAATTTCGGTCTAACCCCAGGCATCATGGCGTCCTATCGGGCAAAGGTTGACCAAAGGTGATCGGTGTTGGCGTCACGGTTTGTACAATGGTCCGTTCCGCCGCAGGTTGTTGAATTGTCTCCCAAGATTGAGGCGCATTGGGCTCAGCAACCAATGCCGGTTCTACCGACTCTTCCACTAAAGCAACCTGAGGTTCTACAGGCTCTATTTCAGGGGGCGTCACTTCAGATACCGCCGCCACAGGTTCACCAACATCTGCAGCAGGCGAGATAGCAGCCACATCAATGGGCGCCGCCTCCACGGGCTCAGCAGCTGCTACCGGTGCGTCCATGGGCTCAGCCACTACCGGTTCATCAATGGGCGCCGCCTCCATGGGCTCAGCTGCTACCGGTGAGTCAGACGGCACCTCGGCTGGCTGCGCAACCGACACTTGATCGCCCGCTGTCTCTGCCAATAACTCATCGGCTCCAGGTGCCTGCATTTCATCATCGTCATCGACCTGTACCGCCGGCGGCGGCTCGTTCTGCAAGTCAGGCAGAGCGGGCACCACTGGAGCCGATTGATCAGGCGCTGGGTTGGTAGCAGCCACCGCTGCAGTGTCCGCCTCTAAAACAGGCACGGTCATGGGTGGCAGCTCAGGTGTGATCCCAGCGCCATCACTGCCCCCAGCGTCGTTGTCTAGCGGTGGCACACTCACCACCTGACTCGTCCCAGACTCATAGGGGTCAATGGGCAACACCGCCTGGGAAGACTGCTGGGGTATTAAGTTCTCGGCAGCCACACTAACGCCAGGCTCCACATTCAGCGTTGGCGCACTGGCAGACCGATCGCGCTCAGATAAATCGGCAGTCTCCACCTCCCCGGAAATCAGGGGCCGAAAACGCCACTGGCGCTGACCATCTTGATCGTCAAATTGAATATCTGCTTGCTCAGGAGAAAGGACGATATCGGGCGATAATTCAATCACGACCCTCACTTGGTCATCGGCCTGTTGAGCCACACGAATCGTCTGGACAGAACCGTCGTAGCGCTGTTCAGCGGACACCTCACCCACCTGTGTTTCAGGGATATCCAGCACCAGTCGAGGAGGCTCTGCTAAGAGAAAAAATTCTGGCAAAACCGTATCTGGCAAAGAAAAGGTGAGCTCATTGGTCGCTGAATCAAACGACCAATTTTGTAATTCTTCCGCCATAGCAGGGGTCGTCGCCATTGCGATCGCGAACAAACTGCACCCCCACGACCGATAAACCAAGTGCTTGAGCCCCATAATCATCCCTCAGCCCAAACAGGGCAGCAGACTATCAAAAGAATACGCTTCAAGATTAAGGGGATATCGTCAGTTGTCAAGGGGAACCGATCTTTTTGATAAAAATTCCCCCAACTCCTTCCATTCATCGTTCAGGATAGAACCATTAGCCACGTACCTACTTGGAGACATCCCACACCATGGAAATGCATGAACTCTTTACCCTCATTCTGCTCCTCAGCCCCGGTCTGCTGCTATCTGCCCTAGTAATGTCAGCCATGGCCTTTGGTGGCTAATTCTTGGTGGTTAATTCCAAGGCAAACGCTACAGTTTTCTTGTAAATCAAATTTTTGAGGTATTGACCATGGTGATGGTGGAATCCACCATGCTGGCATTGGGCACCAAAGCTCCAGCATTTTCCTTAGCAGATGCTGTTTCTGGCAAGACAATTACCCTCGACACCTTTGCCGATAGCCGTGCTCTGCTGGTGATGTTTATCTGCGTGCACTGCCCTTTCGTTAAACATATCGAGCAAGAGCTAGCAAAAATTGGTCAAGACTACAGTACCAAAGGCCTAGGTATCCTTGCCATCAGTGCCAATAGCCTGCAAACTCATCCCCAGGATGCCCCTGAGCACATGAAAACCCAGGCCCAGCAGCAAGGGTTTACCTTTCCCTATTGCTTCGATGAGCACCAGACTGTTGCCAAAGCTTACACGGCCGCCTGCACCCCCGACTTTTTTCTATTCGACGCAGACAAAACACTCGTCTATCGAGGGCAGCTAGACGATAGTCGCCCGAGCAATGGCAAACCCGTCACCGGGAAAGACCTAAGGGCAGCCATTGACCAGGCACTAGCTGGACAAACGCTTTCTGACCAACAGATTCCCAGCGTGGGCTGCAACATTAAGTGGGCCCCTGGCCAAGCACCGTCTTACTTTGGTGCCTAAGCGGACGGAAGATAAAGTAGCTACACGGTCTAGAACATATGGGAACGCGGATTATGGGCTTCCACAAGTCTAAGCTTTTCATATAGCTCGGCTTCTTGCTCGCCCAGCACCTGGGGAATGGCTATACCAATTTCAACAATTTGGTCTCCGCGTTCCTCCGACAACCGACCATAGCCTTTCCCAGCTAAACGCAGTTTCCGCCCAGGTTGAATACCGGCGGGAATGGTCATGGCGACTGGACCATCCAGGGTGGGGATCGTGACCTGCCCCCCCAAAACAGCTTCTACGGGCGTCAAGGGTAAATAACAAACCACATCTCGCCCTTGAATCGTCAAAAAGCGGTGAGTTTCCACCACAATATTCAGGTAAAGATCCCCACCCTTAATCCCCTGACCGCGGAGGCGCAAACGCTGACCCGTCACCATACGTGGGGGCATATCCACCTCTAATGCCCGACCATCCTCTAGCCGCACTCGCTCAGAACCACCATGGAAAGCACGTTCTAAAGGAATCTCTAGGGAAGCTTCAGCATCTCGTCGTCGGAGACTACTTGTGTTGGGGCTACTCGATTTTTTAGGCGCCGCTGGGGTAGGCACGGTGGGGACCTGGGGGACTCCTTGACGATTGAGCAACTGATCGACAAAGCGATCAAAATCCTCAAGATCGCGATAGTCGGCTTCAGACTTTTGCTTTAGCCAATAGCGGCGATAGTCATCGTACTGAGCTCTGCGCTCTACATCCGACAGAATTTCATAGGCTTCACCTAGAGATTTAAAGCGATCCTCTGCTTCTTGGTCGCCTGGATTTAGATCTGGATGAAACTGACGGGCTAACCGGCGATATGTATGCTTAATCGTTTGGGCATCGGCCCCCGGATCAATGCCGAGAATCTCGTAATAGTCTCGAAAGTTTTGCATAGCTGGAGACGTTACCAGACCTCATCCTGGTCACCCCATTCGTCATCGTAACGCTGCGAACCCGCTGAACCGGAGTTAGCGGAATAGCCTCCTGGACGGGGATTGGCAGGTGGGCGCGGCGATGGTCGATCGGTGGGTTTATCGGCCCAAGGATCATCCTCTACTGAGGTATCGGCATTGGGACGATCTCTACCAACAGAGGGATAGTCAGCCGGGGGATATCCACCACCAGCACCGGGCGAACCATAGCCCGAAGGTGCAGGCGGGGCACCAGCAGCCCCTCGCGGGTCTGGAATTTGGCTAGGCTGGCCACCACGATCGTAGGGGGGATAGGCACTATCGTCTCGTGGACCACCGGACTGGTTATAGGCATCCTGACCGTAGGAATTATTGCCAGACCCTTGCCACCTATCGTAATTAGGCTGTTGTCTGGCAGACCCTAGATTATCGCTCTGACCATCGCGCCCCTGGCTGTCGCGCCCCTGGCTGTCGCGCCCCTGGTTGCGATCGCCCGAAAAAGCATCATAGTTATTGGAGCCGCTGTAGCTTTGGCCCTCGTTATAGTTTGGCCCCAAATTGCGATCTGGGTAACGATCTTGATTTGGAGGCGTGTAAGCGTCTTGGCCATAGGCGCTATTCCCCGCCTGACCATAGGTATCTTGAGGTGGACGGCCCTGATGCTGGTCATAGCGATCGCGGGGCTGGGAGCCATAGCCACCAGCACTGTAGCGATCTGATTGACTTGATTGATCGGACTGACTTGGATTTTGACCGTAGCCGCGATCGTAGGATTGCCCTTGGTCATAGCGCTGCTGACCATAGGCATCCTGCCCATAATTATTATTGCCCGCCCCGTGTTGGTCGGCAGACGCGTCATAGTTCCGGCGGTCGTAGCCACGATTGTCGTAACCTTGGCTGTTATTTTGGCCATTGTTGTAGCCACCGGCAGCAGGATTATTGTAGCCACCACCGGCGGCAGGATTGTCGTAGCCACCGCGGGGAGGAGGCGCATTGTAACCGCCCTGACGCGCAGCGGGACGATTCCAACTATCATCCCAATCATCCCAACCACTGCGATTGTCTTGGCGACCAGCCGACCAACTCGGGCTATCCCACTGGCTTTGGCCATTCCAGTCGTAGTCTCGACGATAAAAGTCGTCGTCATCTTCAAACGCTTTTTTGATGGTGTCGCCAATCTGGCTAAAGAGATTGCCGTCGTCGTTATCGGCGTCGTAGAGATAGGCTTCGCGATTGAGTTCGTACAATTCATCCTGCAGCTCAGACTGAATCATATCCACCATGCGTTCGTCTTCGCGTTTCAGGGCATCGCGCAAATCTTGCACCAGGTTATCGATGCGGCGTTTGCGATCGCGCGCAAACTGCAAACCAAAGTCAATAGATACGCTACGCATAGCGCGCTCTGCCTGGAATGTCAGCGTTTCAGCCCGGTTGCGCTTCTCAATGCGCTCCCGCTGGCCACGGTCCACATCGGCAAACTCTTCAGCTTCCTTGAGCATGCGCTGGATATCGTCATCGGACAGGTTGGACGCCTCCTGCACCGTGATGCTCTGCTCCCGCCCGGTGGTCTTATCCATGGCGGACACTTGCAAAATGCCGTTGGCATCAATGTCAAAAGACACCTGAACCTGGGCAATCCCCCGTGGAGCGGGTGGAATCCCCATCAGCTTAAAGCGGCCCAGGGACTTATTATCCATGGCCATTTCCCGTTCCCCTTGCACCACGTGCACCTCCACCACGGTCTGGTTATTTTCAGAGGTGGAAAATACATCCGAACGCCGTACGGGGATAGTGGTATTTCGGGGAATTACCCGCTTCATCACACCGCCAATGGTCTCTAAACCTAGGGACAGCGGGGTGACATCCAACAGCATGATGTCCTTCACCTCTTCGGTGAGGATACCGGCCTGGATCGCCGCACCAACGGCCACCGCCTCATCGGGGTTGACGTTCTGGTTAGGCTCTTTGCTCAGCAGGGAGCGCACCAGATGCTGAACCATGGGCATGCGGCTGGAGCCCCCCACCAGCACCACTTCGTCAATTTGAGACGGGGACACACGGGCATCCGTCATGGCCTGCTGCACCGGAGCCCGTAGGCGACTGATTAAATCGGCACAGAGGGATTCAAACTGCGATCGCGAAAACTTTTTCTCAATGTGCTTGGGGCCATCGGCGGTGGCTGTGATAAACGGCAGGTTAATTTCAGCCGTGGGTAGCCCAGACAGCTCCACCTTTGCCTTTTCGGCAGCCTCGGTCAATCGCTGCAACGCCTGACGGTCCCGCCGCAAATCCACCCCTTCGGTTTCTAAAAATTCATCCGCCAGCCAGTCAACAATTTTCTTATCAAAATTGACCCCGCCTAGCTGGGTATCACCGCTGGTCGATCGCACCTCAAACACGCCATTGCGCACATCTAAGATAGAGACATCAAAGGTGCCCCCGCCCAGGTCAAATACCAAAATGGTTTGGTTAAATTGCTGATCTAACCCATAGGCAAGAGCCGCTGCCGTCGGCTCATTAATAATGCGTTTAACTTCTAAACCCGCAATGCGGCCCGCATCTCGAGTAGCTTGCCGTTGGGCATCGTTAAAATAGGCGGGCACCGTAATCACAGCCCCCGTCACCGGCTGGCCCATGTAGCGACTGGCTTCCTCCGCCAGCTTACGCAGCACCATGGCCGATATTTCTTCCGGGGCAAAGTCCTTATCTAAACGAGGGCAACGCACCTTCACATTGCCAGCTTCGTCCTTGCGTACGGTGTAGGGCACCCGTTTTGAGTCAGAGCTGAGCTCTGTATATTTACGACCCAAATAACGCTTGACGTTGTAGAACGTATTTTGAGGGTTGAGCACCGTTTGCCGCCGGGCCATTTGCCCCACCAAACGCTCCCCTTCCTTACTAAAGGCAACAACCGAAGGGGTGGTGCGCATGCCTTCAGCATTGGCAATGACCACCGGCTTGCCACCTTCGATGACTGAGACGACTGAATTGGTAGTACCGAGGTCAATACCGACGACCTTTCCCATCCGCTAGGTTTCTCCCACTATGGCTGTAGTAGCGATCACCGCCGTCTACACAATTAATCATATATATAGTAGTCGCTTAGTAGTCTAAGCCACTATTGCACCACAGCTTAACTGCATGTACACATCACCATAATGGTCTGGTTAGGACAACATTGTCTATTCCAGAGAACCGTCTATTGATTTTCGATCAAGCGTCGGATTTCATGCACATCATCTAGCTGCGATTGATGCTCCTCGATAGGCACGCCTAATTCAATCGTTGAATTCAAAGAGCGTAAATTTTGCCCCAACGACAGACCGATCTAGCCAATCTATGAATAAATTGCCCTGCAGGAATGTGAGCATAATAAAATCAGTCATTTCAACCAACTTAGCTATAACTGGTTGGAATTCTCTGATAAGATAGATTACACACAAGCGGATGTGGCGGAATTGGTAGACGCGCTAGGTTTAGGTTCTAGTGTCTTCGTGACGTGAAGGTTCAAGTCCTTTCATCCGCATCAAACCTCGGTTTTCAAGTGAAAGCCGAGGTTTTTAAGTATTTTAGACCCTGGTAATTCGTCAAAGGATTTTATTGATCAGCGCCAAGCAACGAACTAGCGGCCAAAAGCAGCTGGCCAGGCGGTTGCAGTTTTCGTAACCCGTTTCCCGAGGGAAAAATCCCAACCCATACTGGATTCAAGTAAGCACATGGGATGAAGGAAACAACGATGGCAACGTTCATGAGATCCAAACTAGCCGTAATAGTAGCCGTGGTCAGCCTGGTGAGCTGTGGTGCGACCCATGAGTTCAGCAGCGGCGACATCAGCACCAAAGCAGGGAGTTCGGTGGAATCAGCGGCTGAATCCGCCAACATTTTGACCGATCAGCCCAATGAACTGGTCGCAATGGAAGCCGATGCCAGCAGCCCCGCCGCCCCACCTCAAGATCCGGCGGTCATAGCGGGGCAACCGCAATTAATTAAACAGGCCCAGCTCAATCTATTGGTGGACTCAGTGGATGACAGCTTAAAAAAAGCGTCCCAACAGATTCGCACTCACCAGGGCGACATTTTAGACCTGCAAGATAACCATATAGAGGATGTTCAGCGCACTGCCTACCTCCGCATTCGAGTCCCCCAGGCTAAGTTAGACCAACTGCTGGCAGAGCTCGCGGCTTTAGGCAGCATCCAGCAACAGGGCTTAAGTGCCGAGGATGTTTCGACACAACTCGTCGATGCCCAAGCGCGTCTACGTAATCTACAAAAATCCGAGGAGTCGCTGCTCAAAATTATGGAACGATCCGGCGAAATCTCCCATGTGTTGGACGTATCTCGGGAGCTCAGTCGCGTGCGGGAACAGATTGAACAGATTGATGCACGGGTGCAAAATCTACAAACCCAGGTCCGCTACTCTACGATTGACCTCACCCTAGCTGCCGCCGTTGCGCCACAGCCCATCGGTCGCCCCCTGGGTGAAACCATCGGTAGTACTTGGCAGGACGCAACCCAGTCGGTGGGTGAACTCACTGTCGGATTGATGCAACTGGGACTGTGGTTATTGGCCTATAGCCCTTACCTATTGGTGATTGCCATTGCGGGTGCCGTTGGCTACCGAACATTGCGAAGACGGCCTAGTGCATAAAGCGGCCCCAGCTGCCCATGGCCGCCCCCCGCATCTAGATCGAACCGGGGGGTTCTAGGCACGGGCGTAATAGTCCTGATACCAAGCAACAAATTTATCCATGCCAACTTCTAACGCCGTACTCGGTGCAAAGCCGACATCGGCGGATAGATCGGCCACGTCAGCATAGGTGGCTTTTACGTCCCCCGGCTGCATAGGCATCATTTCTTTAGCCGCTGTTTTACCCAGGGCCTGTTCAATAATCTCGATAAAGCGCATCAGCTCTACAGGGCTATGGTTACCGATGTTGTAAAGCTTGTAGGGAGCCGCCGTATTAAAGGCATCTTCGGCCAGGGGCTTGGGTAAATGGCGCATTGCTCTAACCACGCCTTCCACTACGTCATCTATATAGGTGAAATCGCGCTGCATTTTGCCGTGGTTGTAAACCTGGATAGGTCGGTCGTTTGCGATCGCATCCACAAACTTAAAATACGCCATATCCGGTCGTCCCCAGGGACCATACACCGTAAAAAACCGCAGACCTGTAGTGGGTAAATCATATAGATGGCTATAGGAATGGGCCATCAGCTCATTCGCTTTCTTCGTAGCCGCATACAAAGACACAGGATGATCCACATTGTCAGTTGTGGCAAAAGGCACCTGGCGATTAGCACCGTACACCGAGCTGGAAGAAGCATAGACCAAATGCTCCACACCATGGTGGCGACACCCCTCCAAAACATGGATAAACCCAGTTAAATTACTATCGGCATAGGCATAGGGGTTTTTGAGCGAATACCGCACACCGGCCTGAGCGGCTAAATGAATCACCCGATCAAACCTATGATTCTGAAATAGCCCATCCATGGCTCCACGATCGGCTAAATCGATCGGTTCAAACCCAAAGGATGGATGGGGCAGCAGCTGGGCCAGACGATCCTTTTTTAAATCAACACTGTAGTAGTCGTTAAGATTATCAATACCGTAAACCGTATCCCCATCGGCCAAGAGGCGCTGAGCTACAAAGAAACCAATAAAACCAGCGACACCGGTTACTAAGACATTCATATATAACTAAAAAATTCCTTTATAACTAAGCTTCCCGTCTGAGCGGCTTCTACAGGGTATCTTTTCCACACCCGATCTAAGCTACGCAAGTACTACATCGTAAACGGTAGCTGATGAACCGTGGATAGATCCCCCTACCCATCGCCACACAAAACATAGAATCACTTCTCAAAATTTGACAAAGCCTTAGAATAATTTGCCCTTCAAAAAGCAATTTGACACAACCAACTACTCACTAATTGCCAGATGATTGATCTAAGCATTTTTGCCATGAGCTTATCGCCATCCAAACTATTTGTTGGTTAATCATGACTAATCCCAAAACACTCAAAGGTTTTCACCAAATACCTTTCACACGATTTTTCCTGATAAAGAAATGTACTTAAGTGCAGTTCAAAAATTCTGTCTAACTAGCATCAAATCTTTTTTTAGAGGAGGAAACAACTGTTCTACATCAGTGCTAGGATTGCCAGAGAACAAATGTGAAAGACGTAAGAAGGACGTAGTAGTAAATGCAAGAAATTGACAAGTCAATATCCTTTGATGGACGGGATATTCGACTTAAGGTGGGTCTGTTTGCCCCCCAAGCAGGCGGTTCAGTCCTGATCGAATCTGGGGAAACCGCTGTACTCGTAACCGCTACACAGTCGAGCCCACGGGAAGGAATCGATTTTTTACCACTACTCGTGGACTATGAAGAGCGGCTCTATGCTGCCGGTCGAATTCCCGGAGGCTTCCTTAGGAGAGAAGGTCGGCCCCCGGAAAGAGCTACCTTAGTCAGCCGTCTCATTGACCGCCCCATGCGGCCCCTGTTCCCATCCTGGATGCGGGACGATATTCAAATTGTGGCCACCACCGTGTCCATGGATCATGACGTGCCGCCCGATGTGCTGGCAGCCACTGGAGCATCTATCGCCACTTTGCTGGCACAGATTCCATTTTATGGTCCCATGGCCGCTGTGCGGGTGGGCCTCATCGGTGATGACTTTATCATTAATCCCACCTACAAAGAAATTGCAGATGGGGATTTGGATTTGATTGTTGCCGGTTCCCCCGACGGCGTCATCATGGTGGAAGCAGGTGCTAACCAGCTGCCTGAACAGGATGTAATTGAAGCGATTGACTTTGGCTATGAGGTCGTCCGCGACATCATTGCAGCGCAAAAAGAAATCCTGGCTGAGTTGGGCATTGAACAAGTCACATTGCCCACACCAGAGACCGATCCTACCCTGGCAGACTTTTTAGCCGATAAGGCCACGGCTGGCATCAAAGATATTTTGAAGGAGTTTGAACTCTCGAAGCCGGAACGGGATGACAAACTGGATGCCCTCAAAGCTGACATTAAGGAACAAGTAGCCGAGCTATCGGAAGACGATCCTATTTGCGTTGCGATCGCAGAAAACGGCAAAGCCTTTGGCAATGCCTATAAGTCTCTGACTAAAAAGCTAATGCGGTCTCAAATCCTAGACGAAAGCGTCCGGGTGGACGGCCGTAAACTGGACGAGGTTCGTCCCATTAGTTGTCGCACCCAAGTACTCCCCAATCGTGTTCACGGCACCGGTCTCTTTAAACGGGGTCTCACCCAGGTAATGTCCGTGGTCACCCTAGGTACCCCTGGGGATGCCCAGATGACCGACGACCTGCACCCAGATGAAAATAAACGCTATCTCCACCATTACAATTTCCCTCCCTATTCCGTGGGTGAAACTCGCCCCATGCGTTCCCCCGGTCGCCGGGAAATTGGCCACGGCGCATTAGCGGAACGGGCGCTCATGCCCGTCCTACCTGCGATGGACACCTTCCCCTATGTCATTCGTGTGGTGTCTGAGGTACTGTCCTCAAATGGTTCCACCTCCATGGGTTCCGTCTGCGGCTCCACCCTCTCCTTGATGGATGCAGGCGTTCCCTTGGCGAAACCCGTCAGTGGTGCAGCGATGGGTCTGATCAAAGAAGGGGACGAAGTACGTATCCTGACCGATATCCAAGGGATTGAGGATTTCCTTGGGGATATGGACTTTAAGGTTGCAGGCACCGACACCGGCATCACAGCCCTCCAGATGGATATGAAAATCACTGGTCTCCCAATGGAGACCATTGCCGAGGCCATCAACCAGGCAAAACCTGCCAGGCTCCATATTCTGTCCAAGATGCTGGAAGCCATTAATGCGCCTAGAGCCGAGCTTTCGCCCTACGCCCCCAGACTACTCACCTTCAAGATTGATCCTGAGATGATCGGCATGGTGATTGGCCCCGGCGGTAAGCAAATCAAGAGCATTACTGACGAAACCGGTGCCAAGGTAGATATTCAGGATGATGGCACCATTACGGTCTCGTCCCTAGATGGCGCTGCCGCTGAACGGGCGCAGGCCCTAATCGAAGGGATTACCTTCAAACCATCGGCAGGGGACGTTTATATGGGTAAAGTAACCCGTATTATTCCCATCGGTGCGTTTGTGGAATACCGCCCTGGCAAAGAAGGCATGATTCATATTTCTCAACTTGCCGATTATCGAGTCAACAAAGTTGAAGATGAAGTCACCTTGGGAGAGGAAGTCTTGATCAAGATTCGTGAAATCGATAATCGTGGTCGAGTTAACCTTACCCGCTTGAACATTCACCCTGATGAAGCCGCGAAAGCAAGGGCCGCCGCCGCTGGATCGGAGGATGAGGATTAAGTAACCAACGGTTAAGTTTCACTCCTCTGTAACGCCCCGTTTTAGACGTCGTTGGACAACAGTAGCGTCTAAAACGGGGTTCTTTAGTTGCGTTCGGTTCAGGTTTCTCGGTACGATGCTGGATGCAATATTGAGAGCTAAGTTATACATCCGTGCGAAGAATTGTTATCGCTGGTAACTGGAAGATGCACAAAACCCAAGCGGACAGCTTGGCGTTTTTGAATGGATTTCTACCCCAGCTAGAAACCACTCCTGAACAGCGCGAGGTTATTTTGTGTAGCCCTTTTACAGCGTTAACCTCCCTGTCTAAAACACTCCATGGCTCTCGGGCTATGGTAGGTGCACAAAATATTCATTGGGAAACATCGGGCGCATATACGGGGGAAGTCTCCGGAGAAATGTTGACTGAGCTTGGGGTTCGTTATGTAATTGTTGGCCATAGCGAACGTCGCCAATATTTTGGGGAAACGGATAAAACGGTAAATTTGCGTCTAAAAGCGGCACAAGCCTCAGGGTTAACGCCTATTCTCTGCGTCGGTGAAACCAAGGAACAACGGGATGCCGGTGAAACCGAAACCCATGTCGTTGGCCAAATTGAAAAAGCATTAGCCGGTGTTGATCAAAGTAAGTTGATCATTGCCTATGAACCGATCTGGGCCATTGGCACCGGTGATACTTGCGCATCTGATGAAGCGAATCGTGTTTGTTGGCTCATTCGCTCTCAGCTCGCCAACAAGGATGTCCCCATCCAGTATGGTGGCTCGGTTAAGCCGGGTAATGTGGACGAAATTATGGCTCAACCAGACATTGATGGTGCCCTGGTAGGGGGCGCTAGCTTAGAAGCTGAGACGTTTGCTCGCATTGTGAATTACGTCAGCTAGCCTGGGGGGCTAACCTAGCCTAGGGGGCTGATTTAGCCGGGGGGCTGATTTAACTATCGAGCCCCTGATTAGCATCAAGCTTTTGACCATTGAGCTGGCTATTTTCTGGCGATGCCTCGTCGCTATGTAGATAATAGTGAGCGTGGACATAGATGCGATCGCGCCCTTGCTGCTTAGCATGGTAAAGGGCCAAATCTGCCGCCTGCAAAAGATCTTGGGGACAAAGGTGGTGCTTGGGAATCACCGTTGCAATCCCCATAGTTAAGGTAATGTTTTCCGATACCTCAGACGTCTCATGGGGGATGGCAGCTTTTGCCAACTGCTCTTGAATCGTCAAGGCCACGTTGTGCCCCCCTGACGTATCCGTATTGGGCAAAACCACTGCAAATTCTTCCCCCCCATAGCGAGTCACCAAATCGGCAGGGCGACGAATGCAACGGGCAAGCACCTGACTCACCTGAGTCAGACAAACATCACCTGTGGGGTGGCCATAGTAGTCGTTATAAAGCTTGAAATAATCGATATCACACAAAATTAACGTCAGCGGCTGATTTTCCCTAGCTAGGCGTTGCCATTCCGTCTTGAAATAAGTATCAAACTGACGACGATTTGCTAAGCCAGTCAAACTATCTGTCAACGCCAGGGACTTCAACTCGCGATTATGTAGTTTGAGAGCTTCATAGTGGCGACTATGGTCCAGGGCCACACCCACCTCATCCACTAGCAGGCTCGCCTGCTCCTGGTGCTCCACAGTCCATAGATGAGCCCTCCGCTTTGAGCCAATCGCCACTAATCTACAAGGCGACGAATTTTGACCAGAGGCTCGCGGTAAATGCATTGGCATCAATAACCAAGATCCAGCCAGGTCTGGCGGGCACTGCTGTTCGCCATTGTGATGGAATGCCTGATTAGGCACGGTCATCCCATCACAATGGGAAAGTTTTGCGTTTACCTGCTCTAAGGCGAGGTAATCACTTAACGCATCTAAATGGTCGGGTTCGGATAAACAAGCTGGCCGATAAATCGGTTGCCAGCGACCATGTTTCTTTTCTAAAAGAAAAACCCAATCTGCCTGAAAAAACTGCAAAAAATCATTCACAATCGTGTGCTGAAGTTCATCGATCGCTAAGCTGCGGTGAATACGCCGAATGACATTCCTTAAATTAATATGCCGCTGCAACTGCTGCTGGAGCACACAGGCCAAGGATTCTTCAGAATCAGGGCAATAGGACATCCTAGGAGTAGGTTCGAGAATTTGATGAGACTGCCTCATGCAAACAGCACGCGGATTCGAAAACTGAAAGTTGTCTAATTGACCACGCAAAAATGATTTCAATCCCGCAACCCAAGATTGCAGTTGGGTTAATTTATAAATAGAGAGAATTTGATACATAGGATGCCCATACAGAAAGCAATATAAGCAGTGACAGTATCCATAAATGTTGACCGATCTTTGTAGCCCATAGGCACCACAAACCGACAGCGCCTAAGACATGCTTAAGACGATTCAAATCAGCGTATTTTTTGCACTTAAAATCTTGTGCACCTGTCTGTACTATCCCTAAGATCATCAAAAAATCCAGGCATAGTTAACTGCAACAGGCTCTATACAAATAGACGCCAAAAATCAATCAACGAATAAGAATTGGCCATGTTATTTGTGGCTGACATTGCTAAAAACTCAAAACCACATAAACCTACATCTACAAGTCTTGAGTAGACACCAGGAACACCAAAAATTCAGAATAAATAGCTGTGAAATTCTCTACAAGGTAGGAAAATTATTTTTCGCACACACCCTTAGTACAAAAAACAATTGCCCTCAACACCCTAACAAACGGATTTGAATTCCAGTATTCAATACAGTTCTATTAACTTCTATCGTAGAAAGACTGAAATTATTTTTTCTTCGTAACAATTAGCACCCATAAGGCACTCAAAACATTGATGCAAGAGGGTTTTTAACCAAAAAATATTTTTTCTATAATCAATAACCCATGTGTCTAATATTTAGAAATATGACAATGTCAGCGGCTCAAATGACTTTCAGTCACTAACATTCGCAACAACAGACATTCGGATGGGATTTTATTGAGCCCCGCGCTGTCACTATTTCCAACCCATGGAAAAATCCCTAGGGATGCAGATAGAAATTGTCGCCCAAAAATCTGACTCCAAAAATGTACAGTCAGGACTCAATAGTGAAGGCCAAAGCTGACAGTAATTCCTACTGATGGAAAGTTTTTTTTGGTAGCTTAGGCTACATTTAAAAGAGGATTTATAGAGTTGCAAACATCTAGGTCATACGGTCAAGCAGACCAGTACCTGACCTCAACCATCCATAGGCTGCTAAAGCTTAAGAAAGTTGTCTAACCCTTTGACCAAAGAAGGTGGCCAACGCCGAACATTTTTCACCCAGTCCAAATCGCTGTAGCGGCGATCTAGACCACGGGCCGCAGCCCACTGACTTTCCGCTTCTCCCCGATGGCCCGTTTCCCAAAGAACGGCGGTTAATGCCGCTCGTACGTCTGCATAGTTGGGATACTTACGGGCCAGACTTTTTAATACTTGTAGAGATTTTGCTTGGTCGCCGACCTCAAAGAGGGCAATTCCGTAATTAGCATAGCCGAGAGAAAAACTCGGTTGCAGGGTAATTGAGTGCTCATAGTCCTGTAGGGCTGCATCCCAATCGCCTTGGCCTCCTTGGGCATTGCCTCGATTGTTGTAGGCGGCTGGATCATCGGGGGATAGCTTCAGCACGCGATTGTAATCATCAATGGCGGCCTGCCATTCACCAGCGGCTTCATAGGCAGCACCTCGGTTGAGATAAGGATCTGGCTGTAATCCATCCAGGGCAATGGCATGGGTATAGTCTTGCACGGCTGCATCAATTTTATTTTGACTGACCCGCACGTTGCCACGGTTACTCCAAACAGCAGGTTCATCGGGCAATGCGTCGATCAGCTGAGTCCACACCACCTCGGCTAAATCAAATTTACCGCTACGGGTGAGGTCAAAGGCCTGCTTCCGCAGTGTGGCAATATCTCCGGCTGGGATATCTGCTGGCGCCGCCGCCACCGCAGGGGCAAACACGGCCGCACCGAGGGTGCCAACGAGTAGCCATAAACTCAAAACAACCGTCAATAACCAGCGCATAGCAGAGACATTACGTTTTCATTCTTAGTCTAAAGCGAAATTTAGTTTGTCCATAGCTATGACACCAGGGGAGGCTTCGAAATTTTGATCCAGTCTGCGTCTACGTAGGCAATGACGCCCCCTGGAAATGGATCTGTCTGACTGCGATTGGGTGCCGTGGCTAAACAGACAAGTTTTTCAATGTGATCAAAGCTGGGTTGCTGGTCGAGGACTGCTTGTAAAACACGCCGGACAACTCGACGCTGCAAAGCCAAAGGGGCCTCCCGCAATGGGAAGCGACGGATGCGGCAGACACCTGGTGATGTTTCAACGACATCGCTATGGAGTTGGGCAGCTTGATTTTCTAAATAGGTGACTTCAGCGGTAAAGATCTCAGCGGTTTGAGCTAATGTGGCTTCTACGCTTGGGTTAAAGTGCGATCGCAAATAAGGCATCAATTCTTGCCGAATGCGATTGCGTCGATAGCGCCAGTCATCATTAGAGGCATCCTGCCATATCGGCAAATCTCGGTCTTGGCAAAATTCCCCAGTCTGCTGACGGGTTATGGCCAACAAAGGTCGGGTCACCAAACCAGCTAAGCCTTCCGCGCCGAGAGGCCGCTGCCAGCTCAAAGCTTGAATACCATCTGCCCCACTGCCTCGCAATAGGTTAAACAGGACTGTTTCAGCGCGATCGGTGGCTGTGTGGCCGGTCACCACATAGGCATAGCCATGGGTCTGGGCAATGTCTGCAAATTTTTCATACCGCCAAGTGCGGGCTGCGGCTTCCGTTGGAACCAAGTCGACGGCTGTCTCAAGAAAAAATGGCAACTGCCATTGCTGGGCCAACCGTGCCACATGGGCCGCATTGTCTGATGAATCATCGCGCCAGCCATGGTCGCAGTGGAGCAGACCCAACCGCCAGTTCCATTTTGGCTGCAGATCCATCAGTAACTGAGCCATACACAAAGAATCCTGCCCCCCCGACACCGCCATCAAGATGGAGGAATCTGGGGGAAGCAGGAATTTTGCCTTAAGTAAGGTATGAATCTGCGCGTGGAGCTGAGTCCAAGGCATTACATGAAATTAGTGGGTTAGCTATCTGAGTTAGTTAGCTTATCAGTAATTTCAGACGCCTTATCCATACCCTGCTGACCTAGGTTTTCAGCCTGGTCCTTTAGATTGCCAGCTTGGTTCTTAGTTTGATTGGCCATGTCATCGGCTTTACCAGCAACAGTGTTAGTTGCATTATTGACGCCGTCACGCACCCGATCCCATAGGGAACGAGGGGCATCCTTAGCCGCACCGGCTCCACCCTTAAGGGCATCGCCTGCTTTGTTGGCCATATCGCCCACACCACCGGTAACAGCATCCGCACCATCGCGCAAGCTGTTACCAGCGCCATCTAAACCGCCCTTCAGGCCAGAACCCATGGCACCAACACCGCCTTGGACGGCATTACCGGCGCTATCCAAACCGCCCTTCAGGCCAGAACCCATGGCACCAACGCCGCCTTGGACGGCATTGCCAGCGTTGCCGAGACCACCCTTAATGCCATCAACACCTTGCTGAGCAGCACCGTGGAGATTACCGATGCCACCTTGCGCGGCATCACCCGCATTCTCAAGGCCACCTTTCACAGCGCCGAGACCGCCTTTGGCTGCATTCCCAGCATTCTTGACGCCACCTTTAGCGGCATCACCCAGATTGCCTAGACCGCCCTTAACAGCGCCCAGACCACCTTTGGCAGTGTTGCCCACATTGCGCACACCGCCCTTGGCAGCATCGCCAACATTACCAAGGCCACCTTTCACATTACCAAGGCCACCCTTGGCAGCATCGCCGACATTACCAAGGCCACCTTTCACATTGCGCACACCGCCCTTGGCAGCATCGCCGACATTACCAAGGCCACCTTTAACGGCACCGAGGCCACCCTTGGCAGTATCACCAACGGCATTTAAGCCACCTTTAGCAGCATCACCCGTTTTACGAGTAGCGGCCCAAGCAGCGCCACCGGCCGCAGCGGCAGCACCGCCCGCAGCAGCACCAGCTTTACCCAAACCGATGGAACCCTTGGGTCCTGGAGTCTTAGCGGCATACGTGGAATCGGCAGCGGCAACATAAGCAGGATCATCACCCCGCTTGCGACGGCGCTCACCCCAAGCAACTAACGCCAAACAACCGGCTGGGACTAACATTAGCCACCACAGATTGAGGCGCGTCTGCGCTTTAGGGTTGCGATCGCTCACAGCCTGGTCCACAGCATCGGCTGTGCCTTGCACCGCATCGCCAGCAGCACCAGCGGCACCTTTCACAGCATCACCGGCGGCACCAGCCACATTCCCGGCCGCATCACCGGCACCTTTCACAGCATCACCGGCCGCGCCAGCAGCCCCTTGAATAGCATTGCCAGCGGCCCCAACGACGTTACCCGCAGCATCCGTTGCCCCTTTCACAGCATCACCGGCGGCACCGGCGGCATCCCCCGCAGCATTCGCTAAGCCCGCCAAGGGATTCACCGATTTCAATGCGGTCTGACCAGGGGCACCGGTGGCGTAGCCCAAAAAGGCTGCACTACCCACAGAAGGCTCACCCTTGTAAACAAAGGCAAACGGCTGAGAGAACGGATAGCGCGCATCGGTGGGCATGGTTTTATGCATGGGCAGCGTACGCACGCCATCCATGGCATCTACTTCCTCAACCAAGGCGTAGCTAATACCGTCTGTACCCAGTTGCTCAACAATATCTGACGTACTATCGGCACCCAACTGAGTGGCATTGGAACCAGTCGCAAACTCAGCCGCCTTGAACACAGGGTAGGCCGACAAAGACGTACGGGTCTCGCTGACATCAGGACGATCGACTAAACGAATGGCACCACTGGGGCCACCGACTTCGGACCAATCCTGGATTTCACCGCGGAAAATCTGAGCAAACTGCTCGCTAGTTAAACTGCCGTCGAAGGGATTGTCAGCACCGACAATAATTGCAATCTTGACACGCTTCACATCTTCCGACGCTAGACCTTGGCCAAGTTCAGCGTCACTCAGGGGACGGCTAATGGCGGCCAAATCTACGTCGCCGCTAAGTACGGACTCAATGGCTTGGTCGGCACCCACCGTATCAATACTGATATCAGAGCCCGTGAACTTATCTTCAAAACCAGTTTTAAGGGCATCACTGATTACGGTCATGGCATCAGAGCCACTGCTGACCTGAACTGTAGTACCAGTGGGCACGTTAGCAGGCACCTCAAAGGTCGCCGCTGTAGCTACGGCAGTAAACCGAGAAAATGGCTGACTAGGTGCAATAACTGTGAGTAGTGCAACCGTAGCCGCCAAGGAGAATGCAGAGCGGGGCTTAAGCATGTCGAAAACCTCGTATTAACAAGAGCTGTGTAAACCGAAACTCCATAGGACCCAACCTGAAACCTGAATCAGCAGATTACAGAACTATCAGCAATTTTATCGCCCCAAGGAAAAATAATTTACCTTGAGATGTCCGGAAAACCCTACAAAAACCTAGATACCTTAAGTAACCAAGGTGAAATACAGCATTTTGATCCTAATTCACACTGAGAATTGGGTCTTATAGGCTAAAAAGCTATCCAACCAAACCAAGTATAAAAAATAACTAGACAACATTTCCTGCTGCATTTGCCCTGATTACCCAGCGACATGTGGCGGAAAAAGTAGCCTAATGTCTTTAGAAAAAGACATTTTGTCTTTCATTCAAGACATGGGTTGGAATGTATCGTTTTTAACCGTATGCCCCTGACTCAGTAAGCAAGAAATAACTTCAGTTTTTTTTTATTTACCCACTGGGATCTCGTAAAGCTTTATTGCCAAATTGCGGATCAAGCCAAAATCTTGCCCATATAACCTGATAACGACGAGTTCCTACGGCGGTAACCTCGGCAAAAATAAAAATTCTAAAGACTGATGACATCAAAATCGATGCCCTCTCAAAAATCGAGTCCGGCTATATAGTTGTGTATGCTCTGCGGTCACACTCCATGGTGGTCAGCGTGTTTTATATGTAGCGACGGGTGTCCTAAAGGAGGCCTGAGCCAAATCGAACATGGGTAACGGAAACGATCAACCAATTAATTCAAATTCCTCCGACAATCCTGGCGATATCGAAAGAGATCGGGTTGAAGCTAATACCTCTGCATCAGCCTCCCCACCTAGAAAATCGGTCAAAGCATCGCCAAAAAACGCCAGCAAAAGTAGTCGTGCGGCCCTATCAGCACGATTAAAACGATCGAAAGATGTCGAACTTTTCGTGTTTGATGAGACCGACCAAGGAGACGAGAACACGTCCCCCCTCGTCGATGTATCCACCATTGATTTAGATGTGGATACGGCGGATAGCCAGCCAAAGCAGCAAATCACGTTAAAAAGTGAGCAGGGAAGGCTATTGCTGCTGCTACCGTCGTCCTCGACTACGAGCTTTGCGCCATCAGAATGGGAGGAGCTATGTCAGCAGCTCACGCTGCGGTTAAATTCTGGTGACCGATTTCTCCAACCCAACACCACAGTTCATTTAATTGCCCGAGACCGTTTGCTGGATGGTCGCCAATTACAGGAAATTGATGAGCTTTTAAGTGCCGCTCAGCTACATATGAAACGGGTTTATACCCAGCGTAGACAAACGGCCGTTGCTGCTGTTACTGCCGGATATTCGGTGGAGCAAAATACCAAACTAGACCATTTCAACCAGAGTCCAGATGCGGGAGAAGCGTTAGATGCGCCTCTCTATCTGCAAGCTACCGTGCGTTCTGGCACTGAAATTCGTCATCCAGGGTCAATTGTAGTCCTCGGCGATTTAAATCCTGGCGGCTCCCTGGTGGCAGCGGGAGACATCTTTGTGTGGGGGCGTCTCCGGGGGGTGGCCCATGCCGGGTCCGAGGGCAATGCCGATTGCCGCATCATGGCCCTACAGATGGAACCCACCCAGCTCCGCATTGCCGATAAGGTTGCCCGCGCGCCGGAAAAACCACCCGCTCACTATCAACCGGAGGTGGCTTATATCAGCCAGGGAAGCATCCGGATTGCGATCGCAGCTGATTTTGCCCAGCTCCCCGTAGACACCCCTTAAAAAAAGGCTCGATGGCAAACCTTTTATCGTGCAGCGAGACGAACCTCAAAATTCCTAAAGGAATTTTCTATAAAATTTGCCACAACGTGCGATTATTGCCCTACTTGAGCCCAATCCCCCACGAATAACGTCCTCAATCGCCCATTGAATCCATGGCTATGAACCGCATTATCGTTGTTACCTCCGGCAAGGGAGGTGTTGGGAAAACTACATGCACAGCCAACCTGGGAATGGCCCTCGCCAAGGCAGGCAAACGCGTTGTTGTCATTGATGCCGACTTTGGATTACGAAATTTAGACCTGCTCCTAGGTCTAGAAAATCGTATCGTCTACACAGCCCTAGATGTGCTGGCTGGTGAATGTCGCCTTGACCAAGCCCTCGTCAAGGATAAGCGGCAGCCAAATTTGGCCCTGCTGCCCGCCGCCCAAAATCGCTCGAAGGAGTCCATTACTCCGGAACAGATGAAAAAACTGGTGCGGGCCCTGTCCAAAGCGTATAACTTTGTCTTAATCGACAGCCCCGCTGGCATCGAAATGGGTTTTCGCAATGCCATTTCAGCCGCCCGCGAAGCCATCATCGTCACCACCCCAGAAATCTCTGCGGTGCGGGACGCTGACCGGGTCATTGGCCTGCTAGAAGCGAATGACGTTAAGGCAATGCGATTGATCATCAACCGGCTCAAACCAGCCATGGTGGAGGCCGAACAAATGATGTCGGTCAAAGATGTGCAAGATATCTTAGCGGTGCCTCTCCTGGGCGTTATTCCTGACGATGAACAGGTAGTTGTATCCACCAACAATGGAGAACCGCTAATTTTAGGCAAAGAACTCACCAAAGCAGGCATCGCCATTTCCAACATTACCCGACGGCTACAAGGGGAAAAAGTCCCCCTGATGGATCTGAGTGCACCGAAGGAAAGCTTTTTTAAAAAATTACGTCAACTATTTACATAATTTTACCCAGACGGTCGACGGGCGGCGACCGTTGCGCTTACGCCCCGCCTAATCAAAGACGACCATGATTAGCGATTTTCTCGAAAGACTTTTTGGCACCCGTGAAACGGTAAGCCGTGAAACAGCAAAGCAGCGGCTGCGCCTGGTGCTAGCCCATGACCGTGCGGATCTTTCTCCCCAGATTTTGGAAAAGATGCGCCAGGAAATATTGGACGTGGTTGTGCGCTACGTGGAAATAGACACCGAGAGCCTGGAGTTTTCGTTTGAATCGGATCAGCGAACGACGGCCTTAATGGCCAACCTGCCCATTCGACGAGTGCGGACCAACCCATTAGAGCCGGATACGCCCGTAGAAGAGGCGGAAGTCCAGCAGCTGGAATTGGACGAAGTGGATATTGACCTCGACGACGTCGTCGAAGAAGTCTCCGAAACCGCCGATATCCCCATGGATTAAGCCTGAAAAATTGGCTGTCTGCTGTCTGTTCTATACAGCCTTGCGAAAACAGCGCCATGCAGACCCACAGGACATGGTTACGGGACCCAGGTCATCGCCACTGGCGATTGTATTCGTAGATCGCGATCGCACCTGCCGTTTGCACATTGAGCGATTCTACTTGGCCATATTGGGGAATAGTCAACGCCTCATCGCATCGGGACACCACATCATCAGGGATTCCCGTCAGTTCTCGCCCTAAAATCAAGAGCGTATTAGCCGCAAATCGATAGTGCCCCAAAGACTGGCCATGGGGATGTACAGTCAAGGCCACCCGCCGACAGTCAGTCTGTTGGCCAAGCCAAACTCCCAGCTCCTCAGGGGGACAATAATCCACAGTCTGCCATTGCTGAGCTGACGCCGCTATTTTACGAAACTCCCACGCAGAGATGGTGGGCGCGGGCAAAATCAATCGCTCCACACCTAGCACCTCACAGGTTCGACACAGGGCTGCTTGGTTGGCAATTTTTTCAACTAACGAGGCACATACCGTTAGACGGGGAACCGATTCCTGCACGTCGGTACAAACTCCCAAGGCAAGCAGGCTATGAGCCGCTAGGAACTAGCTCAATATTCAGCTCATTCACTGGGCGACGGCGGAGTTCTTCGGATTCTGTACGGGGCAGCAAGTTGAAAACATCACGGAACACATCGTCTACCACTTCGTACTCCAGGGCACCGGTTTGATCAAACTTCACCTTGCCGCTGCCATCTAGGACCAAGGTTTGAGGGACTGAACCTGTGAAGTAATACCCTGGTTCATCAGGGGTAAACGACTCTTTTAGTGGAATAGCATCAGCCATCACCGGCACAAAATTCGCCACTCGACCATAGGGGGCCTGCAGCTGGGAAATCACAAATGAGTATTCTTTGCAGTCGCGACTATCGTCCACATAGAAAAACAGAAGCGTGGGTTTTTCCTGCTTGAGGGACTGGGCCAACGTTACTCGCGGGGGCACAATCGCGCCGTTACCGGCATAGAGCGCAAAGATATTACCGTCATACCGATCGTCAGTGAGGCTGGCCAACGCCTGCCCCGGAACGCAAAGAATAGGAATTAGCACCATTGCGATCGCGCAAACCACCGTTAGCCGACGTAGGGCTGCCTGGAAAGACAAGGCTCCACCTAGCAGCTTCACTCCACACTTGACCATATCGCCCATTATTAAATGTAAATACCTTTTGGTTTACCCGATCACACCCTTACCATTACGCCATAGAACGGGCACTCCCTACGACCAAAGGCTCTAAAGGGACGCGAGGAAGGCTGAATTATGTCCCCCGAAAACTGCCGATCACTGTCTGCAACTCTGCTTTTGCATTGGCATAATCTTCCGCCGCAGTCCAAGCAACCACCTGATAGTAGTGCTCAGCCCCCTCAATGGTGGTGTGTAAATACACCACCGGCTGACTATCAATGCGGCCGCGCACTTCGTACTGCTTAGCATTCAGACCATTCAAAGACGTTAACCCAGTGACCACTTCTGGCTGTTCCTGAGCCAAGCCCCAATCCAAATAGCTCAAATATTGAGACGCATTATCCGATAAGTCAAAGCCACTAATCACACCATTGGCTTCGGTGCGCTTTTGATCGGCTAGCACCAAAACATACATGGTCCGATCTTCCCGCGCCGCATAAAGATCCGCATCGGGGCGCAGATTATCGCGCACATCGCTCCATCCCTGGGGAAGAGTGAGCTGCACATTACTCACTTCATTCTTGAGTAACTTTTCCCCCGTCGATAGGTTTTGAATGGAAATGGCATTGATAACGTCTTTCGTCCGTTCACCAAAGCGATTACAACCCGATAGGCCCAAAAGTAAACAAGCAGAAAGAATAATTGCACCCTTAGGAACCATCAGAGGTTTTCTCGGCAGTCCAAGCTGAAAATCCATGGAACTTATCCCAGATCCAAAACAATTGCTGGCATTTTATAGCCTTCGTCCCTTTATTAAGAACGCTATTTCAGAAAAACCTCCACAACCGCAAGATTTCAACTCACCATTTACCCCAATCGGCCGAAACGTTTACCGCATCCTGAGGACTTTAGCCTATGCTGGACTATGGAAATTTCTTCATAAAAATTAGAGGCCATGCTCAGAGCTGGAATCGTCGGGCTCCCCAATGTAGGCAAATCCACCCTTTTTAACGCGCTGGTTGAAAACGCCAAAGCCCAAGCCGCTAACTTCCCGTTCTGCACCATTGAGCCCAACGTGGGCGTGGTTGCCGTCCCCGATCAACGTCTGAATGTCCTCACGGAAATCTCCAAATCAGAGAACACCGTACCCGCTCGTATGGAATTCGTCGATATTGCCGGTCTAGTCAAAGGGGCGAGCAAAGGCGAAGGGCTGGGCAACCAGTTTTTGGCGAACATCCGAGAGGTCGATGCCATCGTCCACGTCGTGCGCTGTTTTGAAAACGACGACATCATCCACGTGGACGGCTCTATTGATCCACTGCGGGATGCAGAAATCATCAACCTAGAGCTGGCCCTGGCAGACCTCGACCAAATTGAACGCCGCATGGATCGCGTGCGCAAGCAAGCACGCAAAGATGCTGATGCCAAAGCTGAACTCACTGTTCTCGAAAAAATTCACCCCGTGCTCGCCGATGGAAAATCTGCCCGCACCGTTGAACTCGAAGAGGACGAAGAAAAGCTGATCAAGTCCCTCGGATTTTTGACCCGTAAACCCATTATCTACGCCGCCAACGTATCTGAAGATGAACTAGCCGAAGGCAACGCCTGGGTGGAAAAAGTCAAAGGCTTGGCCGCAGAAGAAGATGCCCAAGTGGTGATCATTTCTGCCCAGGTGGAAGCCGAACTGCTAGAACTCCCCGCAGATGAGCGAGCAGACTTTTTAGAAGCCCTGGGCGTAGAAGAAGGGGGCTTAAAATCCCTGATTCGAGCCACCTACAACCTATTGGGGCTACGCACCTACTTCACCACTGGCCCCCAAGAGAGTCGCGCTTGGACCATTATTGCCGGCATGTCTGCCCCCCAAGCAGCAGGCGTCATCCACACCGACTTCGAACGGGGCTTTATTCGAGCCGAGACCATCTCCTATGCCGATTTAGTGGAGTATGGCTCTATGAACGCAGCGAAGGAAAAAGGCTTACTCCGCAGCGAAGGCAAAGACTACACCGTTCAAGAAGGAGATGTGATGTTGTTCAGATTCAACGTGTAATGCCTCAACGTTAAACCGTAACGTTACGAAGTGAAACATTAGCCCCTCAACGCCTTCGGCATAGGTGGTTACAGCTGTTTTCCATAATCTTTTTATGGATATATGCCCCCAGAGACTACCTATCCAAGGCAGATCCGATTAGAATCTGTCCAAACGCTATTCTCAACTAGCTGGGACACGTGGTGGCTAATCGGTTTCTCAAACTCCCGTTCACTATTCCCGCCTGGGCCATCCTCTCTTTGATGATGAACGGCATACTTTTTGTCGCGCTTTTAATGGTTTGGCAAGAAGCATCTGATGGTAGTGACCCCTCTGTCTTACCCCAGGCAAGTGCGGCCCATGCTGAGCAAAGCACTATCGCCCCCACCGACCCCGCTCCCGCCGCCGCCCCACCCACTCGCAAGAAGCTGACCTATGAACAGTGGGTCACATTGTTAGGCCAAGAACTGAATGAAATGGCCAACAAACATCCTGAACACCTGACCATTTTGCTAGGGGATTCCTTAAGTCTGTGGTTTCCAGCGGAGCTGCTGCCGGGGCGTCGGGTGTGGATGAACCAGGGCATTTCTGGAGAAAAAACCCATACGTTGCTATCGCGCTTACATCTATTAGATGTGGCTGAAGTGGACACCGTTTTTCTGATGATTGGCATCAATGACTTGATCTGGGGCCAGAGCGACCAGCAAGTGCTAAAAAATTATCGAGAAATTATGGACTATTTGGACAGCCAACACCCCCAGACCAACGTGGTAGTCCAATCAATTTTGCCCCACGGTGCCGAGACGGCCACCTGGGAAAGTCGCCACCTGCTGCTGGAACTGCCGAACGAGCGCATTCGCACCATGAATCAATCGCTGCAAGCGATCGCAAAAGACTACGACGCCCATTACCTAGAACTGTATCCAATTTTCTCCAACGGAGAAGGTAACCTCAGGCCGGATCTCACCACCGATGGCCTACACCTCAACCGCGAAGGCTATTTAGTCTGGCGAGCGGCCATTTCCCTTTACAGCCAGCTAGAACTCTAATTTCGGCCACAACCCAGCTCTGCCAAACCGTCACAAGCACCCCAGTCCGACCGCTCACCGCTTTTCGGTAGACTAGATATATCTTCTGTGCCTCTTCATAAAACCAATGGATACCAGAGCTTTTCGCCGTAGCCTCAATAAATCCGATAACTACTACCGCAATCAGGGTTTTGGCGAAAAAGAACAGATCGCCACTCAAATGGGCGAAGAGTACCAAAGCGATCTAGTGCAAACCATTCGGGACCAGGGCTATACCTACACCCAGGGAGACGTCACCATCAAATTAGCTAAAGACTTTGGCTTTTGTTGGGGGGTGGAACGAGCCATCGCCATGGCCTATGAAGCCAGACAACATTTTCCCAGCCAACGTATTTGGATCACCAACGAAATCATCCACAACCCTGGCGTCAATCAACGTTTGAAAGAAATGAACGTTGGCTTTATCCAGGTGATCGACGGAACTAAGGACTTTACCGTGGTCGGTGACGGGGACGTAGTGATTTTGCCCGCCTTTGGTGCCAGTGTTGAAGAGATGAAACTGCTGAGCGACCGAGACTGCACCATCGTGGACACCACCTGCCCCTGGGTTTCCAAGGTATGGACGACCGTGGAAAAGCACAAAAAACGCGCCTTCACATCCATCATCCATGGCAAATATAAACACGAAGAAACCGTTGCCACTAAGTCGTTTGCCGATACCTATTTAGTCCTACTCAATCTAGACGAAGCCCAATATGTGGCCAACTATATTTTGAATAGTGGCGATTCTCCAGAGGAGAGGCTACGGCAGCGCAACGAATTTCTCACCAAATTTGAGCATGCCTATTCCGAAGGCTTTGACCCCGACCGAGACCTTGACGCCGTCGGCATTGCCAATCAAACCACCATGCTCAAGGGAGAAACCGAGCAAATTGGTAAATTGTTAGAGCGAACCATGCTCAAAAAATATGGCCCCCAAGCCATTAACGACCATTTTTCTAGCTTTAACACCATTTGCGATGCCACCCAAGAACGGCAAGATGCCATGTTTGAACTGGTGGACATGAACATGGATCTAATGGTGGTCATCGGCGGCTTTAACTCATCTAACACCACCCATTTACAAGAAATTGCCATCGAACGGGGCATCCCGTCGTATCACATTGATGGTCCCGATCGCATTGCCCCTGACAATCAGATTGAGCATCAGCCACTGCACGAGGCAATCACCACCACCGAGGGCTGGCTACCAGCGGGCAAAATTGTCATCGGCGTGACATCCGGCGCATCTACGCCAGATAAATCCGTCGCACAAGTCATTCAGCGAATTTTTGAGCTAAAAGCAGCAACCCCTGCTGCCGCTGCTGTTTAGACTTAACCAACAGTTCTGTACAGACATTAGTCTACATATCCTCACCTAGCCCAGGAAATTCCTCTAAGTGAGAATATTTACCGACACTTTCTGTATCATCTAACCGCTCCAACCATCAAGACGCTCTGATATGATCACCCGCGTTCTCCCCATTAGCAGGTGGTCATATCAGAGCGTCGTACGATGTTCTAAGTGGCAACCTACGGGCATTCCAACTTAAAATAGATAGCCAGACAGGATCTATAGCGCTAAACTCTTAGTTTCTGATTTGTTTTGAGAAAATTCCTCAGATCAGGGTTAGTAAAAGTTTACGAGCATCCGATGAAGAGATGAGGAGCAATGGATAGAAGCTCCGTAGTTTCACGTAAATTAGATATATAAAATCAACCGCAGCAGCATAAAAATCGATGTGCGATTTTATACTGGCTGTATCTTGAAAACGAATCAAATTTTGCTTCCGTGGGGGCACGGGTGCCATGACATCCGAAAATCGTTCATTCTTTTGAGTAGACTTAGCTGACGCCTGATATAGACTTAGCTGATTATCTACCAGTTCCTGATTAAGTCCTAGTGACTATGGTCCGTAAAGATATCCAGAACGCCCAACAAGTCCTATACGACTTTTTTCTCTACAGTGTTCAGACGGAACCTGTCGATATGGTTTTAGCGACCTTCCGTCGTCTGTTTGTGGACTATACCGAATCGTCCACCGAATCAGATCTGCCTGTAGCACTATATTCCATCGTCATTGCCAATAGCGAACGGCAGTTTCTATTTACCCTGAAGCGTGTTTGCTACATTTTGATCAATAACTGGGGCATTCAGCGACGGCCAGATGCGATCAAAACGCTCATCGAAATGTTTGACGACAGTGCGATCCAGCGCCCCGGAGTGGCTCTAATTCTGAAGCGGCTGCGGTCCTGGATGCAAGACTTTATCTGTAGTCAAGATTTTCAAGATTTACGGCTTTTTGCCGCTCGGTATGATCAAACGCAACACTGGAGCACTCGCTACACCTCTTATTTGTTAGCGCCCCAGTACCTGAATCTAGATAATCCTTTAGAACAACGAGAAGCGGCCCGATCATTATCAGCGCAGTTAAAGTCTAAGTTTCGCTTTGATTTGGCCATGTATACGGCCAAATCGCAAATGAAGTCGCCCCCTAGCACCATTGATAATCCAACCGTGTTGGGAGAAACGGCCATTAATCTGATTAAGATGCTGCTGCTACAGCCTGGGCGGTTTGGCTACGACAATCTGGCCAGTCTATTGCACAAGCAATGCGACCAGATTGACTATTGGAATTTCAAGCGGGCGCTCCTGCACTACCTGGTCTATGCCTTACCACACACAGCGATAACTTACTCTCTACGAGACAAGCTTCCCGATACGGTTTTAGACCTTTATCGCCATAACGATAAGGAAACCATTAATGAGGCACTGATGTTGCGGACGTGCAAACGCATCGTTGATGCCCTCACCACCGAAGACGGGGAACAACCGTCTCAATTTTTTAGTATGTTTCTGGCCCAAGGCAATCCTTTGGTGCTGGTTATTTTATTGCTCAAGGTGGCCTTGTTCTGCCCCAAGGTTCAAGCCCATTTAGAACTACGCATTGCTAGCTTAATTCGCTACTACGAGATCTATTCAGAAGAAGACTGCCGCTGGGTCATTAATTTCTTTGAGGTCTTTCGCATCACCTTTGCCGTCCATACAAGCGGCACGATGTACAATCTGGTGCAAGTGGGCACCAACGAACCAAATTCGTCTTCGCTTAGTACGTATCGAATCTTTTCCCAGCTACGGCAGCAGCATCTGAATCTTGAGCAAGTGGCGGAAACGTTGGAACGCCGGTTTTTATCGGAAGAACCGGTAGAAATTCAGCCCTATACCCCCGATGTTGAACCGCTTGCCCCTAGCATGCACGATGCGATCGCAAGTTAGTCTTGCTGGCGAGCAAACTGATAGGCACCGTTGATGGAAAGTGCGATCGCAACAGCTAGCAACACCGGTATTGCATACCAAGGAAACTGATCTAAAGACTGATAGGCTGCGGCCCGCAGACCCACAGTCGTATAAGTCAGCGGCAGCAAATAAACAATCCCCTTCAACAACGTAGGCAACGTAGCCGGGTCAAAAAAGGTGCCACCCAAAAACGACATCGGCACAATCAAAAAATTATTGAATAAGCCCACACTCTCCAGAGACTTAACGTTTAGCCCCACAATCACACCTAGACCGGCAAACACCGCACAGTTCAGCACAAGCAGCAGCAAGAACAACGGATTCAGAAAACTCCACGGATCGCGGGTCACCACAACCGCCACCAAAATCACCGAACCAGCCGTCAGCAAACCTCGCACAATGCCCGCCATCATCTTGCCCAAATGCATCGACAGCGGATGAATGGGGAAGAGTAGCATTTCCTCAAAATTCTTCGTAAATAGACGCTCTCCACAGATAGAGAACGTGGTTCCCCCAAAACTAATCACCATGGAAGACAGCGCCACCATGCCAGGCAAAATAAACTCTAGATAGCTATCTCCCACGGCCGGTGGCGCCACCCGATCAATGGAACTGCCCAGGCCTAAACCAAACGCCAAAATATAGATCAAAGGAGAGACCAAACCCGACGCTGCCACCTGAGGAATGCGCACTCGCAAATCTAACCAATCGCCCCAAAATATCGTTAAACTATCCGCCAGCAGCGTTCGTAAGGTATGGATCTTTAAAGCTTTCACGTCAAGCAATTGTTAAATATATCTTTATTATCGGTGGTGTTGGAACAGTTCATCCGACATAAAGGTAAGAAATTAGTCAATTAGCCTGAAAACTCTGAAGAACTATTACACTTCCTCACAAACGATGTAAACAATGTCATGCGCGGTGATAGATTTGTGAGCGATAAGGTTGAGAGATAATATTTTTCATGTCTGAAGAACTTACCGGCAAAACTCCGATCTTTGGTGGCAGCACAGGTGGCCTGCTATCCGCTGCTGAACGTGAAGAAAAGTACGCTATTACCTGGAGCAGTAAAAAGGAACAACCTTTTGAAATGCCCACAGGTGGCGTAGCCATCATGAATTCTGGCGAGAATCTGCTTTACCTAGCTCGTAAAGAGCAATGCCTGGCTCTCAGCCGTCAACTAAAAACTAAGTTTAAGCCCAGAATTACTGACTATAAGATTTACCGCGTCTTACCCAGCGGTGAAACTACTTTCCTACATCCCGCTGACGGTGTCGTACCTGAGAAGGTGAACGAAGGCCGTGCATTCAATGGCAAGAAGGATCGTCGCATTGGCGAAAACCCCAACCCTGCAACTATCAAGTTCAGTGGCAAAGATCCCTGCGAAGTTTAGAGATTGTCCCAGCGTTACGACAATCGTAATCGCTTAGATCAATCACTACGGTTTTTGGAAGAGGTAGCCCTTGGGCTGCCTCTTTTTAATGGGATGCCCTCGCCAAATCTCCCCAACGCAAAGACCGCTACTTTTGTATCGGGTCCCACCATGGGTACTCGAATCTGATAACTATTTAGCCCAGAGCACCGGTGCGGCAAATCTCCTTTTCCTAGCAGCATCCCTAGGCATTAAAGTTGGATATGATTTGTGCACACCGCCCACACACTTCATGATTGCTCCCGATTTAGCTACGTTTCGACAACTTGCCACCCAGGGTAACTTTGTTCCGGTCTACCAAGAATGGGTCGCCGATCTAGATACCCCTGTATCGGCGTGGTGCAAAGTATGCGCAGGTCAGCCCTATAGCTTTCTCCTAGAATCTGTGGAAGGTGGAGAAAATATAGGACGCTATAGCTTACTCGGATGTGATCCACTGTGGACCCTAGAAGCCCGGGGAGAACTGACCACCCAACGCTTTAGAAACGGTGAGGAGCACGTATTTAAAGGCAATCCGTTTGACATTTTGGCAGACTGCCTCGCCCCCTATAACCCGGTGAAGCTCCCTGAACTCCCACCAGGCATCGGCGGACTCTTTGGCTTTTGGGGCTATGAGCTAATTCAGTGGATTGAACCGACTGTCACGACCTATCCCGCCCAGAAAGATGAACTACCGGATGGGCTATGGATGCAGGTGGATAGTTTGTTGATTTTTGACCAGGTAAAGCGGAAAATTTGGGCCGTCAGCTATGCGGACCTACGCGATCCTGACGTCGATTTGGAGCAAGCGTATCAGGCAAGCTGCGATCGCATCACCACCCTAGTCAATAAGCTCAACCTGCCCCTAGCCAGCCAGGACAGCCGTCTAGCCTGGACCCCACCCGGCAGCAACCCAGACATCCAGCTCAATTACACCAGTAATCGCAGCAAAGACGAATTTTGCCAAAGCGTAGACACCGCCAAGGCCCACATCAAAGCCGGTGACATTTTCCAAGTAGTCATTTCCCAACGACTCACCACCGACTATCGCGGCAACCCCTTCGATTTATATCGCTCCTTAAGGCTGGTGAATCCCTCGCCTTACATGGCCTACTTCAACTTCCAGGACTGGCAAATTATTGGCTCTAGCCCAGAAGTGATGGTCAAAGCCACCCTAGAAGGCGACGACGAAAAACTAACCGCCATTGTGCGGCCAATTGCAGGCACCCGACCACGCGGGAAGACCCCAGCAGAAGATGATGCCTACGCAGATGAACTCCTGGCGGACCCCAAGGAAATTGCTGAACATGTGATGCTAGTGGATCTAGGCCGCAATGACTTAGGCCGCGTATGCACCAGCGGCACCGTCAGCGTGGATGAACTGATGATCATCGAACGCTATTCCCATGTGATGCACATTGTTAGCAATGTGGTGGGCGAACTGGCCCCAAATAAAACCGCCTGGGATTTACTCAAGGCATGCTTTCCCGCAGGCACGGTTAGCGGTGCCCCCAAAATTCGGGCAATGCAGATTATTAACGACTTAGAACCCTGTCGCCGCGGTCCTTATTCCGGCGTCTATGGCTACTACGACTTCGAAGGGCAGCTAAATAGCGCCATTACCATCCGCACCATGGTGGTGGAAAGCAAAGACGATGGCAGCCATCGCATTAGCGTTCAGGCTGGGGCCGGTCTGGTGGCCGATTCAGTCCCCGAAAGTGAGTATCAAGAAACGCTCAACAAAGCCAAAGGCATGTTAGAAGCCGTTAGATGTCTACAAAACCATTGATCCTGATATATACCAGAAGGAGCGACACCGTACATAATTTCGGATCTATTGTGAGTGGCCTGTAACAGCAGAGCTACTCATAGATAAGCTTATCGCTATACTAGCCCCAGGAAATCGTCAGGAACACCATGGCTCGCATTAACCTGCTCGATACTCGAACCAGTAACTTTGGGGAGTTGATTGGCAATGGTAAAACTTACCAAGTCCCCATATTTCAACGGGACTATTCTTGGGGGCCAGAAAACTGGGAGGACCTGTGGCAGGACATCGTTAGCCTATATGAAGGCAAAAGCACTAGCCACTACATGGGAGCAATCGTCTTACAAAATCATTCCACCACCGACAAACACTTTACGGTTATTGATGGTCAGCAGCGATTAGCCACTTTGAGCATATTGGGCATTGCAGTGATCCAAAAAATTAAGCAGCTTGTCGCACAAGGTATTGATATTGACGACAATGAAAAACGTCAGAAAATCCTGAGACGAACGTACTTAAGTGATGAAGACCCACGTTCTTTAAAGGCTTCTAGTAAGCTTGTTCTAAATGAAAACAATAATGATTTTTATCAAAGCTATCTGATCAATTTCAAATCGCCGAAGAACATACGATCACTAAAAAAATCAGATCAGTTGCTTTGGAAAACATTTCAATATTTCTCTGAAGAGTTAGACAAGCTAACCGACATAGCTACTGATGGGTTCAAGCTAGCAGAGTTTCTTACAGACACAGTCGCTCGGAAACTACTCTTTATTCAGATCAATGTAGACGATGAGATCAATGCGTACACTGTTTTTGAAACGCTGAATGCAAGAGGTATTGAACTAAGTACTACTGATTTACTCAAAAATTACTTATTTTCGCTATTTGAGACATCTACAGATCTCGAAGCCGCCCAAAGACAATGGCGTAGAATTGTCAATACGGTTCCAATGCCAAAGTTCCCTGATTTTCTACGCTATTATCTCAGCCTGAGTAATATACGAGTGCGTAGTGGACAATTATTCAAAATTGTTCGCAAAGATGTAATGGATGCAGAGCAAGCATTTCGTTTACTAGACGAACTCGAAGCTTACAGCTCTCTATTCATTGCCCTGGGCGATGCTAATGATGATTTTTGGCGAGACCTGCCAGAAGCTCAACCCTTTATTCGAGAAATTAATTTATTCAGGGTAAAGCAAGCTTATCCAACATTATTCGCAACATACGAGCACTTTGAATCCGATAATTTTATCAAGACTCTTGAACTTATATCTGTTCTATCATTCAGGCACTCGATTGTCAGTGGATGGAATCCAAACGAGCTGGAAAAGCTTTACAACGAGGTAGCAATGAAAGTTGCGACTGCAAGGATTAAAACGCCCCGTCAAGTCTTCGAAGTTCTCAAGAAAGTCTACGTTCCAGATGAGAAGTTCCAGCAAGATTTTGCCTTGCTCACAATTCCTACAAAGGGACAGAAAAAATTAGTTCGATATATCTTACAAAAACTAGAAGAAGATGCGGCTCAGCGTTCCGATGAGATGGATAGCTTTTCAATTGAGCACATCCTGCCCGAATCTCCCAATGAAAAATGGTATCAGGACTTTTCAGATGATCAAATAGATGAGTGGGTTTATCGACTTGGCAACCTTACTTTATTGGAAGCACGATTAAACAGGCAGATTGGAAACGAACATTACCACGACAAGTTAAAAGTTTATCAAGAGAGCGTTTATGCACTCACGCAGGATATTGCAACTCCAGATTGGGACACAGAGGCTATAGCTAAGCGCCAAAGACGCTTAGCTAAAAGGGCAACCCATATTTGGCGCAGTAGCTTTGCTAGTTAACGTCCACAGGATTACAGAAGATGTAAAAACTTATCTTCTTTGCCTAGGGCTTTGACCGCTTTCTTGATTTCCTGGGTACGGTCTTTTTTCACAATCAGGGTGGCATCACCATCGCGAACCACGACCACATCTTCTAGACCGATGGTGACCACCACTTCCTCTTCATTCGAAGAGTAAACAATACAGCCATTCGTGTCGTGGGCCTGGTGCTCACACATGTCCACATTAGCCTTGTCGCCTTTCATCAAACGCTCGATGGCGTTCCAGTCTCCTAGGTCGTCCCAGCCAAAGTTAGCGGGCATCACATAGGCTTTCTGGGTTTTTTCCATCACCGCGTAGTCAATGCTGAGCTTTTCTAGCTCGGCATAGGCATCCACACCTTTGCTCAGCAGGGGGCCCATCAACTCAGGCGCATAGGTCTTGAGTTCGTCAATCATCAAACCAGCGGGGAAAATAAACATGCCGCTGTTCCAGCTGTAGCGACCGCTGGCTAGGAACTCTTCGGCCACGCTGCGTTCGGGCTTTTCGGTAAAGCGGCTCACTCGATAAGCGGCTAGCTCGCCATATTGACCAGCGTCATCGCCCTGCTCAATGTAGCCATAGCCCGTGGAGGGGAATGTGGGTTGAATCCCGAGGGTGGCAATAGCCCCCTGGCTTTGGGCTAGCTCAGCGGCAGCGAGGATAGTGGCCCGAAACTTAGGCTCATCAGTGATGTAGTGATCGGCGGGGAAGAAACATGCGATCGCATCATCCCCATGACGTTTTGCCACTTCTAAGGTGGCCCAAGCCACAGCAGGAGCCGTATCGCGACCCTGGGGCTCCACCAAAATATTTTCATCGGGCAATTCAGGCAACTGATCTTTCACGCCATCTGCCAAATGAGACGCCGTAATTACCCAAATAGAATCCCAGCCCCCTGCCAACGGCAACAAACGATCGGCCGTGGACTGCATTAAACTGCGGCCACTACCATCTAGACACAAAAACTGCTTAGGATGCTTCAGGCGACTCACTGGCCAAAAGCGCTCTCCCTTCCCTCCCGCTAAAATAATTGGCACTAATTTAGGAGTTTGATTGATAGTCTGTGTCATTGTTTACTTAATGAAGTTAAATTACAACGTTAAAATTAGGGGTCTCTATACGGTAGTCCTGAGCAATATTAGCTACTCCGCAACCCTTAGGCCATAGATGCAGCTTAATATTGGTTAACTTATTACCTATGTGTAGAACATATCAAAACAGCTAGAAAATTCCCCTGTTGGAAAAACTTAATTGCGGTTCTAGCATGTCTATATATTGACCACCTCCCATACCCCACCACCCAAACACCCGATTTAAATCAGTTCACATTCTGACCTGCATCTATAGGTACGTATGTTGACTGTGGGTATCACCATAAAACTTGGCCTAGTTGGGTAAACCCCAAACAGGCCCTTTAAAAAAGCTCCATGATCCCTCGTTTATTCCTTAAGGCAAACTCTACTGCCACGAGCACTATGCCAAAGCGCCCTTCCCTACTAGGCAATATCGTTCGAGTTCTTGCCTGGGCTGGCATTTTCGGCACAACCGCAGTGGTTTCAGCCGCAGCTGGTGCCGCCTTCATCTTGACAGTACCTTTGCCCAAGGGCATGGGAGAAGCGACCGCCAATCCACCATTGAGCGACCTTTGGCAATCAGGCTTTCGCTATCAGGTTTCTCGACCCGTCAACCTTTTGATCATGGGTTTGGATGAAGCCACCGATATCGAAGGGGCAGCCCCCACGGATTTAGTGGGGCGTACCGACACAATGCTCCTAGCGCGAATCAATCCTGATACGGAATCCATTAATGTGATGTCGATTCCACGGGATACACGGGTGGAAATCCCAGGGTATGGCATCGACAAAATCAACCAAGCCAATGTGGAAGGGGGCGCTGAACTCGCCGCTCAAACCGTTAGCTACAACTTTAATGAAGTAGAAATTGACCGATATATTCGGGTCAGTACAGCTGCATTTCGTGAAATTGTCGATTTAATCGGCGGGGTGGAAGTGCTTGTCCCCAAAGCAATGCAATACGAGGACAAAACCCAAGGCCTCGTCATCGATTTAGAGCCGGGTTGGCAAACCTTAAGTGGCGAAGAAGCTGAGCAGTTTGCCCGTTTTCGTCAAGATAATTTGGGTGATATTGGCCGCGTACAGCGACAGCAGGTGTTGCTGAAAGCTTTGCGCGATCGCATGCTGAACCCCACCGTGATTGCCCAAGTGCCACAAATTGTGCGCATCCTGCAAACCCACATCGACACCAATCTATCGACGGAAGAAATTCTAGCCCTGGCTGGCTTTGGTCTACAGCTCGACCGAGAAGCCCTGAACATGGTTATGCTGCCAGGCAATTTCAGCGATCCTGAAGAATATAAGGCCAGCTATTGGATTGCAGACAAAAATAGTGCCAATGAAGTAATGCAGCGCTTCTTTGACACAGAACCGGCCCCAACCTTACTCGCCGCAGATCGTCCCCGTCGTTCCGTCAGTCGCCTAGATATAGCCGTCCAAAATGCATCTAGGGACCCCTATATGGCCCAGTTGGTGGTTGATCACCTGCGCACAGAAGGCTTTCGCAATGTCTATCTAATCGATGACTGGCCTGATTTTAATCACCAGACCACAGTCATCGCCCAACGAGGAGATATTAGTAGAGCCGAGTTTTTAGAAGCTGTACTGGGCGTTGGTAGAGTCGTCGCAGACTCCACGGGTGATGTGGATTCAGATATTACTATCCGCGTTGGTGATGATTGGACAGACCAACTATTTCAGTCATCATCCACATCAGACGCCTCGAGATTTGAAACTGAGTCAACGTTTGACACCGAAGCAACGTTTGAATCAGACCCTAGGTTTGAATCCGATTCTAGGTTTGAAACTGCCCCTAGATATGAATCGGATTCTAGGTTTGAATCGGATTCTAGGTTTGGTAATGACCCTAGGTTTGAATCCGACCCTAGATATGAAACCGAATCTTCGTTTGAGACCGATTCTAGATATGAAGCCGAGTCCTCTTTCGAGACCGGCCCTAGATATGAAGCGGACTCAACATCAAACGAAACGGACTATAGCCAGAGCAGCTATCCATTCTAGCCACCATGCTGTCATCCCTTGGCATCACAATAATATTAGCTATGGCCTGGGTGTTGCTAGCAGCAACACCAGCACAGTAGGAATAATACTGTTCTAGCCCAGGGCGTCCATCAATGGCTCCCAGGCCATCACATCGGCCATGAGAGTGCGATATCCCAAAACATTAGGATGCAGACCATCGGTGCTTAGCCGAGCCTGACACCAATCGTCTCCCTGGGAACGCCATCTCTGGAAGAGATCCAGATATGGAATGTGTCGCCCTTCACAGGCAAGGCGAGTCATTTGGTTGTAGCGCACCTGATCGGCATTGGAAAAATGCAAGATATTGGCATAGGGCATGGCCGCTTCATTCACGGGCACCATGCCGACAAAAAAGACAGGGCACAGGCCCTTTGCCTGGTCGAGCAAAGTGTGCAGCTCTTGGGTAAACGTGACCTCATCAGTCATGGGGCGACCGTTGGCTTTTCCTAGCCGCGCACTGTCATTCAGCCCCACAGACAGGACTAGTAAATCAGGCACTTGACGCCGCAGTTCACCTCGGAGCTTAAACTCACGCTCCAATCTACCGGCAACCCGTTGCACACCATCCCCCCGCACCCCCAGGTTGTAAATTATGGGCCCTGGCTGCGAGGGATCCATCCACTGACGGCGAAGACGTTCGACCCATCCACCCCCTTCGGTATCGCCATAGCCATAGACGAGACTATCGCCCACAATCACAACTTTTTTAGGATGGGTTGCTTGGGCGGGACCACTGACAGACGCGGCAGCACGATTAGCAAGGGCAGCCATAGAAAAACCTTGAATGGAATTAGCGGAGCAATGAAAAAGCAGACGCTAGATGGAATGACAAATTTCTTAACCTTGAGTCTCCTGCAAATTAACATTTTGCACAACTCATTTTCAATTCTTCATACTGCCTATCGAAAATCAGGCCCCTTCTTATAGCAAAACCCGAGGTGCGATCGCACCTCGGGCTAACATTATTCACTATTCAAAACCAATTGATACAGCCGTTAACTCATAGCAGCATTACTCCGACCATAGGCATGCTGAACGTCGTACCTCGGCTTCCCCTGTACGCGGCTACCAGCACCAATCACATCCATGGGCATCCCAACACCAACAGCCGCTCGACTGAGCAAAGAACGCTGGCGATTGGTTACAGCATGGCGATTAAACGCCGCCCGAAGTCGAGCAGATTCTTGTACAGACATATCCATAGACCTCCTACGGAAATAAAATCACAACACTAATTAGTGTCATCATCGCTTCATTAACAGTGTAGACATAAATTCAGTATAAATAGATACTTTTTGGGTTTAATTTTGTAAACAGGTGGCAGCCATTCCCCTGCCATTGCAACCGAAGCGCCCCTGCCATCAGAGCAGCCCCCTCTCCCCAGACTTGACCTCCCCAGCCATTGTCACTGCTAACAAAAAACGCCAGCCCGAAGGCTGGCGCTAGACCAAAATGGCCAATTATTCAAAATTCACCCACAAATTAGCAATCGTAGTAGAGCGCTAGCTCATAGGGATGGGGACGGATATCCATGGGGATCACCTCGGTATCGAGCTTGTAGGAAATCCAGTTCTGAATGAAGTCTTCAGTGAAGACACCACCAGTCGTCAAGAACTCATGGTCGCTTTCTAAAGCAGATAATGCTTCCTTCAGAGAGCCAGGAGTAGACGCAATCTTAGCCAGCTCTTCGGGGCTAAGTTCATAAATATCCTGGTCAATAGGCGCAGGCGGCTCAATCTTGTTCTTGATGCCATCAATACCGGCACACAGCATTGCCGCAAACGCCAGATAAGGATTAGCAGTGGGATCAGGACAACGAAACTCAAGGCGCTTAGCCTTGGGATTGTCACCAGATAGGGGAATCCGCACCGCCGCAGAACGGTTACCGTTGGAGTAAACCAGGTTCACAGGAGCCTCAAAACCAGGTACCAGACGCTTGTAGGAGTTAGTACTGGGGTTTGTAAAGGCCAACAGAGCGGGGGCATGCTTGAGGATGCCGCCAATGTAGTAAGTGGCCAGGTCACTCAATCCTGCATAGCGCTCACCCGCCATCAGAGTGTCGCCACCCTTCCAAATAGACTGGTGGGTGTGCATACCAGAACCATTATCCTCAAACAGAGGCTTAGGCATAAAGGTAACGGTCTTGCCGTACTTCTTAGCCACGTTCTTGATGCAGTACTTATACGTCATCAACCAGTCAGCAGCTTCGATCATCTCACCGAACTTAAAGCCCAGCTCACACTGACCACCGGTTGCTACTTCATGGTGATGCTTCTCAATGGGCACACCACAGTCTGCCATAGTCAACAGCATCTCAGTTCGCATATCCTGGGATGTGTCAGTGGGCGCTACGGGGAAATAACCGCCTTTATAGTTGGGCTTATACCCCAGGTTGCCACCTTCTTCTTCGCGGCCAGTGTTCCAACGGCCTTCCACGCTATCTACGTAGTAGTAGCTGGAGTTAGACGTAGAATCGTAGCGAACATCATCAAAGATGAAAAACTCAGCTTCGGGACCAAAATAAGCCGTATCGCCGATACCGCTAGACTTCAAATAATCTAAAGCTTTTTGAGCAATCACACGGGGGCAACGCTCGTACCATTCACCGGTACGGGGCTCTTTAATGGAGCAAACGAGGCTCAAGGTGGGCTCCTTCATAAAAGGATCGATCCAAGCTGTAGCTGGATCGGGCACCATGGACATGTCCGACTCGTTAATGGCTTTCCAGCCCCGAATACTGGAGCCATCAAATGCCACACCGTCGGTAAAGCTACTCTCATCAATCTGGCTACGATGCACCGTGAGGTGTTGCCATATACCAGGCAAATCGATGAACTTAAGATCAATCATTTGAATGTCTTGATCTTTGATCATCTGCAAAACTTCTGCGGCAGTCTGAGCCATGAATTACTCCTTTCTATGCATTCACTAGAGCCGTCTTCAACATATTGCCTGCAATATATTTGAGACAATGTAGGCTTTGCAGTACGGACAGGCCAACATTATTTAACGGCCAAAAGATTAAACAATGAGTCAGACTAAAATGTACTGCCTGTTAGAAAGTTTCTAGATTTTGCAACAGGAAAATGCATGTTTAGCAAACTTGCTCCATACACAAACAAATGTGCAGAGCGAGCACTCACTTTAACTTAGGACCCTTAAATCCGACGGTGGGCAATACCGTAGTACTTAATTAACAGCTCAGCCATGCTTTAAAAGCAGTGGCGTTTGCTGGGGGCAAAGCTTGGATAATCCTATGGAATACGAATACCTGGGAATTGTATCTCTTGTTACAAATTCAGGTTTTCTCTAGCAATCCTATGCAAAATCGACATAGGGCACCTGGCATGGGGCCAAACTTGTTCACACTGAGCATCGGCCTTGGGCAATAGATAACTGCACTGCCAGAAGACTCCCTGCAAGCATGGAAGATCATTGCAAAAGATTACGGATTGTTAAAAAAACCGCACCAATTCGGCTCTCTTTCTAGAGCGTTGCCTGCTGTTTAATCCACCGTGGTAGACTAAATTTTGGCATCAGGGTATTGGTAAGCGTTGTCACTGAACGGGTTTCAAGCTTCAAAGGCAATCGCAAAATACTATGGATGGATGCCAGACAGGCATTAGGATCGCTCTTGCGCTTGTTCTCATATTTGTGACCTACCCATGGTCGGTCACGGATTGTATGGGAACTTTCCCCCTAGCTTGGTTATAAATTTCTATTTGTTTGTTGAGTCGCACATTAGTCGCACTGGGAGAAAGATTTCATGCGGGATACGGTGACGGGTTTAATTAGCACCTATGACATCACAGGTCGTTATCTCGACCGCGACGCCATTGATTCTTTGAAGGCTTATTTCGGTAGTGGTACCGACCGGGTTAAAGCGGCGGCTTATATCAGTGCTAACGCGTCTGGCCTTGTGAAGGCTACAGCTACCGAGCTTTATGAGCGCATTCCTGAGTTACTGCGTCCAGGCGGCAACTCTTACACCACACGTCGCTATGCCGCGTGTCTACGGGATTTAGATTACTACCTGCGCTATAGCAGCTATGCCTTGGTAGCGGGCAACTGTGATGTGCTGACAGAGCGAGTTCTCAATGGTTTGCGTGAGACCTACAACTCTTTGGAAGTACCTGTCGGCCCCACTGTCATTGGTATTCAGATTATGAAGGACGTGCTAAAAGAGCAGCTGATGGCCCAAGGCATTGATGATGCGTCTTTTGTAGACGTTCCCTTTGACCACCTTGCCCGTGAGCTGGGTGAAGTCAGCGTTTAGTTAATATCTAAGGACTTGAATTGAATAGCTTGGAATGGGGGGCTCAGCGGAGCTCTCCATTTTTTTTTGCCCTTTTAGCGATATCAGCAACGATAAATTCTTTGGTCTTAATATCCCATGGCTTATTTAGGCATTGATTTTGGTACGTCTGGAGCGAGAGCGATCGCAATTGAACCCCAGGGTTCAGTCCTGGCAGAATGCCGCTGTGCCTATGCGTCTAACAACGCTAGCGCCCAGGACTGGGAGCACACCCTATGGGCATTACTCGACCAGATACCGCAGACCATTCGCCAAAGGCTACAAGCGATTGCCATTGACGGAACTTCAGCTACGGTTTTGCTCTGCGATCGCAACAATGCCCCGATCACTGAGCCTTTGCTCTACAACGATTCCCGTGGGGGCGCACCCACCGTGGCACCTGTAGATAGCCCAGCCCACAGTGCCACATCCAGCCTAGCCAAAGCCCTGTGGTGGCACACCCATCTACCGGACCATCGGCTGCACCAAGCCCACTATTTGGTCCATCAAGCCGACTGGTTGAGCAGCCTGCTCCATGGCAAACCGGGCATTAGTGACTATAACAATGCCCTCAAACTAGGCTACGACCCCCAGGCACTGGCCTATCCCCAATGGCTAGCAGCGTTAGACATTGCCCCGTGGCTACCGGCGGTAATCGCACCGGGCACCGAAATAGCACCGATTCAACCTGCGATCGCACAAAAATTTGCCATCCCCAACCAATGCATCATTAAAACTGGCACCACCGACAGCATTGCCGCGTTCCTAGCCAGTGGCGCTAGCGCCACTGGGGAAGCCGTCACCTCCCTAGGGTCCACCCTGGTCCTCAAGCTCCTAAGTTCAGTCCCTATCAACGACGCCAAAAGCGGCATTTATAGCCATCGCCTGGGTAACCAGTGGCTTGTAGGGGGCGCATCCAACACTGGCGGCGCTGTGCTCAGCTATTTTTTCAGCAGTGATGAGTTACACAGCCTCAGCCAGCGGATCGACCCAGCTCAACCCAGCCATCTAGACTACTATCCCCTTTTAACCCCAGGGGAAAGATTCCCCATCAACGACGCTGAGCTATCGCCCCGGATGACCCCAAGACCTGAAAACTCCGTTGAATTTCTCCATGGGCTACTGGAGAGCATGGCCCACATTGAAGCCATGGGCTACCAAAAACTGATGGACCTTGGCAGCGGCGCTGTACACAGGCTGTATACAGCAGGGGGGGGAGCCCAAAACCAAGTGTGGCAAACCATACGCCACAATATCTTGGGTATTCCCATGGGCGCTGCCCTACATACTGAAGCAGCCTACGGCACAGCCCGGCTAGCGGCAGGCTTAGTCGGCAGCAACCCCCAATAGCCCCAGACCTATCCATAATAAAAACCAGCATCTCTCACGAAATGCTGGTCTCTAAAAATTCTCAACATATCCCAATCGTTGAAAACGTTAGAAGTTGAGCTGATCGCCACGGCGATACTGCATGTAAGCCGCTACAAATAGACCGGCAAGTGTAACCGGAATTAGGCCCAAAACAATCCCTAGCAATAAAGGTTCAATCACGCCGCGTTTCCTCAATGACTTATTTATAAAGCTCGCAAAAGCAATGCCAGCTACACATTACTTTGTCTACTTTTATATTAGGCCATTCCTTTAATTGATCCTAGCCCCCTGGGATAACACCCCCTGATCCACATTGGGCAACTCAAGGACATTACACAGACCATCCAGTAATATTCCTGAAGCCGAGTCAAAGCCTTATGGCAGAAGCTTTTTCACGGCTAGCTTAATGAAAGCTACAGATTTCAAAGCTATTTTCAAGGCGAAATAGGTTGCACTGTATCCTCAGAAAACTTTAAAGTATGTATCATTACGCGTAATGAACAACTGTTACGTATTCCTGTGACCCAGAACGCAATCGATAGTCCTAGTCTTAATCCATCACCTCCAGACAGCCAGACTAATCGGCTGATTGTTCAATTTGTTCTGGCCGCAACTATTATTTTGGTTTGTGTCCTCCTTGTTGTTTGGGGCATCCACAAGGTCCAGGTGTCAGATCCCTACGTTCACGATGTACTGACATCCAACGGTCGTCTGGAGCGGGGCCAGCAGTTATTTTGGCAAAACTGTGCCACATGCCATGGCCTTAAGGGCACTGGCGAGGTTGGTCCAGATCTACAGCATGTTTCGGAGCGAAAATCTCAGATAGCCCTGATAAAACAGGTCACTAGCGGAAAAACTCCACCCATGCCTCAGTTTCAGCCCAATACTCAAGATATGGCTGATTTGCTTGAATTTTTGAATAGCCTATAGGTATAGCTTGAATCCCATATATGGCGATCCCCCGCATGTCCAGCTGACATGCGGGGGATTGTTTTTTGAGCTAGATGTTGCCGTTAGCTAGATGTATTGGCCGTACGCTCCATACCTAGCTGAATCAACCGATCAATCAGCTGCTCAAATTCCACACCTGTGGCCTGCCAAAGCATCGGGTACATGCTAGTTGCGGTAAATCCTGGAAAGGTATTAATTTCATTAATTAACACTTCACCGGTGGCTTCAATATAGAAAAAATCTACCCGCGACAAACCAGCACCATCAATCGCTTGAAAAGCTTGAATCGCCTGTTCTTGAATAGTGTTAACAACGTCAGGGGGTAACTTGGCAGGAATAGCGAGTTCGGCCTGACCACTGGTGTATTTGGTTTCATAGTCATAGAAATCAGCATCGAAACTAATTTCACCAATCACAGACGCTTTTGGATTGTCATTACCGAGAATGGCGCACTCTACTTCACGGGCAACAACACCCGCTTCCACAATAATGCGGCGATCGTAGCTGGCGGCACTGTCGAGGGCGGCTTCTAGCTCTTGGCGATCCTTAGCTTTGGCAATGCCCACGGAGGATCCCAAATTAGCTGGCTTTACAAAACAGGGATATCCCAAGGTGGTTTCAATATCGTCACAGAGTTTGGGAAATACACAGGGATTGGAATAGACTTGCGATCGCAAAACTTCCATATACTTCACCTGGGGTAAGCCCACCTGGGCAAATGCAGACTTCATCGCCAGCTTATCCATCCCAACCGCCGAAGCCAACACCCCGCAGCCCACGTAGGGCATCTGCATCAGTTCTAACAAGCCTTGAATAGTGCCATCTTCGCCGTTAGGACCATGGAGCACAGGAAACCAAATATCAATCTCTGGAATTGATGCTGGGATACGGTCCATGGGAGAGACGGCCCCCTCTCCGACAGCTAAAGGTTTACCAGCCGTGAGCACCCCATGGGCATCCACGACCCATACCCCGTCTTTGCGGATGTAAACAGGAACCACATCATACTTGTCTGCACCACTCGCCAAACCTCGAGCGATGGCCTGAGCTGAGAAAATAGATACCTCATGCTCTCCAGAACATCCACCAAACAATAAGCCTACACGCACCTTTGCCATTGATTTGGCCCCTCTAATACTCCACAAAGATATTAAGGGGTTAGCCTATCACAGCCCCAATCGCCCAGCCCCAACCCCAGGCTCGAAAGCCGCCATATGGCCCACCATAAAAAGCCCCTCCATGGTGCCCTCCCAAAAATGGGCAAAAAAAACTCCTAAGCTCCAAAGGAGCCCAGGAGTCAGACATCAGGGTGCATCTACCAGCTAACTGTCCATGACATTTCATCTGACTTCCGGACAGAACTAGAATTCTCATCGCAGCACATTGCACACCACTGCCAAAAATGAACAAAAAAAACTCCTAAGCTCCAAAGGAGCCCAGGAGTCAGACATCAGGGTGCATCTACCAGCTAACTGTCCATGACCATAGGCCTAACTTCCGGACAGAACTAAAAATCTCATTGAGTTCAAGCGATTTGGCCTGCAAGCTCAAAAAAACCATCAAGATTCACCAGACAGCGTGAAAAAAAGAACATCACCAGAGATAATGCCAGTGACCTTCTGAGCTGACCCAAAATCTGTGAAGTATTTTTTCTTGTCCGACGGGTGGACAACCGGCAGAGTGTGGGAGTTTGGCGGCCTATGGAATGAAATTGCCTGGCAGCGCAAACCCACAATGAATAAGCTAAACCTCTATATCGAAGAAACCACCGAAAAACTGTGGCTGTACCAGGTTGAAGATACTGTCCTCATGGTGGAGGTACTTCCCGAGGGAAGCGCCAGTAACAGCATCGGCCAGGTAGTCCTCAAGCGTTTGATCACGGCAGAACAAGTGATCGAACGGCTTTGTGAAACAGCTGCTCAAACTGACTCCCATTTGTCCATGGTGCGATCGCTCCAGTGATCCTGCTTCAGCTAGCAAGAGCCCATAAAACTATGGGTCTGTCCAGGGCTAAGATGTGGCCCGCAAATTACTCACAGCCCGCTGCAGCGACGCCAGCGCCCGATTGTATCCCAACGCGGCACTGACCCAGTTACCCTCCGCCTGGGTTAACTCAGACTGTGCCGTCAACACATCTAGCTGTGTACCCACACCCGCATCGAGACGCAGATTAGCCAACTCCAGGGCTGTTTCCGCTTGCTCAATGGCGGTGCGTGCCGTACGTACATTTTCCTCGTTGGCACGGAGCGTAAAATAGGCCTGTTCCACATCAAAACGAATCTGATCAAGCTGTTCAGAAAAGCGTTCCTCGGCAATCGCAGCATTCGCCTCCTGTTGCCGAGCCTGCGCCCGCGCTGCACCACCATCGGTGAGCACCATACTAAACTGAAGACCAAGCTGATAACGATCCGTATCGAAGAAATCAAATCCTTCGTTTGGAGCGCCTAGGCCATCACGGGTACTACCCAGCACATCCTCTCCACTATATTGAGCAAATACGGTCAACTGTGGACCATTGGCCGCCCGCGCCGCCCGCGCTTGCTGTAGCCCAATTTCCCGTTGAGCCAACTGCTGCTCTAGCTCCACACGACTTTGGAACGCCAACAAAATACTATCCTCTAGGGTCAGGCTCCAACGTTCATAGGTCGTTTCCCAGTTATCGGGGGCCGGCACTAAGGTGGCCTTCAGGTTTACCGTCGACGGCACATTCAACAACCGAGCCAGGTTACGTCGGGCAATTTGCTGCTGAGATCTCGATTGAATCAAGTTTTGCTGAGCATTAGCCAACTGCACATCGGCCCGCAACACATCGAAGCGGGTTCCCACACCAGCCTGACGCCGCAGCTCATTATCCCTCTGGTTCCGTTGGGCTTCTTCTACAAATGACTGGTTAATCCGAATTTGCTCACCGCTCTCTTGCAAGTCGTAGTAAAGGGTTGTAGTCTGCAGCCTTAACTCCTCGCGGCGACGGGTGACCTCCAGTTCCTGTAAGCGCACTTGCTCCTCGGCAGCACGAACAGTCGCTTTCCGCTGGCCCGACGTAAAGATGTCGTACTCAGCCCGCAATGGATTGATATTTAGCTGAGTATCGGTTTCGGTACCCAAGCCATTGTCCTCACCAAACGGGCCTGGGGTAGTCGTTCTGGTTAAACTACCTTGGACGAATGCAGAAGGAGAAAATGCAGCCTCAGCCTGATCTAAAGACGCTTCGGCCTGCTCCAACTGCAGCAAGGCTACCTGCAAATCTTGATTATTAAAATAAGCCAGCTCCAGAGCTTCTTCTAAAGAAACCGTTTGCTCTGCACCTTCTACTAGCTTTACTTCCGATTCCAATGTCGGAACCGTCAACGGATTGGGATCCGCTAATAACTCCGTCGGGGGCAAGTCTGTCTGATCCAACAAATCTTCCTCAGCCGTAGACGGTGCTTGCCCCGTTTCCGGAACAATTTCTCCTTCAACGATGCCTTGATTTTCAATCGGCGCCGCCACTTCTGGAGCCTCGGTTTCAGGCTCAACCAATGGAGCCTCGGCTTCAGGCTCACTAGATGTAGCATCGATTTCAGGTTCACTAGATGGAACCTCTACATCAACAGCATCTTCAGTAGAAATATCCCCAGTCTGCTCCAGCAGTGGCTCTTCAACCGCATCCACACTCGGTACAGGTTCCTCCCCTACAGGTTCCTCCCCTACAGGATTGTTTTCAGGGGGTTCATCTGTGGGCAAATCTGGCAACTGGGCCAGCGGACTCACCTCCGAAGCCTGGGGCAGCTGGGTTAATTGATTTACCTCAGCAGGCAAAATAGCCCGAACGTGGGTCGGCGATGTTTTAGAAAATTTAGGCGATGCCAGGGTTACATCTGCCGGAGCTAGTACATTAGGAGTTACTACATTGACAGACACCTGGGAGTCTGAAGCAGACACGTCAGCATCCGACAGCAGCTCTTCCGATGGCACAGCAGCTACTTGCACAGCAGCAGACGTAACTGACTCGCTACTAGTGGCTGAGTCCTCAGCTAAAGCCTTAGCTAGTGCTGGAAATGGTAGTAAGGATAGCGCGCCTCCAAGCACAGCCATCCGCAGCAATAATGATTGGTTGATGTATCCCATAGTGTTTGCGTCAATATATATAGCCAGTAACTAATAATTCGGGCACAAGCCAGACAGCCAAGCGAACTGGAGTATCCACCAGTGATCAATCGCCAAGCTTCCCTATTCTTGTTCAAACCCACATCTACGATGTCCGGGCCAGCTAGCTAAAACCTACAAGTTCGACAACGACTAGGGGGCCTCTAAAGCGACACATTCCTTTAAAAGTCCATCAATTCCATCCACTGGCACAACTGGGCACCGTAAACCATCAATGAGTGTTGCAACAGTCATGTCATCCAGAAAATAAGTATTTTCAGGATTGCTATGGTTACTTTGCTTCAGCATTAAAGCAGGCAGCAAAATCGCATCACCAAGATGGCGGTCCTTTAACTTTTCTAAGATATCGTAACCTGTGAGTAGTCCCGTCACCGTAATCTCTTGACCCCAATAATCACTATTGAGGGCCGCCATGGTTACCGTTAAGCCCTCTACCTGATTGAGTCGATCCACGATGGGCTCGAAGGCTTTTTCCACCGCATTACCCACGACCCAGGTGTAGTGTTTGGGGTTGTCGATTGCATCAGGCAGCACCCTAGCAGCCTGGTCAAACTGCTTGAGAAATAATTGAATCGACCCGACCCCATTACCAATTTGAGGATACGTCTCATAGTGGGCCTCAGAAGGTAGGGCCTGACGAGCAATTAAAAACCATTCGTCCGCTAGCCAAGCAAAGGTGGAGCCGAGGGTTTCCCTAAATTCTGCCTGTAGCTGTTGCACCTGCACAATGACCTCCTGTGCTTTAGAGGTATTCACAGGCACTAGCTCATCTTCTGTGGGTCGAAAACGCGTTAACCCCACAGGAACTACAGCAGCTGAGGCCACAGCTGGCATATCCCCCACATGAAATCGAGCTAGATCGCGCAACGTCTGTTCTAAATGGGGACCATCGTTAATGCCAGGGCACACGACTACCTGGGCATGAATCTGTAGGCGATGCTCTTGAAACCATTGCAGATGGTCTAAAAGAAGACCGGCCCGAGGATTTTTCAGGAGCCGCTGCCGCACGTCTGGCTCCGTCGCATGTACGGATACGTATAACGGAGATAACCGCAGCCGCGCAATGCGTTCCCACTCAGCAGGCGGCAAGTTGGTTAATGTCAGATAGCTGCCATAGAGAAAGCTGAGGCGATAGTCATCGTCTTTAAGGTAGAGGGTATCGCGCTTGCCGGGAGGTTGCTGATCAATAAAACAAAAGGGACACCGATTGTTGCACTGAATCAAACCGTCGAATAAGGCGCTTTCAAACTCCAGCCCTAAATCTTCGTCAAAATCTTTTTCAATTTCGATGGTGTGTGCATCACCGGAGGTGTCTAAGACCTCGAGGGTGAGCCATTCATCCGAGCATAAAAAGCGATAGTCTATCAGGTCCCGAGGACGGGTACCGTTGATAGACACCAGCCGATCGCCTGGCTCAAAACCAATCTCCTCGGCAATGGATTCACTGATAACGCTGGTAATGACGGCTGGCTGAATCGACCCACTACGCATACATGCTTGCGCTAGACAATTACTCCATCATACTAATGCTGAGGAGAAACAGGGATATTGCAATTTTTGTAGCTTATGGATGCTTCATAGCAAAGCTAATGCATGGGCATAGGGTCTGGGCGAACATAGCCTGGGCTACATATGTTTATTGGCAACACTGTATTTGAAAAAGCTATGTTCACCGCTAAGCCCGCAGCAGGGTGAGGGGTCTAAACGTTTTGAATCGTGTTAGTGGCGATCCCGGCAAGAATGGCAACACCGAAAGCAAGGCGATACCAAACAAATACCCACGTACTATTGCGACGGAGAAATTTGATCAACCACGCGATCGCAAGGTAAGAAGAAATCACAGCTGCAACTAAACCGCCGATCAGGGGCATCAGGCTAGCGTCTCCCACCATGGACATTTCTTCTAGCAAGCCTTTGAGCTCCACTAATCCAGAGAGCAAAATAGCTGGAGTACCGAGTAGGAACGAAAAACGCGCTGCCGTATCTCGCTCTAAACCTAAAAATAAGCCCGCTGTCAGGGTAGAACCAGATCGAGACACACCGGGGACTAAGGCCAGCGCCTGGCCAAAACCAACGCCGATGCCATCCCACAGGTCCAGCTTCTCAAAATTACGCTTACGGGTGCCGACTTTCTCCGCAATTCCCAGAAAAATAGCCATCACAATCGAAGTGATTGCGATCGCTTGAGTACTACGAATCACCGACGTCTCGTACTGAGTTTCAAAAAATAATTTAATGATTAATCCACAGAACACAATTGGGATTGAGCCCAAAATAATCCCAAGACCTAAACGAAAATCTGTAGACCGATAGCGCTTTGCAAGTGTCGCGCTAATCATATTTTTCGATACCGTGGTCAAATCATCCCAGAAGTACCACAAAATAGCGGCTAAACTACCCAACTGAATCACCGCCGTAAACGCCACACCAGGGTCTCCCCAACCTAGGGCCACTGGCACAATTTTCACGTGGGCGGTACTACTAATCGGCAGAAACTCTGTCAGCCCCTGAACAATACCAATCACAATGGCTTGGAATAAATTTATTTGCGCAGCTTGACTAGCAGGCGCTTGGGCCACAAGCTCCAACAATGGGGACACGGTCATAAAAGATACTCCAAAGCTCAAACTATAAAATCTATTCATAATTGGGCCTGATACAGGCCACCTTAAAGGACACGAACCCTCTAGACTCGCATCCGGACTTCCACAGGAAATCGACTTCTATTTTCAGCCTTACCCACCAACCATCCCAAAGAAAACCTAAAGTTTCACAGAGAATTAATTGATGCTAGCTAAGCTTTCGCTGGTAACTAAATTGGCCTGCTGACGTTACATCATTATTGGCCAAACAATATCGAAACATAGCAAATTGCTTTTAGCAGCACTGGTGCTGCATACAGTTTTTACCGTTTCCGGCATTCAGCATTCACTAATAGGGTGAACGACGAACGCCGCAAAAAATTTACACATCGCAATATTATCTAGGTCGCCATTTATAAAGCTACGGTTCCTGAGCGACCCAATTAGCATGTTATGTTAACAATAATTAACCTCTCTCAGAATTCAATTGAATTCGTTAGGAAGCATTGCTGTCCGATACGTCACCTCAAACTCAAATCTCTGATCGGCTTCCCTTAGCTGATGGACTTTCTCAAAATCAATCTGACGACTCCCAAACTAAGCGTTTACCAGCTTTCCTGGCGGCAGCATTCTTAGTTAGTGTGCCCGTCTTCATCCAAGCTCCCCTCGTCCGGGTGCAGCCATGGGTGAGTTTGGCAATGACCCTATTGTGGATAGTCAGTGGTTTTCAACTATTGCGCTACCGTTCGCTAGAACTCTGGGGAGACCTGGCCATAGGCTTTTCGTGGACATGGCTCGCAGGTAGTATTTACTGGGGCTGGCTACGTGAGAATCCCTATATCCATTTACCGATTGAGGCCATTGGATTACCCATCGTCTTGATTCTCATCAGCCAAAAACGCTTAATGGTGGGCAGTTACTTCTATTTAGGCTCATTGCTCGGCACCGCAATTACAGACCTATATTTTTATTGGGTCAATCTTCTTCCCTACTGGAAACAAGCCATGCAGGTAGAGCCTGCCGCTGTCGGCCCAGTTCTCCATAACGCCCTCTTAGAGATTCAAAATCCCATTGCCGCTATCAGGGCCATGGTTTTGCTCACTATTTTGATGCTCATGGGGAGCTTTGCCATGAAAGAGCAACATACCCATAGTTGGGCATTTGCAGGCGCCGTGCTGAGCACCATCTTGGTAGATGCCCTATTTCTAGCAGCAGCAACCCTCGCTTAATCTGGCCGACTAAAATGCCGTTGCTGATTTGGGATGAAGCCCAGCAGGTGATTGTGCAATTGATCAGGCGCATCCAGATCAAATCACCGCCCAGATCAGCAATGCATCAGAATTATCGTTCCACAGGGAATATGCTTCCCCCATCTAGGGTATTGACAAATCAGAAAAACTATTCCAACCTATGCGTCTAGTGTGCAGCTACAAACAATTGCGATTAAAGATATAGAAAACGTTCACAGTTTTGACTATAGATGTATAAAAGCGACTGTATTGTGGAATATAACGCACAATAAATAAGCACAAAGACTATAGTGCTGTTAGAAAGACTAGCGTTAACGTATAGGTCATAGGCTTGCTCGAAGTGTCGAGGTATAGTGTTATTCCCTGAAAAGACTCCGCAAGTTGGACCTTATTTGGTCCTCAAGACAGATTCAGGTCAACGTCATCTTTCGTTGATCGGCAATAGCTGCTGGACAATTGGCCGCAGTGACGATAATAACTTCGTTCTGCCAGACCGATGGATTTCCCGTAACCATGCCATGCTCCAGTTTATGGAAAGTGGGGAATTTTATTTAATCGATTTGGGCAGTCGCAATGGTTCGTTCGTAAATGGTCGCCGTGTGAGCGTGCCCGTTACGCTGCGCAATGGAGATGCGCTGACGTTTGGTCAGACTGAGCTCCAGTTTTACTGTCCTGCGCCAGAACCAGCGAACGCAAGCAATTCACTGAATTCTAAAGATCATGAATCAACCGCCACAGCAACTTTGCATGTGCGTAGATTGATATCCGTCATGGTGGTAGATATTCGTGACTTCACCGTGATGACTCGCCAGCTAGACGAGAAGGTTTTATCCGAAGTCATTGGTACTTGGTTCCGACACGCTGGCAATATCATTGGTGAATATGGCAGCTGGGTGGATAAATATATTGGCGATGCTGTGATGGCCGTATGGATTCACGGCACTCAAGAGGTAGAAGCCGAGGAAATGTTGAAAATCAGTCGTGCCATTAGTGCATTGAATGATATGACACGGCAACTCCACAAGCAGTTCCCATTGCCATTTCCACTGCGGGTAGGCGCTGGTGTAAATACCGGCTATGCCGTCGTTGGTAATACGGGAACTGGTGACCGTCCTGACTATACGGCTCTCGGGGACACGGTTAATGCTGCCTTTCGCTTTGAAAGCTCCACTAAGCAGTTGGGGTTGGATGTCGCCCTGGGTGCGGAAACCTATAAGTATTTAAGTAAGCTAGGCGCTAATGAGCAAACGTTTAAGCGCTATTCGGCCTTACTGAAGGGATACGATAAGCCCCTCACCACCTACGCCTGCACATTTTCTGACCTGGATCGCTTTTTAATCAGCTACGATCGCAAATCCTCAGTCACAGTCAAATAGGTCTGATGCCCTCAAATCGGCCCCTAAATCGACAAGATTGAGTAACAGTCCGCAACGGATTCTCAGCATTCCTAAACATTGGCACAGTGAAAATGATACGCTTCTCATTAATGCTGTGTATTCGATTTTATAAATCCGGCGGAGAGAGATGAAACGATTCTTTGGCCTATTAATGGCGCTTGGACTAGTATTTGGTACTTTGGTGAGCGATGCTCAACCCGCAGTTGCAAGCATGTTGAATACCGATGCCATGCTTGTGGCTGAAGTTAAGCTTCCTCGTAATAACGTTGATGACAAGCTCGCCACAGAGTACGGCTATAAGCTGGACGTCAACAACACTAACGTTGCGGCGTTTAGAAAATATCGGGGTTTATTTCCAACAATTGCTGGCAAAATCATTCGGAATGCTCCCTACGAAAACTTAGAGGACATTCTAAATATTCCTGGCTTAAGCGACGTTGAGAAGTCTCGTATCCAGGAAAATATGGATATTTTCACTATTTCCCCCCCGGACCCGGCTTTGGTTGAAGGTGATGACCGTTATAACAACGGTGCTTATAAGTAAGCCATTCACTTCGGACTTTGCCTCAGCGGGAAATAGATTTTACAGCGACTATTTTCCGCACAGTAACGAGCAGACAAGATTATAAGGTCTCAATTCCTTAGTATTGTCTGGATCCATCATTGCTCTTGATAGAGTGGTTTAATCCCTCTTTCAGGAGCATTTTTATTGGTGCAGTCCTCTCCTTCCTTACCTCAGCTACCGTCACAGTTTGATGTTTTAGTGGTGGGTGGCGGCGCAGCCGGGCTTTACTCAGCGCTATGTTTACCGGCAACGCTCCAAATTGGGCTGATTACTAAAGATACGCTGTCTGTATCGGCCAGTGACTGGGCCCAGGGAGGAATTGCAGCTGCGATCGCACCAGATGACACCCCCGAACTCCACATAGCGGATACGCTCAATGCCGGTGCTGATCTGTGCGATCGCGCCGCGGTAGAAGTGCTGGTGCGCGAAGCCGGACGATGTATTGAAAATCTTTCCACCATGGGCGTAGCCTTCGACCGAAAAGGCGAACAGCTAGCCATGACCCTAGAAGCCGCCCATTCCCGCAAACGAGTACTCCATGCCGCGGATACGACCGGGCGAGCCGTTGTCAGCACCCTAGCCGGTCAAGTATTAGACCGTCCCCATATCCACGTTTTTAACCAAGCATTAGCCCTAGATCTATGGATGCACGGCAACGAATGCCACGGTGTGCAACTGCTATATCAAAACCAGATCATTTGGGTACAAGCGAACGCCGTCGTTTTAGCCACCGGGGGCGGTGGCCAAATTTATTCCCAAACCACCAACCCCACCGCCAGTACCGGCGACGGTGTAGCCATGGCATGGCGTGCAGGGGCGATCCTCCGGGATCTGGAATTTATGCAGTTCCACCCTACGGCACTGACCAAAGCGGGCGCTCCCCGATTTCTCATCAGCGAAGCCGTTCGCGGAGAAGGTGCCCATTTAGTAGACAGCACCGGACATCGGTTTGCGTTTGATTACCATCCGGACGGTGAGCTTGCCCCCCGCGATGTGGTCAGCCGCGCAATTTTTAGCCACTTACAAAAAAATCCCCATGAATCTGTGGTCTATTTAGATCTTCGGGCAATTGAACCAGAACGCATTCGCCGCAGATTTCCCAATATCATTCGCAAGTGTCAAAAATGGGCAGGCATTAACATCTTGGACACCCCCATTCCGGTGTCACCAGCCGCCCATTATTGGATGGGGGGAATTGTTACCGACTTAACAAGTCAGACCACGATTCCTCGGTTATATGCAGTGGGAGAAAATGCCAGTACCGGCGTCCATGGAGCGAACCGCCTCGCCAGCAACTCTTTGCTAGAGTGCTTGGTCTTTGGTGCCCAGCTGACAGCACTCATACCTCCCCAGCTAGCCGATGTGCCATTACCACCGCCGAGGGAAACGCCCCAGCTCAATACCACGGCAGCTATTCCGGCTGAGCTTGAGTGGCTAACCCAGCATCGAACCGCCATTGGTCAATTAGTTTGGCAAAGTGCAGGCATTTCTCGCACCGCCAGCCAGTTAGACGAGGCCCTAGCCCAGTTGGAACAATGGCAAGACACGTTCAACACATTGGCCCTTACCCAGACCATGGAAAATCTGCCCACAGGTCATCCCTCCCAGCTGCCTGACACCTTACCGCTGCAGACAATGCGGCAATGGAGCGAACTACGCAATTTATTAGCGATCGCAACACTTGTGCTCAAAAGCGCCCTGTTCCGGAATGAAAGCAGGGGGGGGCACTATCGCAGCGATCATCCAGAAACACTTCCCCACTGGAAACTACATACCCTCATCCAAGGCACAACAATATTTAAATCGAATCCACTCACATAAAGCAACGTTGTTATCTCTCCCATGACTGGGCACTACTCAAACAAGTCCCCTTTGAATCCTCCACGGGGGCTGGGGTCATCAACGTTACGTCCCCTTCAGCATTGCGTCCCCATATTGTTGCTTCCTGCAACAACGGCCGTTCTGGAGTCAAGGCTAACCTGGCCGTATCCTTGGTTGGCGCTCCTATGGAACTCACTTCAAAGGAGTGGAGCAGAATATCTTCCGCAACAGATTGCCTCGGATCAATGGAGAGACCACCCCGGCCAGTGACGACAAAGTTGGCAGCCGTATTTGCCATACATCCCGCAACAATTTGATTAGCGGCATCCACCACATCGCTTGGGAGTGGGGCTAATCCCGCCTCAGGATTCAGCACAATAGGTTGAATTGCCACAACTCCCTCAAGGCCAAATTCGGAACTAGCCGTGATGTCACTTTCGATGGTGAGCTGATCGCGAAAGTCTAGACCGAGCAATCCTCGGGTGGCAATGTTTATATTGCCTCCATTGCCCTGGATCGCATTAGCGGTAATGTCGCTATTGTCATACCCAAGCAAGATCGGGGTAGTAATAAGAATGTTGCCCCCTGTCGCTCCGTTGGTTGCATTAGTCGTGATTTGGCTACCACGATTGAGCACAACGTAGCGGTCTGCATAGATATCAATATTGCCCTGGTTCCCAGCAGCCGTTTCTGCCCGCAGGCTGGCATTGTTACTAAGTACGATGGAATCTGCTGCGATCGCTAAGTTACCAGCGTTGCCACCGTTGATGCCGCTAACGGTTACTTCACCACCATCTCGCAACTCTACAGCGCCAGCATCAAGAACGATAGCGCCAGCATTACCGTTCGTTTGAGAAAAAGCCGTAATCCGGCTGGCCTTGCCGTCAGGACCTATGCCTTGAACATTGATATCATTGGCATTAATGATAATAAGCCCAGCAGGGCCATATTGGACACCGTCCGGCAACGTAGGAGTAATCAGATCCAAGCTGTTACCCCCTTCGCCAGCAAAAGCAAACGTTTGTTGAGCCGTGAAGCCAATTTCTTCGAGGCTAGATGAGCTAATTTGCGCCCCCTCCAAAACATCTAGAGTATTAGCGGTCACCTGCAAAAGGCCACCCTCGCCTTCTCCCCCCGTAGAAACCGTGATGGCACTGCCTGCATCTAACGAAATATACTCAGCAACAAGATGAACATTATTACCAACGCCTGTTGCCCCCGTTCCATTGGCGGCAAAGATGCTGCCTCCGTTGGTAATGGTCAGGTCATCGACTAGGATATCGAGATTGCTGCTGCCGCCACTGCCAAATTTAGCCGTGGATATTAGTCCCCCCTGCATGTCAATTTCCCTGGCGATAATACTAATATCTCCAGCACTACCGTTCCCTAAATTTTGAGATTCAATTGATGCACGACGATTCTCATCATCTAACTCTCGCAACACAATGGTATCGGCTTGAACATTAATTTGACCACCATCGGCACTGCTATTAGTATTTTTGACCGTTGTTCGAATCAAACTCTCGTCAAGAACAATGCTCCTAGCGATGACATCCACTCTGCCAGAATTGCCAGTGCTATTCTGTTGGGCTGAACTGGTCAAACTAGACGTAGTCATCGTAATGCTATCAGCCCTAACGGTGAGAATCCCTGAATCAGAGGTGGAGAATGTATCTGAACCCACACCAGACTCAACCATAATTAGCTTGTGAGCATTTACGGTAAGATTGCCAGCCACCCCCTGCCCCGAGATATCTGTTCCGAGACCAGCCCTCTCCATGAACATGGTGTCATTGACATTAATGATAATGTCTCCACCAGTGGTATCTTGAGCATCGATGTCAAGGACCGAGCCGAACCCCGCGTCGCGGAGCGTAAAATTATTTGCAGTGATTTGAATCGAACCACCTCGACCAGTGCCATTGGTGGACGCACCAAATCCACTTTCTTCGAAGAGAAAATTACCCGCCACAATATTGATTGTGCCAGCATCACCACTGGCAAAGGTATCAGTCCCAAAGCCCGATTGGGTAATGGTGAGTTCATCGGCAGTGAAATAGATATCCCCCGCATCGCCGCTGCTAAAGGTGTTGCTCCCAAAGCTAGATTGCCAAATTGTTAATTCACCAGCGGTCATTGTAATGTTGCCAGCATCGCCGCTTGACTCGGTGCCGTTAAAAAAACCTGACTGGGAAATGACCAGCGAATCGCTAGCAGTCATTGTAATGTTGCCAGCATCGCCGCTTGACACGGCATCATTACGAAAGCTCACCCCATCAAGCAAGATATTTGCAGCCATAAAGGTCAGGTCGCCTGCTCGACCTGCGCCATAGGGCCTACTACTTATAAATCCTCCAGGGCCAAGATAGAAGCTAGCAGACGCGTTGATAGTGATATCACCGGCTCTGCCGTCACTATACCCGTCGCTGGTAATCCCCCCGTTTTGGATGGAAACATCCTCGGCCGTAATGATGATATTACTGGCGTTACCCAGGCTTGCACTCTCACCTCTGATAGCTGCATTGTTATCCAGCGAAAATGTATTGGCTGTAATGTCAACGCCACCGGCATTACCCGCCCCTCGAGTCTCATTGAGAACAAACCCACTTGAGATCTCAACAGTGCCACCCATGAGGGAGATAGTCCCTGTATCCCCCTCATCCATGGCGATGGAAGAGAGTGCAGTATTATTGTTTAAGGTTAATGCACCCGCAGCCTTAACATCAATGCTACCGGCGGCACCTAGGTCTCCATTGGCAATCAGAGACACATTACTCAATGTCGTGTCGTTACCCATCAGGCTAATGGAGCCATTGGTAGTACCACTAACATTGAAGCTAGATTCCTCGATCAATACGTTACGAAAACCCCTGGCGCCAATAATGTCCACATTATCGTTTTGGAAAGTCCCATCCGCATCAAGGCTTAAGGTGCTATTGGCAGCTAGACCGGCCACCTGCAGGCGTCCTCCCGGTGCAGTGAGGCCACTCCGGTCCATCGTCACTGCGCCACCAACCAGGCTCATGGCCTGACCGGCATCCACGGCAAACTCCACGTTCTCAAAATGCATGGGTGCAGCCGTATTCCCAAACTGTAAGCCGACCGGTGTGCTGAGGGTAAGCAGGGGGGCGGCTACTGCAGTATTGGCACTGAACCTCAGACCACCCTCAAACAAAACAGACTCAGCAGTGGTCGCGACAAAGGAGGCCGGCAATGCCAGGGTAGCATCGGGACCAAAGACCATACCGTTAGGATTCAGTAGGAACAGATCGGGGGCATTGCCACCGGTCAGGGACAGCTGTCCATCAATAAAGGAGCCGTTGTTTCCTGTAACTCGCCCGATCACGGTATCAACTGCGGCTTGGGTACCATCCAACGCAAAGGTGACATTGTTGGCATTGGGTGAAAACTCAGAAAAGCTGTGGAATAGGGTGGTAAGTTGTTGCGTTCCTCCGGTAATGATTAGTGGGCCACTGCCACTCACCACCGTCCCCACCGTATTGTCCTCAATCACCTGCGCTCGTGCTGGCATATGCACCAACGAGCACAAGATACTTATGCCCAACAAACGATATAGCATGAGAGTCTCCCTAGGCTATAAAACCGTTATGTTGAAATAGATCAAGTTTTCCCATGATGATTAGCACCGTCCTAGCTAGATCATCAAGTGTATGCCATGGGCTAATCACCGATTGTGAAGAGTCTAAGAGTTTTCTCTCCCATCAACTCTTCTCTGCATAAAAAGAGAGTATAGCGGCATACCCTTAGGGGCATTGACTAGCCAACATTTGTTGTTCCATTTGGTTGTAGCTATGGGCTGGGTCTTTGCAGGTTAGCCCTTGGCAGACTAGGCCAAGCACGCCCTCAGACAGTTGATTGTCAATGGCAAAAACAGTTGTAGGTGCATAGTGTCGAGATAAGGTTGATACATGCTCGACGGTGGTGCACACTAGGGTTTGATGTCGATACCAATCTAAGGCTTGGAACAATGTGGGACAGGACCGGGGGGCTTGATCCATTACGATACTAAATGCTTTTAATGCCTCCTCAGCGCGATCAAAATACGCTAAATCTTTAGCCAATAATGACAATCGGATTAAATTAGCGATCGCAACGCCATTAGCTGCAGGAGTCGCATTATCTTGATAGCTGCGTTCGCGCACTAACAAACTGTCACTAACATCACTAGCAGTGTTGTAATAGCCCTGAGCGGCATCGCTCCACAGCCACTGGTCAAACTCAGCTTGAATTGTTGTTGCATGGGCCAACCAATCTACAGAGACATCAGGTGTCCGCAAAGATAAGCTCGCTTGCTGAATATCCAGCAAAGCTTTAATAAACAACGCATAGTCTTCTGACTGAGCAAACACAGCGGGGTTACCATCGTAGTTGAGTCGATGAAAACGGCCATTGACCCACTGGTTCTCAAGAATAAATTGAGCCGCAGCCATCGCCAGTTCCAAATAGTCGGTGCGGCCAAACACCTTGGCAGCAAGGGCTAAGCCCGAAATCATCAAACTATTCCAAGCAACAATCATTTTGGTATCGGTCACGGGCGGTATGCGACCAGGCCATGACGCTGTCTTAGCCGCTGTAGCATCAAGGGCCGGGGCAGCCGTATCCACATTCGCTTGGCCATAACGGATAACAAATAACTTACCCAGAGCAGTTTCCGTTGAAGCCCGCAATGCCCCACCTTGTTTACGCTGCAAGACAATATTGCCTTCAAAATTACCGGCCGCCGAGATCATAAAGTCTGCAGATAGAGCCGCAAATTCCGCCTCTGTTAACAGCTCTCGCAACGAGACCTCAGTCCAGACATAAAAAGCGCCCTCTTCCGGTTCGGCATCATTCGGTGTGACAAAGCTATCGGCATCTTGAGCCGCGTAGAAATAGCCTGCCCACATTTCTCGCTTTAACCACTGAAATGTGCCATCAATCGCCCTTTCAAACGCAGGCTCTTGATGCCCTTGGCTCCAGAGGTCTGCTAAATACTCCACAATCAAACCATTGTCATAGAGCATTTTTTCAAAGTGGGGCACCGTCCATGTGGGATCCACCGTATAGCGATGGAAGCCCCCTGCCACATGGTCATAGATTCCCCCCAGAACCAAATCCAAACCGCGACGCAGACAAATCTGCTGAGGCTGCAGGTCATCCGTTGGTGGCACCAAACGAATCGACCGCAAAGCACTCAACCCATATGGAACCATCGGGAAACGAGTACCAGGGCCAGATGGGGCAAGGATTTTGGCACTAATGGTCAGCCCCCGCCCTAACAACTCAGCACTAAGATTATCGTCCGCAGGTAGTAGTACAGACTGCTGCAACGTTTCTAAAATTTGAGACTTAACCGCACCAACCTTAGGTTTATCCGTATCGTAGAGATTTCGCAGAATTTGGAGTAGCTGCAAAAAACCTGGACGGCCATAACGAGGCTCCACCGGAAAATAAGTCCCCCCATAGAACGGCACCAAATCCTCAGGAGATAAAAATATATTTAGCGGCCAGCCCCCCTGCCCCACAAGCATTTGCAACGCTTGCATATAGATACTGTCTAGATCAGGGCGCTCTTCACGATCAACCTTGATCGGCAGAAAGTTAGCATTGAGATACTCGGCAATAGCGGGCTCTGAAAACGCCTCTCCCTCCATTACCGTGCACCAATGGCAGCTAGAGTAACCGACTGACAAAAAAATCGGTTTATCGCCAAGCTTGGCAGTCTTTAAGGCCTCGTCACACCATGGCCACCAATCAATCGGATTATGGGCGTGCTTGCGTAGATAGAGACTTTGACTTTGGGCTAACCGATTCACCATTAACGACATCAGGCAGGAACAGCCCTATGAGTCTATCAAGGTTGAGTTGCCGTTCACCCATCAAGAACAGCCTTCGGTCCAGGTCACAGCAGGCAGCTGCCCAGCACGAAACTGAGTCACCTTACCTGATTTGTCAGTCTCAAACACCAAGCTATATAAATTGGTTCCCGAGGCCTCGGAGCTCAGCGTCAAATAGTTGCCCTCAGTGTAGGGATGCTGGGTCACTTCCATGTTGCCGTCATAGGCAGCCTGCACCTCGGCCATGGTGGAGCCAATACCAATATCCCCAGGGGTTTTCACTGGACTACCTGGCCAAATATCGATGCGAATGACCTGACCGTTCACCACCATCAAGCCAATACCGTCAATCGTACCGGTACGAACGGCCTTCTCAGGGTCAAAGTTTTCTGGCAAATAATACTGACACGACGGCGATTGGCTCAGGGATGTCACCACAAAGCTCACCTGGGCAGCATTAGCAGCCTCTTGAATGGTCATCCCCCATTTAACTGGGCCTAAACCACCGATGGAAATCGAGGCCTTTTCCAGCTCATGCAATGACGCAAACTGCTCATGGACACGACTAATCAAGGCATCGACAGCTGTGGCCCTGGCAACGAGATGGGGCACTAAGAGCGACACTGGACGCAGTGTCGCCACCTGGGCAGTGGCCGCTAAGCAACCGCTGACCGAGATAGCTGGCAAGGAACAGAGGATTAAACGACCAAACGCCCTTACCAGAGACGATTTTGGCCAAGTTTTTTGGAATTGAGAAATCATGAGTAGACTAAAACGTTGCGTCCCAAAGCAGGAACACCCCAAGGAAAAACACTTACTTAAGTAAAAGCTTAATAAAAAGAATAATTGAGAAATGTAAGTAATAACGCTGAAATCAATTCTTTTCTGCTTTATCTTTATATAGGGAATATATTGTCTAGTTCACACTTGATTAGGTATTAGGAGTCTACTGTGTCTCAAATTCCGTCTGACCCAGGTACCGACCGTCGCCGTCGATCCCTTAGCTACGACGAGCTAATTGCAATGTTTGTTGCATTTTTAACACTGGGCAGCGTTCTGTTCTGGGGTCTGACCCGTGCAGGCGTGAACCTATTTGGCAATGTCGGTCTTTTTGATGCAGACGGAGCGCCTTCCATCGTCGGTGACTTAGATGGTGATGTGGCACCGCTCGAGTTGCCCAATGCTGAGCTCGATGACGATGATGTCATTGGCTTTGGTGCGGCTGAAATCGTTGGCGCAGCAGGTGCTGGTAGTGCGTTGGGAAATATTGGCCAATCGGCAGAGAAAGCTACGCAAGCCTTGGAGCCACAGCGTACTACCCGTAGCCAATCGGTAACTACGCCTGATGATACAGATACTATTAGTACAGATACTGCCCCCACGCCTCCTCAACAGGAAGCTCAGCCTGCCGCTGAGCGCGAGGCCGCCCCAGAGCCAGAGGAACCTGTAGCCCCCCCGGTCCCCTTGGAGGTGACGCAGGAAGCTCTTAAGTTCCAAGATGTGCCTGACGGTTATTGGGCAAAACCCTACATTGACGCCCTGAGCGAGCGCGATGTATTCGACGGAATCATTGTTGATGGTGTCGAAGCAGAAGACACCTTCAAACCAGATGAGCCAATCACTCGGGCTCAACTTGCCAGGGCAATTACGAAAGCCTTTCCCCTTTCAGACGAAGAATCTGCTATTTCGTTTTCAGATGTAGCGACTGATTTTTGGGCCATCGACTTCATCAATGAATCGGTGAAGGGAGGCTATATGAATGGCTTTACGGACGGTAGTTTTAAGCCAGATGTTAATGTGCCTAGGGTGCAGGCGTTGACTGCCATGGTCACCGGGAGTAAATCCGCTGCCGATGGGGATGCCGGAGAAATAGTAAAACGGTATAGCGATGCTGACACCATTCAAGATTGGGCTGTACCCAAAGTGGCTGCAGCTACCCAAGCGGGTTTGGTCGTTAATCATCCTGATTTAAGTGCGTTGAACCCCAATGAACCGGCTACTCGGGCTGAAGTTGCGGCGATGATTTATCAAACGTTGGTAGCCCAAGGGCGCATTGACCCCATTGATGGGGAGTACGTTGTTCAACCGTAGGTAAGAAGTAGTAAGCGTCTGACTATATGGACGGTCTAATTACGGGCGTTGATAAGAAAGTTCGATGTTGGTGGCCCGGTAAGGATGCTCAATATTTGGACTATCACGACCATGAGTGGGGCCGTCCCGTTATAGATGATCGAACGCTGTTCGAAAAGATTTGCTTGGAAGGATTTCAGTCGGGTTTGAGCTGGCTCACCATTCTTCGTAAGCGAGACAATTTTCGGGCAGCATTTGATCAGTTTAAATTTGAGACAGTTGCCCGTTATGGCGATGCTGATGTGGAGCGGTTGCTGCAAAATGCAGATATTGTGCGCCATCGACGCAAAATTGAATCCACCATCAATAATGCTCAGCGGGCATGCGACCTGGGGGATGAGTTTGGTTCTCTAGCGGCCTACTTTTGGCAATATGAGCCGAAAGAACGCCCGCCGAAATGTGACTATGCCACCCTGTCTGAAATTAGTAAAACCCCTGAATCTACTGCACTCAGTAAAGATTTAAAGAAACGGGGGTGGTCATTTGTGGGTCCCACAACGGCCTATGCCTTTATGCAATCCATGGGGATGGTGAATGATCATCTCGAAGGATGTTGTATGCGAGCAATAGTAGAAAAGCAACGAAATTTGTTAGAGCGTCCGTAAAGGAGCGTGAGTTTCAGGTGTAAATCGAGGACTCTGCTCATTTGCAAGACAGTTGCTGACAGCCTTAGGGCAAACTACACTCGTTTGATGCAGGTGTCTTTGAAGGCGTGGAGGTTTCCCTTGGCAGATGCGATCGCAATTTACATAGTCAGTTCAGACCAGCTACAAGAGCAACACAGCGATAGCACCACCTGGTGCCAGGTCTCCGGTTTTGCCGGAAAAGCAGGTACCCTATGCATCGTCCCCGATGCCACAGGCAACATTTCCAAAGTTCTCGTCGGCAAGCCCGAGCAAATAGATACCTGGACTCTGGCCGATCTCCCCAAAACACTGCCTACTGGCACCTATCAGCTTGCCGATAATTTTTCCGCCGCAGTAGCCACCAAACTTTACTTAGGCTGGCACCTGGGCAGCTATAGCTTTGATCGCTACAAACTCACCAAAGCAAGCAAAATATCCAAATTACACCCCCCCGAAAATGCTGATGTAGCCTATGTCAAAGCCACAACCGAGGCCACCTATTTAGTCCGCGATTTAGTCACCACCCCATCTAACAACATGGGTCCCGAACAGCTAGAAGAAGTTGCTCGCAACCTAGCTGATACCCATGAAGCCAAAATGAGCGTGATCGCTGGAGGGGATTTAGTCATCGAAAATTATCCGATGATTTATGCCGTCGGCAAGGCCAGTACCCGTGCCCCCAGGCTCATCGACTTACGCTGGGGTAACGAAAATGCCCCCCAAGTCACCTTAGTCGGAAAAGGAGTTTGCTTCGATAGTGGTGGGTTAGACATCAAATCCGCTGTGGGCATGAAGCTGATGAAAAAAGACATGGGCGGGGCTGCCCAGGTATTAGGCCTAGCCCAAATGATCATGAGCTTAAAGCTGCCCATCCACCTCAGGGTATTAGTCGCTGCCGTAGAAAACAGCATTGCCGGCAATGCCCTACGTCCCCTAGACATTTTGACCTCCCGCAAAGGCACTACCGTTGAAGTAGGAAACACCGATGCAGAGGGTCGGCTCGTACTCGCCGATGCCCTATGGGAAGCCAGCAGCGAAGAACCTGATCTGCTGATTGATTGCGCCACGCTCACAGGAGCAGCGCGAGTTGCCCTCGGCACAGAAGTGCCCGCCTTTTTCTGCAATGACAGCCAAACCACAACCGCGCTGCTAACTAGTGGACAGGCCCTTGACGATCCCCTTTGGAACCTACCGTTGCACCAACCCTATCGGTCTATGTTAGATAGTGCCGCAGCCGATATGAATAACATTGCTAGCGGCTCCTATGGAGGCGCCATTACCGCCGCCCTATTTCTACAAGAATTTATCCAGCCAGACCTCTCCTGGATCCACGTCGATTTGATGGCCTACAACCTCCGCAGTCTGCCAGGTCGTCCAGAAGGAGGCGACGCCATGGGCATGAGGGCATTGTTTGACCTAATCAAGCAAAAATTTGCTAGTTAGAATCACCCCACAAGTACGGATTACGCCACAAATTCTACCGGCACAATCAATTGACGCCCGACCACATATTTCGTTACCTTTGTTTACATAACACCACACTTATGAATTCTACTGACCGTTTCGGACAGTAGATAAAAGGAGACAGAGATATGGCCATCGTACTGGCATTATTGATTGGCACTTGGCTTGCGACTGTGATGATCAGCTCCCAGGCATATGCGGTAGGCGAAACCCCTCAGCAGTCCGATGTATACCAGCGCCCTGGTGCTACGGACACATTAGCCAAAACTGCTCCACAGCGTCAGACAACGTTCCAGCGTCGCGTTCCTACCTATAGCTAAAAAATATAGCTAATAAAATCTGGCAAACAGTTTGTCAGATTTTATCTAGATGGACTGAAGTCATCTCCACAAGACGGATTGTGCTGGTTTGAGCTGCTGAATGCAATCGACACAATCTGGACCCAAATCACCATTGCTATCTGGTTGAACTAAAAAGCCGCCTCTGACAGATTGGTCAGAAGCGGCTTTTTAGCAGGCGCGAAAATGCAACAACGTTTCTAATCCATTCGCCAGCTTGGCTCACAACGGCGCAACTACATTACCAGCAGTCAAGCGGCTCTGGTAATGGCGTTCTATCAACTAGGCAGAACCTCAGTGGTCGCAGCAGGATTGACCATGGTCGTATCTAATCGAGTTGGATATAGCTTCGAAACAGCGTGTTGCAGGGCCTCTACCCGACCCATGGACGTGTGATTTTCAGGCAAAAGCTGAAACACTTTGAGCGATTCTAAACGGCGCTCAGTCTGGCCATTGGCACCCACAATGTAAACATCACGCTCTTTCTCAACCGCTTCTTTAATGGCACTTTCTAACGCTAAAGACGCGGTGACCCCCAGATGGGGCACATCCCCTAAATCAAAGACAATGGCATCACATTCACCAATGGCATTGTGCTCACGGGCAATGGCCTTAGCCACACCAAAAATCATGGGGCCACTGAGCTGAAATAACAGCACACGACCATTGCCCTCATCTAACCATCGCTTCTCTTCCGGCAAGAGACGCACCGCATCGTCTGCATCTGAAATGGCGCGTACCGACTCGGAACGCAGCTGACTCAGCCGGTCGATCGTTAAAATATTGGCAACAAATACGCCGATGCCCACAGCCGCAATCAGGTCCACCAATACGGTCAGCGCAATCACGCCATACATGATGAACGCCCCCTTGCGGGAAATTTGATGCGCCCGCTTGAGAAAGTCCCAGTCGATGATATCGATACCTACCTTCAGCGCAATACCGGCCAGAACGGCTAGAGGAATAGTGGCCGCTAAATTTGCTGCCCCAAGAATGACCATCAGCAAGATCAACGCACGGGTCAAACCAGAAAGGGCCGTACGCCCACCGGATTGAATATTGACGACGGTTCCCATGGTGGCACCAGCACCGGCAATGCCCCCAAATAAACCAGACACCAGATTGCCCAGGCCCTGACCAATTAATTCCTTATTCGAATTATGCTCGGTGCGGGTCAAACTATCGGCAATCACAGATGTCAGCAGGGCATCGATACATCCCAACATGCCAAGCACCGCCGCATTCACAAACATTAGCTGCAGCTGACTGGCGCTAAACGTGGGCACCTGCATCTGGGGAAAGCCCATGGGAATTTCACCAATCCGGCGAATGTCGATGTCAGGAAATAGAACCAGGGAGAGCAGGGTGCCTGCAATCAATGCCACCAGTTGGGGCGGGACAAAGCGCTTGATTTTAGCAGGCATAAACCAGATGATGGCGACCGTCAGCAAGGCCAAAAAGGTCTCGGCTGGCTGGATGTTGCTCAATAAGGTTGGCAAGGCCCCCAGTGCACCCAACACCCCACCGGCAGGACTAGCCTGCCCCAAGAACGGAGCTAGCTGCAAAATCACTAGAATGATACCGATACCGGACATAAATCCAGAGATCACGGTGTAGGGCATCATGGTGACATACTTGCCCAGACGCAAAACTCCAAACAGAATTTGGAATAGACCGGCCAGCATGACCACGGTAAACGCCATCGCCATACCGTTTTCAGGATCGGCCGCTGTCAAATTAGCGATAACGGCGGTCATAACCACCGTCATCGGACCCGTGGGTTCGGAAATAAGCGTGGGGGTGCCGCCAAATAGGGCCGCGAAAAAGCCCACAAGCACAGCCCCCCATAGACCTGAGGCCGCACCTGCACCAGACGCGACACCAAAGGCCAATGCCATGGGTAAGGCGATTACTGCAGCGGTGACCCCACCAAATAGGTCACCGCGTAAATTTCGGAAATGGATTCTATTTGTAATACGCATTTTGAAGCACCTTGCTGAGTCAAGCTAAGCTCTACTGAATCGCCTGCCAGTCGTATGAAACATCCTGGAATTTGCCAAGGATGCTGAGGAGGCGATTGCTAAAAAATCGATAAAATCAGCAATCGGCAAAGAATTGATATTAGTAAATGAAGACTTTACCTAACATTGATTTAAGTCTAACAATAAACCTCAGTAGAACAAATATATTTCCAGTTTATGTCTTTCGATTCAAGCAAAAAGTTTTGCTTATACCCTAAAATCAACCAATTAGGACTTGTACAGCGTCAACGCTAAAAATTAGGGCTGGGACGGTGAGTGGTGTGTCAGGTTTGACCGCATTGGAGCACGTCACTCATCCATCTTAAAATTTAGTCTTGACGGACTAGGGCAGCATCAAGGGTTAAACCTGGTATTGGTCTTGATGAAGAGTAAAGGATTACGAGGAACTCTTCAAAAGAACACTAGGGCGGGGCAACACTTTTTATGGTCGGTTTGCGGGGTTGTCGCCACTACGCTGATACATAGGACCTAACAGCGATCGCACAATCCAAACATGCCCCAATCTATTCTCCCACAAGGCATTGCCAGTCTATGGCACCAGGCTATTTCCATTGAACCGGGTTTGCCGTGATGCAACAGTTCGCTCCGCTGTTTAATCCTCTCGTTCAACCACAATGACGTTTTCAGTGACCTTCTCAAAGGTATCATCATGGCTAATCACAAACAGTTGTTTAAACGCCTTCAGACGACCAATCGCCTCCGCTAAGCTCTCCCGACGTGGGCGGTCCATATTGGTGGTAGGCTCATCAAAAAAGGCAATATCAATATCTGCCAGCACCTTTAATAAGGCTAAACGCACTGCCAACGCAGCACACATCTGTTCACCGCCAGAGAGATTAAGAAACCGACGGGTGTTGCCGCCTTCTTGCACCAAAATTTCATAGTCACGGGTCCATTCCAGGGCAACATTTGGGCGGTTGAGTAACTCTCGAAACAACCGATCTGCTTCTCGGGAAATTCCTTGCACATAGCGTTCCGTAATCCGTGGTCCCGCTTCTTTATAGGCCTTACGGGCAAAGTTGATAAACCGTTTTACCCGTTCTTTTTGCTTTACGTCCACGTGGGCCTGATCGCGCTTTTCGGCCACATGCCGTAGGCTTTCTAGCTGGCTCGACAGTTCCGTTTGGAGCTTCCGCTGTTGGGGCAAACTACCGGCAATGCGATCGCACTGGGACTTTAGCTCACCATATTGTTTTTCCAAAAGCTGCAACGCTTCCGGGTCAAAATCTACCGCCAGCTGACCCAGTTCAGTCACCAACGTCTCCTGTTGCTGCGTCAGCTCTGCCACAACCTGGGCAGCTGCCGCCAAATCAGCCGTCAACTGTTCTAGTTTTTGGGCATCTTTTTCATTCTGCACATACAGCAAATAGCCCGCCTGGGAATCTTGACGGAGCTGCTGTTGTTTAGCCAGTTCCACTTCCACATCTGCAAAATCATCAATCTGCTTAGTCAGCGTAGCTAATGCGGCCTCTAGCGTTTGACGTTGACCACGCAGCCTCCCATATTCAGTTTCTACCTGGGCCATCGCCTGCAGCTGTTCTTCCAATACCTGACGACGCCCGTTGGGATCTCCCAAGGCTTTTAACTCAGCTTCTAGCTGTTGTAATTGTTGATTGACCACCTCAGATTGGCTGAGCTGCTGTTCAATTTCTGTCATCTCGGTTTGTAGCCGCTGCTGTTGAGCGCCCAGCTCCGAGAGTCGCAGCTGCAGGGGCTCTCGATTCGCTAATTTGGCCCGATTGCCATAGGCTTTCGTTAAGTCTGCTTGGCCAGTCTTGAGTTGTTTCTGCAATTGGGGCAGATCCACCTGGGCCGACAGATCGGCCAAAATACTTTCTAACGCAGCCAGGGTGGTTTGGCTCAGGGTCTGCCCAGTCGAAATAGCTCCCTTCAGCTGTTCGAGCACATCACTAGAAAGCAACGGCAAACTTTGTTGCAGCTCCCCCAGGGACTCTAGCGCGGAGGCCGCCTGCTGGTCATATGCGCTAGAGTCATTGCGGTGGCTAGCCACCAGCTGCTGCAGCTCTTGCTCAAACTGTTGCGCAGCTTCGATGCGACTCAGCTGCTGCTGCCAACGCTGTTGTTGTTGCTCTAGCGCTGGAATTTGCTCAACGGAGTTTTGCAATATATCTAGTTTGTCCAACGACTGTTTAGTTTGCACACTCTCTTGCCGCAGTCTTCCCAAATGCTCCTGCAAGGACTGTAAACGCATTTTTAACTGAGTCAGCGCCTGCTGCTGTTGTCCTAGCTCTAGACGTTGCTGTTCTAATGCTTTTTGTTGCTTGCAAGCTGCTGCCAACGTCGAAATTTGTTGTTGTAGCTGATCCCGCTGTTCTAGCTGCACTTGCAACCGCGCCATGGCAGTAGCTTGCTGATCTAGGCTACGCTGCTGGGTCTGCTGTTGTTGTAACAGCTGCTGGCGTTGCTGATTTTGTTGATTTAAAGCTTTGAGGGTGGTTTCAATGGCCACATAGCCTCGATAGGCGGCCCCATGGGTTTGACACAGCTCTGTCGCTTGTTGCGATCGCCCGCAGGCCTGTTCGATTAATTGCCGTGCCTGTTGCTTAGCCTCTAGCTGAAGCGTCAACTGCTGCTGTTGCTGTTGCAATGCTTGTATTTTTTGCCCTTGGGCGACCAGGGACTGGCGCGATCGCTGGAGCTGGTCTAAATTCTGTTGCAATGAAGTCAACTGCCGTTCACCCTGGGCAATTTCTTGACCGATGGCGGCATGCCGTTCATCTAAACCTTCCCAAGCCTGTAGCTGTTCGTCATATTGTTGCAGCTGCACCTTTAACAGCTCTACCTGGCCTTCAGCGTAGCGCCTCAGGGTATTCGACTCTTTGTGTACCCGACGGTATTCCTCTACCTTGAGCACACCATCAAAAATTGGCTTACGCTTTTCGGGGCTGAGTAAAAAATCGGCCGTAAATGTGCCCTGGGGCACCCCAATGGTATTGGCAAAGAGCTGCCCCAAGTCTGTGCCGACGGGTACACCCAAATGTTGTTGCAGCCACGGCTCTATCTCATCTTTAATGCGACTATAGTTTAGCCGCTCCCCCAGCTGAGGGTCAAAAATGGTATACCCTCGGCTAGTGCAACGCTCCACTTCGTAGGTACGACTATCGTAGCTAGAAACAAAGGCAACCCTAGCCTGGGCACTACCGCTACCATTACGGATTAAATCTTCTTGCTTATAACTGCCCCGATGATTAAATAGAGTCCAGGCAATGGCCTCTAGGATGCTGGTTTTACCGGCACCATTCACACCACAAATAGCATTGGTGCCTAGTTGAAACTCAAAGTTGCGATCGCGATGGGTCTTGAAATTCGTAAGGGTTACCGACAATAAATACATGACAGGCCCTGACCCCATCCTTCAATAATGCAGCTAGCCAAGTTTAGCGCGTAAACCCCTAACCAGCCGATTGCCTGATATTAATTGAACCTAAAATATATCCGTACGGCCAATGGCGCTGGCAGGCTGACGCAACACTGGCAACGCTTGCTGAGCCCATACCTGCACCTTGGGATGGGAGCTCGTCGCTAACTGCCGACATAACCTAATCGCGGCTGACAATTGCCCACTCTCCTTATAGGCACGCACTAACCAGATATTGGCCGAATAATAAAGTTTATTAGGTGGACGCACCTGGGAAGCAATATATTCCAGACTATTAATCCCTTCATGAAATTGCCCCACTCTCACTGCTTGAATGGCAGCCTCCAGCATCTCTTGTGACATATAACCTCAGTTCTAAAAGTGTGTAAGTAAAAAACCAAGACAGCTGCTGCTGCATAAAGCACATAAAACCGCCCCCCTCACCAGACAAGTTAGAGCTACGACTCTTGGGGAACTGCGGCCTAGACCGCCATTGAGTCCCACTCAAGCCAAACCAGATTAGACGACCTAAACAGCCGCCCTGATCGATCTATTTCTTGAGAAGGAGGCCCAATACGATTAACCCCTCTATCTCGTCGTAAGCTCCCTCTTTCTTCGAAGTTAATTCTTTAGAAAATGTAGGCCTTGATTTTGTTCCAGATGATTAGGAATTCAGTCATAAAAATAATAGATCGTAAAGAATTAAAAAACCTCGTACATCAAGAAAACTGACATCAAAAACGTTTAATGATTCCCCACTTGAATGCCCCCAGCCATCTCAACCAGAAACACTCCTAACTAAGATGGCCTAAAACAATGGAAAAAACAAAGGGATCGCGAATCTCTCCGTACTGCAGCCCCTGATTGATGTAAAGCCCAAAGAGGCCTATGGCTAGATTCTCTGTATTTACCCCAACAATCCACGTATTCATGCCATACCACCTTCTAGTTAGTTATATGAACAGAACTTGCAAGTTTGAACTATGGCTGATGTTGTATGAACGACATCAATCTGCCAGTACTCAAGCAACCAACCCTCCGTACATTTCATATGCACCAAAAAGCTTAAACGGTTATCACGACAGTATTTGAACTGACGGGTCCGTAACAACACGGACACTACAGCCATCAAACTTCAGCCAATTGGCGTATACCCAACAATAAAAATCAAGCTATCAGCGATCGCCAGCACACACACCGAAAATTAGCCTTAAATATACGCACACTTATACCAACAAAACTTGATAAGACTAGTACTACCGCGGACCATGCCTTTACATTGAATCAACTATTTTTGATGTTTTCGTGTAGTTTCTACGAGAATTTATCGACCCCCAAAAAGCATCAACATATTGAATTGTGTTGATATAGGCAGGGTGGGGGTTTTAGCCCCCTAGCCTATCCGCAAAAACTTCTATATGTTGAGAACGTAATACTCTTGTTACAAGTAAAATCACGTTGCAGCCATGCACGATTCACTTGAACACCTCTATAGAAGAATCCTTTAAAAACCATCATCAATTTTGGTCAAGCCCCCCTAACCCATGGCCAAAGTTATGACATTAAATCTACTGGCATAAGCAAGCGACCTCCCAGCTTATGCCGATTACTCCGCATTACAGAGACGGGCAAATACGTCCTCTAATGCTTATCAGGAAAAACCTATGTCACGGGATGCTCTTATTGTTGGAATTAACCAATATCAATATTTACCCAAATTGACAGCGGCAGCGAAAGATGCAGAAGGGATGGCCAGTCTTTTAGAAAGTCATGGCAACTTTCGAGTGCGTAGGTTACCTGAGATTATTGATCATCAAAGGCCCACGGTAGGTCAAAATACTTCGGTCTCTTTACAACAACTAGAAGCAAGTCTAGTGCGCTTGCTCATCCCTAAAGGAGATCATATTCCAGAGGCCGTTTTCTTTTATTTTTCAGGCCATGGCCTCCAGAGAGACGTCGGTATACGAGAAGGTTTTCTAGCCACTAGCGACACCCAAGTAGATACGTCCAACAGTGGCTTATCCCTATCTTGGCTGCGCCGCATTATCCGCCATAGCCCCATTCGGCAAATTGTTGTTATTTTAGATTGTTGCCACAGTGGTGAGTTCTTAGCCCTCAAAGAAGATTCGTGGCAAGGCAGCGATGGTCAAAGCTATCTCTTTATTGCAGCCTCTCGGGAATATGAAGAAGCGTATGAATCCCTTGAAGGAGACTACAGTGTTCTAACCCAGGCAGTCCTATCTGGGCTTTCACCTCAACAATCGGATAGCAACCGGGTCACCAGCACGGACCTCATCGCATCGATTACCAAGCAGCTCAGCAATGAAATTCAACAACCTCTGTTTGAACAAGGAGGAAGTGAAATTGTCATTACCCAAAAAACAGACAATAATCTCGTTGAGACCGACAACAGTTCCGTTATCTCTCGCCTCAAAAAATATAGTCTCAACTTTTGCCCTTACCGTGGGTTCCAACCCTTTGAAGAGAAACACACCGACTATTATTTTGGCAGAGAACCCCTAATCCAAGCAGTCCTACAAAAGCTGCAGCAGCAAAATATTTGTGTATTGGTAGGCGCTTCCGGCAGTGGTAAAACTTCCCTATTACGCGCCGGGGTGATGGCACGGTTGGCATCGGGTCAGGATATTGCCGGTAGCGAAAATTGGATTGTACGCTACCTGACCCCTGGACAACGGCCTCTGAAAAATTTAGCCAAGGCTTTTGCAACTGAGACTCCGGGCATTGATGTGGCCAGTCAATTATCCCAAGCTGATGAGCTATTGCGTCAGGAACCCAATGGGTTGATGCACCTCGTTAATGGTGCTTTGCTCAAACAACCGGGTACCTCCAAATTTTGGTTGGTAATCGACCAATTTGAAGAGCTGCTAACGCCCACAACGGACCCTCACCTCCAGGCAGAACAGCAGCAAACCCTAGAGCTTTTGTTGCAAGCCATGACGTGTCCTGCCACATCATTGGGTCTTGTCATTGGCCTACGTTCAGATGCCCTCGATGCATTAACGCTCCATAAAACCTTATTTTCACTGGTTGAGCATCATCGGGTGGTGCTGACGCCCATGACATACCAAGAAATTCGCGATGTGATTGAAAAACCCGCCGCGAAAATGGGCTTGGCCTTGGATCCGTATTTAGTACATCACCTAACGCTCGACTTAACCGGGGCACCTGGGGAATTGGCACTGCTCCAGAGCATTTTGCAAGAGCTATGGCGGCAGCGAAAAGCACACCCCCTGAAACAGGAAAACCCCTGCCTTTCATTGGATAGCTACCTCAAACTGGGGCGTCTTTCTCAAATTTTGGTCCAGCGTGCCACCGATTGCTATGACACCCTATCTGCTGACGAACAGCCAGTGGCCCAGCGCATATTTTTAACCCTATGTGACCTAGGTGAGGGCCGCTTGGATCAAAGCCGTCGCGCCCGCAAATGTGAGTTGGTCAACCGTCAGTTTCCCAAGGCAATGGTTGATCAGGTCTTGGCTAAATTAATCGCCGCCCGCCTGGTTGTGACGAATAAGATTTCAGCGGTGCCCCAAGGCGAAGGACAAGGAATTGCGACGGCGGCCTGGGAAACCCGTGACTCTGACACAGCAACCGTGAAACGTTGGCTAGTAGCCAATTGGCCCAAACCTCAGACAACGGATGAAACCATAGAATTGGCCCACAACTCATTGGTATCGGATTGGCCCTTATTGCGAGCATGGTTACACTGCGATCGCACCTTACTAAAACAGCAACGGGACATCGAAGAACGTGCCTGGGTATGGCAAGACCGCGGAGCCCCCAAGGGATCCGACTACCTCCTGAGTCAACAATATCTAAGAAAGAGCCGTGATTTTTTACGGGGACATCGTTCTGATCTGTCTACCCTAGCCCAAACATTTGTCGAAACTAGCCAACGCGCAGCCACGTTTGCCCTGTGGCAATCTCGCAGTGTTGCCGTACTCCTACCCCTGGCTATGATGGCGGGGATGACCGTTTCTTTAGCACGCCAACCCGACATCGCCCCTGACAGCATCGACATTCAAGCCCTATACCCCGTAGTCCCGGCCAATGTAGGCAGTGCAGGCATTGACAGACTCACCGTGACATCCAAAATTCTCGCCTTTCACCAGCAACACCCCACCTCTGCACTGAGCAAAGTATCGATTACGCAGCTAGCAGATCTAATGACCCACCAGGTAATCGCCACCCAGATTAGTCAATAAGTTCGGAAGTCGGAGATCGGAAGTCGGAAATGGGCAAACATCCCGACCTCCAACGTCCGAACTCTACTGAAACCCAAGCAATCGAAATGGATAACTATCCCCCATAGAGCAGGATCTTTGCTATAACATCTATGCTTGCGCGGTTTAGCAGCCCAAAGTCATCACAGCAGCGATCAAGATTAGGAGTTACCAACTATGGGCCATCGAATCAGCCCTATGCTCAAACGATACATTGACTACTGGCTGCTGGCAGCTCTATCCTTTGCGCTGACAACCATTGGCAATCCTTGGGTCTAATGGTCTGCCAACCTGACGCAACCCATAAACTAAAACCGACGCCACCCTACCACCGCTGCCCCATTAACAAACCATTCCCCAGGCTAGAAAACTCGCCCTTCCTCGAAGCATTAAAGTTAAGATCTTTTTGAGGATCAGCAACGCTATTTTTTAAACCGTGACGTTTTCTATCGCTAATCTGCAGCCACGCTGGCAACTGCCAGCGGCTGTAAAGACAGTATTTCTGAGTTTCATTGTTATCGCCACACTATGTGTGGCCTGGGCTAGCCCTGCTGCCGCAGAACCAGCCCAGGCCACATTTGCTGGCGGCTGTTTCTGGTGTATGGAACATCCATTTGATGAACTGCCCGGTGTCACTAACACCACATCGGGCTATATGGGTGGCACGGTAGAGGACCCTAGCTACTATCAGGTATCGTCTGGCAACACCGGCCATGCAGAAGTAGTCCAGGTGGAGTATGACAGCGACATTGTGAGCTACGACACCCTATTGGATACGTTCTGGCGCAATGTGGACCCCCTAGATAGTCGGGGCCAATTTTGCGATAAGGGCAGCCAATATCGTTCCGCCATTTTTTATGGCACTGAAACGGAGCAACAGTTGGCGGAAACCTCGAAACAAACAGTCGGGAAACTGTTTGACCAGCCCATTGCCACCTCCGTTGTGCCCGCTAGCCAATTTTATGCCGCCGAAGATTACCACCAAGACTATTACCAAACCCACCCAGCCCGCTATCGGATTTATCGCTTTGGCTGTGGCCGTGACCAGCGCTTGGCGGAACTATGGGGTCAAGCACCCCAATAGGACTCAGTTTTAGACATAGAGCAATCTAAATGCTCAAGAGTGAGAAAACTGACTAAAGTAAAAGATAGATGTAATCGAACGAGTATCCATGACTGCTGTAAAGCTTTCTGCCCGCGACATGATGCGCGCGGCCTACGAAAATCGCTACACCTGGGATAGTAACTTTCCTGGCTATACGACTGATGTGGAGTTTAAGCATGGCGATCGCACCTATGCTGGCAAGGCTCGCGTCAACCCTGACCTATCGGCTGAGGTCTTTGACATTGAAGATGAAGCCGCACTCAAGCTGATCAAGGGCCAGCTGTGGGAAGTAGCCATCCACCGGGTACGTCGTGAGTTTGAAGACACCCATGGCAAAAACACCTTCGCCCTAGGCGACACCGATGAGCGCGGTGCCGTCGAAATTTTAGTCGAAGGTAAGTCCACCGGCGATAAGTACAAGGTACTCAATAACGAGGTAGTGCTGGTCCATCGCCATATCCATGGTGTTGTGGTCACCATCAACACCTTCAGCACCCACGATACGGGTGCGGGCTATTTGTCCCACACCTACGATTCTGTGTACCACGACCCCAAAACTGGGGAGCAGAAAAAAGGGCGCAGCGAATTCACCGATGAATATGACAAGGTCGGCGATTATTTTGTGCTCACTCGCCGGGCAGTCACATCTAGCGATGAAGGCGATATGGAGTTTATCTTCTCTAACATCCAACCGTCTGAGCCGAAGGCCGCTTAAGCCAGCCAACACCTGCCCGCCTAATCAACGCAGCGCCGCTTACCACAGCGTCGCTCGCCTATCTCAGCGGGCAGTGTTTGCGTAGTTCGGTCGTCACCCGGCCAATATTTGCTTCAGAATCTAGCTGTAGCTGCCGCACCTGGGTTTCGACTCGAGGGTTCAACGTAGCGGCCTCAGCAATCAACTCAGCGGCTTGGTAGCGATAGTCCGAAGCTCGTTGATACGCTTCGACAAAACGAAACTGCACGTTCTGCAATGCCCGATTGGACAGCCTCAGACCGTCGAGCACTTGGGAAATATCGTAGTAAACCCGGCCCACCTGACGCTCAATTCCTTGGTTGTAGCCAGATCCGCCACGGTTGCCTTCATAAATTTGCTGAACCTGCAGATTTCCATCCGCCAATGCACCATTGATCGCAGCACATTCCTCCTGGGGAGTACAGCTCACCAGGACAAGGCAACACACCAAAACACTCAGCGATAGTAGCTGACGGCACTTAGCCCAAAGAACAGTGGAACGGTAGAAATTAAGCATAGATTTTTGCGATCGCGGGCTATATTCGGCTGATTACGATACAGGACACATCAAAACAGCTACAGGGTCTTAAGCGATGGCTGAAATAAAGGATAAGACAATCCGTGTGACAGGTCAGATCACAGCATCTATAAAGATGCGGCTATCCCCAAAATCAGCAGCGCCATCCTAAATTTTACGAGTACCTGGAAATATCCCAGGACATCTAGTCAAACATAGCCGAACAACGAGGATAGCAACGTGAACATTGGTTTTCTGGGCACAGGTCTAATGGGCGCACCCATGGCGCACCAGCTCCAAGCCGCAGGTCATCAAGTGTATGCCTGGAATCGCACAGCCACCAAAGTAGACTCCCTGGCAGCCACAGGCATTAAACCCACCGCCACCGCCATCGACACCATTACCGCAGCAGACAGGCTCATTGTTTTAATGCTGACCGATGCCGCAGCCATTCAAAGCACCCTGCTTACCGCCGAAGCAAGGGCTCACCTCAGCGGGCGCACCATCCTCCAAATGGGCACCATTGCCCCCCAAGAAAGCAAAGCCATTGCCACGGCTGTCACAGCCGCTGGGGGTAGCTATCTCGAAGCACCCGTCCTTGGCAGTATTCCCGAAGCCAAGGCAGGTAAGCTCATTGTGATGGTGGGCAGCACCCCAGAACAGTTCGACCAATGGCTACCCATTCTGAAATGCTTTGGCCCAGACCCTCAACTGATGGGACCGGTGGGCGCAGGCAGCGGAGTCAAACTCGCCATGAATCAGCTAATTGGCACCCTCACCACCGCCTTTTCCATGAGCCTAGGCCTAGTGGAGCAAGAGTCTATTGATATTGAAAAATTTATGGCCATTGTGCGCCAAAGCGCACTTTATGCACCCACGTTTGATAAAAAACTAGGCCGCATGTGCGATCGCAACTTTGCCAATCCCAACTTCCCCACCAAGCACCTGCTCAAAGATATGAACCTCTTTGTCCAAGCAGCGGAAAGCTTTAATGCCGAGGTGGCCCAAAGTGTTGCCCACATGGCCCAAAAAGCCGTGGAACAAGGATTAGCCGATCAAGACTATTCAGCCGTCTTCGCTGCGGTCAATGACCAATAATCGGCCCAGTTAATTCACAAAAGAGAAGCCAACAAACAAAATCCCCTCCGAGGAGGGGAGAAATTATCACTTGAACCTAAGCCCTAAATAGCCCCTAAGCTAAAGACTAGATTTAAGCCGTTAACGCCTGGGCCTTCACAGGTTCTGACAGGGCACCAAAGCGACGATCGCGATGTTGAAACGCCAACAGTGCCTGATGGAACTGGTGCCGATCAAATTCGGGCCAAAATACATCGGTGAAATACATTTCTGCATAGGCCATCTGCCATAGCAAAAAATTACTTAACCGCTGCTCACCGCTTGTGCGAATCAACAAATCTGGATCGCTACTACCCGAGGTATATAGGTGACGCTCCAACAACTCTTCAGTAATCGCATTGGCAGATAGTTCGCCCTTCTCTACACGTTCTGCCACCGAGCGGCAAGCCTGGGTAATCTCATGGCGGCTACCGTAATTAATCGCCACGTTAAACTCCACCGCATCATTGTGCTGCGTTTGCTCCATGGAGCGCTCCATTTCCCGACGCAGCGATGCGTGCAGCCCAGTCAAATCACCAATAAAGCGAATCCGCACCCCTTCGCGATGCATTTCTGAGAGCTCTTTACGTAGGAGCCGCTCAAACAACACCATTAAAAAGTCCACTTCCTCGTGGGGACGTCGCCAGTTTTCAGTGGAAAACGCATAGGCCGTTAGGGCACCAATGCCCCAGTCCTTGCAGCAGCGCAGTAAATCTTTGAGGACATTAGCCCCACGACGATGGCCTTCAATCCGTGGCAAACTTTGGCGCTGAGCCCATCGACCATTACCATCCATAATCACAGCTACGTGGTTGGGTAAGCCACGAGGATCAAGGTCGGACGGTAGAATTTGTAGAGGTTGGGTCGTCATAATTGCAGATGCGTATTGCTCCAAATATGCATTAAATGTGACTAGACTGCTGTGCGCTAATGCGCAGTCACCAGAGTCAAGTTCACCAAAAATTACCGTTACCGATTTTCAAGACAACACCATCTGAACCAAGGTCAATGTGCCAATAGTTTGCAGATAACGTCATACCGGAAATCAACAACGCCAAAAATTAAAAATATTGGCTCCCTAAGAGCCCATCCACTTTCCTGTAGTCTGTCTCCACAGCGTCCCCGAATAGGAAATACCGTGAACTGATCCAAGGATGCCCCAAATCCTCTAATTTACAGACGTTCGGCTTCAGCCTAACCAGGCAACACCTAGAACGCCTATCAAAATCAGTTGATTAGGGCCAAGCCCCACCAGTTTACCCTTTTGGCCTAAAATCAGTGGCGCTGCTGATTCTCGGGCTAGTTGAGCGTTGCCATCTTCAGACCATGGGTCAGCGTGGCAAATTGCTTCATACCAAGCATTAGCAGCAGCTTACTCAGGCTGCCAGGGCGAAACAGGCGTTTAGCCTCAGAAAACAGAGGGATGAGTAGATTGCACTCCATTAACACTCTACTGAGTGCTTTGTCTGAGATTGTAGGTAAGTGTCTGACTTTAAAGGTCTGAAAAAGTCGGAATATTTGATACGCAATGGTCCTGACCGTAACGGTAGTCTGACAATAAGAAACCATTGACGATTGCCGATGGGTGTAGACAACGCCATTGAATTTACTGATTCACTACTTTATGAGAAAACTGGTCAGCACCTCAGCGACCTCCAGTGCTGTATCTTGCAGCAGGTGTGGGGTGGCAAAACCTATCGTGCGATCGCAGCCGTTGCCGGCTACAGCGAAGGCCACGTTAAAGATGTCGCATCCCAGCTATGGCGACTTCTGTCGGATGTTCTAGGCGAACGCATTACCAAGGGCAACTACCGATCGCGGCTGGTCTATTGGCTCAAGCGTGCCAAACGCAAAGTGATCACCGTCGCTGATCGCGTGAGTCCTCATCTACATACAGCAGTGGCCGCACCGGCCCCCGCTCCAACCACAGACAATATCGACCCCCATTTTATTGGCCGCGATGCGCACATCCAAACCCTAGAGGATCTGAAATCCCAAGGCCATAAAATCATCGTCATTCAAGGAGAAGGGGGCCTAGGCAAAACCACACTGGCCCAGCATTATCTACGCCAAACCAGCTTTGACATCCTTCTGGAATGGCGAGTGGCCCAAGAAACCTCTAGCTTGACCGATGTGGAACATATTTTAGATGAATGGTTACGGCAGGATCTAGGGGATGAACCAGGCCAGGACCTGAGCATTAGCCTCAGCCGATTAAAGCGCCATCTCAAACAAAAACACATTGGCATTTTGATCGACAATCTGGAACCAGCCCTAGATGGGAACGGCCAATTTGTGCCAGAAGCCCGCTCCTACGCAGAACTCCTGAAGTTACTGTCCGACTTTTCGATCCAGGCCACCACCCTCATCACTAGCCGCGACCGTCTTTGCGAACCAGGCATTAAGGCCCACCACTATCGCCTACCCCGGCTGACGTTCGTTAATTGGCAACAATGTTTTAGCTACCATCAGCTACGTTTACCAACAACGGATGAGATTTTGCAACGGCTACACCGCGCCTACGGGGGCAATGCCAAAGCCATGGAGATTTTATGCAGTACGGTACAAACCGACTTCAATGGAGATTTAGCCGCTTACTGGCAGGCCTATGGGGCAAATCCCCTCGCTGAAATTGACCTCAAAAATTTGGTCATTAGCCAAATCGATCGACTGCAGTGTTTAGATCCAGTGGCCCATCAGTTACTGTGTCGTCTCAGCTGCTATCGCTATCAGGCCATTGCCAAGCTGCCCCTGGCAGCGGTGCTAGCCCAGGGACAGGAGCAGGATGCACAACGTGCGATCGCATCCCTGCGCAATCGTTCCCTGATCGAAATGGAACATGGCCAATACTGGCTGCATCCGATTATTCGCGCCGTGGCCATCGAACGCCTGCGCCAGGATGCAGCACTCTGGCACCAGGCCAACCAAGCCGCCGCCCACTATTGGACCAGCAGCATTACCGTGCTCAAATCCATTATGGATGCACAACAGGCCCTAGAAGCCTACTATCACCACATCGCCATTGACGACTACTCAGCCGCCGCAAACGTGTTGTTAAAAAGCCGTCACAACCAATGGCAACAGTTTTTACCCCTAGCCAGTAGCCTATACCGCATGGGTTTTCTCCATCCCGTTAGCACCGTCATTACAGATGTCCTCACCCATTTAGAAAATGAATCAACGCCCCTATTGCAAGTGAGTGAGCTACGCAATATTCTCGGCGACATTTACTGGATTACGGGCGAGATTCAAGCCGCTATCACCTGCCAAGAGAGTACACTCTCCACGACCCATCGCCACCTCGATAACGTTACCAATCTAGATGCGCGCAGACATTATTATCTCCAGATGTTAAACATCGACTCCCAGCTTAGCCTGGGCCTCTATGCCATGGATCTATGGGAACTAGACCAAGCAAAAGATGCTTTAACAACTGTGATTAACCAGGGAGAAAACACCCGCCACCAAGCCTGGGCCGACAAAGCCACCGTAGCCCTAGCCCTAACCCATGCATACCAGGGGCAGGCACAAACAGCCTCCACGCTGGCCAAGCGATGTTTGCATACCTTCACCCACCAAAGTTCCCAGTCAGGCAGGCTCGCCTACTTTATTCAACTATTAGGACAAACCTACGGGCAGCTCGGCCACCTAGACCAAGCCAAAAACCTTTACCAGCAGGCCCTTAACTTCGCAGAAGCGGGCCATTATCCCCAGGTCAAAGCAAAAGCCCTCACAGGCCTTGCTACGATTAGCCGTCAGCACCAGCAGCCAGCAGAAGCACTGCAATACCATAGCCAATCTGTTGAGCTATTTGACGGCATCGGCGCTAAGTGTGATTTGGCCTATGCCTATGTGGAATTAGGCCATACCTATCTCAGTTTGCAAAAAGTTGATGTAGCCCATCAGTATTGGCACCAGGCATTAGCCCTATATAGAGATATTGACGCCCAAAAGCAGATGCATCGGGTCCTGAACTTGTTGAACAATAAACAATCTTGATGCATCTCTTGTAATAGTCTTTAACATCAAGATTGTTTATTGTTTAGTTTTATAGTAAGGACATAAACAATACGGATTTCTTCATCCGTGATTTATCCAACCCTCGGAGTTACTGACTATTCTAGAAATGTGCGAAAGGAGCACCTCAGCAAGCTTCCTTGAGACAGAAGTTAGCTGCCAGTACGATCGGTCTCTTTGATTCTGAAAGCCAATGACAGACTGCGCGGTGCAAACCGGCAGTCTTTTTTTTAGCCGTCCCACATTCCCTGCTAACTGAACAAATTCGAAGCTACGCCTAAACCAATAGGCCCTTACGACTCCGCTCAAGGAGCGCTGTTTTTTATGACAACAGTTTTTGAAACAACATTTTTTTATTTTTTTTTCAAGGCCGGTCTTTTGCCTACTCTGGGATACCCGATGCAATTAGCCTATAAACAAAAGAGCAATACTTATCCCAGCAATACCGTTGGTGAAGCGAAGCCGAAGTCAACACTCCTAACCAGGGTCCCCTAGCCCCTCTGGCACAGCCATGCCGTAGAACAAAATATTTCCAAACACACGCTTGATTATCTACGCGCAATATCAACGGGCAACCACAAGGAATTACCCCTACCGAAAAAACCCTTTTTAATGGGAGCAACTGACACTGCAGCATTGACCTCAATAAGAGCCAAGCACATCGCCCGAGGCTCTCACCACTTGCTTGGCCATGGCATAGGCACCATGTTGTTGAAACAACCACGCATGGAACTGTTGCATGGTTTGATTTTTTTGTGCCAGAGTTTGCACGTTTTCTAAACTCTTTACTTCCCGAGACTTTCTTGCAGCCAGAAGCTTCGGATCAATGCCTGCATCACTGACAGCCTGAAACTCCAGCTCATAATTCTGAGACAGTCCTTCTAAACCATATATCCATTCAAAAATTCCTTGGGTCCTAGGCATATGAAACTCAGAGGTAACGATTAAAAGTCTCTTAAGCTGCAACGGGTCAATGTGAATGACCCGCGAGAAGTAAACGTTACCAATGGTGTCGTAGGAACAGGTTTCGACTAAAATCTGCTCTGGGGCAATGCCCCGTTGAATTAAATACTGAGCGGCAGCAACAGATTCGAAAATGGGGAAGCCTTCGGGATCTAGGGGAGGAGGCTTATGGGTGGTACCTGCGCTGAGGGGGATGATGTAGGAAGCACTCTGACTGATTTCAATGGCGTGGGTAAGCCGCCGTTGGGTCCACAGGGGTAGCTCACCATTGGCACGGACACCACCACCGGGAATGAAGACTGCATCGTAGGCGTTCATCATATATTTTGGATGCCAATGCTACGAATCCCTGGCATGCTAACGGCAGAAAAGCACACCTGAATTCTGACATCTGCCTCTCTGACATCTGCCTCAACGAACCCACTTCTCGCGACCCATCGATATTGGCCCCTCGGCAACCCTACATTTCGTCTGCGACAACAAAATTTTCCACCGCGTCAAAGCCCAACCCTTTGCGCAAAATAACCGGCTCATCGTCCGTCATATCCAAAATCGTCGATGCCAGATAGCTAGGATCCGTCTCACTATCGATAATGATGTCCACCTGCTTCTCTAAAGCATCAAACAGCTCATACCGCGAAAAATACGCCTCATCCATATCCCCCGTATGGGCCGATGTGGAAATAATCGGATTGCCTAAGCTTTTCAACAGCGACTGACACACCGGACTATCGGGCACCCGAATCCCCGTCGTCTTCCGTTTCGGATTCATCACCAGCTTGGGAACCAGCTTGGTCGCTGGCAAAATAAACGTATAGGGCCCCGGCACCAAATGACGCATTGTGCGATAGGCGGGATCGCTCACGTAGGCATATTCCGCAATATTAGATAGCGACGAACATAAAAACGTCAGCGGCTTATCATTCGATAGCTTTTTCAGCTGCCGCACTCGCTTAATTGCATTTTTTGACAATAGATCACAACCAATGGCATACACCGTATCCGTGGCGTACAGCATGATCGCGCCACTTTGCAGTTGCTTACGGATTTTGTCAATTTTAAAAGTCTGAGGCGTCTCTGGGTGGAGAGTATAAATTGTAGCCATAGGTCGAGCCCCCAATACTGAGCTCACTACTGCAACAGCCATAGTAGCGAGGATTACCGTAATCTTATACAAACGGCTACGTCTCTTAACAGAAGTTTTTATGACTTTCCCCATTTCCTCTACGGTGCCCCTACACCAGCAAACGTTTTCCCTAGACCATGCCGCCTTTACCCATTTGCTGGCTAACACCGAAAATTTGCTCGTCATCCAAGACTTAGATGGGGTGTGCATGGGCCTGGTCAAAGATCCGTTAAATCGGGAAATTAACCCAGACTATGTGGAAGCAGTCGCTAAATACGATGGTCACTTTTTTGTGCTCACCAATGGCGAACATATTGGCAAACGGGGTGTCAATGGCATTGTGGAGAAAGCCTTAGGCACAGCGGTAGACGATTTACACCTGCCGGGCCTGGCCGCAGGGGGGGTGCAATGGCAAGACCGCCATGGCGAAGTTACCCATCCTGGTGTCAGTGACGCCGAACTTGCGTTTCTAAAGGCCATTCCCCAACGGATTGAAACGACGCTGCGAGATTTTTTGCAGACGGTAGACCATGGGTTGTCTGCGGACACATTGAACACCTGTATCGCTGCATCGGTGTTGGATAATGTGGCATCGCCGACAGCGAATCTGAACACGTTTTATGAAACCCTGGAAAATCCCACCCTTTATGGCCAAATCCAGGAGCAGATGAAGGCGTTGATGGATCAGCTACTCACAGAAGCTACAGACCAGCAGCTAGGGGCCTCATTTTTTGTGCACTATGCGCCCAATTTGGGTCGAGATACCACTGGCAATGAAGTGGTGTGGTGGGCAGACGCCGCGACATCGGGCACGACAGACTTTCAGTTTATGCTGCGGGGGGCGGTGAAAGAGGCTGGAGTGCTGGCCCTGCTAAATCGCTACTATTTTCATCGGATTGGCATGCACCCTCTGGGAGTGGGCTTTAATGCACGCCAGGCGCCAAAAACGATGGCGGATATGCTCAACCTGGTAAAGCAAAATTTTGACCCGGTGCATATGCCTCTGATTGTGGGTGTGGGGGATACGGTGACGAGTAAAGCGGTGGAAACGGAAGATGGCGTGGAGTTTAAGCGTGGGGGCAGCGATCGCAACTTCCTCCAGCTCATCCAAAACCTAGGCCAAGCCTTTAATAATGGCAACCTGGTGGTGTATGTAGACAGCAGCGGCGGCGAACTCCAAAACCGCAGAGCCATCCAAGTAGAAAACAATATGGTCACCCAGGGGCCGGTTGACCCCAGCGATACCACCGACCCGCTCACCCTCAATGTGGTTTTCCCCGGTGGCTACGAACAATATTGCCAGGCATTCCAAGCAGGTGCCGCCCAGCGCACAACCCCATAAACAACCATGGAACACGTTATCGGCGTTGACTTAGGCGGCACCGCCATTAAGCTCGGGTGCTTTACCCCCACCGGCGACTGCTTAAGTTCGCTAACGGTGCCCACCCCCCAGCCCCAATATCCAGAACCCGTATTGGCTGCTGTGGCAGATGCGATCGCCACCCTAGACCCAGACCACAAAGCATCCACCATCGGCATTGGCACCCCCGGCCCCGCCGACATCACCGCCCGCATTGCCCGCATCGCCATTAACTTACCCCAGTGGCTCGATGTGCCCGTCGCCAACATCCTAGAAGCCAAAACCAACCGCCCGGTGGTGGTCGCTAACGATGCCAACTGTGCGGGCCTCGGCGAAGCCTGGCTGGGCGCAGGCAAACACTACAAAAACCTGATTTTGCTCACCCTGGGCACCGGGGCGGGCGGCTGCATCATCCTCAATGGCCAGCTATTCGTGGGGCACGACGGCAGCGGCGGCGAACTCGGCCTGGTCACCCTCAACCCCAATGGCCATGAATGCCAGAGCGGCAACACAGGCTCTTTAGAACAACATATTTCCGCCCAGGCCATCCGCCGAGAAATGGCCATGGAGCCAGGAGAGTTAGCCGCACTTGCAGCCACAGGAGACGCCAAAGCTCTGGAGTTTTGGCAACACTATGGCCAACTACTAGGCATTGGCCTGGTCAGCTCTATTTATGTCCTAAACCCAGAAGCCGTCATTATCGGTGGTGGCATCAGCGCCGCCGCCCCCTACTTTTTAAAGTCCACCCAAGCAGAAATCGAACAACGCATCCGTCCCCGTTATCGACGCTCCCTACAATTACTCACCGCCACCCTGGGCAATCGGGCTGGCATGGTGGGAGCGGCAAAATTAGCGCTAGATCATATTAGTTAATCAACGAAAAAGGATAGATCAAAACCCAATCTAAAACGTTACAAATACTCAAAAACCAGTCTCTACAATTAGAAAAATATAAGCTATCAAAGACTTATATAAATGGTTGTAAATTTGAGTAAACAACGATCTGGAAGACTGTGTTTGGTGCTACATTAAATCTATCGAAACAACTGAATAGACATCAGGAAGTCCACTTTATTCCTGATAGTTAAACAACAAAAACTCCTCAGATTTAGCTATACGTCTACCAAGGGCATTCGTCATTTTAGGTTACTAAAATAGACCGCCAAATCTCAATCGATATAAGGCACGTAGCAAGTTTGAACCGTAAACCCTTAGTAAGCAAATACCATTTACTTCTTCAACCAAATTAACAGCAGACTAGCGATTGTTTTTGAGTTTTGCCAAGTTGAAAAATGGGGTCAGTTAGAAATAACTGGCCCCTATTTTAATGGCCCCCATTTTTATTTTTTAGTTCTACTAATATCAGATCAGAATGGCCGATTGGTTAGCCCTAGTCATTGGCAATAGCCGCTGGCATTGGGCGTGGTTTCAAGAGATGAACCTACGCTGGGTGGGGCACGCTCCCCATCGGCACCAATCACCAGCCACCAGCCTAAATACACTGCTACCTGATCATGCGCCCCCTGAGCTGCACGCCATCTCTAGTCAGCCCCTAACCGTGTGGGCCGTTTCCGTGGTGCCTGCCCAAAGGGCATATCTCAATCGCCCCTTGAACGTGCACTGGATTCAACAGCTCCCGCTCAAAAACATCTATCCCACCATGGGCTTAGATCGGAGAGTGAGTTTATGGGGCGCAGGTCAGCACTATAGCTGGCCCGTCCTAGTGATCGACAGCGGCACTGCCCTGACCTTTACCGCCGGTGCAGATGCAAGCTTTAAGGGCGGTGCCATTTTATTAGGGCTGCGATCTCACTTCAGAGCCCTCCACCACTACACCGCCGCCTTACCCCCCATAGAGCCCCCCACTGACCTACCACCCCCCTGGGCAATGACCACACCTGACGCCATCCAAAGCGGCGTCCTATATCCCCTTTTAGCTGGGATCCACCACTATATTCAAACCTGGCAACAGCAATATCCCAACACCAACCTAATCTTTACCGGCGGCGACGGCGAGTACCTCCATCGGCTTTACCAAACATACTTACAACAACAAAACCAGGTCCTGCACAACAGAACCTGGTTTGATGCCAATCTTATGTTTTGGGGAATTGCCGCTTACCGCAACGAAGCGACCCGTGAGCTATAGGCGACCGTATCGGTGCCCGAGGTTGCCGCAGGCAGAGCTAAATCACTATCCATCCGTTCCAACCGCGCCACCCGATCCTTAGGATTAGGATGGGTACTAAACATCGCCGGAGGATTATTACCACTGTCTAGCTTTTGCATCAGCGTTGCCATACCCGTTTGGTCATAGCCCGCTTCCCCCATGGTGATAAAGCCATGGTCATCCGCCACCAGCTCATCTTTGCGGCTATTGGGCAAGGTCAACGCCACATCCACAGCAATACCCACCATCTGGTTACGGCTGAGGCCGAACGCCCCAGCCACGCCCTGGGCAATCGCCACATCTCTCATCTGGTCTAGGGCATGCTTTTCCGCAATGTGCCCCACCTCATGGCCTAAGACACCCGCCACTTCTGCTTCATTATCAGCCGCCGCCAACAGACCGGTGGTGATGTACACATAGCCACCCATGGTCGCAAAGGCGTTAATACTGTCATCTTCGACCACCTGAAATACATAGGGAATGTCTGGGCGATCGCTATGGGGTATTAAACTTTGTCCAATCTGATCCACATAGGAGGTCAGAGCCTCATCGCGATACAGCCGAAACGACTGGCTCAACAACTGGCGATTCACCTGGGAGCCCAGATTCACCTCCTGCTCATTAGACATATTGGTAATTTGGAATACCTGGATAGTCGGCAAAATAATATCCAACCATCCAGCACTGGCAGGGCGAGGAACAAACGCACCAAAACTGAGGGTCATAACAAACGCCATCACACCGTAGGCCAGACGGCGTTGCCAGCGATTACCCCAGCGGAAAACTGCATTAGACATGATCAGCGTACTGAAAGGAAACAGCGAATAGAATGTTGCTAAACCGCAATGCCATCTGACCACAGCCGGAAAGCAAAAGCTGCACATTGGACAGACACATCATCTACGACATCAGCAACGAGAAGCGAAGACGGATAAAGTCAACTCTGAAATTGTTTGGATAACAAAGCTAATATCCACCTTTTGACCATAGCGATAGCCTCGATAGCTTTCCCCATGGGCTGTGACAGTTAATAGATTGTGGTTTAACTCCCTACCCTAAACAGTCAAGTTACAAAAATCATTGGGTATATAGCGGAATCTCATCATGAACCAATGTCCCAGGCTTGATACACAGAGCAAGTCGAGAGATTTCTGGTCTACATCCCTACAATTTGGCCTCCCCATGCTTAAATACTAACGGCTGCATCCACCCAAGCTAGGGTGAGTTGCACGTCTGTTACATTTCGGAGTACCCAAGCCATGGCCATTTTGGATTCGAAAGGACGCTTGTTTGGCAAAATCAGCCTCTTAGACATTGGCGCAGGCTTGATCATTCTGATGGTGGCAGTCGCCATATTCTTCTACCCTGGCACATCGGGCTCGGTGGCCCAAGTCGGTGCCATCAATAAAGACATCGAAGTGGATGTGATGGTGCGCGGGTTAACCGTCCTCAACCCAGAAGAATTTTTAGACAATATGCGAGAGGAAGGGAAAACCAACATCATCATTCGGAACCAACCCTACGGTCAGGTGGGCATTAAAACGATCCAACCCTTACCCCGTAGCACCGCAGTCCCCCAGCCAGATGGGTCTGTAAAAGCATTTCCAGACCCTCGTCCCGAGCTCGAATTCACCACCGACATGCTGATCACCCTGACGGGCAACGCTCAGATCACAGATGACGGGGCTGTATTTGGCAACAGCAAAATAAAAATTGGTACCCCCATCGAACTAGAAGGCCAGCTATACACCTTTAGGGCCAGCACAGTTGCTGTACGCATACCTGAATAAATATTTTTGTAGCCTCAGCTACATTTTCTCAGTCTATTATCAGCCATTTCTCTGAAGATTTTCAGCCACCTATCAGAGGGGCTTCAGTTGGTCTTTTCATCGTTGTAGGCAAGAAAGTTCAAAGCCTACTTCTTTGGAGGACACACGATGAAACGCTTCTTAGTTTCAGGTTTATCTGTTTTAATTGCGGCTACTGCTGTTGCACCGGCATTGGCCGCTAAAACCACCAACGATGACTCTTTGGTGAACACCACAATCCAGCAACGCCGCCTACATGAACTCAACATCCGCAACAAGAGCAGTGACTCTTTGGTGAACACCACATTGCAGCAACGCCGCTTAGATGAACTCAACATCCGAAATAAAAGCAGTGACTCTTTGGTGAACACCACATTGCAGCAACGCCGCTTGGATGAACTCAACATCCGAAATAAAAGCAGCGCTTCACTCACCGACAAAACGATTCAGGAATATCGCCTGAATGCGATAGATATCCGCAACAAATCCTAATCTCGATTTGTTTAGGTCACCTATTGTTTTAAGCATAAAAACCGACAGAGGGCACCCACTGTGCCCTCTTTTTATTTGGCTTGATTTTGCAGAAGACTGGGGCAATGCGAATAGAATCGGTATGATTAAGATACTTGACATTTCTTAAAGGTTTTTGTCATATATGGCTGCGACCAGTGACTCAAAGGGCTTCAAGCAATTTTTAGAAAATCGTATTTTATTAGGTCGGCCCCTCACCACTGAGTTAACAGCGATTTTGCTGGTCTACTTTGTCCAAGGCATTTTAGGTCTGGCGCGGCTAGCCGTTAGTTTTTTCCTTAAGGATGACCTGGGGCTGAGTCCCACAGAAGTAGCAGCCCTGACGGGGATAGCTAGCTTGCCATGGACGATTAAACCCCTATTTGGTTTTTTATCCGATGGGCTACCGATTTGGGGCTATCGCCGTCGCCCATATCTGATTTTGTCAGGGTTAATGGGCACGACGGCCTGGCTCGTGCTGGCCACTTGCACTAACACCGCTTGGTTGGCCACCGCCATGATTCTCCTAAGTTCGGTGTCCGTGGCCATGTCAGACGTCATTGTCGATTCCCTGGTGGTGGAGCGGGCGCGCCAAGAGTCCCAAGGTGAAGCGGGCACTATTCAATCACTGTGCTGGGGCGCTTCTGCCATCGGCGGTATTTTGACAGCCTACGTTGGGGGCTTGCTGCTGGAGCAAACCAGTACCCGCATGGTCTTTGCCGTCACGGCCACATTTCCTCTAATTGTGTCCATTGTGGCCTGGTTGATTGCGGAGGACGCCTCTAGTGAAAAATCTAGCTTCAAAGCAATTTGGTCTCAGGTCAAACAACTGAAAACGGCCTTTAGCCAACGTGTTATTTGGATGCCTGCTCTATTTTTATTCCTTTGGCAAGCCACCCCCAGTGCTGATTCAGCGTTTTTCTTTTTTACAACCAACGATTTAGGATTCAAACCTGAATTTCTAGGACGGGTACAGCTGATAACGAGTTTTTCTGCTTTGATCGGCATTAGTATTTTCCAGCGTTTTTTGAAAACAGTGCCTTTTCGGGTAATTTTTGCCTGGACCACCGTCTTAGCCTCCGTTGGGGGAATGACCACTCTCTTGTTGGTGACCCACGCCAATCGCAGCCTGGGTTTAGAAGATCACTGGTTTAGCCTAGGCGACAGTGCCATTCTGACCATCATGGGCCAAATTGCTTTCATGCCAGTCTTAGTGCTTTCTGCCAGGCTATGCCCACCGGGCGTCGAGGCCACCTTGTTTGCCCTGCTCATGTCCATTGTTAACCTGGCAGGTCTGGTGTCTCGGGAATTGGGAGCGGTGCTGACCCATTGGCTACAGGTTACGGAAACAGACTTCACCAACCTGTGGCTGTTGGTTCTGATCACTAATTTGACCACCCTACTGCCCCTACCGCTGTTGTTCTTACTGCCAGATGATTCGGTCTCTGGGACTAGCGCAGCAGCGGCCGAGGCTAATGCTGAAGACACAGAAGCCCCTGAACCCGCCTTAAGTTCTTCATAGCCAACCAACCATCAGCCGACCCTGGTTGGGTTGCAAAATAGCGGACTCTACCTAAGGGTCTAGCAGGTTTTTACTGACCATTCATATCTCTTTTTAAGTTTTTAGTTATTTTCTAATGCAAACTCTTCCTTCCCCTGGTGCATCCACTGACTTTGATATGGATGATTGGCGTAGCGGCTATCGGTCGCAGCCCAATGAATATGCCTATGAAATCGAAGACATTGAAGGGACAATCCCACCTGACCTGCAAGGCACGCTATTCCGCAACGGTCCTGGCCTATTAGATGTTGGCGGGCAGCCGGTACACCATCCATTTGATGGTGATGGCATGATTACGGCTATTTCCATCGGGGATGGTAAGGCGTATTTTCGTAATCGGTTTGTGCGCACCGAAGGCTATGTCAAGGAACAAGCCGCAGGGAAGCCGCTTTATCGGGGGGTTTTTGGCACCCAAAAGCCCGGTGGGCCCTTGGCCAATGCCTTTGACCTCAGGCTGAAGAATATTGCTAATACCAATGTGATTTATTGGGGTGGCAAACTGCTGGCTCTGTGGGAAGCGGCGGAACCCCATCAGCTGGATGTGACCACCCTGGAGACCCTGGGTCTGGAATATTTGGATGGTGTACTGAAACCGGGGGAGTCATTTTCGGCCCATCCTCGGATTGATCCTAGCTGCGATCGCACCAATCAACAGCCTTGCCTAGTCAACTTTGGCGTCAAAACCGGTCTATCCAGCACCATTAGCATCTACGAATTTGCCACCAATGGACGGCTGGCCCACATCCACCGCCATAACATTCCTGGTTTTGCCTTTCTCCACGACTTTGCCATCACCCCCAACTACTGCATATTTTTCCAAAACCCCGTTAGCTTTAACCCTGTGCCCTACCTAGCAGGTCTCAAGGGAGCGGCAGAATGTATCCAATTCAATCCCAAGCAACCCACCCGCGCCATCATCATCCCCAGAGATGGCACCAGTCCCGTCCAAACCATCGACCTTCAGCCCTGCTTCGTCTTTCACCACGCCAATGCCTTTGAAACCGACGGCAAGCTCTATCTAGATTCCGTCTGCTATCAAGAGTTTCCCGACCTCAAAGGGGCAGAGAATTACCTCGAAGCAGATTTCAGTCGCATTCCCGAAGGCCAGCTCTGGCGCTTTGAACTAGACCTCGACCAGGGCTCTAGCCAAGCCCAGTGCCTACTTGAGCGTGGCTGCGAGTTTCCCCACCTCAACCCCAATCACGTTGGTCGCCCCTATCGCTATCTATACATCGGCGTTGCCCACCAGTCCCAAGGGAATGCGCCCCTTCAAGCCATCCTCAAACGAGACCTAGACACTGGCAAAGAAGAAATTTGGAGTTTTGCCCCCCGTGGCTTTGCCGGTGAACCTATTTTTGTCCCTAGGCCCAACGGCACCGCAGAAGACGAGGGCTGGGTCCTTGGCATGTTTTACAATGCCGCCAGCCGTTGCACTGAGCTAAGCATTCTAGATGCACAAAACATTGAGCAAGGCCCCATCGCCACCCTCAAACTCAATCACCATGTCCCCTACGGACTCCACGGTAATTTCACCCAGAACCTAGTCATCAAAGCGTAAAGCCCACAGCGCATTCAGTACATCTAAGGACAGCGGTACTATCCCTCTCTCTGGGATAGTACTGATTTATCATGGGTGTCGTTGTCATCCAAGCACAAGCGGGCATTCTACTTACTGTAGACAGGTAATAAACGACACCCGTAGCCCAAATGAATCAGCGTATAGTTGGCCAAGAAACCCTTAACTACCGCCTGCGCCCCAATCACAGCGGAGTATGCCTTGATCTTTGGGAAAATGACCCCGATGCCTCCCCCGGCGAAGCATCATTTCGATTCTTTGTTACCTATGACCTCAAATCCACCGCCGATGCCCAGGCAATTTTGGATAACTATTTAGTCACCAACAGAATGGACCAAGCTATCCCATCAGCCGACCAGGAAGTGACTCCCCTCCACTTGAGCACCCTGGTAGGGTCCACAGCCGTCGTTCAATAGGCTAATTCTCGGGTTCTTCTGCTGCAGCTCCATCCGGCTGTAGCTGACGCTGCTTCTCTTCTAGGTAGTAGTCCCCCAGATCCGCACCATTGACCTCCACGGGCTGATACCTAACCACCCCCTTGATATGGACCTGATTTCCAACGACAGGCGCCACTTCCTGGGTTGAGATCCATACTTGACCGGTCCCATCATCCACCTGATACAGCCAGCCATTCACAATGGCTAGCTTTTGGGTCACTGTTCCCATGAGATTGACTGAGCGCTCCACCCGCTGCGGCTGCTTCAGGGCTTCAATCGGAACCGTTGACTTTGGCAGTGAGATTAAGCTAGGCACCTGATTGGTGGATGATGGGGAATGACAAGCGGCAGAAAGCACCATCAAGCCAGTCGCCAGTGCCAGCATCCATCGAGTATTAGAAAAATATAATTTTGCAACCATAGTTAAAAAACATACGTGATCGCTACATGTCTGATAGGACAACAACGCTAGTCACATCGGCTAAAGTATGACTCCTCAGCCCACAGGGCCATTAGCCGGATATACAGCTAAGTTGATCAGACAGCAGCTTGGCAAATATAGGTTACGCACTTACAGCGCCAGAAATAACTAACAGCGTGGGATTGGAAAAGCTATGTACACCCCAATCTGTTCCATCTCTTCAACAACCGTGGGTGCTCAACCAGTACAAAAATTCAGCATTGCGGATTTGACGTAACATCTCCAGCCATTTAGATAATTTTATCGGGCATTTCATCCTGGCCAGCCGCAACGGTCAAAGCACAGGCATATCAGGAAATTTGGGGCAGGGGAATAGCGTTTGGTACTCTGAGGACAGTCAATGTTGCCAGTATCTATCAGTTAACTGGTGACACGACACCCTCGCCAATAAAGTTAGCAAAATCTCCATGGCCCAGCGGTTAGATGGCAAAGCCCTTGCTCAAAAGATTCAAGCTCAGCTTGCAACTGATATCAGTCAACGCGACCCTAACCTGCGCCCGCCCGGATTAGCCGTTGTAATGGTCGGGGACAACCCTGCCAGCGCCGCCTATGTACGAAATAAGGAAAGAGCCTGCGATCGCATTGGCATTACCTCCTTTGGCTCCCATCTGCCCGCAGATACTGCCCAAGAAACCGTTGCAGAACTGATCGATCAGCTCAACAACGATGAACGGGTGGATGGCATTTTAATTCAACTGCCTTTGCCCAGCCATCTCGACTCAGTCGCGCTACTCAATCGCATTGCCCCCGATAAGGATGCTGATGGGCTACACCCTGAAAATATGGGGCGTTTAATGCGTGGCGAAGCGGGATTGCGAAGCTGCACGCCAGCAGGTGTGATGGCAGTCCTCAAGGAATACAACATTGACGCAACCGGCCAGAAGGCCGTCGTGCTAGGGCGCAGCATTTTAGTCGGTAAGCCCATGGCTTTGATGCTCTTAGCCGCCAATGCCACGGTCACGATGGCCCACTCGCGCACAGAAGATTTGCCCGCACTGTGCCGTCAAGCAGATATTTTAGTGGCGGCAGTGGGACGACCGAACATGATTAACTCAGATTGGATTAAACCTGGGGCGACAGTCATTGATGTCGGCATCAACCGTATTGAAGACGAAACATCTGGTAAGGCAAGACTCGTAGGCGATATAGATTTCGCTAGCGTTGAGCCCATTGCCGGGGCAATTACCCCCGTACCCGGTGGAATTGGGCCTATGACAGTGACCATGTTGATGCACAATACAGTATTAAGCTACCGCAAGCGATTTAATGGTTAATTAATAATTAGCCTTAGGTCAATTTTGATCTTGCCAACGGCGTAGTTCTACCGATTCATATTTTTCCTTAGTAGCCATGATGACCACCGATGTCGCTGCCGATTTTGACCTAAAAACCTATCTCACCACCAAGTGTGCCGAGGTTGAGGCAGCCCTGGAGCAGTCATTAACCGTGGTTTATCCCGAGACAATCTATGAATCCATGCGCTATTCCTTGATGGCAGGGGGTAAACGTTTGCGTCCCATTCTTTGTCTGGCGACCTGTGAGTTGGTCGGTGGCACGATTCCCCAGGCTATGCCCACAGCCTGCGCCCTAGAAATGGTGCACACCATGTCGCTGATCCATGATGACTTACCAGCCATGGACAATGACGATTATCGGCGGGGCAAACTGACTAACCATAAGGTTTATGGTGATGATGTCGCGATTTTGGCAGGGGACGCTCTCCTGGCCTATGCGTTCGAATTTATTGCCGACCGCACCCAAGGTGTTGCCCCCCAAGCAGTGTTAGATGTAATTCGTCGGCTGGGTAAGGCCGTTGGCGCAGCTGGACTCGTCGGGGGGCAAATTGTTGATTTGGCCTCCGAAGGTAAGCCAGATACGTCCATTGAAACACTGAACTTTATCCACATGCACAAAACGGCAGCCCTGCTAGAAGTCTCGGTTGTATCTGGTGCAGTGTTAGGTGGCGCAGACTACGACACCGTTGAAAGGCTTTCTCGCTATGCCAATAATATTGGCCTAGCCTTCCAGATTGTGGACGACATTTTAGACATTACGTCCACCCAAGAAGAACTGGGTAAATCCATTGGGAAAGATGTGCAGGCCCAAAAGGCTACATATCCCAGTATTTGGGGCCTAGATGAATCGCAAAAACAAGCCGACGCGCTAATCCAAGCCGCCAAGGATGAACTGGCCACATTTGGCCCGCTTAAGCAACCACTCGTTGCGATCGCAGATTACATCACCGCTCGCACACATTAAATATCCTGCAAAACCCATTTTTTAAAACTTGTATGGAAGCCTTTATCGAAATTTTTCAGAACCACGTCCTTGTGGTGTCACTGGCCGCTTGCATCAGTGCTCAGTTGCTCAAACTGATCATTGAGGTTGTACATAACCAACGCCTCAACTTTCACGTCTTAGTGGAAACTGGCGGTATGCCCAGTTCCCACTCCGCTCTGGTCACAGCGTTAGCCTGCGGCATTGGTCAAACGATTGGCTGGTCGAGCCCAGCGTTTGCGGCCACCGCCGTATTTGCCGTCATCGTTATGTACGATGCAGCCGGGGTGCGCCAAGCCGCCGGCAAGCAGGCTCGGGTGTTAAATCAGATCGTAGACGAATTCTTTAATGAACATGAGTTCAAAGAAGACCGCCTCAAAGAACTCCTAGGGCATACCCCCGTGCAAGTCGTGGCTGGTGCTGCCCTAGGCGTCATCATTGGCATCCTTGCAGCCCCCACATACTAGGGGCCTAGAATACTAGGGGCCTAGAAATACTAGGCATCTAGAAATACTAGGGGCGTTAGCACCCAGTAGGGCATCAAAAATCTGGGTCGATGGTCACCGAATAGTTTCCGCTAGCCGAATCACACGCTGGCCATCGACTAAAAAGGACGTTAGCCCACTGTCTACTAACTGCTGTAGCCGAGATGCAGCGAGGGATGTGTCGGTGGTATGCAACACCAGTAAATACGGCTGCTGTAGATAAACGGCCAGCCCCACATTGCCTTGCTGCGCTAACTGACGGCCAACCTCAGGATCCTGCTGATAATCGACCAAAACAGCCACACCTTCCCCCAGCAATTTTGGTTCATAGGCAACTGGCTCGGGGACGGCCACCACCGCAACGGGTTCCACCGTCTCTTCGGAGGCAACCGTGGGTTCTACGACCACCGTATCTAGCTGCTCAATATCATTAAGATATAGAGCCCAGGAATTGGCGACCTCCAATGAATCGAAGCCTCCCACCCGCACTACTGTGTCATCTAAGTAGCTGCAAGCCAAGGTAGGTTTATCAGTTGGCAAAACAGAAATTGCGCGATCGCGAGTGGCGGCATCCTCCCCGCGCACAAACAAAAGATACTCACTACTAGCAGGCGGTGGACAAGCCGGATAGCTTTGGGCCATCACGTTCCCAGTTAAGCCACTCGCGAGTAAACCTACCGTAGCTCCACTTAACCACCGATATGCCATTGTCCACCCTCCTGAATGAGCGTTGTTCGAACTAAGCCGCTGCCAAGGACGCTAACGGATCACCCACAGATGTTAACGGAGTTTCAAACTCTCCAGTGGCAATGTACTCCAGTCTTAACTTTAGCCAAGTGATAAAGACCTTATCGGTGGAAACCACGGCCGCCGCAGGTTGAGGACACTGTGCTTTGACTGCAGCTAGTTCCGGCGCTTCTAAAAAGGCAGGCTGCTTTACTAGCCAAAAATCAATTTCTTTTTCCTGTTCCTGATAATAGCGATGTCTCTCTTTCAAGACCTCTTCTAGAGGCTCTTCCTCAAGCAGAAAGCGCTGGCTAGCTACGGCGTAATAATATGTCGTCATGCGTCTTAAAAACTAGCAAAATCAATGGGCCGATGGGTGCCCGGTTTTCAAAGTCAATAGACAGGATTCTAGCAGGGAATAAGCGCCCTGGTACTTTCTGTTATTAAACTCACCAGCCAGTCAACTGCACGCTTAGAAATCCACAGGAGATGTGGCCACCACCTGGGAAAGCTCATCGGTGTCTACCGACAAATCGTACTCATCCTCATCGATGAACTCATCCTCATCATCGTCATCCTGTAGATCAACCGCAGCACCGTTGATCAATACCCCCAGTAGACGAATATCATCGTTCATGTCTAACTCTTCTAGGGCCGTGTTGAGCACCGCCCGCTCAGTCACACCGGGGCGAGCGACCAGAATCATGCCATCTGTTTCACCCTCCAGTAGCAAAGCATCATCAACGCGACTCAAGGAAGGCGTATCCAAAATCACCATGTCAAAACGCTCACGGGCATCGCTTAAAAACCGACGCATTTCGCTGGATTCTAAAATCGCTGCCGCCTGCCGTTGAGGTCCAGGGCTCGATGAAACATACAGGTTTTCAATAAAGGGCACCATGGCTACGCTGTCTCCCAGGGTGCCACCGTAGTACCTTAAGGGCTCTAGAAAAATCTTTTCATCTTTGACCAGACCTAGGTATTGGGCCTTTGATGCAGACCGCAAATCTGCTTCGACTAGGAGGGTACGACGCCCAGCCTGGGCCGCTGCGATCGCTAAATTATAAGCAGTAATACTCTTACCTTCATCCGCGACCGTACTCGTCACCAACACCACCCGAGGACCAATCACACTATCCTCAAAACCCGTGAGCCGCAATTTACTCAAGCAACGCTCATAGCTATCGTGGTAGGGCGAATCAGGTTGCACCAAGATAGGCGCAGCCTTAGCAGGGCGCGTACGAATCAGCGGCACTGCACCCAGGATAGGCATATCCAAATCGCGCAATATTTTCTCCAAATCCTCAGGCGTACGGATCGTGCCATCCAGCATATCCAGTAGGAAAATAATTCCACCGCCCGCAATCAGCCCTAACAGGCCTCCTGCCAACAACACAGTGGCCGGGTTTGGATTTTCCGGCTCATTAATCACAGCCGTGGGCGGTGTCGCCACCGTCAAACTACTAACGGTCTCAGCTTCCGCCGCTTCCGCATCAACGATACGCGCTTGAATTTGGTCGTATAACGCTTTTTTCAAACCCACCTGATACGCCAACCGTTCACGCTGGAGTTGCTTATTCGGCAAGCTGGCATATCGCTGGCGCAGCGCTTGTTCAGATAGGGCCAGTACCTGATTCTGACGCAACAAAGTATCTTGCTCAGTTTGCAAGGCCACTAACTGATTCGCTAAGTTCGCTCGCGCCGGATCTAAATTGCCATTGATATTTCCCACTCCGGGGGCCAAGGCCGTGGTCTGGCCATCCCCTAACAACACTTCCTGCTTCCGCCGGGCAAGTTGTAACTGGAGCGTGTTCAGATTTTGCTGAGCTTCCACGACCACCGGATGACTAGCCCGATAGTCCCCCTGACGCAGGCCATCAATCTGGCTCTCAACCTGATAAATTTGATTCCGCAAATTCGCAATCAACGGATCAGCACTTAACGCTGACGCCACATAGGCCTGATCGGCATTCATGCCCAAACGCTGTTGCAAACTCCTCATTTGGGCATCAATGCCTTCTAAGGTGATCAAGTTTTGACGAATTTGCTGCTGACTACCCGAAATCTGACCGAGCAAACTGCCATCTTCAGCAGCTTGGATGGCTGGCCCTTCCTGGCGATCGTATTGTTCTAATGCTTGCTCTGCTTGACGTAACGCATTTTCAATAGGTGGCAACCGTTCATTCAAGGCATCGATAATAGCTTGGAGTCGAGCTTTATTTCGAACACGGCTAAATTCCACCATGCCCTGGAATAAGGTACTGAGGACAATCGTCGCCGTTTCCTCATCTTCATCAATAAAACGCACCACGGCCTGCTTGCCAGGCTCATCCTTATCTCCACCCCTAACCGCAATGGTGGTATTGCGCCGAATCTCACTGGCAGTGAATTCTACCCCTCTAGTGGTTAATTGTCGAGCCACCTCTTGGAGTAAAACTTCCGACAAAAGTTGCTCTTCACTAATAATGCCTCGCCCAAGCTGGTCAATCGTATTAGCCGTGTTCGTTAACGATACGAGGGGCGCATTGTCTACCAGTGTTCCTTCAGCGTAGTATTCCACTGGCGGCGGCGGCTGCAAAGCCACAACACCCGAGGCGCCTAGAATGGACAACAAGCACGCCAGCCCAGCCCACTTATAACGCTGAACAGCCAATAGATAACGCTTGACAACAGGAGAGACCATGAATGGGCGCTGAATTAAAGAGAACTAGGTGGAAAAAGCACGTAAGTTATTGACTCAGGCGGACCTAACATAGGTCGATTTTGTCATATTCGGACGACTACAGGAAAGCATAGCTCAATCCATTATGATTCGGCCCTAAACAATCACGCCGTAGGGACAGACGCCCTTAGTTATCGTCACCGAACAGATCGTTATCAACAATACTGTCAAAGAAAAGCAGAAACCCCAAAATGTCCTGAAATGGCTGAGTGACCGTATCAATTGCGAAGGTAATACGATTGATAAAGTTACGCCCGACGACAATCACATCATTATCCCTAAGGGGAGGATTTTGGGTCGGGTCACCATAAACGGCTTCCTTAGCGTTGAGCTTCGTCACAATCGGTTGACCTTGCTCTGGATCAAAGCGAATCAAAGCCACCGACCGTAAATTAGCCTGATTGAGTGGCAAGCCTAGGCCACCACCACCACGCACCGAATCACCGACCAATGCATCCACAAAGGTACTGCCATTGGGTAGACGTTGACCGCCAATCACCCCCCTTGGATAATTTACTACCCGCACAATGATTTCAGGCTGGGCCAAGGTGGAACGGGAAACAAAGTTCACGTCGTAGTCATAGGCTTGAGCCGGGTCAAGGCGAGGAATAATCACGACATCACCATTTTCCAGGCGATCTTCAGGCAAAGGTTTTCCATCCCGAATGGGGGTATACAAATCGAGTGTTGTTTCGATTGTGCCCTCGGGTAAACGTCGCTGAATGCGAATTTCTCTTAAATCTGCCGTATTTCTGGCACCGCCGGCTGCAAGCAACGCCGCAGAGAGCCTAGGTACGGGGAGTGGGTATAGTCCTGGCCGCTCAATTTCACCCAGCAGTACGACTTCTACGCCGCGTTGTGCCGTCAGTGCCAGGGTGACATCAGGCACTCGATATCGATTGGGCTCCAAACTGCGAAGCGCTTGATAGTTTGGAGAAATTTCTCGATTGAGAACGTTCTCCGCTGACTCATACGAACGACCTTCAATCTGAGTAATCAAACCTTGGTTATTTTCATAGAGCGATCGCACTTCCGCCAGAATCACATACTGATTGTAGATAGCCCGAATTCGATTTTCCGCTTCATTCAGGGTTAAACCAGCCATGGGCACAGCGCCCTCAATAGGCACAATCACATTGCCCTGCTGGTCTAACGTGGCCTGGAAAGACAGATCGGGAAACCGCTGCACACTGACAAAAACACTATCCCCTGGCCCCAATCGATAGTGCTCAAACTCACTGTCTGGATCGTTGACTGCTGGGGTCAGCCCTTCTAACAACCTAGAATCCAAATCATCCGGACTTGGGCGCAGATTAAAAGGCGGTCTATCTACCGCAGGCAGGCTCGGCTCGGAGTCACCGTCTGTGAAAGCATCTTCAGGTGGCAGTTCAGACGGAACTGTAGGCACCTCAATAGCCTCCTCCTCGACAGAGGGAACCGGAAGCTCGGGAAGACCTTCCTCTAAAACATCTTGCTGGGCTAAGGCAGACCCTTGCCACAGACACCAACAGACTGAACCCAATAAAAGATTTCTAGCAACTATGACAGGCCACAAACCAGGCTGCTTGGTACGTTTACTAGCGTTAATAGGAACCATACTTGGGGGCTTATTATAAAAATTCATAACGCTCAATTAGTGAAAATTGGCGTATAGATAATTGGAAAAATCTATAAATTCCGTAATGTAGCTACTCTATCCTATCTTTTGCCTGCTTCAAGTGACAGAGATGGTTGCCATCGCGGACATCTCGACCCCGCACTACGACTCCTCACGAAACACCGTTGCGTCTAAAGAGGCTTGCACCTGCTGGCTTAACTGCTCTAGGTCTTCATACACTGGCGCCATCTCTCCTAAAGGAGGCATGGGGATAAGCACACTCACGGCAACCCAGGGTAAACGACTCCCGCGACTCCACTGGTATTGTTGATCGCGCCAAAACCAATGGTAAGGAGCGGGATGACCGTTTTGAGGCGTAGCATACCACTGGGCTACAGCAAAGGTTTGAGCCGCATTCCAAGCTCGAAATGTATTGAGCATTAGGTTATCCACCCGCAAACGACGCTGGTTAGACGTTTGCCACTTTTGCGCCCCTTGTAGATCAATCCACTCCACTTCGGGTTGATCGGTGGATACCCCTTGCGGTTTCAAAAAAAGCACCATTTGCTGTGGCGTCGCTTCACCGAGGCGATTCAGTTGCTGCACCGACCATTGATCGCCACCAAGCTGAATTTTCTGCTGAAACTCCTGTGACCAGCCTTCTAAGGCCAATCCGTTTTCCTTTAAAGCTCGAATATCTCGAATTTGCTCAACATCAGGGGGCGATTGCCACGGCCATTGGGCAGAAAAATATTGAGGCAAGGCCACAACGGTAATGATGAGCGCCAAAATAGCGACTACCAGCCATTTGAACTGAAAGCGAGCCTTGGAATCGGACGAGGAAAAAGACACAGCCATGATTTCACAAGTTATCCACAGGAGGTTGAAATATCGGCTGGGTGACCGCTATCTCCAAACATTGAGCCCAACCATCAAAAGTCTAGGGGGGGTGTCGACGATGGTGCGGCCGATGCTGTAGCCGTGCTCGCACTCACCCTAGCCGCCTCTAATTTTTCAGGAATATGGGTTTGAATCGCATTGACTGTGAGCACCAAAGACCCCAACATGACTGCCGAGTAGACATCCCCACCCCAACTGTCATGCAACCAGTAGAAGGCTTCGGACATGCTGTTGCCATGGAAAAACGTCAAGATCGTGTTGCGTAGAATATTGCCAATGACACTCACTAAAACAATGCCCACAAAAAATATCCCTGTGCGCAATCTTGAGCGATAGATGCCGGTCCAGTAGGTCAGCACTAACCCCATATATAGACTGGTAAAGAGCATTTTTAACCCGGCACAGTGGGGGGCAACCTCTACCAGCTGCTGGTTCATGGTCAGATAGATGTTATTGACCTCAACGTCATAGCCAAACCCATGGAGAATTGCCCCAGCGACGGTGGCGATAAAGCGCTGCAACGGCAGAATATAGGGCTCGATTAGGTACGGCAGCTGAGTGGGGGTGGAAAAGAGGACCAATATCAGTGGAAACAACATGAGCTTGAATCCAGCTCGTCCTTTGAGGCAAAGTAGCAAACCAGCCAGCATCAAAGGCAGTGAAAGGTTGAGCGCATCCATGACGCCACTGGTGTAAAACACTAGGGCCACGGCCAGACAAGCAAGGCCAGACCAATGGCAATAATCTGGCAAGCGCGCCCACGTTTGTCGCTTATCCCACACCAGTTTTGCGGCCAAAGGAATTCCTAAGATGCCATGGCTAAAATATTCGTGTTGAATACTAATGTCTTTATTGACCCAGCCGTCCCATACCCAGTGATAGAGCAGCGGACCATAGAGAATTACCAAAAAACTGAGGAGAATCAGCTCGGTTAACCATCGGGATGATTTGGGCTGAGAAAGGCTAATCATGATCTTTCAATGGCTAGTGAGGAACGTCAGATTAAAACGGGTGCAGCTTGGATGTGCTTGGTTACGGCTTCGACCACATAGGTCAATTGGTCTTCGGTCATGCCGGGGTACATGGGTAACGATAGGATTTGCTGGCTCAGCCGTTCGGCTACGGGAAAATCGCCGGGTCGATAATCTAGATGGTGAAATGCCGGTTGGAGATGACAGGGCACCGGATAGTGAATGCCGGCTTGAATACCCTGGACCGCGAGTTCTTGCTGTAATCTTGTCCGATCAATGGCACAGTCGTCAGTTAAGCGAATGACATATAGGTGATAAACATGGCCACTGCCACTATGATTCACCATGGGCCTGAGCCCAGCCTGAGAAAGGGGGGCAAGGGCTTGGTCATAGAGTTTGGCAAGGCGGTTGCGATCGCAGTTCCACTTGGCCAAATGCGCCAGCTTAATATTCAATATGGCGGCCTGCAACGTGTCTAAGCGACTGTTCGTCCCCCCCGGATCCGTATGGTAGTACTTACGGGTGGACCCATAATTCCGTAGGGATTTCACCGTTTGGGCCACCAGTTCTCGCTGGGTAACGACCATGCCGCCATCCCCCATGGCCCCCAAATTTTTACTGGGATAAAAACTAAACGCCGCCGCTAAGCCCACACTTCCAGCCATCACGCCATCCCGTTCGGCACCATGGGCCTGGGCAGCGTCTTCAAAAATAATCACATCATGGCGCTCTGAAAGGCGACGCAACGTCTTGGGGCAAACCATTTGCCCATAGAGATGCACAGGTATGATCGCCCGTGTTCTGCCATTAATAGCCCGCTCTGCCGCCGCTAAATCAATCAGCCCAGTCTCTAAGTCGCAGTCTACAAAGATAGGTGTGGCACCTGCTTGTAGCACACCAATCAATGTGGCGACAAACGTATTCACGGGCAAAATCACTTGGTCACCGGGGCCCAAACCGCACGCACGCAGTCCTAAGGTCAACGCATCGGTGCCTGAGCCGACACCCACCCCAAACCGAGTTTGGCAGGTGGACGCGAATGTCTGTTCAAACTGACTAACCGCATTACCAAGAATATAGTCACCCCGAGCAGCGACAGCTGCCATAGCCGCCATTAGCTCGTCCTGCAAGGGAACGTGCTGCAGGGCAAGATCAACAAAGGGAACAACGGGTGTATTCGCCATGGCATAAAGTTTTTAAGACAGCCAGCATTTACAAAATATTCCCTAAGCTAGGACCATTTGAACTGCCCCTATTACAATTAGGTGCCACAGAGGGAACGTATTCGGACGTTTCTATCTTTAAGTGTGTCCCCAGAATTTGCAGATTGGACATCCCCTAACCATAAAATCTCGATGAAGCTTGAGAAATGCCTTTGTCTCTACTTGAGAATCGACGCAGGTAATCGAGCACTTGAGGGGAAGCAGATCTGAGCAATATGGGTGACCTCCATCGGGTCATACCATTGGTCATCGCCCACGTTATATCCCCCACAATCTATGGACGTTCCCACAGCCCAACAGGTCGTTATTACCCAAGCCAACAAAGACCAGGACGATACATTTTTAGCGCGACTACAGCAGCAACAGCCCCCGGTGCCTGGCCAGGTCACCTCCCTACTACTGGCGTTAAAGGTACTTTACGAACACCTCAAAACGGCGACCACCCTTGACCGGGAGCTAGCCCATGCATTGCACCAACTCGCCTATGCAGGCCGACAGTTCTATGAGCGGGGCAAACACCTCAACATTGAATGGCCCCCCTTATTAAATGAGGATCTAGAAAGAATTGCGATCGCAGTCGCTAAAATTTTCCAAGGCGACCTTAAGAACAGTCCTTAGTGGCTACGCCCTTGTAGAAGTAACCAATCAACTTGGGTAAATCTTGCGCATAAAATTCATCCCAGCGCACCTGATCAAACGCCGATTCCACCAAACTGGCCATGGGCCGATCCAAATGGCACCCATCGGCAATTCGCCGCTGTAGTGGCGTGACTCGGCGCTGCCAATTACCAACGCCCCGCTCAGGGCTAATGCCGTGCTCAATAAAGAAAAATTGTCCCCCCGGCTTGAGCACCCGATAGACTTCCGCCAGGGCTGTTTGAATGTGGGGAATGCTGCATAGGGTCCAAGTACAGACCACCGCATCAAAGTGATCGGCGTCCATTGGCAGCGCTTCTGCACTGGCCGTTTCTAGGGTCACCGGAATAGTCGTTGATTGTATGCGCGAAGTTGCGATCTCAGCCATACCCTGGTTCGGATCAATGGCGGTCAGGGACGTCACACCAGCACCATAAAACGGCAAGTTCAACCCCGTCCCAAATCCAATTTCTAAGACCACACCCTGCACATCTTGCAGCAGTGCCTGACGATAGCTACTGAGCTCACGCCCCGACATGGTTAAGTCCAATAAGCGTGGAAAAATCAACCGTGAATAAAATCCCATCTAGCTCCTTGCAAACTATCCACGGTATCTTCCGCAAACATCAATACTGCCTGCCCAAATAGTAGTATCTTGTTGACCTCACCGCTTATCACTAACGACTCTATGGACTCACTGAAGGGACGGGATCTGCTCAGCATGGCAGATTTAAATAGTACAGAGCTGCACACCTTACTAGATTTCGCAGCAGAACTGAAAGCGGGGACCCGTCAGCCCAAGTGCCCCAATAAAGTACTGGGGCTCGTTTTTTCCAAAGCATCCACCCGCACCCGTGTCAGTTTTTCCGTTGCCATGTATCAGCTTGGGGGGCAAGTCCTAGACTTAAATGCCAGCGTCACCCAAGTAGGTCGGGGAGAACCCACAACCGATACAGCCCGAGTCCTCGATCGCTATCTAGATGTCGTTGCCATTCGCACCTTCCAGCAATCTGAAATCGAAGAATTTGCCGAATACGCCTCCATTCCAGTCATCAATGCCCTCACCGATCTGGAACATCCTTGTCAGACCCTGGCCGATCTGCTCACCCTAAAGGAAGCATTTGGCAGCTTAGACAACCTCACCATGACCTATTTGGGTGATGGCAATAATGTGGCCCATTCCCTGCTCTTGGGGTGCGCCCTAGCTGGGGTTAATATCCGAGTCGCAACCCCAGAAGGATATGCCCCCAATCAAGCGGTTGTAGATCAAGCCATTGCCCTGAGCCAGGGCCGCAGTGAAGTCATGATCACGACAGACCCCAAAGCCGCCGTTGAAAATAGCCACGCTCTTTACACCGACGTTTGGGCCAGCATGGGTGAAGAATCGGAAGCAGAGGACAGAATTCCGAAATTTCAGCCCTACCAAATCAATCAATCAATGCTAGACCTGGCCCATCAGCAAGCCATCGTACTCCACTGCCTGCCTGCCCACCGTGGCGAAGAAATCACCCACGACGTCATGGAAGGCCCCCACTCTAAATTATGGGACCAGGCCGAAAACCGACTCCATGCGCAAAAGGCCCTACTTGCGGCTATTTTGAACGCAACTTAAACCCGGCGAGGACAGCCAAACCACTTAGAATTGCGACGCCAAGCAGACCGGATAAGGGGTTGCCATGGATGCCTGTCATCCACTCGGGCACCTGCCCCGAGGGAATAACCAAGTCCGCTACATCCACTATGTAGTAGCCCCAAACCAAACCAGCATGTAACCCCATGGGTAAACCGAGGCTTTGGAACCTGGTGGGATAGCGACTGATATGTCGCATGGCTCCTAAAATTAGGCCTAAAAGCAAAAGCCCCAAAAATTGGGGAGACGTGCTGATGATGTCTGGCAATGGCTTAATAAAATGAGCCACTGCAAAAATAAAACCACTCCAAAAAATTGCCTGATACTTGGACACACCCGTGCCAAGTTCCGTGAGCAACCAACCTCGGAATAGGAGTTCTTCTGCCAGACCTATGCCGAGGGCCACCCCCAACCCTTCTAAGGCAATTGTTGTGATGCCCCTAGGGTGCAGTGTGGCCCAACCCAGAAAAACTTCTAAACCAAATAAACCAACGACTAGGCCTAAGCCAAGGGCCAGTGCGATCGCGCTGTCCTTAAAAAAACGCTTCACAAAAACTAACCCGTACTGGTCGAAAGGGCGCAACCAGCCATGGACACCACGGCCCCACAACCAAGCATGGCCAAGGAAACAAAGATATAAAGCGATCAGGGCAAGGGTGCTAGCCAGTGCACCTTGGTTAGCCACATACCCTGCCCCATAGGTCAGCAGGGCCAAGGGGCTCCACAGTAAAAGCAAGAGCGCAAAAAAAATCAAAATTCGCCAGGGCAGCGCAACACAAGCCAATTGCTGATAACGCAGACGTTGCACCATAGCTAAACAATCACTACACCGTGACTAACGGCCATCGCCCTATTCATCCGGTTCAATCGTACTCGTCAAACCCTTCGAACGCAGCATTTCACTGTAAAACTCTGCGTGCTCTAGTTCGCACGTAATCACCAGACCCACACCAGCATTATGGGCCTGCATCATAATATCGACTGCCTGAGGTACGGAAAGACTAGGGACCGTTTGTACCAAAGATTCAACGACATATTCCATAGAGTTGAAATCATCGTTATGTAACAACACTCGATAGCGGGGGGCATGCTTCCGCTTATTAGTGGTCCCTGTCTTTTCAATCGTCCCAGTAGACACCATGACTATCTAATCCTTGCCATCAAGCAAACTTTCGTACTAAACCGCCGCCGCTTCAAAAAAGCAGCAAACCACAGGATTTCACACCGTTTTTAATTTTAACCAGAACTTATCTGAAAGCCAGTAAACAAATCGCCAAATCGAGTTTAGACAAGGCATTAAGAGATAGTCCGCATCCTAACAAGCTTTAAGATTACGAAATGAATAATAAAAAGCAAGGTTTCGAAACACAGTTAGTGATAGCGTAATACCTAATTTAACAAAAATTGATCTTTCCAGCCTCAGTCACAGTAGCCAATGGCTAAATACTTTCTCATCCCTTGAGGAGCAATCGTTTGAGGCATTAACCCACCCAAAAAACAGCAGATATCCATCGTTATCAATTTAATTGGAAATTCTATTTTTCAAAAAATGAATACCATAAATCCTGGACAAATTGTCTATCTCGAATGCCTAGATAAGCGTCTCTACGCAGAAGCAATCCAAGTGGCTGGCTCGGTTAGACTATGGTGCCGCCCCCTGATGCTAGTGTCGAACCTGCCGCACGATTCTCACCAACAACAAGCAGTTATTGCAGATGCTGCCATTGATCCTGAAACTTGCAGCCTAGAACTCTTCGATCTTAAAACTGCTCCTGACCTTGTTTGGCCGCTTGAGAGCTTTAAAATGGCCTTTGATACCGACTTCTTCGCCCTGCTCTTTCACCTACGCATCATGGACAACAGCGAAGCTGAAGGCCCTGCCAAACAACAATTTCAACATTTCCTACATAGCTGCTGGCAGCATGGAACCAAAGGCTATGACACTCCCCAAGCACCGAGAAAACTGATCTCCATTCGCTAATCAGTTCACCTTAATTACTGAGGTGTCTGGAGACATCAACCCAACGCATCAAGCTTGTGCCTACCGCATGCTAGGCACAAGCTTGATGCGTCCTTCATCCATTTCACTCATCAGTAGCTCAAGGGCTTCGTAGTCCACCTCTGAGATATAGCCTAAGCGGGATAGTTCTGAGTTGATCTGTTCTTCGATGTCTGGGGTCAACTGTTTGGTGTAGAGGGCTTTTTCTACCAACTGACGAATCGCGAATGAATGCATGGCACTTTCCTTAGCAAGGCTTTGTGGTCGAAGCTTCAAGGCCGACAGGTCAATGCCAGAGGGTCAGTGACCTACGCTATTTCAAGTGAAACTTTTGGTGTTGTTGTCCTCAGTGATCCGCATCACTCACACTGACATGCAAAGGATATATCAATGGAAAAAGTAGCTATGGCTACGGTTCTAGGGAAATACTTTCTGGAAACTTTAAACAATCAGGCAAAACATCAAGATTCCACAAATCGGTGATTCCCATCTGGGCACGCTTAGAGTCATCAAGCTAGCTTCGGAGACATACGAAAAGGTCGTGGTCTAACACTCATTTAAATCTACGAAAACTCTTAGGAGACTGATTATGTATAGTGTTGAAACTTCAGTTAAAGTTGTTCGACCTGAAGGCGCTTTAACCGCTGCCAATGCTGATGCTTTTAAGGAAGAAATGCTATCGGCTATTACATCTGGCAGTACGAATGAAGTGGCAATTGATATGGCAGCCGTGGATAGTGTAGACAATTCTGGCTTAGTTGCTCTGCTAGCTGGTTTTGACACAGCGAAACGTCACAGCAAGCGCATCAGTGTCCGCGATGTGGCTCCTTCAGTACGCATTGTGTTTGAACTCGCCCAATTAGACCGTGCTGTATCCATCGTGGACCAGCCCAACTTACAGGCGGCGTAAGGACACTTTGCCTTGACCAATGTCCGCATGGGAGAGCTTTGGTTTTAGTCTTGCAAACTTAGCGCTGCGAACAGCGGGTGTGTTGATGCCACACCCGCTGTTCTGTTAGAGCGTCGGGCCCTCCCTGGGAATCAGCTATAGTTTATGTCTAAGTTGATTTTGAATTGCCGTGGCCACTGCTATAGACCAATTGATTACCCCAGATATTGCCCGCCCAGCACGCTACCTGGGCAATGAACTGGGGGCAGTGCATAAAGATTGGCAAAGCACCGCCATTCGGTGGGTTCTGACCTATCCAGAAATATATGAGGTAGGCGCTTCCAACCTTGGCCACATCATTCTTTACAGCATTATTAATCAACAGCCTAGGCAGCTGTGCGATCGCGCCTATTTACCTGGAGCCGACTTAGTCCAAAAACTAAAGGATAGCGGCACCCCTCTGTTTGCCGTCGAGTCACGGCGCCATTTAATCGACTTCGATATTTTGGGCTTTAGCCTCAGCTATGAACTGGGAGCCACCAATATCTTAGAAATGCTGTCTTTAGCCGGCATTCCCCTCACCTGGCAAGAACGCCATAGCGAGGAACCCTGGGACGCAGCCAGTTGGCCCATGATCTTTGCCGGCGGACAAACCGCCACATCAAATCCCGAACCCTACGCCGATTTCTTTGACTTCATTGCCCTAGGCGACGGTGAGGAGCTCTTACCAGAAATTGGCCTAGTGCTCGAAGAAGGGAAAGCCGCCGGCATGAGCCGCCAGGAAATCCTGCTGGATTTAGCGCAGGTCCCCGGTGTGTACGTGCCCCAGTTTTACTACATGGCAGAGGATGGCTCCGTCCACCCCAATCGCGATGCTGTGCCCCCGAAGGTACTGCGCCGTGTTGCCACACCTATCCCCGACTATTCCATCGGGTTAGTCCCCCACGTACAAACGGTGCACGACCGGCTCACCATTGAGATTCGGCGCGGCTGCACCCGTGGCTGTCGTTTTTGCCAACCCGGCATGCTCACCCGTCCCGCCCGCGATGTTGCTCCAGAACAGGTGGTAGACACCATAGAACGCGGCATGAGGGCTACGGGTTACAACGAATTCTCCCTACTCTCCCTCAGCTGCTCAGATTACCTCGCGCTACCCGCCGTAGGCGTAGAAGTAAAAAATCGCCTCAAAAACGACAACGTTTCCCTATCCCTGCCCAGCCAGCGGGTAGACCGATTTGACGAGAACATTGCCCATATCGTCGGCGGCACTCGCAAAACCGGCCTCACCTTTGCCCCTGAAGCAGGCACCCAGCGGATGAGGGATATCATCAACAAAGGCTTAACCAACGAAGAACTCCTACGGGGCGTCAAAACCGCCCATGAACAAGGGTGGGATAAGGTAAAACTCTATTTCATGATCGGCTTACCGGGGGAAACCGACGCCGATGTCTTAGGTATTGCCGAAACAGTGCAGTGGCTGCGTCGAGAATGTCGCATGAAGGGGCGTCGGTCCCTCAACTTCAACATCACGGTTTCTAACTTCACTCCAAAACCCCACACCCCCTTCCAGTGGCACTCCGTTTCTACCAGCGAATTTGAGCGCAAGCAAGTCATGCTCAAAGAAGTCTTTCGCTCTATCCGGGGCGTGAAGGTCAACTTTACCGATGTGCGCATTTCCGCCATGGAAGATTTTGTCGGTCGGGGCGATCGACGGCTCGCACCGGTGGTCAAACGAGCCTGGGAATTAGGGGCTGGCATGGATGCTTGGTGGGAAAGCTTGGAACGCGCTTTCAATGCTTGGACCCAGGCCATTGATGATGCCGGACTGACCTGGAAATATCGCCAAGTAGCGGCAGGGGAATGGAATATTGGAGAATCCCTAGAGCAAGAGCTGTCCGCCCCTGAGGCAGCCGACCGTTGGCAAGCTGCCATGGATGCGCCCTTGCCCTGGGACCACCTAGACACGGGTATTGACAAAGGTTGGCTGCAAGAAGACCTACGCCGAGCCTTAGCAGCAGCCGTGGTGCCAGATTGTTCGTTTGAGGGCTGCTCCCACTGTGGGGTGTGTGGCACAGATTTTGGCCACAACGTGGTGGTGCCGCCCCTGCCTATTCCCACATTTGAAGGCCACAGTAAACCCAAATCCGATCGAGTACAGCGCCTGCGCATCACCCTGGGCAAATTGGGGGATATGTCCCTCATTGGGCACCTAGATCTAGCCCGCATGTTAGACCGCGCAGTGAGACGAGCCGCATTACCTATCTCATTTACTGGGGGCTATCATCCAGGTCCTAGAATTGCACCCGCCAATGCCTTGCCGCTGGGGGCCACCAGTTCTGGGGAAGTGGTGGACTTTGAACTGACGGAAACCACGGATGCAGATAGTTTTCGGCAGCTGCTGCAGGCACAGTTGACCGATAGTCTGCCAATTTATGATGTGCAAATCGTTGACCTGAAGGCTCCATCTGCCACCAGAGCACTAGCAGCGGCGGACTATCTCTTGGCATTCGGGACATCCGATGGCTTAGCTACCAGCGCCTGGCAACAGTGGGTCGATAAGATATTGAGCCAAGCCGAAATTTTAGCGACCCACACGACCAAATCTGGCAAAGTCAAGCAGATTAATTTGCGAGAACGGTTACATCAGTTGGAAATGGTGACCGAATTACCCGCCCATCTCCCCAGTAGTGTCAAACAGAAATTGATAGCTTCTGGCGATGTGGTTGTGCGCTATGTTGGCAGCTGCCGCAATGATGGCAATATGTTGAGACCCGAACAGGTGCTGCGGATGTTCGAAATGCAACAGCCAGGAGACGGTGACCACACCATTGCCCTAGGGCACGTCCATCGCCAAACGTTGATGCTTGAAGAAGGTACACAATCTTGAGTTATGGCTAGCCCGGAATGAATTCAGCTATGAACCTTGGTGCTCGGTGGATTGCGATCGCTAGTTTCGGAGGAGCGGCCCTAGGCAGCGGTCATGCCCTAGCCACATCACCGCCAGAGGCCATTATTCCTGCTGTCCGGCAGATCAACAACGAACAACCCGTCACTGACATACCGCCCTCCGCAACCGCAGATGCCCCCTCGGAGCGTAGTTTTACCGTCCCCAGTCTCTGGTGGCAACAACAACAACAAGGAAACTCCATTAATCAACGATTAATCGATACGTGGAGCGCCTACGACAGCAGCGTGAGTGCCATTCCCCATGTAGACGTTTTAGTGAACGGGCAGATTTGGCCGCTGCTTAACTATCTTGAGCAATATGCGTTCATCACACAGTTTGGGGAAAGTGCCAAAGCCTATGGTTACCAGCTACGTATCTTTACGGGGAATCGCCTCGTAGGTTTGCACGTATGCCAGTTTTCAGAGGCACCTTCCTTCAATGCTGACACGGCTGCAAACCCGAACCAAGCTAGTCAAAACTCAGCCGATTCCTGCCGCGTGGAGCTAGATTACTTTGGGCAGGGTGCCATTAGGGGTGGGCGTCGTCGCTAATAAAATTGACCAACTCTGTTTGCAGTGCGGGCAGTAGTGGCAATAGGACCTCTCCATCCTGGGGTAAGGTAGCCATTGCCTCTGGCAACTGCTCTGGAGCACTCACCCCCGGGGAGAAAAACAACGGGGAAAGGCTACCCTTGCTGGCTATGGAAATCTGGGTGGCAATGTCAGGCTGCCAACAAAACTTGAGCCAAGCTTGAGCGTCCTCAGTCAGGTCTGCGTTAATGGGAGAGACCCAGAGATCGCTGGTTAGCACCGTGCCTTCTTCAGGATAGACGGCACCCAACCGCCGATAGCGCACTAAGGTTTCCAGCACATCGTCGCTCCATCCCACGGTTAGCCAAACATCCTCATTCACCAAGGCTTTGAGATGGGCTTGGGAGTCAAAGACCCGCACCTGGCGGTAGAGCGCTAGCAGCTGTTCTTTAACGTCATCTTGAACCAGCGCTGCTTCATCATTCGCAGAATAGCCCAGTGCTTTCAAGGCAATAGCCATGGCAAGCCTGGGGTGATTCGGCATAGCTATGCGTCCAGCTAATTCAGGTCGCCATAAATCAGCCCACTTATGGATGGGCTTAGTCCGTTGGAAAAACGACTTTTGATAGGCAATCATTAGCCCTTGAGTTCTATAGGGCACGGCCCAAAGCAGATCACCCTTAGCCGTTGATTGGCCCTGCCGATCGCGCCGCAGGAGGCGCTGCCATGGTTCAGGCAAACTTTCAAGCGGGGCAAATTCTGATAGCGGCTGAATTAGCTTTTGCCGGATGGCATGGTCTAACCAAGGATCGCCTAGGGTAACAAGATTGGTATCGACACGGTAGGTGTCGGCTACAGCTTCCGCGGGTGCTGCGGGGAACCAACGCCGCCATAGGGGAGGCAGCGGCGCTTTTCGAGACTGCCACCACTGGAGCTGTCGATAAATATCGAGCAAGCTGGTAGATGCTTCAAACTGGGTGGGGGTTGTCTGATCAAATACCTTTAAAACTCGAGATGGTAAGGAACGAGCTAAAAATTTTATTCGCAGGGGAAACGATGTTTGGGGTCGACAGCTTGCGATCGCAAGCCCTAAGCATCCCCACAATACAGTACGCCGCTTGACCATCGTGTTTTACTCAATCGCCTATCTAACCTAGCGCAATTGGGTCACACCCGCGTAATAACTCATTTTGGGGTTCTATTTTTCAACAAACGCAAAAGAGGTAGGGCGTGTGCCCTACCTCTTAAAAAAAGCTATTTATAGCTTTCTATGCCATTGAGACAAATATCCATTTACACAATGAACAGTGTCTAGTTATCAAAAACTGCTGGAGCAGAAAAGCGTGTCTTACCAGCTCCCCACATATCACCCATCACCTTAGGCTGTAGCAAAATATAACCAGAGATGGCAGTTAAATCATCATCGGTCAAACTACGCATCTTGGGAAAGATATCAGTACTACGAGTACTGGGGTGTAGCTCAGAGATTTCGGTTAAACCATCATAGGTAGTGGGATTGTTAAGATAGTCAACCAGCGCTTCCAAGTTATTACGATCGGGATATGCGCCCTCTAGAGCCTCAGGTTCTAGACCCACGTTAGGGTTGGTCTTGGTAATACCTTGCACATGGCAAGTGGCACAAGCATAGTTGAACTTTCTCCGCCCTTGGCTTACCTGCTCTAGGGAAAGTACCACAGTGTCACCCTGCTCATTGAGGGGAATGGTACGGGTCGCTTCATCCAGCTCAGCCGCCATCGCATTGCCGCCAACAAAGAGGTTACCGACAAGAAAAACAGCCGCGACCATCAGCCAAATGCACTTTTTAAACATGATTCTCCTCGAAATGGATCGCCCATCAAATACGCAACACAGCAAAAAGTCTTAAACCTGAAAATCAGGCAACATTCGCGATTTGAAGCTATCTGATATTCAGTTAGCCAATAGTTAATAACTATCATGCCACCGATAGGGTCAATTCCCAAGCCAGTGCAGGGGTTGACTAAATCACTGGCTTGATCGGCACTGGCTGACCGTTATGGGCTCTTTCCAAAGAGACGTGGTTCAAACTGGATGTGGGTACTGGCAACTGATGTAGGCGAATCAGCTGAGCCAGGGTGTCTTTCAACTGTGTGCGAGGAACAATTTTATCGACAAACCCATGCTTTAGCAGGTATTCGGCGGTTTGGAAGTCTTCTGGCAGCTTTTCCCGAAGGGTTTGTTCAACTACGCGACGTCCTGCAAAGCCAATCGTCGCATTAGGCTCTGCCAAAATAATGTCGCCCAGCATGGCAAAACTCGCAGTCACTCCCCCTGTGGTGGGATGGGTGAGGATGGGCATATAGAGTAAACGAGAGTCTTGATGCCGTTCTAGGGCCGCTGAGATCTTGGCCATTTGCATCAAACTCAACATGCCTTCCTGCATGCGAGCGCCGCCAGAGGCACAAACAATGACAACCGGCAGATGATTAGCCGTGGCATGTTCGATCAGTCGGGTGAGCTTTTCGCCCACCACCGAGCCCATGCTGCCACCCATAAAGCGGAAATCCATAACGCCCAGGGCAATGCCTTCGCCATTAATTTGGCCAACGCCGGTTTGGACAGCGTCATTATGTTTGGTCTTAGCCTGCATATCGCGGATGCGATCGCTATAGGCTTTGCGATCGCGAAACCGTAGCGGATCTTGCGGGGATACTTGCTCATTCAAAGGCTGCCAGGTATCCGCATCAATTAGCTGCACGATACGCTCATCGCTAAAAACACGATAGTGATGATCACACTCTGGACAAACCATTTGGTTAGCCCGGAGATCCTTGGAGTAAGTTAGAACCCCACACTCATCACACTTAGTCCAAAGACCGTCGGCGATTTCTCGCTCCTGCCGATCCTGGCTAATGGGGCTTTCTTTCTTACGATTTGCAAACCAATCAAAGAGGGACATAAACCCTAATCTCGATACATAGCGTCCTTCAATCCTACCGGTTCAACCACCCCCCTGGGATAATCCAGCCGGATTTTATCGCCACCACAGATTACAAAGTGCCCTAAAACAGCAACGCCAAATAGGCTTGTACCAAGGCATTGCCGAAAAATATAGTAATTCCTGCACCGAAGGCTAAAAATGGACCGAAGGGTATGGGCTGACGCCGATTAATTACCCCTAAAGCAACCCCCAGCGACCCCACTAATGCGCCCAGGAGTGACGATAGAAAAATACTCAACAGCAACCCTTGCCAGCCCAACCAAGCACCCAACATTGCCACCAGCTTGCCATCGCCACCGCCCATGACTGTTTTGCCAAACACCGCAGCACCCACGAGGCTAATGCCATCAAATAACCACAACCCCAAAATACTGGCAGATACACTGGCCGCTAAGGCTAACGCCACCGACTCACCAGCATCAAAGGCCAAAAATCCTTGGGCCAGCCAGCCTAAACACACACCGGAGATGGTCAGAGGATTCGGGAGGGTCAAGGTATCCACGTCAATCAACGTTAGGGCCACTAACCAACTCACCAAAAGCCAATGGAGAGGAGTGGAGACATGCCAGCCAAAGCGGACAAATAGCATGACAAACAATACCCCACACGCAAACTCCACCAGGGGATAGCGGGGGGAAATAGACACGCGGCAATAGCGGCAGCGTCCCTTCAGCCATAGCCAGCCCACAATAGGCACATTGTCGTAGGGCTTAAGCCGGGTCTGACAACGGGGACAGCGAGACGGTGGGAACAACAACGACATGCCCGCTGGCAGTCGATAGATCACCACATTAAGAAAACTACCGATGGACGCTCCAAATAGGAACGCCAAAACCCAGGGCAGAAAACTGGACATCGGCCTTTAATGTAAGCCCGGCTCTAACTGGGTGAGGGGAATAAAGCTTTCATGGGGCAACAGCACAGGCTTGACACCAAAAATAAGCTTGCCCCGGCGATTGGTGCGCCCAATGGCCACACCAATGGGGCGATCCATCACTTCTGGATGGACTTCGTAATAGGTACGATAGATATGACGAGCAGCCCTCAACAAGGCTGGGTCCAACATGGAAGACGGGGAACGTAAATTGAGCGGACTACGCTGCACACCACTAGCGGCTACGCTCGGATGTACTGCTGCTTGGCCATGATTACCGTACTCTGGTCGTTGTAAAGATGACACGACTGAATACTCCCCCTCGCTTAAGAATACGTTGGCAATGAAATTGCAGCGAATTTCCAGAACTCAGCAATTCATGTGCTGAAAGTATAGCTTTATAGTCCTAATTCGCAAGACTCAGCCATTTTGCGAACTTTTAGATCACTAGAGTCAAGTGCCGTACAATCCGCTGACTGCAATTATTTAGGTCAAATACAGTCATTTAGATAGCCATGTCCCTAGTCACCACCAAAAGCAGCTGAATTATGATTCAGTACAATCATACTAGCTGTCATTTATGGATTCTGCCAGGGCTGAATGGCTGACTCTGTCGCGAAGACAAAGGTGTGCCACACCAGCAACAGGGTGCCCTAGATCAAAATGAAATATCTAGGCCAGCGCTTGCAAAAGGACATCGCCCATGGCCTTACAACCGACCGCCTGCATGCCATCGGCCATAATATCCCCGGTGCGATAGCCCTGGTTGAGAACAGCATCTACCGCTGTTTCAATCATGTCCGCCGCCGCCGGTTGATTGAGGCCATATCGCAGCATCATGGCCGCACTCAACACCTGGGCCAGAGGATTTGCCTTATCTTGGCCAGCAATGTCTGGCGCAGAGCCGTGCACGGGCTCAAATACCCCAGGCCCAGAGGACCCTAGACTGGCAGACGGCAACATGCCAATACTGCCTGTGAGCATGGCGGCGGCATCGGATAGGATATCGCCAAAAAGATTGCCAGTGACGATGGTGTCGAACTGCTTGGGCCAACGCAATAGCTGCATGGCCGCATTGTCTACATACATGTGACTGAGTTCGACATCGCTATAGTCTGCGGCTAGGGCGGTGATGCGATCGCGCCATAGCTGGGACACTTCCAACACATTGGCCTTATCCACCGAGCACAATCGTCCCTGGCGTTTTTTAGCGGCTTCAAAGGCGACCCGGCCAATGCGGTCTATTTCAGAACCTGTATAGGCCAAGGTATTCACCCCACGCTGGTCACCATTGGCATCAAAAATTCCCCGGGGCTGGCCAAAATAAATGCCGCCAGTTAATTCCCGCACCACCATAATATCCACCCCTTCAATGATGTCTCGCTTCAGGGACGATGCATCAATCAACTGGGGCAAAATGGTGGCCGGACGCAAGTTAGCAAATAATTGCAGACCGGAGCGCAAACCGAGCAACCCCGTTTCTGGCCGCTGAGCTCGGGGTAAAGTATCCCACTTATAGCCACCAATGGCCGCTAACAGCACCGCATCACTTTGACGGCAGGTAGCCAAGGTTTCGTCGGGGAGAGGGTTACCCGTTGCGTCAATGGCACAGCCCCCAATGGGCGCCTCAGTAAAATCAAATTGAATCCCTAACTTTGTTCCAACTGCCTTGAGCACATCCACGGCAACCGCCGTAATCTCAGGACCAATGCCGTCACCGGGAAGAAGAGTAATACGAAACTGCTGGGTCATGGAAGTTGGTTTTCTGGTGTATCGGAAACATCATATTGTAAGCACACTAGAGTACTGCAAATGATGGGCGACTACATCTATCTTCATGGGTTTGCATCAAGTCCCCAGTCTTACAAGGGGCAATGCTTACACTCCCATCTAGAAACCGTGGGCATTGATTTACGCCTCCCCGATCTCAACCAGGGGGATTTCAACCACCTCACCCTGACTCGCCAAATTAATCAGATTACCCAGCAGCTCCAGGGCCCAACCACGCTGATTGGCTCTAGCCTGGGGGGCCTGGTCGCCGCTTGGGTAGCTGAACAATCCGCAGCTATTGAACGACTGGTATTACTCGCACCGGCCTTTGACTTTTTGCAACAGTGGTTGCCACGCCTGGGCCAAACACAACTCCAACAGTGGCAATCAACGGGCTGGCTCTCGGTCTACCATTATGGTCTGAAGGCTCAACAAAGGTTGCATTACGACTTTTTAACCGATGCCCAGCGCTATGCAGACCATCAGCTACAGCGGTCACTTCCCACCTTGATTCTCCATGGCACCCAGGATGATGTAATTGCATTGGACGCCAGTCAACGCTATGCCCAAACCCGCCCTTGGGTGACCTTACACCCCCTTGACACGGACCATGGCATGGCCAATGCCATGGGGGAAATTGCGGATGCCGTGGCAGACTTTTGCCATCTGTAAACATCCTGTTAGCGATCGCAGCAAAATGGCACAATAAAAGCCCATTGCACCCCGTTCGCCCATGCTGCCCTTTCTGCGACCTGAGCTAGCTGCGCTTAAAGCCTATCAACCCCATCCGCCCATTCCAGAACCCTACGACCAGCTAGATACCAACGAAAGCCCCATTGATCTGCCCGATACCCTAAAAGCCAGCCTAGCCAAACACTATCAACAGCAGATCCAGGCAAATCGCTACCCAGATGGCGGGCATGGTGCGCTCAAAGCAGCCATCGCCAACTATGTGGCCGAGGCCGAAGCCAGCGTTACAGCCGCCAATATTTCCGTGGGCAACGGCTCAGACGAATTGATCCGGTCAATCCTCATTGCCACCGCCATCAATAACGGCTCCATCTTGGTCGCCAGCCCCACCTTCTCCATGTATGGCATTTTGGCCCAGACCCTAGGCATTGCAGTCATTGACGTCGGTCGTCAAAACAATTTTCAACTAGATTTAGACGCCGCCCAAACCGCCCTACAAGAAAACTCCATTCGAGTCGTCTTCATGGTGCATCCCAATTCACCGACAGCTAACCCCTTAACCACAGCTGAAATCGATTGGCTGCGCCAACTACCCGAAGATATCTTGGTCGTCATCGACGAAGCCTATTTCGAATTTAGCCAACAAACCCTGGTGCAAGAAAGCCTGAACCGGAGTAACTGGGTGGTCTTGCGGACCTTTTCCAAAGCATTTCGATTGGCGGCCCATCGCGTGGGATATGCTATCGCCCAACCACCCCTAATTAATGCCTTAGAAAAGGTGAGGCTGCCCTACAACTTGCCAAGCTTTTCACAAGCCGCAGCCTTAAGCGCCTTAGAACACCGCGGTCAATTACTAGGCACCTTAGAAAACACCGCCACAGAACGCGAGACCATGGCTAGCTGGCTAGCATCGCAACCCACTCTCCAAACCTGGCCAAGCGCATCTAATTTTATCTATTGCCGTTTAAGTGACAAAGCCCTAACCACCCTAGGTATGTCCCAAGCAGAGGGCCTACACCATGTATTTACCCAACTGCGTCAGCGCGGCACTTTAATTCGCCACACTGGCGGTGGATTGCGCATTAGCCTAGGCACAATTGAGGAAAACCAAAGAACTCAAAAGCACCTAGAGGCCGTTCTCACAAACCTTTAGCCGTACCCTGCCAAGTTATGGCCCACAAGGCCCACCTAGGCACCCAGCCCAAGGCGTACTCGCCTTACTGTCTGGGGCAAAACACCCACCATTAGAGCAAACGCTTCGTTGGGAACGTTATCGATCGTACTTTTATCAAAGTAGGTTTTGAACTGATCCAAGATCATCTGAGCCCTATCCACAGAGCGCGGCTGATCGGTAAAGTTTTGCGTGAGGCGAATCCACTGCAAGCGAATTTTCAGCGCCTTCTGATGGTCCTCATGATCCTGGGGCTCAATCAAAGATAAATTCCCCAGGGGAATAATCTTGTGACAGCCTCGATCGAAATCTCCGCCCACAGCCGCGCCGGGGCCTGCGAACTCAGCATAAAACTCACGAAAAATAATCAGACCATTACGGCGACGACTGTTAACAACCAGTAGATCGCCACGATTTATTTTCTTGAGCAAACTATCAACACCTAGCGTTTCATTCACAGGCACATTAGAACTAGAACCGAGGGGGTGTTTGGCTCTCTCAGCCCACCACTTTACCGTACTGTCATCTAAGTGCATGGCATCACCAGAAACGGATTTTGCCTGCACATTGAATATGTGGGGCTTTTGGCCGACCACATGTTCAGGAGATGGTGAATAGCGATGAAAAGACTTGGATTGAGCATCCATCATTTTAGAGCGTCTACCTAGGGCTGAGGTAATCCAGACTAATTACTCCTATTTGATACGAACACGATGGCATTAGTGCAGTAAATTATGGGAGTTTTATCCAGTCTTTGACAGTTATCAGTCCCTCCTCATACTCACTACATAAAAAATAATATTTATCAGGAGGAAATGGATATTTTCACGGTATAAGGGGTCATAGCCACGGTATCGAAGCGTACGTACACGCTACTCGCACTACGCAAGCAGTGTTAATTGATACGGGGGCCTATATTTTTTATCTGAGTAATTTTCATAGGACAAGAAATTATAAAAGTAGCTCTTTAGACATCATTTGCCGTCGTCGCCAAGGCAGGGTCTGCCCAGATAATTGGTACCCAACTTTTTGATACAGCGCTATGGCCGATGGATTATCCGTGGAGACATGGAGGTAAATATGTCTGAGCCCCCAAGTTTGGCTAATAAATTCGCACGCTCGAAGCATTTGCTGGGCCAAGCCCGACCGTCGATGGCGGTAATCCACTGCAACATTTGCAATGTATGGACGTCGGGGTTGTAAGGGCTGCCACACATTAGAGCGCAGTGACATCTCCACCGTACCCACAATTACCCCACCAGTAGCAGATGCATGGACAATCACTAAACACGCATATTGATGGAAAGACCCCTTAAGGCGGCGCTTAATATCCTCCTGAATTCCGAGACGCATTAAAGGATATAGCAAGCGATTTAAGTAGTTTTCAGGATAAAAACTCGTCAGTAACAGCTCAACCAGTTGAGGTAAATCTTGAGGTCGAGCCAGCCTTAATACATAGTCTGGAGGGAGCTTGATCGCTGTATCCCACTGAAATCTAGACATGGTAAGCAGCTTCTCAGCTTGGGCACTCTTGATAGGACCATTCAACCAGGTAACGTCCACAGTGCAAGGGCACGTTATCTAATGTGTCTTCCATCACGCCTAGAACTATGGTTCACAGGTGCACTACTCAACAGCCTATCCACCAATGCTGGTACTTAGGCGATCCCCCCACTGCATGCATGTAACTTTTGTAGCCACCGCATCGCAGTAAACCACCAACACTTTTTAGTTGCTCTGATTTAGGGGATACATTGCTCTAACAAAGTGGCAACTCATTTCGATTTGTACAGATACACGTGATCCGACGGATCAAGAACGCCACATTCCTATTTATTGCTAGTTTTTAAAGCCGGTTAAAACACAAAGGGGCATGGTCAGCCACAATCCAAACCGACGATCGTCTGCATTCAAACCTAAGGTTTTAGTCGTTGATGACGAACCTAACAACCTAGATCTGCTCTACCGAACGTTTTACAAGGAGTTTCGGTTGCTGCGGGCTGAGAGTGCTCAGGAAGCGTTAGTTGAACTAGCTAAGAACCCTGATACAGCCGTCATTATTTCGGACCAGCGCATGCCCAGCATGAGTGGTACGGACCTGTTGAAAAAGGTAGCTGAAGAATACCCCAACACGGTGCGCATCATTTTAACGGGATATACCGATGTGGAGGATTTGGTCGATGCTATCAACGCAGGCCAGGTCTTTAAGTACCTGACAAAACCGTGGGAAGAGGAAGAGCTCAGGGATGTGGTGCATCAGGCCGTCAGCACACACACGGTCCTGAAATCGAGAACTCGTGATTTCAAGCGGATTCTAGAACAAGAAACCCTGCTTAAAGAAATTACTCACACCATTCGCAGCACCGAAACCTCCGAGGAAATGCAGCAGGTCATTGCCCGCTCCCTAGGGACTGCCTTTAAAGCTGACTACTGTGTTTTACGTTCCCTCGCCCCCAACCAACTGCGCAGCTGTTGGCTATATCAAGGGGAAGATGTCAGCCCTATGGCTGATGATATTCTGGCCGCCACGGCCATTGACACGGACGAGCTGCAAATTCTCACCGCAGAAGACAGTACTCCCCGTAGTGAGTACCTACAGTTAGCGGCTCAATCGAGTCTAATTATTCCTTTAATTAGTAAGCGAGAACCCTTGGCCATTCTGGCCATACACCACTGCAAAGTTAGCAAGCACTGGGAAGACGATGAACTGAAGCTGATCAAGACCGTTGTGGACCAGGCAGCTTTAGCGTTGGCCCAAACCTGGACCTACGAGCGGGTGCAAGCGTTAGCTCAACGTGAAGTGTTAATCAACACCATCACCCAGGCGATTCACAGCAGTTTAGAACCCAAACAGATTTTTGCAGCCATTACCGAGAAACTGGGCCAGGCCCTAGAAGCCGACGGTTGCGCGATCTCGCTGTGGACCCAGGGAGATGACTATGTGGACTGTGTGGGTCTCTACGATGCCTATCAGACGCAGACACCGAAGATTACCCAATCCCAGGTAAAAATTGGTGAAAATCCTATTTTGCAGGATTTATTGGCCAGCCGTTCCCCCGTCGTTTTTGACGATCTTTCTAAAGAGACAAGATATACGCCTCCCCACATATCGCTACATTTTCAGGCGACTGCACTGCTGGTGGTGCCGCTGATTGCGGATAGTCAAATCATTGGCAGCATTAGCCTGCGGCAGAATAAGGAGCCGCGCCACTGGCACATGGAGGAAATTAATCTGGCTCAGGCGGTGGCCAACCAAGCTGCGATCGCAGTGCAACAGGCCAGACTCTATCAAACCACCCGCAAACAGGCAGAACAACTCCTCGCCCTCGACAAACAAAAAACGACATTTTTCCAGAATATTTCCCACGAGTTTCGCACTCCCCTCACGTTGACCATTGGTCCGTTGGAAGCCGCCGTAGAACAAGGCAGCGGCTTACCCCTCGATCAATCCGTCATCGCCCTGCGAAATTCACAACGTCTGCTGCGTTTAGTCAATCAACTACTCGATTTGCAACGGTTGGATGCGGATAGCATGCAAGCCATGTTCTACCCATGCGACTTTGCCCAGGTGGTGAGCAATATTGCCGAATCGTTTCAGGCTTACTGCGATCGCAAACACATCACCCTGAGCACCCAGATCCAGCCATGCCCAGCCATTTACTTGGATCTCGAAAAATTCGACAAGGTGGTTTACAACATCCTGTCCAATGCCGTGAAATTTACCCCAGCGGGTGGATCGATTCAGATCAACCTCAATACCTTCGAAAACCGCTGCTATTTAGAAATCGAAGATACGGGCATCGGCATCCGCAAAGAACAATTACCCCATATTTTCGAACGGTTTCAACAGGCCGATGGCTCCGCTAGCCGCACCCATGAAGGGACCGGACTAGGTCTTGCCCTAGTCAAAGAACTGGTAGAACTCCACGGTGGAGATGTCAGAGTGTCATCGACCTACGGGGCAGGCACGATCTTTACGATTGAACTTCCCTTAGGGGCCGATCATTTACCAGCGGATCGCATTAGCCACGAATCTCGCACGCTGGAACAGCGACGGGCGGCCGTTGAACTCGCAGATTTGAACAATGAAGTAGCCGGAGAAGGCAACACCCCCGCACCGCAGGCTCCGGAGGATAACGTCGTTGAGCTTAGCCCTGCCGCCGATGCGCCGGCCTGTCCCGTACCCAAAATTGCCACCATCGATGGCGGCGGCGCCAATATTTTGGTGGTCGACGACAACCGTGATTTACGCAGCTACGTGGCCAGCATTTTGCAACGCCAGGGCCATCGCATCAGCACAGCCCACAACGGTGCAGCAGGCTTAGAAGTGGCCCGAAACATTAAACCTCAGCTGATCATTACGGACTTGATGATGCCGCAGGTATCTGGCCTAGAACTGATTCAGCAGGTGCGGCAAGATCCAGAATTGCAAGGGACACCGATTATTTTATTAACCGCCAAAGTGGGCGACGAAACCCGCTTAGAAGGCGTAGAGCAAGGGGCCGATGCCTACATTTCCAAACCGTTTAAGGACCGAGAAGTGTTGGCAGAGGTGCGGAATTTACTGGCCCTAAAGGCTAATGAGCAGAAGGTCACCGAGCTCAATCAGTACCTAACGGATTCCGTACTCAAGCGGTTTTTACCGGCCTCGTTGGTGAAAAAAGCGGCCCATGGAGAACTGCAGCTGAACTTGAAGCCAGAACCTCGGTTAATCACCGTACTGTTTAGTGACATTGTGGGCTTTACCCAGTTATCCAACACCCTACGGTCACGCCGCGTGGCTGAACTCCTAAATGAATATTTTGAAGCCATGACCCAGGCCATTTTTGAAAGCGGTGGCACGGTGGATAAATTTATGGGAGATGCCGTCCTTGCCCTATTTGGTGCGCCTGAAACCCTGAGCCCCAACGAGCAGGTACGCCGTGCGATCGCAGCGGCGCGGCGCATGTACAAAGCCCTGGCGGAGCTCAATGAGCGGTGGACGGAACAAGGCGTCCCCTCCGTCAATTTTCGGTGCGGCATTCACCAAGGCACCGCCGTTGTGGGGATGTTTGGCAGTGCCGACCGCACTGACTACACCGCCATCGGCCCCAGCGTGAATATCGCAGCCCGGCTCCAAGAAGCGGCAGACGGCGAAAGTATTTTGGTTTCCGCTGCCGTGGCCGACTATCTCGATGAAAATGAAATCGTCAAATTTAGCCCATTACAACTAAAAGGAATTGACGAAACCGTACTCACCTTTAACGTCAAAACCACGCTGCCAGAAGAAACCATCGGCCCCCAGCATGCAACGTCCCTGCGGTCTTAGCCTGTGGGTAGCCCATAGCTATGCATGATGTGGCGCATACGCTTTTTCGCCCGCGAGACACGTTTGCGCAAAGTGGCCTGGGTCGGAATATCCGTTTCCCCCAGTTCGGCTAATCGCGCAGTAATTTGCTCCCACGATAGCTGTTCAATAGTCCGCCAGACCAAAAGCTGAGCCGTATGATCATCCTCACGAGACAGCGTGCGCAGGGCCTTATAGAGCAACTCAATTTCGTGACTTAAATCGATTTTTTCCAACACATCTTCAGGGGGAGCACTGATGCGATACTCAATGTCGTCATAGGTTTGCGAGGATTGTCGCTGGGCCTGACGACTTTTCTCCCGCACGATATTAAACGCCGTGCGCTTTAACCACGCATGGGGATTGTGAATGGTTTCACCTTTACGTTGGTAGGCCTTGCCCCGGAGATAGGCATCAAACAAAATTTCATAGGGCTCGTATTTTTGGATCAATCGAAACTGATATAAATACCGCCGCACCGTCGCCAACGTGGAATAAGCGTAGGAATTTCCGTCACCTAAAATTTCTGAAAGTGCCAGATCTAAAACATCCAATAACGGTAATTCTGGTTGATCGGCCATCCTAATGTGTCGATTAATTCTCTTAATAGTAAAGTTCAGGACGCACCGGTAACATTCCGCACTCGGACTATAGTTGTTCAGAAATACGTCAATCTGCCTAACCTAAACTGGCAATGGACGTAGTTTCGCTACGCCCATTGGTCTAGTCTCCAAAATTTATAGTCACAGGGGCACTATCGGTGTCACTAACCCCTTAGCACAGCAATAGTTTACTGAAGGGAATTTCCCATGCCACGTCATCCTAGTAATCTCAGTCTGAACCACAGCGCTCAAAACCACCGTGAAATAGTTTTGCGCTATTGCCAGCTTGCCGTTCAGCCCCAGCTAGACCAGCTTGAAGCAGAACAACTAGATACTATTTTGGCCACAGCTGAACGGGATCCTCTGCTCAGTTTCTTGATTGATGAAGCGGATCATATGGTAGCCCACTTAAATAACTTGATTGACGACGGAGACATTGCGGACCAACAGCAAAAACTGCAAACTTGCCTCAATCAGGCATGGCTCAATGAAGCCGTTCAAGACCTCAGCAGCCGTCTCAAAACCTCCCAGTGCCAACAGCTACAAACCTATTTGAAGGCCGAAGGGTTTTACCAAGGTGCCATCGATGGAGTGATGGGACCGGCGACAAAAGCAGCCATCCAACGCTGCGAACAAAAAGGTGCGTTGCCAGAGCCATTACCCATCCACACCCCTGATGCGGTGAATTGTTAAACCAGGCGAAGCGTGGCAGCAAAATAAAATTTACCGTCACATTTCCCCAGGTGCCATCACTAGTAGATAAGTAAGCCTACTAGTTTTGTTAAACCAGCATTATGCAATCGAACCTTCAATGGTTAATTCAGCGCTACCAGAACGGTGAAAGGATATTCCACAACCTAGATTTAAGTGGCTCAGATCTAAGTCATTTACAACTGCCGGAGATCGACCTCAGCTACAGCTGCCTTAAGGATGCCTGCCTGATTGGCACGGATTTGGAGTGGGCTATTTTACGAGATGTGAACTTAACCCGTGCAACGTTGGATAACGCCCATTTGCACCGCGCGAATTTGAGGCGCGCTAACTTAACCACCGCCAGCTTGCAACATGCAGATTTGCGAGCGGCTGATTTAAGTGGGGCGACAATTGTGAATACGGTGTTCGCCGACAGCAACCTGTGGGGCGCGATCGCACCCGACGGCCACAACCCGTTACACCATAACTAGGGCCCTAGGGCCTAGGGCTGAAGACTCATTAACGCGCCCTGGCCTAGCTACTCCACCCGCAAACGTCGGGTAATCACCACCAGGCCATCTTCCCGCACGAGTAAGCCAGACACCCAAAGATTATCAGCGTCTTTAGGGGCATCACCCACCTTAAATAAACCACCAGCCGACAGCAGCTCTAGATCTAAAGGGCGGGGAGTAAAGAAATCTTCCGCTGTGGTGCCTTCATCCAGGGCAGCCCCTAGCAAATAGCGCTCTCCTAGGGGTTCTTGAACAATGGCATCGAACCCATAGCTTTCACTGGGGGCCACACGCTCTGGCAAAATCACCACAACTTCCTGGGGGGGAGTTTCTGAACTTAACTGGTTGCGCTCAGATAAAATTTCTTGAGAGGTGATTTGATTGCCCTGGAACTGCTGACGCGAACGAATCACCGACTCTAAATTAATGCGACGAGGAGTCGTCTGGGTACCGTCAATATAGGTGACGGTCTCTGCCACGTAGTTACCGTCTATTTCTTCCCACGACTGGAGTTCCACGCGATAGTTAAGGCTTTCATAGCGCTCCCAAAGCTGTGGCAATGTGGCCTGAAGTGTGGTGCGGTCAAAGCCATCATTGTTGGTAAATCCATCGGCATAAAACGCCATCACGGATTCAATATCTTGTTCATTGGAGGCTGTTTCAATGGCTTCCAGGATAGTGACCAGCGCAGTGGGTGCCGTGTCTGGGGGAGCCGCATGGGCAGGAACAGTGCATATACCCATACCCAGCACACCGAGTGAAAGTAGTGACCAGCGACAGGAATGCATCATAGGTAAGTCCTCAGGGGTGGTGGGTGTAATGGCGCTTGGCTCTATGGAGGTAGTAGCCTATCGTCGGGCAAATCTATAGTGGCCTATGATTGGGCAAATCAGCAAAAAGATACTATTCTTAGAGCCAATTCAAATGTATCCGACAACATATTGTGTGCCATAGGCACCGATTCAACGGATAATACTGTCTGGCAAAGTACCCTTAAATTTTAACTTGGGCATTATTTTTGCCTAAATCAGCAGAAATACATCACAAGAGCTGTCTGGTCGAGCTTGGCAAAGCACATTTAGACAGATGACCCAGGTCCCTCACATTATGGACGACAGATACGAAAATCGTGAAGGCAATAAGATTTTAATCGCGGCCAGTGGCACAGGCGGTCATCTTTTTCCTGCGATCGCAACTGCCGAACATCTACAACATAGTATTGAGTGGCTAGGGGTACCAGACCGATTAGAAACGAGTCTTGTACCTGAGCAATATCCTCTCCATACAGTCCGCATGGGCGGTGTTCAGGGGAAACTGGGCCTAGGCAGCATTAAAATTTTGTCGCAATTTATTCAAGCCACCGTCGCCACGCGCCGGTTATTGCAGCAGGGTGATTTTCGCGGTGTCTTCACCACGGGGGGCTATATAGCCGCTCCCGCGATCATTGCGGCCCGCAGCTTAGGATTGCCCACCGTGTTGCATGAATCTAACGCCATGCCGGGCAAAGTGACCCGATGGTTAAGTCGTTGGTGTTCAGTGGTTGCCATCGGCTTCAAAGAAACCAAACAGTATCTACCAAAGCAAACCAAAACGCTGTGGGTGGGTACGCCGGTGCGATCGCAGTTTCTAAACGAAAGCCAGACAAAACTAACGGATCCCGCTATCCCCGATGACGTGCCCCTGATTGTCGTCGTTGGCGGCAGCCAAGGAGCCGTCTCTGTGAATCAGCTAGTGCGGGCAGCTGCCCCCACATGGTTAGAAAAAGGAGCTTGGATTGTGCACCAAACTGGCACTAACGATCCAGACACCCATAGCCTTGAGCACCCGCACTATATTCACCGTCCATTTTTTAAAAATGTAGCCGCTTTATTTCAGCGCGCCACCCTTGTCATTAGCCGTGCAGGTGCAGGCACCCTAACCGAACTAGCAATGACCGGCACCCCATCTATTTTGATTCCCTATCCCTTTGCCGCCGACAACCACCAAGCCTATAACGCCAAAGCCTTTGGTGTCGTAGGTGCGAGCAAAGTCTATCGCCAAGACGAGTTGGACACAGCAACGTTACAAAAACAAGTGCTCGCAATCCTCAATGACCCTGAAGGTCTCACCTCTATGGGTATAGCGGCTCAAGCACTAGCCGTTGCTGATAGTGCTGAGCAATTAACAGAACTACTACAAGCGACCATGGGCTAACTGCCATCTAAATTTTCGAGTCGAACAGATAGATTGCACAAAGCCTGTTCATACTTCAGACTAGCTGCTTGTCTCCCCACGGGAGATAGGCTCATTTTCTCAATTGCTGAACTAATCACAATCCTGACTGCTCGAGTCCTGCATCGCCGGCCATCAAGCCCGAGCATGCTGTTACAGGCTTATCTATGATTGTGAGCTGAATTGAATAACTGCCAATGTGGGACCGATCAGCAACAGTTCAATTTTATTTTTGCATGTTTGCATAAAAGCCCCACGGGTTTAGTGAGTAAGAGACAGAAGCAATTCAGTTCTCCACCAAGAATCACATTATGACTTTCTCTACCTCTACTACTCAAAAGTTTGCCGTTACAGTTCTAGCCAGTCTTTTACCGCTTTTGGCCGTCACACCTCAGCAGGCTAGTGCACAACAGCGCGTGCCCCAACGCACAAGACAACAACAAATTCAGGCCCCGAGCCAGCCAACCACACCTACCGGCCCTGCCGTATTACAAGCTAACCCCGACAGCTCTGAGTACACCTGCCAAGGCTATAACGACTGCAACAACGCCATTTCAGACTGCATTGCAGCTGACGGAGATTTTGAAGCGACTGAATATGATGATGAAGGGGGTGTCGTGGGAGGCACTTGTTCTCACTAGACTTAGTGAAAACAGACAAGCTAACAACACGAACCTTACGTAAATCTGTTGTAGGACGTTAACCGCAACACTTATCCACGGGTTGTCATACAACGCACTAGTGGCGAAGGACATGAGGCTATCAACACCCCCTGCAGCTGACCATCCTCCAAAATCCACCGCGCAATGGGCTGGAGCTGATGGGGCTGACACACCGGACACATGGACGATTGAATTTCGATAGCCTCCGGGGGCTGACTATTAAACGTACGAATAACGGAAAGAGTAGGAACCATGGAATTTCACCGACAACGCCAAGAGACGTTGGCCACTTGTTCTAAGTTAAGGAATCACCTTTACCTTAAAACGTTACAGATGAATTTGAGTGATCCTCATACTCAAACCCATGTGTTTTAGCTCACACTCAAGCGGTGATAGCCTGGGTAATTTCCCCGATACACTCACTGAAAATAGAGGTTTTTCGCCAAGGTGAGGGGTGAGACATCCCACTAGAGCATCGGGCTATACCAAATGACGACAACGACATTCAATACTGCATTTGCCAAAAATGCTTTTCATGTGTTTTTTCACCACATTTAGGGCCATCAACAACTCTTCCCCCACATCCCGATAGGACAACCCCTGGAGATATAGCTCCCACACGTCAGTCTCTTGAGGTGTGAGGCCATAGCGATACGCATCACTCACAGCCCGATGGTGGGCGATCTGGGTTAAATCCTCAATGGTCACTAGAATGCATTTATCCGGCTGATCGACTAGGTCAATCCACTCCACATTGAGGAAGAGACGAATCCCACCTGGCAAAAAAGCGTTGTCATAAAGCTGCAGCGTACAGTCAGGGTAGTCATCTCGGCTATCTTGCAGGAAGCCACACAGGGTTTCGACTTGCTCGGGCATTGTCTCCATGGACTGACACTCCACAGCCCCAAACGCATTGCCTGGAGATGCCTTATGCAAAAGCAAACAAAATTCATCCGCTTTCGTTGTGCTGCGCAGTAGTTTGCCATGGCCATCAAAGAGGATAAAACCTCGAAATGGAAAAAACTGCCCCAGTAGCCGCTCAAAAATTAAATCTAAGTCATCCGTACTAGAGGTAAAATCCCCTAAATCAAGATCCAGGGCTGGGCCAGTGGATAGATCGGCGAGGGGCAATGTGAGGTCGCTTAAAACCATAGTTCCGTCCAAATTGGTGGGGCAGGATAAGTGACAACCGCACATTGAACATTGCAGAGGCAAAATTCAATCTTTCTGGATGCAACTCATCACATTCCTAACGTAGATAATTTGGCCCGACAGCATCTACGAGCAAGCAGCAGCAAGGGTTAAAGCCATGATCCCCATGCCAGCAGCATGGAGCATCCGCCAGCAGCATGGGATAATATGCAGCAGGGTGAAGTAGGGGTGAAGTATTTTTCATTCCATTTCATGGCAGCTGGGAACATCGTCACCATGAACGATCAGATTCAACCGAGTAATGTCGAAGAGTGGTTTCCTCGGGATATACAAAATAAATACATCGAACACATTGTTCATCAGCCAGGTTTTAAAATTACCCGGCGACAGGCTACCTATTTTGTCAGGCTGTGGGGATATGGCTATTTGATGCACCAGGGAATGGCAGCTGCGCCGATCAGCACCCTAAATCGACAGATCAGTAGCTTTTACTGCTCCCACAGTGATGCAGCCGATTTATTTTATACCGAGACCTCGGGCACACCCCGGGCCGCTGGCCAAATGATCGATAAGCTAGCATCCAAAAATTTGCTGCGACGGGGTGAAGCGGATGGGGTGGCCACACGGCTAAGCTTAAATATTCCCCAAAGCTTTGAACCCACAGATCCAGAGGTAGAGGATAGCTTTTTTACCGATGCCTTCGACGCTCGCAATGATGCCACCTTGGTTGCGAGCCTGTTAGAAGACGTCTATAGCTATGACCCAGAACGCCCTGAGTCGATGCTGTACAACATCAAAAAAGGGCTGCGTCAGTGGGCCAGAAAATATCCTGAGGGGTTGCGTGTATTACGACGTGAGTCTACGGGTGAACCGATTGGATTTTCAGCTTTTTTACCGGCCCATCCCGACTCAGAAGAAAAGTTTGATCTGGCCCCTAGCCTCAGTGTGCATCTCAGCCGTTTAGATGTGAGGGACGAGGACCCCATTCAGGTAGCGACGAAGGGCGATCCTGACTGTTATGCGGTCTTTGTGCGTAGCTGGCAAATTCAGCTCAATCTTTGGACCTATGAAACGGCCTGCACATTTATCAAAGACTCCCACCAGACGTTGCAAACAATTCGAGAGGACTTTCCCAATCTCAGCGATATTTACACCATTGCCATTCATCCCCTGTCGGAAAACTTTGCCCTCACCCTTGGGTTTCGAGCAACGAAAGCGGATCCGAACTCCTCCCTACGCTGGCTCTATATGCCGTTAGATCGGTTCCTCGCGCTGGACTACGAGGACATCCTCTTAAATATCGATTACAACCATCGCTATGGGTAAAATGGTGGGCGCTGGGGTGACATACCTCACACTGTTTCAAACTAGGTCAATCTAAAATAATGTTGTTTCTTTAAATCCGATCTCCATGCGTCCACCAAAACCGTCACCGTCCAACCGCCCCAGGTCTCGTAGAGATAGCGGCAAGCTGCAAACATTCCGACAATTGCCATACCACATTGCCCTGAGTAAAGCGGCACGCTTAGAAGCATGGACGCAGGATGTCTATAGTTTTGCTGGACCTTCGGAGGCGATGGATAGCAGCGATTTTGATCCTAGGTTGATGGAACGCTACGAAGAGGAAGAAGAGTAATTGGGTTGTTTAAGAACAACCCGTTCTTGTTAAAAAACAACATTTTAAAAAAGACAAAAGACCCTGGCCAAGGCCAGGGTCTTTTGTTGCTGATTAGGGAATTTATTAGGGAAAATGCCTGAGAGGCAAGGACCAATCTAGAAGCGGCTCTTGCCTTAGTTCAGGAGCTGTTAAAAAACTAATTCACGGCTTCATCCGAAAAGACTTATTAAGCCATGCTTTTAAGGAAAAAGACCATGATTTTAATTTTTAACAAGCCCTAAGACTCAGTACGTAGCTTTTCGAGCACGCTTTGGTCTTCCATGGTGGTGGCATCGCCCACGAGTTCTTCGCCACTGGCGAGGTTGCGAAGGAATCGGCGGATGATTTTGCCGGAGCGGGTTTTGGGCAGCCCCTCGGCAAAGCGAATCTCACCAGGGCGGGCGATCGCACCAATCTCTTTGACCACGTGCTGCTTCAGTTCCGCCTTTAGATCATCGCTGGGGCTGTGGGTCCCTTCTAGAATCACAAAGGCAAACACGTCTTCACCCTTGAGGTCGTCTTTACGCCCCACAACGGCGGCTTCGGCCACGGCGGGGTGGGACTGGAGCGCCGACTCAATTTCCATGGTGCCTAGGCGATGGCCGGACACGTTGAGCACGTCGTCGGTGCGGCCCATGATCCAGAAGTAGCCGTCTTCATCCTTGCGGGCACCGTCCCCAGCGAAGTACATATAGTTGCCGTCCTTGGGGGGAATGTGCTCCCAGTAGGTGCGGCGAAAGCGGGCATCATCGCCGTAGACGGTGCGCATCATGCTGGGCCAGGGGTGTTTCACCACCAGGTAGCCGCCTTCGTTGGCCCCGACGGGGTTGCCCTCGGCGTCCACGATATCGGCCAGGATACCGGGGAAGGGTTTGGTGGCGGATCCGGGCTTGGTTGCGATCGCACCGGGCAAGGGCGTAATCATAAAGCCGCCGGTTTCCGTTTGCCACCAGGTATCAATAATGGGGCAGTTCTCGCCGCCAATCACCTTGTGATACCACATCCAGGCTTCCGGGTTAATGGGCTCACCCACCGTACCCAAAATTCTCAGAGACGTCAGATCGCGGGCGTTGGGATGTTGATCCCCCATCTTCAGGAAGGCGCGGATGGCGGTGGGGGCGGTGTAGAAAATCGTCACCTTATACTTTTCCACCACATCCCAGAAGCAGCCAGGATTGGACTTCCGGGGAGCCCCTTCGTACATCACACTGGTGGCCCCGTTGGACAGGGGACCGTACACAATGTAGCTGTGGCCCGTAATCCAGCCCACATCGGCGGTACACCAGTACACATCGTCTTCTTTGATGTCGAAGGTCCACTTAAAGGTGGTGTGGGTGTAGAGGTTGTAGCCGCCGGTGGTGTGCACCACGCCCTTGGGCTTACCGGTGGTGCCGCTGGTGTAGAGAATAAACAGCAGATCTTCGCTGTCCATGGGTTCCGCCGCGCAGTCGGTGGAGGCACCGGGCTTGACATCGTGCCACCACACGTCGCGGCCTTCGGTCCAGGCGACGTCTTGTTTGGTGCGCTGCACCACCAGCACATTGGTCACAGACGGCACCGCATTGCCCTCTAGGGCCGCATCCACCGCAGGCTTCAGGGGCATGGCCTTGTCCTTACGGAAGCCGCCGTCAGCGGTGATTACCACCTTGGCTTCCGCGTCATTTAAGCGATCGCGCAGGGCTTCGGAACTAAAGCCGCCAAATACCACCGTATGGGCCGCCCCGATGCGGGCACAGGCCAGCATGGCCACCGCCGCTTCCGGCACCATGGGCATATAGATGCCGACGCGATCGCCCTTGGCAACGCCCATATCCTTCAGCACATTGGCCATCTGGCACACTTCCGCGTGTAGCTCAGCATAGGTCAGAGTGCGGGAATCGCCGGGCTCCCCTTCCCACACTAGGGCGGGCTTATCACGCCGGGGGGTATCCAGGTGACGGTCTAAGCAGTTATAGGAAATATTGATTTTGCCACCGACAAACCACTTGGCAAAGGGGGGCTGCCAGTCGAGGACCGTATCCCATTTTTTAAACCAGTGCAGCTCCTGCTCGGCCAGTTCTGCCCAGAATGCGGCTGGATCCGCTGCTGCTTTATCGTAGAGGGCCTGGTACTGATCAGCGCCAGACACCGTTGCCGCTGCCGCAAACTCAGCGGGGGGCTCAAACAGGCGCTGCTCTTGCAAAATCGACTCGATTGCAGACTGTGAGTTAGGGGATTGTGCCATAGGTCGTCTTACTAGCGTTTCTCTAGGGAATACTGGCGTTACTGATCCTCGGGATGACGTGATCTGCGCTATCTAGGCTGTTAGCCAGTTTTACAGATCGTTGCATTTGCTAAATCAGCAACGGCATAATCTTTGTGCAGGCTACAGAGTACACCTGCACAAAGCCGAAACCATCCAGGCTTTTCAATATTTTTCGATGGATCGGCACTGGGAAATCATTTTGGTTGGAAAACGTAAATTAACCACAATGAATTGCGAGCTTGAAAATAAAACCTAGCGATCGCACCAAAACCATCGACTCTATGTCTAGGCCAGATGTTGCGTCGATACTGCCTGAATGTTTTGCCATACTTACGCAGTATGGTTCATAGCCAACTCGAGAAATACACCATCATTTATGGGAAACAATGCCTGGGCAAGTGGCCATATTTTATGTGGACATCAACGACAAAGAAATAGTCTGCTCGCTAAGATAGCCCAGCTACCAGATCGCCCCTTCGTAGGAGATTTCTCCATCTGGCAAGGCATTTTTCACGCGCCAGAAGAACCGAATAGAGCTGGGTACATCATCACTTTCGGCTTAAGTCACAAACACTTCGGCGACCCGGATGAGATGGGTACGTTCCTAAATTTCTGGGAGGAGTTTATCACTGACACCATGGCAGATGAGCTTTTCATTGCCCTAGAACCCAGCTCTATCTACTCAGATGACCCTTTTGGTAAATTCTATTTTCAATGGGAATGGCACCCTGTCCACGGATGGTCTCCTGACCTAAAGCCAACCGATGGCCGCTGGGTATTCAATGGCACACTACCGATAGATACAACCTGGAAATCTCGATTTGCAACGGAGATCAACGACAACAAACAGCCAGACTAAAGGACATCCGGCTATTGGTTGTGACCATGACCGTCATATAGAACAGCAGCCTCCATAATTACCCCACAATCACGTCAAGTTTTTTGCAAAACATCCGAAAAAGTACCCGGTCGGGGTGTTTTATCCATCAGACCAAGGGCATACAATTGTGACGAATGCATCAGGAGAAGTAATGTTTTATTGCGTACTTTTACGCAAATCTCTAGGCCAATTGAACAACTGTCTGATACACCTCTAACATCTTTGCACACGTACTACATTTAGATTAACGAGTGAAGCCCACTCAATTAGCAGATGGATTTCTCTCTGGTTTTTAGTTCAACAAATAGCTCACTGTCCGAGTCCAGTTGCTTAGCCTAGCCCCATCCTGGATCTCGAACGTCATCTACCCCCTATTGATTAGGAGACCCAGCAATGTCCCCCGCCCTGTTAATTTCATTGCCTTTCATACTGCTACTGCTTATGTCTCAAGGTGCTGGCACAAATCAGCGTCCGAAAACTAAGCGCCCTAAAAAGTCAGATTACCAAGACGGTGACATTATTATTATCCGTCGACCTTCACGCCAAAAGAACTAGGGCCAAGCATTAGACAATACAACTCTCCGCTTTCATGAGTTGAAAAAAGCCCTTGGCAGTTTGCCAAGGGCTTTTTTCATAGTCCACCATGTTGTCGCTAAAGGATGACACACACACGCCAAACCTATACAAACAATTGCAAATCAATGCGTACCTTTTTATTAGGCACAGGCATTACTACACTTATCGCAAGCGTTTAGGTAGTGGTTAGGCACGAGGACTGGGAGTCGCTAGGGTTGCTCTAGGATAGGTACGACCAGTAGTTGACTCGCCTCTACCTGGTCTGACCAACGGGTCAAGGTGGTGCCGAGGGATTGGTTGAGGGCAGCGATCGCATCTGCCAGATCAATCGCTGCACCCACCTCATCGTTTTGGGCTTCTACCACGTCATTTTGAAACTCTAACTCCTCAAAAATATTGCGGGTGCGCCCCCGACGCGCTCGGGCCTGGGCATTTTGTAACTGCCGCTCAGCCAACTCACGGGCCAGGCGGGTCACCTCAATGCGACTACGGGCAGATTCCACATTGCGCAACTGGTCGGCCACCTCTAAACGGATGTCTGAGCGCAAACGCTCCAGGGTATTCTGCAACTGCTGCTGCTGGACCTGATTTTGCTGAAACGCCGTTTCTAAGGATTCGTTCTCTAATATGCGAGTGAGCACCAGTTCAGCAGAGGCCTGGGAAAAGTCTCCTGTGGTTGCATTGGCCCGCAAATCCAAATCCCAGCGTCGATTATCTGCGGCCACAATGCCATTCAGCTGGGCCACCTCTAAATCGAGCTGGGCTTGGCGATAGTCGGGGCGGCTCTCGTAGGCCACCTGCACCAAGTCTGCTAACAAAAACACCTCAGTGGATTGAGCCAGCCCCTTCAAAGCCTCCAAGGTCTGTTCTGCAACCGTGATCTCCAAAGCTTCTGATATATCCAACAGATCTAACAGGTTAGATTTTGCCTGCTCTAAATCGTTTTCAGTGGCCAACACATTCGCCTCCGTTGCCACCAAGCTAGCGTCAATGTTCACCAAGTCAAATTGGGCCACTCGCCCAGCGTTGACCAATGCCTCGGTTAAGCGTCGTTGTTGCCGCTGGGTATCTAATGACAAGCGCTGAATCCGCACATTCGCCTCAGCCCGAATTAATGCATGGTAGGCGCGAATCCCCTGGGTAATGTTATCAATCAACTGCTGTTGCAAATTTAGCTGATTGTTGGTTTCCTGTAGGCGAGCAATTTCAACAGGTGCGGTATTTACGGCCCGCCCCGCCCGGCGCAACAAAGGCTGCGTCACCGTCAGGTCTAGATCTTGATCGTCAAGCACATCAATGGTGGCTTCCAGGGTGGTCCCCAGGGGAGTGAGCAATTCTCCCCCGAGCTGCGCTTCACGGGTGATCTCCGTGGCACGGCCTGTCACATCTTCAATCCCCAGACGCAGGGTGGGGGTAAAATCAGGATCAAACACACTTTCGGATTCTTTTAACTGTTGGCGCTGGGCAATTCTAGCCAACGCCGCATTCCTTAGCTCCAGATTGTTCTGTAGCAACAGGGTCACCACATCTTCGTCCGTCAACACCAACGCCTGAACCTCATCTAAGGATGAGGTTCCATCGGTTGGAGAGGAGAGATTTTCGTCTAGTTGTTCAGTTAATTGAGGGTTTGGAGTAGTCGATGGCAGCTCTGGTAGCCCGGTCTGGGCTGCCAAAGGAGTTGCCAGGGTAGTAAGCCCCATGGCCAGGGCCAATATTCGCCACTGCATTACGTTCGCCATCAGTCACTCCGTAGGGCTTTCACAATATCAATTTGAGTAGCTCGCACGGCGGGAATAAAACTGGCTCCAACACCCACCACCACCGCAGCCCCCATGGATAGGGCCGCATTACGATAGGAAAACCGATAGGGTGCCTGCACCACAACCGTAGTCGCAACCCTGGTCAGTCCATGAATGGCGGCCACCGCGATCGCGCCCCCTAACACACTCAACACAACCGCTTCTAAAATAAACTGCCCCATCACTTCTAGCTTAGACGCACCAATGGCCCGACGAATACCAATCTCTTTGGTGCGTTCCAAAACAGCCGCTACGGTAATATTGGCAATGCCCACCCCCCCAATAATCAGGGCGATAATGCCCACCGCTGTCAGGGCCGCAGAAGAAATTTTTTGCACTTCTAACTCTTCTAATAAGTCTTCGGCATTGCTGCCAATATACACGTCTGCTTGGGGATAGCTCTCTAACAAAAATGTTTCTACGGCTTCTGTGAGCGTACCAATTTGGGTCAAGGAATGGGCACTAATGTGCAGCCGATCGAAACTATATCTCCCGGCAAGCACAGAGGCAAAGGTCTCGGTTATCCATAATTCTCCCGAGGACTCCCACTCAGAATTAGATTTCGATTCAATCATGCCGATGATGACAAAGCGATTGCCTCCGGCGTAGATCGCCTTGTTTAAGGCGGATTCTCCCTGAAATAAGGTTTCTGCAAGCTGGGTATCCACTAAGGCAACCGGTCGATATTGCTCGACATCGGCTGGGTCAAAAAATCGGCCCTGCAAAACACGCCGCCCTGTCGTCTCCAAATAGTTTAGGGACACACTGCGGGTATTTACCTCGGTTTCTTGGTTTTCATACTGGGCGTTATCAATAGATACCTGACTGATAGAACTAATGGTGCGAATCTCAGGAATAGAATCCTTGAGCGAGCGCTGCAGCTCCACATCAATCTCGGGTTGAGGCCCCTCCCTAGACCACATATAGGGAGTGACGTAGGGTTTATCCCTGGCCGCTAGCTTAAGGTCAATCTGCTCACGGGTAATGGTTTGGATATTTAGGGTGGCACTGACGGCCCCCACCCCCATAAATACGCCAAAGGTGGTCAAACTCGAACGCAGCCACTGACTACTGATGGAGCGCCAGGTCATAAATAGCAGATCGCTGAGGGGCAGTCCCATAATGTCTAAGGTACTTCTGGTGGTAGATTTTGTGGCATACCGGATTCACTCAAGGTCATGCCGGGCATGATGGTTAATGTGGGGGGCACTAAAGCTATCTGGTCGCCCGCGTCCAGCCCACGGGTCACTTCAAAGACATCTAACCCCTGTAGACCCAGTTCGATTGGCTGCTGTTGGGCTTTGCCCCGCTGGTCGCGCAACCAGACAAAGGCAGAATCAGCTTGGCGCTGCACCGCCTCTGGGGGCACAACAATGACATTTTGCTGCTGCTCGGTAATGATTTCTACATTGACAAAGCTACCGGGTATTAGGGTCTGACTCGGCTGCTCGAGTTGGATTTGGGCCTGGACGCGGGCCTGGCCTTCCTGGGAAGAACTAAACCCTGAATTGGCAGCAGATAGGGCTTGGGGCGATAGGCCCACGACCCGCCCCTGGTAGTCTTGGGCATCGGGACCAATGGCTCGAATACGAGTGGGTTGGTTGATGCTCACTTTAGCGGCATCCAGGGTGGTCAAATTCAGCTTTACGATTTCTTGGTCAGGATCCCCTAGGGTCAGGAGGTCGGTATCGGTGGTAATGGCCTCGCCATCAGCCACACTGACGTCTAGTACTACACCATCAATGGGGGATAAAATAACGCGATCGCTAAGTTGCTGCTCCAGGGCAGCTAGGTTTTCCTGGTGGGTTTTCAGGTCCAGTTCAGCCTTAGTCACTTCTAGCTGGGCATCCTTTAAGCCAGAACGCCGTTGGTCGAGATCTGATTCATCACCACGCACTTCGTCCTCAGCAATAAACCCTTGCTGGAATAGTTCCTGGGATTCGCGATACTGCTCAACGGCTGCCGCTACACGTTCTTCCTCTTCGACCACACGTTCCTGACGACGGGCCAGGTCGAGCCGAGCTTTTTCGATAGTTACCTGCTGCGATCGCAGATCCCGTTCTTTGTCGCGATCGCGCAATACTACAAGGGGTTGCCCGGCTTCTACCAGGCTGCGCACCTGCACCAGCACTTGTTCCACCGTTGCCTCACTCTGGGGAGACTTTAGGGTTTGCTGCCCCCCCAGCGCCAAAGTGCCACTGGCCGTTACCGTCAGCTCTACGGTAGAACGCTCCACCGTATGCAATGGCACAGCAATCGCCTCGGACTGCGCTCCCCGATAGCGCATATAGACACCGGCAGTGGCAGCCGCCAGGGCCGCAAACCCCACTAACCAGAACACTAATACCCGATACGTGAGCGATCTAGACTTTGCCCCCAACGGATCAACCGCTGTAGACCATTTTCCCCCAGGCTGCTCCGGAGACCTAACATCCGCCATATTTGTCTGCTACCTATCAAATGCCCTGATGTCCGTTGATCAAATCTTAAGAGACTGGCCGATGACTGTCCATCACCTACAAATATCGAAACCAAGATCGAAACCAATGACGTAAAAGACCCAACAAAAGAGCAGTAACCAGCAAAAAGCGCAGGTTGGATTAACCTATCCCCCAGTTTCCGCTTTCTTACAAAAACTAATGAACCCAACATTACCAACCGTTCACGCTCAAAAACAACATTTAAGCCATGGGGATTGGATTTGTTGGGTTCATGAAATAGTGCGCTAGAACCAGTGCGCTAGAACCAGAAGGCACAAGTAGCACTTCAACTTACGCTACACCTTGTGTTCTGGGTTTTTAAAGTCGGTTTTACAGCCTGCATCCCAAGCATCCGGCTGATTCCCATGGCCAGGAATACCGCCATTATCCTTCAGCATACGCGCCAGGTGCATACAGTTCCAGGCCAAAAATGTAGTATTCCGATTGGTAAAATCATTGCCAGGACCACCCGAACCCGGATCCAAATAGGATGGCCCCGGACCCACTTCACCCAGCCAGCCAGCATCCGCCTGGGGAGGCACCGTATAGCCGATGTGGGACAACGAGAACAAAATATTCATCGCGCAGTGCTTCACGCCGTCTTCGTTGCCCGTAATCAAGGTAGCCCCCACCTTGCCATAATCCCGATACTGCCCCTTTTCGTTCAGTAAATGGGTGTAACCATACATCCGCTCCAAAACACGGTTACACACCGAGCTTTTTTCCCCGAGCCATACCGACGTACACAGCACCAAAATATCGGTTTCATCGATCTGTTTTTGTAACTGGGGCCAATCATCCTTATCCCACTCCGGCGTTTCGGACATATCCAACCCCAGACCAGCCGGAATATCATAGTCAACCGGACGAATCACCTTAGTTTGCACACCATTCGCCTCAAAAATCTCTTTTGCAATATTAATGACACCGCGAGTGTGGGAGAGCACAGGGGTACGATTAAGGGTGCAATTTAGAAACAGGGCTTTGAGATCGCTGTATTGTGCCGGGGCGTTCTCACACTGATGTTGGGTGATTTTAGAAAGTTGTTCTGTCATGGGATTATTTTAGAAATAGAGAACAGGTGAGTGATACTTTGACTCTGCTCAAGGAGCCTCAGGAGCTGTGAAGAAACTAATTCACGGCTTAATTCGGAAAGACTTTTTAAGCCATAATTTTAAGGAAAAAGACCATGATTTTAACTTTTAAAGAGCCCTCAGGAGCTGTATTGGGTAACGGAAGGGGGCCTCGGAATCTGAAGCCTAATTTGGATAACCCACTTACTAAAAAGACAATTAAATCAAGTCAGGGTCAGCGATAATTTCCACTAGGGCGGGGCCCGAATGGGCCAGGGCGCGAGTAATTGCCCCATCTAGTTCCTCCTTTTGGGTGACGCGAATACCTAAGCCACCACAGTTGTCGGCATATTTAGAGAAATCAGGATTATGCAGCGACGTTTGCCATACATCCCACTCCCCGGCCCGTTGTTCTTTTGAAATTTTGCCAAGCTGAGAGTTATTGAGCAGAATATGGGTGATGTTCATGCCATACTTCACAGCTGTGGTAAATTCGGCCAAATATTGACCCAAGCCCCCATCGCCAGAAACCGATACGATGGGACGCTCTTGGCCAACGGCAGCCCAGGCTCCCATGGCAGCGGGGAAAGCAAAGCCGATCGACCCAAGATATCCTGACATCAATACCGACTGGGACTGACATTCAAAGTAGCGACCAAAGGAATAGGTGTTGTTACCCACGTCCACGGCAATCACCGCATTAGCAGGCACATGGCGAGTCATGGCAGCGAAAATACTGGCAGAATTTAACCCTTTGCCACGGTTGTCGATCTCACGGCGAGACTTTTCCGCCCGCCAGATGGCCCAGCGTTCTGCAATTTGCGATCGCTGATCCTCCGTTTCCACCTGACCTGCCAACGCCGATTGCAGCTGGTCTACAACGATGCTAATCTCACCCCACACGGGCACCTCCACCGGATGAAACTTGCCCAAGGCCATCGGGTCAAAGTCCACCTGAATAATCGGCTTACCCGGATAGATCCCCGTATGGTTCGAGAAGGAGGCGCCGAACACCAACAACACATCCGCTTCGTTCATAAACCAGCTAGCAATGGGAGTACCGCTACGCCCCAACACACCACACCCCAAAGGATGCTGATCAGAAATTAATCCTTTGCCCTTAAAAGTGGTGAGCACGGGGGCGCCGAGGGACTCCGCCAACGCGATAACGGCGGGCATATTAAAGCGAGCACCGTGGCCCACAATAATCACCGGACGGCGAGATTGTTTCAATTTATCGATGGCCCGCTGCAACGATTCAGGTGGCGGCGCAATCTGCAAAGGTGTCAGCCGCCCAACCGGGTTCGAGGCCGGCACATCAACCGCTGCCTGCACCTGGATCTCATCAGGAAAAATCAGATGGGCCACATCTCGCTTTAATAGGGCATGCTTAATGGCCAACGTCATCAGTTCGCCGTGTTTGCTATGGCCCAAAACGGTCTGGCTCCAAGCCGCAACGCCGCCAAATGCGGCAGCAAGATCACACTCCTGAAAATTCCCAGTCCCTAATACCTGGGAATTTACCTGCCCCGTAAGCGCCAAAATGGGAGCTCGGTCCACCTTGGCATCCCACATGCCTGTGAGTAAATTGGTGGCACCTGGACCGGCAATACTGAGACAAGCTGCAGGTTTGCCGGTCAGCTTGGCATAGGCCGATGCCGCAAAAGCAGCCGCTCCCTCATGGCGAATGCCAATATAACTGAGATTTCCCTGAGACTCCTGACGCCGCATGGCATCGGCCAAGCCTAAATTGGAATGACCCACCATGCCAAACACATGGGTTACGCCCCAATTGACCATGGTTTCCACCATGACATCACTGACCGTGCGAACGTGGGGAGGCTCGCCCGCCAAGCCGACATAGATGCCGTCCGCTCGCACCTCCACCGGAAATGTATCTAAGGCGTCGTCCACCTCTAAATCACCAGGAGGGGCGCCCGTTAAAGGACAATAGTCCCAACCATGCCAGGGACAGCGTAGAAAGCCATTTTCAATGGACCCTTCCCCCAGGGGACCACCCTGATGAGGACAGCGATTATCCAGAGCTCCATACTGGCCTTGGTAATGCGTTAGGGCAATACTCTTATGACCAGCCACAACAGTTTTCACTCGACCTTCCGGTAATTCGTCTAGCGCTAGAACGCGATACCACTGCGTAGTGACCTCGGACATAGCGATCCTCCCAAAATTTGCGAGCAGAGAGATTATGGCAAGGATTTATGAGAAATCCCTAAACTAACAACAATAAAGTTGTGTAAAGAGTCACACCTATAGACAAAAAAGACAAAAACAACTTTTTTATCCGTAGGCCTACCGTAGCCATGTTCTAAAACACGCCGCAGCGATGGCTGAACCACGCACAACTACCTTTGGAAAGCAATTCCATGTTTTTGGACTATCGCTGCAACAAATGTGCAGCAACAACCATAGAAAGTTATCAACTGAAACATTTTGTAGCGATCCACCAAGCCGATGCATGGAGCCGATGCATGGAGCCAAAGCAGTGAATGGCTGAATATTTTGCCCATTCCCACTCTCTGCAGGCATTTAGACACCAGCGCTCAGCATATCGTTACGGTCTATGGGCTCCCTCTAGATTCGCTGGCACCGAACTCCCCCATGGGGCTGCCGCTATTGACGAGGAGCACCGCCCATAGCCCCTAAAACAAGGGGGCTCCATCAACGTTTCACAACATAAAACATCAAACACTCTAGATAAATCCTTAAGGTCCCCCAGATCGCCACACAATGCCTGATACCTTTATTGCGTAGATTTCAGACATTCAGGGCATCGACAGCATTAAGGCTAAGACCTTCTACAGTAATCGACAGCATTGAGTCTATAGAGTTTCAGTACTCGATCTTCTCTGCAAGAACAGTTGGGCCTAATCAAACTGCACACACACGATATTTCCCTCCCTTAAAACTCCCATGGAAGAGTTCAACCACAACAGCGTATCCAGGCAAGAGTTGAATGTTCGAGCGGCCCACTCTCTATGCCGAGCCGGATGGATGCTCGAAGAAATCAATGGTGTTTTACAACGGGGTTACATTCGACCAGAGAATTTTCGTATCATTCAACAACAGGCAACAACATTTGACCAGTTGCAACAAAAATTTGGGCCACCCAAGCCCCTGCGCACATCTACCACTGATAGTCACCTGGTTCAGATAAACACCACCAAGCTACCTCGGATTCTGGTGATGAACCGGGGGGTGGAGGAAGCCACGGCGGTCTTGACTCACTATGGATGGAGCACCCAGCAAATTCGTCAGGTGTTAAAGGGGACCATGAACCCTTTGGATAATATTGGGCTAGCGTTAATGAACGATCTATCCTCCAATGGCAATAGATCATTCTCCAATAGGTATCGCTACAAGCGCAGCTATCCCTACTATTTACCCGTTAGCAGCCATCGAAAGTCCAAAGCTGCAACCCTGAGAACTCTGCTTATTTTATTTTGGTTAGGTGTCTTCGCCTTTATTGGGGTTTTGCTAATCCTTCACATGCTATGAAGTTTTCTAGAGGCTAACCCCTAGAATGAGCACGATCAGAATTCATGATTTATACATGGTGGTGGAGAGAATACTGAACCCTACAGGGTTATCACCTAAAGGCTAATGGCTTTGAGTAACCTCCTCTAGTTGTCCAATTACGGTTGTGATTGGCTACTTCCGACGCTTACCGTATGGGTAAACTCTTAACCTAGGCGCCTGATAAATTAACCACACATGAAAGACCTTCAGCAAAACACGCTCTTAGAGCAGGAACTGGATTTTAGAGCAGCTCGCACATTATGTAGGAATGGTTGGTCATGCCAACAAATCAATGCTGTTTTAAAGCATGTAGCTATTAGTCAAAGCCAATTTGATTCAATGCAGGCGCAATCTAGGGAACTAGATGAATTACAGAAAGAGTTCGGAGCACCTGCAAACTCGCTGTACAGTGGCCACACCGACCCCAGCCAATCAGATTTAGATTTTCTCAACCGTGGACCAGACGCAGCAGGGGCTGTTTTACGAGAGCAGGGTTGGAATGCCCATGAAATCGGCATCGTGATTCAGGATTCGATGTTTTCTAACATGGAAGAATCTGCCGGCATCGCGGCACACACAGCCCAGTACTCTGCCAGTTCTGCACCGCAGTCGATAGCAGCCGTCCCCCCAGCTTTTCCCACCCAGGGACGCAACGGCTATGCCCTAGGCCATCCCGATGCGGGCATTGCCACCCTGCCCAATCCTGCCAGCAAGCAAGCGCGTAGAGGGCGTAGCACTTTAGCTCGTGACACCTTGATTCTGGCATTTATGGCCGGGATCGCCCTAGCGTTAGTCTTTACTCTGCTTTAGAAATTAAAGGTCAAAGCTAACAGCAATGTAGATTGCTGATATCAACTTATGTGTGACCGATACAAATCAGGTCAGAGGCACTATCCTCTGGCCTGATTTGCTGTTGAGAATAGATTGGGCAGGAGCAATAGCTGTAGCAGCTCCAACTCAATAGGCATACTGGGCGCAATCCTGACTGATAGCACCGGCTATCGGGGCATTTGCAAGGAAATGTCCCGATAGAATTGTCTAGCTTGCACCGGATTGAATGCAGCCGAATTGGGTATTAGTATTCGATCACAAATTCATCAAAGCGATTGATTGGCAAACAGTCTTCCGTTTCAACCCGTTCTACATTGGCTCGATCAGGTCCGATTTTGGCCCATTCAACTAATGCTTTGAGTTGCCCAGCGGGACCGTCTGCAACAATCTCTACGGAATGATCTGGCTTATTGGTCACATAGCCAGTTAAGTTGAGCGCTTGTGCTTTTTTACGTGTGTGATAACGAAAGCCCACACCTTGTACCCGGCCATAGACCGTAATTTTTATTCTTGCCATCAAAGGGGTGAACTAGCTGTTGCCCCATTTTGTATCAAAACACTACATTTCTTTAAGTTTTATTACTAGGTGAAATTTTATTGACCAGGGTATTTATTTTTATCAATGTCATCACACACTACATTGACAAAGGGAGGGTCGTATAGGTATTTTTACTCATCGCCTCCGACACGTGTGCCAAGGCCGCCTTGACAACATCTATGCCGGCGCCGGGTTGGCAACTATTTTCGGTTAAATGTCGCTTCCACATACGACTGCCGGGTTGGCCATGGAACAGTTGCAGCATATGGCGGGTAATGGAGTGTAGCTTGGTGCCCTGTTCGGTCCAGCGCGCAATATAGGGCAGCATGGCATGGACCACTTGGTGTCGCGTGGGGACTGCATCAACGGCATAAATGTCGGGATCTGCCATCGCAAAGATATAAGGCGTATCGTAGGCGGCTCGACCAATCATCACGGCATCCACTTGCTGTAGGTGGGTGAGGGCTTGGTCTAGGGTTTTAATGCCGCCATTAATCTCAATCCACAGGTGAGGGTGCTCTTGTTTGAGCCGATAGACATCGTCGTAGCGTAGTGGAGGAATATTACGGTTGTCTTTGGGGCTCAGGCCCTGGAGCCACGCTTTGCGGGCATGAACGGTAAACCGCTGACAACCTGCAGCCGTAACAGTGGTGACAAAGTTCAGCATGTCTTCGTAGCGATCGCACTCATCAATGCCAATGCGATGCTTCACCGTCACCGGAATCTGCACGGCTGAGGCCATGGCCGCGACACAATCGGCCACTAGGTCTGGCTGCCCCATTAAACAAGCCCCAAAGTTACCACTCTGCACCCGATTGCTCGGACAGCCCACATTGAGGTTCACTTCGTCATAGCCCATCTCTTCGGCAATGCGGGCACCCATGGCCAATCGCTGTGGATCGTCTCCACCAATTTGTAAGGCCAGCGGTTTTTCAGCGGGGTCAAACCCCAAAAGCTTGTTGCGATCGCCATAGAAAATCGCCTGGGCCGTCACCATCTCGGTGTAGAGCAACGTCCTACGCGTGATCTGCCGCATAAAATAGCGAAAATGCCGATCGGTACGATCCATCATCGGAGCCACGCTCAGAGGATGTAGACGTTGGGATATTGGAATCATGGACATAGGGTAAACAATTGAAATATCGCGGTCGATGGGTTTAATCCCGTCACGTCGACCTATGGCTTCTGCTGGGGGTCCCCTGCCAAATACTGTTTTGCCGTTTGCGGCTGCCCCCAAAGCACCGTTTCATGCTTATAAATCACCATACCGGGACGTGCCCCCTTCGACTTATAAACGTGCTTAGGTCGGGTATACACCACTGGCACCTGCTCCGACTGTCGCGCCCGACTAAACCAAGCTGCAATATTAGCCGCCCAGGCCAAATCCTCATCCTTCGCTTCTGCCCCTGGAGCGAGCCTAAGCAAGACATGGCTACCGGGTATTTCCTGAGTATGGAACCACAAGTCGTAGTCATTCGCCGCCTTAAATGACAACACCTCATTCTGATTATTATTGCGGCCCACCCAAATTTCAGTGCCGCCAGGGGTGGAAAAACGATGAAAATCGGGCAGCTTATCGGACCGCACCCGAGTAGCACGCTGATATGGATCGTTTACATACCCTTGCTGCACCAACTCATCCCGAATTTCCTCCAACGCAGCCAGATCGCTCACCTCCTGATACGTTGCCGTTTGGGTTAAGGCGGCCTCCACCTGCTCTAAATAATTTAGCTCTGACTCCACCGCCTGCAGAAGCGGCATCACCGCATCACGGGTACGCTTCAGCTTCTGGTGCCGTTTATAAAATGCCTGGGCATTTTGCACCGCATTCTTTTCTGGATTCAACGTCAGCGCAACCCACTCACCCGATTCAAAATCTTGCAATCGAATTGACGACATTCCCGGCTGCCATTGATGGAGATAGGCCATCAGCAAATCCGCTTTCGCCCGATAGTCATCCGCCCGATCCGAATCGTTTAATCGTTGGTTGAAATTGTTCGCTTTTTGACGCAGCTTCCCCGTGAGGTTGCCGACTTTCTGCGTCAGCTGGTGATGGATACGTACGAATGTTTGTTGATTTAACTGGGCCCTATAGTAATCCTCGATGAGAGATTGCATCGACCCTGTAGTAGGAGTGGCGGACGCCCACCCTAGAACGGTATATCCCGTTGCCGTCCATGCCGGTTGAAAATCATTTTTATCCAGACATTGCAGCCACCGCTGCCATTGCCCGTAGAGCTGCTGCCAATCTTCCACGGCTAAACTGTCTGTTGCCTGGCTAGGTGCTAAACCCGCTGCGATCGCCAGTTGTTTGGCCAAGGCCGTACTTAAGCCGCTATAGCTCTTAACCATCATTTTAGCCAACTTGCCAGGCACTAAGCTAATGCGTTCTTGCCAATCAACAAAGCCCTCCTCCAGACGTGGCAATGTCCCAACGATGGCCGGTGGAGGCCGATATTGTCCCCCTGTACGAATCGTACGCACACTGGACTGCATTTCACTGACTTGATGTGCTGCAGTAACAATCTCTTGACGCTCATTTGTCAGCAAAACATTACTGTATTTCCCCATAATCTCGACATATAGGTGCCATAAGGCAATTTCGTCTGGCCGATGGGCAAACTGAAGATCCACAGCCCGCTCCCAAGGGGATAAAAATTCGATACGAGTGAGGGCAAGACCGTTAAACTGATGTTTAAGCTGCTGACTAAACGTGAACGTATCAGGCCGTTTTGGAGGAGCCGCACCCATGTGAATCCGCGCAGCTTGAGGATGCCAAGATATAGTCAGCCAGCCTCGACGCTCGACCGTTCTCAGCCCAAGGCAAACAGTATGAGGATCACACTGCACGACTTGTTCGCAACGAGCGGGCAACCATTGGGCAGATAATTCATTACAAATGGCCTTAAGAGTAGTTATATCGACTGGCTGCAAAAAAACCTCCTACTTTTCCAAAAAAAAGACGATTTTTAGTTGTTTTTTAAACAATAAAGCTATTTTTTGTTTCCCTTAGATTGGGAAAGGGAATGATTAATTCAATGGTAAGTATCGATAAGTTTTGACATTCTCAATATATTGAGCTAAAAATAAGTTCTTTTCCGTAGAAATACTGGCATGAAAGCATTTCAAGATCTTTTACTATTTAGTAAACTAGACTAAGGTAGAAACCCAACCTTAAGTCGTGTAATGCTTTATTATTCTTGGCTTCCATTGATTTTTACGTTACAAAGCTAGTTTTCATCCAATTTGAAACAAAGCATCTTAATTTTTGCGATATTTCTCAATCATTATGTGTGTTTTGTTGGGTTGACCTCTAGTTTTTTAGTTAGTATTTCGATGAGACACATTCAAGACTAAATCAATACACTAAAAAGCAGATTGCCAAATTAAATCCTGACTTTTTAACGTTTGGAAAACCGCACTTTACGAACCTTGCTTTAAGACTATGGACATTAAATTAATCAATATCGGATTTGGCAATATCGTATCCGCTAATCGGGTCGTTGCTATCGTTAGCCCTGAGTCTGCCCCCATCAAACGTCTAATTGGTGATGCCCGTGATACGGGTCAGCTAGTGGATGCCACCTATGGCCGACGCACCAGGGCTGTGATTGTCACAGATTCAGATCATGTCATTTTATCGGCTCTGCAACCAGAAACCGTCGCCAACAGGTTCCTAGTCAACAAAGAATCCAACGGCGATTAAGTGTGACGATAGTGATTCGCAAGTAGAATTCTCTGGATGCAGGCTGAAGCGGTTTACACTGAACACAGTGTCAATGCGCAAAAGACCGCTCGCCAATGTCCGTGAACTCTGCTCGCCCACCTGCTTTAGACAAAATTGTTAAACGCTTTCAACGAATTCAGGACCCCCGTCGCCGCTATGAGCAGCTGCTATGGTATGCCAAGCGACTAGACAGTTTTCCAGAAGAATCGAAAGTACCAGAGAACAAGGTTAAAGGCTGTGTTTCCCAGGTATATATCATTGCCAGCACCAGTAATGAGGGCACTGTTAGTTACCAGGGTGATTCTGACGCACAAATCACGAAGGGGCTGGTCGCTTTACTAATCGAAGGGTTAAAGGGACTGCCGCCGGAGCAAATTATTCAACTAGAGCCTGATTTTATTAAAGACACTCAGCTGGATGTAAGTCTTACTCCTTCGAGGGCAAACGGGTTCTACAACATATTTAAGATGATGCAGCAAAAGGCATTGTCTTTGATAGAGCAATCTTAATGGATGCGCTCTGAAGGGTTATACCTGTTGTATGGCAGTGGGTATCAACTTGGGTATACAACAGGCACTATTTAACTTTGGTTGAACAATCTGTTTTTTCTTTTGACCACAAATAAATCACTTGCCCCCAGGGTAGAGTCTCACAATCGATAGAGCTGATTCGAGACAGGTCCAGGGCCGTTGCTGAGCAACCGTGAATCTACTGAGTAGATGACGTAAGTCTCCCAGCTAGTAAATCTCAACGTAATACTTGAGGGTGCTTCTTGCCTTTAGGAATAAAAGTCCGCTGCAAATTCATCGCTGTAAAAAGTCTCCTCGGCATCATCACCGTCGTCCACTGACCGTTGAGCGCTGATGCCAACAGCTGCCAGCAGGTTAGCGTTATCAGCAGTTGCATCTAAAACATTGGCCTGCAGTTCATCCCATAGGGGGGCAGCCGTTAACAAGAGTTGTCGGCCCTGGGGCGTAGCCTTGAGGGATTGACTACGCCTGTCTTTACCAGGACCAATATCAATCCAGCCATGCTTATACATACGGTCGATGGTACGACTCACAGTAGACTTTTCCATCGCCAGCATCTGCCCTAGCTGGCCAGGGGCAATGGGGCCTCGACTAACAATGGTGGCGAGGATATTGAGTTGATTAGTGGTGAACCCCAGGGGTCGAAGAGCCTCATCATATAGACGAGTCACCATGCGATTTAACTGCCGCAACCGCATCGCGATGCAGTCATTCGTCATTTGACGGGCAATTTCTTTCGGAGTACCAGAGGTCGCCATGGTGATCGCAGCTACAGATTACTAGTTGTATACTCAACCATTTAGGTTTGACAGGCCAATAGGTGTTTCAAAAAATATTCGAAACGTTTGGTTATTTTTCTTAACAATCTGTAAGATCGAAGGGTGCACCATCGTTGGAATGCTCCATGGATATCTTTGATGCCAGCTTATTTGACAGCCTTTGGATTGGCTTGATCGTAGGTTTGGCCTCGTTCGTACAGAGCTTGACTGGATTTGGGTTTGCCTTAGTGGCCGTATCCCTGCTGCCATTTTTTATGGATCTCCAGCTGGCCATCACCCTCGTATTGCTGGTTAACCTGGTGTGTAACCTCACACTCTGGTGGTACCACCGGGATAATTTTGAATGGTCACGGATTATCCATCTAGTGGGTGCAGGCTTTCTGACTATTCCCATTGGTGTGTTGGGGCTGCACCATATCCCTGAACATTTAGCTCTACAGCTACTGGGAGCTTTAGTACTGATCTATGTGATCTATTCCAGTTTGCAACTGTCTCCCCCTGAGCTAGAGGGACGTCGCTGGGCCTATGCCTTTGGCGCCGCGTCCGGTGTGTTGACCGGTGCGTTTAATACTGGGGGGCCGCCGATTGTGATCTATGGCAACTGTCGGGAATGGAGCCCTGAACAATTTAAGAGCCATTTACCGGGAACGTTTGCGGTTATGTCAGTGGTTGCGATCGCAACCCACGTTTCCCAAGGCCACTTCGACAAAATGCTCCTTAGCCAGGTGGGCTATGCCACCCCGTTTTTTCTCAGCGGCCTAGGGCTGGGCATATGGCTGTCAAACTATATCAACGCAGCCCAGTTTCGCCAGGTCATCATGGTCTTGCTGAGCGTCGTTGGCCTCAAACTCGTGTTTTAGCAGCCCCGGCGTTACGCGATGCAGCCTAGGGGGTCGTAATGTCCTCTAGGTCCGGGGCGCCTTCCACCTCCACCGTCTCATCCGTAATAATTTCCACTTCGGGCGGCGCTGCTGGCACAGCGGGTTCGTCTGGTGCCGCTTCCTCCACAGGGTCAGGATCCATGGGCTCAATTTCCACAGGGCTCGCATCAAATGGGGGATTGTCCCGCAAATCGTCGCGCAACGTATCCCCTAGGGACGGATCCGTTGGGGATGGCTGCGGCTGCGGGTCAGCCCCTAAACTGAGCTTGGCCACCTCCCCTCGAAAATAGGCCTCGCGATATTGTAACGATTCTGAAAACGCCACCCCTGCCCTAAAGGCAATCAACGCGTTCTCAGTATCCCCAATATTGAGGTATAGCTGCCCCAGGCGATCGTATGCCTCCAGAATGCCGAACTGGTTATAGGCTTGCTGCTCCGCGCGCACCAGCAAGTTATAGATGCTCAGGGCTTCATTGGTAAGCCCCTGCTCGGCATATAGGTCGCCCAAGTCTTTGAGGACCGTGCTCACATGGCCGTAAAGTTCTAGCTTTTGGGCCGTGGCATAGGCTAGCTGGTAATAGTCCACCGCTTTGGAATAGACACCCATGGCCCGAAAATTACGAGCCATATCTATTTCCAGGGGGGGTTCGCGATCGCTCTGGCCGGTGGTCCGATAAAGACTCAGTAATTCAGCCTGGGCCGGCAGTGCTTGGGCATATTGTTTCGCCTCTTGGTGGCTATAAATCAGGTGCTTTAAGTACTCCGTACGTTCCAGGGTATTGCCCTGGGTTTTCGCCCGTTCGGCCAATGTCGTATAGAGCTGGGCCGCATTGGCAAAATCAAACCACTGCAAGTAGTGATCGGCCAGCACCACCTGCCAAGCATGCTGATCTTCGGCGGCGGTCATGGCAATCAGCTGCTGATAAATCTCAGTGGACGTATCGCGCATGCGCAAAATCTGGGCAATCCTGGCTAGGGTTTCCACTCTTTCCAGGGACGCGATGGCCTTTTCCGCCAACCAAATGCGCTTGACCCGGGCTGCCATCAACCGAATTTCTTGATCACGCTGCCCATTCCACGCCTGCTGGCCAATGCGCTCCAGCGCTTCGAGCTCGGCTTCGACACCAAACAAACGCCGCAGCTGCACCTCCCGGATCCACAGGGCAAAGGCCTCATCCGACTGGCCATCAAGCAACAGCTGCTGGGCTTGGGCATCCATTTGAAACAGTTCTAGCTCTATTTCGTAGAGCTCTAAGGGACTCAACGTCCGTTCTACCGTCGTATCTGGCACCAGCGGATCCTTCGGTTCTGCAACGAGGGGATCCGTCAGGAATGCATCTAATAAGACTGGATCGATGCGCTGGGCATAGGCTGGCAAAGATAGGGTGCCTGCGATCGCTAAAACCAGAGTACCGAGAAAACCAAATATTCGTTGGGGCTGTCGTTTCAACAACAATTGCTTACGTAAATTAAAATCAACACTCATTTACAGAACTTTGTACTCGCAAGGGTTAGCGACCGTGAGCGGCCATCGGTGCTGTAATCTTAAGATCTTGTGTATTTTTTGTCGTTGCTACTAAACCACGTTCAAGTTGAAACCCCGTAACTTGCTTTACGGAAAAACAACCATTCTGAACGTGCCTAACCTTTAGTACGGCAGCAGCGGCACGTCGTCCGGCCAGCGGGTGCTGGCTAATTCACCATAACAAATCTGTTAACTATGTCCCCAAATGTAGCAACCCGCACTATTCGGATTGGTTCTCGTAAAAGTCAGCTTGCCCTAGTGCAAACCCACTGGGTCCAGGGTGAGCTACAGAAACGCTTCCCTGACATTAACTTTGAAGTTAAAACCATGGAGAGCAAAGGGGACAAAATTCTAGATGTGTCCCTTTCGAAAATTGGCGACAAGGGTTTGTTTACCCAAGAGCTAGAAGATGACATGCTCAACGGCACCATTGATTTTGCCGTTCATTCCCTGAAAGATTTGCCCACCCGCCTGCCTGAGGGGCTGATGCTCGGCTGTGTGACTGAGCGCGAAGACCCTGCAGATGCCCTGGTGGTGCACGCAAAGCATGCTGGCAAAACCCTCGATCAGCTGCCCGAGGGCGCCATTATTGGCACCTCATCCCTGCGCCGTTTGGCCCAGCTACGCCATCACTTCCCATCGTTTCAATTTAAAGACATTCGCGGCAACCTCAATACTCGCCTGCGCAAGCTCGATGAAGGTCAGTACGATGCCATCATTCTGGCGGTAGCTGGCCTCAAGCGTTTGGACATGGGCGATCGCATCCAGCAGGTGGTGCCTGCCTCGATTTCTCTCCACGCCGTTGGCCAAGGTGCCCTAGGCATTGAGTGCCGCACCAATGATGACGAAATTCTTGCCGTGATTAAAACGCTTGAGCATGTGCCCACGGCCCAGCGCTGCTATGCAGAGCGTGCATTTCTGCGCGAGCTAGAGGGCGGCTGCCAGGTCCCCATTGGCGTCAACACCGTAATCGAAGGTGACAACCTGACGTTGACCGGCATTGTGGCTAGCCTCGATGGGCAAACCTTGGTAAAAGATACGATCTCTGGCTCTGTGGATCAGGCGGATGAGATGGGCAATACCTTAGCGAAGCGGGCGAAAGATGCGGGTGCCCAGGAAATTTTGGATGCGATCGCAGCCGAAACCCGTTAATTGCCAACGTCGTACCAGTTAATAGGGCAAAAGAAATGTTAGGGGCGTTGCGTGCAACACCCCTAACATTTTTTTAAAACCCCCTTCCGTAGGCTTAAGCACTATGCACAGGGCCAATCCCCATCTAGACTTGATCCCGTGGATGACGGGTTTAATTAACGGGGCATCAGAAACGTAATGCGAATTTTATTTGTGGCTGCAGAAGCTGCACCCTTAGCAAAAGTAGGCGGCATGGGGGATGTGGTCGGCACATTACCCAAAGCTCTACGAGCCATGGGGCACGATGTTCGCATTCTTATGCCCTACTACGGCTTCATGGGCAAAAAAGTAGACATCCCCGAGGAACCCATCTGGTGGGGCTACGCCATGTTCAATGCCTTTGGCGTCTACGAAACCACCCTCCCCAAGTCAGACGTCCCCCTCTATCTCTTTGGCCACCCCGCCTTTGACTCCGAGGAAATCTACGGCACTAAAGATGAAGACTGGCGCTTTACCTTTTTTGCCAATGGCGCCGCCGAATTTTGCTGGAACTACTGGAAACCCGACGTTCTTCATTGCCACGACTGGCATACGGGCATGCTGCCAGTGTGGATGCACCAGTCACCAGAAATTTCCACCGTCTTTACTATCCACAACCTCGCTTACCAAGGTCCCTGGCGCTGGAAGCTCGACAAAATCACCTGGTGCCCCTGGTATATGCAAGGCGACAGCACCATGGCTGCCGCGCTCCTATATGCCGACCGGGTCAATGCCGTTTCCCCCACCTATGCCCAACAAATTCAAACCAAGGAATATGGTGAAAAGCTAGAGGGCCTATTGTCCTATGTCAATGAAAAACTGAGCGGCATTGTCAACGGCATTGACCTAGAAGCCTTTAACCCGGCCACCGATGAACAAATTGCCCAAACCTACACCGCAGAAACCCTAGAAAAACGCGCCATCAATAAAACGGCCCTCCAGCAAGAAATGGGCCTAGAAGTAGACGATAGCCGTTTTCTCATTGGTTTGGTCAGCCGTCTAGTGGAGCAAAAGGGCATCGACCTGATTTTGCAAACCATCGATCGCTTTTTGGCCTACACCGATACCCAGCTAGTGCTTTTGGGTTCGGGCAATCGCCACTACGAAACTCAACTGTGGGAGCTATCCAATCGCTACCCTGGCCGGGTGTCGGTATATCTGATGTATAGCGGTCAGCTCGCCCAAAAGATTTACGCTGGTGCCGATGCCTTCTTAATGCCCTCGAAATTTGAGCCCTGCGGCATTAGCCAAATGATTGCCATGCGCTACGGCTGTGTGCCCATCGTGCGCCGCACCGGTGGCCTGGTGGATACGGTGAGCCATCACGATCCGGTCAATGAGGCAGGAACTGGCTACTGCTTTGACCGCTATGAGCCCCTGGATCTCTTTACCTGCATGGTGCGTGCCTGGGAAGGGTTCCAATACAAGCCTTTCTGGAAAAAGCTACAGCAGCGTGGCATGGCAGAGAACTTTAGCTGGGAAAATTCTGCCATTGAATATATCAAGCTCTACAGCGATATCAAGGGTCTGTCCCATGAGAGTCAGATTCCAACAGAATATGGTGGAAAACTGGTAATCGAACCTAAGAAAACCCCCTAAAGTCCGCTTGCTAAGATTCGCTCTACCCGTATTACGTAATTCACTACTACGCACTGTAGTTTCTTGTAGAATATCTGCCATGGAGGGTCAGATATGGAAAATTGCGTATTTAACCAATGGGGCGATCTATGGAAACCGTAGGAGTTTGGGATTGGTTTTGGCTGATTTTGTTGGCCGTCATCCCAATTGTTAACATCATTGCTTTTGTAATGTTTGCCTATGGCCATGGCAATCGCAATGTGGTCAATCTCTGTAGAGCCATAATGCTATGGTTTTTAGTAGGTCTTGCCATTAGCCTTGTGGGGAGTCTTATTAGTGCAATATTCGGCATATAGCGCGTACTACATGCCAATGGTTTTGAGAGTGTACGACTTTTAAGACCGTTTTTGCTCTTCTAATGGGGTGAGGAAAGATCCATCCTCACATTTGACCAGCCTATGGAGAATCTCTTGCTCCTCAGCATTACTCCCTTGAAGAATCTCTTGGGTCACGGCAACATTAATCAATTCCATGCCTAGACGGACCCAATAGGCACCTGTTACCGATTCAAAATCCACTGGAGGCATTTGGTCGGTATAAGACTTGTTTAATTCTAGCCCAAGCTTTTCACTTAGCCCCCGAATCACATACTGGCGCTGTGCTGGTGCACCCACTAGCCAACGCTCCATGGGCTGGGAAAAAATCTCATCAATTTTCTCTTCGCCTGCTTGTTTTTGCAGCCACACTTCTAAGGTCGAAACAGGCCAGTCTGTTGTCTCTTCATCCACCTTGGCAAAGGCATGGGCCTCGGCATAGGCCACCACACCATCGTTGTTATAGTCGGCAGACTCTACTGGCTGACCTGTGCGGTCAAGGCCGCTAAGTCCGGCAAAAAAGCTAGAACTATAGTCGCGGTAGTCGGCTTCGTTCACCGCTGGGGTACATCCCACCGAGGGCCGCTCGGCGACGGTGGCAAAGAAGCCACAGCGGGTTTGTAGGGCAACAGGGTTCTCAGGATTTCCCTGCTCGTAAATAAGATTGGCAAAGGAGCCCGAAAAACATTGGGCCATCATGGTGACAAAGGGCTGATCGGGGGGTAGCTGATCCAGCCAGCCAGCTAGCTGCTGTACGGAGACCAGCTGTTCTTCCCAAAGAATCATGGAGTTGTTGTCAACGTTCTCTCGGTTGTAGGCTCCGTGGCCCGTGAAATAGAAAAACGCGGGGCAGGGGGATGACTTTTGAGCTAAGTTTTCAAACCATTGTTGGGCATTGTCCACCGTGGCCGGACCATCGAGATTATCAATTTCGGGGGGTTTAAACTGCTCTTGCCCTAAAAAATTGAGATAGCGCACCGTCGGTTGCCCATCGTTGCCATTGGCAAAATACTGACGAGCGGTGTTTAAATCAATGCCCAATGCGGCAAGGGTGCGCTGAAAGTAACGTACGTTTTTTTCGAGGGCAATTTCGTTATAGCCGGGGGCCCCACCACCGGCCAAGACCAAAAACTCCATGGCAGCGGTCGCCGTTGCACCGTCGGCCTCCAGAGCACCATCGGTCTTTACCACTGGCTCCTCGGTGGTGGCCTGTTTTGTCCAGCCCAAACTCAGCCCAATGGCCACCCCCATCACACTAGTCATGAATAGCTGGGTCAAAAAGGAGAGCTTACGCATGGGGCAGGGGCAAATTTTCTGACCTTATTCTAGCGGGACGGTTGAGAATCATCCCCATGATTACAATGGCCCTTGATTACAATGGGGAGGATTTGGTCTTTTGCCATTGCCCGCCCATGCATCAACTTGTCACTGCTGCCCTTGACGCCCAGGACTATCGCCGTGCCACTCAGCTAATTAAACAGTGGCGTAAGGCCTCACCGAAGGATCCGCTGGTGCTGCTCTCCATTGGTCGCTTACAGGAAGGCACGCTGCAGTGGGATGCGGCGGAAAAAACCTATCTGACGTTTCTGAAACGGGTGAATAATCCAAAGCTGATGGGGCAGGCTCGCTCTGGACTGAAACGGGTGCAGCAGGCACGGGAAGCAAGCCGGCAGGCCGACCTGGACGAAGCCACAGCCGTATTGGGTAGTGACGACCCTGGACTGCTAGCGATTATGCCGCCAGACGATGCGAAACAGGCGGCGGTGGCCATGGCCGAGGTGCTACGCATTGATCCGTACATGGCCCGATTGCAGCTGCCGAAGCAAGGGCTCAGACTGCAACGAACGGGCTCCATCGGTGAAATGAAGTACTACGGTGAAGCCTTGCAGGCCGCCGGTGTGCCCGCAACGTGGGCCACCATTGAGGAACTTAAAAAGGTACAGGTATTCGAGATTAAGCATTTTCGTACCCTGACGCCCCAACCGGCTGTGGTGTGCCAAAGCCCGACGGGGCAAATGGGGTCAATCCAGTTTGATTGGTCGGAGATTAGCCAAATTATTCGGGCGCAGCTGCCCGTGTTTGAGGAGGTGAGTGATAAGACGGCCTGGGGTAAATCGAAACGGAAGGAACTGGTGCAGGACTACGCCCAGGTGATGGATTTGCACATCCATGGTCGGAAGATTATTTTGCGGGGCTGCGATCGCACCTATGAATTTCGCAACAGCGTTGCCCTCGTCCCCGACCAGACCAACCTCACCTCCACCCGCATTCGCTGGAATGGGCTACTCCAGCACATTAACCGAGCGACCCACTGTCCACAGCAGACCGACTTTACCAACTTTGGCCAGGGCGCATTGGAAATGATGCCCCTCCTGCCCTATATAAAAGTCTATTTAGACCTCAACCGCCGTAAACCCAGCGATTGGGACACCGCATTTCAGATTTACAGCACCCTATTATTTCGGCAAATGCAAGCCTAAGGCCCTGGAGGGGGGGTAATGCGTGTCTTTTCCAGCTGTTGACTAATGCGATTGAGCAGACCAAAATCAGCTTCCGGCAAGTCCCCGCCGCGCCCCGTCGTATTTTCTCTCGCCAAAAAGGCAAACGCCTGGCGAAACGTCTCCCCATCGGACCGAATGGGCGCGCTCAAATGGCAAGGAATAATCGAATCGAAGGCCAGACCAGACACCTCATTGGCCCAGGACAAAACCGCATTGGCCCCCCGATTAAAAATCAACGACTGTAGTACTGGCGCCACTAGCAGGCGACCATTGCCACTCAATCGCTCAAACGACTCCTGCCAGGTATAGTCCCAATCAAAGGGATATAGGCCAAAATAGGCCCGCTTCGAACGGTCCGAGGCCGTTTTCGCCGCTTGCAAGACCTGGCCCCACTGGGGATCTTTCAGGGCATCGGGACGAAAATAAAAGGCAAATAAAGCGATGCGCTGCCAACCCTTCCGTCGGTTTTCCACCGTATCTGCCGGTTCATCGGCGGCATTTTCCTTGGCATGGAACAGTAACGGATAGCTATCTAATTGCACAATGGCGGGCGGATCCGCCGGAATCGACACCACCGAGTCGGTCACCAACAAGGTTTTAGAGGCCCGATGCACCATCGCCACCTCCGAAAAGGCCCCCAGTCCCAAGTTCACCGGCCCCAAGATGCGATAGTCAAACTCATCCCCAAAGGGGGCATCGGCTGGATTTTCCGGTAACCAATGGGTACGCCCCAGGGGAAACCCCAGCCAGCTGAGGGGCAAATTGAGGGGAAAACTCCACTGATGGCGCGCCACATACACCTGCGCCTGGGGAAACTTACGGGCAAACGGCCCCACAAATACCTTATGTTCTAGCCCCGTCACCGTTGGCAGAACAATATATTTCACCCCGCCATGGTCGGCCACCAGCTCATTCACCAGGCGAATACATTCGGCCGTGGGGGCCACCGGGGCATAGACCAGTAAACCACCTGAGGCCAAACGCACCACAGTCATACGAATGGGCACAACGACATAGAGAATGCCCTGCATTTGGTCGAAGGTCCAAACCTGATTGGCAATGACTTCACGACGCAATGTACGGCGCTGCCCATAGGGGTACAACGGCACTAGCGGCCACCATGGCCACGACCAATCGGCGGAACGTTCCACTGCCCGCGATTCAGACACACCCTATCCTCCAGATTCCAGACTGAGTTTTAGTATTTTAGGCGTTGCTGATCCGAACTCAGGCTTTATCTGCAAAGAATATCTGCAAGGACAATGTCAGCATGCCCCATGGCTCGCGAGCTGACCGGAGTCGACGCTCAAACATGGTCAAGGCGTCCTTTCGACTACGCTCCCAGGATATTGACCAGCAAATCCCCTGCCTGGAGGATTGACATTGCCCACTGTGGGGACAATGGACCCACAGGTTGCTAGCAGAAGGATGCTGCGCGATCGCATTATTTTGACAGCACGATAACTGCACCAACCAGCAATATTCACTTCAAAAAAGTATTTTCACCCGCCAGGAGACTTATCTTTTCCGTGAAACAAAAACAAACAACATTAACGTTTATGTCATAAAAGAGAGATTCAACACCCATGGGAATATGCTTATTACATGAGCTGAAAAGCCCATAAACACAACGAAAGGAGGTCAACAATCGATAGTTCGATAGAATCGTTTGATGGATCAATACCAGCACCCAACCAGGTCACTGATAGTTCTTCTCACTTGCACTAAAGAGTCTTGTTATTTACTCAAATAACAACTCTAGAAAGTCTTGTTGAATACAGAAGAGATTCTCAGGTAGATCGTTCTGGGTGCTGTTGTGCTTTAAATGTGTATTCGATTGCCGTTACCGATGGACGAGATATCCCATTGAGTATCGTGCCGTAGGCCAATCCTGCCCGGAAAACCTCGTGTCCAGGGCAATAACGCCCTCCGCCAGCGCTACACACAACGGACACCGAAAAAATATTTACTTTATCCGGATTGGCATCGAAGGGAATGAATAGGCACAGCCCCGCCACAACAATTGCCCAGCGCCTACAGGCTTAGTTGTAGGCATATCCTTTAAAGGTCAGTAGCAACACGCAACAGTGATGGCGACCATCAACTAAAGAAACTTAATATTTATGTAATAAAACGATAGGCAGATTTTGAAAGGGTGTGGTTCGACCTTCCTCGAGGCTAGAGTAGGCACATAGACAAAGCAACTTATTGCATAACGTCCTATTTCGAACCCTATATCTTAAGTAAACAGATTACTGTATTACTTAACCCCTTATATCTAACTCGGACCCCTGTGAGCCTAGCGTTCACGGGGGTTCTTATTTGGGTGGTCTTGCCCGTATCACCCACACTCACCAACCCATCGCTAAACCAAACTTAGCTATCCGCCCTCAGCCGCAAACCATGTCCATCAACAAGCTATTTAAAACAACGAGCGATGGCATCTGGCATAAGGTCGACTTCTGGATACGTTTTTTTCAGCAGCATTTTGGTTAAATGAAAAGCAAAACAATATATTTGTCACTGTCACTATGGAAGCACTACATATTCTTCACTTGGAAGATAATGCTACAGACAGTCAACTGCTTCAATTTAAACTTAGTCGACATGGGATTACGTCAGATATTCAAGTAGCGACCACCAAAGCCGAATATCAATATTGGTTAACCCAAAATAATGTCGACATCATTTTGTCAGATAGTGGTGTGCCCGACCTTTCAGGAACAAGTGCCTGGGCCATTGCCCGCCAGGAAGTACCCCACACCCCCTTCGTTTTTGTTTCCAACCATATTGACGACGACCAAGCGCTGAACCTCATTTCCCAGGGTGTGGAAGATTATATTCGTAAGGATCAGCTTTGGCGTCTAGTCGCGCTGCTCCAAAAACTAGGTGCCAAACAACCAGCTGCGGCCCATGGCCAACCAGCCATCATTCCACCCGGTCACCATCACGCCCCGACGGAGCCGACACAACCTACACCACTCACTGAAAATGCACGTAATGCCCCCCTGGAATATCTAGTCCAAATTATTCAAGAACTTTCCTTAGCCCATACCTTAAATGACATCACCGCCATCGTTCGCAGGGCGGCACGCGCCCTCACCGGCGCGGATGGAGCCACCTTCGTTTTACGGGAAGGTGATCTCTGCTATTACGCTGACGAAGATGCCATTCAACCCCTTTGGAAAGGACAACGCTTTTCAAAGGACATTTGCATTGGCGGTTGGTGTATGGAGAACAAACAACATGTTGTGATTGAAGACGTGTTTGAAGATGTACGCATTCCCTATGAGGCCTATCGCCCCACCTTTATTAAGAGTCTAGTCATGGTGCCTATTCGCACCGAAAACCCCATTGGTGCCATTGGCACATATTGGGCCTCTAATCATCACGCCCAACCAGAAGAAATTAAACTGTTGCAAGCCCTAGCAGACACTACAGCTGTTGCGATGGAAAATGTTCAAGTCCATGTCGACTTGGAAAATCGTATCCGCAATAGAACCAACCAACTGCAAACGGTGAACCAAGAATTGATGAGTTTTTCGTCTAACTTATCCCACGATCTACGTTCTCCCCTGACCATTATCAGAGGATTTAGCAGCCTGCTAATGGATCAATATGGAGACCAATTGGATAAATTTGCCTATGGGAGCCTTGCAAAAATCGATCAATGTGCAGCGCGCATGAACGCATTGATTGACCAGGTACTGGGGTTATACCAATTTTCTCAACAAGATATTCAATCGCAATCGGTAAACTTAAGTGAGTTGGCTCGTAATACCTTGTCTAGCTTAGAGGCGATCAATCCTGAGAGACAGATAAAGTGGCAGGTGGACGACAATATGGTGGCCCAGGGAGATCCTCTATTGTTAGGGACTGTTCTCGAAAATTTACTGTCCAATGCCTGGAAGTTCTCATCCAAATGTTTTGAGAGTGTCATTAGCGTAGGTGTCGCTACCCGACAACAAGACACAATCACATTTTTTGTGCGTGATAATGGGGCTGGCTTTGATATGGCATCTGCCGACAAGTTATTTCAACCGTTTAATCGATTGCACCAAACCAAAGATTTCACCGGCAATGGTGTGGGTCTAGCCTCCGTGCAACGGATCATCCACCGCCATGGTGGACAGATTTGGGCAAAATCGGTCGTTGGCCAAGGCGCAACATTTTACGTTTCTCTACCTGTTCAAGCGATGGCCGCCAAGGCACCCCTACAACTGGTGTGAGGCCTGACCTGGGAAACCGGCCTAGTTACCATTAGGCCAGGGCTGGGCTACTGCATTTCTTGAATCGGAAACGACTGTCCAGCCTGATAGGCTTCAAAGTACTGCTTGAAATAGGTGGTGCTGGTGACATTAGGTTCGTCGGTGGCATCTGGGGTGTGTTCATAAATCGGAACACGCTGACGGATCACCTCGATTAGTTTTGGATTTAGCTCTTCAAAACTATCCACTCGTCGAATGGTGGTTTCAAATCGCAGACGAGCAGGATGTTCGTAGCCCAACTTCATCCAGGGGAGCCAAGGGCAATCGCGGGCCCATAGGGGGGTGGGCGCTTTTACCCCAGGGCGCACGGCATAGGTGGTGAAATATTCGGTGCCTGTGAAACACTCACCGGGACAATGATCGCGGTATTGGGGCTCACCGGCTAATGGATGGGGATAGGTTAAAGGAATTTCCAGTACTTTTTCTAAGTAGGGCTCACCGGCTGGAATGGTGGTGTTTTTGGGTGAGACGTCCCCCTGCACGACTCGGTTGGCGATGGGCACAACGGGTACAGGGGGTTGGTTAAGAAACGGTTGCCACTGGGTTAAGACGTCGCCGCTTTCTGGGTCGCAGTACAGGCCCAGTTCTCGGTTGATGCGATGGCCATAGTCGCCGTTTTCGCCGGAGCGTAGGAACACTTTAGTGGCGTTCATGCCTGCGATCGCAAATATTTTCTCCAACGGAGCATCCGGTGACTGCCGCCACCACACGGCGCCTTCCCAACGGTAATAAAGTTGGCGGCCATGGTGCTGCCGATAAAAATCTAAGTTACTGACTTGATAAGACTGGCTCAGATCCATAGCTATCAATCCTTACACTCCAATACCGCACCCCAAAATTGATCTCCCGACAGCCGCCACTGCGTTAGATAAATTTCAGCAAAACGTATCAACGACAACCAAACAGGAGCAATTCTAAAGAAAATAAGTAATTAAACCTATTTGTTATACTCCCATGAGATTCTTAACTCAGGTTGATAGTTCAACACGTTTCTAACAGCTTCGAAACATTTGGTTATCGAAAGCATGTGATGGGACGTGAGGGCAAAATATAGGGCTGTACGACACATAGCTTTATTTGCCAATGAACTCCTTAGGTTTTGCTGGCGTCTGTTGATGCTAGCAATTTCAGAACCGGGGTTGTCTGTTTTTTGCGGGCAACTCCTGGGGTGGGTTAACAAGGAGCGGGCGAGGCAGTTTTTACTGTTTCAACCGCTTTTTTTTTCGCTAGGTTTAACTCAACACACAAACAGCACACCATGGAATCATCCGACCAACCACAATCGCTTTGGCAGCTCAAACCTTGGTGGTGTCAGCCCTGGTCCATCATTTTAACGGGCCTAGCCATACCCACCGTAAGCTGGGTATGGCTCCATCGCTGGTGGATTACGACACCGGCAGCGTTAGTCATTTTGGTGTGGTGGTACCTATTCCTATATCTAGTACCCCAGGACTATAAAGCCTCCCAGGGTGACCAATAACCTATCTACCCCGGTGTTTCTGGGAGTTGGGCATTCTCTAGCTGCAGCTCTAGTTCTTCCACGGTGGGCAATGTGCCCTGTAGATCTGCCGGTAGCTCCCGCCCCAACCGATGGGTAGCCACCCCAATGGGCTTGTTCACATCCCGCAGGGAATATTCGGCCACCGTCGCATCGTTTGATTTGCACAGAATCATGCCGATGGTGGGTTGATCGTCCCTGTGGCGCAGCAAGTCATCCACCGCCGACACAAAGAAATTCATTTTGCCGGAAAACTCGGGTTCAAACTCCCCGAGCTTCAGGTCAATCACCACAAAGCACCTCAGCTTCAGGTGATAGAACAATAAATCAATGGCATAGTCTTTGCTGCCTACTTGGATCGGGTACTGACTGCCCACAAAGGCAAAGCCCACCCCCAGCTCTAGCAAAAAATCTCGAATGTGGGACAGCAAGGATTTTTCTAAATCGCGTTCCTGGGCATCGGCAGCCAGGGTGAGGAAGTCAAAATTGTAGGGATCTTTGAGTAAATCCTTAGCCAGATCAGACTGATCGGGGGTTAATGTGCGCTCAAAATTGGTAATCGCCGTACTGGTTTGCTGGTGTAGCCCCTGCTCAATCTGCATCAGCAATACGTTACGACTCCAACCGTGCTCAATGGTTTGGCGGGCATACCATTGACGCTCCTGGGGATCCTTGAGCGCATCCAACAGCCGAACATTATGGCCCCAGGGAATTTGGGAAAACACCTGCTGCACCAGTTGAGCATCGGGATTGGCATCGGCAAAGGCCCGCATATATTTTAGGTTGCGGGCTGAAAAGCCAGTCATATCGGGAAAATCGCGCTTGAGGTCCTTCGCCAGCCGATCGATCACCTTCGTGCCCCACCCTTCCCGCTGCTGCCGGTCTAAAATGTCGCGACCAATCTGCCAATAGAGCAAAATTAGCTCCTGGTTCACCGCCAGGGCTGCCTTTACCTGGGCTGACTGAATCCGCTCTTTGAGAGACTGCAAAAATTGGCGGTAGTTGTCAGGGGACAGGGGATTGGACATGGAGCGAACAGGTTAAACCTGGGAAAAATCTAGCCCAACTATAAACGGTCTTTCACACATTGTTGCTGGCTGCTGCTGCCCGGCCAAGATTAGCCGCTCATAGAAAATAGGCTCTGCACACAAACCAAAGACACCCCCAAGGCAAGATGCCTGGGCGGAGTATTTTGGCTAGCCATGGGGAATTGTTACTTTTCGAAACACGAAAAACTATTTATGACAAGGCCCAACAAAAGAAATTGGCCACCCAAAACCGATAAAGTTCTGAGCAGCCAGGCAATCATCACTATTTAGCACCGGACTTCTACTTAGCAGAAATCTTAGATGCCTTCACAGTTATTAATATAAGCCAATAAAAGTACAAATTATAAATTTTCTTTTGAATACGAATAAAATCGGCTGATGCCTTTGACAATTGAGCCGCGGCCTTCGCGGATAGCACATCGATGGTACGGTGAGCAAGACCCATATCCTTAAGCATTAGGTTTGAGCGATCGCACTGCCCAACTACGAATAGCCGTCATCGGTGGTGGAGCAGCCGGTTTTTTTGGCGCGATCGCAGCGGCCCAAGCCAATCCCAAGGCCCAAGTTACCCTCTACGAAGCCGGTCCTGAGTGTTTAGCCAAGGTGCGCATTTCCGGTGGTGGTCGGTGTAATGTCACCCACCACTGTTTTGAACCAGCGGCACTGGTCCAAAACTATCCCCGTGGGGGCAAAGCCCTGCGCGGTGCCTTTTCCCGGTTTCAACCCCAAGACACCATTGCCTGGTATCGGCAACGAGGTGTGAAACTAAAAACCGAAGCCGACGGGCGCATGTTTCCCGTCACCGATGATTCTGGCACCATTGTGGATTGCTTAGTCAAAGCAGCCCGCACAGCCGGTGTCACCATCAAGACCCGAGCCGCCGTCAAGCAAGTGACCGCCACCGAACCCGGCTTTGTGTTGAGTCTTAAAACCGGCAAAGTAGCCTGCGATCGCATTCTTTGCGCCACCGGCGGCAGTCCCCAAGGACATCGGATTGCCCACAGCCTAGGCCACGCCATAGCATCCCCCGTCCCCTCTCTGTTTACATTCACCGTTAAAGACCCTGACCTCAGAGCCCGCAGCGGACTATCCATGAACCCAGTGGAGGTGAAACTCAAACTCACCGGTCAAAAAAAGCCCCTGACCCAAACCGGCCCTGTCCTTGTAACCCATTGGGGTCTAAGTGGGCCAGCGATCTTAAAACTATCGGCCTGGGGGGCAAGGGCACTGCACGACCAAGGCTACCAAGGCACCATAGTGATCAATTGGGTGCCCCACATGAACCAAGATGAGGTGCGATCGCTACTACAACAGAGCAGACAGGACGGGGGTAAACGGACAATCTCCAACCACAACCCCACATCTGCCCCCAAACGACTGTGGGCCTACTTTATACACAAAGCCCAAATCGATGCGCACACCCAGTGGACCACCCTATCCAACAAAGCCATCAACAAACTCACCCAAGAGCTATGCCAAGGAAACTATAGGCTACAAGGCAAAGGTGTCTTCAAAGACGAGTTTGTTACCTGCGGCGGCATCACCCTCAAAGAAGTAAACTTTAAAACTATGGAAAGCCGCCGCTGTCCAGGCATTTTCTTTGCCGGTGAGATTCTCGACATTGATGGCATCACCGGCGGCTTTAACTTTCAAAGTGCATGGACCACCGGATGGTTAGCGGGTCAAGCCATTGCGATGCCGTGAAGAATTCCTACAAGGACGAGCCCAAATCAAATTCCCTAGACACAATTGAATTAGGCCTAACGCACATAGTTCACACCACAGGTGACCAGCAGCCATTTGCGCAAGCTATGTGCCGTGTAGCTATGAAACCATTCAGCGGCTTGCCTACACACAGCTTATTCTTCTTAATTTCTCGGCTATCGTACACCATGGACTACCATCTATTGATCAAAGATATCCCTAACGCCACAGTGACCCAATACGAGGATACTTTTTTGATCACCGTGGCCAATAGCCAGCTTGCTGCCACCGTTCTAGAACGGGTCATGCATCATAAAGCGTGTTGCTGGATTGGCCTACAGCCACAGCAAAAAGATGACCTACCCAGCATCTATGCGGCCTACCCCCTCAAACTATGGTTAGCCACAGTCGCCACCCAACTGGCAAACGGATAGAAATTCCACCCATTATCAATGAGCCCCATTAAGGCCATGGCAGTACTGCCATGGCCTTTCAGCAAATTTACGTAAGCATGTTAGGCAATCTGGGGCATCCCACCCACAGGCCCCAAAGTAGACATCAAAAAAAGCACTGAACTCTGCCGAAGAAACTTCATCAGAAGATTAAAAAATCACTGATAGAAACAGAATTAAACAGTTTTTTTGAATTGACTTCATAAACAATCGAGACGCAAAAAGGTTGGCATACAAAGACTATAGCCCACCATCAAGATTGTTTAATTCATAAACTCTCTACACAAAGAACAAAACAGATTCCGCAACTTCCTTAACAGAGGAATCACCAATACTTCGCGGTTCATTTATAGTCATCGCCACGCACAACAGCTACATTAGAAATGTGAGAGCGGGGTATTCACCAATATCCAACTGCATGTAAATGACAACAAGACTAAGGAGAGTCACCAACTCCAATTGAGAGACTCTTCCGTATCAGCTCCCTAACATCAGCTGCATACCTCTTGTTTATGACTCAGTAACAACTGCAATTTTCCCGACCATCTTTTGGCCACGGGGACATTGCACCATGCCAAGGATTATTCCGCAGACCACTTTGTTATTAGATTCAACACACCCAGGAACACGCTTTAGATGAACATCCAGTCTCTTAGTGCAGCTTTACCCCAGCAGTTAACATTAAAAGCAGTCAATCGTATTCACAATCACTACACAGATCCTAACGATCCGACTGACACCAGCTATGTTGACCTTGTTATCGAAGACGGTGGTGCGTTGAATGGTACAGTCGATGGCTTCTGCATCGACTCAGACAGAGATATCGGCTTTGGCGTTGATGAGAACTTCAACGGTCAAATCGATGCGAACACTAACGAAGTGGGCAGCAGCTACACCGCTAAAGTCTATTCCAGCTACGAGCCTCTGCCGGACGCACTCGTAGGCACCGGGCTGATTGAAAAGCCCGAAAACCTAGACCTACTCAACTGGATTATCAACCAAGACTTTACTTACCAAACATCCCCTAGCGGTGGTAACTATACTTGGGCCGATCTACAAAGGGCGATTTGGACCCTGATTGATGACGAAAACTCCACGGCTGGTGGCGTTGGCCCAGAAGGTGACTATTGGCAGCAGGCGCGGGTAGATGAGATTGTTGCGGCTGCCCGTACCAATGGCGAAGGCTTTGTCCCTAGCTTTGGCCAAAAGATGGGAGTCATTATTGTGCCTGACACCGATGGTGACGGTGCCCCTGATGCCCAAATCCAGTTTGCGGCGATTGAACTTGCCAAACTCGGGGACAAAGTTTTTGCAGACAGCAACAACAACGGCCTCCAAGATGCCGCTGAAACAGGGGTTGCAGGCGTCACCGTTAACTTATTAGCTGACATCAATGGTGACGGCACCATCGAAGCGAACGAAGTCATTGACACCACCACCACCGACGAAAATGGTGAATATAGTTTCACAGTTGTTGCCGGCGACTATAAAGTTCAGTTTGAAGCGGCTGATGGCCAAGAGTTTACCAGTGCCAATGCGGGCAACGACGCCCTAGATTCTGATGCCGATGTCGTCACTGGCATGACCGGCACCATTAGCCTCAACCCCGGTGAGTATAACTCCACCATTGACGCGGGCATTGTGGTTGATGAACCCAAGGCAAGCCTGGGCGATCGCGTTTGGTATGACACCGATGGTGATGGCGTGCAAGATGCTGGGGAAAAAGGCGTTGAAGGCGTTAAAGTGACCCTCACCGGCGGTGGCGCTGACGGCATCATCGGCACGGCAGATGACACCACGGCTGAAACAACCACCGACGCTAACGGCAACTATCTCTTCGACAACCTCAATGCTGGCGAAGAGTACAAAGTCACCTTCTCTCATTTGCCCGAAGGCTATGAGTTCACCGCCGCTAACGCGACTGAAATAACTGGCGAAGAAGTCATCTTTGACTCTAGTTTTGAAAGCGCCGCCAAGAGAACAGGCTTTGTGAAAAGTGGTCTGGAAGGCTGGCAATCCACCGATGGTTACATTGAGATTCATTCCACTCACAACTCTGCCGATGGCCGGAACCACATCGAGCTAAACGATGATGCCATCAACTACTTTAACGATGCCCGCAATATTTACCGCCATGTGGAGACTGAGGTGGGCAAGCAATATACCCTGACATTCCAATATGCGGCTCGCCCTGGCTTTAGCGCCGATGTAAACGCCATGGAAGTGCGCCTCGATGGCTCCACCCTCTTGGCTCTAGAGGAAGATGGCTCCGGCAGCCGTGGCTATAACTGGAAGACCTACACGGTTTCCTTTGAAGGCGATGGTACATCCAAGCAGCTAGAGTTTCTCTCCACCGGTCAAGCCCTAGCCTATGGTCGCGGTGCTCGCCTAGACGATATTAAGCTCGTCGCTTCCATGGGCAGCAATGATGACACCCGTGATTCTGATGCTGACCCCATTAGCGGCATGAGCCACATTGTCACCCTAGAAGCCGGTAAACACAATTCCACCATTGACGCGGGCATCGTTGAAAAACCCGTGATTACCACTGGACAAATTATTGGCCATGACTGCATCCACGAAGGAGATTCTGCCTCCTACCAGGTGAAGCTCGATGGCATCGTCACCAAAGACACCTACGTCACCATCAATATTGACAACGGCAGTGCGAAGCAGGCCGATGGATATCACCAAGAAACCATTAAGAGCCTATCCAACCCCTACACCCACAACGTGAAATGGGGTGAAAAGGGTCAGCTTTATACCGCTAACCACTACGACCGCTACTATGCATCTCGCTATTGGAATGGAACTCACTGGTTCTCTGGGGACCTGAACCAGCTGCCCGTCGGTGCCCAGAACCTAACGGATGACTTCGAGGTTGCTGGTGCCCAGGGCGACAAGCTGGTGGTGAAGATTGCCGCCGGTAGCGACACCTCCGAGTCCTTTGATATTTCGGCGTTGAAAGAGATTCAGCTGGGCAAGATGTTCTCTAGGGTAAAGGCCACTGAAGGCACTGAGAGCTTTAGCCTCAACATTGAAAAGATTGGCGATATTGACGTCAACACCGGTGCGAAACAGATTCACATTAAGGACAACTACGCCAACTACTCCCCCATCTCGTTCGATTTGAATGGTGATGGCGTCCAAACCGTGAGCATTGACCAGGGCGTGATGTTTGACATGCTCAACACGGGTACGGCTGTGAATACTGGCTGGCTCTCCGGGGAAGATGGCTTCCTGGCCGTTGATAACAATGGCGATGGCCTGATCTCTTCCCGCGCCGAGCTGTTCGGTGGCCTAGTGGGTGATGGCTTTGCCAAACTAGAGACGTTCGACAGCAATGGCGATGGCCTGGTAAATGAGTCGGACGACCTGTTTGGTGACCTGCGTCTATGGCAAGACAGCAATGAGAACGGCTTCACTGACCAGGGTGAGCTAGTTAGCCTGACCACAGCGGGCATCACTGACCTGGTGACTGGCTACACGGATGTGTTTAGCACCGATGCCCATGGCAACGTCCACGGTGAGCACAGTTCTGCTAAGCGCAATGGCAGCACCATCGACATGGTGGATGTGTACTTCCAGGTTGCCGTATAGAACTTCAGGGTCCATGTCCAAGGCAGCCTTAGCTGCCTTGGACACCATTAGCCACACCAACCGGTAAGGGAATCCTTGATCTCCTACCGGTCCTCATACCTAAAGCTTTTAGCGATGCAGTTGGCTCCTCCTGCATCGCTTTTTTATGGGCTGGATTCCGGTCGCTGACCAGCCTCAAATCTCTCCTTGCCAGGTTAAGGTTTGCTCGGCCGTATTCTGGCCAAAGGAGCGAATAATCTTGAGTTCCACCTGGGCCTGGGTGCCTTCGCTCAATAGCTGGGAGCGAATGGGCAACCGGCCTAGGGATAGGGTGAATCGATTGTGATCTTGCTGCACTAAGCCAGGGGGCACAGGGCCGTCAAACTCCAGGTCATAGCGACGACGGCGACCGTCATCATCCGTGGTGCTATAGCGGACTTCAAACCGGGTGTCGAGGACGTCGGATTGTTGGGCTAAATCCACGACATTTAGCTCAAAGGTGCGACTGCGGCCCTCCACTCGGCCCACCGCTAGCTGGGTTACGTCTGCCACGGAGACAATGCCATTGACACGATAGGTGGTGAGGGTATCTTGTTCCACGGTTTCCCCCAGGAGCCAGTAGGTGTCTGGAAAGTTGATGCTGATATTGCCGTTGGGCTGCAGGGCTAAATTCAGCACATCGTTGAAACTGGCCACGGGCTGGGGAGCCTGCCAGTCTAGGGCAAATTGTTTTTCTATGTGGCCTGTGTAGAACTGGTAGGTATTGGCAATGGTGGAACCGGGGGCTAGGAGCTCGGTGGCCCCGGTGCGGGTCTCCCAGAGGTTGCGCGATAGGGTAATCGGTCGATGGGCCACGGTAGCGATCGCAACCGACCGGGTGGGCGCCTCATCGGGAATGACCTCAGTTTGGTTGATCAACACCAGCTTACCTAGGCGCCCCTCCTCGCCATCACGGCCATGGCGACCATCGCGGCCATGGCGACCATCCGTGCAGTCATACTCTTCCAACCGACAGGTGCCGTCGTTGCACACCTCCACGGTCCAGCGCTCATGGGCACAGTCACAGCCGTCGGTACCCTCGCCACCGCGACCACCGCGACCACCGCGGCCCCCCTCAGCCTCCACCAAAATTTGTTGCAGGGCACTGGGTTCTGTGTAATACACCGTGAGGGCACCGCCGTGGCCACCACGGCCCCCATCACCGCCGTTGCCGCCATCACCGCCGTCAGCGGCCTTGAGATCGTGACGTTCTGCTCGGGGTTGGCGCCGACAAAAGATCCGAGTTGCATATTCACCGTCATCCCCATCTTCACCATCGGTGCCCGACAGATCCACCCGCATTGGCGATCCCGTTGCCTGGATGGGGCGGTTGGGTCCATCGCGACCCTCCCGCCCAGATCGGCCATCGCGACCGTCTAACCCATCGCGGCCATAGGTACGACTGGCTAAGGCCTGGGTATCGCAGATATCCACAGCCGCGATGGATACCCAGCTGGTGGCCGTGAGCGTACTAATGGTCAGGGCGCTGAGGCTCCAACGCACCAAGGAAGGCAATTTTAAGGACATGATCATAGGGACACAAACCAAGAATTAGCGGCAGGGCAGCCGCCTCTCTGTTATCTAAAGAAAACTGGCACCATGGCAATGGGGCATGGGACACAGTTTTTTTTGACTACCCTGGGGGATGGGGCGAAATAAGCGTGGATGAGTTGATAGGCTATAGATTGCCTGTAAGCCGGTTGCTTGCCAGTCACCTTGGCTTTATGCCCTAAAGCCTGTGGGCCGAACCGTGGTCCTAGTCCATGTGAAAGACGTTCTCTATCGGTATCCATGTTATCCACCCTCGACGATCTGAAAAATCGCCTACAAACCGCCCTAGTGAATGCGTTTGGCCCTGACTTGGAGGGTACCGATCCGGTATTAGTGCCGACCAATAATCCTAAGTTTGGCGACTACCAGGCCAATGTGGCCATGTCTTTGGCCAAGCGACTCAAGGATAAACCCCGTGCGATCGCAACCAAAATCGTCGAAAACCTCACCATCGACGACCTGTGCGAAGAACCGCAAATCGCCGGTCCCGGTTTTATTAACCTCAAATTCAAAACCGACTACTTGCAAAACCAGCTCAAGGCCGTTTATGCCGATGAGCGTTTGGGCATCCCCACCGCCAACCCGCCCCAGCGCACCATTGTCGACTTTTCTAGCCCCAACATCGCCAAAGAAATGCATGTGGGCCACCTACGCTCCACCATCATCGGCGAAAGCATTGCCCGCACCCTAGAGTTTCTGGGCCACGATGTACTGCGGCTGAACCACGTGGGCGACTGGGGCACCCAGTTTGGCATGCTGATCACCCACCTGCGGGATGTGTGCCCCGAAGCCATGACCGACTCTTCCACCGTGGATATCGGCGACCTGGTGACGTTTTATAAGCAGGCAAAAAAACGCTTTGACGACAACGACGACTTCAAAACCACATCCCGTGAAGCCGTCGTCGATTTACAGTCTGGCGACCCAGAAGCACGCTTGGCCTGGCAGGCCCTGTGCGAACAATCCCGCAAAGAGTTTCAAAAAATTTATGACCGCCTAGATATTACCCTGCAAGAACGGGGTGAATCTTTTTATAACCCCCTGCTAGATGATGTTGTTGTCGACCTCAAATCCCTTGGACTGCTAGAGGAAGACCAGGGTGCCCAGGTTGTTTTCCTCGAAGGTTTTACCAACAAAGACGGCAACCCCCAGCCCCTCATTGTCAAAAAAACCGACGGCGGCTTTAACTATGCCACCACGGATCTCGCCGCCATCCGCCAGCGCACCACCCAAGAAAAAGCCCAGCGGATTATTTATGTCACCGATGCGGGGCAGGCCAACCACTTTGCCCAAGTCTTCCAAGTAGCCAACCGCGCCCAGTGGATTCCTGAAGGCGTCGAACTGGTCCATGTCCCCTTTGGTCTGGTGAAAGGCGAAGACGGCAAAAAACTGAAGACTCGCTCCGGCGAAACCATCAAGCTAAAAGAGCTGCTCAATGAAGCCATCGATCGGGCCGAAAAAGACCTACGGCAGCGCATTGCGGATGAAACCCGTGACGAAACAGAAGAGTTTATCCATACCGTCTCCACCGGGGTGGGGATGGGTGCGGTGAAATATGCAGACCTCAGCCAAAACCGCACTAGCGACTATATCTTTAGTTTCGATAAAATGCTGGCGCTCCAGGGCAACACCGCCCCCTACATGCTGTACGCCTATGTGCGGGTGCAGGGCATTAGCCGCAAGGGAGACATTGACTTTAGCCAGCTAGGGGATGCGCCTATGTTGCTGGCAGAAGAGTCGGAACTCACCCTGGCCAAGCATCTGCTCGCATTAGATGCCGTTGTGATGGAAGTGGCCCAGGAGCTATATCCCAATCGTCTTTGCCAATATTTGTTCGAGCTTAGTCAAAAGTTCAACCAGTTCTACGATCGCTGCTCAGTCCTGCAAGCGGAAGAACCCAACCGCACCTCTCGACTGATGCTGTGCGACCTGACTGCGCGGACCCTCAAGCTAGGTTTATCACTGCTGGGTATTTCGGTCCTAGGGCGAATGTAGCCCGATGGGGGCATGGCCACAACCAACCTGCCAAGGCCCAAAGTAGTAGAAGGCGTACTTTTATAACAAAAGGTACGGTACCGGTTCGGCATTTTTTTCGCTAGGTTGAAGCTTAATAGTATGCACGTATCCCTAGCCGGTCGACCCGCTAATAGAAATTTCTATGCGAAATCTGACTTCCCTGCGTAAACTACGCATGCGGCCCATCATGGCCATCTGGAAACGCTCTTTGGCCAGACTGTTAGACCTGTACGAAGCCAAGCGGGGAAGCTTCATCTCTTTTTTCCCAAAGCTTTTTTGCTTTTTTACACTGCTCAATATCGGCTGTTACTGGTTAGCGCTGCTGACCGCCTATCCCTACGAAGCCTTTGGTGATGAGCGTGTGCATTATTTGCTGCTGCAATTTCCCGTCGGCATCCTAGGGGCACTATTCGACAGTTTGTCGTTTTTTATCACGGTGTGGATTGCGAAGCGTGCTTTGAAGACCACCTCCATTGGCAGCTACATTGCCCACCTCAGCGTTGATATTGTGATTGCCATTGTGGCCACCTGGTGGGTGCTCTTTGTATTTTCAGTATCTGGCTGGTTGATTAGCTTTGTTCTACAGTCGCCAGAATCTTTAGTGGCTAGGGCCGATAAGTATGAAGCACGGGTGGTGCAGGCGATTACCGACCCAACGAGCAAAAGCAATCTGAAGAATATTTATTTTGGTGTGGTTGTGGGTATTTCGGCCATGCTGCCCACCTTTACCCACCTGTTTTTGTCGGTGCAGGCGGTGGCTACCTATTTGAAGAAGTACGCCCAGCGCTGGAGATTGGGGTAGCGATAAATAAATGCGGTCGGTTGGATAGAACGCAGTGCGACCGAACACCTTAAAGCACACACCAACACGCCCAGATTCCTGTAGCATCAGTACATCAGGGGTTATGGAAGGGTCCGTGGGGCATGCAAGCTACAACTAGGGTGTCAGGTGCTTTTAAGGCTGCTATTGCGATCGCAATTTGTCTAGGCATTTTCTTTCGCTTTTTTCACCTAGATCGCAAGGTTTACTGGTTTGACGAGGTTTATAGCACCACCCGCATCGCCGGATATACCATCGCAGAAGTGCGAGCCGAACTGTTTCAAAACCAGATCCTGCCAGCGCCCACCCTACAGAAATATCAGCGGCCCAAACCCAACAGCACCCTACCCGATACCGTTGATGTCTTGATTCAAGAAGACGCTAAGCATCCGCCGCTCTATTACGGACTGGCCAATGTGTGGATGCGACGGGTGGGCCACTCCATCGCAATGTCCAGGTTGCTGCCAGCGTTAATTAGCCTGGTGGCACTGCCCCTGATGTTTGCCTTGGGGCTGGAACTATTTTCGTCCCAGGTTGTTGCGGCCCTAGCAACAGTCTTTTTAGCCCTCTCCCCATTTGATATTTTATTTGCCCAAACAGTGCGGCAATATAGCCTGCTCACCGTGATTATTCTCGGCAGTAGCTGGGCCTTGTTGAGGGCCATGCGGCTACACAAATGGCAAGCTTGGGCCTGGTATGCCGTCGCCTGTGCCCTGGGTTGGTACACCCACCTATTTTTTAGCTTAACGGCCATGGGCCATGGGGTTTATGTTGTCATGCAGCAATGTTTTAGCCGCAGTCCTGCCCGCTCTTTTCGCCACAGGCTACAGCCCCTGATCTCCTATGCGCTCGCGGTTGGCTGTGCCCTACTGCTTTATATTCCTTGGATGATCGCCTTACTCACAGGGGGTGAACGCACCTATGCGTCGTCCAACTGGTTGAGTTCATCCGTTGATTTTCTATACTTGCTCAAGTTTTGGATCTTGAGCTTTAGCAGTCTCTTTTTTGATCTCGATGTGGGCTTTAACCACCCTGGCACCTACCTCCTGAGGCTACCGTTTATTGCCTTAATCGCGATCGCACTTTACCAGGTGCAACGCCACACATCCAAGGGGGCAGGCTGGTTTATCTTAACCTCGGTGCTGGTGCCCTTCCTGGCATTAGCCGTGCCAGATATTGTCTTCGGCGGAAAGCGATCGGCCATTACGCGATATCTGATTTGTTCTTTTCCCGGCATCCAACTGGCAGTGGCCTATTTATTTGGCAAATATCTGTTAAAACGACGCATCTGGCAGGGTATTTTAGCCATCGTACTCACCGGCAGCATTGCGTCTTGTACGGTGAGCGCCTATGCATCGAGCTGGTGGAGTAAGGGGGTGAGTGTGGCCAATGGTAAAACCGCCGCAGCCATCAATCGGTTGGAGGCACCGCTGGTGATTAGCGACCAGGGCAACAGCTCCCTGAACCAGGGAAATCTGATCTCCCTCAGCTATCGTCTAGATGACGATGTGCGCTTATTGTTAATTGACCCGGATGCGATCGCAACAGGTCTTGCCCTAGTCAACACAAGCGACAATGTTTTACTATATGCGCCATCGAGTGACCTACGTCGCCAGGCTGAGGCCGCGTGGGGGGCCTTGACCCATGTGGACCCACCGGAAGCCAATTTACTAGAGCGTGCTCAACCGACAACAGCCCCATAGCCTAAGGAAATGAACAAGACCATGATTGTAATTTTTAACCAGCCCTAAATGAGCTTCGCTAAGCCCGAGTCAAGCTTGAGGATGGCGTTGGCTGTGTCCGAGCCTGGCTCAATAAGCTCAAAATCTTCAAACTCAAACCCTGGGGCAACAGAACACCCCACCAACACCCGATCCTTAATGGGTACCGCCGCCTGCCAGTAACCAGCCGGAATCACGTGGCAAAAGTTCATCGACTTCACCGACAGTTCAATGGATACCATCCCCGTAGACTGGCCATCCCATTGGTACAAGTACAACCCTTCCCCCTGGTAGAGGTTCCACACCTCATCATTAGATACCCGGTGAAACCGACTGACTTCATGGGGCTCTAGGGAAAAATAGATATGGGTCAAGGCCGTCCTGGTTTTATCACCCGATACTACGTGATTGGCAGAACGATACACTTCAAGATAGCGACCACCTTCGGGATGCTTGAGCAGATCGGAGTATTTCATGGGTCTAGGGGTTGATCATACTGGGTATGCCATACCCTAGGCTAAGGGTTCTGGGCACGATGGCAGCTAGAACTAAAGATTTTCCATAGCTATGGGGGCCCGACGCATCCATCAACGGGGACATAGCGAGAAATCCCCCAAACTCGACAATTTTGACAGTGGGGCTCACCGGGGTTTGCCCGTCGAATTTGTGCGGCAATGGCTTGGGCCCGATCTAACGTATCCAACAGGCCAAACTGGTTTGTTTCAGTTGGCGCGAATATGTCTGGAAACGAGCCACAGTTGAGCAACACACTAATACTGTTATCGGCATCAACAATGTCATAGCCACAAAAATCAAACTGTTGTGTAGGTGAGACATGCTGCTCTGGCTCTTGAGTCAGCTCAAGAATGTTGTGTTTGGCTGGATCAAACTGGATTCGGTCCCGTAGATAGGCATAGTCGGTAAAGAAATACACCCTGTTATCAGCATGGATATTGTGGTCCCAATCGGCAGTAGTGAGCGCATCAATCACGGGAGCACACAGCAAACCGTCGACTGTGATAATTTCTCTGGCCTGGGTTCTGCCTGACCACTGGATATACGCTTGCCAAGCCTCTCCGTTGGCAGCCGTAAAACGATGGTGGGCAGAATACATAGGCATCCGCAACAGTAGACAACAATAATGCTGCTATCTGGCTTCTCCATGTAAAAGAAAAGAATATCCCTTCTACCAGGAGATAGTAGGCTGGGCCAGATTAGTCCTACCCTAGCCCATAAAACGGACGATGTATGGGCTAGCCCCCTTAACCGGCATAGGACTGAGGGCGATGGATGTAGAGACATATCAAACACAGTAACCCTAACCCCATTTCCAGTCCATCTGCCCACACTAAAGACTGGGTAGGTACACCATCAACCATCATGCCGAATAATCGCGAGATCCCATAGGACAGGTAAAGCAAGGTGGCAAGCAGGGTGGACGTAAAGGTGAGCTGGGAGATAAATGCGCCAGCGACAATCAACACCCCGGAGGTGAGCAGGAATCCGGCGGGAGCACGCACCTCGCTCAGCAAGTTCACATTGCTGCCAAGATCAATGTGGTTGAGGCCATAGAAGGCGGCGGGCGATCGCAAAATAGACGAGCCCACTAAAACGGCAATTGCCCCGGTCACCCATAGAATTACTTGCAAAAATTTAGATGATTTCATGGTCTTACCTTGGAAAATAAGCATGTGGAAAGTGGGCTACGGAGCATGGCAAAGCCAGTGCGAAATGCTCCGCAGCATAGGTTCAATTGGGTAGCCCCGTCCGCTGATAGAGGGAGAGGGTGAATAGAGCCGCCGCTATAAACGCAGCTACCGTGCGCACATGGTTCCAAAAGGTCCAATCGCTGAGGTATCTGGCCCACAGTCTGGCCCCTTCGGCACTGCTGGGATTGACCACCGCTAGGGCATCGTTGAGGGGAATATTGCCAGCGACGGTAACGCCAATGGTGCCAATGACATAGACCATGGCCCCCACGAGCCAGTAGATGGCACCGGGCTGGTAGAAGTGGCCCAGGGCTGCGATCGCTAACACCACACCCACCACCGCCGGACCAAAAAACGCCGCCATAAACCAAGGATTAATAACCGTGATGTTGATGGACTGCATGGCCGCGATGCCAGAGGCGGGGGTTTGTTGCCCCAGGGCCTGCATCACAAAGGTAGAAAATGCAAAGAAAATGCCCGCGCTGAGGGCGCTACCCACCGCTGCACAAAGAACTAACGGCAACCGAAACGTTTGAAACAGGTCCATAATGCCTCTAAAAAAATGTAGGAGTACGGGAAAAGCCCCCAGGGGTTGGGGCCTAGAAAGCGGAGTGCGTGGAAGCGGGATAGGTTTAGTAAGACAGGCTGGGAGTCTGGTACAACGAGGACTGGTCCGATAGTTGCTTCAAAATAAAGTCCGCCACATCGGCCCGAGAAATTTTCAATTGGGTCGTCCGATCGGTACTGGGAAAACCATGGCGATACTGCCCGGTGCGTGGCCCATCAATAAAAGCTCCGGCGCGCACAATGGTCCAATCAAGGTTGCTTTGCCGCACCAAGTTTTCCTGGCGCTGATGATCGGCAAACACATGGCGCAAAATCAGACCAAACATAATGTACTTCCAGTAGAAGTCCAGATTGCCCCAGCTATCGCCAGTGCCCATGGTGGACTGGCAAATCAGTCGGCGCACGCCCACCGTTTCCATCGCTTGAATAATCTGCTGAGTCCCTTCCGAGCGCACAGTGCCCGTGAGCTTTTTACCCGAACCCAGCACACAGACCACGGCCTCCTGCCCGGCGATGGCCTGTTCCACGGCCTGCGGATCCATTACATCTCCTTGGACCAGGGTCAAACTGGGATGCTGCATATCCAAATTATCCACGTGGCGGGCAAAAGCGGTCACCCGATGGCCCTGGTCTAGGGCTTGGTCTACCACCTGGCGACCAACGCTGCCGGTTGCGCCGAAAATTACGAGTTTCATAAGCTGTGTAGCTCCTATGCAATGACACCCTCAGCTTAGGAATCGAGTTGCCATGGCGCTGTCACATTATTGGGGAACTATCACAATCTTGCGATGGGTTTGCAGATCGAGACGAAAACCACGGTCTACAATGGCAAATGAAGCCGATGGTAGCGCCCGAGATTGGCCCTATGTCCGAATCTGCCCCCCTGCCCGCCTACAGCCTGCCCCCCAGTTGCCAACCTGGGACTGATGAAAGTAAAGCAACCATGCGCATTACGCAGTTGCACAATGCTGCCTCTGGGGAAGGGCCATACCATTGCGCAGATGGGCACACCCTCTTTATGTCCCTGGCCCCCCGTCCGGTGCACTATTTACAAAAGCAAGATGGCAAAACCTACACGGGGCTATACCAAAAAGGGGAGCTATTGATTACACCGGCCAACACGCCCCTATTTGTCCGCTGGGAAGGGATAGAAAATTGCCTGCAAATTCAGCTAACGGATGCGTTTCTAAAACGAATTGCAGGGGAAACGTTTGGTGGCAATGGGGAAAGGCTACAGCTAGTGCCATCGTTTCAGCAGCGGGATGGCCAGGTAGAAGCGATCGCAAACCTGATCCTCACCGAATATCAACAAAACCCAACAGGCAACCAGCTATACACAGACTCCCTAGCCAACATTTTGGCCGTCAACCTATTGCGCCAGTTTGCCACCACCCAACGACAATTGCCCACCTATGCAGGGGGCCTGCCCCAGCGACAGCTAATCATTATTTTGGACTACATCGACGCCCATTTAGACCAAGAGATTAAGCTAGCCAGCCTAGCTGCCCTGGTGGACATGAGCCAATTTCACTTGAGCCACCTATTCAAACAATCCATGGGGTTATCGCCCTATCAATATCTGTTGCAACAACGCATAGAACGAGCCAAACAACTCCTACAAACAACAGATGGATTGATCGCAGATATCGCCCTAGAATGCGGCTTCAATAGCCACAGCCATTTAACCAAACAGTTCCGCAAAGCCACAGGCATAACCCCAAAAATATTTCGCACGAACAAGGGTTAGGTGAATGCACAAAAAGACGTTTCACCCATGGAAACCCTCACGTATACAGTAATCGTTCAACATCCACCACCAGCTAAGCGCAGCCGAAACTAAAACCTCACCAATATTTCCTGATCCCTCGCCCCCGCTAGCTGAGCGCAGCCGAAGCTAATACCCAACCGAGCCCACCCTGAATCCCCCACCAGCTAAGCGCAGCCGAAGCTAATACCAAACCGAGCCCACCCTGAATCCCCCGCTAGCTGAGCGCAGCCGAAGCTAAAACCACACCAATCCCACCCTGAATCCCCCGCTAGCTGAGCGCAGCCGAAGCTAAAACAATACCGATCCCACCCTAGCGATTTACGTTCTATCCCTTATCCCGCAGCACATAAACATACGCTTCTACCATCTCATCATTCTGCATTTTCACATTCACCACCACCCGCCGATAATCTTCCCCCTCAAACTCATCCAGCTCAGCCCAGTGAGCGGCCAAATGCTCAGAACAAAACACATGTCCCAAGATTTCATCCCCAGTCTCATCTAACACAATCCCTGGATAGCCCATGGCCGCACCCCAGCCCTGGGGCCGTAAATACCCCTGAACCATTGCCTTTTCCCAGGTGCCACCAATGGCACTCAGCACGTGCTCATTGGGCCGACCTGGACCTAACGTACCGTATACAAATAAACGTTGCATAATACAAATAGAGCTACCACACCTTCTTCTTTAACAGATCATTTTAAACCGGGTTGAAAGAGATTGAAGCATCGCGCATCAACAGACAGAACAAGAAACTATTGTTCCTTGACTTTATGCGTTCATATTATGAGCTCTATCCATGATGCGGACTATGTACATGGACCTGGCTGCGGCCATAAAGCTGCCCCCTGCCATATCGTTAATGACCACCTGCACTATCCCCACTGGGCCATTGCGATCACCATGGCCCAGTGAAACTGGTAATCGCTCCCTAACTGGGTAAGCATTGAGAGCGTTAACCCATCAGCCACCGCAGACTATTAGCCCTTTGCGGCAGTTGATGGGTATAGGCAACATTAGGTTTTAACCGCTGAGCCTAGCGCGCTAATGTTTGTCGACGGCGCAGGGTCATCTTTAGTGGAATGACGGATTGTGACGGATCAGGTCCATAAACTCTTGGCGAGTGCGGGCGTCGTCAGCAAACACCCCTTGCATGGAACTGGTAACAGTCCAAGAACCGGGCTTTTGCACACCGCGCATGACCATGCACATGTGGGATGCTTCCACCACCACTGCCACCCCCTGGGGCTGCAGCAGTCCCTGGAGGGCGTTGCCAATTTGCTGGGTGAGCCGTTCTTGCACCTGTAGTCGCCGCGCATACATTTCACAAATACGGGCAATTTTGGAGAGGCCAATCACCTTGCCGTTGGGAATGTAGGCAACATGGGCACGGCCTAAAATCGGCAAGATGTGGTGCTCACAGGAACTAAACAAGTCAATATCTCGCACCAGTACCATTTCGCTGGCATCTTCATGGAAAACGGCTCCATTGAGCAATTCATCCAGGGACTGGTTATAGCCAGAGGTTAAATATTTGAGGGCTTTGACCACCCGCTTGGGGGTGTCAATCAACCCTTCACGGTCGGGGTCTTCGCCTAGGCCTAATAGCAGTGTACGGACCGCTTGCTGCATCTCTTCGTCTGAAACAGGGGCCTTAGATTCAGTTTTAATTAACTGTTTACGAACGTCGTCAGAGGAAATGGAAAAGGTCATAAATAAGTTAGTGGGTAAATTGTGGCTAGAGTTATCAAACTGTCGAGCGATGGCGCAGCCGGTCCAGAGGACCATCGCAAACCGCTCAACCCCCTTCAATCAAGGACTGAAAGACTGGAATTGCAATTGCCCCATAGACAACTGCTCGCCAGGAAACACTGTCCTGACGAATTTTAAGAATCAGGCCAGGCATGCCGTCAGCTGTTGCTGAATGTCGTCGCCATTGAGGTGTCGCCCGATCAAAACAAGTTGGTTGCGTGGTGGTGTGGACCATTCTTCTCCATCAATGGAAAATCGGGGACCACTGAGCTGAAAAATGTTGCGCAGGTCGCTTTCTTTAAACCAGAGAATTCCTTTTCCTCGAAATACAGTCTTTGGAAGATTGTTTTGTAAAAAGTGTTCAAATTTTGCTACCTGGAAGGGGCGATCGCTCTCAAATGCAATTGAGACAAACCCGTCATTATCTAGGTGGGCGGAGTGGTGGTGGTCGTGACCATGATGCCCATGGTGGTGGCCATGATGCCCATGGTCGTGATCATGGTGGTCGTGATGATTGTCGTGACCATGGTGATCGTGATGATCATGCCCATGGTGATCGTGTTCTAATCCGGCATAGTCTTCAGGGTTGTTATACCCGACATCTAAAATTAACTGCAGGGGTACCTGACCCTGCTGACTATGCAAAATCCTTGCCCTCTCTTTAATACTACTCAAATACTTTTCTAACTCTTTCACCTGATCCGTTGGAGCTAGATCAACTTTGTTTACAATTGTAACATCTGAATAGGTAATTTGTTTTAATGCGGCTTCACTTTCAAAGTGATCGGGGGTGAAGGTTTCGGCATCCACCATGGCGATGATGGAATCCAGTCGGGTGAGATCTCGCAGTTCTGTGCCTAGAAATGTGAGAATAATGGGCACTGGGTCGGCCACCCCGGTGGTTTCAATTACCATGTAGTCAACTTGGTCCTGCCGCTCCATAATTCGATAAACGGCATCCACCAGATCGTCGTTGATGGTGCAGCAAATGCAACCATTGCTCAGTTCCACCATGTCTTCATCCATGGTCACTAACAGCTGGCTGTCGATGTTAATGTCGCCAAATTCATTGACGAGAATGGCAACTTTTAGGTCTTTATTGTTGCTGAGGATATGGTTTAAGAGGGTGGTTTTGCCACTGCCGAGGAACCCGGTGATGATGGTGACGGGCATTCCTCTTTTGGTGGGATTGGGGGCTGTGGAAGTTGTCATGGTTTGAGCTCTGGAAGCAACAGGGTGGGTTGGGGTGGGTTGGGTATTATTCAGAAAACAAGGATATTTCTGGCAAAGAAGTTACCAGTTATCCAGGCCCCCAAACCCCCAATTTTGGGGGCTTTGAGTCTTGTCCCCCCCAGCATTGGGGGGCTAGGGGGGCCTTCAACCGGTATAGCCTTTTGAGAAAAGACCTAATTGCATAAACCCACGAATTTACAAGGCTAACTTGCGTCTATTGGGAGCGAGCATGGCTAACAGAAAAATAGCCAGTTGGGCGGTGACAATGCTGGGGCCGGAGGGTAAATCGAAAACGGCGGAGACTATCATGCCGATGACGGCGCTGAGTGCTCCTAGGCCCGCTGAGATCAGGATATATTGAACAAAGGTGCGGCTGAGGAGACGGGCGGCACAGGCGGGAATGACCACAAAGGCGCTAATCAGCAAGACGCCGATGGCCTTGATGGAAATGCCTACCACTAGGGATAACAACACAATAAATGCGGTCCGCTGGGTAGAGACAGATACGCCCCGGGCAATGGCCATGGATTCATGGAGTGTGAGAAGAATTTGCGATCGCAACGTCAGCCCAATAAAGATGACGCAGGCCACCAACATCATGCCGCTAAAGACTAAATCGGTGGTGCGCATAGCCAGGATATCGCCAAACAACAAATGGGTAATGCCGCCCTTATAGTCATCCCGAAAACTCAGCAAAATAATACCAATGGCCAGGGAGGATGAACACACAATATTGAGTAGGGCATCGGTCCACAGATGGGTGCGTTCTAGGAAATAGGCCACCCCCAGGGCAAACAGCACCGCAAAGGGGAGGATCACCCAGGATGGATCCAGGCCCAACAACACCCCCACCCCAATGCCCAGCAGGGCCGATTCTCCTAGGGCATCGCTGAAAAAAGAAAGCTGTCGCAGAATGGTGAAGCTACCCATTAAGCCCCCCATAAATCCAGTCAACACACTGCCCATCAGTGCCCGATGCATAAAGGGCAGCTGCAACAGGTCAATGACACGGGTGAATTCAGCTTGGATGGCCATGGGTGAGTGGTGAGTGGTAAGTGGTGAGTGGGGTATAGGTTAGATTGAAGAATGAACCCCAACAATCGATCAGGAAAGTGGGTTTGGCAAGATATTTAACAAGAATGGCGATAGCGGACAAATTCGGGGCCATAGGCCAGGGACAAATTCTCTGGGGTGAGAGAATGATCTGGGGTGCCCTGGCACAGCAAAGTTCGGTTGATGCAGAGGACGCGATCGCAGCTGCGACGCACCATATCCAGATCGTGGGAAACTTGCAAAATCGCCCAGCCCTGGTCTTTTTTCAGCTGGTGCAGCAACCGATAAAACTCCGACTCGCTGCGCACATCCAAACCAGCGGGGGCCTCATCCAAAACTAACAAACGACGGGGCCGCACCAAACAATAGGCCAACAGTATCCGCTTGAGTTCTCCCCCCGACAGGGCACTGACCGGCTGTTGGTGTAAATGCCAGGCATCCACCTGGGTCAACGCCTGCTGCACCGCTTGGCGACGGGCTTTGCCCCCGGTCCAGGGCAGCTGGAGCCCCAGTCGGTCCCAGCCCAGTCCAACAAATTCGCGAACGGTAATGGGAATGCGGCGATCAAACAGAAAATTTTGGGGCAGGTAGGCAATCTGTTGCCTGACCGCTGGAGAGAGTTTACCGCTGGGGGATAGGGGCTGGCCCAGCACAAACACATCTCCGGACCGGCGGGGCAAGATACCCAAAATGGCCTGGATCAGGGTACTCTTGCCAGCTCCATTAGGGCCGACAATGGCCGTATCCATGCCCGCAGGCACCGTAAACGATACATTCTGCACCGCGGCATAGGCCTCTCGATAAACCGTTACCCCATTGACCACTAAGACTGGATCGCTCAACTGTTTTCTCCTGGCCCCATAGAATTATGCTCCGAACTAAGGGTATACCAACACCAGACCTAGTTCGATACCCCCAGGCTAGCGGCCAGGTTCTCGGCATTTTGCCGCATGGTGTCTAGATAGTAGTCGGGCTCCGTCGCATCTGAGGCCCCCACTTCCAACGGGTTAAACTCGCTGACACCAATGGACAGATCCTGTGCGATCGCCTTAAAGGACGTCTCCCCCACCTGGGGTTCGGTCATAATGGTTTTCAGACCTTCCGCCTGCACCGTATCGATCACCCGCTTCACATCGTCGGGGGAGGGGTTCTCTTCGGGTAGACCCACCAAAACTTCGGCATCCAACCCATAGCTACTGGCAAAGTAGGTGGCAAAGTCATGGAATACCACAAACGTCTGACCGCTAAAGGGAGCCAATGTCTCAGTAATATCCACATCTAACGTCTGCAGTTCAGTCATAAAGGCCTCCGCATTGGCGGTGTATTCCGCCTCGCCTTCAGGATCAGCCGCAATTAAGCCATCACGAATATTTTCCACCTGCTCGATGACGCGCTTAGGATCTAGCCAAATGTGGGGATCAAATTCACCATGGGCATGGCCGTCATGGGCCTTTTCCTCACCATGGTCGTCATGATCGACTTCGCCGTGGTCATCATGGCCTTTGGCTTCAGCATGGTCGTCATGATCGTCTTCGCCGTGGTCGTCGTGACCCTCTTCGCCATGGTCATCATGGCCCTCTTCACCATGGTCATCATGGCCCTCTTCGCCGTGGTCCTCGTGATCTGCTTCGCCGCTGGCCAGGGCAACGATGTCCTCACTGGAATCGATGGTCACCAAATCTGAATTGGCCGCATTTTCAATCAGATCATCTAAAAAGAACTCTATCTCCAGGCCGTTTTTCACCAACACATCCGCATTGGCCACCGCCTGAACATCGCTAGGTTTCGATTGAAAGTCATGGGGCCCCGTATTGGCGGGTAAAAGCTGTACGACTTCAGCGCGATCGCCCGCCACTGCGTTGGTGAACTGGGTGATGGGCAAAAACGTCGTCACCACCTGTAATGGGTCGGTGGCGGCGGAAGGCTCCGCTTCGCTAGTGGTAGGAGCCGTAGTACAGCCGCCCAGGGTGACGATGGCCCCCAGCGCCATGATTGATAACTGTTGTACCTGCCGTTGAAAACTCAGTTTAGACATCACGATTCTCTCTTCAACAAAGACATTCATTCTTTAGGCGCGGCCTTGCTATGGACGTAACGCCAGGGCCGCATCTTTGGCAAAATAGGTCAAAATCAAGTCGGCACCCGCCCGCTTCATACTGGTTAAGGTTTCTAGCATGACGGCCTTTTCATCAATCCAGCCCTGCTGCGCGGCGGCCTTGACCATGGCGTATTCACCGCTGACGTTGTAAGCCGCAACGGGCAGATTTGTGTGCTGTTTAATGCGGCAGATGATATCCATATAGGCCAGGGCCGGTTTCACCATGACAATGTCCGCCCCTTCTTGAATATCCAGCTCCACCTCTTTTATGGCTTCTCTGGCATTGGCCGCATCCATCTGATAGGTCTTTTTGTCACCAAACTTGGGGGCAGAATCCAGGGCATCACGAAATGGACCGTAGTAGGCCGATGCATACTTAGCGGAATAGGCCAGAATGCCCACATTAATCCAGCCCTCTGCATCCAGTGCCTTACGAATTTCCCGCACGCGACCGTCCATCATGTCAGATGGAGCCACAAAATCAGCCCCAGCCTCAGCCTGCACCAGGGCCTGCTTAGCCAGAACGGCAACGGTTTCATCGTTAAGAATTTGCCCATCTTGCACAATGCCGTCATGGCCCTCGCTGCTGTAGGGGTCAAGGGCCACATCGGTAATCACTAACAGATCCGGCAGCGCTTGCTTCAGGGCACGCACTGCCCGAGGAATTAACCCATCCGAGTTATAGCTTTCGGTGCCCGCATTATCCTTTAAATGCTCGGGAACTAGGGGAAACAGGGCAATGGCTCCAATGCCTAGCTCCCACACTGCTTTTGCTTCTTCTAGCAGCAGATCCAGGGAATAGCGAAAACAGTTGGGCATCGACGGTACCGCCTCCCGCTGTCCTTCACCTTCCATAACAAACATTGGATAAATCAAATCCGCCGCAGTTAGCACCGTTTCTTGCACCATCCGGCGCAATGTCCCGGCACGGCGCAGACGCCGGGGACGATGTACTTGGCCGGGATTATTGTCAGCGGGTACAGCTTCTACTATCGGTTCAACCGTATCTGTGTCGGCCTTCGGGGGCGCTGACGTGGGTGACATAAATGTGGATGACATAGGATGGAAACCCGTCATGATAATGATTATCATTTCTAGGTATCTTACATCAGTTTTTCGAAATTGAAGCGATCATAATCCTTAAAAATCATGACTCAGGTTCACTGTACGCGGGCTCAAACGGCGGTACTCCAGGTGCTGCAGCAACAGCGTGAGCCGATCTCGGCCCAGGCACTGTATACGTTGATCAAGCAACAGCAGAGGATTGGTTTAGCAACGGTATATCGAGCCCTGGATGCGCTCAAGCGCATGGGCCAGGTGCAGCATCGGGTCACGCTGACGGGGGAGACGCTTTACAATGCCGTCGAGCAGGACCGGCACTATATGACTTGCTTGGATTGTGGGCAGTCGTTTCCGCTGAATACATGCCCTTTGAAGGGTTTGGAGTTGTCACTAAAACATTCCAGTTCATTTACGATCTACTATCACACCCTGGAATTTTTTGGCCTTTGTGAGCCTTGCTCAGTACAAGGTGGGTGAGGGGCGGGATTTAGCGGGATAGAAATAAGGGGTAAGCTCACAATCATGCCCAGCGTCTAAAATAGGAAACTTATCCTAAGGGCTCTAAGTGGCAAGCCGGTAAGAACATGGACAGCATGTGGTGATGCAGTATGACCCAAGCAGTTGATTTAATATCCTCGCAATCATCACCATTGTCATTGCAAGATTTTCTTGTGTGGGATAGCGGTGATGATCATCTATATGAATTAATTGAGGGTGAGCCGATGCCGATGAGCGATCCCACTGCCAATCATGAGGATGTGGCAGATAATCTTTGTGATCTGCTCAGGCTGCATTATGTAGAGAAAAATTTGCCCTTTGTGCCGAAGCGTTCCAAGTTAATCTCTATTGGGTCTCGGAATGGGCGAGATACTGCCAGACGTGGCGATATTGTTGTTTTTGCCAAGGCTGAATGGGAACGGATGAAGGGGCTGTCTAGCTCTGCGATAGCTTATATTGCTCCACCATTGGTGATTGAGGTGGTGTCAACAAACTGGCGAGATGATTATTTGACTAAGCTGGCTGAGTATGAATCTATTGGTGTTAAAGAGTATTGGATTGTTGACTATGCGGCGTTAGGGGGGATGCGGTATATCGGTCATCCGAAGCAATCTACGTTGTCGATTTATACTATGGACGCCGAGACAGGGGAGTTTGGGATGCCGCAACAGTTTCGTGGGGATAATAATATTAGGTCTACCGTCGTACCTGAGCTTGCGGTAACGGCCCAGACTTTATGGCAAAAAGATTAGAGACTATTGGCCTTTGGATGCAGGCCCCAGATGTTGGATACTCAATCAACTAACTTGTGGTCCGAGGGACTATAACTGAGTTAGAGACCGCTTGAACTCAGTCGTGGGGCATTGGGCGAGGATGTTGATTAGGAGGGAGTAACCATGATGGAAAGCATTAAGGTACGTCAGCGGGTGGGTCAGGATGGCATTTTGCATCTTGAAATTCCGGTTGGCCTTCAGGATCTAGACATTGAAGTCATGGTGATCTATCAGCCCGTCCCAACGGCTACCACGGTTGGTTTGCCTTTAGAAGATCTCTATGGCATCTGCACGGATGATCCTATCAACGTTGATAATGGGGGGGATTTCAGAGGCGCTTGATGAAGATTTGGCGGGAGCGTTTGAGTAGGGATGCGCTATCTGCTGGATACGAATGTTTGTGTGGTGTATCTGAACGGTCGTTCTGCGTCGGTGCGAGACCGTTTGTTAGCGACGCCTACCGAGGAAATGGCTGTCTGCTCTGTAGTTAAGGCTGAGTTATTTTATGGTGCTTGTCGGAGTAACAACCCAAAGCGGACATTAGAACGCCAGCAAGCATTTTTATGACGGTTTGTTTCGTTGCCGTTTGATGATGAATCGGCTTTGTTGTAAGGCCAGAGTCGGACAAAGCTAGCCATTACCGGGACTCCGATAGGGTCTTATGATTTTCAAATTACTGCGATCGCTTTGTCGAACAATCTGACTTTAGTAACTCACAATACGCGAGAGTTTGAAAGGGTTGAAGGATTGCAGCTTGAGCATTGGGAGGCCGAGTAATGCGAGAGTTGTCACCAGGGTGGCTATTGCAATAATTGCTGATTGTGCTGAATATTGATTACGTAGTAAATAACTGAAATAGTCTGACTAAAAAGACTGAAAGATGTCTTCAACAATCTTTATCCCTGGTTAGGCAAACTATTCGGAAAACATTTCAGCTAAGGTAGCCAGCAGATTTTTTTGCTCATCCTGGCTGATGCGGTCCAGTTTTTTTGACTATTTGATTCAGATCTACCGAGATTGCCCGATTAGGCGTCTGCATGAAAATAATCTACCTCTTTGAGACATGTTCGAGGTGTGCTGTCCCCCTTACGAAGGGGGACTTACAGGGGGTTCTCGACAGTTAGCGCTATCGGTCCAGACCCCTCCGCCTACGGCACCTCCCCTTCGTAAGGGGAGGAGGTCCTACGACATATTCTATGATGGGGATTTTATTTATGTGCATTCCCCTTAGTTTCGAGATCGTTACCCAAAAATTAGTCAAACTGCAGATTCCGTAAGCTAACGAATGATAGAGCAGCAGATCCCGGTGCATCATCTATCAGTTCAATCTTTAGTTGACGTTGTTGAATTAGTTTCACAAGGCTTGACTAATAGAGAAATCGCTTTGCAGTTACACATCAGTCGTGATGCTGTGACACAAGTGCTAAAGCGAATGTTTCAGAAACTCGACGTTTCTGCCCGGACAGCAATGGTTGCAAAGTTAAAGATAAGCTAAACGAGATCACCATCAGACGTTTTGCCCAACTCCGTTATGTCTCTATCCACCTGTCGGATCAAAATCATCAACGGCAACACCTGCCAGCCCATGACGGCCAATATCAATGCCTCGGCCCAAAGCATTAAATTTCCAAGTACCGAAATTGTCACGGTGCAGCCCGAAAGCGGCCCTGAATCCATTGAGAGCTTTTACGATGAATATTTAGCAATCCCCGGCATTTTAGAACAGATTATTCTAGACAATGACTCTGACGCCTTTATTTTGGCCTGTTGGGGAGATCCAGGCATTGAAGCAGCCCGTGAGATTACGACTAAACCCGTGATCGGCATTGCTGAAGCTAGCCTGTATGTGGCCAATATGGTAGCGGCCAAGTGGAGCGTTGTTACCACTCTCCACCGCGTGCGGGATATGGTAGAAAAAACAATTGTTAAAACCGGTCTCACAGACCGTTGTGCATCTGTGCGAACAACAAAACTATCGGTGCTAGACACAGAACAAGACCGAGCAAACACCCTAGACGTGTTGCTTGAAGCTAGCCAGTTAGCGATTCAAACCGATGGTGCTGAGGCAATTTGTTTGGGTTGCGCTGGCATGAGTGGCTTAGAACAACAACTGGCAGACCGTTTAGGGGTGCCCGTGATTGATGCGGTTGCCGCCGCCGTCAAAATGGCAGAATCCTTGGTTAGTTTGGGAACGCACACTAGCAAACAATTGACCTATCGGGCACCGGAGCGGAAGAACATCAAAGGCTATCCAGCCCATTATCAGGCTGAGAATTTCCTTCACTAGTGTTAGGGGCAAGTCGCAGCAGCTAGATAGAGCGCAGGATAGCTTCCAAGGCCCACCCCAGTCAATCATTGTTTAATGCCCAGGTGGGCCACGGATGCATTGTGATGATGCACGCCCTGATCCAGGATGTGGAGATTCCCGCCGGTAAGTATGTGCCATCGGGGGCTAGGACATGGGCTAAAGCCTAGGGCAAGGGGAACCAACGGAGGTGTGTTCGGTCGTTAGCGCAGGTTATCCACACACCTCCCTGACGGTTCCCCTAAGTCCAAAGGACAGGCCAACGCCAACGCAAGGGAAACCCTTGTCAGAAAAGGCTGAAACCGTTGAGAATGAAGAGGTTTAGCTATTCTCTCCGACTTATGTATACACGGTAGCCCAGGAGGGGATTACCGTCCTTAGCAGAAACTGGCACCTTATCAGGTTTACTCTGTCGCCGATTATGCGATATTGTTACCCATCCCACGCACAACAAGCTATGAAGCAGCCCAAAATTAGTCCGATCGTTTCCTCCCGTCTACAGCGCCGCGCTTTTCTTGCAATGACGGGGGCAATGCTCGGCACAGTCGCCAGTGGCAGCCTTTGGAGCCCTGCCGCCCATGCCTATGATGTCACCCTCTCGCCAACCAACCCCAGGCTGGGGGATACCATCTCGGTGATGATCTCCGGCGCAGCAGCGACTGGCACGCCGCCGGTGGTGTCGGTCAATGGCACCGACTATCCCAGCTTTCCAGTCTCTGGCAATCGCTACCGGGCGTTGGTACCCACCAGTCCGCTGGACTCCCCCGGACGCCTAACCTTGAATGTCTCTGCCGCAGGCTCATCCCGCAGCTTGGCGGTAAACCTTGGGGGGCGTTCCTTTAGCACCCAGCGCATTTGGCTCCCCGAGGGCAGCAGCGACCTGGGCACCGATCACGAATTTGACCGCGTCGCCGAATTTAAGCGCATCGTCACACCAGAGCGCCGCTGGCAAGGGCCACTGGTCCGTCCTAGCCAGGGCTACGTCAGTACTGTGTTTGGTGTCCGCCGATATTACAATGGCGTGTTTGCTGAAGACTATTACCACCGAGGGGTGGACTACGCCGCCGCCACCGGGGCACCGGTTGTCTCTCCTGCGGCGGGCACCATCCGGCTGGTGGGGCGAGTGGCTGACGGCTTTGAAATCCATGGCAATACCATCGGGATTGACCATGGCCAGGGTGTGTTGAGCATTATGATTCACCTCAGCCGCATCGACGTGGCGGAAGGAGACGTTGTTAATGCGGGACAGGTGATTGGTGGTGTGGGGTCAACGGGGGCATCCACCGGACCGCACCTGCACTGGGGCCTTTATGTGCATGGGGTGGCGGTTGATCCGGTGCCCTGGCGGTTTGAAGGTGTGGAATAGTCTGTTGTTATTTCCCAACAAAAAAGACAATGCGGCCCATCAACTAACAATTATTGAGCCGCATTGGGAAAGTGATGCTGATGCCAATGCCGAGCAATATCGACGCGGCGACAAATCCAAACCCGCTCATATTGTTGAACATAATCCAAAAACCGAGCCAATGCAGCCGTTCTACCCGGGCGGCCCACCAAACGACAGTGCAAGCCAATACTCAACATTTTTGGCGTTTTCTCACCTTCGCGATACAGCACATCAAAGGCATCACGCAGGTAGGCAAAAAACTGATCCCCCGAATTAAACCCCTGGTAGGTGGCAAAGCGCATGTCATTGGTATCCAGGGTATAGGGGATAACTAAATGGGGCTTGCCATAGTCATGCATCCAGTAGGGTAAATCATCGGCATAGCTATCGGCATCGTACAGAAAGCCACCTTCTTCCACCACTAAACGCCGGGTATTGGGGCTTAAGCGACCCTGGTAAAACCCTAAAGGCCGACTCCCCGTCACCTGGGTCTGGATCTCGATGGCCTTACGAATATGTTCTCGCTCGATGTCTTCACCAACATATTGATAATCAATCCAGCGATAACCATGGCTGGCAACCTCCCAACCCGCCTCCACCATGGCTTTACCCGCATCGGGGTTGCGTTCAAGGGCCATGGCTACGGCATAGACGGTAAGGGGTAGCGATCGCGACGTAAATAGTCGATGCAGCCGCCAAAAACCAGCCCTGCTGCCATACTCGTACATCGATTCCATATTGAGGTTGCGTACCCCCGGCAAGGGTGGAGTACCCACCGACTCAGACAAAAACGCTTCCGAGGCGGGATCGCCATGCAAAATGCAGTTTTCGCCCCCTTCCTCGTAATTAATGACAAACTGAAGCGCTAGTTGAGCATTGTTAGGCCACTGGGGGTCGGGTGGCGTTTGGCCATAGCCAATGAGATCGCGGGGGTAAGGGGAGATAGTCATGGAGTTAGCTGGCAGATCTGACAGTAAATAGTCTCTTTCCAAGTTTTAGATCGTTATTGAATGAAGGCATGAACCGTATTGGAACGTTATGTGTTGCAATATTTCCACACGCAGCGTGCATTAAATTCATACTTCCATTGAGCAACACCTTGACCTAGAGTTGTTCACCCCAGGGAACCTGTTGATTGAGGACAGGCACACATCATACAGTTTTTAACTTGCATATCACCTTAGCCTGACGACTATGTGTGATTGTTGAGCATTGCCCTAGGGCAAACGGGCGTTAGCTAGAATTCGTAATTTAAAAACCAGAGTGAGTCTTGAAAAGAGCATTCTGGGCTACGGCATCCTGCGTAGAATTGTCGACAACCATGGGCCGGTCCGCAGCCCGCGCATCATCAAGATGAACAACTATAGTGCGACACCCCACCCACATCAGAAAACGCGCTCGGTCTTAGACGATAGTATTTATCTTCTACGTCTTGTGATTGCTCATCATAGGGAGCGCTTAGTACCGCTTGCAACTCTTTAACCAACGTATAGTCACCCTGCATGGCTTGTTCATAGGCCGGGACAATCAACCACTCCCTCCAGGCGTATTTGGGGTTAGTCTGTTTCATCTTTGTGGATATCTCAGCCAAATTGCCATCATCAAGTAGGCCGCGCCAGCTTTTTAGCCAAGTTTGCCATTGGTCCTCGAACTGTTGCGATGTTTTACCATAGAAGCTCTTTTTCAAGGCTGAGACATCGTCGGGTATGTGGGATAACTCGCGGAAGAAAATGGTGTAATCCACATCTGAGTGGGTGACTAACTGCATTAATTGCTTAAATAGTTCTGGGTTAAATTCAGCCAAGCCCAGTTTGGACGCCCACATGGTTTGAACTTGTTGTTGCATGGCGTCTGCAAAGCCACGGCCTATTTGGTCGAACTGTTCTAAAGCGTCAGTATCGTCTGCCAGGAGAGGTCTCACCGCTTTCCAAAACATATAATAGTTCGCGTCTGCTGCGACTGGCTGATTGATAAAGGCAAAGTGTTGGCCGCCGCCAGTCCAGGGTTGAAACCAAGGGTCAAAAATTTCACAAAACCCAAAGGGGCCATAGTCGAGGGTAAAGCCACCGGCGGCGCAGTTGTCACTGTTAAAATTGCCCTGGCAGTAGCCCACCCGTAGCCAATGGGTCACCAGGGAAATTAGACGCTGGCGAAATAGCTTCGCTAACTCAACCAATTGATCGGCAAAACCAAGGTTGGGATTAATGTCGCTTTTGTATTCTCGTTCAATTAAGTGGGACACGATCAGGCGCAACTCCTCGGATGCTTTGGGGTGAGCATTGTTGCGATTCTCCTTTGGAGAGGCTGCGCCAACGCGGCGGGCAAATAGCTCTAGCTGACCCACGCGCAAAAAGGAGGGGGCAACGCGAGTGGAAATGGCCACAGGATTATCCACCAAAACATCGGGGTCAAGGGAGCAGGAGTCTTGGGAATACCAAGGCCGGGTAACGGTCTCAGATTTAGACACATACAGGGTTAAAGAGCGCGATGTGGGCACCCCTAAGGCGTGCATATAGTCTTGGGCTAGAAACTCCCGCACACTAGAACGGAGAACGGCCCGCCCGTCGGCACCCCGGCAATAGGGCGTTGGGCCACCGCCTTTTAATTGCATTTCCCAGCGCTGGCCGTTGATAATGCCTTCAAATACAGATATCGCCCGACCATCGCCATAGCCATTCCCCGTACCGAAGGGACAATTGTGGGTATATTCGGTGCCATAAATCGACAGGGCATACCCCGTCGCCCAGCCCACCGGTTGCATCGGCCCATGGACAGCGGAGAGATCACCCGAAAAGACCTGGCGAAATTTTTCATCGAACGCCAGCTGATCGCTCAACCCCAGTTCCTTAAAGAACGTGCTGCTGTGGGCTACGTATTCTGGTGCTGGAAGCGGTGTGGGTGCCACCGGTACGAAATGCCCCGAAAAAACCTCGCGGGCACGGTGATCATCCCCATCAACCGTGGCATCCGGATCGGCATTTAAGCTATCCATCAGGGAATAGTCCGCCAATTGCACAAACTGCTCAAAGGTGGTTATGCAGGTCTCTGTTGAGGCCTCAACAGAGGGTGTAGATGGATATGACATGGTTGCTAGCACCCGTATTGCCGGGAAAATTCATGGTTAGGGGACATCAGTCAGCCTCATATCCCTACATGGGGCATTAGGTAGACTCACTGTATTCACTATAGTCAGTCCTTCGTTTCACGACAGCGCAATGGATCTATCGTCCGCTCATGTTAGGCAGCCTGCTTAACGGTGTTTCAAACGGTTGGCTTATGCTGGTAGCGATCGCAGGCCCCCAAATACTTGGTTAATTCGATGCCTCCCTTGCCCGTTTTTATATAGTCAGAGTCGAATTTAGTCGGATTTTCTCGCAAATAGGATAGCAAGGGTTCTGTCCCTGGGAACGATGCATTATCGGTGTAGATATACGCACCTGGGTTGAGTTTATGCTCCACCATTTGTAGCAACGGTAGGTAGAGATTATTCCATCCGTCGAGCAGTAGAAAATCGATACCGTCATCGACACTGGCCAGCGTCTCCATGGCATCTCCTGCGCGCAGATCGACTAAGTCTGCGATGCCGGCGCGGTCAAAGTTTTTCTGTGCGATCGCACATTTCTCGGGTAAAAGTTCACTGGTCACCACATGTCCGCCGGTTTGACGAGCCGCAGCCCCTAGAAACAACGTAGAGATACCGAAGGATGTCCCAAATTCAACAATGTGTTTTGCGCCTTCTGTAATCAACAGGTCATAGATAAACTCACCCTGGTCACGATTAATTGGCAAATACGCTTTCCGCGCATCGCTGGGCTGCAGGTTGCCAAACAATAGTTTAGGAAAGGCAGCGAGCAGTTTACGCTTATCTGAAGACGCATCCTTGTAAAGGACATCTAGCGTGTTCAATACGGTCGCGTCTGTAAGTTTGTGCATGGTCATTTTCCTTTAATACGGTGTGTACGAATGCAGGGCAGGCAAAGTATTTGTCAGCATCATGCCTGCCAATAGCCAGAGGCATAGGTCTTCTCTTTTTGATAGCCGGGTTGTGTTTTTACATAACCGTGGATTGCTTTAGTCTGCGATGCCTCACCGGCAATAAATATGGCAGGCTGCCCATCCATCCAATCGATTTGCTGAACGTGCTGCAGCAGTTCATTGCGTAATACATCCGGGTTCACAACCCACTGAAAATGCATATGAGGTGGAACCTCTATCTGTTGTTGGTCTTGGACGGTGGGCACTTGGGCCAATACATAGCCTTTAGAACTCTTCGGCAGCTTTTCGACCGTCGCAGCCAGGGCGGGTAGAGCCGAGAAATCACCCACGATCAAATGCCAATCCGCTGCAAAATCCGTGTGTTTTATCGGGCCAGGGCCACCGATGCCAAGATAGTCACCTGGTCTTGCTTGTACGGCCCAATCGGCCACTACACCGCTGTGGTTATTGACTGAAAAATCGATGGTTAGCCGATGTTGCTCTGCATTAAATGCGCGCACTGTATAAGAGCGAATCCACTTTTTGGCACCAAAGCTAAACGATAGTTTGGGCTTGGTCTCACCGGGCGGTGGAACGATCACTTTAACGTGGGCACTCTCCTGGCCAACTGGAAAATCCGTTAGGTCGTCACCCCCGAGGACGATACGTCGCATATGGGGGCCTAAATCCTGGACTTCGTGAACCTGCGTCAGTCTTAATTTGGGTTTCATAAAAATGAGTCCTTGTTTACGTGGGTCAAACGGAATATAGTTGACAGTGTCATCTATTCGATAAATTAACTATAGTCAAACTAGATGATAGTGTCAACTAATTAATTGGAGGCTCGCGAAATTGACTGCACCACACCTGATTGAATCGATGTTTCGGCTGATGCATTCATTTAAATCGCGCCTGGCCGCCGAATTAGAGGCGGAGGGTTTGAGGATTGCCCCGACGCATATGAAAATACTAAAAATGATCGCTGCCATGGAGGAGTGTACGGCGCAGCGCATCGCCCAAACCATCCATAGGGACAAAGCACAGGTGAACAGGGTTGTTCAAGAACTGGTGGCCCAAGAAATGATTGAGAGAAAACCGAATCCGGCTGATAAACGCAGTCAACTATTGCTGTTGTCTGACAAAGGCGACGCTGCTTTGAAATCCATGAATGCTGTCGAAAATCGAGTTTTGTGTCGTATGACCCATGGAGTTGAGATGGAGAATCAGAAGGTCTTTATTGCTTTAGCAGAGCAGCTTCGTAGCAATCTGTTATCGGGGGATGAATAGTCGTGGTCATATCCTAATTCGGTTTAAACCAGAAAATCTTGGCTTAGCTAAAACCCACATTGGGTTCAAAACCCAACGCTAATTGAGGGCTGTCTGCTCAAGCGACAATGTTGGCTTTGATGCCCTAATATAGGCTTTCAGCGATTCTTTACCCCCTTTAGAAGGATTTGACCCAATTAGCCATGCGACTTTGAGTCCACGGAGGGTTATCGCTGGAGCGCTAGGCGTCTTAACCTAAGATCTACTTATCACTACCTTCAGGTGACTGGACGCTCTATTTTATTAAAGTAAACGAGATCAAAATTCTTGTCTGCGATAGGACAGAATTAGATGTCTACAGAGAACACCTGTTTAAAAAATCATGCAACTGTCAAATAGTCCTGAAGGCCGAGTAGAAGGAGCAAGATCGCATTATCCTGTTGAGTCTAGATATACTCACACCCCTCCCTACCGCAAGGTTATTCTTACAGGTCCACAAACTGATCAACGTCAGATAGTGTTTCGGTATAGAGTGACAACCGTTGCCCAATTTGAGCATCACAATCCACCGATATGGGCAACACCTCACCCCCATGATTTTACGTTTACGATCTGTTGCGAATCGCCCAAGTCAACCGCTGATATATATGGGTGCGACATGGTAGAAACTGAAAACAACCTAATTCAGTGGTTAAGGACGTTACCGAAACTGGTAAATGATTGGCCTGATTGCCCATTAGGAACAACAGAAGAAATGGCAGTTTTTGTTGCTAACAGATTTGAGGTTTTAGACCCCTTGGCAGTAATTCAGCAAGTTGAGATTTCGGAAACACCAAACCGCACAACTATTTAGGGTTTGCTGTTGAAGTCCAGCCTTCATAGTCAGCAAGGGTTTCAATCTATTGAGATGTGCTTAAGTGCACAGAAAAGTAGCTAAAATGCTCAAAACCCTTGCACCTACCCAGGGAAATGTACCGACAATCTTCACCCGGCCAGCTATCGTTCCAAGATTTTTATCTGCCATTTGGGGGTAAATTATCGCAGGAGAACCGTTGGGTCAAACTGGCCGAGGTGATCCCATGGGAGGAGTTTGAATCGAACTACGCAAGCCAGTTTAGCGAGGATATGGGAGCGCCGGCGAAAGGATTTCGGATGGCTTTGGGCGCGTTGATTATCAAAGAGAAATTGGGAATCAGCGACCGAGAGACGATTGACCAGATACGAGAGAACCCATATCTACAATATTTCCTCGGGCTTCATGAGTACAGTGACACGCCGCCATTTGATGCGTCAATGCTGGTGCATTTTCGCAAACGCATTAGTTTCGACCTGGTGTCAGCGGTTAATGAGTCAGTGGTTCAAGCAGGCATGCCCCCATCCCCACAAGTCTCGTCCCCACCTGAGGAGAGTGCGACCGAGAGCGATGATGACTCAGACCCACCCGACCCACCGCCATCGAATGACCATCAGGGGCAATTGATTGTGGATGCCAGTTGCGCACCTGCCGATATTCGCTATCCGACCGACCTTGATTTGCTCAACGATGCCAGGGAACAGAGTGAACGGCTCATTGATGAGTTATATCAACAGGTGGCGGGATGCCTTCCAAAGAAGCCCCGAACCTATCGAAAAACCGCCCGCAGAGACTTTCTCAGGATTGTAAAACAGCGCAAAAAGCCTCGCAAATTGATCCGCAAGGGTCTGCGACAGCAGCTCAACTATGTGCGTCGAAATCTGGGTCACATTGACCGGTTAATCGAGTCAGGAGCCACACTTGCGGCGCTGAATCCACGGGAGTACAAGACGCTGTTGGTGATTCATGACGTCTATCGGCAACAACAGCACATGTGCGACCACAATCAGCGACGGATTGATGACCGTATTGTGAGTATTTCACAGCCCCATGTGCGCCCGATTGTGCGGGGTAAAGCTGGCACACCCGTCGAATTTGGGGCCAAATTTGACATTAGTTGTGTGGCAGGCTACGTGTTTATCGACCATCTCAGTTGGGATAACTTCAATGAATCCCAACACTTGATTACACAGATAGAACGGTTTCGAACGCGAACCGGACACTATCCGGCCTCAGTCCATGCCGACCAGATTTATCGAACACGGGATAACTTGAAGTGGTGTAAACAGCAGGGTATTCGTCTGAGTGGCCCGCCCTTAGCTCGACCATCCCTTGATGAGACTCAACAAGCGCTCCTCCGACAACAAGCCCGAGACGATGAGAGTGTCCGGGTCGCCGTCGAAGGTAAGTTTGGTCAAGGTAAACGACGATTTGGGCTGGGACGGGTGATGGCCAAACTTGCCCAAACTGCCGAAACCATGATTGCCATCACCTGCTTGGTGATGAACTTGGAGAAACGGCTACGCCGTTTTATCGTCGTGTTTTTGCGGGTGTTGATACGCTTACTACGAGGCTTTCAGGCAGATGTGAGCACCTTGACAGACACCTTAAGCAAGGACGGACTGACAATTCTCGACCATGGGAGAGGGCCTATTGACGATATCTGGGCTGTGGGATAATCCCTAAGATTTCTATTGAGTTTTTCAGCAAACCCCAATTAGCTGTCGCTAACGTTGCCCATCACCCACTGTAAATACTTTCACTCCCACCATATTTTGACATTCGAATGCATGGGCATTGTTAGACAATGGTATTTACACATTAGACAATAGTAAGCAATTTAATTTATACAGAAAGACTAACTCACGCTGGCTTCTGCTACATCAGAAATCCGAGAGATGCTTGGTGCTCTTTCAAAAACTGATGCAATTAAAGGTTCTGGTGCATGTTTTCGAATACACGCTTCCGATACCGAAGAAAACTCTACTTCATAAGCTACCTTCTTTTTAAGTTCTTTAATAGCAGATGCTTGATGAACCAATCGAATTGCGAGAGGATCTGCTCCACCACCCTTGTAATCAGCAATTGCCATCAGACAATCGTCCCAAAAATTAGCTCGTTTTTGGTTTAGTCTAGTTAAACGGTTTAGGCCTAATACTTCTATTGTATTCTCAGCTCTGAATCTCTCAATATCACTAGTATCAGCCGATGGAACAGCTATACAGGCATCTTCATCCTTCTCATAGGAAATTAGCCTAGTTGCCTCTTCTCGTGGATCAATAATTACAGGAGCCTCAAGCTTCAGCATTTTTTCACTGGTAGCTCGTATTCCTTCAAAAAGTGGAAACACATCACTCTTTTTAACATTGATCAATTGACCACAAATTCTATAGTTTTTCCAGTTAAAAGCTAACCTCCAATAACCGTCATCTTCATTGCCTTCTAGGTCTCTTACTCGACCTTTTGGGCGATAGTGATCAACGTGAATTGATGAAACTGATTCGTAGGCTTCGGTATACCAACATTTATTGTTAAATTGAGTCAGTAACCAATCTCGAATACGATCATCTCGCCAAAGCTTTTCGTTCCGCTTAATAATTTTTTCCCTTGCGGCTTTGCCTGTTGCCGCATGTAATTGGTCTGTTACAGCCTTAGCATCATCAATCCAGCTTTGGGGAGGGTTTCCATCAATAATGACTTTCCGCATAATCTAACTTTCCAACCTCAACTTAAGCTCTTGTGCCAATTCAGATAAGTTATCTACACGCTCCCGCTTTACTAATTCAGTCACAATTTCCTGTGCAAGTTCGTTCTGCTGCTGAAGTTCTTTGTCTGTCAGGATTTTGCTTAAAGGCTGACTACGCACCTCATACATTTTCTGAATAAATAGTTGGTAAAGCGGATCTCGATATTCACGGGAGAACCCTAAATCATCAAGATAAGAACTTAATTGATTTAGTTTTTCTTCTTCTATTTGACTCAAGCTTTCTTTTGCTTTCCTGGCAAGTAAGATATTGCGCTCTTCTAACTTTCTTAATGTCGGGCGATCTAAAGTAGATGGCAAGCCGAACATATCGCTTTTCAAAAGTCCTGAAACTCCCATTCCTTGGGGATGTTCAACTGGAGTTTCAACGGTAGATTGACCATGCTCTTTGCGTAGGATTCTGACTTGCTCAAGTCGTAAACTTCCTATCATGAGTGGATCGTGGGTTGTAATAATTATTTGAGAGTCACCCGCTAATGTTTCTTGCTCATTACTAAGAACTACTTTTTCAATTTCTTCAAAATAGCGCAGCTTCCAAATAGGGTTGAGATGGGTGTCAGGTTCATCTAAAAGGAAAAGGCAATCATCCATCTTGGTAATACGCATTAGACCAAGTACTGTGAGTAGCTGTAGTTCTCCTTCAGAAAGTTGACTGAAATTAATATTCCCATCCGAGTCTTTGAGCTTAAAGTTGATACGAACTTCTTCAATCAAATCTCCAATGTAAGAAGCTTCTGCATAGCGAAAGAACCGATCAGCTTCTCCTACTAAGTCTCCCAATTGCTGTAATCTTTCTTTATCAGGCAAAAAAAGGTATAGTTGTTGTTGCTTCTCAGTCCGACCCCGAAAGTCAATCTGCTTACTGACTGTATCCTCTATCGGCGCAACTGCTAATCCCCAAAGGTTATGCAGAAATTCGTTAACAGCTGTGCCACGGGCATACCAGAAACGTTTATCTCCCTCCAAAATATCTTTCTCTTTAGGTTGGCGTAGACGATATGGTTGTTTGAGAACAAACAATGCTGAATCGAGTTCTTCAATATTTAGATCTTCGAGTAATTCAGTGAATAGTTCATCTTTAGAAAGTAAACAGGCCAGTAGCACTAATTGACTATGACCACTGCGGCAATAAAACAAGCGCCGCAATTGATCTTCTCCAAGCTGTTCACGCTGTCTATCGGTTCGGCGTTTATATTCAGCAAGTGCCTCTGCCCGTTCTTCTTGTTCAGCAAAATCCAAAAGCAATTGTTCAGGCAAATACTCTTCTGAAGTTACTTCCATTTGTTTGTTAAAACGTCTCTGATGAGCTTGAAAGAGTCGTTCAATTCGACTATTTTTACCAGAGTAGTAAACAAACACATTGGATGGCAGGTATTCTCGCGCTTCATTATTGAGTTGTTTGGCGGATCTTCGTTTACCATCAATTATGACAGTAGGACGCTTTCCATGCACTGCTTTAAGCTTAATGTTGTGGTCGCGGATACTATAGTCCATTTCGTAATCAAAGCTAGCTGACTGATTCAAATCCAGATCACGAAAGATTGTAATAACAGCTTCAATTAGGTTTGATTTACCGGAACCGTTGGCACCTATTACAGCATGACTATTAAACGTCCGCTGCCCTCCTTCTAGATTCGGATCTTCCACGCTTTCGGTAAACGTAATTTCAAAGTCCTGGAGGTTTCTAAACGCTGGAAGTTTAAGACGCTGCAAGTGCATTAGCTCGCCTCCACCTCTCTCACATCGGCTGGTTCTGGTTGAACAATCCACCCCCTTGCCATTTCAGTTTTAAGCTTTTGATAAAAAGCATCTATTTCTAAACCAGAAGCTTGCCATAAGTTTTTGGCTGATAGTTCTCCATTATTTCTTATTAGTATGGCTGCAAGTGCTGCTCGTTCACTATTAGCTGGACTAACTCCTATGCGTAGATTTGAAACAAGTTCAGTTTTCGGAACTTTCATCTTTGACTGCACCTCAGTTTGAACACCTGTAATAGATTTAACCGCAGCAGATGACAGCATTGTCGCAACATCATTTAAAGCTTGCTGTTGGGCCTTTAGTTTTTGAATAATCGAAATTAAGTACTTAACCTTTTGAACAATCTCAATTTGTTCAGAAGTCGGTGGGATAGGTAAAGGGAACTTACGAAGTTGCGTCATATTTATCGAAGCTAAATTAGTAGTTTGTTTTGAAGCCCCTGCAAAATAATCACGGCCTACCGCAGAATTCAAGACTAATTCAACCCATTCCTTCATTAACAATGGAGAAGATGACCTTGCCTTAAATACATGATTCTGGTGAAGACAATCACGTATTTCTCCTTTCCAAATAGCAGTCCGTCCAACCTTATCCCAATCACCTCCTTCAGTGATTAACAAATCACCGCTTTCAAGACTATATTTATCAACATGCTCAACTGGAACATTAATATACTTCACGCTTGTTAAATCAAAGAAGCCTCGTTGCACATTTGCTACACTCAGGTATTGAAAAGAGCGAACCTCTTTACCCTTGAGTTTATGCCCTTTTGTTATACCGCCAGTTATTACAACTACTTCGTCCAATGGTAGTACCCCCCAATGAGAAGGATATACGTTCATATCATAAGTGCTTGGAGAAATAGATTTTCTAGTGCGCAACCAGCCATTTTCTCTATACTCACTCTTTAGAGTAAGACATGCTTCCTTGATTTTTCCAAGTGATGGAGATTCGTCAGTCGAAATATGTAATAAGCCCTGCACGGCAAGCTTTATGAGACATTTTTCCAAGTCTGCCAAACTCTCTACATCATCTAAAATAATCTCCATATGAGCATTGACCCTAGACAGAGCCACTTCTAGTTCCATGGAATTTTCAGCATTAGACAATGCGTTCAAAGTCGCAGATCTGGCAAGCTTAGCAAGTCTTGTACGTTCTTTTTGCTGAGCTTTGAGCTTATCGCAAAGAACCGTCAATTCATTTGTTTTCTCAACAATCTGTTTTTGCTCTTCAATTGATGGCAGCGCAGCTGGCAAAGCCATCAGTTGGCGTTGCTTAATCCCTGAAACAGTAGTGCCAGTTCCTTTTATTATTCTAGTTCGATAGAGAATATAGAAAAAGTCGGAATCAACTTCAACAGGAAGCTCTAATGCTTTAAGATCTTGGTTAATAGTTGTCTCAATTTCGTTAATGACGATTTTGCCAAGGCCCATACGTGTCGATACGATCACACGTCCAGGAGGAATTAAGTTGGTAGAGCTATTTAGGAGTCCATCTCTTGTTATAAAGTCTTCTGTTTCTTTTAAGTATTTTTCATCTCGTAGATCTTTGACACTAGCCCACGGTATATCTCCTCCCCAGTAAGCAGGATTAGACTTTGATGGTGTTCCGCCACCAGTGATAGTAAGAACAAGATCACCAATGCGACAAGGTGCCCAATGCTTTGGGGCCCGAACTTCACTTGGAGACAACTTAGTTTGCGGTGGTACAACTTTTCTCTGTTCAGGATGAATGGCCTTTTGCTCACGAATTGAATCAAGCAGTGGTCTAGCATCTACACCACTATCATCAGATAACAAAGCTCCTGTTGCTGCCAAGAAAAAGCTTATTTCTTTGAGCTTTTCAACTCCATCTGGCAGTGACACAATGTAATTGAAACTAGAAAGAAATTGTTTGACATTCATCACTTATCCTCCATATTTTGTAAGTGATGAGCTATAGCTGTGCCGAGTTCAATTTTTAGCAGTTCATGTGTTTCTTCTATATCGGATAGGATCACCTTATATCTATCTAACAATGCATCAGGATCGTGCTCCTCTTCCACAAGAATATTAGGGTTTTTGATGTCAAGATTGTATATTGGCCAGTATAAAAGATCCCCAGAATCTTGGGCGTCACGAGCTTTCAGTCGTAATTGCTCTACCTGAGTATGCAAATCAGAAATTTGACTTTCAACTAAAGCACGCTTCTTTGACTCAGTTACTTTTCGAAGGTCTTTCCTCAAGTCGCGAATCTGATTCTCTATATCGGAAGCTTGATTATTTAAATCTTGAGCCTTATCCCAGTGCGGCTTTGCTTTTGTCTCGGCATCCTGTTTCTTTTTCTTAAAATCAAGTTTCCAGACATGTTCACTCTCCTGGCGTTCTGAAAAGTCATTCTCCTCCTGTCCCCACCAAGATTTTTCTTTTGAAAACTCTTCAAGACGAATAGGCTTAGTTTTCGAGTAGCTTTTCCTACCTTTTGGATATGGATGCTCATAGAACCAAATGGTTTCAGTTGGTTTACCCTTGGTGAAAAAAAGTAGATTAGTTTTAATACTTGTGTATGGAGCAAACACACCATTTGGTAAACGAATGATAGTGTGTAGATTACACGTCTCCATCAGAAGTTTTTTGACTCTGCTCTTAATCCCCTCTCCAAAGAGGAAGCCATCAGGCAATACCACAGCCGCACGTCCACCGTCTCGCAGCAATTTTTCCACTATGAGAGTGATAAACATATCAGATGTTTCACGCGTTTGCAGCCCATCTGGATAGTCACTACCTACGCCTTCGTCTTCCATTCCACCAAAAGGCGGATTAGTCACGACACAATCAACTGCCTCATCTATAGGCCAACTATCCCAAGGCCAAGCCAGAGTGTTGCGTCTATCTGCCTGGTTAGGTAACTCAATGTTATGCAGCAGTAGATTAGTGGTACAAAGGAGATGTGGCAGTTGTTTCTTCTCAAATCCAACAATGGATTTTTCAATAGCCTGATAATCTTCTTTGCTAGCATTCTTAGGCAATTGAGCACGTAGATGGTCAATGGTAGCGGTGAGAAAGCCTCCTGTCCCACAAGCTGGGTCCATAACAACTTCTCGTTTAGATAAACGAGGATTCACCTGTTGAACCATAACTTTAGTAATCGCTCGTGGAGTATAAAACTCACCAGCATTACCTGCAGAGCGTAGATCATTAAGGATTTGCTCATAAATATTGCCGAGATTTTGTCGAGTTGTAAAGTCAAGAAAGTTGATTTCTTCGTTAAGTTTGCCAATTACCTCTAGCATTAAATTGCCAGATTTCATGTAGTTATTAGAATCCTCAAAAACCTTAGAAACCAAGTTACTGAGAGGGTCTTCAATAACTCCTATTTCTTTATTCTCAGATTCCCCGCCATCTTTACTCCCTGAAAGCTCTCTTAGAGTAGGAAAAAGTGTATTATTTACAAAACCAATGAGTTTACCAGTGTTTTTAGGCTTGTTTTTTACGTTTTTCTCCGGGACATGGGCCGCCCAATTGCGCCAACGGCATTTTTCTGGAATCGGAGATTTATAATCCTTTTTACTTTCTTCCCACTCCTCTTCACGCTGATCCAAAACCTTTAGAAAAAGCATCCAGGTTAGCTGACCAATTCTTTGTGCATCACCATCTACACCATCATCCTTACGCATAATATCTTGGATAGACTTGATAGTGGTGCTTAGGCTCATAGATAAATGACCACAACTTTGATATTGAACAACTACGACATGAAAAAATGTGTAGCAGCTCGAAATTTTAGCATTTAAGAGACCAATAAAACTTGTTAAAAATAAAAGTTAATGATATGACTGTCTAAACTCTTGATAAAATCGACTTTTTCAGTGTAGTTGCCGAGTTCTCTCAGTAAGTTTTCCTGATTTCAGATCCAGATAAACACATTTTTCCTGTGCCCACCCCACCCACCGCGAAACTTACTAGCGCATCACCTTTTTACATAATCCGACCTCCACCAATCGCCCTCGGGCAACTATGGACCATTGCTGAGCATCCACATCAAGCTTAATCATCAAAATCCAACCGCAACCTTAACATTGACATCAATGTTAAGGTTTTAAACTGGCAGATAGTATCCTACGTAACAGATCACTATGGCTGCCAACGCCTTTGCACCGCCGCGTCTCTCGGCCTCATTCAAAGCTTTATTCAAACACCACCCCGAAGCAGTCGCCGCGATCGCATGTGCCATCCTGGTCTTACTAGGCTGGCAATCCCTCAACTTTGGCTGGGTAGGCGGCGGCCTTTTTATCCTCACCGCAGCCTACGTCATCGGCGGATTCGACAGCGCCCGTGACGGCCTCACCACCCTGCTACAAGAAAACGAGCTAGACGTCGATTTACTCATGATTGTGGCAGCTCTGGGCGCGGCCAGTTTGGGGCTATGGCGGCAAGAATACTACCTGATCGTCGATGGCGCAGTCCTGATCTTGATCTTTGCCATCAGTGGCGCGTTAGAAGGCTACGCCATGCAGCGCACCGAACGCAGCATCCAGGGGCTGATGGGCTTAACGGCAGATACCGCCCGACTGGTGAACCACGGGCAGGAGCGCACCGTCCCCATTGATAGTCTTAAGGTGGGCGATCTCATCTTGGTCAAGCCGGGCGAACTGGTACCCACCGATGGCACGGTGGTAGACGGCGCCAGTATCCTCAACCAGGCTTCCATTACAGGAGAATCTGTGCCCGTAGACAAAACCATTGGCGATGAAGTCTTTGCCGGTACGCTAAATGGCCACGGAGCCCTGCGGATTCAGCTGCATCAACCGCCAGAAAGCAGCCTAATTCAGCGGGTAATCCGGCTGGTGCAACAGGCCCAGACAGAAGCGCCCCCCTCCCAAGAATTTATCGAACGGTTTGAGCGGGGCTACGCCAAAGTAATTGTTATCGGTGGCATACTGCTGGCCATACTACCGCCGTTTCTGTTGGGATGGACCTGGGAAGAAACCATTTATCGAGCCCTGATTTTTCTAGTGGTGGCCTCCCCCTGCGCCCTGATGGCCTCGATTATGCCCACCCTGCTATCGGGCATTGCCAACGGAGCCCGCCGAGGCATTTTGTTTAAGAATGGAGCCCAGTTAGAACAAATTGGACGGGTGCGGGCAATAGCCTTTGATAAAACCGGTACCCTCACCACAGGCCACCTGCAAGTTGTAAACGTCCTAGCAGCGCAGCCCGACTCCACCCAACTGCTCCAGGTAGCCGCCGCCCTAGAGAGTCTATCGGAACATCCCATTGGCGAAGCCATTGTGCAGGCAGCCCGCCAACAAAACCTAACCTGGACCACAGCCACCAACGGCCAGGCCCAGGCCGGACAGGGCATCACCGCCGATCTGGACGGTCAGAGCACCGCCGTCGGTAAAGCGGACTTTGTTCGCACCCAGGTAAACAACATTTCGCCCCATTGGCTAGAACAAAGCCAGCAATGGGAATCCGAGGGTACAACGGTGGTCTGGGTTGCCCAGGCCGGAGACCTGTTGGGACTGATTGCCGTGGCGGATAGGGTACGACCTGCCGCTGCCCAGGCGGTAGCCCACCTCAAACAGTTGGGCGTAGAGCATGTGGTCATGCTGACGGGGGACAATCCCCGCACCGCCAACAGCATCGCTGAGCAAGTCGGGGTTAATCAGGTTTACGCAGACCTGTTACCCGAAGATAAAGTCGACGTGATTCGTAAACTTCAACAGCAGTATCACACCGTTGCCATGGTTGGCGATGGCATCAACGATGCCCCAGCCCTGGCCCAGGCCACCGTTGGCATTGCCATGGGGGCGGCGGGTAGCGATGTGGCCCTAGAAACCGCTGATATTGTCTTGATGGGCGATCGCCTGGAGCGGTTAGAACACGCGATTCGTTTGGGTCGTCGCGCCCAGCGCATCGTCAAGCAAAATATTGTCTTTGCCCTAAGTTTTGTCGTGATTTTGTTAATTCTGAATTTTGCAGGCAATATCACACTCCCCTTTGGTGTGCTAGGCCATGAAGGCTCCACAGTGCTGGTCACGTTGAGTGGCTTGCGGTTGTTGCTGGTTGATGGGTTAAAGAAAGCAAGCTAAAGAGAAGACAAAAATTATCTGTTTTTTGTCCAATCAGACTCCGTTTGTTTAGCCGTTTTCTCCGCCAACCCTAATCCATGGGTTTTGTTGACTAAGTAGGTTGACCCGATGAGCTATCAGATGTCGAGGCCCCTTTTTCCTTTCTTGAATGCCCCTTGGGCTATATCCTGGGGGAGACTAGACTCAAAGCCCCCAGAATTGGGGGTTTGGGGGCAAAAAACGCGAAGTCAAAATGCCTGTTCATATCTTATAAAAGATTGAGTTCACCCACTTAAATGCAGACCCATGTCAATTGTTCATTTTGGTTATACATAACAGATCGACATTCAGCAATCAGAAACCTACGTGGCTCTCCTGGTAGGCTGTTCGCGATTTGAGTCGCTCGACGTAACTCGCAACCTTTGGCGATGCCGTCATCATATTGAAGCCGCAAAAGAATGCGAGCGTACCACCAAAGACAACATCTGCTGCAGTGAACGTTTCCCCGAGTGCCCAGCCGGTAACCGGTGTCATCGACTCGACTGCGGCCATAGCCCGCGGCATATCACCCCACCCCATGGTGTACGGCTTAATATCCTTGATCCCAAGCGAGGTGATCGACAGCAGCGGCTCAAGGGTGGTCCCCGGAAAGAAGAGATACCGATAGTATCTGCCGCGCTCTGGTGAGCCAGGAGATGGTGCAAACCCCTTCTCGGCAAACTTATCAGCCAGATATGCACAAATCGCGGCAGCTTCGGTGATAACAGCGTCGCCATCGACGAGGGTGGGGACTTTGCCCATGGGGTTGATGGCCCGGTACTCGGGCGAGTTTTGCTCACCGGATTGGATATCGATGACGATCCTTTCGTGCTCGGCGTCGAGTTCCTTAAGCATCCAGTCAGACGTCAAGGCCCGGCTCATCGGGTTGAAGTAGTGCTTCATTTGTATAATCCCATCCGTTCGATGATTTTATCACACAGCATCGAACATTTGTACTATACAGAAAAACTCTTATTAGAGCGAATGTTCCAGTCTAGCTACCTGAAACAGGGTGGATATAGCGTTTCTCAAATGGATTGAATACATTCCACTCACGATTCACGATTCACCACTCACTTACACCACCAAAATTTATTCATCTCAACCAGGAACCGCATATGCTGATTGTTCGTAGTATATCTCGCCAAGTTGGATGGATCGGCTTCAATGTATCCATTTTACTGCCGATGCCAGCGGACGGCTCCATTGGTACGAAACACCCTCCCTTTCCGCCTTCCGACTTCAATCTTCTGGCTCATCAATATGTTCAGACGCTTCGCGATACAGATTAAAAATATGTTGATCCTTAAGACAGTAAATAACATTTCGCCCTTGCTTGACATAACCCACAAGTCTCATGGTGCGTAAGACCCGCAATTGGTGAGAGACTGCAGAATCTGTCATCTCCACGGCTGCGGCCAAATCACTCACCCGCATTGATTGCAAAGCCAGGGCTGACAAAATGCGCCAGCGGTTGGGGTCGCCAAGAACTCCAAAGAATTCTGCCATTCGCTGTGCCTTTTCCAGACTCAGAATTTGCTGAATCGGCAAGCCTCCATCCTTATGGAGATCGCCCTGAGTCCCCGATAGGCCGGAGGAGGGGGGCTTGGCGGACTGTTCAGAGGTCATAGGATCAAAGGTACATCCAACATTTATGGCGAATTCTTGGGAAATATCAAGCTTGCCCATCCTAACACCTGAATACCTGTACATGTGTTAGGGTTAAATACATGAACAAGTGTTCAGGTGTTAGGCCCTACACCGGGCGAATAAATATCCAAAATTCACAATGATTGGAGGCGACGATGGTTTGTACAATTCATGAGAATCACGACCATGCCCATGGTCCAGGCTGTGGTCACACGGCCATCAAACATGGTGACCACATCGATTATCTCCACGATGGCCATCTGCACCATCCCCATGGAGATCATGTGGATGAGCATGTGATCGAGGTGACTGATATCAACCCAGACGCCTGTACTGAGGGCCATAACTGCACGGGGCATGATAGCAACCATGTCCATGGACATGGCTGTGGCCATGAAGCAGTCCCCCATGGTGACCATGTGTGCTACATCGTGGATGGTCACCTGCACTATCAACATGACGGCCACTGCGATAACCATGGTCCAGTGGAACTGGTGGCTAGCTGAACTAAATGATTTAGCAATTTAGTAATTGTTGTCTCGTTAACTTGAAATTCAATACCAGATTTGCTGGATAAGCTCCACATTGTTGTAGCTTATCCAGCATTGTTGTGGGCTCCCCTTATGCATAGAACTGGTAGCCTTTTTTATTGTCTAGCTCTGGAACTTGAGGATGTTGTCTAAGGGATTAAGCCACTCTATTTAAACCCTTTCCCTTTCGTCATTTCAGTCCACACCCACAATTCCCCATCACTACCCCCAGCCGCTAAGCGATCGCCCTGCCCAGACCAGGCCAAACACGAAAAACCAGCGCCCCCTTCCAACCGTTGCGCAATCCGCTTAGCCTTTTGCCACAAATACAAACAACCATCCGCGGCCGCAGAGGCCAGCAACAACTCACCGGGCCGAAATCCAATGGCCCGCACCATGCCCTCATGGTCCTCCAACACCTTAGGATTCCAACCTTCCGCTTCCTTCGCCGCCTTGGTCCACACCACCACACCCTCAGCACTGGCCGAAGCCAGCAATGGCGCATCCCGCACCGTCGGTTGCGACCAGGCCAACTGTCGCACCTTGCCAGGAAACCCCTGCATCCGCCAAGGAGAAGGATGATCCGCTGCCCACACCAACACTGAGCGATCATTGTTCCCTGAGGCCAGGTAATTGCCATCCGGCGACCAGGCCACCGCCACGCTAGCCCCGCCCACTTCTCTCACCACCGGGTCCTCATCCCAGTCCTGGGACTTCCAGGTTTTAATGCTCTGGTTTCCCCCCAGCGATAGCCGAGTTCCCTGAAAATTCCAGGCCAGGTTTAACACAGACGAATCTTCAAAATTTAAGGTGGTAACAACCGTTTGTTCCACCGCATGCCACACCTGCACATAGCGACCAAAGCTAAAGGCCAGCTCTGGAGCACTGGGGTGCCACTGCAGCCGATCAATCCAGGTCCGCTTATGCTCCAAGGTGGTTAGCAGTGCGGGCTCATCGCCATCAAGCTGCCAGATCCATACTGTCCCTGCCTGCCCGCCAGCGGCTAGAAATTTGCCATCGGCGGAGATGCCCAGGGCGTCTACGGACTCTCCTTGGCCGCTTTGTAGGCATTGAGAGTCGCCTGTTTCAGGGGTGTAGAGTAGCACCTCGCCTGCACCAGAGCTGGCGGCGAGTTGGGTGCCGTCGGGGGACCAGGCAATGGCGGTTACGTAGTCGGAAAGTTGGGTATCCCACAGGGGTTTGAGTACAGTTGGTTTATGCTTTTTTGTTTTTAGTATGTTTCTGGGCATTGCTGGCTAGGGAGATTGTTGGGGAAACTCAGATCTTGCACCTGGCGGAGTGGCGTTATCTCGCCCTGTACTCAAAGTAACAGGGCTAATTGGATCAAAACCCATTAAAGGGGTTAAGAAATCGTCAAAAGCTAAATACATAGGCTTTCAGCCGATTTTGTCGCTTTAGCGACAGCACTCAATTAGCGTTCGGTTTTGAACCGTGCGTGGGTTGGAGGCTCACCACCAACATTAGTGCAAGATCTGAGTAATAGCGATAGGTCGGGGTTACGGTGGGGTCGATGATCAATGTTCTGGATCGATGTCTGCGAAAAATGCAGCGCATAAAATTCGAAGCAGAAGTTGTTGCCTATTAGCTCGCTACCAAACAATCGCGGAAGCGTTCTTCTAACTTTAAGTTCTCCAGGTTACGACCGATGAAGACGAGTTCGTTTTTACGAGTCTCATCCGGTTTCCAGGGGCGATCCTGGCGACCATCCAACAACATGTGGATACCTTGAAAGACAAATCGATTATCTTCTCCGGCCATATTGAGAATGCCCTTCATGCGAAAAATATCGGGTCCGTGCTCCCGCAGTAGTTCGCCTATCCAGGCTTCTAGTTTGTCGCCGTCCAGCTCGCCGGACTCGACTAGGGCAACGGAACCGACGGTTTCGTCGTGTTCGTGGGCGGTTTCGTCGAGGAAATCTGGGTCGATTTGCAGGGCCTTATTCAGGTCAAAGGCGCTAACGCCCAGCAGGGCATCCATTTCAATTTGGGCATCACGGGTGCGGTGGATTTTGGCTAGGGCATTCATGCCCCGAATCCGCTGTTCCAGTTTGGTTAGTTCGTCTTCTGTGACCAGGTCAATCTTGTTGAGCAAAATCACGTCTGCAAAGGCGATTTGCTCGACGGCTTCTTCGGCTTCCCAATGCTGCCAGATGTGGCGGGCATCCACCACCGTTACCACCGCATCCAGCTGGGTCTGCATCTGCACTTCGTCATCCACAAAGAAGGTTTGGATCACGGGGGCGGGGTCGGCCAGTCCGGTGGTTTCAATTACCAGATGGTCAAATTTATCGCGGCGCTTCATCAGGTTGCCAATGATGCGAATCAGGTCCCCTCGCACGGTGCAGCAGATACAGCCGTTGTTCATTTCAAAGACTTCTTCATCGGCGTCCACGACTAGCTGATTGTCGATGCCCACTTCGCCAAATTCGTTGACGATGACGGCTACTTTTTTGCCATGCTCGTGGGTGAGGATGCGGTTTAACAGGGTGGTTTTACCTGCGCCAAGATAGCCGGTCAGAACGGTGACGGGTACGGTGTTGTAGATTTCTTCGGTGACCATGAATCGACTCCTTTGAATGGTGTTTATCTATGTGTGGAAGTATGCGATCAGGACTTGACCGTCATTACATTTCGCCTTTTATCCGGTGCCACTGCCAGGGTAATTGCATGGCTACCTGGTTATAATTGCATAAGAATGATAATCATTCTTGCCGCCAAAAGGTTGACTCGTTACCCTTTATTAACTTTTAGGGACGATGGCAATCGGAGTGTGGCCAGTCATAGATCAGTAGAATGGACCCATAGCACCTGATGAACCCTGCAAAATCTGTGACTAAACCCAAAAATGATGTCTGCCAAGTCCGCTGCTTCAACGAAGAGTTAGTCCAGCAGATCGGCCAGGTGCTTCCCAGCGACGACTTGCTGGAATCGGCTCAAGTTCTATTTGGGGCCCTAGCCGATCGGTCACGGCTAAAGATTTTGTATGCCCTGCGCAACGGCGAAGAGCTATGCGTCTGTGATGTGGCGTCCCTACTACAAATCAAGGTGGCAAGCGCCTCCCACCACCTGCGGAAGCTACGCGACCTGAGTATTTTGAAATACCGCAACGACGGCAAACTGGCCTACTACTCCCTCAAGGACCCACGGGTTGCCGATATTCTCTGCTATGCCCTCAAGCAACTCGTCGAATAGTCGGACCTTAACTGCAAATTCCTGAGGCTGCTGACCCCATTCAGGTCATTCTAACGATGGCTTGAATGTCATGCATTTTATGCTAACGTTCTAATGTTAGTTTGAATATTTGAGTAACTCTTTACGTCAACATTCTAATATCAATTTGAACATTTGATCGAACAGTCGGAGGTCACCATGGCTGAACATTGCTGTCAGGCTAAGGCCTGTGAAATTGCCAAGCTCAAAGAACGGCAGGCAAAGGTGCTTTGGGCCGTATTGCTAATCAATGCGGTGATGTTCGTTGTTGAGTTTGGGGCCGGTATCCGAGCGGCTTCGCTGTCACTTACTGGGGACTCGCTGGATATGCTGGGGGATGCCCTGGTGTATGCCAGCAGTTTGTATGTAATTCACAAAAGCACCAGAGCCCAGGCGGGGGCCGCCATGTTCAAGGGTCTAATTATGTTTTTGTTTGCCATTGCCGTATTTGCCAGGGCCACCTATCAGCTCTTTGCCGGGGCAAGTCCGGCAGGGTCCATCATGGGTGCAGTGGGGGTATTGGCGCTATTGGCCAACCTGGTGTGTTTGTTGTTGCTGACGCGCCACCGCAACGACAATTTGAATATGTCTTCCGTGTGGCTATGCTCCCGCAATGACATTATTGCCAACACATCGGTGCTGGTGGCCGCGGTGCTGGTATTCTTCACCCATTCAATTCTGCCCGATTTGGCGGTGGGGTTGTTATTAACGGTTGTTTTTGCTAAATCCGCTGGACAGGTGCTGTCACAGTCCTGGCGAGAGCTGCAACGGGCATAGCGTTATTAGAGCGTATTATTTTGTGGTCCCAACTCCTTAGGGCTGGCCATAGTTCACGCTTCTAAAGGCAAGCTGTCCATTCTCTGGACTAAATAGCGTATAGGTCGCCTGGCCAGGACTGCGACCCACCGAACCCACACCAATGACCTGGCGGGGTGTTTTGCCACAGTCCTGGGGAGCTTGCACACCGTCTAGGGTGGTGACCGTAGACCGCAGCGCCACCGGGGTAACCGAGCATTCAAAGGTGAGTCCGGAGCGGCCACAAAAAAGATGATTGGCATCGGCGCGGATCAGGCGATCGCACAGTTCAATTGCCGGTGTATCCGGCGTCAGCTCATCGGCATAGCTAACGGTGCTGCCATGGATTAATAAACAATCCTGCTCATGGAAGCCGAAGTGTTGCGATCGCAACCACCGCACCGACTCCCGAGATATCGACTTCCAAAAGGTTTTCACCCCATCGCCCCCCACTTTCGCCATCAGCTCCGGCGCATCCTGCAAACCGCTCACCCCGTACAAACTAAAACACTGCTCTTCCCACCAGCCCACACAGACCTGGGGCTCCAATTCTCCAGCGCGCGGCGACTGCAGCCGTTGAATGATCGCCTCATTATCTCCCTGCAGACCCACCACATCCCCCAGAATATAGAGATCGGTTACCGCCTGGTCCTGTATGTCCTGCAACACCGCCTCGTAAGCCGTCAGATTCCCTTCAATGCCACTTAAGATCGCCCAATTCACTGAATCATCTCTCCATTTGAATATCTAGCGCTCACACACATGGGTAGGATCATCCGCCCGCTCCGCAAACTCCATGCCCCGTGCCAACCGCCATGCAAAAATAGACGGCAATCCCTTTTCGAGGATGGCCAGACAGGTCTTGGTATAGTTGTAGGCCACTTCCCGCAGTGTGACCTGGGCTGTGTCCGTATCGTAGAGAACATAGGTGGCATTGGGCCGACCGTGGCGGGGTTCACCGACGGAGCCCGCGTTGATAATACGTTTTAGCGTTGCCTGAAACTGTTGGGGAGCGTCTGAGCGCGCCGGACTTTTTACCGTCACCGACAGTTTTGCATCCGCTAATTCCCGCACATAGGGCACATGGGTATGGCCACAGAACAACACATCGGCATCGGTAGAGAGCACCCGCTCCAGGGCCGCAAAGCCATCCATGCTGGGTAACAGATATTCGTGCTGACTGTTGGGGCTGCCATGGACAAAACACAGATTATCCCGTTTCAACGACAGGGGTAATGTGGCCAAATACTCCCGCACATCGGGCCGAATCTCTTTATTGGTCCACTCATGGGCCAGTTTGCCCCGGTGCTCCGCTAGCTGCGAAGGATAGCTACATTCACAGGCATTTAGCCCTTCCACAATGTCCTCATCCCAACAGCCCTGGCAGGTGGGAATCTCCAACGAGCGAATCTGATTTACCACCTCATTGGGGTAAGGGCCATAGCCCACCAGATCCCCAAGACAATAAATCTGATCGGCCTTTTGAGCCTCAATATCTGACAGCACCGCCTTCAGCGCTTCGTAGTTGCCATGGATGCAAGAGATCACCGCTAGTTTCATGCCACCACCCCTGGCTCAGTTTCTGCTGCTACAGTCTCGTCTTCTAATTGCAATTGTTGGTACTGCCGCTGGTACTGCAACAACACATCATCGGCTAAACAACAGGTCAACAATGCCTGCGCAATTGTCTTTTGCTCTAAATTGTGACCCACAATTTCCAAACCGCTAAAACGATCGGGACGTCCCTCTAGCCAGCGGGGTAACTTCAGTTCAGTGTATTCAATCCCCGGTAACCCTTCGACAAAATCCACATAAAACGCCTGACCATCCGGCAGTTCAAAAATGCCTTTTAAGCGCGTCACCTGACCGTAGGCACCCCCGGTCAGCTCAATCAACACTTCATCCAAACTGGGTGGGTCGAACACTTGCCCCGTCAGCGGCGATCGCCAAATGGTCGGTAGCTTGCCAGAAGCAGATGCAAGTTCCCCCGACACCTGCTGGTTGGGACTCGGGATCACCTCGTCTGCCCAGTTGTGCCATTCAGAGGAGTCTAAACTGGGCGGCACAATGGCGATCCGTCGCCCAGGCAACGCGACTAAAAGCGGCGAGCCCAGGTCCATATGAAAGCCTAGCTCGATAAACACCTGGGCCTGGTCCGGCAAATCGGCCAGCACGTCAGCCGCCTGGTCATCCGAAATAATCGACACCCAGGGAAAGCAATAGCCAATGCGGGCGAAATCAACCGCATCCTGGGCACAGGGACACAGATAAAACAAAGGACGGGATGGGTTGGCAAGAAACTGGCTGATCCAGGTGGTTTTACCCACCCCAGGGGGGCCAGCCACCAACGTCAGGTCAAAGGATTGCATAGGCGCTAACGGGCTTCAAGGGCAGGCATAAGGTCAGGCATTGGGTTCAAAACTTAACTTGACGGCTTACAACTAGATTTGCATTATAGGCCTAGAACGATAATCATTATCATTTTTTAGTTTTATTTATGGTTGCTGCGGAGCTGCCCAAGACGATTGATGTGGCCATTGTGGGGGCAGGTCCCCAGGCGTTAACCCTGGTCACGCATTTACTGAAAAAGAAGCCGTCCATGGGCGACCGCTTTGTGGTGCTGGATCCATCTGGGCAGTGGCTACGGCAGTGGCAGCATCAGTTTGCGGCCTATGAAATCCCCCATTTGCGATCGCCCGCCGTCCACCATCCCGATCCTAACCCCCACGCCCTGCGCACCTTTGCCGAGTCGCGGTTCGACGAACTGTTTCCCCCCTACGATTTGCCCGGCACCCAGCTATTCCAAGACTTTTGCCAGGAGTTAATCCGCCGCTGGCAGCTGCAAAATCGGGTAATTCCGGCCCAGGTGGAGCACCTGGAGCCCATCCGCCAGCGGGGACAACGCTTTCGTTTGACCATGGCCGATGGCCGGATATTAATCGCGCGGCGGGTGGTGTTAGCGATCTCGGGGGGCGTACCCCACCTGCCCGCCTGGGCTAAGGCCCTGCCCACCCACTATCCTGGCGAGCGGCTGTGCCATTCCCACCAGGTGGACCTGCGCCGACTCCGACTACAGGGAGAACAGATTTTGATTGTTGGTAGTGGTTTGACGGCAGGGCATTTGGCGGTGGGTGCGATCGCACGCGGTGCCCAGGTACTGATGATGGCCCGCCGCACCTTTTACGAAAAGCTGTTTGATGCCGCCCCCGGTTGGTTAGGGCCAAAATATCTCAAGGGGTTTCACGCCCAAACCTGTTGGCAAACCCGCTGGAAAATGATTCGAGATGCCAGAAATGGCGGCTCCCTCACACCGGCTGTCCTAACAAAATTGCGACGGCTGGAACGCAGCGGCAAACTCTCTTTTTATGAGCAGTGCGAGGTGCACTCTGCCACCTGGCAAGACAATACCTGGCAGGTGAGCTGTAACCACCCAGAGGCTCACCACTGTATTACCCACCTGCCCATTGACCGCATCTGGCTTGCCACGGGCAGTACGTTGAATATTAATCACTGGCCGTTGTTATCGGCAGTGCGGGAACAGTATCCGCTCACGGATGTGGAAGGTTTGCCGATACTCGATCAGCACCTGCGATGGCCCGGATGCAATCTATTTATTATGGGCGGTGCCGCTGCGCTGCGAGTGGGTCCCGTGGCGAGAAATCTGTTTGGTGGAAAATTGGCGTGCGATCGCATTGTTCCTGCACTGATTAAGTCTGATCGCCTTGGAGTTATCTCTTAATATTGCTATTTTTCTCAGTAATGAGATTTTATTGTTGCTCATCCCTGGGAAAACTGTTGCTCCAGGTTGCCTTTGAGACATTCAACGGCTCAAGACAATCGTTGTAACCGTTACCAGAAAATCGATCACAAACAGTACGATCCAACTAATGACGACGGCTGACGTCACCGATCGACCCACACCTTTGCCATGACATGCAGCCGTTAGCCCTCGACTACAGCTAGTAATTGCCATGGCTCCCCCAAATAGGCTGGCCTTCGCCAACACTGATAGGACATCCATAATGGCCAGCGATGAATGCACACCTTGCAAAAAGGTCTGGGCGGTGACGTCATAGAGCACCCCCGTGATGAACAAACCGCCAAGAACGCCGACAAATAAACCAATGATGGTCAAAAACGGTAACATCAGCGCGCAAGCTAGCACACGGGGCATGACTAGATAGTCAATCGGGTCCGTACGCAGCAGTTTCAGGGCGTCAATCTGCTCAGTCAGCTTCATAGAGGCTATTTCCGCTGCAAACGCAGACCCGACCTGACAGGCAAAGACAGCGGCTGTCAAAATGGGAGCGAGTTCACGGATGTAGCCAAATGCAAACGCACCGCCGATTTGGCCGATGGCACCATAGCGTATCAGCTCACGGGCTGACTGAGTAGCAAAAATCATGCCTGCAAATAGGTTAGTCAGCAAAACCGGCATCATCGCATCAGGTCCAGCACAGGCCAGATGCTCCATCATGTTTCGCCGATTGCAACGGCCGCGCACTAACCGGATGATAATCTGGCCAGTCAGTAGCACCATCATGGTGAGATGGAACCCAATATTTTCGGTCACCAGCGATGGTTGCACCGCTTGGTTTGCGATGGATTGATGCCGAGATCGGCTCCGATGAGGGAGGGCTTGCGATCGCTGCAGCCCGGATTTTGATACCGGCTTTGTCATGGATTCCCTCGTGTCAAAAACTGGCCTGGCGACGCACTGCCCACCGCTGGATATGTAAGTCACCGTTGCCGGTTGTTTGCTTTCCCAGCTTAGTGGGAACTTCGATGGGGCGGCTGGATGCCTAACACATCATTGGCATAACCGTGATAAATGCTGATGTCTGTGCAAAACAATACGGCTAGCAGGGTAAACGCATACTCAATTAAAACGCTTCAGCTCCTGACTCAGCCAAAATTCATATATTGTTTGTTGATAAATCCAATATACCCAAGGTGCACTGTTCAATACATGGGGCATTAGTCTCATTGGAGTTCAGGCTAAAGTCCTAAGAAATGCTGGGTCAATTGTCAGGGCGATGTCTTAATGGCTGCAGATGTTGCCTCAATTCGGCCCTGAGTTAGGAAGTATGCGTTCATAAATCGCATCAGCATTAGTCTTAGTATTACAACCAAAGAATCCATAAGCAAAGCAGTAGAAACCACTAGAAATGATTGCGGACGGGCAACTACAGGATGTCTTGGTTACTTATGCTACAAAGTACCGCATATTAGATGATAGTCTAGTAAATGTAGATGATTTCATATTCCTGGGTAAAAAAGTACGCCATAAGTACAATCATTTGGCGCACTTGACAGGAGAATATTGGACGTTTTTATCAGCTGATGGAGTACTACATAGAACGACAGAGGCTGAAGTGAGCTTTGGGTATGCACTACGGTAAAATTCTTTGTTCTATTGGGCTTGGTGCAATTGCGCTACTTAGCCTTTCAGTGCCCGCAAAGTCAGACGACACATCACCCATCAAATTTATCGACACGGAATGTTTTACTAAGTTAAATACAGCACCATCCAATACTCTTCGAAGTCAGAGAGTTGAGCTATATTACTACCGAAATGCAACAAATATAGCAGCTATTTTACAAGCCTTAAACGCATCCATTGAAGGCATAGGATGTCCAGTAGCCCTACCTGTTAATAGTTTTACACTTCCCGAGAATCTCTCCGAGGGCAAGCAGCCCCCTAATGGAGGAGAAGGTCCAGGAGGAAGAGGCGTGGGCACGGGTGGCGGCAACATCATATTACTCTACGGCAATTCAAAATATATACGGAACGCACACCGATTAATTACTACACTTGATTTACCTCTACCTGGCATTAGTTTACAACTATGGGGAGTCCAATTATCTAGCAGTGACCCCGATGACTTAGCAGAAACTCTTGCTGATGTTAGAAACAAAATTTCAGTAACTCAAGACTTATTGCGAACTACATTTGCTGCCGTGCAGGCCATATCGCAAGACGTACTAAAGGATAGTCAGCGCGTCGATCCAGCTTTTAAGACAATTGCAACAGGCTTGAGATATGCAGAAGCTATAAATGGTTTTGGCAGTGAATCTCTTATAGAAGTTACCCTCGCAGGGGATGCGATGAAAGATGACGAACGTCAAAGTTTCTATCAAAAGCTTTACGATGAAGCTCTTCTACCGGGAACCATTAAAAATGGACGCTTCGTAACCAAAGATCGTAATCTGCAACCTTATTTCGATGCCTACAAAACCCGAGTCAATCGTCCACCGTTCGAACGATTTTTCCGATCTCGCGGACTCAAAGCAGATTGTGCAGTACCTGAAAATTATGACGAGTCATCAAATGATGTATGTGAACAATGGAAATGGATAGAAGCCAGAGTAGATGATTTAGCTCCGCAAAAAGGTTTCCTTGCAGAAAGAATTACTAATTCTGAAAGGAAACAGATACTAGAGTTCGCTCATCAGTACACCGATTTTGTTTCACATCCTGATCATTTTGACCCTAATGAATTGCAAAGCACCTCTGAAGCTTTGAATACATTGCTACAGCGAAAATCAAGTCTACTTCAAAAAGATATTGAAGATTTTTGTGTTCGTCCAACCTTAGATGATATTCAAGAGATTGTAGATGACAATCAAAAAGTCTCCTATGCACAGGTTGGCCGAAGTACTATATCCACGCTAAATGGCGTACCAACCTCTCTGAATACGACATCCTACAGTACAGGCTTTGAAAATCGCCAGAATAATACCTTCGAGGACTTATTAGAGGCAATAACAACAACTCTCGGCATAACCAATCCTGATATAGATAGCATTGGGTCCCTAGCAATACCGCAAATCATCAATGTTATTGCAGAACTATCCAAAAAAGAGCAAGAAAACACACTATTCTCAGTTAGGACAGGAACTAATCTAACGTTTACCCCTGGCATATCGCGCAATTTAGGCGCTGCTGAAATCAATATTAGACTACAAATTACAGATCCTTCCATTTCACCTACAGAACAAGGGAATAATGTGCCATCGATTTCACGCATCGGCACACAAACGTTAGTGACCACAGTTTATACCCAAGCACTAGATTTCTTTGATCTTTCCACCTTTACCAGTCAAGCATCCGTTGATGGAGGCCGTTATGTAGTGCCTATTATTGGTCAAGTTTGGAATGCCATCTTTGACCCAATACCCATCCTAGGAAATTTGTTTAGTTTTGACAGGGGCAATCAAACGGTATTAAACGAAAGTCTGTTACTACAATACTCCGGACAGAATTAGGATACTAGAACCCCATAATCACAAAGGCTTGAATAGTTGGGGTGTGATTT
>NZ_JADOER010000011.1 GCF_018739865.1 Leptothoe kymatousa TAU-MAC 1615 | reverse complement strand
CAGATTCGTCTAGTGAGCGATCTAACTCAACCGTTGGTCGCTCTCTCAACGTTTTTTGTCTAAACTCCAGTTGCTAAGCTTCGACCCATACAGAAACAGATCCACCATTGCAGCGAAATTCAGCCCACCCCCATTCATTCGTTGTGATTGTGTCTTTCACATGTTCGGTGAGATCAGAAAACTGGGTGTTAGCCTTGCCTACTTCCATCCACTTACTGCCAGCCTCGCCATCGCTCATGATGACAGCCATGGCCTGAGGATGGTTGACATCGCCTAGGCGGGTCCAACCAATGGTGTTGAAATGGTCGAAATAACTGTATTGGGGACCATAGGCATAGTGTTTGCGGGCATGTAAAAATTTGTCGATTAGCCAGCGGTGAGAGTGGAGTGTGATCTCATAGGTATTCCCATCTTTGCCGTAGTCTTCATACTTGGCGCCATAATAATCGGCAAAAAATACACAGGGATAACCTTCTGCCCGCAACAAAATCACCGCATAGGCCAAGGGTTTAAACCAAGACTCCACAGGTGCTTCTAGGGCCTGTAATGGCTGGGAATCGTGGTTTTCGACAAAGGTGACAGCATGGCTAGGACGGGTTTGCATCATGGTGCCATCCAAGATTTTGCTCATGTTGTAGTTGCCGCCCGCTCTGCTGGCATAGTGGAAGTTGTAGTGCAGCGGCACATCAAAAACGGACATTTTCCCCCTCACCGCATCCACATACCATTGCAGAGTCCCGAGGTCGTTGTACCAGTACTCCCCCACCATAAACAGATCTTTCTTGGCATGGTGCTCCAATGCATCGATCCACAGGGGAAAATACCAGGCAGAAATATGTTTAATGGCATCTAGGCGAAATCCATCTACGCCTGTTTCATCCAAGTACCACGTACCCCAGTGTTCAACTTCTTTTTGTACTTCAACACTTTGAAAGTCCACATCGGCACCCATCAGATAGGCAAAGTTCCCTTTTTCTAGGGCGACTTCATCATCAAATGTCTTGCCGTCAAAGAGGTATACCGTATTTCCGTCCTTTGAGAAGTCATCGTAATCGACCGCATCAAAGTGCCACCAGTGCCATTCAAAATCAGAGTATTCTTTGCTGCCATCTGCCTTGGTGCGACCTGGAAACGTGAAATGGGTGTAGGCGCTAATGTCCCGCTGCCAGCCCTTGGGGTTGAGGCGATCATTTTGCCAAAAGGGCGTGGCTTTTACCACTTCTGTTTTGTCCCCACCCATGCGATGGTTCAAAACACCGTCTGCATAGACCTGAATGCCGTTGCTTTTCAGGGCTTTTATGGCATTGAGATATTCATCGCGGGTGCCATATTTAGTGCGTACCGAGCCCCGCTGATCAAATTCGCCCAGGTCGTACATGTCGTAGACGGCGTAGCCGACATCGTAGCCTCCCCCCATGCCTTTATAGGCAGGTGGCAACCACATGGCCGTAAACCCTGCATCGGCGAGGTCTTTAGACAGGGTATTCACTTGGTTCCAGAGGCTGCCATCGTTGGGCACATACCAATGGAAATATTGCATCATGACACCGTTCAGTGCAGACATTTAAAAGCTCCTTTAACAAATAAATGTGTAAATGAAAACAACTATGTAGCAAAAAACGATTCAGGAATTGCGTGTGCCCGGTTTGCCCTAGCATATACAAACTCTATACCTCGGACTGTGTTTGTGGGTGAGGCTGTGGTGATTTGAGATTGAGACACACAGCAAGAACCAAGGGTGCATGGCCCAATTCCCGTTGGGAATGTGTGGACTGGCTGATTTTGAAGCAGATTTAAGGTTTTCTTCTAATTTGCCGTCCTTTAGCTAGGGGCTGGGCGATGGGGCGTATGTTAGGTCGCCGAGAATATAGGTGGCTGAGATCGCGCGGTCATCCCCTAGCATGAGTAACGCAAAGACATGGTCTGCCAGGTCTTCGAGGTTTGCAGGGGGCTGGCCAGCAGTTCGTAGTGCCAGGATGGGTGTAGTATGCGAATTGAGAACAATAAAATCGGCCGCTTTGCCAACTTCAAAGTTACCGAGTATGTCGTCTAAACAGAGTGCTTGGGCACCGCCTAGGGTGGCTAGATATAGGGCTTCGAAGGGGGACAGGGTCTGCTGTCGTAGCTGGGCAACCTTATAGGCTTCGTTGGCCGTTTGTAATAGAGAAAAGCTTGTGCCTGCCCCCACATCAGTGCCCAGCCCCACTTTGACTGGGTACTGGGTAGATTTTGCCTGATCGAGCTTGAAGAGGCCACTGCCTAAAAATAGATTTGATGTGGGACAAAAGGCGATGGCGGCTTTGGCTTCGGCAAGACGTTGAAATTCTTGGTCCGTGAGATGGACTCCGTGGGCAAAAACAGAACGTTCTTGTACTAACCCGGCCTGGTCGTAGGTATCTAGATACCCTTGGCAATGGGGAAAGAGTTGTTGTACCCAGTCTACTTCAGCGGTATTTTCTGAGAGATGGGTGTGGAGATAGACATCGGGAAATTCTTGGAGTAATTTACCAGCGAGCTTGAGTTGTTCGTCGGTGGAGGTAATGGCAAATCGAGGGGTAATGGCATAGCGTAGGCGACCGCGGTTGTGCCATTTTTCTATGAGGGCTTTAGTCTCTTGGTAAGAAGACTTTGCGGTGTCGCATAGGTCGGCTGGGGCATGGCGATCCATCATCACCTTGCCGGCAATCATGCAAAGATTACGCCGTTCAGCGGCCTCAAAAAAAGCGTCTACCGATTGGGGAAAGACCGTGGTAAACACCATAGCCGTGGTGGTGCCATGGCGTAAAAGCTCGTCTAAAAAGAGTTCAGCAATTTCTTGGGCGTAGTTTTTGTCAGAAAATTTGAGTTCTGTGGGGAACGTATATTGATTCAGCCATTCTAGGAGTTGTTCTCCATGGGCGGCAATCATTTCTGTTTGGGGATAGTGAATGTGGGTGTCAATGAAACCCGGGGTAATGAGCTGGTTTGGGTAGGCCGTAATGGGAATGTGGGCATACTCGGGTTGTAGTTGGTCATAGTGCCCAAACGCTTTGATGTGGCCATGGTCTATGACTAATAGACCATCGGCAATATAGCGAACGCTTGCTTGGGGCGATTGGTAAAACGGATCGTCGAGAAAGTCTAAAAATGAACCGCGAATCCCCTTGATGTCAGACTGATGGTGAGGCTGATGGGATGGGTGGGGAAAAGAGTTCATGATTTAGCGCGATAATGTTGGGTTCATTATTGCGTGTGGGTTTGCAGGAAGGTTTCGATGGTGGCGATCAGCTGATCGATGTCTGCCTCTGTGGTGAAATAGTGGGTGCAAGCCCTGACGCAGCTTGGAGATAGTAGGGTGCGTAGATAAAACTGCTGAGTTTCTAGATATGTGACTAGGGTTTTATGGAGTTTCGGGGAAGGTTCTCCCGCGTTGAATAGTTGAAATGAAACCAGCCCAGACTCGGGGGGGGATTTGAGCAGACATTTAACGCCAGGAATAGCGTTGAGCTTGCCCCACAGTGAACTGCTCAGTTGGCAGATGCGGAAATAGCGTTCTTCCGCCGTGCCCCAGTTGTTATGGTTTGCGATCGCAGTGCGTAATCCACTGCATAACGGCACATCAGAGGTGGCAATTTCGTACCGACGAGCATCGGGTTGCCAACCATTGGGTTGCCCCAACGGACTGATTTTAATTCCCCGCCAGCCGATGTACGTGGGGGCTAGCTCCGCCATGGCCTCTGGACTCACATAAAATCCTCCCAACCCAGCCGGACCGCACAGCCATTTGTGCCCTGTGAAGGCATAAAAGTCGATTTCGGTATCGGCCAACTGCAACGGCAGCATGCCCACCGATTGCGCCGCATCGGATAGTACCCTAACCGGGGGAGACTGGCGGTGACAAAACTGACAGATCTCCTGGAGCGGCATAATCTGCCCTGTATTCCACAGAACATGACTGACCACCACCAAACGCGTGGTGGGGCGTAAATGGGCCTCAATGGTCGCGACCGGGTCTGCCGTATTCACCTGGCTCAGATGTGGGAAAAAACTGAACTCAATACCGTAACGATACTGAAGTTCTTGCACCGTCGCGATAATGCCAGGATGTTCACAATCTGACAACAGAATATGATCGCCCTGGCGCCAGGTCATGCCCCACAGGGCGATATTGCATCCCGCCGTCACGTTCTCTGTGAGGGCGACAGTTTCAGGCCCTACACCCATTTCTTGGGCCAGCACCTGTCGAGTTTCTTGTCCCTCTGTCTGGAGCCACTGATTGACTTCGCTACCGAAAGGGCCCTTTGTTTGGATGACTTGGTGAGCCTCTTGGATGGCACCCAGAGCGCTCATATCCATTGGCCCCTGGCCACCGTAGTTAAAATAAACTTTATTTTGCAAAGAGGGAAAAGTCTGTCGATGTTGGTCAATGCTCAAAACCATGAAGTCTTTACCCGGCAAGTTATAAAGATTTATCAAGTTTAGTCCATTTTGTTGCCAAGAGCTTACTTGGGAAAGTCAAGCTGTGAAAGAGATTTTTGCAAGTTCCTGACTGGTGGAAATGCCCTTGGACATATTTACTATCGGACTGGGTAACTTGTAAAAGATACAGGCTTTGCTGATTCCCTCTTGCCTTCGTGACAACATCAGCTTTTAATGCCTTTGCGACTATACGGAAATCAACTAATGCGCCTTTCACGCTCAATTCTTCTAGGAGTAGCCGCCTTAACACTCACTGGCTGTGGTTCTTCGACGGTGGCTCAGTGTAATGCGTTTGCGGATGTGATTAACCAGGCTCAGGTATTTAAGAATGAGTTTGAAACTGAGATCGATAGCTTTACTCAGCAGGCCCAGGGAGCCGAAAGCTTAACGGATATTCAAACGGCGGCCAGTCAGTATATTGGTGCTGTGGATAAAGTTGTTGGCAGCATCGATGGCATGGTTACGAGCCTGAACGATCTAGATTTGGCCGATGAACAGCTTTCTGATTATCGCAAGGGCTATGCCGATATCATTACGGGCTCCGCTAAAGAGTTGCAGGTGGCTGGGGAAGCCATGCAGTTGGTGGCAGATGCCCAATCGGAAACGGATTTGAGCAACGTCTTGGAAGAGTTTCAATCCAAGGCCAATACGGCCTTTACCAATTTGCAAAATTTGTCCCAAAATGAAGCCACATTGGTGGGCGATATCAATACATACTGCGGGGCGGATACCCCGGAAGCTGAGGCTGAAACCCCAGCGGCAGAATAAATGCTTCGGATGCTGCTCCTGGACCGGTGCACGATAAAATCAGAGGCGCTGCTTGCTGAATTTTGTGCCCATGGTGACTTCTGCCCTATCCATTAAGACCGACGACGCTGCTCACCAAACCTGGGCCATCACTTCCAGTGGCAAAGGTTTGCAGGGGCGTCTCCAGGTGCCTGGTGATAAGTCAATTTCCCATCGTTCCTTAATGTTGGGGGCATTGGCCAGTGGCGAAACCCGCATCAAGGGCCTATTGCTAGGGGAAGACCCCCGCAGTACGGCGGCCTGTTTCCAGGCGATGGGGGCAGACATTTCTGACTTAGACGCTGAGTGGGTCACGGTGAAAGGCTTGGGGGTGGGGCAGCTGCAGGAGCCCACTGGGGTACTAGACGCAGGTAATTCGGGCACTACCCTGAGGCTGATGATGGGGTTGCTGGCTTCCCAGCCGGGGCGGTTTTTTACGGTGACGGGGGATAGCTCGCTGCGATCTCGCCCCATGGCCCGCGTGATTAAACCCCTGACATCCATGGGGGCACAAATTTGGGGCCGGGATGGCAATAGCTTGGCGCCCCTGGCGGTTCAAGGCCAAAAATTAAATCCCATCCACTATCTATCGCCCATTGCCTCTGCCCAGGTAAAATCCTGCATTTTGCTAGCGGGCTTATCTGTCGATGGTGATACTACAGTGACTGAGCCCAGTCTCTCCCGCGACCACAGCGAACGCATGCTCCAGGCGTTTGGCGCCAAACTAACGGTGGATCGGGAGGCTTGTCGAGTCACTGTCCATGGCCCCAGTCAGCTCCAGGGGCAAACAGTGATTGTGCCTGGGGACATTAGCTCCGCTGCCTATTGGATGGTGGCTGCCGCCATTGTGCCTGGTTCAGATTTGGTGATTGAAAATGTCGGGGTGAACCCCACCCGCACTGGCATTTTGGAAGCCCTGCAGCGCATGGAGGCGGACATCACCCTAGAAAATACCCGTGAGGTTACCGGTGAGCCGGTGGCGGATATCCGTGTGCGGACCAGCCGGTTAAAAGCTTGCACCATCGGTGGCGACTTGATTCCCCGGTTAATTGATGAGGTGCCTATTCTGGCGGTGGCCGCCCTATTTGCTGAGGGCACGACCCGCATTGAAGAGGCGGCGGAACTGCGGGTCAAAGAAAGCGATCGCATTGCCGTGACCGCCAGCCAGCTAAATCGTTTAGGGGCCTCTGTGACAGAACTCGCCGATGGTCTAGAAATTCAAGGTGGGGCGACCTTAACCGGCAATCAGGTGGATAGCTTTACGGACCATCGCATTGCCATGAGTTTGGCCGTTGCGGCCTTGCGGGCTAAGGGCACCACCTCCATTCAGCGGGCAGAAGCCGCTGCGGTGTCCTATCCTCCCTTTGCCCAAACTTTGGCGCAAATAGCCCTCTAATGGGTTGCGGGTAGCCTCGCTGAAAATTGCATCCGACCCGAGCGATCACCAACCATCTCGGGAATTCTATAGCAACTGTCTTGAACCACGTGAATTGGTTTTCTATCAACGAAGCCAAGCCGATGCACGTGGGCAGCGTTGCCCCTACTGCTAGAACTTGAGACAGAATCAACTATTTCAGGGTGTCGGGCCCCAGTGCCATACGACAACCTGTGGAGTTGCCTAATGCCCTGCGATTGTCTCGGTTCGTGACGTAGCTTTATGCAAAAGATTTTACTGATTGGGTCATCCAAGTTGTGGTCCACGACAACATTAAAGGTGTTGGCGACAGCAGGCTATAGCGTTGAGCAGGCGGGCACGGGGGCCGCTGGCTTAGAGCTGGCTCAATCCCATGCTCCTAACCTGGTGCTCTGTGAATGGCAGCTAAGTGACTGTGAGGGAGATTATGTGCTCCAAAAAATGCGCAATGATGGGCAGCTGGCCATCACCCCCTTAATTATGCTCAGTTCCTTGCCAGACCCTGGGCATGTGCGCCATATGATGCAGCTGGGCGCGGATGATTGTCTGGTATATCCCTTTGCCGATGACACCTTGCTCAGTGCGATCGCAACCCGTCTCCAACACCATGATGCCGTTGCCCACCACTACCTCAGTCATCTCAGACGAGCGGCGGAGCATCTCAATCGGCTCTCCAACTATGACAGCCTCACCAAACTACCCAATCATCTGCTATTTGAGCAGCGTTTTGACCAGCTCATCCAAGCGTCTAAGGAGCCTGTGGCGCTCCTCTCGCTCAGCCTGGATCGGCTGCGCCAGATTAACAACATTCTGGGCTATCCCGCTGGAGACAGCATTTTGCAATCGGCTAGTCATCGTCTCCAAGCCTGTTTGCCAGATAGCACGCCCCTGGCACGTTTAACAGGCAATCAATTTGCCATTGCCCTGAGGGCCGAGGATCCACAGCTCTCTAACATCAGCCAACTCACCACAGAGCTGATGGATGCCCTGAGTCGGCCCTTTTCCTTGCCCGACCACGAAGTATTTCTGTCCGCCAGTATTGGTGTTTCCATCTATCCCAAAGACAGCCAAGAATTCCCCACACTCATGCGTCAGGCTGATGCCGCTTTGGAATATGCCAAAAGCCAAAAAAGCAGCTACTGCCAGTTTTATCAATCCGATATGGTGGTGGCCACCGCCGATCAAATTCGGTTAGAAACCTGGCTCCGATATGCCCTTGAGCGCAACGAGTTCGAAGTTTACTACCAGCCGCAATTAAATCTACGCACAGGGCGCATCGAAGCGGCTGAGGCCTTGATCCGTTGGAAGCATCCTGAAATGGGATACATCTCTCCAGGCCAATTCATTCCCCTGGCCGAAGAAACAGGCCTGATCATCTCCATCGGCCAATGGGTGTTAGAAACCGCCTGTAAACAAGCCCGTCAGTGGCACGACATGAATCTAGGGCTGCGTCACATGTCGGTGAACCTATCGAGTGTGCAGTTTAACCAAGGCACCTTGAGCCAACAGATTGCCCACACGATTAAAAACACCGGGCTATCCCCCCACATGATAGAGCTAGAAATTACCGAAACGGCCCTGATGCAGGATGCAAACGCTGCCATCAGAACCTTAAATGAACTTAAGGATTTAGGCATGCGTTTAGCGGTGGATGACTTTGGTACTGGATATTCGTCCCTCGGTTATCTGCAAAAGCTGCCCATTGACACCCTCAAAATCGACAACTGTTTTGTGCGGGGCGTTACCACCGACCACAAAAACCAAGTGATTTTACAATCGGCCATTCAAATGGGCCACGATTTAGGCTTGTGTATTGTCGCCGAAGGTGTAGAAACGATGGATGAGCAATCTTTTCTAGAAGCCTATCAGTGCGATTTTGTCCAGGGTTATTTGATCGGTAAACCGATGAATGCCGCACAGTTGCAGGCTTACTTAGAGCAACGTCTAGCCCTGGTCCAGATTGCCGTATAAAATCTACTGGGCAAAACCCGTTCATTGAAGACTTCATCGTTTATGTAAGGCTGCTATGGCTTGCCATAGGCGGCTGAAAAGGAGTGCTAGCGGCGCTTCCTGCATAATCTTTGGAACTAAAGTTATTTTTAAACTTTACCGATTTCCTTGGTTAGTTACCCTAGGATTGATTTATCAAATGCCACGTAAGCAAAGCAATGTCAGCCGTTTACCAGGGCCTCCACCGTAATTTTGCTAAGACCTAGGGGAACAATGAACACACGGTCAGCCAGTGAAATAAGTGACCGGCCTGAAATCGACTCCAATAAGGCACCAAGCAGCTATGGACAAACTTAATAGTGAGAGCTTAGATAACGGACATCGGCTCAATATCTTTGGCGCATTAGTTGTGTGAGGTCTCAGCATGTATAGTGCGCTAACGAAACGATTAATTTTTCCAGGGTGTGGCTTAGGCAAAAGCAGTATGGGGCAACCATGGCAAAGAGTAAACAACTATCTTCATAGTCTCCAGGCGTACCAGGACATGAGCCCAGACCTGTCAGTGCGTCGTCAGGTCAATCAGGCTCTTCGTCGTCATCGTCGACCCTTATCAGCCCAGGCATGGTGTGCAGAATGTCATCGCGCCACCCGTGCTCAGTCAAAAACGTTAGCCTTTATTTATCGTTCTTTAAAGGATTACTCCGGCTTAGAATTTAGCCTCGTAAGACCCCAGGATCGCTTAGTCGATGATCTACAATTTCCCCTGGTGTGTTGGTTCGACTGGTCCATGCGCCTGTGTGATGACGTCGTCAACCAGTTTGGTGTAGATATTAGCGACCATTTTGATGAAACTCAGCTAGACACCCTGGCCGATCTCATCTCCTGTGTGGATGATTGCGTGCGGCGTGCGGCTTAGCCTGACTAGAGGGGTTTGAACCCGGTTTATTACAGACCCATACCAACTTAATGATGTGGCTGCGTTGTTCCATTAGAATGAAGGCTCGGCACTCTTAATGTAATAGCCTTGCCATGCCTAGAACTCAGCGTAACGATAATTTCATCGACAAGTCTTTTACGGTCATGGCCGATATGATCCTGAAGATGTTGCCCACAAAGAAGCAGGCTAAAGAAGCATTTGCTTACTATCGTGATGGCATGTCTGCCCAAGCCGATGGTGAATATGCAGAAGCATTAGATAATTACAGAGCTGCCCTCGAGTTAGAAGAAGATCCCTATGACAAGAGCTTTATCTTGTACAACATGGGATTGATTTACGCCAGTAATGGCGATCATGATGCAGCCTTAGAAAAGTATGCGGCGGCGATTGATCTGAACCCTCGCATGCCCCAAGCTCTGAATAATACGGCAGTGATCCATCACTATCGTGGTGAGCAAGCCGAGAATTCTGGGGATAACAAAACAGCAGAAGTGCTGTACGATCAGGCGGCCACCTATTGGCTTGAGGCCTTGCGGATGGCTCCCAATAACTATATCGAGGCGCAGAACTGGCTGAAAAACACAGGCCGTATGCCTGCGGACGTGTTTTTCTAAAGGTATAGTCTGTGCCCAATACGGCCCGTATGCCTGCGGATGTATTCTTCTAAAGGTATAGTCTGTGCCCAATACGGCCCGTATGCCTGCGGACGTATTTTTCTAAAGGTATAGTCTGTGCCTAAGCAGGCCCGTATGCCTGCGAATGTGTTTTTCTAAAGGTACAGTCTGTGCCCAAGCAGGCCCGTATGCCTAATGTTTGTTGGCCTGCTGGTCGCCTCTCAAGTTTTGGATATGGGCATAGCCCACCCAAGGTTTAACCGTTAATTTCTTCACATGATTGATCTAGAACAGGTTCGTAAAGTTGCACTGTTGGCCAGATTAGACCTGACTGAAGCCGAAGAGCAGCAGTTTACAGAGCAGCTCAGCGGCATTTTGGACTATGTCCAGCAGCTCAACGAGCTCAATACCGATAATATTGAGCCGACTACACGAGCCATTGAACTCAGTAACATTACCCGTCAGGATCAGCTGGAGACGTTTGAAGATCGCGAATCGATTTTGGAGATCGCTCCAGATCGCGAAGATGATTTCTTTAAGGTGCCCAAAATTTTGGGTAGCTAGATGTATTTACCTATTCGTAGGGACCTAGCATGCTAAGTCCCCACGAATAAAGCTAACCATTGAGAAATTTTAGATAACCGTTGCTCATTTCTTTGACCGCTGCGTCGTAGAACTGTTTGCCATGTTCTGGTGTCGCTAAATCGGGATTGGAGCCCATGCGGCCATCTTGGTAAAAGCGCCGGAAGTCGGCTGCACCGTAGATGCGATGTCCGGACGGTGCTACTTGGGGCTCTAATGGGGCGGATTTGATGTGATCAGGGTGGGCATATTGGGTGAGGGCAACCTCGCTCGGTGTGGCATGGGAGCCTTCTTGGTCGCCGTAGAGTTCCTTGGCCAGGGTATAGACAGAGCGGCACATAAACCAGTTGGCTAGCTGGCAGCGCACTTGGTCCGCACCCTGGATATTAAGATCGGCCAAGAGGGCGTAGGTTTCGGAAAACGCTGCTTTGAGGGTGGCCATATTGCCCCCGTGGCCGTTAATAAAGTAAAAACGGTTAAAGCCAGCTCTGGCTAAGGGTTTTATATAGTCTTGAATGAGGGCAATCAGGGTGCTGGGGCGGAGACTGATGCTGCCTGGAAAAGCTGTATGATGCAGCGCCATGCCTACGTTGATGGTGGGGCCTACTAGGGCATTGACCTGGTCGCCCACGCCCAAGGCAATGGTTTCAGCGCAAATGGCATCGGTGCCGATCAGGCCGGTGGGGCCGTGTTGCTCTGTGGAACCAATGGGAAAAATGATCCCTTGAGATTGGGATAGGTAAGCCTCGACTTCAGGCCAGGTACACAGTTTCAATTCCATAATTGATCTTCGTCACCATGGGGGTGTGCATTTCTGGGTGGTCAAATTCCCTGACCCTCCCTTAAGCTGTATTAAGTTAAGCCTTGATGATCTAGCCTATGATTGCTGCTAGCAGGCATTGATTCCTAGCATGTCTTGAAGGCGATTTCATGCTCTAAATCACCAATGGCTTAGGTTGTGGTTATGGTGCCACATAGTCGCCTAGATGACGGGTAGATTTTTATGCTACATCGCAAAATATACCAACTTTCCTGCGACGGTCGTGAAGTGTGGGTATTTTTGAGAGATCAGCATCGCTGGATTGAGCGGGCTAAGATTTTAAATATCGAAGGTGATCTCGTTACCCTACGCTATGAAACTGAAGAGGATGACGAATGCTGTGCATGGGAAGAAATGGTACGGCTGGAGAGCATTGGTGCGATTCAACAAAAATTAGCTACCGTGCCTAAGGGAGATGCGGAGCTGGCGGTCTCTGATGATTGTCCTGCTTCTGAGCAAATTCCTGATTAATTAACCGCAGTTAGGGGAATAGGCCTCTAAATAGGCTCCCATGGGGGTATCGGTTGCCTTGGCGCCATGGGGCAGGACCTGCTGTGATCAGGGTCTTCGGGAGTTGTTTGGGGACTTTGCTAGGTTGGCAAAGCAATGAACTCTGGGCAGTAGCCATCGGGGGCAACAACTTTGCCGAATAGTGCTGACTGGGGCTGTTGGCAACTCCGCTGTCGGTAGAACTGGCAGTTATCGCACACGGCTCGATTGGGGGCCAAACGATTGGTGATGGTCGCGAGTTCTAGGGGATCTACTCCCCGTAATACCAAGTTTTCTCCCTGCCATTGGGCTTCGATGATGCCGGTTTCGGCGAACGCCTGCCAGCGGGCATCGGCCGTGACTGTTGGCGGCAGGCGAATGGATACTTGGTAGGGGGAATCATGTACGGTGCCCTCAAAGGTTGCTTCTTGGGGCGGCGGCGGTGATGTAAATCTAGAATCTAAGGAGAGGGATAAGGGATTGCCTGGCAGGGGAATATGGACCTGATAGCGACTTTGGAGTGTGTCTAGGTTGGCCAAGTCACTGAGCTGTTCTAGCTGACCGTGGACAAACACGACGTGGCGAGGCCGGAGATTATGGATGAGCTGGGTGGTGCCATCCCCGTCGCAATGGTTGTAGAGCTGATAGGTTTCTAGCTGCAGTGTGCCGGTGGTGGTGGTGTTTTTAAAGCTATCTAACCAGTCGTAGGGGGCCGCCTCTGTTTTAACCTGGGTTTGCCATGCTCGCAGATTAGCTTGTTCTGGTAAAAAGACGCTCCAAGGTCCGTGGTGGTGTTGGCAGTAACGGTCGATGGGGGTGGCTGGATGCACCAAGACAATGGCCGGTCCATGCATTGCCTGAACGTTGGGCTCGCTGGGTAGAGGTTTAATGGTGGGCTTAATGCGCTCATCCCAAAAAATGGCCTGATGCTTGGCAAAATTTTGGACTTTGCGGGGAAATGCTGCGGGCTGTTGTTCTAGTAGGGCGAGGTAAGTGTCGCAGCTGTGGGCGATGATCGGGTCTACCCAAATGGTTAAGGGCTGGCCGGTAAATTGATAGTGACTGCGCCACAGCATTAGGAGCTCTTGCCCCAAGCCTAAAATAGGGACAGGAAAGACGACACAGTGAGACTTGTTTAGGTGCGATCGCAGCCGCTCGATTAGCTGATTTTCTTGATATCGACGGTTGGGGTATCGATGGGCACCCAGGTGTCCTTCCACAATCAGGACGTCTGGGTTTAAGTTGCGCAATGCCGCCAAGGGCATACCTTCCACCAGCCGAGTACTAGAGAGAAAACAATCCCCGGTGTAAAAGATGCGGTAGGTTTTCAGGCCCGTTTTGTAGGTGATGAGGGCACAGGCTGCGCCGGGAAGATGGCCAGCGGGCCAGAGTTCTAGGGTGAGACTAGGGGCTATTTCTACGGGGGTACGCCAGGGTAAGCTTTGGAGCGATTGGGCTTGGTCTGGTTGTGCCGCTAGCAGGGCCGCCGTTGGGGCGGTGGCGTAAATGGGGATGTGGGGCCACCGTTGCTGAAACAAAGCTAAGCCACGCCCATGGTCATGGTGGGCATGGCTACAAAAAACGAAATCTGGGAGTGGCCCAGACTCCAGCGGGGCCAGGTCGCTTAAGCCGCAGTCTAGAAGAATGCGATAGGGACCGATGGTAATGCCTAGGCTAACGCCTTCTTCGCCATGGCCTACACCATAGGGATAGCAGACGACAGTGCCATCATCGGCAATATCTGTCGATCCCAGTGGTGGTACAACGGTCCCAACCCCCATCGCCTCAAACGAGTATTACGGTTGAGGCCCTAGTGGGCAGAGCCATTGCCATGGTAATCGTCAGAATCGTAGAAGCCATTTTGGGTGCCAAAAAACAGACAGGCGACTGAAAAGACAATGGCTAGGACAGGTAAAATCGCTTTAATATCCACAGGTGCTTAATTCCTTCGTCGATAGTGATAGGGACGGTTTGAGAATCTGTGATGGGTCTATCCCAACCAGTCCTTGGATCGTAGCAACTGGATTGAGAAATGCAATCATAGATAGCAGGACTGTTACATAACTGTTATCTGCTGCTGTCTAACGGGCTGGCTTGGGCGTGATCATTTCTGCTGACTGGTGCGATCGCAATACCTTGGAGGTCGCTCCAGATCTAGTGGGCTGCACCCTTGTGCGCCAGCTCAATGGCGAAATATTGCGGGGCCTGATCGTTGAGACCGAAGCCTACTGTCCAGATGATCCCGCCTGCCATGCCTATCGCGGCAAAACCCAGAGCAATGGCGCCATGTTTGGCCCCCCTGGCCAGAGCTATGTGTACTTGATCTATGGCATGTATCACTGCTTTAACGTGGTCACTGAAGCCGTCAATACGGGCAGTGCCGTGCTGGTGCGCGCCATCGCCCTTGACCAACTACCCCAAGCGCTAGACCCTAAGTACGCCCGCCAGGGAAACCGTGTGGCCGCAGGACCTGGCAAACTATGCCGCACCTTAACCATTGACCGTCGCCATGATGGCCTCCCCCTGATGCCCCAGCACCACCTGTGGCTCGAACATCGCTCAGCCCAGTTTCAACGGCGGCTAGATCAAGGACACCATGGGCTCGTGCAAACCACCCGCATTGGCATTTCCAAAGCTGCTGATAAACCATGGCGCTGGTACTTAAAGGACCATGGCAGTGTTTCTAAACGGTAAAAGAGGGTGGAAAATGCCCACCCTACAGCACAATTTCCTTGCCTCGGTTGGTAAATTCCACTTGGTCAACTTGCCAATCGGGATGCTGAATCAAGGTTTCTTCCAGGCCGCCAAACAGCCCTTGTTGCTCACAGCTAGACAGGGACAAAAACTGCCGTTCGGACTCTTCTGAGAGGCGCAGATCAACCGTCGCCTTATTACTGTCCACATTGACGCGATAGCCCGATAGCTTAAATGCCTCAAAGCTATGGCGTTCTAGCACTTTGCCCACCGCTTCGGTCATGGCTGTATCGGCGGGCACCTCCACCGATTCCGGTTGAAATTTGGTGCAGGTTTCATCCATCACATAGATGGAGACCGCCATCATTTTGGGATCTTTTTCAGCAGCGTCCGTTGCATTGGGCTGGGCCTCCGTTGCAGCGGGTTTATCCTTGTCTTTATCCTCAGGCTCGGCGGCAATAGTGCTGGGCTCTGCGTCTACCGTTGGTGGCGCAGCCGACTCTTCCGTGGTCGGCTCTGCCAAATCTACGGTTGGAGCCTCATTACAGCCTGCAACGGCTAGACTTGCCGCTACAAATAAACCTAACAATATCTTTGGGAACCGAACCATCGGATGAAATACTAAGTAGGATTTATGCCCATATCCTACAAACTGGGGTAGCAAACTGTCTCTAAATTGTGACAGTTTGCTACCCCAGCCGAGGAATGTTCTTAATACTTTTGTGATTTGTTTATGGCCGACAATAGCTGGAGTCGTCGCCACATTCTTTCCCTAGAAGACTTTACGCCCAGTGACTATCAAACCGTTCTGCAAACTGCGGCAAGTTTTCGTGAAGTTTTGTCCCGCCGTACCAAAAAGGTGCCAGCCCTCCAGGGACAAGTCATTACCAATTTATTTTTTGAGCCATCTACCCGCACCCGTAGCAGTTTTGAGCTGGCGGCTAAGCGGCTTTCTGCGGATATTCTTAACTTTTCTCCAGGCAGCTCATCGTTGAAAAAAGGGGAGACCATTCTCGACACCGCCAAGACCTATTTAGCCATGGGCACCAACCTGATGGTCATTCGCCATCAGCAGGCGGGCGTACCCACCATCATTGCCCAAGAGATGGATCGCATTAACTCCGGTGTTGGTATTCTCAATGCTGGGGACGGTCAACATGCCCATCCATCCCAGGCGCTATTAGATTTATTTACCATGTGCGCCACCCTCGACGGCGCCGCCCCCCACATTGACCACTTGCAGGGCAAAAAAATAGTGATTGTTGGGGACATTTTGCATTCGCGGGTGGCCCGTTCCAACATTTGGAGTTTGACCGCCTGTGGTGCGGAGGTGCATCTGGTGGCTCCACCGACCCTATTGCCCAAGCATTTTCTGGAGGCGTTCAAACGGCCTGTGAAAACGGGGGAAAAGAGCCCGCCCCTAGAGCGTCGGCTATATGTGCACTGGCAGCTAGAGCCTGCTTTAGAGGACGCTGATTTTGTCATGGCGCTGCGGCTACAGCATGAACGCATGAGTCAGCATTTGCTCCCCAGTTTGCGCGCATATCATCGGCGGTTTGGCATTACTCGGGAGCGGTTGCAGGGGTGCAAACCAACGGTAAAAATTATGCACCCTGGCCCCACCAACCGTGGTGTGGAGCTGACATCCGATTTGATGGATGATCCTGAGCTCAGTTTGGTGCCCATGCAAGTTACCAGTGGGGTGGCAACTCGCATGGCCCTGTTGTATCTGATTGGCGGGGTGAAGTAGGCCCCTATGGAATAGGCCCTGTGCCATAGGCCTCTGCGAAATAGGGCCTATTCGTCTTTTAAAATCAACAGTGTGAGCTGCCCCTGCTCTGGGTTAGGAACCGTGTTGAAGTAGAGGGCGCATATTGTTGTGGGTTCTATGACCGTTAGGGTGAGACTGTCACCGTAGCCATTTAGGGTGCTCCAGGTGGAGGCCGCTTCCACATTGGTTTGTTGATTGACAAAGCGTCCCCCGTAAATCCAGATCACCATGTGGGGCTCTCTGGGGTTGGCCGTTGCCGGTTGTTCGAGGGTGAGGATGTAACATCCGGGGGGGAGGACAACTTGCTGGGCTCGCGATTGGAGCTCCAACATTTTGGGCTTATCCAGGCTGTAGGTATGGTGTTGGCTGTCGATGGTTAACCGTTGCCGACAGGTAGGGCCTTGTTCTGTTGAGCTGGGGGGCTGAACTAGGCCAACGGCTAGGGCCCCAGCCCCCAGCCCGGACAGCAGATTGGTGTCTGGCTCAGGGGCAGGCGGCGGCGGACAGGCCACATGAACATGGGCTGAGCGACCCAGGGAAACCCAGGTGTGGCCGTGGTGGTAGCCCAGCTCTGCTAAGTAGTCGCGATCGCACTGGGATATGGGCAGCACCATGGCACCGGTATTGTCGTTGAAATTATCCCTTAGGACTGCGTGGGTGGTGGTGCTGTGGGCCGGTTGCCGATCCAGGTCAATGCCGGTGACATCGTGAATTTTGACCTCGGGTACGTAGGCCTGATCTGCCAAGAGCACCCGCTTCTGGTCTGCGGTCATGGTCCACTGCACCTGACACTCGTCAGCAGAACGCACCTCCATGGCCAGGTCTTCAACGGGCGCTTCTAGATTGACGGGGCATTTCACATAGGAATAGCGAGACTTGCCCAGGGAGACCCAGTCGCCGTCATGGTTATAGCCCAGCTCCGCCAAGTAGTCGCGATCGCACTGGGGTATGGGTAACAGCATGGACGCGTTATTCCCATCAAAATCTCGATGCGTGATGGGATAGGTCACCACCCTGTGGGCCGGTTGTTGGGACAGGTCCATGTCGGTGACATCGTGAATTTTGATCAAGAGGGTATAGGCCCCATGGGGGGTATAGGCCCCATCGTTTAATAGGGCCAGTTTTTGATCTTCTGGCATAAACCACCGCACCTGAAACTCTTCGGGGGAGCGCACCTCAATTAAGACGGTCTGCACTGGGGCCTTCACATTGACGGGGCACTGCACATGGGTATGGCGAGACTTGCCCAGGGAGACCCAGGTGTTGCCGTGGCGATAGCCCAGCTCCGCCAGGTAGTCGCGACCGCACTGGGGCACGGGCAATTGCATGGCAGCGGTATTCCCGTCAAAATCCTTGGGCTGAATGGTATGGACGGTAACCCCGTGGGCCGGTTGCTGATCGAGGTTAATGCCGGTGACATCGAGGATTTTGACCTCGGGGGTGTAGGCGTTGTCGTTGAGCAATGTTTGTTTTTGGTCCTCGGCCATGGCCCACTGCACCTGAAACTCGTCGGGGGACACCACTGCGATGGAGAGATTTTCGACGGGGGCTTTGACATTGACGGGGCATTTCACATGGACATGGTGAGAGTGCCCTAGGGCGGTCCATTTGCCCTGGGCATCGCCATAGCCCAGTTCGGCTAGGTAGTCGCGATCGCAACGGGATACTGGCACCGCCATGGCAGCGGTATTGCCGCTAAAGGTGTGCTCAGTAACGGGATGGACGGTGACACTGTGGGATGGCTGGGCGGCCCAATCAATGCCGGTGACATCGTAAATTTTTACCTGGGGAGTGTAGGCGTCATCGTCCAACAATGTTTGTTTTTGGTCCTCGGCCATGGCCCATTGCACCTGCAATTCTTCCGGTGACTGCACGGCAATGGCGATATTTTCCACCGGAGCTTTGACGTTGACCGGGCATTTGACAAAGGTGAGGCGAGACTGGCCCAGGGAAACCCAGGTGTTGTTGTGGTCGTAGCCCAGCTCTGCTAAGTAGTCGTGATCGCACTGGGGCACGGGCAGCACCTTGGCAGCGGTATTGCCATCAAAATCGCCTGCGGTCACCCCATGGGTGAAGATATTTTGGGCCGCTGGCTGGTCTGTACCCATGCCCGCCATGTCTTTGCCCGTCATATCTTTGAGCTTGACCAGCGGTCTGTAGACATCCTCTGTTAGCAATGCCTGTTTTTGGGCTTTGGGCATCACCCACTTCACCTGAAACTCTTCGGGAGAGAGCACTTCAATGGAAACGGACTCCACCGGGGCTGCAACATTAACCGGGCATTTTACCTGGGTGGTTTTGGACTGGCCCAGGGAAACCCAGGTGTTGTTGTGGTCGTAGCCCAGCTCTGCTAAGTAGTCGCGATCGCACTGGGGCACGGGCAGCACCTTGGCAGCGGTGTTGCCGTTAAAATCGCCTGCGGTGACCGGATGCACCGTCACCCTGTGGGAGGGTTGGCGTTCAAAATCTAGGCCAGTGACATCGTGGAGCTTAACCACGGGATGGTAGGCGGCATTGTTGAGCAACGCCAGTTTCTGGTCCTTGGCCATGGTCCACTGCACCTGAAATTCTTCAGGGGATGCCACCTCCACCTTCACCTCCACCGGTGCCGCCAGATTGATTTTGGGTGCTTCTGGCTGCAGCGCATCTTTCAAACCGGTGGCCGCTAGGCCGGTGGCCATGGCCCCGGCCCCTAATGCCCCCAAGGGAGCCGCTGATTTTGCTTGACCGATCTGGTCTATGGGGGTGGGCTGGGCGGGCACTCGCACCACATTCGATTTCGCTAGGGGCAACCAGCGATTTTCTGGGGTGAGATAGCCCATCTGGGCCACATAGTCTCGATCGGGTCGTTCGATGGGCAGGAGCCGATCGGTGTCAGGCTCCTTGCAATGAACCTGGAGAATGGGGTCGGGGAGCTGGGCGTTGGGCAATCGGCCAGTGACATCGTATAGACGCACCTGCTTGGTTTTACCGCCCTCCTGCTTGGCCGCCTCAATGCGCTCCTGGGGCACTTCCCAGTAGGTATAGCCCTGACGCGACGTGCGGGGGGTAAGCACCATGCGGCTGGGGGGCAGCGTGCGTTTAGTTCCTGCTTTGGCAACAGCGGCGCCAGCCCCGGCGGCCCCGGCGGCGGCCAATCCCACCAAACCGGCATTGAGCGCTTTCTTCTGCGGCCTAGCTGTGGCCTTGTTGCCTTGGGGGCAGACAGGGACCTTGACGGGGTCCGATGTAGCCCAGGTATGCCACTGATTGTCGCGACCCAGATACCCCACTTCCCCCCGGTAGGTGCGACCATCCACAGGAATCGGGAAATGGAGGTCCTGGCTGTGCTCAAGACCGTCAAATTCAGCGGTGAAGTTATTGGGTAGGGGGGCGTCTGGGCCGTTGCCCGTCACATCGTACAAACGCACCTTCACGGCATGGGGACCGGCATTTTTAGCCTGGTCTAACAGTGTTTTGGAGACTTCCCAATAGGCGTAGCCCTCCCGACAATTGCGGGGAGTGACCACCATGCGAGGGGCGGGCGGTGCCGCTGCCACAGGAGGCGCTGCTGCCCCGCCGCTGCTAAGCCCCCGCAGGGCCAACCACAACAAAGGAATTAGGGCTAACAATCCTAACCACCACCAGGGAAAAATGCCTTTCCCAGCCGCTGCCCCATCTTTGGGGGGGACCACCTCTTCAGGATTTACCACCTCTGGGTTGACCACCTCTGGGTTGATCCCTTCTGGCGGCGGCGGCGCGGCGGCAGGTGCCGCACCTGCCGCCGCACCTGCTGGCGCACCAATCACTTCTTGCCCCGGTGCACTGGTGGCAAACCCTAGAAAGGCTAGGGCCGCCGGATCGGCCCCTTCTTTGTAAACATAGGCTCGATATTGCGAATAGGGATAGCGTGGATCGTCTGGCAACGTTTGGTGCATGGGAATGATCCGCACGTCATCCCGGTCGGCTACCTGGGAAACAACCGCATAGCCAATGCCATTTTCCCCCAGGGCGTTGATGACGGTCTCAGTCTCGTCGTCAGCTGTAGGTGCTGCCGTACTACCCGTGGCAAATGGCTGGCCGTCAAACACGGTGTAGGTGCTGAGGGCGCGTCGAGTATCGCTATATTCCGGTCGATCGACAAAGCGAATGGGCAGGTCGGGACCGCCCACTTCAGACCAGTTGGTAATCTCTCCGCGAAACATGCGGGCAAACTGTTCAAAGGTGAGATTGCTTTCAATGTCAGGGGTGCTGGGGTCATCCTCCGTGGGAAAAAGATTGTCTGGCCCCAGGATGATGGCCAGTTTCTCCCGTTGTTCTAGGGGCACCTCTACGACACCTTGAGCTTTTTCCTCCTCCGTGAGGGGACGCCCGGTGGCTAGGATGTCGATATCGCCGTTAATCAGCTCTTCAAAGGCCTGATCGGTGCGGCTAGCTCTGAGTTCTATGTCGATGTTGTCATACTGGGCCTCAAAGCGTTGCTCTACGGCTTCGTTGGTCAGGCGCATGCTGGTGGAACCGTCCAGCTTCAGGGTGGTGCCATCGGGTAACGATGCGGGGATAGGAAACCCGTCAGGATTTTGTCCAAAGGATTGGGCCTTTGCCGTTGATAAACTGGTCCCGGTCATTTGGGTGACGGCGGCGGTGCTGAGAACAATGGCAATAAACCTTGCCAAAGACATCCGGCGGCGGCGGGGAACAGGGCGTGGCACCCCCTGATGGGAGCTGGGCTCATTCTGGGGAGAGGACCACGGGTGCAGACGGGTATGCTGAGATGCCTTTGGTTCTTTCATGGGAGACGCAAGCAAAAGGGATTAGATATGCAGTGGTTGGGCCGAGGCTGAAACGTGAATGCTGAAGACGTTAGAGGCCTGAAGGTTATCTGTCTTTTAAAATCGACAGGGTGATGTCGCCTGAATAGTCTTTTTTGTAAGTGTCAAAAAAGACTCCACATACCGTTGTTTTTTCTAGGACATCCAAGGTCAAGGTGTCGTCATAGCCATTGAGGCTGCTCCAGGTGGCGCCCACCTTGACGTTGGTTTTTCGGTTTACAAACGTACCGCCATAGATCCAAAGCATGACCCAGGGCTCGGGGGTAACCTGTTGTTGCTCGGGACCATAGCTAAAGGCTCCACGCTCGATGCGAATAACGTAGGTGCCTGGCTCTAGTTGGGTTGAATTGGCCGTGGATTGGAGCTGATTTAAATACTCTTGGTCCAGTTCGTAGCAATGCTCTTGACTATCAACAACTACGCGCATTTTGAGTCTTCCTTCTATTTCAATTACAAGTTGTTCAAATCATTGTGTCTGTTCAGAGTCGTTGTTTTTTATGGGGCAATCGGCTCTGAATATGTCTGGGGCAAAGGCTATCGAGAGCCCCTAGCCGGCCTCTACGATGGACAGGGTAATCTGGCCCACGTTATCGTCTTTGTAGGTATCTAAAAACAAGGCGCAGAGGTGCGTGTCTGCTAACACTTCTAGTTTGAGCACGTCGTTATAGCCATTGAGGGTGAGCCATGTTGTTCCCACGGCCACATTGGTGTCCTGGTTGATAAACCGACCTCCGTTAATCCACAGCATGACCCAGGGTTCGGGTTCGAAGGTGGGGGCATCTGGCCAATAGCTAAAGGTGCCTGAATTGATGCGAATAATGTATTTACCTGGGCTGAGGGACCTAGCACTGTTGAATGATTGGAGTCGAGCTGGATCTAGGCTAAGGCAGTCGCTATGGCTGCGAATGGTTAGCCTGCGATAGACACATTCTCGACAAGTCTTTTCTATGGTTTGCCCTAGGACGTCGCCCATGGGGGTATTGCCGTCGTTGACAAAGGCCAACCCCCCCGTTGCCATGGCCAGTTCTTTATGGGCTGCGATCGCACCCCTATCTGCCTCATCGGCGGGCTTATACAGGTAAGTGCTAACAATGGTGCCTGTGCCATTAGCCGCTTGAACAACGGATTGAACGGCGGTTTTTTCGTTGTTGTCGTTATGAAGACCTTGGGCCCCAACAAACAAGAGAGATTGGGCCGCTCCGGGACGCCAGTCGAAGTGTTGGGCGATCGTTGCCATGGCCTCAGCCGAAGAGATTACACCGTCTGGAGTGTCGGAAACTTTGCCCAGGCTACCCAGATAGTCAGGGACACTTTGGTGAACGGGAGTCCCTGCCATAGTGCCATGGGTGCCTAGCCAGGTGACGCGCGTATCGGTCGGGCGATGAGTGGCTGAGAGTACATCGCCCATCACCCGTTCCATGGCGGTGATATCCATATTGGGCGCTTGGCTATCCACCAAAATCACCATATCCAGTAGCTGTGGCGTTGATGGTGCCACATAGGACGCCGGAGCGGGGGGTGCCACAGGCAATGGGGGGGCGGGCGTTTTCTCTGGTGGCGCCACCACTGTCTGGCTCACCAATGGTTGACTCACCGGTTGGGAAACGATCGCTGCGGGAGACCTTAGAGTGGTGGGGGAAATGACCGCCGTGGGGGAAATGACAGTTTTCGGAGAAAGTTTAGCATTAGCCGTCTCCGGGGTGATTCCCCAGGCCCGAGCGTAGCTTTGTTTGGCTGCATCGCCGCGACCTAGGGCCATCAGGGCATCTCCTTGGCCAATCCAGGCTTTAGGTGAGTTGGGGGCTAGCTCAACGGCCTGGTTAAACAGCGTCAGTGCATGGTCAGCCTGCCCCGCATCTAGGACGATTTGCCCCAACCCGATCATGGCAGTCACGTTGTGCCCAGAGAGTTCCAATACCCGTCGAAAGCAGTATTCTGCTTCCTTGGAGCGCCCTAAGCTTTGGTAATACAGTCCCTTCTGACAGATGGCCTCTGGATCATTCCAATTGACCAATTGTCGAATAGTTGCGAGGTGGCCTGCGTCGTCGCTGGGGGCAGCCGAAACGGCCTTAGGTTCTGCACTGCCAGCCGTTTGGGCGACGCCTGCGTTCTCTGTGGAGTGTGTTGCTGCGGGTGCTGTGGGCGCTGCGGGCGCTACGGGCGCCTTAGTGGGAGATGTCACCATCACGGTTTGAGCACTCGAACCAGGCTTCCATGTGGGGATGGGGGTGCCGCTGAGCAGCGCATTGGCCTCGCCGTACCAACCATTGGCTTCATCGAGTTGACCTAGGGCTAAACAGGCATCGCCTTTAGCTTTTAGGGCATCGATGGAGGTTTTATTTAGCTGCAGTGCCCGGTCAAAATCTCCTAGGGCAGCGTCGGCTTGTCCCAACGAGGTTAGAGCCTTGCCTTTGCCAATCCACCCATCGATATTACCTGGATCAATCTCAGTGGCCTGGTTGAACTGGGCTAGGGCATTTTCTCCCTGTTTTAGGGTTAAAAATACGCTACCCAACCCCAGGAGACCTAGGAGATTTCTGGGGGAGAGTTCTAGGGCCCGTTGGAAGTAAGCTTCGGCTTTGTCAGCTTGTTCCGACTTTAAATATTCGAACCCTTTGTGAGCGACCTGCTCGGCATTGTTCCAGCCGGCTGTTTTTTCAAAAGGCACAATCGATAGGGTGGTACCCGGTGTTGTGTTGATGGGTTTGGCCACCGTGGGCGGCGATGTGGGCCTTGGTGCGACTGGCATTGGAGCCGCCGCTGGCTTGATGGGCGGTGTGGGAACGGTCTGTGGCTTGATGGGGGCTGCTGGTTTGGGTGCCGAAGCCAGCGGCGGCGCAGCTACCGCCGGCTTGGGCGCAGCGGGTTTAGCCGGTGGCGGTGGCGCGATGGGCTTGGGGGCGACGGGCTTGGCGGCGATGGGCTTGGGAGCTGTCGGGGCAGCGGGTTTAGCTTCGACGTTAGCGGCCGCTGGTTTTGTTTCGGGGCGTTTGATCTCTGCGAATGGGCTTTCTTTGGGGGACGTTGATTCTGCCGCTGAGCGCCGCTGCCCCCAAAGCAGGAATAGGAAGGGGAGGGGAAGTAGCCCCAATAACCAAGGGATAAAGCCTATGTTGCCCCCGGATGTGGCGGCATCTGTCGCCAGCATGGGTGGATTGAGGGCGGTGGCAATGGCTGCGGCTTCGGCGGTTTTACCGGCGCCAATGGCCGCTTTGCCTGATGCGCCGGTTACCCAATTAACGAAGGGAAGAACGGCTTTGGCATTATTTTTTTTGTAGGCATAGCCCCGAATCTGGGCGTAGGGGTAGGCCTGTTCGCCGGGCAGCGTGTCCTGTAGGATCGCCATTTTGACGGGCTTGACCCGACGCTGGCCTTTGATTTGGCTTGCGATCGCATAGCTAATGCCATCATCGTCCAGCTGGCGAATCACCTCTGCCGTATTGTCGGTTTTTAGCTGGACCACCCGCTCACCCTGGGCTCGTTCCGCGGTTCCTAAAATACCGTAGGTGCCAAGCACAGCGCGGGTATCACTGGCCAGGGGCCGATCAATAAAGCGAATGGGGCCGGGTGTGCCGCCCACCTCTGACCAATCTGTGATCTCTCCCCGGAAGATCTGGGCAAATTGTTCCAGGGTGAGGTGCCCGGTAAATCGGTTGTTGCGGCCTATGATGATTGAGATCGCATCCTGACTAACGGGAATCTCCACCAGCCCTTTTGCCTTCTCGGTGGCAGACAGCGATCGGCCAATGGCTGCCAGGTCAATATCGTTATTTAACAGCGCATCCAGGGCCGGTTCAGTCCCATTGGTTCGCAGGGTCACATCTGTGCCTGGATATTCTTGCTCAAAACTTTCCTTCAGCGCCTGATTGATGGGTTGCATCAATTGGCTGCCGTCAATCGTTAGACCTTGCCCTTGCGTAACAAGATTCGCGACATTTTTATTGTTGACAACAGTGTTGCCAACCTGACCGGTGGCCCCTGATGTTTGGGCCACCGGCACCATCGCCAGGGACATCGCCGTAGCTGGCTGCGGAAATGCGCTCAAAGCCAGCACTAATGCCAGGCTAACAACGATGGAACGTTGGGAAAGAGAACTGAGTCTGCGCTGCGTTAGAACCATGGGAGTTCCGTAGAGAGACAGTAATGGTAGACGACTTACGTGAGTCTACTTAAATTTAAGGTATAGAAGTTGTTCTGACATAGCGTCCCGGATACATATTTTTCTGAATTTTCAGCTCTTTAAAATGCGTAAACCCTTGCCTTGAGGGGAGAATGGACCCATCAAAATAAATCGATAAGGTATTGTTATCAGGCCAGATAGCTGACAAAAATAAGAAACTAAGCTGAGTAAGAATGTCGTAAAAAAAGGCTCTAAAGAGACTTCTGTGCAGGTAATTCGGCGTACATTCAATCCACAGAGTGTAACAATATGTTCGCTGTTTTAGCAGGTTAGAGGCAGTGTGATATCTGAAATCGTTTTTGGTCACCCTGGCTAGGGTAATGACGTTAGAAAGATAAAGGGGGTTGTTGTTGCTTTCGGTCGGGCAATATCCAGAACGTGAGAGATATCACATGTGTCGCAATTGCCCTCAAGTTTGCAGTGCTCAGCCTGACTGACCGGCTGACAAAAAATCCTGATGTAGGTTAGGTGGAACGAAGTGCAGCCCAACACCAGAGACAGTTTCATTAAATTACGTTAGCCCTAGCGTAACCTACGGCAGAACAAAGGTAAGGGGGTGGCAGCCGTTCGCCACATAAAGAGATTAGCTATCTTGGGTGTCCGTATCTTTCAAAAACTGACGATAGCCAAATAGTTGAGTATCTTCAGAAATTTCTGCAGCCGTGTGAAATGTGAACTTTCGCTCCTCTCCAGATTCTTGCCATGCGGCTTGTAACCGTTTGGATGGGAATTTTCCTTGGTCGAACATATATAGCATTTTGGCCCATCGCTCCTTAAGCTGATGGCTTTCGCCAACGTATAGGCGATATTTTCCGATATTGGCGATGGCGAAAATTCCAGATTGCATAATGCTTACACTCCGATGGTTTCAAAGCTCTGTGCCTAGTTAGATGGCAACCGCTAGCAGAGTCTATGATCAATTTTCCCTCACAAAATCTAGAATCTGACACTATTTACATGGTTTGCAATGTCTAATAGACACCCTAAAATGGCTAGGGACGATCTGCCTGGGCAAAGCGTATTTGCCGCATTTACCCTCCACCTATCATACCTATGACCATTGGCCTTCCGTTTAACCTTAATGTACAAACCCAGTCCAATGATGCTGATAGTTTTGCCATTACCTTTGCGCCATTGTCCATAGACGATGTGTATCGTGCCGCGGATGATGGCGCCAATGGGGCCATTGTTGTTATGAGTGGTATGGTGCGCGACAACACTGAGGGTAAAGCCGTTGTTGCCCTAGAGTATCAAGCCTATGAGCCCATGGCCGCGGCCGTATTTAAACAAATTTCGGCAGAGATGCGCCAGCAGTGGCCCGACATCACCCATGTGGTCATTCACCATCGCACTGGCAAACTCACCGTAGGAGAGATTAGTGTGCTTGTTGCTGTGGGCTGTCCCCATCGGTCAGAGGCATTTGCCGCCTGCAAATATGCCATCGATACACTGAAGCACAATGCCCCGATTTGGAAAAAAGAGATTTGGCAGGATGGTTCCACCAGCTGGGTGAGTATAGGTGCCTGTGAGGAAGAAAATCCATAGTAGGCAAGGGCTGAATTTGGGGTGCAGAATTGGGAACGTGGCAAACGAACATAGGCCGCTGGCGCCAACCCATATTGAAATTAACCCTGAGAAATGAGTAGAACTGTAATGTTTCGATATATCTAGGGTTAATCAATCTATGCGATGGATCATCGTTGATATTTATCAAGGTATTAATAATTTTTACAGCGGTTGGATTTGGTGGAACCTTTTTCTAGCCTTTATCCCGATGCTGCTAAGCTTTCGGCTGTTTCGCCGCAAGGCCATGCCGCCGTTTTGGTTTGCCCTCGCCTGTTTTGGTACGGCGCTGATCGGTATCGTTGGCCTAGAGTCCAGGTTGCCCAGGCTCAAGCGGTTTGCATTTGGTGTAGTGCGTGGTATTCAGACGGCTGACCCTAGCACGCTGCTCCAGTTGCTTTGGTTAGCCGGGGTAATGGTTATTGCCCTGGGGGTCAGTGTTTGGTTATTTAAACAGTCCCACACGCGGAAGCTTTGGCTGTGGTGGATCGGCCTGGTTACTTTCATCGCATTTTTGCCCAATGCCCCCTATGTTTTAACCGATATTTTGCACCTGATTCGCGGCACGAGTGCTGGCACGATCAAAATTTGGGTGGTTGCTTTTATTTTTATTCCGCTGCATATGGCGGCCATTATTGTTGGCTTTGAGGCCTATGTGGTTTCTCTTTTAAATGTAAATTTCTATCTGCAACAGAAGGGATTGCAGGCACTGACTTGGCCGGTGGAGATTAGTATCCATGCTTTGTGTGCCTTTGGTGTATATCTGGGGCGGTTTATTCGACTAAATAGCTGGGATATTGTTGTTGATCCAACCAGTGTGCTGGCAACCACATTGAACACCCTGACGTCCAAGCGACCAGTGGCGGTTATTTTCTTTTCGTTTGTGTTACTGACGGTGCTCTATTGGGTTATGAAGCAAGTGACCCTGGGGTTAAAGCTGAGAATCCACTATGCACGGACAGGGCAAAATGCATTGAATTAATCTGACAAGATATCCATGGCTGAGTGGGGCTAGACAACACCTTGGGTACGTTGATGGATATCACTGTTAGATGCGCTGTGGTGAAACTAGATAAGCTGAGCCATACATCACAATTGAATCTTCTGATGTATGGGTTGGTTGGTTTAACAGAGTAAAGGGGCATAGCAGTCAATTTTTTCGCTTTAATGTGGCTGCTGGTCTGCTGCATAATGCAGATGCTGGGGGGATCATTAGTGTGTTCGCAATCGGTCAGCGTTTTTGTTAGAGATTGAGACGAGTCATGTGGTCCCGAATCCTTCAGAAATTATTGCGTCGTCATCAAGTGGGCGCTCAACTGTTTATAATCTAGGGCGCAGAACTCGGGACTATGGAATAGTGCATGGTCGTTATTCCTGAGTAGTCATCCGTCCCTGGAAACAAGGAATTCTTTGTATGAAAGTCATTTACGATCCAGAACAAGACGTCCTACAGATTGCTCTTGTCACGGCTGTGATTGAAGAAACAACCCAAATCTCCCCTGGATTGGTGCTTGACTATGACGAAGATGGCCATGTGATTGGTTTAGAAATCAGAAAAGCCTCGTTAAAAACAGATAGCCCCTTTGCCATTTCGTTCAATGTGGGTAAGGCGAATATTAATAAACCCATGGCCAGCTATAGGGAATAGGGCTTGCTGGGGTGTTTTCTGTTCTGTTGCGATCGCTGATGCGGTTTTTGCATAAATTAAATTCGTAAAACAACTTTGGCGTTGTCTGGTTTTGTTTGTGCAAATTGCTTTGCAGTTTGTGGGCCGTTGTAAAACAAAGCATGGACCTTTGGTCAGTTGCAAAATTTTTGTCGTCATGCAGTATGCGGCTTTTGCATTTTGGCATGCCTAAAACAACTCAGGTCAGGAGATTTTGACTTTTTAGCCTGTTTTAGCAGTCTGGAAATACACTTCCAGGCAAAAAAATGTTGTGGTTCCTAGATCGTTAATAATTGGTTGGCGAGTGTTGAGCTCTCGTTTATTTACTGATTATTTTGCAACCACCCCTAGGTTCATTGGATTTGACCATGACAGAGTCTGTGCGAATTTTGATGTGTGCTCCGCAGCACTACGATGTGGATTACGTCATTAATCCTTGGATGGAGGGCAACATCCATCGTTCGTCTCGAGAACGTGCCCAGGACCAGTGGCAAGGTCTGCACCATATTCTGAAGGAGCAGGCGACGGTTGAATTGGTGGCGCCCCAGCCTGGATGGCCCGATATGGTATTTACCGCCAACGCTGGGTTGGTGCTGGGTAAAACCGTGGTGCTTAGTCGCTTTTTCCATCCCGAACGCCAGGGGGAAGAGCCCCATTTTCAAAAATGGTTTGAAGATAATGGCTATACGGTGCACACCCTGCCTAAGAGTTTGCCGTTTGAGGGGGCGGGGGACGCGCTGTTGGATCGTGCCAGCGGCTGTCTTTGGGCCGGGTATGGGTTTCGCTCGGAGTTAGATGCCCATCCCTATTTGGCCAAGTGGCTGGATGTGGAGGTGCTGTCGCTACGCCTGATTGATCGTCGTTTTTATCATCTGGATACCTGTTTTTGTCCGCTCACCAATGGTGATTTGCTGTATTATCCGCCTGCGTTTGATACCTATTCCAACCATTTGATTGAGCGTCGCATTCCGGCGGAAAAGCGCATTGTGGTGGATGACGTAGATGCGGTGAACTTTGCTTGCAATGCGGTCAATGTGGGCCAGACCATTGTGATGAATAGTGCCAGCGATAGCCTGCACCAGGCCCTATCTGCTCGGGGCTTTATCGTGATGACCACCCCCCTGACTGAGTTTTTGAAGGCGGGTGGGGCGGCCAAGTGTTTAACCCTGCGGCTGACGGAGTCTCGTCAGGCGTCGCCCCAGGCGTCTTCTGTTCAAAGTCGTGTGGTTAATTTGGAAGGGCATTTATTAGATTCGGGGTTGGTCAATCGTGCGTTGGATACCATCGTGTCTGGTGGCGGTAGCTTTCAGGTACTGAACTTCCATTTGGGCGAACAGCGGCAGGATACGTCTATGGCTGAGGTGAAAGTCTCTGCGCCGGATACGGAGGTGATTGAGGACATCATGGGCCAGCTGGTGGATCTGGGGGCCGTCGTCAGTTCCGAGACCGTGGCGAATGCTCATCTTGAGGCGGTGGTGCAGGCTGGGGTGGCGCCCGATGATTTTTATGTAACGGCGATTTACCCGACGGATGTGCTGGTGGCAGGGCAGTGGATTCGGGTACATGGCCAGCGGATGGATGGCGCGATCGCAATTACCCATACGTCTGATGGGCCGGTGGCACGCTGCAAACTGCTGCGGGATTTACGGGTAGGGGAATCGGTGGTGGTCGGCAGTGCTGGGATTCGCACTCAGCGTACGGCAACGACCCTAAAGCAACCGTCCTCAGAAGAATTTAGCTTTATGGGGGCCGGTGTCTCCAGCGAGCGTCGCGTAGAACTGGTGGTGGAACAAATTGCCTGGGATCTACGGCGCATTCGTGACCAGGGGGGCAAAGCGGTGGTGACGGCAGGGCCGGTGGTGATTCACACCGGGGGCAGTGAACACCTACAAACGCTGATTCGAGACGGGTATGTCCACGGGCTGCTTGGGGGCAATGCGATCGCGGTCCACGACATCGAACAAGCCCTAATGGGAACGTCTCTCGGCATGGATATGAAGCGTGGCGTCTCCGTCCACGGTGGCCATCGACACCACCTCAAAGCCATCAACGCCATTCGTCGCTGCGGCAGCATCGCCAAGGCCGTAGACCAGGGCATTTTACCCAGCGGTGTCATGTACGAATGCGTCAAACACAACGTGCCCTTCTCATTGGCAGGCTCCATTCGAGACGATGGCCCCTTGCCCGATACCCAAATGGACCTGCTCCAGGCCCAGGCCGACTATGCCCACCTAATCGAAGGGGCGGACCTGATTTTGATGCTATCCACCATGCTACATTCCATCGGTGTGGGCAACATGACCCCCGCTGGCGTGAAGATGGTGTGTGTGGATATTAACCCGGCGGTGGTGACAAAGCTGAGCGACCGAGGCTCGCTGGAATCCATTGGAGTGGTCACAGACGTGGGCTTGTTTTTGAGCTTGTTGGTGAAGCAGTTGAGTAAGCTGACTGGTGAATATGCGAAGGTTTAAGCCTTTGGAGAAAGGCGTTAGGGATCGGGGCATCCACAAGGGAGTGCCCCTACAAGAATCCTCGCTTTGCCTGGTTCCTGCACTTCAAATTTGCCATCCCAACGAACTCGAAACCTCAACCCTTTTAGAATTTTGTCGCCCCGCGCAAAATTCTAAATTACCCAACCGCACCCCCAACCGCCTATCAGGGATACCAACTATATTTTCCCGTAGGTTCTAGGGCGGCGGAACGCCCTAGCCATGGGGGTGTGGGGAACTCGGCGGGACCCCACGCAGCCGGTTTTGCTTTTGACCAGTGATCTAGTGCATTTATGACCAAGTGGGACAAATGCAAGAGTGGGACAAATGCAAGAAGGTGCGCTCAGGGCTTTCCCCCCTGAAACCCCCCATGTCGTGGGGGCCTAAACTCCCCCACACCCCCCGAAAGGAGATGTCTACCAAGACTTAAAAATTGGTAAAGACAGAGTTACGGCAAGATCAGGGTTAAAGTTACGGACTACAAGAGTAGACTTTTTCGTTCTTAAAAGCAGAAAGCTTGTCAGTGTACCAGGCTGCAATTCCTAAGCTCCCCAGATCCCTATAATAAAAAACCACTAACCACTCAATCCTTCTCCCATCCATGCCTGACTGCGGGGTGCCCAACCAAACATTGCAACAACCATCTACCATTCGACCCATTGGTGTCTATGCCCTATCTGGCCTAGCAGCAGATGGAGACCAGTTTTTTTCCATCGATCGGGTGCGGGGCTATCTGATCTCCGTTAATCCCAAAACCAATAACACCGTTATCCTCAATCCCCACCAGCTAGAAGATAAAGAATGGATCGATGCCGTGGGGCTATCACTCTGGCACGATACTTTCTGGTTTGGGCGAGACCGAGAAGTATTTTGGTGCGATCGCGCCACCCTAAAAACCAGCTTACTGGCCGAACTACCCTATACCGTAGCGGGGGTGGCCGTTTGGGAAAACACCGTCTACGTTAGCTGCCAAAAATCTGGCTATATTCACCTATTTGATCGCGACACCGGCGAACCGATTGGCAAGTTTCCCCAACCCGGCGTCGGCGAAGAAACCCTGGCGGCCAATGCAGAGGGCCTATGGGTCTGTGACCAAACCGAGCAAACGGTTTACTGCCTGGAGCACACTACCGGCAAAATTCTGCTCAGCGCCCTCACCCCCTACAGTTCACCCACCGGCATTGCCTTCTATCAGCCCGACCCGGCCCAAGATCCCGTTTGCCACATCGTCTATGCCGACGAAGAACCCTACATTCGGGATAACCCCAATGCCGAATCGCCCCACGAACTCACGTTTCGCGATCGCACCTTTATCCATCCCCTCTACCTGCACCACAACCCAGCAGACCACTACACCCTGTCCAACGGTTACCTGGTGGAGTTTTCCTACGTAGAAGAACTCCTGCCCCTCGATGCCGTTACCCTCAACAACGTCGAGTGGCGCATCGCTCTACCTTCCAATACCCTGCGGCAGCGCGTACGCCATGTGGAACCCATTGGCCATCCCTTCACCATCGAAGACCAAAACGGCCAGCAGGTCGCAGTCTTCCGGTTCGACCAAATCCAGCCCTTTCAGGGGGGCCTAGTGGGCTGGAAAGCCACCGTAGAAATGTATAGCCTGAAATATAGCCTCACCCCCGAGGACATCGAAGGTGAGCGCCCCTTGCCCACAGAGCTAGAACGCTACCTCATTGATGACGACGAGCTGGACATGGAAAAAGCCAGCATTCAACAGGCCGCCCGGGAAGGGGCCGGGACCGAAACCAATGTGCTACGCAAAATATTGCGCATTCGCAACTACGTTTACGATCGCATGTCCTACGGCATTCAGCCCGCCATTGATACCCCAGCGGTTGCCCTCGCCAGGGGAACCGGCTCCTGTGGTGAATATGTCGGCGTGTTGTTAGCCCTGGCTCGGCTCAACGGCATCGCCTGTCGCACCATTGGCCGCTACAAATGCCCGCCCCATGCCGAATATCGCCACCTGCCCCTAGAGCCCGACTTTAACCATGTGTGGCTAGAATTTTATGTCCCCGGCGTGGGCTGGCTACCCATGGAATCCAATGTCGATGATGTTATCGAACGAGGGCCCTATCCCGAGCGTTTCTTCATGGGGTTGTCCTGGTACCACACCGAAATTGGCAAAGACATTCCCTTTACCAAAATGAATGCCGACGACAAACCAGACGATTTTTCCCTGCGCGATTTGGCCATCAACCACATTCGCTTTCGCATACTCGATGAGCTAGACCCTAGCGAAACTGTTGGGAAGGCTGATGACTAACTCCTATTCTCTCATTCTCCACGGTGGCGCGGGGGCGATTCAAACCCTAAAGTTTGGCAGTAGCGAAGAGGGTTTTCAACAAAGTATTAACGCCATCCTATACCAGGGACGCCAGCGCCTAGAGCGGGGAGATAGTGCCCTGGATGTTGTTGAATACTGTGTTTCATTGTTAGAAAACGACCCGCTTTACAATGCGGGCCGTGGGTCGGTGCTGAACGCCAAGGGCAAGGTGGAAATGGATGCAGCCCTAATGAATGGTGCCGATTTACGGGCGGGGTCCGTAGCCTGCGTGAGCCAAATAAAAAATCCAATTTCCCTGGCGCGTCAGGTGTTAGACCATGGCCAACAGGTTCTTTTAGTGGCCTATGGGGCGATGGAATTTGCCAAGCTGCGGGATGTGGAATTTTGCCCAGAAGAGTATTTCGTTACGCCAATGCGGGTAAAACAGTGGGAGGCAGCCCAAGCGGCTGGAACAATCACGTTGGACCACGAGCGGGTGAAGCCAGAAAAGCTCGGAACAGTGGGTGCAGTGGCCTACGATTTGAACGGTGATTTGGCCGCGGCTACATCCACCGGAGGCTTAGTAAATAACTCCTGGGGCCGGGTGGGAGATTCTCCCATTATTGGGGCCGGGGTGTATGCGGATAATCAGTCCTGTGCGGTTTCGGCAACGGGCTATGGAGAAGCGTTTTTGCGAACGGTTTTGTCGAAGACGATTGCCATGTTTGTGCAGTGGCGGGGCATGGATGTGGAGACCGCGACCCAGGCGGGCATTGAGTATTTGGTGAATCGGGTACAGGGACAAGGCGGCGTGATTGCCATTGACGCGGCAGGGCGCTGTGCGTCGGCACAGTCAACAACGGGGATGGTCTGTGGGTGGATTGAGCAGGGTGGAGAGAGTTACTACACTTTAGGCTAATGGCAAGGCTTATATTATCGGTGCTTTGTTCCCTCGCTCCCAGGCTCTGCCTGGAGTGAAAGATTGTGGCTCTGCCACAGCTAGAAGGCAAAGCCTTAGCAGGATTCAATTGTACTAGGATAGAATAGATAGTCAGCAGTCTGATGATTTACATCTTCTATCTGTGCCATGGTCCAAGTGATTGCCGCCCATAATCTGGAACTTCATGATGTAGAAGCACGCTTTGGTCTGCAGCAATCGACCGATCCTGCTTTTTTCCCGGAGTGGCAGGGGGTGGCGATGGCTCTAGATGAGCGAGACCTGTACTGGCTAGATAAGGCGAAAGCTAATTTTCTGAGCTTAATCAAATATCGCCTGCACGAAGAGGTGGTCAAAATGTCGATTTTGGCCCCACTGTTAGCTGTGTCTGGTTTAGGAACTGCTCCCTTTGTACCCAAAGCTGAAAAACAGGTGGAGGTTACCTTTCCCAACCAGGATTCAGATGCTGACGGAGAGATGATCCGTGGCCGCATTGATTTATTGGTGCTATATCAGAATCTATGGGTGGTCACCATTGAGACTAAGCCCCAGCAGTCGGATGTTTTAGAAGCGCTGCCCCAAGCATTGACCTATATGATGGCTAGTCCAGACGAGGCGTTGCCCCTGTTTGGTTTACTTACCAATGGTCGGCATTTTATGTTTGTCAAGCTCCTTAAACAGCCCCAGCCGGTTTACGGTCTATCAGAGCTCTTTACTTTATTTAGACAAGGCAATGAAATGCATCAGGTGACAGCGATTTTGCAACACCTTGGGAAGTTAACGATGGAGCTAGATTGGAAAAAGAGAAAAGTTGGCTAATTTTCTGCCTAGTAACAGTTTTTGCTTGACTAGGTAGGAGTGCAATTCCAGAATTATGGAAACGGATGAGTGTCTAGTGCATTGCTCTTAGGTTTTTACTATGATGGTGCAACTATGCCACTTGTCTACAAGGGACTCCAGTATAAAGAGGGTGTTCTCTCGCTCCAAGGCTCTGCCTGGAGTGTAAGATTGTGGCTCTGCCACAGCCAGGAGGCAGGAGCCTCCGTAGGGATTGGCCAGCCAGAGTCTGAGCACTAGAGGTAGGATGCACTATAGGGGCAAGGGAGATGTCCTACAGGTCCATTGCCATCAAATTGTGTAACGGATTTTCTCGGCTTGGTCGGCATAGCCCACCCTACGATGACTTTTTCCGTAATCCAGACTTACCACCAAGGGTGTACCAATATTCCCAATGGCCCCCAGATGCTGTAGCCCAATCATTCAAATTAAACTCTCCTGTCCCTTCCGGTGTGCCAGCAATTTTATAAACCTTGACCGCTTTTCCGCCATTGTCCCAAACCAACGGCCAGCCAGGTTCCATCTGTTCAGGTAGCGCACCATTGGGCGAAAGAAAATACGCATCCTGCCCGCGATGGGTGCCATTACCAAAGACCTTGGCTATTCCTGTTTTATCGATGGCAACAAAAGCCCCTTCTTCTAACCCAATGGCATGATTGTCCAGAGAGTTTTTATCTGCCGCAATTACCCTGGCCAACAATCCTAAAATTCTGCCGTAGCGAGTTTCTGGGTTCCGTTTGTTAATCCGGTCCAAGTGGGTGTCGGTAATCACATTAGATAAAAACGGCACCTGAATAAAATCGCTTTTGTGAATGGTCTGCGTATTGAAATGAAAGGGATCATCCAAAATTTCTGAGCTGATTATACCCTGATGATCTGGCGCATAGTAGTAGCTGCCCAAGATGGCCATGCCTGCACTGGTACCAGCGACGGGCGCTTTCTTGTCGTTGATAAGATAATTGATCGCATCTTCGGTGCGGGTGCCTTCCCACAACTCTTGATATAGGTTTTGGTCTCCCCCGGCAATAAACAGGGCATCGGCTTCGCGAATATAGTCTTCTACTTCGCGGCTGTTGGCCGCTTCTCTGCTGTCGATGGAGAGTTCTGCGGCGGAGTGAACATAGTCTCGATAGTTGCGGCTAATAAAGCTGGCTTGTTTGCCAACGCCCCCGGTGCGGATGGCGAGATAGTTTCCGCCACGGGCCTTTTCGAGAAACCATTTGGTGGCAGCATCTTCGCCCGATTTGCCCCCTTCAGCACCGCCGATCAGTAAAATAGCAGGCTCGGGCTCACTCCGAGCACTGCTAGGAGAACCACAAGTTAGAGAATATTCGAAGTCCTTTTGCTTACCCATGGTAGTGCTCTTGGGGGTGTATAAAACCAATTTCGGGTGCGTCGAAACCACGTTCAACACACCCGAAATTGTTGTTCCATTTAACTGATTAACTGCCTACGGGCATAGGCTCCACAGACGACTCATCCGCAGGGTCGACCAACAACGCTGGATTGGCATCATCCACAATGGGGTCACGTTTTTGAATGATTTCAATTGCCCGGCTCACCTGCTCTGGGAAAATCACCACTAAAGCGTCTTCCGGGGCATGGTCTAGGGCCCATTCAATCGCTGTGGTCTCATCCAATTGAATAAAGTGAGATACGGCAGAGTCAGGCACTTGCCCAATGCCCTGGACAATTAGCCCTGACGCCTCCCCTGCAGGGCGGCCCCGACGGTCATCATCTTCTTTGACAATAATGTGATCAAAGAAGGTGGCGGCGAGTTGCCCCAGACCAATCAGATCCTCATCGCGCCGATCCCCAGGGCCACCGACCACGCCGATGGTGGGGCCAGACCAGTTTTTTACAAAACCACCTACGGCTTCATAGCCTGCGGGGTTGTGGGCGTAGTCCACCAATGCATGGAAGCGCCCCATGTTAAATAGGTTCATGCGACCTGGTGTCTGCTGCGCGGAGGCCTCAAAGCTGCGCAGTGCGGCCCGAATCTGTTCCACTGTGATGCCTTGAACAAATGTGGCCAAGCTGGCTGCTAGGGCATTGGCAATCATAAACGGTGCCCGTCCGCCCAGTGTCAGCGGTACCTTAGTGACGTGCTCAATCCGATGCACCCACTCGTTTTGCAAAATAACAATGTGGCCATCGTCGTAAACGGCGGCAATGCCTCCATCCCGCACATGGTCTTGCACCAACGGGTTTTGGGCATCCATTGAGAAGTAGGCGACCTTACCCGCCACCCGATCGGCCATGGCCGCTACGCGTTCATCATCGGCATTGAGAATGGCGTAACCATCCGCATGGACAGCCTCAGCAATTACGCCTTTAACCCTAGCCATTTGGTCGATGGTGTCGATATCGCCCAGACCTAGGTGGTCGGCTGCAACATTGAGCACCACACCTACATCACAGTGGGGGAAGGCCAACCCAGAGCGCAAAATACCGCCTCGGGCTGTTTCTAATACGGCCATTTCCACGGTGGGATCTTGCAAAATCATCCGCGCACTTTGGGGACCCGTGGTGTCGCCCTTTTCAATCAGGTGATCGCCAATGTAAATCCCATCGGTGGTGGTAAAGCCGACGGCGGCGTGAACCTGGCGCGCAATGTGAGCGATCAGGCGGGTGGTGGTGGTTTTGCCATTGGTGCCTGTGACTGCCACCACGGGTACGTGGGTGGGAGTATCCGGTGGGAACAACATTTGTAAAATGGGGGCTGCCACATTGCGGGCCACCCCTTCACTAGGCGCTAAATGCATCCGCAACCCTGGGGCGGCATTCACTTCCACAATCACCCCATCTGCTTCTTTCAAAGGCTTGGTGATGTCGGTGGTGATCACATCGATCCCCGCAATATCGAGGTCAATAATCCGTGAGACGCGCTCTGCTAGCCACACGTTGTCTGGGTGAATGTCGTCGGTGCGGTCGATGGCGGTGCCACCTGTGCTGAGGTTGGCCGTTGCCCGCAGGTAGGCCAACTGATCCATTTCTAAAACGGTATCCACACTCAACCCTTGGCGAGCCAACATTTCGTCGGTGGAATCGTCTAGCTGAATCTGGGTGAGCACGTTGTCGTGGCCATTGCCACGGCGTTCATCTTGGTTTTCTTGTTCTACGAGTTCGGCGATGGTGTATGCGCCATTACCCACTACGTGGGCGGGCACCCGTTCTGCGACGGCGACTACCTGATGGTTCACCACCAGGATGCGATGATCCCGACCGGCATAAAAACGCTCAACAATGATCCCCCTGGAGATTTCCTTGGCGCGGTCATAGGCTTCTTCGGCCTCTTGCCAGGAGCGAATATCAATGGTGATGCCACGGCCATGGTTGCCATCCAATGGCTTAATCACGATGGGATAACCACCCAGATTCTCAATCGTGGGTTCGAGATCGTCAAAGCTGTAAATTAATGCGCCAGCGGGCACTGGGGCACCCATATTTTCTAGGACGGCTTTGGTGCGTCCTTTGTCGCAGGCGAGTTCTACACCCAGCACATTGCTGGAGGATGTGAGCGCTGCCTGAACGCGTTTTTGATATTTGCCATAGCCCAGCTGGAATAGATCACAGTTTTCTAATTCCATCCAGGGGATGCCCCGGGCCTCAGCTTCGCCCACTAGGGCATCGGTGGTCGCCCCCAGCGCCGCGTTTGCTTGCAATTCTTTGAGGTCGGCTAAATCTGTGCGCAGTTCAGTTGCGGGGTAGGAGCCTGTATCGATGATGCTTTGGCACAATCGCACGGCGGCACGGGTGGCATAGCGGCCAGCGGCTTCATTTTTGTATTCGACCACCACCTGATAGATTCCAGCGGTGCTGGTTTCTCGGGTGCGGCCAAAGCCGACGGTCATGCCAGTGAGCACCTGCAGCTCGAGGGCGACATGTTCCACGATGTGGCCCATCATGGTTCCTTCTTGCACACGGCGCAAAAAGCCACCTCTACAGCCGGGGGAGCAGTGATGCTCTTCCAAGCTGGGCAGCACTTGCACTAACCCATCGTAGAAGCCAGGTAGCGTATTGGAAGGACTCTCTGCGAGTTCCTCTAAATCTAAGCGAACGACAATTAGCTTAGGACGGCGAATACTCCAATAGTTGGGGCCACGCAATGTGCGAGTGTGCAGAATTCTCATAGGTGACAAAAAAATGTATGTGGATAGATGCCAACAGAAATTAAGGGGCCAGTTAATTTCGTATGCCAAGCTACAGGCCCTCTTTATGGGGGAGAGCTAGTACGGATAAAAGCGAACATGCCTGCAAAAATTAGCTCAGGCTTGCTAACTGGGTCATATATTTTTTGTAAAATTAATTACAGATGTATTTGATTTTAAGTGAATGCTTTGAAATTTTGATCGGAATATTTCGTGAAGAGGTCTCCAATTTTGGTGCGACTCTCGGAAAGCTGTTCTAGACCAAAAATAACTTAAAGGGTGTTGAATAATTGAACCCAAAGGGTGTGGGCTAACTGTAATGGATAATACAACACCGCTTGATTGGAATTACAGATATCCTAGCTTTGTCAGGATACCATGATACTTTACTGGGTATTTGATGCATTTAGCGCATTGAAATATGCAACTTTCGATGTTATCCAACGATAAAAACTGATGGGCTCCCGTGATTTTTCACACCCTATCGATAAATTGCAACAACCTTTAGCGACACCTGCATACTTTGCCGTAGTTGGTGATTAAAAATGAGACACCATGCCATGGGTGGGCATACATACTGAGCGGCGTCTATAGTCGTATTCATCGCCTTCGCTGAGAATATGCACCCGCAAATCGTGCAGGCTAAGGGGCGATGTTGGGGCAGAGCTACGATAGTTGGTGTGGGTTAATTCGCGGGGGTCAATGATGGTGACGGTCCCTTTTCCAATGACTTCAAAGGTGCCATCTCCTTTAAAGGCGGCACAGGTATCTTCGTCAATGCCAATACCTAGTTTGTCGGGGTTGGCTGCGATCGCACTCAATAACCGCGCCATCCGATTGCGATTGTGGAAATGTTGATCGACTAACACTTCTGGAACAAATCCCAACCCATCCATGAGATCTACCAGCCCACGGTTAGGTGACTCACCGCTACTTCCGCCTGAAATCATCTTTTCTCCCATCACTGCAGCACCGGCACTGGTTCCGGCCAGCACTAGCGTGCCCAGGTTCAGACGTTTTTTAAGGGTGGTGGCGAAAGTACTATTGCGGATAAATTCAAACAACCGCACCTGGTCGCCGCCGGAGAGGAAAATCCCAGTGCAGCTATCTAAAGCCTGGAGCCAACCATCCTGATCACATTCCTGCGGCCGCCTAATATCTAGAACCTTAACGCTCTTAGCTTTTAGCTCACTAAAAATGCGGGTGTAGCGATTACCCACTACGCTCGGCTCTTGGGATGCGCAAGGAACAATGCCAATGGTTGCCTGGGCTCCACCAGCACTTTTGAAGAAATTCGTCAATATGCTACGGGGACCGACCTTATCTTCTGCCCCTCCAATCACCATTACGGGGTACTGGGTCGGATTTACCATAGCCTAATCAATACAGTGAAAATTTACTAACGTCTATAACGTATCTCTAAATGATAAATCATATAGTTACGATGAGACAAAAATAGAAAATACTTTTCTCGAAGAAATTGCCGGTCGTCCATGGGAAAATATTTAGGGAAGGCGGTTAGATATTTTACAGAAAAATGTTCTCGGCTATGGGGGATTTGTAAATCTCAGAAAGTCTCTCTACCGTGTAAGGAGATTGACCCAATGAGCTGGCAGATGTCGAGGGGGCCAAAACTGCGACGTCAATAGGCTTGTATATGTCTTGTGAAATATTGAGTTCACCCACTTGTTGTTGCAAATATCTCTTGTTTGTTTGTCGGTTGTTGTCGTCCCGATCGGCAGCAAAAAAAACAGGAAGCTTGGATTAATCAAGCTTCCTGGGTGGCTCGTGGAAGAATCGTTATTAGTGCGTGGGCTGCTGGTTAGGAAACCGCAAACGCTTCGAACGGTGTGTCTTCGGCAACGCGAGGGGCGACACCGCTGAAGATGTCTGCCACTCGGATGGCGTCTGCCACCGCCGTCAATGTGGGGTTAGCATAGCCCACACTGTTGGGGAAGACGGAGGTGCCAATGAGCGTGAGATTGTCGACGCCATGCATGCGGTTCTCCGCATTGACCACACCATCGGAGGGGTTAACACTTTGGCGAGTGCCACCCATGTGGTGGAAACCACTGCCTGCGCGGGGAATATCTCCTTGGCCCAATTCACGCATGGTGACAAAGGAGCCGACGCCCGATTGCTTGAATGCATCGGCAACAAAATCCGCAGCCCGGTTGATGGATTCAGTCTCTTTCTGACTCCAGGACCACTGTAGTACAGGTAGCTGGCGACCTAAGCGATCGCAGTTTGTCCCCAACCGAACCCGGTTATCAGGTGATGGCCGCTGCTCAAACATCGCCTCCACCGAGACCGAGCCAAAGCTGTGGTAGCGAGCTGCCGGATCGCTCCAACCGCCTTTCCCTGTATTATGCACAGGATTATTCCAGGCTTCATAAATAAGTCTGCCTGCCCGAATTGGATCAGCGGCTAGCTGGGGCAAGAAGCCCAGGAACCCTTTCCTGTCGCGGCGCTTTAACCGGTCCCAAGCCTGGGCCACGGCCACCCCTGTCTTGGAAGAATCACCGACCGGGCGTCCTACCAAATCAATGGAGAATCTCAGGATGCCGAGTTCCTGGGCGATTTCAGGTTGAATCTCATGGCCACGCATAATGGGCGTGCCCGCGACTTCTTGGAAGTCGTACCAAGCTGTCGCCTTGAGCAATTCATCAGGATTAGGATCCGTTAAATACCCCAGGCGGGTGTGGGGATGATCCACAAACCAGCGGCCAAATACGTCGTGGGGGTCGGCCAGGGCGCCATCTTGTTTTGCTAGCAGTAGCTGGCGCGCATTTTCAATGCCGCCCAAGGCCAAGACATAGTGTCCGGCTTGAATGCGAACTTCACTACCATCTGGACGGCACATCACCAGGCCGGTTACCGTCTCTTGTTTGTTGGTCTCAATCCGCACGAGATGTAGGTCTGAACAAACCGTAATGCCCGGATGTGCTTTGGCTTCCGCCACTCGCTGTTGGCTGATGGCCTTAGAGCGGGCAAAGTGGAACAGTTTAGTGGGTAGGGTGAAGGTCGATAGAGGCACCGGATTAAAGTCATCCTGGTATCCGCCGATGTCGAAATTATGGCCTTCTAAAGCAAAGAAATCTAAAGCATCTCTGTAGCGGCTATAGACATCGATGCCCGGTGCAGCCCACGCTGGAATATCGAACTCGGGACGAGCATCAAAATCGGCCAGGGCACCTGGCACAATCCGCACCCGGCCTTCGGCAGCGGGTCGCCACTCTACACCCCAACGACAAGAATTACCACCAGACCCTAAGTAGCGGGAGTAGGTCATGTAGTCTTGCCTGGAGTACAGCGTTCCCTCCGACACAAGGGTGGGGTCAGTTCGATCCGCTGCGTCTGCCGCACTGGCAACTGTGCCGCAGAAAAATTCATGGCCCTGATCTTTGGCCGCAAACTTGCCACTGTCGATCACTGTTACAGCCTTGCCCGCGTTGGCTAAGCGCAGCGCAAAGGCAAGACCCACCGGGCCACTACCCACTACACAAACCGATTGAGGATCGATGGAACTTAACGTTCCTGGCTCGGCCTTGGCATCGAACTGATTTTTATTCATGACGAAATATTAACTGGTAGAAATTTTTCTGAAGAAGATACATTTACAGGAGACATGTCCGTGTCTCCATCTCTTCCTGGAAAGTTAACTAAATGTTCTGAAATAATACGTGGTTGTTCGTTGACAAGAACAGTGCTTCTGCGGTGCCTAAGCCTTGGGACTTGAGCGATATAAAGAGCACTCTTCTAAAGTTCGCAAGTGCATTTTGAGACCTAATCTTAGGTGGAACCTACCTAGGTTACTCGGCCCAATAGTAACAACAAAGAGCGATTGATGAATGAGCTTTGCACGGACTCTTTACGTAGAATTTATCGTTCCTTTACTTTATATAATGTAATTAGTCCGGATGGGGCTGTTTTCACTGTTACTAGATATAGGCTACTTCGTGTAGTATGTGCTTGAACTTTGCTGTTTCTTTAAGTACGGCTGGGTAATATTAAGGAAACTTGTTGAGTAGGCGCTTTGTCTAGTAAGTCGTTCTCCCATGGTCTATGCAGCTGCGTCCGATGTATGTTCTGTGTACTAAGGTATCGAAAATTACCTACGCATTCTTTGCCGCTTTCGGCAATGTAGTGTGATCTTTTGTGTCAGGTTGAAAGTTGTTACTGTTCCTGCCGATTGATATTTAACGCCAAAATCGCGAACCCAATTGCGGTAACAACACTGGGCAGGATAACTGTTTCCTTAAGAGATAATCGATGCCTGAACAACAAGCATAGGCTAATGGTTCTGGGTATCAATGTGTGATTGGCCAGGGTAAGGCCCCCGGCAATGAATGGGGGGTGAGAACCGTGTCTCCATTAATGTGCAGTGCCTTTTCTGCATAGTCACTGTCGGGCAGGCATGCCATCACCAATAGCCAGGTAAACCACGCATGTTGTTGCTTTGATTGTTGTTGTTTTGATTGTTGTTGTTGTCTTTAGGCTCTTGGGTGAGGGCGTATGCGTCAACGGTGGCCAGGCTATGGCCCACAAAAGAAGACAGGGTTGAGCGTAGATATCAGGATATGGGGAGATAATATCTGTTGTTTGTGGTATAGACAAAATTATTGCCGCACCATGGCGATGGGATGGACGGCAAATTATATCAATGACTTGGCGATATCAATGCAAGCGGCCAGGGAGGCCTCCGTTTTAACTGCTTGGGCATCTAGATGGGTGCGGGTAGTGCGATGGCCGCTGTGGCGCAGGGCCTCGATTAGCCGATCCCTCGGTGGAATATCCATGTGCCCTCGGCGCCCGAGTTCTGGCAGGGGATAGTAATAGGGGGGCATGGGGGCTTCGTCTAAAAGCGTTTGCAGGAGAGTTTGAATGGGTTTTGGCCATTGCCATTGGTGGGCCAGATCTGCCATCTGGGTGATGTAGTGCGCAGCGTGGAGCGGGCCTAGCCACATCGGTCCACTAACGACAGGGGCGCTTCCACAGGCTGCGCAGCTTAGCTGCCCCAGCTGTCGCCAGTTGGCGGTGCGGAACTGGCCGCAGCCGTAGCAATAGGCTAAAAAACCATAGTTTTCGTTTTGCCAGGGCTGTTTAACCACCCTCACCATGGCTCGATGGATGTAGCCATTGAAAATGGAGAACACTGGCTCAATGGCAAATCCACGGGCTGCGGCTTGCTGGGCCGCGCTGCCGATTAGCAGGCGCAACCCCTGTTCATGCACCGCGGGATGGCTGCGGGCACAGGCTCCATAGATTTGTACGCTTTTTTCTGGGGCGTGGCCGCTTGTAGTACGTCCATCGGTGCTGGTTAGGTAGAGCAGGCCGCCCAGCTTTATGGCCCAAAGGGCGGTGGTGATAAATGGGGTGGGGCTACCAAAGCTATCAATGTCGATGAGGTCGTAATAGTCTTTGTGTTGGGCGCAGCTAAAAAATAGCTGGTTCGCCTCCTGGTGGCTAATGCGATAGGTGTTGGGGGCCATGGCCTGGGCCAAATTTTGCTGGACCAGGGGGCGGAGGTCCGGGTTGCCTTCATTGGCCCAGACCCAGTCGGCACCTGATTCTAGGTGATAGCGTAGTGCCCTAACGCCACAGCCGGTCATGGCGTCGATTATCCTGAGCTGTCCGTTGGTTTGGCGATAGATGGCGGCGGCCAGGATGGCTAAATCGCGACCAATTTTGCTGGCAGGTCGGTAAAAGGCCTGGGCGATCGCAAACTGAGCTTTCCCTTCCTGTATAGGTGCATGGGTTTCCTCCGCACTCACCCCGGTACAACGGCCTGAATGGCTTCCTTGAGTTGTTCTAGATTCAGGTTGGTGATGATGAACACTTCTTGAATAGACTTGCCTTGGCGCGCAATTAGCTTAAACCCGCCGCGAATGGGCACCGAAATTTTGAGTCGAAACTTTGGTGCATGGGAGCGCCCCCGGCTAATCACCGCTGGGGTCAGCGTTTTAATGTGGGGGTGGGCCGAGAGTTTGTGCAGAATCGCAATTAGGCCAGGGATATGGGTGGAATGGTTGAGCACCACGCGACCACGGGCATCTTTGGGCTTAGGGGCCATCGCTATGCCTGCTCCAGGGGTGCCATGGTCAATCCGGCGCGAATTAGCTGGCTATGGTACAGCTCAGCCTGCTCTAAGGGGCCGACCCAAACCGTTGCCTGGCCTTCGTAGTGCACCTGATTGGTCAGTTTCCACGCCCGATCTGGGGTCATGTGGGGAATGTATGTCACCAGGGTTTCTGCGACATGCTGAAACGTATTGAAATCATCGTTGAGCACAATGATTTTGTAGTTGGGGTAGGGCTGGCGAGTGGTTTGATTCGCCTTTTCTTTCACCACGGTGGGTGATGCTGTTGCTCGAATGGCTGAATTTAAAATTTCTGCCTTCATAGGTATGACGTTGCAAGAGTAACGACTATTGCGATCGCGAAACACCTGAGGACACGATCCTGAATACTTTATATACAGTAACAAAGTGCCCTTAAAGCATAATGCTTGGGCAGACCCTTGATGGATTGCCATCGTTGTCTCATCGTCGTCTCATCGTTGTCTCGGCCAAGAATGTATAAAGCAAAGGGACTTTGACGATAAGGGTTAGTTAAGAACGTTGCCCCCTTAGCACAAAACCAGTTGATAAGTCGTCACCCTGTTGGGTGCTATGGTCGCTAAAGATTTGTATTCTAAATAGTCAACTAGGACACAGTGCCTTGGTCTATTTAGACACAACGTCTATTCAGACACGATGTCACCCAGGCAACATGTCTTCCAGGCAAAATATCTCTTAGACACAATCACTTGCATCTCTACAATATTCACCATCAGTAAACGAGTAAAGGAACAAGGTATGAAGAACTGGCGCTGGTTACAAGGAATTGGCCTGGGCCTACTTATGGCGGGGGGTGCAACCGCCATTCAAGCGGCGGAGCCATTGCCAACACCACTGCAGCCCCTACGTTTGAGCCAAAGCTATACCGATCTGGTGGCGGTGTCTTTGTTCCAGCACTATGCCGCAGGGTATCCGGCCCCCATCCTCACCGACGGCCTTTCCTCGCGCCAGATTGATTCGGTCCACATTACCTTTGTGCGGCGCTTGATGAATGAAGCCGGGGAAGAGGGCTCGGTGGTGGGCTATAAAGTGGCCCTGTCCAACTCCAAAGCCCAGGCGCAGCTGGGTGTGAACCATCCCCTCTATGGGTTCTTGCTAGAAAATATGCTGCTGGAAAGTGGCGACTCGTTGCCCCTTGAGTTCGGCAGCCGTCCCCATGCTGAGGGGGACCTGATGGTGCGGGTAGGCGGCCCAGATATTAACGAAGCCGAGACAGATCTGGAGCTGCTAGCAGCCTTGGATGCGGTTATTCCCTTTTTAGAGCTACCAGACTTGATCTACGCAGAAAATGCCAATATTAATGCTGGCGCCCTGGTGGCCGTGAATGTGGGGGCTCGATATGGCGTGGTCGGTGAACCGGTGGAGTTGGCCGCTGATGTTGCAGGTATGGAGCAGTTGGCCAATATTCGGGTGGTCCTAAACAACGACAAGGGCCAGTTTTTGGCAGAGGGCACCAGTGAAGCGTTGCTCGGGCATCCCATCAATGCGGTGCGGTGGCTGCGGGATACCCTCAATAGCCAAGGGGTGGAGTTAAAACCAGGGGATTTGCTTTCTTTGGGCTCTGTGACGTCTTTGGTTTCTTTAGACGAGGCGGATATTGAAGGCATAGAGGCGCGATATTTTGGCCTCGATTCTGAAGAAGGGTCCGTGGACCTGGAAGTTGCCTTCGAAATTCCTGAGTAAGACGGCTAGGTGGTAACTCCCACAGGTCATCTCCAGTTCGGCGTTTAGAACATGCTGCGAAAAGGGTAAAGCCCTGCAGAATGTTCATTAGATCAAGAGGGGTGCGGGGCGGAAATCCCTGAGCGCCCCTTTTTGCTATGTGCCGATGCTTAACCTGCCAAGCCGTGTATTTTATTGTTGGCAGTTGTTTGGATGTATAAAAAACAACATCTCTTCTGAGGAATTTACAGATATTCTAAGAGGGTTTTGAGCGCAAAAAATAAGCGCTGTAAATCTATGGAATCTATATTCATCAAGCTAAAAGCCCCTTAGGTTAGTTGGTGCATATCCAATTTTATTGTTATTTTTTTAGGCAGTTTTTTGATTGGTCTTGTAAAAAATAACCGAAACCAGTACTGATGCCTCTGTAGTGTTCAGGTAAGAAAAGTTAAACGCCATCAAGATTTTTCGTAGTATTGCTGATTCACACTATGATCTTGGCGCAGACCTTTGCCCGGATGGCAAAGTGCATCATTTTCGACATCAGCAGCTATTTCTACGTTCAATTATGGTCACTCTTAGGTTGTCAGAGAGAAAAAATCGTCATGTCTATTCGTTCGCGTTTTATCCAGGCTGTTCTTGCTAGTTTGATGGTGGCAGCGGCGGGTCCTAGCTACGCCCTAGAGTTTCCCCAAACCCGCGATCGCGGTGCCCCGGCCCGGGGACCATCCTTGGCCACCCGGGGTGAAACCTGCCTGGATCCTCAACAGAAGCCTTCATTGACCTCAATTTTGCCCCACAATGCGATCTCCACAGCATTTGGTGCAGATGCCGATATTCCCCTATCCCTGTGGTTCTATATTCCTGAAACCGGGGCCGTCAACGCCGAACTCACCGTGGTAGACGAAGTGGGGGAGGACGTTTACCAAGAAATCGTGACGCTACCCGACACCCCAGGTACGATTCAATTGCAACTGCCCCGCTACCAAAGCGATGGGGTGACGCCTATTTTTGCCGCTGGCAACCTGTACTATTGGGACCTGGCGCTGGTTTGCGATCCTAGAGATCGCAGTGACGATGTCTTAATTGGTGGGGGCATTCAGCGGTTGGATGCGAGCCCAGCACTACTAGCCGAGCTAGAGGCCGCCGCCGATGATGCCTTAGCCCAGGCCGAACTCTACGCCGCCGCCGGTGCCTGGCAAGAAACCCTGACCTTGGCTGCATCCCTCCGCTCCACCAATCCTGACCCATGGACCCAGCTGTTATCCTCGGTGGATTTAGACGCAGTCGCAGCGCAACCCATTGTGGGTCAGGAGGCCGCCGTGGTCGATGTCGCTCCTCCCGCCGTGCCGATGGCGGTGCCCAGCAGCGACGTCGACCATGGCACCAGTAATTTAGAACAGCTGCTTGACGGCATTCGATAATCGACAACGGCTGCTCGAGAGTCTCACCTAGTGCTGAAGCATGAATCTTAAACGTCTTTGGTGGCAATGGCGCGGTATTGTTGTTGCCGCCCCGACGATGACCATTATAATTATTCTGTTGCGCGCCCTGGGGCTGTTGCAACCTTTAGAATGGCTCACCTATGATCGCTACCTGCAGTGGCGTCCAGAAACGCCCGATACTCGTGTGGCCATTGTGGGTATCGATGAAGAAGATATTCGCCAGATGGGCCAGGCCATCATTCCAGATGCGGTCTACGCTGAGGTGATTTCAAAATTGTCGAGCCAGCAGCCCAGGGCCATTGGCCTCGACATTATTCGCGACGTGCCGGTGGAACCGGGCCACGCTGAGCTAGAAGAGGTGTTTCGCAATACGCCGAACCTCATCGGGATGCGGACCATTTTGGGGGACAGTGCCGATCGAGACTTAATTGATCCGGCCCCGGTGCTAGCGGAGTTGGGCCAGGTGGGCATCAACGATGGCATTGTGGATAACGACAACACAATTCGTCGCGGTCTGTTGATGGTGACCACCCCGGAAGGTGTCCAGGCCCCGAGCTTTGCCCTATATTTGGCCCTGCTGTACCTAGATGCTGAGGGGATTGGTCCCCAGCCGGTGGGCATCGACGACTGGTGGCAGTTGAACGGGGCTGTTTTTCGCCCCTTTAACAAAAACGACGGGGGCTATATTCGGGCTGATGCCGAGGGCTATCAAACCCTGATTAACTATCGGGGGGGCAGCGAACTTTTTGAAACCGTGCCCCTACGGGCGGTGCTAAATGACGAGCTACCGGAGGACTGGGCCAAGGATCGGGTGATTTTTATTGGCTCCGTGGCGGAAAGTCTCAAGGACCGTTTCTTTGTGCCCCACAGTAGCAAGATGCTGGCCCTGCCGAAGTCCATGGCTGGGGTGGAAATTCACGCGAATCTCACCAGCCAAATAATTAGTGCCGCTTTGGATGGTCGGGCGCTGATTCGCACCTTGTCAGAACCGGTGGAAATTCTCTGGATTTTTCTGTGGTCTCTATTTGGGGCAACAATTACCTGGATGCAGCGCAATCCGGCTAAGGATACGCTATGGCGCCAGGTTATTTTTCTCGTTGCCCTTGGCTGTGCTTTGGTGGCAGGCACCTATGGATTGTTGTTGTTGGGCTGGTGGGTGCCCATGGTTCCTCCCTTGATGGCCCTGACGGGGGCTGCCGCTGGGGTGAATACCTACCTGGCCCATAGTGCTAGCCAAATTCGGCGCACTTTTAGTCGCTATTTGAGCGATCAGGTTGTTGCTAATTTGTTGGACAATCCTGAAAATCTTAAGCTGGGGGGAGAGACGCGCAAAATTACCATCCTCACCTCCGATCTGCGGGGCTTTACCGCTCTTTCGGAACAGTTGCCGCCGGAGCAGGTGGTGCAAATTCTCAATTTGTACCTGGGCTATATGTCCGATGTGATCAATGAATATGGAGGCATCATTGATGAGTTTATGGGGGATGGCATCCTAGTGATTTTTGGTGCTCCCACCATCCGGGTCAATGATAATCATCCTGACCGGGCCGTGGCCTGTGCGATCGCAATGCAACAAGCCATGGTAGACGTGAATGTTGCCATGCGAGAAAAAGGATTTCCCGAACAAGAAATGGGGATTGGCATCAATACCGGCAGTGTGATTGTCGGCAACATTGGCTCAGAAAAGCGCACCAAGTATAGCGTCATTGGTAGTGCCGTCAATCTCGCCTTCCGCATCGAGTCCTATACGACCGGCGGCCAAATCTTTATTTCCGAAGATACCCACGAAGAAATTGGCACCATCAATCACCATCGTCTGGCCATCCAAAGCAAAGTGGAGGTCTATCCCAAAGGCATTAAACGTCCCATTACGATCTACGACGTCACCGGCATTCGGGGCGATCAATTCAAACTGTTTCTGACCCCAGAAGATTTACCGCTAAAACCCGTACATCAGACGATCTCCGTTGAATATGTAGCCCTAGAAGGAAAGCAGGTAGGGGCCCAACACTGTGGTGGCAGTTTGCAAAAACTCTCACCCAAAACGGCCCTGTTAAATATTCAAGGAGATGAACCCCTTAACTTACTCACCAACATTAAGCTACTCATTCAAACACAGTCAGCCCCCGAAGAAGTCCGCGAAACCGACATCTATGCCAAAGTGCAACAGCAAGGGCCAACAGCCAAAGAGTATGTGATTGCGTTTACGGCCCGTTCCATGGCCGTGATTAACTGGCTCAATCAGCAGATCACAGACCAATAGGGGCGTCCTTAGCCCAACCCCTTCAACACACCCAATGCTTCCTCAACGTGTTTCTTCGGGTTGAACTGCGAATTAAACATATGCTTCACAGTGCCTGTTTTATCAATCACATAGGTGACCCGACCTGGCAACAACCCCAGGGTTGCAGGCACCCCATAGGCCTTACGTACCGCTGACCCAGCATCGCTCACCAGCGTAAACGGCAAACTATACTTGCTTGCAAACGCTTGGTGAGAATCCGGTGAATCGCTGCTAATGCCGATCACCTCAGCGCCCAGCTCCTGAAAATCCTGGAAACTATCGCGAAATGTGCAGGATTCCGTGGTGCATCCTGGGGTGTCATCCTTGGGATAAAAGTAAAGCACGACGGCCTTTTGCCCCTGAAAACTCGATAGCGTTACCGAGTCTCCAGCCTGAGACTGCAGGGTAAAATCCGGAGCCTTGTCACCCACTTTGATTGCCATCGATTGTGTTCCTTTCCTTAAAACTAGATACCCTGTACTGCTGAGTCTTGATGAGCCGAATGACGTCATCCTAGATGAGTCCATTGCGGGCCGCCTCGTAAATCAGCAGCGACATTGCTAACATTTATTAAGCATACTCTGTCAGTAGAAAAAATGTCTTTCTAGCCGATGTACCCACCGACCTCAACCTGTTCATGCGCATTTTGCTCTGGTTTCGCAATGACCTTCGCCTCCACGACCACGAACCGCTGCATCGTACCCTAGAGCAGAAAGCCGAGGTGATTCCGGTCTATTGTTTTGATCCGCGTCAGTTTGGCCAAACCCGCTTTGGCTTTCCGAAGACCGGGACCTATCGGGCTCAGTTTTTGCTAGAAAGCGTAGCGGATCTGCGGGCCTCGCTACGGGATAAAGGGGCTGACCTGGTGGTGCGCCACGGTAAGCCGGAGGAAGAAGTGGCTGCGATCGCAAAAGCCCTACAGGTAGATGCCGTGTACTGGCACGAAGAAATCACCAGCGAAGAACTCGCAGTGGATGCCGCCCTCGAACAGCAGCTAGCCCAGCTAAAAATTAGCTACGAGATCTACTGGGGGACCACCCTCTACCATCCCGACGATTTACCCTTCGACGTCTCCCAGCTCCCCAAGGTATTTACCTCCTTTCGCAAGAAAGTCGAAAAAAGCAGCTCGGTCTATCCAGCATTTCCCTCACCCAATCAACTGCCGCCCCTACCCAAGGTGGACCTTGGCGAGCTGCCCAGCCTGGATGACCTCGGTCTAGAACCCAAAGTCCCAGACCCACGGGGTGTGCTGTCCTTCAACGGAGGAGAAACCGAAGCCCTGCAGCGGCTGCAGCACTACTTTTGGGATGTGGACAAACTACGGGTGTATAAACAAAACCGCAACGGTATGCTCGGGGCCAACTATTCCTCCAAATTCTCTCCCTGGCTAGCCCTCGGCTGCATCTCTCCCCGCAAAATCTACGAAGAAGTCGGTGCCTACGAACAACAGCGCGTCAAGAACGATTCCACCTACTGGCTAGTGTTCGAGCTCCTGTGGCGAGACTTTTTTCGGTTTATTTGTGCCAAACATGGCGATACGGTGTTTTACCCGTCCGGATTGCGGGGGCTGAAGGTGGCCTGGAAAGAAGACTGGCAACGATTTGAGCTGTGGACCCGTGGCGAGACCGGCTACCCGTTGGTGGATGCCAACATGCGAGAGCTAGCGGCAACCGGGTTTATGTCCAACCGGGGACGACAGAATGTGGCCAGCTTTTTAACCAAAAATTTGGGCATCGACTGGCGCATGGGGGCAGAGTGGTTCGAGTCGCTGCTGATTGACTACGATGTGTGCAGCAACTGGGGAAACTGGAACTACACAGCGGGCGTCGGCAATGATGCACGAGGGTTTCGGTATTTTAATATTCCCAAGCAGTCGAAGGACTATGACCCCGATGGAGACTATGTAAAACACTGGCTACCAGAATTGCAAAAGCTGCCCCGGCGCAAGATCCATAGCCCCTGGAAGCTGGATAAAGAAGAACAGAAACGGTGCAATGTGACCCTGGGTGTGGACTATCCCAACCCGGTGGTGGATTTACAAAAATCGGTGCAGACCAACGAGGCAATCTACAACGCAGCAGTGCAGATTCGGTAATGCTGGGAGGCACGGCCCACCCTCGACCCTTTTGATGAATGACTTATTCCTCGTATGCCGTCGCATAGGTGGCAACACAAACAATTTCAAACGTAGCATGGCTGTTGCAGGCACTGCCCGTAAAGCGATACTCAGATCGCAGCAGTGCCTCACGGTGGCCACGGCTCGGCACATTGTCGTCAATTAACAATTGGATAATGTGCCATTCCGCCGAAGAGAAAGGACCAAAGCTAATATTTTCACCGATGCGATTCCCAGCAGGAATCGTGCCATAGCGATTCACCCGATCCAGCGGTGCGCTACCGTCGCTGCCATAATGGCCAACGTTACCATTGCCCAAGTCGTTGGCGTGGTCCGCTGCCCCCTGGCTAAGTCCGGTGGAATAGCTAAGCAGTGGGAGAGAATCGGTATTCTCGAGGGCTACAATCGCTTCATCCAGGGCGGCGACCCCTTCAACAGTTTGCAAAATAGGCTGTCCCGGTAGTTTTACCAGGTTGCCGTCATAGTAGGGGCGCAGTGCCCGTAGTTTTTCTGCATACCGGGCCGGGTTGCGTCGCAGGGTGTTGGTCTCGGCAATAAAGTCTGCTGCCAGGGTGGATAGATGCTCTGTTGCGCTGCTAGTGGGGGTTGCTTTACTGGCGACTGGTTCAGGGGCAGCGTTGTCGGTGTAGTGGGTGGCGAAGCTGGTAATGCAGAGGGTGAGCCTGCCGCTGGGGATGCAGCCGATGCCGATGTGGTGCAGGTCGGGGGCCAAAAGGGTTTGCTGATAGCTGCGACTGCTATTGCCATCGTCCAGAACCAGGGCGGCGACGATGGCGGCTGGGTCGTTGAGACCTTCGCTAATGAGTTCTTTGAGGCGACCTTCGTAGGTGCCGTAGCGTTGGATGCGGTCTTCGGCGGTGCTGCCGTCGCTGCCCCGGAGGCTAAAGCGACCGGATAGGTGCAGGTCCTGGGCATGGTCTGTGGCGGCTTGGGAAAGTCCCTGGCTGGTGGTTAGGGGGGCTAGGGGTGCGGTGTTACGCAATGTGCGGATGGCGTTATCCAGGGCGGTGGTACCTTCTTGGGTTTGGAGGGGGCGTTGTCCGGGCCAGTAGAGGGCGGTGCCGATGTAGTAGCTGCGGGTGGTTTGGAGCCAGTCGGCATAGGCGGCTGGGTTTTGGCGCAGGCGGTTGATTTCGTTCAGGATATCGGGGGTGGAAACAGTTGCGCTGCGGGCGATTTGTTCAGTATTGATTGGTTGCGCGCTAAGTGGGCTAATAGTCAATGAAAATAGCAATGGTAGCAGTGTTGTACTGGCGGCATAGTGCTTGAAGCCCATAGAAGAGTTGCCCATAGTTTGTATTACAGGGATAACTTTTCTAATGAGATACTGACTTTCAAAGATATACCGAATCTCGAATGAAGCTTTAATGAGTAAAAAACTCCGTTCGTAAGTATGACTTATTCAATGGCTGTCAGCAGCTGTCTTAGTCAGAGAAGTCCGCATGATTTTCAGACCAAGGACATAGTAGATTTGTCAATCTCACTAGCATCGCCAAAGTAGCTTGTTATAAATTATATAATGTAGGATTGTGCAATCAAAGCACTCTATGTTGTGTGCTTTTTGTCTGAATTCAGCCTGATTTTTGCAATTAATCTACTTTGAGTAATGCCCCAACGACTGAAGACAATTTTTTTACTTAATTACAGAGGTTTAGCTCTTAGTGTTTTCAGTGCATTATTTTTGGCTTCTGGCAGCTACGCACAACCAAATTCGACGCCGGGGACAACCTCTTCATCGGTCAGTCAAGCTGTTCAACAGTCTCAACCTTCCACGGATATAGTTTTCGATTGGTTTAAGGAAAATTGGATAGCAATACTTCCAATACTTACGCTATCTGGGGTAAGTATTGCTTATCTTTCCATTTTGTGGAAACGTCCACTCTGGTTATTGCATTTACCTGCCCAGTTTTCAATTCCGAGTACGCAAATCACTCTAACCCCAGACATAGTACTGTGGCTTAAATATCGTCCCAAGGTACTTGATGCCTGGGTAGATGTTCGAATTGAACAAGCTCTAACAGAGTTTGAATCCCGTACAACGGTTGAGGAGCGACTGATACATATTTCATTGCCTGTGTCAGTTGACCGAAAAACTAATCCTCAGCTAACGGCAGAGGATTTACAAACATTTTGTAAAAGACAGCTCTTTCGGTTGGTAATTGTAGGTGAGGGAGGTATAGGCAAAACAAGCTTAGCTTGCCAAATTGCGAAGTGGTCAATGGCGGAAGTTCAGGAAGAGCGAATATGCGCTCATCGCATGATTCCTGTACTTATCGAAGAAGAACTAGACGGTACGCTGTTAGATGCAATTACTCTACAGATTAGGAATCTAAGAAATGACGAAAAGCCTGTATCAGAAGAACTCTTAAACCAGTTACTTGAGAAGCGTAGAGTTTTGGTGATTGTTGATCACTTATCTGAGATGAGTGAGAAGACACGCAAAGCAGTAAGGTACAAAGATCCTAAATCTCCAGTTAATGCCCTAATTGTCACATCGCGGCTAGAGGATATTTTAGGGCGTGAAGTTACTCAAACAACAATTAAACCTCAGCGTGTTTCAGGTAAGCAGTTGTCTATTTTTATGGACGACTACTTGAAAGCTAAGGACCAACGCGAATTATTTGAAGATGAAGATTACTTTGATGCTTTGCGTCGTTTATCACAACTTGTCACTGAAGAGAAAGAAATAACTGTTTTGTTGGCTAGACTGTACGCAGACCAAATGATATCTGTCGTACAAGATCAATTTATTAATGATCTTCCTACTAATATTACGGATTTGATTTTAAGCTATCTAAATGAGTTAAATCGAAACGTTCAAGATGGCAGACTTGATGATACAAAGGTTCAGCAGAATGCAAAAGTGACTGCATGGGAGTGCTTGAAAAATACTTTAAAACCGGAAACAGCAAATCGAGAACAAGTCATAGAAAAACTTTTGCTATTGAAGGGCGATAATAATTTTGCTCAAGAACAAGCTAAGAATGCTTTAGATTATTTAGAAAAGCCACTTTCTCTGATTAGAACTATTTCGCCCGCAAAGACTCGGATTCGTTTTACTCTCGATCCATTAGCAGAGTATTTGGCAGCGTTACACTTAGTTGAGCGGTTGCGTGATAACGAGAACGATTGGCAAGCCTTTTTTCAAGAGATTTATGCTAAGTCTAACTCATTGGAAGAAATCCAAGGTTTTTTGTTAGCGCTTCGAAACTGTTGTGAAGCGGAAAGTGGTTCCAGTTTCAGAGTGCCTGAAAGTATCATTCAGCGATTGGAGCAACTGGCAGGTCTTGATCCTGAAGTATTAGCTACAGAAAGACTCAGGCGTCGAATCCGTAGATTGATGTCTGATCTTTCTGTAGCAGAACCAGAGGATAGACAGCGAGCAGCTAGAGAAATTGGCAAAATTGGAGCTGATGCAAAAGACGCTCTGACGGCTTTAATCAAAACCGCGCAAGACTTAGATGGGGATGTACGAGCAAGTGCAATTCAATCTATTGGTAAATTAGGGCAATCTTCTGAACTGGTTGTACACACTCTGATGCAAGCATCTGAGGATACTGAACCGCATGTGCGTGCCCAAGCTGTTTCAGCACTAGTGGAATTGAGCGTTGTATCTAACTCAACGCAAATGCGATTCTTAGAGCTTTTGGGAGATGCCGACATTAAAGTTCAAACCATTGCCATTTTGGGCCTAGAGGCTGCAGGTAAAGCTGATGAAGCCACGCTTAAGGGCTTGCGGCAGATGCTTGAAAGTAGTTCATCAAGTATTTGTCTGCAGGCAGCAAAAACCTTGATGAGTTTAGAACAATCAGATCGCTTAATTATCCAGGCAATTATTAATCAACTGGATGATGAGGACTATCGAGTTCGTATCCATGCTGCTGAGCTAATTGGTGAATTAGACAGCGGTTCTGACTTATTGGACAGCCTTGAAACTGTACTAGAAAAACTTGAGTATTTGTTAAATGATAGAGCACCTGGAGTTCGCACTAGTGCGGCAAAAGCATTGATAAAACTTGATCAAGAGTCAGAGTTCTCAATTAAGGGATTACTTGCATTACTAAAGGATACAAACGCTAATGTACGCTCAGATGCCGCACAAAAATTAGGTATCTTAAATAATGGTTCTAGAGAGGTAGTCGAAGAATTAGAGGGGCTATTAAACGATAAAGACTATCAGGTTAGAGCCAGCGCAGCTGAAGCATTGGGTAAGCTTGATCGCTCATTGCCTAGTGTATTAGAGAAGCTGACGTTATTGCTGGATGATAAATATCCAGAGGTTCAGTCTAGTGCGGCTGAAGCATTGGGTAACCTCGGGAACTCGGCTAAGTACATCATTGAGAGACTCCTCAGCTTACTTAAAAACAAAAATCAAGATGTGCAGATTAGTGCTATCTGTGCATTAGGCAAGCTTCATAATATTGCTCCCCTGATACTACAGAGCCTTACAGAGTTTCTCGATGATGCGAATCCTAATATTCGTTTTCAAGCTGCTAGTGCTCTCCTCAAGCTTGAGCAAACCTCATCAAAAGTAGTGGATGTTCTGTGTGAACAGTTATTAAATGGGACTGCAGATAATCGGTTACAAGCATCTGAGTTATTAGGAGCAGAGAATGTTTTATCAGGTCAATTGATTCTTGTTTTTCTAGAAGCCATTCAAGATAAAGATATTAGAATTCAATCACAATCAGCATATGCGCTAGCGGAATTAAAGTGTGGATCTGCTTCTTTGATAAACACGTTAATTCAGCTTTTGAAAAGCGAGGATTTTAAGATTGTAGAAAAGTCTATTCAAGCTTTAGGTAAACTAGGAAGTTTAGCAAAAGACTGTTCTGGTGAACTTTTATACTTTTTAGATACGAATCTATCAGAGTTTAATGAAGAAGAAGTTGAAAACTTGAGGTATGAAGCACGAGAAGCTTTGATTGAGATTGGTAGTGTGTCTGAGGGAATAATTCATAAACTATTTGAGTTGTTTTCTGGCAAGGATGAAGATCTCCGACGTGACGCATCAAAAATTTTGGAGAGCATTCTGGAACAATCAGACATAGCTTTAAATAAAATCTTAAAGCTCCTGGAAAATTCAAGTTTTGAGCTAGTTAAAGATGCGTCGAATATAATTGATTCTTTTTCTTTTAATTCTATGGCTCCTAGGATTAAAAGAAAATTAGAAGATTTTTTAGTGCCTTTAATGCTGAGCCGAAAAGACATTATTACAACTAGTATTTCTACATATTTTTTAGTTAAGTTCGAGCTTGTGAGCGATCTGGTTATTTCAGAGATTTCAGGATTCATTGAAGATGGAGACTATGGTTTGCCGACACAAATCTTAGAGTATCTAAATGAATCTGGTGATTCAGAGCTAGAAGATTCCTTAGATGTTATTGTTGCAGCTATTGCGCATTTGCTAAGGGAAAATGATGAGTCAAAAAGTCAATTAGAATATATATTCCGAGCAATAACAAGGGAGGCTTATTTAATTCTTGAGAAGAGAATATTTAAGTTATTTAAAAGTGAAAATCTTTGGATTCAAGAATCAGTATCTCTAATATTACTCAGTAATGCTATTCCTATTGATAAATCTAAAATCTTAGAAATTGTCCCTTCGATTATTGAAGTTTTCTCAGATATAAAAAAAATAACTGAATCTAATCTATTTCAGGATTTAGCGAAAAAGGAAGAATTGAAAGAGGCTATATTATCAATCAGAAAAACTCAAGATAAAGAACTTCAGGTAAAATGTATAAAACTACTATTAGAATTAGATACGCTTTTTGAAGAGCGCGCAGTTACGGAATTAACGCCCCTTCTAGAAGAAGATTATATAGTTCGTGTAGAAGTATTTTCAATATTGCAAAATTTATACAATAGTTCGGGAAGAGTCTTACCTTTATTAGGTAGCTTACTAAAGGAATTAACTGACAAATATACGCAAAGGTATACTTATTTTACGAGTCAAAAAGTGAAATATATTTATATGCTTTTGGAATGTTTGAATGAGTTGAATTACTCTTTTTCTGAGTTGGAAAAGCAAAATCTTAGTTATATTCTAGTTAAAATTTTCGATAGAACGGTAGGGTTTGGCATTCCTTCTTATGGAGAATATAGAAATTATTTTGAGTGTATGAATTGGCTAAAAGTAGTCACAAAAAATAATCTTTCATCAGAATTAATAGTTCAAAGAACTCTAAGGCTTACAGAGACCTCAGTAAATACTTCATTGCGATGTCAAGCTATAGATGCTTTAGGTGAAATTGCTAGAGGATTTGAGCAAGTTTTCACTAAATTATTGTTTTTGATATCTTATGAAGATGATCATGTCAGACATCGTATAATTAGAACAATAGGAAATCTGTATATTGATTCTGATATTGTTCTAAATAATTGTTTAAGTCTTTCAACCGATAAAGATCCTTATGTGAGATACTTTGGAGTCTCTTCTATAGGTCGCTTTGGAAAGAAGCCAAAGAAAATCTTGACCGGTCTTGAGATTTTATTAAGTGATGAGGATATTCATGTTCGCCTAATCTCAGCTCAAACTTTACTGAGATCGAGTGTATTGAATAGGACAGTTATTAATACCCTTATAGAATTGATATGTGATGAAGATAATAATAATTTTGTTCGAACTCATGCAATTCGTCAACTTTGTGGTTCTAAAGAGATTGGCATTCACTATAAGGCTAAACTCTGCTCTTTGCTGAGTGATAAAGAAATATCAGTCCGTCTTCAAGCAGCTCAATCACTTCTCGAATTAGGCATAACAGAAAAAAAAGTTGTAAACACACTCTTAAATATAAGCCTTACTAAAAATGAAGAAATTATTTCAGAACGTACTCAGGCGATTAAAGCAATAGGATCTTTAGAGGAGCTAGAAAATGTAGAATTTGAAACTCTTCTGCCGTTGTTAGATGCTGAAGATGTGTCTATACGTATTGAAGTAGCTAAAGTACTGCTTCCCAAAAAGCAATATCAAGAACTTGCTATCAACACACTATTGTCAGTAGTAAATGATGTTGATTTAGACAGTCGTTACGATGCTATCGAGGCTTTGGGAGAATTACAATCTGCCTCTAATAAAGTATCTAGTAACCTGATTGAGGTTCTCAATGATTCTGATATCTATATTCGCGTAGTTGCTACAGAGACGTTGATTGCTTTAAATAAAGTAAGTCAGCCTGTAATTGATGTTTTAGCTTCTCTGCTGAAGCATGAGACGTCTTGGATACGTCGTTCAGCAATAGATTCTATTGGAAAATTAAAAGACACACCCAACGAAGAAATCTTGGTCATATTAAAATCATATTGTTTAGAAGATGACTGGCATCATGAGTCCCTTGAGAGCTTATATCAGTTAAGTGTTCATTCAGATATTGTGGAACTAGATCTGAAATCAATTCTAAATACTGATAATGCTGATATACAAAGAGATTTTATTCGGATATTAGAAAATTATCTAGAAGAAGGAAAAATTAAAGAGACTTGGATAAGTCAACTCATTCCTGTTGCTTATGGAACTGATGAGGATTGTCGGCGTGACGCAATTTCAGCTCTATACGAAGCTACTAAGACATCAGACTTTGCCAGTCAACAGTTTGTATCTTTACTGAAGAGCAATAATATCTCGGTCATACAAACTGTCTGTGAAACCTTGTATGATTTAAAGGAGCGGCCTCCAGAATCTTTATTAAAAACCTTCAGAAGACTAATTGCTGATGACAATTTATTGGTCAGCTCTATTTCTGCATATTTTTTAGTTTTATTTGGAGTTGATGCTCCTGTCGCTAATCTTCTAAAAAGGTACCTGATTGAAGAAAACTATGAAGTACCTGAGCAGGTTTTGATTCTACAGGAAAACCTACAGAATGGTTTAGATTTTATTATTGCTGCTGTGGCAGATTTGATGGAAAATGATGATGCGACTATTAGAGAATCCACTCTAAAAATTTTAGAGTCCATAGAAACATCACTGCCTCCTTTAATTGGGAGAATGTTTGGGATTCTTGAAGAAGATGAATCCTATCTTGTTGATGATATTCGCAAAATACTAATTGCACTAAAAGTCGAACCTACTGCCTTTTTAGAAAAGAAAGTAAACTTAATTGCACTTGATACGTCTGAAGAAAGCGTGAATTATAATGCTATCTCTACGTTAGGTGAATTTAGCAGATTGTCTGATTTAGCTGCAAATAGTCTATATTCGGCTATGGAAAAGGCTTATGACAAGACCCTTTCCTTGTCAATTGAAGGAAGTTTTGAAGAGGCTGAAGAATATTTTAGTTTGGCAGGTGAATATTTCCAGGCATTAATTGAAGATCATACGAGTGGTACAGAATTTATATCTAAAAAATTTCATCTGCTTTTAGATAATCAGAATCTTTTAATCCAAGGTATTGCTGCTTATGGATTATTGAAAATGGATGCTAATTTAGACTCAATAGTTGAAAAACTACGGTTGTTTATTGCCCGGCAGTTCTATGATCTTCCTCTCCAATTCCCTGATGGGTCTGGAATAGTGGATGCACTAGATCTTATCTTGATAGGCTTAGGTCGATTGTTAGATGAAGAAAACCTTGGATTGAATCTGGGTAATAAGGTAAGAGAAATATTCACTCTCTTGCCAGATCTTGTTGAACAAACTGTGCCAAGGCTTCAAGGTTTACTCGCTAGCGAAGAACGATCTATTTATAGATCGTATAAATCTTCAACTAATATTTTAGTTCAAATAGATTTATCTATTCCGTCTGAGCAAATTGTAAATCTTTTAATTCCTTTGCTTAAAGATGAATCGTCTGAAAAACGTGTCTTTATTGTAGGAGCTTTAGAGCAGCTAAATTATGTTTCTGAAACAGTAGTACATGAGCTATCGGAACTCCTATGGGATGAGGATCAGGCTGTTCGCGATAAAGCTATTAATGCCATTACAACCCTCAAAGGTGTTTCAAAGGTTGAGGCAATGCTAATTTAACCTTTTATTAGCCATACCCTATTTTCAAATAGCTATAAAATAAGCTCCTGTTGGTTGCTGGTAAACAAATGTACCAAGGCTCTGCCGACTCGCCAAAACATCTGCTGGAAGTCATTTTTCGGCAAATTCAATCCAGTTCCGATCAGCGCATTCCCTTCGCCACCTACATGGATCTGGCCCTCTACCACCCGGACCACGGCTACTACACCACCAAAGCCTCCGTCCTCGGTCCCGATGGCGACTTCATTACCTCCCCCCACCTGGGCCACGACTTCGGCCAGCTCCTCGCCGTCCAGTTTGCCGAAATGTGGGATATCCTCCACCAGCCCCAACCGTTTCATATTGTCGAAATGGGGGCAGGCCAGGGCCTAATCGCCGCCGATGTCCTTGCCTATTTGCAGCAGCACCATCCCCACTGCTACGCCGCTCTAGACTACATCATCATCGAAAAATCCCCCGCCCTGCGCGCTCAGCAACAACAACGTCTCACCCACCCAAATATCACCTGGACTACCCTAGAAACACCCTCCCCCATCACCGGCTGTTTCTTCTCCAATGAACTGTTGGACGCATTCCCCGTCCACATCGTCGAAAAAAACAACAACCAGCTCCAAGAAATTTACGTCACCGCCGAGAACAAGACCCTCACAGAAACCCTCGGTCCCCTCTCCACCGAAAAGCTATCCCAATACTTTGAGCAGGTAGGTATTGATCTCCTATCGGACACCTACCCCGACGGCTACCGCACCGAGGTTAACCTCGCAGCCCTCGACTGGCTTCAAACAGTCACCCATCGCATTGATCGCGGTTTTCTCCTCACCATTGACTATGGCCATACCGCCCAGCGGTACTACAGTCCCGCCCGCCACCAGGGTACCCTCAAGTGCTACCATCAGCACCGCCACCACAACGATCCCTACATCAACATCGGCCAGCAGGACCTCACCGCCCACATCGATTTTACCGCCTTAGAAAACCATGGAGAAAGTCTAGGTTTAACCAACCTAGGCTTTACCCAGCAGGGGCTATTTTTAATGGCCCTGGGCTTGGGCGATCGCATCGCCACCCTCACCCAATCCATCACCCCCGGTCCCGACGGTTTCAACCAACTGATCCAACGTCGCCAAGCCCTGCATCAGCTCATGGATATGAGCCCCATGGGTCTAGGCACCTTCGGCGTTTTAGTCCAGGGCAAAGGCCTACTAACAAAAGTCTCCCTAAAAGGCCTAACCGTCCCCCCATTAACCTTGTAGGACGTGTCCCTAGGGGATGGTGGATTATGCAGCTTGCCCATAGTGTTTGTTACCTGGAAAATCTCTTTACCTGGAGACCGAATTTTGTAAATATTGGGTCACATGGTCCGGCACCCCAATTCCCTTCGCTAATTGCGGGTCCCCAATCGGTTCCCCCGCCTGCACCCGCAGTGGAATCACTCCCGCCCAATGGGGCAAATCATAATCCGCCGCATCATCCACTGGCGGACCGGTGCGAATCTTGGCCGAGGCCTCCTCAATGGGCAACGCCAACACCGTCGTTCCTTGCAATTCCTGTTCATTGGGCTCCCGCGTTGCCGCCCAACGCCCCGCCATCACATGCTCTGTAAACGCATACAGTGCCCGTAGTTTCTCCTCGCGTTCGCTCACTAGCTCAGCCTTGCCAAACACCACCACCGAGCGATAGTTCATGGAGTGGTGCATGGCTGATCGCGCCAGTACTAACCCATCCAATAACGTCACCGTGACGCACACATCGATGCCTTGTTGCAGCGATTTCAGCATGCGGCTAGCGGGAGACCCGTGGATAAATAGCCGATTCTCTATGCGACCATAGGCCGTGGGAATCACAAAGGGTTGCCCCTCGACCACAAACCCCACATGGCAGATCAGTCCGGCATCTAAAATGGAACACACTGTGGTGAGATCATAGTTGCCCCGCTTAGGGACTCGCTTTACCTGGGTGCGCGCTGTTTTCATGGATGTGTTGAATTGAAAAAGTTTGCTGTCTGAAAAAGTCTTTCGCGGGTGCCCCTTGGACAATCATTGGAAAGATAACAGAGCTGATAACGTTACTGTAGCGATCGCAATTGGCCTTTGCCTAGAGCCAATTTATAATCAACCTACCAGTCCAATTTTTAGCCCAATTTTGGTATGCCCCCATGGAATTGGCCTTAACCATTGATGCCGCCTTGCCTGACCCGCTACATCACCAGGTCTATGCCCAACTGCGACAGGCAATTCTCTCGGGGCGGCTGTCGCCCGGTCAGCGGATTCCGGCATCTAGAGCCTTAGCCAAATCTCTTGGGCTGTCGCGTACCACGGTGACCCAGGGCTACGATCAGCTCATCGACGAAGGGTATTTGCACACGCAGCCTGGTGCCGGCACCTATGTGTGTAAACTTCCCCCACGCTTATTAGAAGCAGATAGTCCCGAGCCTCCCCAACCCGTATCCAGACATATTGCCCTATCCACCTATGGTCAACAGGTAGATAAATCCCCTGGCAGACCGCCAAGATCGGCCTATGACATTAGCTTTCGCTACGGTCAGCCCGCCCTGGACTTGTTCCCCAAAGAACTATGGCGAAAACTGTTATCTAAGCACTGTCGAGCCAGCTCCCATTGGCTGGGCTATGAAGAACAAGCCTACGGTCATCAGCCATTGCGACAGGCCGTTGCCAGCTACCTGCAACAGTCTCGTGCGGTGCGGTGTACCCCCGATCAAGTCATCATTACCAATGGCAGCCAGCAGGCGTTGAGCTTAATTACGCGTCTGCTCGTTAACCCTGGTGACACCATTGCCACGGAAGAACCAGGCTATCGGGGGGCGGCCCAGATTTTTAAGGCGAACGGTGCCCATCTCCTGCCGATATCGGTAGATCGCGATGGGCTCATGGTAGATAAACTGATGCACCATCACCAGATGCCACGGCTGGTCTATGTGACACCGTCCCACCAATTTCCCACCGGGGCACTGCTTTCTCTGCCTCGGCGGTTGGCGCTGTTGCAATGGGCCCATCAAAACAATGTGCTGATTGTAGAAGACGACTACGACAGTGAATATCGCTATGGCGGTCGTCCGATTCCGTCGTTGCAGGGGTTAGATTCCCATGGCTCGGTTTTATATGTGGGCACCTTCTCGAAGGTGATGTTTCCCAGTATTCGTTTGGGATATTTAGTGTTGCCCCAGTCGCTGGTGGATGTGTTTGGTAAGGCGAAGTGGCTAGCGGATCGACAGCCCCCGAAGCTAACCCAATATGCTTTGACGGAATTTATTACGGCTGGGCATTTGGACCGACACCTGCGCAAAATGCGACTGTGTTATGAACAGCGACGGCGTGTTTTAGTTGAAGCCCTGCATCAGCACTTTGGCGAGGCCGTGGAAATCTTTGGGGACAGTGCGGGATTACACATTATGGCGAAGTTGCCACTGCAACTCAGTGATACTGAGGCGGTGGCTAGGGCTGCCTCTGTGGGGGTGGAAATATGTAGCGCTCAGATTCAATATGAAGTGCCCTGCTGCCACGGAGACTATGTTTTTGGCTATACGAATATTACGGAAGAGCAAATAAAAACAGGGATTGCTCTAATTGCACAAGCGTTTCAGCCCTAGGGGGGCAAGCCTAAGATGTATGTGGATGTAATCATCAGGGCTGTTCCCCAAGTTTTGGCAAAATAGCGTTTCTAAAAACACTTTTCTGAAAGATAAATCATTAATAAGTTTTTTGTTGGGACTAATACTCCCTCGACAAAATATCTACTATGTAAGAGACAGCTAACATTTGAGGACAACGCTTTGGATCTGACACTGCTTGCCCTACTCATCATCAGCATGGTTCTGTTTTGGTTGCATATGCCCTATGCGGTATTGACCCTCGTGACCATCATTGCCCTAGCTACTCTAGTAACGCGTCTATCTTGGTCTGTAATCAGTGCGTTTGAGTCGGTTGAGGTTGACTAGGCTGGTTTGAACTAAAGGTTTGATTTTAATTTAACGTTGACTTTCATTGACGATGCCCTTCATTCTGTGAGGGGCATCGTTTTTGTGGATGGTTTTTCCCAGTAGCCCAGGGGGCTATGCCCAATATCTCTGGGCGGTTCGTAAATTGCGGGTGCGCCAATAGAGAATGCTGGCCAGGGTGACCTGTTTTAGCAGCCAATACACCACGGCCAAAATTATAAATGTCCCAAACATCACTGCGAGGGGCCACTTAGACAATAATAATGCCAGGGTATTTCCCATAACGGCCAAGGGGCTAGTGACTAAATCCCAACTGTTAAATCGTAGAAAACGACCTAAATAAATACCTAGGGCTGTGAGGCCATGGAGTGTGAGTTCCGCCGGTAGTACCCAGCGGCATTTTCCCTCCCGACTTAGGTAACGACCTAAATTCACTAGCGAAAGCGTATAGGTGGCCACACCAAAGCCGATAAAGAGAAAATATTGGGGAATTAAAATTAGTGCGATCGCCCATACCGATGTGCCCATCCGAATATCTTTGACCAGGTGAATAATATCGGTCAGCACATAGGGGGCATTGGGGAGAAAGGCAACAAACAGAGTAAATCCGATCCACCAAGGCCAGTGACGTCTATGGCTACCCCGGCCTCGAAATAACCAAAAACTTAAAATCAATGGAATCAGGGCTAAAAAGCTATTCCACACCATGAAAGGTAAATTGCCATGGGCCGTGTCTAAGCCATGGAGTAGCCATGTTGTCATGTGGGATGGCATAGATTGATTAGGGTTGCTGCGCGATGACCTTGAGATACACAGCGGCCAGGGGCTATTCCTGATCTAGCAGCTTGAGGGTGAGGGAGCGGAGCCTTGGGGGCTAAATCAACAACAGCGATTTGATTAACAGTGATGTAATCAAATTCGCACTATTGTGAATTTCGATTTAGTAAGTAGGGACCGCCCGCGTACAATAGATCGGTTGTATCCTGCGACACGAGTTTTGATTGAACGTTACACCCTGCCCGAGATGGGCGAACTTTGGACCGACGAGTATAAATTCCAGACCTGGCTTCAGGTTGAAATCGCCGTCTGTGAAGCTCAAGCTGACCTGGGCCGAATTCCTCAGGAAGCGGTGGACGAAATCAAAGCCAAGGCCAAGTTTGACGTAGCACGCATTCTAGAAATTGAGGCTGAAGTCCGCCACGACGTAATTGCGTTCTTGACCAACGTCAATGAATATGTGGGCGATGCGGGGCGCTATATTCACTTGGGAATGACCAGCTCCGATGTGCTAGATACGGCGCTTTCTCTCCAGATCGTAGCGAGTCACAAGGTGATTTTGTCCCATGTGGAAAAACTGATTCAGGTGATTCGCACCAAGGCCCAGGACCATCGTAATACGGTGATGATTGGCCGCTCCCACGGGATCCACGCCGAACCCATGACCTTTGGCTTTAAGCTAGCGGGTTGGCTGGCAGAAGTGCTGCGCCACCGTGAGCGCCTGTGCCGCATCCATGATGAAATTGCGGTGGGCCAAATATCGGGTGCGGTGGGCACCTACGCCAATATTGATCCAGAAATTGAAGCGCTTACTTGCCAAAAGCTTGGCCTGAAGCCAGATACCGCATCCACCCAGGTGATTTCTAGGGATGTGCACGCTGAATTTATGACCACTCTGGCCGGGTTGGCGGCCTCAATTGAGCGGTTTGCGGTGGAAATTCGTAACCTACAGCGCACCGACGTGCTGGAAGTGGAAGAGTTTTTTGCCAAGGGCCAAAAGGGGTCTTCGGCCATGCCCCACAAGCGCAACCCGATTAAGTCTGAGCGGTTAACCGGACTGGCCCGCCTGATTCGTACCAATGCTTTGGCGGCTCTAGAAAATGTGGCCCTATGGCACGAGCGAGATATTTCCCATAGTTCTGTTGAACGGGTGATTTTCCCAGACAGCTGTATTCTGACCCACTTTATGTTGGTGGAGACGACTAAGCTAATTCAAAATCTGCAGGTTTACCCCGAGAACATGAAGCGTAATATGAACATGTACGGCGGGGTGGTGTTTAGTCAGCGGGTGCTGCTGTCCCTGGTGGAAAAGGGGATTGCTCGCGAGGATGCCTATGGCATTGTGCAACGCTGTGCCCATGAGGCTTGGAATGTTGAGGGCGGCGATTTTCAGGCGCTGATTTCTGCAGATGCCCAGGTGAAGGAAAATCTATCGCCTGAAGAAATTAAGGAGGCGTTTAACCCAGACTATCAGTTGAGAAATCTGGATAAGGTTTATCAGCGGTTGGGAATTTAAGCTGGGCCGCCGTTTGTTGTCAGGGAACATGCCCTTGTTTGGGGGCATCCCAAAGGGCATGCCCTTCGGCTGTTTCGACGGTGGACAAAAAACTGGATAAAAAAACAGGAAGGTGGCATCGCCATCTTCCTGTCATGCCTACTATATGCTCACTAGACGCTTGCTAGTAGTAGGTAGCTCCAACCATGTACCTACTACATACTCAGACTAGGACCAATCAACTTTGTTCCGTATCTTCGACGTAGTCAGCGTCTTCATAGTCTGTTGTTTCAGCATCCATCTCGTCTTTAAAACCGCGTAGGGTTTTACCCAGGGCACTCCCCAATTCTGGGATTTTTTTTGGCCCAAAAATTAAAACGGCGACGATGGCGATAATTCCGACTTCTGGCCAACCTAAACCGAACATGGCAACTTTCGATGAATATCTCAAATACTATACCGTAGCTAATTAAGACATCAGCGAAGGATACCGGAGTTCTTAACCCTGGGGGGAGCGATCGCACCCTCAGGACCAAAAGTTTTGAGGATACCTAATGGGGGGGACTGCAAGCTGTATTAGGATTGCAGTCCCGAGCTGGGATCTATAGACTACAGGCTGTAGCGTTGCTCTAGCCACGTGCGTAGCCCTTCTTCCGAAGCAAACATGTGGTCGGTGCCACCGATGGGATCATGCACGTGCCAAACGGTTCCCTGCTGGGTGGACTGAGTGCGAATTCGGAGCTGATCACCTTCGGTGAGAGCCTTGACCAGCCACTGCCCTGCCTGACGCAGCCAACGACCAGATACCGTTGTAAGCTTTTGGGCTGGGGTGGGTTGGCAGAGTTTTTCGAGTCGTAGACGCTGTACTTCGATGTCTTGAATGTCGGAGGGGAAGGTGTTCATGAGAACCTCCTCGAAGGTGTATCGATGGGTCAGATGGATGAGAACAGCGGATATCCCGATAAGCTTGCGGTTACATCACCTGACTAGCAACTAGCCTGTGGGGCAATTGCTATGGTTCCTAATCTACGGATGAAACTTTGGATCAACAAAGCATGGGATAGATGGGTTCTATCTATGAAACTAATAGTGTTTTATTGGCTACGCCGGGGGAGAATTAGGAATTAGGCAAGAGGGCATTCCGACCTCCGACTTTCGACCTCCGACGTTCTAGATGCCTCGCAAATCATTCGGCGTTGTGGGATTACCCTAAATCCACAATGGTCCCTGGGGAACGATCCGTTAAAATACTGGACGCCACTAGTCCGGAACGTTGTTTGATGAGAAAGCTGTATTTTCTGCTGCCAGGAACCACCCGTTCGTTTTATTGTGGTGGGTTGTTTGCGGAGCTGAATACGTTGGCGCTAGCTCAGCAGGTGTGTGATGCGGCGGTTGTCACCTACCGGCAGCGGGAAGACGACCATCTGTTTCTTGAGGATGTTTTACAAGAACCTGAGCTGAGTCGCTATATCTTTGTTGTTAGCTGGGGATTTGATGTGCCTAAGCTACTGAAAAAACTCTCTGGCTGCCATGTGATTTACCATGCCCATAGTTCGGGATATGGGTTCTCGCTGCCACCCCAGGTGCCGATTTTGTCGGTCAGTCGTAATACGATGGGATATTGGGGGGCGCGATCGCAAAATTCTCTCCTCTATTGGCTACCCAATCAGCTGCCAGCGACGGTGCAAAATCAAAATCTAGAACGAGATATTGACATTCTCGTCCAGGCTAGAAAATCTTCTGAATACGTTAGCCAACAGCTGGTGCCCGCACTCCAAAAGAGATTTAACGTAGTTGTCATCGACTCATTTGTCGATGACCTGATGGCATTGTTCAATCGCGCTAAAATCTACCTCTACGATTCCGCTGAATACTGGACCCAATATCGTTTGACCGAAGGGTTTGGCCTACCCCCCATGGAAGCCCTTGCCTGTGGCTGTCAGGTATTTTCCAGCGTGAACCACGCCCTGTCCGATTTCCTCGATCCTGGCGAAAACTGTTATAAGATCGCCGGTTATGCCACCGGATACGATGTGCAACGCATTGCAAATGTGTTAGCCCACTGGCAGCCCAGTAATTTATCCGATAGCTTTTTCGCCCCCTATAGAGAAGCTCAGCTAGTGCCCCGTTTAGGCTCAATCCTAGAAGAACTCAATCAGTTTTTTGACTATTGTCAGCAGCATCCCGCCGATATTCCGAGCCTGACACGGCAGCGACGGCTTTATCTCTTCTATAAGCGAGTGCGGTCAAAACTAGAAAAAATTAGAAAATAGCCCGCATCCTGTGGGAGGGGTGCATGCATCACCGCCCCCCTAGCCACATTTTTTCTGAGTCTTCTGCATCTGCTGCAACAGATACTCTGTTTTGCCTAAATTTGCATTCTGGTAAAGTCGCTCAAACTCTTGGGTAAAGTGTTGGGCTACGGTGGGATTGTCAATAATCAAAAGATTCTCATCATTGGTGTGGTTGGCAGCCTTACTCCAGTTATGGGAGCCAATGATGACCGTGCGATTATCCAAGACTGCAAACTTGTGGTGGAGTTTGTCGCCATCTGCGAGTTCTGGATAGCCCACCTCAGCAATGGCCTTACTCCAGGGGCGATTCTCTTTTTCATATTGACAACGACCGTCGGGTAGCGCTAGCCCCAACATATCCAAGGCCTCGCTGTGATAGCGATAAATAAAACTACGGTCAATCAAAGTACGCACCTGGAGCTTGGCATTCGCCTGGAGGGCATTGGCAACGCCCTGATCCGTAAACACAAATAGGGCTAGATCCGTCGATTGGGTCGCTTTACTCAGGGTGCTAGCGATCACTCCGTTGGTGGTTTGTTCCCAGGGCGTGTCTTTGCGGTGGGGAGAAAATTGAACGGTGACGTCACCCCCGGGCAACATTACCGTTTGGGTGGGTCGTATGGGTTTCGGTGAACCAAAGGCACTATTGTCTGCCCCGGCTGGCCCATCGCCCCACATCAGCTCAAATTCCTGACGGTAGGCTGTCGCCAGTGCCTCACTTTGGATGTTCAGCAGCGCATTGGCATTGCCAAGACTTTCTGGCACCAGCCAGTCTCCATGGATGCCCGAAAGTGTAAAGTTTGCGGTGCCGGTCAGCACTTGGCGATTGTCCACCACCACAAACTTGTGGTGCATTAAGCCGCTGCCCTTGCTGCCATCATCCGTATCATCGACGATGGGAATACCCGCCTGGCGCAACATGAAAACCGCATCTCTTTGGGCGGCTTCCCCCGAGGCAATCTGTCCATCTCCATTGAGATCCCCAAATGCCCATAAATTTTCCTGTTTTCCTCGACTGTAGCGGTCTTGGTCGGCTATCCCGCTCAGGTTTTTCTGGCTCCAGGGCTGGCTGTATTGATTTTCTAAAATCACTCTGACGATCACGCCCTCGTTGGCTTTATCGATCAGGGCTTGGGCGATGTCCGGTAGGTTCAGTTCCTGAACCGCTACATCAACAGACATGTTGGCCTGATGAATCGCATCAATCAGTATTTGTTCCAGGTTGTCACCAGTGCGCTGGTGCCCCCGGTAGGGATCCCTATAGCTATTGGTGTTTCTGTGGTTCAAGAAAACTTGAACATAGGGATCTTGCGGTAGCGTTTGGGTATTGTTCTGGTTTCTCCAGTTCCAGCCCACTAAGCCTAAGCTACTCAGCGCTAGTGTTAACAAACCCAGCGCCCGAAATCGATTTAGCATGCTCCCAATGATTTTCCGTAGACAGTTTCTAGTAAGCCCTGTCCCGCTGATGCATTAGCAAAATCAGTCGTTGGTTTCTCGTGCCTACCCCTGAAAAACCGTCTCCACTGATAGGATTAATAGCGTTATGCTGATTACAATTCAAAAGCGCTAGTTTGCTATGCCAACTCCCGAACTTTTTCTAGAGGCAACCAAATGGATGGGCTTCGCCACATTAGCCTTTGCGGCTTTGGCGGTGCTGGCGTTTTTGGCCAAGTGGGGGATTCGCTTCAGATTGGTGGGCACGACTGGATTTTGTGGTGTGCTCACTGCTGGGTTGTTTGGCCTCAGTTTTCAACCCCTGGTACCGACTACGATTGAAGGGGCGATTCCTTACACTACGGTGTTTGACTCCGGAGCCTCCCAGCTAGTGATTGCTGTTCCCGCCACTATTACTGAGGAGCAACTGGAAGCGACGCTCCAGCAGGCGGCTATTAATTCATTTAATCCCAGCCAGCTGGATGGTGCTGGGCAAGCGCCTCTGATTAGGGCCCGTACGATTGTTCATCGCGCACCGGCCATTTCTGATTTGCTGTATTTGGGCCAGGTTCAACCCGATGCCCAGGCTGAGTCGGGCTATCGCACTCAGCTATCTCGCGCTGCTTTAGCGAAGGCCCGAGCGGTGGCTGATAGTTAATAAAATCTGAATTTTTTGTTTGGCGTGCAGGCGATAAATCGTGTCACGTTTCGAAAAATTTCACTCACTATGGTTGCTTTAGTCAGACTTCAGCTGACTAGCTTCTGTTTCAATTTTGTTAATACGTTTTTCGAACTGTTGAGAATTCACAAGCTATGTCTACCTCATCCACATTAATGGTGGCGCCAGCCCAGGTAGTTCGCGGGTCTGGTATTTTATCCCAGGCAGCACCGCACATTGCCCGGTTAGGGGAGCGTCCCTTGCTAATTGGTGGAGATCGCACGTTGCAGGCGGCCAAACCATTTTTTGCGCAGATGCTCCAGGGGCTGAGTGCCGCTCAGGCTTCCTATAAAACTGATTGTTGTGAAACTGCCTTGATCTCTTTGCAACAGGCGGTGAAGGAACACCGGGCTGATGTGATTATTGGTGTAGGGGGTGGTAAAGCCCTGGACACAGCAAAATTGGTTGCCTATCAAACCCAGCTGCCGGTGGTGACTATCCCCACATCGGCGGCCACCTGTGCTGGGTGGACCGCCTTGTCCAATGTGTACTCGGAGCGTGGGGCCTTTCGCTACGATGTGGGCTTGCCCACTTGCCCAGAACTGTTGTTGCTAGATTATGACCTTGTGGCGACGGCACCTAAGCGCACTCTGGTGGCGGGCATTGGCGATGCCATTGCAAAGTGGTACGAAGCGTCCGTCAGCAGTGGTCATTCTGCCAAAACTTTAATTATTGGTGCGGTGCAGCAAGCGCGAGTCCTTCGAGATATTCTGTTTCAAAAATCTGCCGCGGCCTTAGACAACCCCGGCGGTGACGACTGGCGAGAAGTGGTAGACGCCTCTGTGCTGATGGCGGGGGTGATTGGTGGCATGGGTGGAGCCCAGTGCCGTACAGTGGCGGCCCATGCGGTACACAATGGTCTGACCCAAATTCCTGCTAGCCACAGTATGCTCCATGGTGAGAAAGTCGCCTATGGTATCTTGGTGCAACTGCGCCTAGAGGAAATGGAATCGAGCAATGAGCTAGCCGTGGCAGCACGGCAGCAGTTGTTACGGGTCTATGGCCAAATTGGTCTTCCAATGACCCTAGGCGATTTGGGGTTAGGGGAAATGTCTCTTTTGGATCTGCGGCAGGCGGCTGAGTTTGCCTGTCAGCCCAATTCAGATATTCATCATTTGCCTTTTGAGGTCAGTCCTCAGCAGGTAATGGCGGCGATGGTATCCACTACCGCGCCCTGTCGGCGAGAGCCATCCGTGGCCAAATTGTCTAAAGCCCAATCACCGTCACATCAGTCATGAGGAGGTAAGGCATGACCCCAGCTTGGATGAAGAAAGCACAGCGACTTGAGCAATTGCCTCCCTACGCCTTTGCTCGTTTGGATGAACTGAAGGCCAATGCCCGTGCCCAGGGGCTGGACTTGATTGATCTAGGCATGGGAAATCCGGGTGGCCCCACACCGGCCCCGGTGGTGGAAGCGGCCCAAAAGGCCCTGGCCGATCCTAACCACCATGGTTATCCTCCCTTTGAAGGGACGGCGAGTTTCCGCAATGCCATTACTGCCTGGTACCATCGCCGCTATGGTGTCAGCTTAGACCCGGAAGGCGAGGCGTTGCCTTTGTTGGGCTCTAAGGAAGGTTTGACGCACTTGGCCCTGGCCTATTTGGATCCGGGGGATACGGTGCTGGTGCCCACACCGTCTTACCCAGCCCATTTTCGGGGACCTGCGATCGCAAATGCCCAGATCCATCCCCTCATGCTAACGCCGGAAAATGACTGGCTGATCGACATTTCCACCATTCCCGAAGCCGTTGCCCGCAAGGCAAAGGTGTTGTACTTTAACTATCCCAACAACCCCACCGGTGCCACGGCCCCGCGCGCGTTCTTTGAGGAGATCGTGGCCTTTGCCAAGCACTACGAAATCATGCTGGTGCACGACCTGTGCTATGCCGAACTCGCCTTTGACGGCTATCAACCCACCAGTGTGCTGGAAATTCCAGGGGCAAAAGAGTTTAGCGTAGAGTTTCACACCCTTTCCAAAACCTACAATATGGCCGGTTGGCGTGTGGGCTTTGTGGTGGGCAACCGCCACGTTATCCAAGGGCTGCGCACCCTCAAAACTAATATGGACTACGGCATTTTCTCTGCGATTCAAACAGCAGCGGAAACAGCCTTGAATCTGCCGGATTCCTATTTAGAAGAGGTGTGCGATCGCTATAGCACGCGCCGAGACTTTCTCATTAAAGGCTTAGCCGAGCTGGGCTGGACCGTGCCCAAGACCAAGGCCACCATGTATCTGTGGGTGCCTTGCCCGCCGGAGATGACCGCCGCTGATTTTGCCCTGGATGTGTTGCAAAAAACCGGTGTTGTGGTCACCCCGGGTAGTGCCTTTGGCGAAGGTGGTGAAGGCTTTGTGCGGGTTAGTTTAATTGCAGAAGAAGCTCGGCTACAGGAAGCCATCCAGCGGCTTAAAGACGCAGGGGTGCGCTATCCGTCTTCTGTGACGGTCTAACCTTAGGGCGTTTTAGCCCCCGCCGCTGTCAAAATGGCTAGCTCATGATAATGGGCTAGCCGCAGTTGGATAGGGCCTAAATCTTGCACGCCGGTAAAATCAGTTTCTTTGATATTTGCCTCACTAAAATAGGCCTGATCCACCTGGCTATCAGTCAGGTTGGCCTTTTCTAAATTGGCATGGCCAAAATATGTTTCCGTCAGATTGGCGTGGGACAGATACGCGTGGTACAAATTCGTATCCGCGCAGTAGGCGTGGCTGAGATTAGCGCCAATCAAACAGCAGTGGCTGAGGTTGGCCCTGTAGAAATTTGTGTTGGCCAGATTTGCTTCAAAAAGATAGGCGTGGCTTAAATTCGCTTGGCTCAAATAGGCCCCTTGTAGATTAAACCCTGCTAAGTCAGCCCCTTGTAGGTCAGCCGCTCGCAGGTTGGGGCGTACCTCTGCATGGTCCTGTCGCCACCGATTCCACACCCTGACCCCGGTTTGCAAAATTTCGAGATGCTCTGGGTGGGCCATGATGCTACACATCGCTGAGGTTTATTGAGGTGCGCTGGGGATAGCAACTTATGTTAGGAAATGCAGGGAGTTCTGAACTCCTAATTTCGAACTCCTAATTCCTAATTCTGAACTCTCGCTTCCTGGAGAAACCGCCTATCTTATTTGGATATCCGCGCCGTCTTTGCCACCTATAGGTTAGACAGGACGGGGACCATAACGTTAGACCAGGTGGCCACTAGGAACGTCCCTGTGGCAATGATAGACAATAGCCCCGCTAAAACGTTGCCTAGCAACGAGCTGACCACAATAGCAAGGCTCACTTTTGTCCCCAGCTTGAAGCGGGCTGGTAAGGCCAGGTCACGGCGATGGAGCATTTCGCCGACAAACGCCCCTAGCATGGAGCCGAACAACAGGCCAAAAATTGGTCCACCGATGGGCAGGGCCGGGAGTAGGCCCAACAAGCCGAGCACCATGCCAATAATGGCTCCGGTTTGGCCCCAGTTGCTAGCGCCTACTTTTTTGGCCCCCATGTAGCCTGCCAGGTAATCAATGGCGGTGGTTAGGGCAAAAATGGCAATGGCAATCCCCAGGGCGATGATGACAGATTGGGTGAAACCTGCGATCGCGCCCCACATCGCAATGGCAATCACAATTAGCCCAATCCCTGGAAATGCAGGAATAAAGGCACCCACAATGCCAGCTGCCATCACAATAAGCAGGACCCAATAAAGAATAATCAGCCCTATAGCCATGTTTGCGTATCTAATTTTCAATGAGTACTAGCACCTGTACTCTAGCGGTCTAATGGTTGGCATGACAACGATTCTAATGTCGGAAATACCGTACCTACTGACTCAAGGCCCGTAGAAACTTTTGCACCTCGCCCAGCAGGCTTTTTTTCGGTTTAGGCGCACTACTCGTCTCGTCTTCCCCACCGCCATAAAGAATTCTGTCTAGCTCCTCACTCGATGGCCGTTCTGGCAGCTCAGCCTGCAGCTCATATTTTTCGCCCACATCCTGCCACACTTGCCAACTCCCCGGGTGTCGTCGCAAGACCGCCGCATCTTCCAAGGGTCGGTAGTAATAGCACGATGTCAACGTGCTCAAAAACCGCTCCCGCAGCTGACGTGCAGCATAGCCAATGCCCACAACGCTCACATCTTCTAAGGCGGGGTTCAAAATAATCACCGGGCGATCCTGGGCTTCATTGCACAGCTTTTCCACATCCTGCACTTCAACCGCCGATGGATTTACCACCAGGATGGCATCGTCGTCAGGGTCGATGGCCGCTTGGATTTCGTTAATGCCGCGAATCGTAAAGTCCGGCTCATTCCAGTCGCGCTTTGCCAGGGCGGCTGCCCCAGCATCGGGAAACAGCACCTTAAATTGATTGATCCCCAGATCCTCAAACAGCCCTAAGAACCGTTCTGCAATGGGCTGCTGCTTAAGTTCTGGGATTACCATTTCGACCTGCAAGCGGGTAACGCCATCTTCAATGGCTGCCTTGGTGGAGGCAATGGCTTGATCGATGGTTTCCTCAAGACTAGTAGGCAGGTCAGACATGGTTAGATTTTTCGCTTTCAACAATTAATCTTTTCTAATTATCTGACTTTTTAGGTAGTTTAATTGGTTGATTCTTGGGCAATGGGGGCAGAGGCCCACTAAATTTAAGGTTTGGCACCCCCAATATTGTCTGCGATCGCTGACCTAACCCTAGTCTCATAGTGAGGCAGCCGCAGAGAGCCATTGTTTAATGGGGTGATAGCTTCGGCTCAAAAGACCCTGGAAATATGTGGCGTTTACCTAACTCCGCTACCTGTTAGCCATTGGCAGGCAGCGCAAACGTCTCAAGCACGCTTGACCAGTGTAATCACCACGGCACGTCCTGTCGCTTAGCCAATAAAGATTGAAAGACCGGCAACGACGAGGCAAGAGATTATATTTTGGTTTGATCAGGACCCAGGATAGGGCAGCTTATGCGCGTTTATCCGAGTACGGAGGGGCTGGGCTCAAATTCCACATCTTCATAGAGTTCAGCTACGTCAACAGTCATATCAATACTCTGTAGGTGGATGCTATCCCCTACTTCATAGGTGCTCAAAACCCACTGGCCAGAAGCATTTCGCCGAAACACCTCAACCGCTACGATGTTCTGGCTCACTAAGACATATTCGTCTAAGCTTTCCAACGCTCGATAGTCACGAAATTTATCCCCACGGTCAAAGGCCTCGGTTGTGTCTGACAAAACTTCCACCACCAAACAGGGCGATTTTAGAAAGTCGTTTAAGCCACTTTCCTTTGGATTGCAGCTCACCACTATGTCTGGATAGTAGTAACTGTTCGTTTTCTCAATGCGAACCTTAGTATCTGAAATATAAGGGCGACATCCACGACCTCGCAGACCCACCCGTAGAATCGAAAATAAATTGCCAGCAATAATCACATGGTTGTTGCTGGCCCCTGCCATGGCATACATTTGGCCACTGCGATATTCATGTTTGAGCGAGCTCGTTCTCTCAAACGCCAAATACTCGGTAACCGTTAGATATTCTGGACTAGCAATCATGCCCACAGATCTCCTTATCCCAGGATGGGCTGCTATTATCTCCCTCTACAACTAAAGCCGGTGGCGGAGGGGGCATAGCCAAATCCATAGGACATTCCTTCGTTCAATTCTAGGGTAAAGAATTTTATTAGCTGGCCATCACGATGGAATACGTTATGCGACTCCTGCCGTGGTCCGTTGGCTTTCCATTACTCGGTCAATAATCTGTTTTAAGACCATGGCAGCCCAATCCACATCGGCTTGCGTGGTCTGATGTCCTAGGGTTAAGCGAATGCCTGTTTTTGCGGCAGCATCGCTAAAACCCATGGCTTTTAGGATAGGGCTGGGGGTAAGCTTGCCGCTGTGGCAGGCTGAACCTGCACTAATGCCGATCCCCGCTAGGTTTAGCTGACGTACCAGTGTTTTACCCGATACCTGATGTCCATCGGCATGGGGTAAATAGAAACTGACATGGTGGGGCAGCCGCTGTTGGGGATGCCCAGTCAGCACCAGGTCAGGATGGTGTTGTAGTTGTTCAATTAAGCGATCGCGCAGTCCCATTAATCGCTGGGATTCTGCTATCAGTTCTTGTTTAGCGAGTTCGGCCGCTATCCCAAACCCAGCAATGATGGGTACCGCCTGGGTGCCAGAACGCATCTGATTTTCCTGACCACCCCCATTAATTAAGGGTAATAATTCAGTTTTAGGCTTGATATATAGGGCTCCAGCCCCCTGGGGGCCATAGATCTTATGGCTAGAGATGGACAGTAAATCTACCCCCAATTGCCGCACGTCAAGGGGCAATCGACCTGCCCCTTGCACGGCATCGCAATGAAACAGTGGCTGCCACGGGCTCTGCCCGATCACCTTAGCCAGGTCGGCAATGGGTTGCACCGTGCCCACTTCGCTTTGGCCATAAATCACCGAGACAAGTACCGTGTCTTCCCGCAGGGCCGCGGCTAAATCTGTTGGACTCACCCGACCGTAACAGTCCACTGGCAAATAGGTGATGTCCCACCCCAGCTGCCCTAACCGTTCTAACGGTTTAAGCACGGCTGAATGTTCCACCGCCGAGGTAATAATGTGGCGCGGCTTACGATATTGCTGCGCCACCCCCATGATGGCCAGGTTGTTGGCTTCGGACCCGCTGGCGGTAAATACGATGCCATTGGCCGCAGCATCCATTAGATCCGCCACCTGCATCCGGGCAATTTCTAAGGTGGTGGCCGACCGACTGCCCCAGTCGTGCAAACTGGATGGATTACCCCAGGTGGCTTTCATCGCAGACTCCATGGTTGCGATCGCTTCTGGGCGTGTCGGTGTTGTAGCGCTGTAGTCTAAATAGATTTGCATAATTGCCCTATTCCCTGCGCCTATGGCCCTAGATCTCGTCGGGTTCCTTGCCAGATACCACCGGAGCGGTTTTACTCAATGCCAGTTTAGGATGTTCCCCTTCCACTTGCTGACAGTTCCACTCATTGCGGAATAGCAGCACCGGACGGCCATAACTATCCTTCACCGTAACCGTATTAAATAAACGACCTGCATCCTTTAAGGCGTCCCAGCCACCGGTCACCCAGCGAGCGACGCCGTAGGGCAACATTTCTAGCCTGGTGTCAACGTTGTACTCGTTGCGCAGACGAAACTGTACCACTTCAAACTGTAGCTGCCCCACGGCGGCCAAGATCGGATCGCGCTTAGATTCATCGGCGGAGTACATAATCTGTACCGCCCCTTCTTCGCGCAATTCTGTTACGCCCTTGCGAAACTGCTTGAATTTAGAAGGGTTGGGGTTCTTTAGATAGGCAAACAACTCAGGGGAGAAAAACGGAATGCCTTCGTATTCCAGCTTTTTGCCCTGGTAAATAGTGTCGCCAATGGCAAACACCCCTGGGTTATTGAGACCAATCACATCGCCTGGATAGGCGGCATCTAACGATTCACGCCCTTGCCCAAACAACTTTTGTGGATGGGACAGACGCACGTTCTTGCCAGACCGGGCATGGTTTACCACCATGTCTTTTTCGAACTTGCCCGAGCAAATGCGCACAAAGGCGACGCGATCGCGATGGCGGGGGTCCATGTTGGCCTGGAGTTTGAATACAAACCCCGAAAAGTCTTCTCGGGTGGGGGGCACCATCCCCACTGTACTTTCCCTAGGGCAGGGCTTGAGGGCAAAGTCCAAAAATGACTCTAAAAATAGCTCCACCCCAAAATTGGTCATGGCGCTACCAAAGAACACCGGCGTCATTTCACCACTGTGGACTAGGTCCAGCTCTAGTTCCGGTCCTAGCTCATCGAGCATTTCTAGTTCTTCTAGAAACTGACCGTACACCTCATCGTCATTGATCAGTTCTTCAATGCGGGGATCGCCCCATTCCAAGACCGTATCCTCAGCGGCCTTACTACCATGGGCTGACCGCTCAAATAGGTGCACTTGTTTTTTCTGGCGATCAAACACCCCCTTAAACCGATCTCCCATGCCAATCGGCCAGTTCACCGCATAGGTAAATAGCTCTAGCTCTTTTTCAATTTCATCTAATAGGGCCAGCGGTTCCTGGCCAGGCCGGTCTAACTTATTAAAGAAGGTGAAAATCGGCAGCCCCCGCATTTTACACACTTCAAACAGCTTGCGGGTCTGGGGTTCCAATCCCTTGGCTGCATCTTCTAGCATGACGGCATTATCCGCCGCTGCTAAGGTGCGATAGGTGTCTTCACTAAAGTCTTGGTGACCCGGTGTGTCCAGCAGATTGATCCGATAGTCGTTGTAGGTAAACTGCAGCACCGTCGAGGTAATGGAAATGCCCCGCTGTTGCTCTAGTTCCATCCAGTCAGAAACCGCATGGCGTTGGGCACGACGTGCTTTGACAGAACCTGCTTCATGAATGGCACCTCCATAGAGCAGTAGTTTTTCTGTCAGGGTGGTTTTACCCGCGTCCGGGTGGGAGATAATCGCAAAATTACGACGCTGCTCAACGGCGGCATCAAGATTTGCTGAAGACGATAGGGTGGTGGTCATGGAGCTGTTGAATGGTCAATGCGCATGGCACGAGCTCCAGACAAAACGCTGGAGTAACCCCTATTGTACTGTTCGGTGACGATAGGGTGAGCTATGCACCAAATGCATTTAGGGTTTGTTAAAAATTAAAATCATGGCCTTGTCACTTGAAATCATGGCTTAATCAGCCTTTCCAAACTAAGCCGTGAAGTCGTTTCTTAACAGCTCCTGAGTGTTGCTGGTTAACGGGTCTGCCCAACCACAGCACTCGGTCATGGTGCTGCACGATGCTAACTCAGCTCAGCACTACCAATCTGCGCCATAGTGCTCAACCACGTCTCCTTGCCGAGTGGTAATGGTAAGAGGTAAATCGGCTACGTTTTCTTGACGGGCAAACTGTACCACTTGCATGCCGCGAGCCTTGGGTTCGACCACCATCGCGTAGTGATCGTCTTGCCACTGCAGATCAACAACTTGGTAATTCATCAGCCAAGTTTCAGCCAAATCACCTGCATTGATGGCGTTACCTTCGTTTTCGCTATAGCAGCGATGCCATACATCATCAGCCACTGACCACAAACCCGATAGATTAACGGGCTCCATCCGGGCACTGAGACCATAGGTCGTAAAACTCAAGGCATCGTGGTGCCAAAAGTTCTGGGCAAATGCTTGAAATTCTTTATCGTTTACCAACTCGCCATAGCGTGCATCGGTGGTGAGTTGTTTTTGTTGCTGTTCTGTCGTGGGGCGTTGCCAGTCAGCGGCTTCACTACAGACTAAATACTCCAGCTCAGACTGTGGGGAGGCTGGGTTCTCGGATGAGGGGGCAGGCACCACAGCATCAGCAACATTGGCAAAGTTACTGGCAGCTTTTAGACCACCAATGAGGGAAACGAGCGTAAAGATTAAAAGCCCCTGTTTACCGATTCGCTTGAACTTAGATGCGCCCATAGCTGCTTCCAATACCCTCCTTAGAACTGTTGTGATATATGGGTTGCCCTGGCAATGAACCATTGCCAAAAAGCTTGATTGAATTATCCGAATCCCTTGCTTAGACTGGGATATCGATGAGTCACTGAACTGCCAGACCCAGCCGCTACTTCAAACTACTAACGAAACCAGCCAAAGCCGTAAACTTTAGGGTCGGTTTCCTTAAGCATTTCGAAAGAAGGGCTCTCGATGTCGGCACATGCTGTGGAATTTCATGGCTCTGGGTGAAAACCTACCGAGCCTAGACAGCATCCCCTGTACAGATGCCGCTGATTCCAGAAGAGCTACTAACGTTTGATAGACAACCCAACAATTGAGCTTGATTTACGGAGATTACTCAATTGACAGTTCACAATCTTGTTGTTGCGACAATCCTGATATCTACGGATATTTGTACTGAATTAGTTGTTCCTATTATGAGCTAACCGCAATGGAACCTGCAGTTACCGTGGGCCAGTTTTTAGAAAAGTTAATGACTGTCCAGGAACAACCCTATTCTTACGGAAAATGGAACGAATACATCAATCTTTTTTGTTGTTGAACAAAGTTAATGCAACTGGGGCTGATGATTCCAGGGAATAGTCGGCACTATATTTCCAGGGTGGGGCTGTTTTGGGGCTAACGGTGCTGGGGGCGATTTTGCCCCGAAGCCAAGCCATCGCTACGTTTTTTGTTGGCGCCGGGCCTGTTGTTGAGATGTGAGACTATTGCGCTCCCAGAAGTATCCGCCTGCATAGCCTTGAATGTTGGGATCGGTGTCCGCTAAGGCAAGGCGTTTTTCTGCGATGCAGGCGTAATCTTTGTCTAGTTCAATGCCGAGGTAGCGGCGATTTAGCTTTTTGGCGACCACTGACGTTGTTCCAGAGCCTAGAAACGGATCGAACACTAAGTCTTGGGGACGACTGCTGGCTAGGATGATTTTGGCAATTAGTTTTTCGGGTTTCTGGGTGGGGTGGTCAGTGTTTTCGGGCATGGACCAGAAGGGGATGGAGATGTCGGTCCATAGGTTAGATGGGTGGGTGATGCGGAATTTGCCGCTGTCGGTGGTTTGCCAGTCTTTGGGGTTGCCGTTGCGATCGCGATATGGAGCAATGACTCGACGTTTTAACTTGACCGCATCCACATCAAACCAATAGTCATCCGATAACGTGCCAAACCAAATATCTTCCGACGAATTCTTCCAATTATGTTTTGATCCCCGCCCCTTTTCACGCTCCCACGTAATCCGGCTGCGAATCGTAAAATACTTTGCAAAAACGCTGTACACCATCGGCGACGATTGCCAGTCGCAGCATATATAGGCAGATGCATTAGGCCGTAGCAGTCGAATGGTTTGGGATAGCCAACCATCTAGCCAGCTGGCATAGGCCTCCGGGGAGCGCCGGTTAAACGTTGACTGATTGAACACCTTAGATCGGTTATAGGGCGGATCAACCACCAATAAATCCACAAAATGGTCCGGCAAAAGTGGCAATGCAACAAACGTGTCCTGGCAGAGCGTAATATTTTGCATCGCCTGATGTGAGGCCGGTGCATCTAGATGAACTAACTGTCTGCCATAGGTCTGACGATCGTCATCATTCAGCACTAGGGTGCGATTATTCGGTGCTCGTTGCTTGTCACCGTCCATCCGTCTGCCACGTACATCTACAGCAGCATAGCAAGCCAATTACGGTTCCATGGGGTGGAATCCGATCCAAATCGAATCTGGACAGATGTTCGGTAGACGTAGGTAAAGCGATTAGTATGGAACAATACCTCGGTTAATTGATTTCCTTCTCCCCATGTTTGAAGCCCTTTCAGAACGATTTGAATCCGCCTGGAAAACCCTGCGCGGCCAAGATAAAATCTCTGATGCCAATATTAAAGAGGCGCTTCGGGAAGTTAGACGTGCGTTGCTAGAAGCTGATGTCAGCTTAAACGTCGTCAAAGATTTTGTTGCCGATGTGCAAGAAAAAGCCCAAGGGGCCGAGGTCGTTGCCGGCGTTGCCCCCGATCAGCAATTTATCAAAATTGTCTACGACGAGTTAGTGGCCCTAATGGGGGATGCCAATGAGCCATTGGCAGATGCCGATAGTAAGCCAACTGTTGTGCTGATGGCTGGTTTACAAGGTACCGGTAAAACCACAGCATCTGCTAAATTAGCCCTCCATCTGCGCAAACAAGAACGTTCTGCCATGCTGGTGGCCACCGACGTTTATCGTCCAGCAGCGGTAGATCAGCTAATTACCCTAGGTAAGCAAATTGATGTGCCGGTGTTCGAAATGGGCACCGACGCCAATCCCGTTGATATTGCTAAAGCCGGTATTGCTAAGGCTAAAGCAGATGGCATTGACACGGTCATCGTGGATACTGCTGGTCGATTGCAGATTGACCAGGACATGATGGTCGAGTTGGAAAATGTTAAAACGGCCATCTCCCCCAACGAAGTTTTGTTGGTGGTGGATGCCATGACTGGCCAAGAAGCGGCCACATTAACCCAGACATTTCATGACCAGATTGGCATCACCGGTGCCATCCTCACCAAAATGGATGGCGACGCCCGTGGTGGTGCCGCCCTCTCAATTCGTCAAATCTCTGGCAAGCCCATTAAGTTTATCGGCGTCGGCGAAAAGGTAGAAGCCCTACAGCCCTTCTATCCTGACCGCATGGCCTCCCGCATTTTGGGCATGGGCGATGTGCTCACCCTGGTAGAAAAAGCCCAAGAAGAAGTCGACATTGCCGATGCCGAACAGCTACAGGCCAAAATCTTAGAAGCTCGGTTTGATTTCAACGACTTCCTGAAGCAGACCCGGCTAATGAAAAATATGGGGTCATTAACCGGCATCATGAAACTGATTCCCGGTATGTCCAACAAGCTATCGGCCGATCAGCTACAGCAGGGAGAAAAACAGCTGCGCCGTTGTGAAGCCATGATTAGCTCCATGACGAAGCAGGAACGAGAAGATCCTGATCTGTTGGCCAATTCCCCCAGTCGCCGTCGTCGGATTGCCAGAGGTGCCGGCTATGGCGATAAAGATGTCAGTAAATTAGTCAGCGATTTTCAGAAAATGCGTTCCATGATGCAGCAAATGGGACAAGGCGGCATGCCAGGTATGGGCGGCATGCCAGGAATGGGTGGTTTTCCCGGAATGGGCGGCATGCCCGGAATGGGCGGCATGCCCGGTATGGGTGGCGGTGGTCCCCGTCCAGGATTTCGTGGTTACAACACAGGTTCGAAAAAGAATAAGAAAAAGAATAAAAAAAAGAAAGGGTTTGGCACCCTTTAATCGCTCTGCAGAATCAAACGTATACGGATTGGGCTGGACTGGGCACGCTAATCAACATAAGTTGAAGTTGTGGCTATCGACTAAATGTATGGGAAAGCATATGGGACTGAAGCGATTGGCGTTTAGTTTAGGCTTGCCGTGGTGTTTGCTATGTGGCCCAAGCTACGCATTGCCAGGGCAGTCTGTGGATGATGCCAAAACCTGGATGCAGGGCCATCCTACGTTACAGGCAGATCGCCAGGAAGGCCTGCGGGTTCATCGAGTAGATGTGCCGTCGCGTCGCTTTACATTTCAAGCGAGTGTGTTTCCCATTGGCGGGTTTCAAGCCTCCGGTGGCAACGGCGTTTGGCCCAATCAGCGTGCCAATATCAACGTTGTTCGTCGTGAGGAGTTTATTCTGGTTGATTATGATGAACCCGTCACCCTAGAACGATTAGAAGAATCGCTACGAACGATTTATGGGGCGGATATTTATGCCGATTATCGTCGAGCCGAGCGTCTCAATAGCTATGGCATTGCGCCATTCTCCACCGAGGGAGATGTGCGTTTAGGCAATCTTTATGCCTACTGGCTAGAGATTACGGCCGATGATAGCGGTGCCCCTGCCATTGGTAAATTCAATGTTGTTTTGCCAGAGGATGTGGATCGTTTGCAAGCCTATTTGCAACGGTGAAGTTGGGCTAGGCCAGCTATGCTCCGCTTTTGTGAAAGCGTTGATTGAGATGGCGACGGGCCATGAAAAATGGGCTGGCCAGGCTGGCCGTGTAGAGTGTGAGTTCGCAAGCGGCCACATCATCGTTCCAAACTGCCTGGCGATAGCGGAGGCAGTGGAGCAGAATTTTGCGTACATCGTTGATGGTATAGAGCACAAGCATAGGGGCTCGTTGCCATGGATTGCAGCTCAGCATGCGAGTCCGGTAACGACTCAGACCAATCCCGCGACAAAGCTTTTTCAGATATTGGCGAGTTAATCGAGCCGCAGGAATTTGATGTTGTAGGCGCATGTGGGGGTTGTACCAGATTTCCCAGCCAGCTCGTTGGATATGAAGAATAGATTCGGTATCTTCCCCAGTTAGCATGCTTTTGGCAGTGCGACCGGTCAGCACCAGTTCTTTAGGAACGTTATCCAACCATACCTGACGCCTAACGACCATCCCTGCTGAGGGGGGGATCACTTTCTGGCTTGGGTCATACATCATGGGGGCAGAGCCTCGTTCTGTTAACGCCAGAAGTGCAGCAATGCGCTCAAAATTTTCAGGCGGCTCAGTTTCGAAATTTCCTCGGATACGACTGGCGATCACGCCCGCTTTAGGATAGTTTTCGGCAAAGCGATACGCAGCCACCAACCAGGTCATATCCGGTAACGTGTCGTCATCTAGAAAGCCAATCAGAGGACTGGTGGCAATTTGAATCGCTTTTTGACGAGCGTAGGCAGCTCCTTGCTTTGCTTCAAATGCATAGCGCAAAGGGATCTGCTGATTCCACTGTTTTTGATATTTGTGGACGATCTCCGCTGTGTTATCGGTGCTGTTGTTATCAACTACGATGACTTCCCAACTCAGTTCGTGGGCATTTAGCTGCCAGCGTAGGCACTCAAGCACCATGGGCAAACGACTTCCTCCGTTGTAGGTGGGAATCGCTACTGAAAAATCCAAACCGACCTTATTAGGAAAAAGGCGACTAAATACATGTCTTAAACTAACAAGACGATCGACATGTTCTAATACGCTAATCATGGCGATAAAACCTAGGAAAATGGTGATGTTATAGCGTTCTTTTCTAAGCTTGCCTGGCTGACGCTGTTTTCAGCATTCCCCCTAGGAGAATGGGGATTTACAACGACAGGGCTGATCTGGAAAATTCACGGAACAGTCAGAATTTTTACGGATTTTGACGCCATTCAGTATCCTGAAAATTTACGAAGCTTGAGCACATCTGCTGTAGAGCCCGCGTTTGGCCATGGTCAAGACTTTCTCTGGGTAGTCGCAACATAACTGCTGTATCCCTTGCTGCTAGGCGATCCCCGTTGACAGCCTAAATTGGATTAGCTATATTGATTTGCCAAACTATAGGTTGACGTCACCATGAAAGCATCTGACTGGCTAGAAAACCTACCGGAAAGACTGATTGCTGCGAGGAAGCTAGTTTTTCCCACCATGACTGATGCGGCCAATGCCCTGGGCGTGAGTAAACAGGCGCTGGAGCAGCGCGAGCGCAAACGCTATAAGGGGGCCAAGATAGAAACTCTCATTACCATGCTGAAACTTTTGGAAGAGCAGGCGATCATTAGCCCACCTAAAGAAAACAGCTAGCTATTGGATACTGCTTTGACAATAAAACGGACCCTACTGGATTCGAACCAGTGACCGACCGCTTAGAAGGCGGTTGCTCTATCCACTGAGCTAAGGGTCCTTACCTATTGAGTCAGTGGCGACTCAACTTTCTTAATAGGCATTCACCTAAAGATAGTGATTTAATTATCACCATTCTGATCATAGTTTCAAACTAAGCTTATCGGTTCAGTGAGGTTGTGCGCAATCTCTCATATTCATGAAGCCCTCAAAACGGCGACTGTCGGTGCGGCGTACGGAACTGGGTACGCTGAGGCACGTGATGGTTTTAGTCAACGGTTTTCTACTATCGTAGTGAGTTAGGTTGGATTTACTTAGAAGTCAGCAAATGCCCATCGTCTGACTAATGGTTTACTCGCTCAAGTCAGTAGCATCAAACCCTTTGGGTTAGCATTTATCAGCGACACCATGTTCATCTTAAAGCGTCAGGATGTAGAAATCGGTAGCTTTCAGCATCCGTCTAAAGAACAAAAGATTCCGATCTTGTCCTATCAAGGGCAGACATTTCGTCTGCTGAGTGTTTTTAATGCTGCTCAAGAGGAAGAAGCGCATACCCTGTGGCGAGATTTAACTGACAATCGTGGTAAAGCCTGTGTTCTCCTCGAAGAGCCAGAGCGATTTAGTGTTTGGGGCAAAATTAATTTAGAGCAATCTTCTAAGGGGGCTCAACCTGTACAGACTGCTGTGAATGGTGTCAGTGCCATCTTTGTGAAAGCCGGTATTTTGATTATTCAGGCGATGTATGAAGATGTGGCTGATTTGATGGGAGGTAAGCAGGCTAAACGTTTTGAGGGAGATTTGGCGGCGGTAGGTGCCCAACTACATTTGCCTGACTTGGGCTCGGCGGAATCTGTAACGGGGATACTTAAACTAGATCCATTTTCAGCATCGTTGCCACCGTGGCAGACGAGCCATCTCAATACGATATTTAAGGAACTACATCGTATTGGCAGAAGCTATTTTGGCCGTTCTAATTTTACTGACCGGGCGTTAGAAGCTCTAGATGAACTGTCGCCCACGGAGCGAGATGCATTTCTAAAGTGGCTTAAGGAGTTATCTAGCGGCCAACTTTGGCAGTAGCTTGACTCTACCGTAGGCATTGCTTTTTTTTGCAAACCGTGGCTTTTGGCGTACTTTGTGGGTATGCTGCGTTTGCGTAAATTATATATTTATCGAACTTGATAAATTTACCTGGTAGATATGAGGACGTAGGAGTATGTCCTTTGTTTCCCAGTTGTGGTGTTGAATCATCCTATGGGGTGATGGACTTCTAAGGGGGACTTCGTCCCTCAACGGTCAGCTGAGCAGTTTAAATATTGCCTATGCTGCATAATTTTCGGTGTTATTGCATTAGGGAGTAGAGCTTTGACGCAGTCTTCCAAGGCTTTTCAAGCCAATTCGCAGTCTACCTTGGTTCTATGTCTCGGTTGGGGCGTACTTTCCGTACTATTCTTTCTACTATTTGGTGCGCTTGCACCCGGAGAAGCGGCTAGGCCAGGTTGGTTTTTGGTCTCGATTACTTTTTTAGAAATTTTTGCATTTTTGCTGGCGTCCTATCTGTGTATTCGTAATTCTGGAAGTTCGCAGATTATCAGTGGTCGAACCGTATGGCTGGCTTTAGGCCTTGCTATGTTGGCCTATGCGGCGGGCAATGTGTTCTTCTTCCTGTGGGGCACTGTGTGGGGCTTGGACCCATCCGTATCTTTGGGTGATGGCTTTTATTTTATTAGTTACATTGCCATGGCCATCGGTATGTTGTTGGCGGCATTGCCTCGACGTATTGATCTGACGATTCCTCAATGGATCATGATTTTTGCCATTGGTTCGGTGGGGGTGATTTTAGCCTGTGTGCTGAACTATGGTTTGCCATCAGCTAGTGCTCAGCTAGGGGCACAACCGGCTATTGCGGCTGAGTATGATGTTATTAGTCAAGCGGCGCCTCCGGCGGAAACTGAATCAGTGGTAGAGCCGATTGAAGTGCCTTCGAGTGAGCCAGCGGAGGGTGAGGCGATTGCGGCACCTGTGTCTGAAGATGCGGCGGAAGAGGTGGTTGCAGGGCTGTTACCTGCGCCGGCTTGGGCCCAGTCTTTGGATACTGCTTTGGAGAAGTTTTCTGATCCTGTGGTGCTTATGTACGTGATTGCTGATTGCTTTCTTGTGGTGATTGCGGCGGCATTGTTAGTGGCGTTCTGGGGGGGGCGTTTTTCGCAATCTTGGAAACTAATTGCGATCGCAACCTTCTGTTTATATATCGCTGATATGGCGTTTGCTGCTTCTGGCGATAACTATACGGAAGGTGCACTATGGGAAGTATTTTGGACCTTCTCGGCCTTGTTTTTTGCGGCTGGAGCGGCCATCGAATATAACGTTTCTAAAAGGTCGCGCCGGGGATCACGTCGTCGGGCATGACACTCGGCCTAAACCTGGCATACTAGAAAAACGTTTTTACCTGCCCTTGAGGGTGTTGTTGTATGGCACCGCGCAAATTGTCTGACGCTGATAAACGTGATGTGGTTGAGATTTATCGCCAACCAGGGGAGACCACCTCTACCATTGCCACACGTTATGGCGTGAGTACCAGCACCGTCAGTCGTATTTTAAAGATGCAGATGCCGGAGGATGAATACCGGGCGCTGATCGCCCAAAAGCGTTCTGCGCCGTCGGAAAAAGTTGCCGCCGCCGATAGTGAAAACTCGCCCCAGGCAGAGCCACCGGCAAAACCAATACGCCGTGCGAGAAAGCGTTCTCGGGCGGTGTCTGCGGATGGGGAAACTCAGGCTGTAGATGCAGGGCAGCTAGAGCTATTGGCAGAAGCCGATGGGGAACCCAGTGGCGGTAAAGATGCAGATGACGTTTCAGCGGTGGCCACAGAATTATTGACTGAGCCCGTTCTTCGTAAGAAAAAGTCGTTGGATGATGAAGATCTAGATGACCTCGATGATCTAGGCGATGACGATCTTGAGGATGAAGACCTCGATAATGATCTGGATGCGGAGTTTGATGATGACGATGAGTTTGATGACGATGGCGATGACATAGGGGGCGACGAGTCTTCCCTGGTGGGCAATTCGGTGGAGATTATGCCGATCTCCGATGCCGTATTTCCTCGCACGTGCTATTTGGTCGTCGATCGCCTGTCAGAATTGATTACCCATCCCCTCAAGGAGTTTGCTGAGCTCGGCACGATTCCGGTAGAGCAAGAGTCTGCTTTGACGCTGCCGGTCTTTGATAATCATCGGGTGGCCCGTCGGTTTTCGCGGCGCAATCAGCGAATTATCAAAGTGCCCGATGGCCAAATTATTACGAAGACGTCTTCCTATCTCCAGGCGAAGGGCATCACCCATTTGCTCATTGATGGCAATATTTATTCCCTGTTGGGATAGCCATTATTAGAGATCGAAGTTGAAGCCTGTCTTGGCTAGCTGTTTATATTTAACATCGTCGAACTTGTAGAGCTGGGCGGCTCGGTGGGCAACGTTGGTTTCCTTTTCGTCTAAGTCTATGAGGATGTCGAGCTTGAGCAGTTTTTTGCGAAAATTGCGCTTGTCAAAGGGGCGATCTAGCACAATTTCGTAGAGGCGCTGTAGCTGACTTAGGGTGAACTTTTGGGGCAGTAATTCAAATCCGATGGGTCGGTGGCGAATGGAGGTGCGCAGTGCTGCGATCGCATCCTGCATAATTTTCCCATGGTCGAAGGCGAGGTTTGGCTGGCGGCCAATGGCCCACCAGCACGCTTGTTTGGCATCAGTTGCCGCCTTCACCTGATAGTCCCAAAGATTTACCAATGCATAGAACGCCACGGTGATTGTGTGTCCCCTCGGATCGCGCTGAGGTTGTCCATAGGCCTGTAGCTGCTCCAGAAATACGCCCTTTACGCCCGTTTCCTCACCCAGTTCGCGGCGAGCGGCCTGCTCCAACGCTTCATCTGGCCGCACAAAACCACCCGGCAAGGCCCACTGCCCCACAAACGGTGGGAGCTGGCGCTGAATCAATAAAACTTGCAATTGATCGGTTTTGCCGAGGCCAAAGACCACACAGTCAACCGTCACTGCTGGTCTAGGGTAATCGTAGCTATGGGCCATTGACGATCTAAGGCTAATTCGCTATAACCAAAATAACCTTAGTGTAATAAATACACAAAGTTTTTCTTTATTTTGGTTCTATGCTCGGTGCAATTGCAGGAGACATCATTGGCTCTGTTTATGAGTTTGACGCTCACAAGACCAAAGATTTTCCATTGTTTACAGATCAAAGCACGTTTACCGATGACACTATTTTGACGGTGGCGGTGGCTGATGTAGTACTCCACGGCGGTGGCTATGGTGATGCGTTTAAGCGGTTTTATCGGTTTTATCCCAATCCATGTGGTGGCTATGGCGCTCGGTTTCAGCGTTGGGCCGCTGCTGCCCAGGGCGAACCCTATAACAGCTGGGGCAATGGTGCGGCGATGCGGGTGAGTCCGGTGGCCTATGCCCATCAAACATTGGAGGCTGTGTTACAAGCGGCGAAGCAAACAGCGATCGTGACCCACAACCACCCAGAGGGAGTTAAGGGGGCTCAAGCGACGGCGGCAGCTATTTTCCTTGCCCGTCAGGGGCAGTCAAAACCGGCGATTAGGCAGTATGTGGAACATCAGTTTGGCTACGATCTCAGTCGTACCCTGAACCAAATTCGCCCGGGCTATACCTTTAACGAGTCTTGTCAGCAGACCGTCCCCGAGGCCATCACTGCCTTTCTCGAATCCACCAGCTTTACCGATGCCATTCGCAATGCCGTTTCCCTGGGGGGCGATGCTGATACGCTCACCTGTATTACGGGGAGTATTGCTGAGGCTTTCTATGGAGAGGTGCCCGAGGCGATCAGCGATCGCGTTTGGAGCATTCTAGATGAGCGTCTCAAGACCCTAATTGTTCAGTTTAAGGCGGCGCATATGCCCCTACTGAATGCATAAAACTATGGCTTCACTGTTGGCGGCGCCCATGCCTCTACTGAGTATATAAACTACGGCTTCACTGTTTGCGGCGCACATGCCTCTACTGAATGCATAAAACTATGGCTTCACTGTTGGCGGCGCATATGCCCCTACTGAATGCATAAAACTACGGCTTAATTATTTTTGGAGACCCACACCATGGCCCTGCCAATTCCTGAGTTCTTTACCGCTGACACTGTGGGGGAGGTGTGGCGTGTGCCCTATGAGCAGCGGGCCATCCAGGCCCAATCCTGGGCGCAAAGCCATGGCGTTCAACCGGCGGTGGCAGACAGCCCTAGGCTATGTCTGTTGGCCATTGATGTGCAAAATACGTTTTGTATTCCTGGGTTTGAACTATTTGTGGGGGGCGCGTCTGGCCATGGTGCCGTTGACGATACGCGACGTTTGTGCGAATTCGTGTATCGCAACCTGGGGCATATCACCGAAATTGTGCCGACGATGGATACCCATAAAGCCGTGCAGATTTTTCATGCTGCGTTTTGGGTCGATGGTGAGGGCCGCATGCCTGCTCCGATGACCATGGTGGAGTTAGATGCGGTGCGCGCTGGCCACTGGCGCGTAAATCCTGCCATTGTGCCGAGTCTGGGCATGCCGCTAGAGCAGCTAGAAGAGTTTGCCCTGCACTATGTAAAACGGCTGAGCGCAGATGGCAAATATCCTCTGACGGTGTGGCCCTACCATTCTATGTTGGGGGGCATTGGCCATAGTTTGGTCTCCGCATTTGAGGAGGCTTGTTTCTTTCATAATTTGGCCCGCCAGGCGCAGACGCGGTTTGAATTAAAGGGCAGCAACCCGCTCACTGAGAATTACTCGGTGCTGCGGCCAGAGGTTTTGGATAATGGGGCCGGGCAATCGGTGGCGACGAAAAATCAGGCGCTGATTCAACACTTGTTAACCTTTGATGCGGTTGCGATCGCAGGGCAGGCAAAAAGTCACTGTGTCGCGTGGACCATTGATGACTTGCTCAGTGAAATTCAACAAATCGATGCGGGCCTAGCTCAAAAAATTTACTTATTGGAAGATTGCAGTTCTCCCGTAGTGGTGCCTGAGGTCGTCGATTTTTCCGCCGCCGCTGATGAGGCATACCAGCGGTTTGCTGACGCGGGTATGCACGTTATTCAATCAACAACTGATATTTCAAACTGGTTATTAGCCTAAAACTATAAGCCAGAATTTTATAGTTTTTTAATACTGATTATCTACTGGTTCTTAAGAATGAACTGTTGGCTTTAAATACGAGCTTAATTGAGTAACAAACTATTAACTATGTAGAACTCAATCTTTGAGGATTTCAGACAAGTGGCCGAATTTGATTAAAGAAAAGAATCGGGTTTAATTTTCTTGTAGCTAGCTGAGATCATTGTGGTAAAGGCTTTTCCCAAAGGGGACTGCATTTTCTTAGTCATGCTTTGCCGACAACAAGTCTGTAAATTCATGCGCCTTTTGGCAGATTCAAGACAGTTTACGGAGCTTAGTTATTTATCAAAATGTGGCAAATTTCTAATTATTCTGTCATCTATTGAATAAGTCTATTAAAGTGAAAGCTAACGCGGTTCAAAAAATATTAGCTGTCACTTTCTTTATGAATTTTTGCTATTCCTGAATGGCGTGCATCAGGCGTTATTCCATGTCCGTTAAAGACGTTTAATCAGTCTTCTGTTATGCATTGTCCCTGTTGTCAGACCTCTTCCTTAAAGCGCGATCGCTTGAATGAATTTTTAGCAGTCCATGCCTGTGAAGCCTGCGAAGGGCAGTGGATTTCTTCCTATGACTATTGGCATTGGTTGGAGTGGGAAACCAATGATGAACCCATTAAGCCTTGCGACCATGTGGATTTAAGCGATCGCTTAGAGGTTGCCGATAATAGCCGTGCCACCTTTTGCCCTGAGTGTCATCACCTGATGCGTCGCGCGAAAGTGGGCCACGGGTTAGAGTTCTATTTAGATCGTTGCTCCCACTGTGGTGGCAGCTGGTTTGACAAAGGCGAATGGGAAATTCTTAAGGCCTGCAATATCCACAACAAGGTGCACTTAGTCTTTTCAGAGCCCTGGCAGTCCCAGATTCGTCAGGCCGAATTTAATCGAGTTTTAGAAGAGACCTATCGCAGTGCCTTAGGTGATGACGACTATGCCCAGGCTTTAGGAATTCGTGCCTGGCTAGAACAGCATCCCCATCGCGATTACATTATTTCACTGTTGAATCAAATTCCTCCGGCTGAGGATGAGTCTCGCTATGTCCACATAGACAAGGCTCCGCCCCAAAATGATCTACCTAAGCCTGTGATGAATGATCACCATTCCATGGTGGCAGGCAATGGTGGTGGCGTTGCTCAATCCTACGAATATCCCCAGCCAGCGAAGTAATCGATTGAGCGACTGCACGTAACCTTAGGTTGCCATGGATAAGCTCCTGGTTCGATGAGGCGGACGCTGTTGCTGTCGTTTCCTCTATAAAAACAGGCGGTTTCGCTTGGTTGATGTTTCGCAGCTGGTTGTCTGTTGCACGCTGCCCTTGCCAAGGGGGGTGTCACCTACTCTTCGGTGGTTAAGGTCAGTACTTGGGGCGGTGTAGCATCGGGGGGATAGAGAAATTGCACCTCTACGGATCTGTTTTCTCCAGGTTCTAGGGTGAGCTCTACTAGGGGTGGCCCCACTTGTCCACGGCGTTGGACAAGGTGAATATAATCCGCTTTACGTTCGCCCCGATCGTTGGCATACAAAAATAAGATGGTGCCGCGAAAGAAAATTCGTGAGCTATGGGGATTTAAAAACGTTAGGGCGTTTTTGATAGTTTCGTTTTGCAGCGGTGTTTGAACGGATAGGGCGACTTTTTGTGGCTGATCCGTAGGGTTGTGGAGCGGGAGTGTGAGGTCATACTCGGTGCCATAGTTGCCGTGGGCCCGGTGGGCCGTATCCCGATAACGCCGCACCATGGGGGCGCTTTGGATTTGTCTGGTGCCAAAGGTGTTGCGGTCAACTGTGCTGAGGGCGTAGGAAAGTTGTTCGCCTGGATTTGGAATATTGAGTTTGTTGGAGCGCCGATCGGTCAGGGTCGCTTGCCAGCGCGACCCTTGACTAACGCCAGCGACTCGACCATAGATAAAGGGCGTGGCGCGCGACCCAGGACGTGAGGGGGCGTGGTCCCGTGGTGTTGCTAATGGGCTATTGGCCAAAATCTGTAGCCATTCGTTTAATCTGGGGACGCGTTCGCCGCCGTTGGCGGTTGCAGGGGCCAACATGCTTAAGCTGGCTACGTAGACTGGCCCACTACTGGAAAGGCGGATCAGTGTGGAACGGGCATTGCTGCGGTTGCCCCCCAGGGTGTCGGGCAGGGGGGGGAGTAGTTCGCTATCGGGGGCCAGGCTGCCATCGGTCGGTACGGCTAAGCGACGCACCGGGATGGGGGCATTCATCAGTAAATAAGATTCTCGCCCTGGAATGGTGATGGGTTGAGACCAGAGGGCCTGCCTGCGATCGCGCAGAATCTCATTCATCAGACGGCTGCCGGGGCCTGAGAATTGTGTGCTGGCAAGGTTGAGCTCTACATCACTGCGGCCATGCCAGGGAGCTTCTTGGCTGAGGTAGCTAGCGGCTTCTCGAAACCGCAGGGTGACCGGTCTGCGGCTGGGGTTGTGAACCACAATGCCCAGGTAGCGGGTGCGGGTATCTCGGTCGCCCTGGGCTTGCACCACATGGTGAGCAAAAATATCAAAGCGCCCTTCAAAGGCATAGTCTAAATGGGCGTCGGGCGTCGCTTTGCCACGGGAGGGAAAGGTGGAGAGGAGAATGCCCTCGTCATTAATAATCTCTGGGCTGTTGCTATTAAAGACAGGAACAGTATCCAATGCCCCCGGCAATGGCCGCACTTCTTGAATGTGGGGAATAACATCGCCCTGGGTTTGGGCGATTTCACTGTTTGGGGTGAAGGACGTAATAGATGGTGTTACAGACCCCTGGTTTACTGCAGGCTGAAGGGATAGAGCCGCCGGAATAGCAGCGTACAACGACAGTAAAAATGACAGTGGACTCATAGTAGTGGCAAAAAACAGGGATGGAGAGCCGATAACAGCACATCCAGCCCGATCGATGTGAGAAAGCGAGTGCTGTTAATAGCTGTCGCCTAAACTACCATTTCATCGGTAGCTGATTTTACCGACTGTGCCGTTTATGGGGTTGGTTCCTCAACTGGAGCAGATTGTTGTTTCCTCGGGGGCAATGCCTAAGCCGTCTGCTCCAGCAACGTGCCAATGGCGCTAGCCGTTAGCTGTTCAACATGGGGTAAAACCAAGGCCGCACCGCTTTGTTTGAGGGTGTCGCCATAGCGGTTTTGATAATCGGCATTGGTTTGTACATGGGGCGGCAAAATGCCCACGCCTAGCCATCGCCGCTGGGGAAATTCCGCTCGCGCTGCGGTGATAGTGGCCATATCGGCGACGGTGTCTCCGGCGTACAGCACGGGTAACCCAGGTGGGACAGATTTCTCAAGGTGTTTCACCGTCATGTATAGCCCCGTTGGATCGGGTTTACCGGGGGCATCCTCCATGGCAACTAAAATAGGATTTTCCAGGCCAATGCGCTGTCGCAAGATGTAGTTGGCGGATCCTCGGGTGGCACCGCTAAAAAATGCGGACGGGACACCCCCCTTGGCTAATTCGTTGAGGTAGTTCGCGGTCATTAAGACGGGTTCCTGGGTAATGTAACCCGTCCATTGGCTGGGGTCCTCGCCTTTGCCGCGATACTGCTCTTGAAAATAATCCACAATGGCATCGTAGTCACCGGTGTAAGCATTGCCGGATGCTTGGCCATGGCGTTTGATCAGCTCCTGGGACGCTTTCCAATCATTGTTCCAAATGCCCTCACTTTTAAGCTGATCCAGGTCCGTCGGTGTGGGGCGATAATCACCGTTGGTAAAGTGTTCGACCGTATCGGCAATGGCCCGTCGATAGGATCCGCCAACATCACGGACAACACCATCGATGTCAAAAATCGCTAGGGCAATGGGATTAGGCATTGTGGAGATATAAGAATGAAGTTTTGATGTGATTAAGGCAATGAATGCGCTAGAATTATAGACCGTGTAGTTTTAAACTAGACCGTGTAGTTTTGAAGCCAAGAGGCGTACAGCGGAGGTATTCATTGTCTCGATTTATCTTAAAGGTTCTCTGGCTCGACAAGGATGTGGCTCTCGCAGTGGATCAAGTAGTGGGCAAGGGATCGAGTCCGCTGACCTCTTACTTTTTCTGGCCCCGTAATGATGCGTGGGACCAGATGAAGACAGAGCTTGAGTCCAAAACTTGGATTGCTGAAGAAGAGCGCATTGATTTGTTGAACCAAGCCACTGAAATCATCAACTATTGGCAAGAGGGCGGAAAATCTCAGACCATGCAAAAAGCAGCTGATAAGTTTCCCGATGTTGCGTTTACTGGTAGTTCATGATTTAGTCCGTCAATGATTTAGCAAAGAGCCCGTCAAGGTTTAGGTCCTTGGCGGGCTCTTTGCTGTAGTCGTAAAAAACAATAAAAAAGGGCTGGCTGTTTTCTAAACAGCCAGCCCTTTTTACCAATTACTTGCAAGCTCAGTCGGTTAAATACTACCGCCAGCAGCTTGAACGCGAGCCCGTGCCTTTTTCAGGGACTTAGTAGCCTGAATAACAGCCTGCTTGTCATCAGAAGCAACGCCCTCTGCTTCAGTTTTGGCAGAGGTATACTCTGCTTCGGCTGCAGAAAGGTCAATGCTATCACCACGCTCGGCGCCATTGACCAAGACAGTAACTTCGTTGTCTTCGATTTCAGCAAATCCGCCCATTAGTGCGATCGCAATCCAATCCTTATTGGATCGAACCCGCAACACGCCAATGTCCAGAGCTGTCAGTAAAGGAGCGTGACCGCTCAAAATACCCAATTGACCAGTTGTACTAGGCAGCACAACCTCTTCCGCTTCAGCATCCCAAATAGTTTTGTCGGGAGCTATTACACGCACTGCTAATGCCATAAAACTCTAAAACTTAAAAGTGAATAGTGAGTAGTGAGTAGTGAGTGATGAAACAATCTCATGCATCACACCGCTCACCACTCACCAAGCTAGAATTCTTGCCAGATGAGAGAAGGAGAATTAACCTTCAGCCTTCATCTTCTCAGCAGTTGCAAGTACTTCGTCAATGTTGCCCTTAAGGTAGAAAGCCTGCTCAGGAATCTCATCTAGCTCACCAGAGAGAATCATGTTGAAGCCCTTAATAGTGTCTTCTAGGCCAACATACTTACCAGACATACCGGTAAAGATTTCAGCTACGAAGAAAGGCTGAGATAGGAACTTCTCAATCTTACGAGCACGGGCAACCGCTAAACGGTCGTCCTCAGAAAGCTCATCCAAGCCCAGAATCGCAATAATATCCTGAAGCTCTTTGTAGCGCTGAAGAATCGACTGTACCGCCCGGGCAGTCTGATAGTGCTCGCCACCAACCACATCGGGCTGAAGCATAGTGGATGTGGAATCTAGAGGATCTACCGCAGGGTAAATACCTTTAGACGCCAATGCACGGGAAAGTACAGTGGTTGCGTCCAAGTGGGCGAACGTAGTTGCAGGTGCGGGGTCAGTCAAGTCATCCGCAGGTACATAAACCGCCTGAATGGAGGTAATAGAACCTTCCAAAGTGGATGTAATGCGCTCCTGTAGGTCACCCATGTCGGTACCCAACGTAGGCTGGTAACCTACCGCAGAAGGCATACGACCGAGTAGGGCAGATACTTCCGAACCAGCCTGTACAAAGCGGAAGATGTTGTCAACAAACAACAGTACGTCCTGCTTGTTTACATCGCGGAAGTACTCAGCCATGGTCAGGGCAGACAGGGCCACACGCATGCGAGCACCGGGGGGCTCATTCATCTGACCGTATACCAGGGCTACCTTAGACTTACCAAGGTCCTCAGCGTTGATTACGCCAGATTCGATAAATTCGTTATAAAGGTCATTCCCTTCGCGAGTACGCTCACCTACGCCAGCGAACACAGATACACCACCGTGCTGCAGGGCGATGTTGTTGATCAGCTCCTGAATAAGTACGGTTTTACCTACGCCAGCACCACCGAAGAGACCAGTCTTACCGCCCTTACGATAGGGAGCCAACAGATCAATAACTTTAATACCTGTTTCAAATACGGAAGGCTTAGTCTCTAATTCAGTTAGCTTGGGAGCGGGACGGTGAATGGGAGAAGTGGTGGACTTATCCACATCACCTTTCTCATCCACTGGATCGCCAAGCACATTAAAAATTCGACCTAATGTGGGAGCACCTACGGGGACACTAATGGGCGAGCCCAAATCAGTTACTGCCATGCCTCGCACCAAACCATCGGTGGAAAGCATTGCTACAGCTCTCACTTGGCTGTCGCCCAGGAGCTGCTGAACTTCGCAGGTAACAGCGACGGACTGACCAGCGGGGTTGGTGCCTTCAATTTTTAGGGCGTTATAAATGCTGGGCAGCTCGCCAGCGGGGAATTTAACGTCTACAACAGGGCCAATAATCTGAGTGATATAGCCAGTATTCGTTTTCTCTGCAGTTGTGACCATGCTTGCGCCTTATCCTAGGGTTTTAGCTACTGCGGCGACTTTTAATTTTAATTTTTACTTTCAAAGTGCCATGTAAAAGATTATCACTAGATGTATCATCCATGGCACTTGTATTTGCTATAGTCTGAGAACTTTGTCTGGTTGACGACAATTACAATTGTTTACTAAAGCAGGCGGATTCATCGATACATTTCCGACTTTGCTTAACAAATCGAGTCAAAAAATACATGCCCAGTAAGCCTAGACCGACCTGCATTGTGGGTTCGGGTATGGAAGCTTGCTTCAGGGGAGTTGTAGTTTGTGAATTGCTCGATGTCGCCGGTTGACTGAGGGGCTGTGCCGACGACGATGGGCTATGGGTGGTTGTCGATTCAGCCCCCGGAGCATTAGCCGTGGTTGATGATAATGCAGGGACCGCTGGCTTTGCGGTGGTGGGCACAGTGCTCGGAAGGGCAGCGGCATTGGTCGGTACGGTATTGGTGCGAAAGTTGGGGCGTTGCCGCACGTAGAACTGCGCATTGGGAATGGTATCGGTAATGAAGTAATTAAACCGAACCTGCTCCCCTGGCTCTACTCCGTTACCTCCATGGAAATTGATAAAGTCTCGTACATCAGTTATTTCGTCTGCGTTGTCGTAGTGGGCAGAGCTGTTAGGGCGACCGTCAAGAATATCTTGGGCAAAGGATAATCCATCGTTGTCATTGCTTGCAAAACCGGCTGTTTCTTGAAGCTCATGATCGTAGAAGCTCCAAAATTCTCCAGTTAGGTTGCGAGAGACAATGCTAATGGCGAAACCTGGGCGGCCAAAAATAGAGTGTTGTGGTGCATGGTTGAGCCCGGTGATGGCTAGGGAAAAGTCCAAACCCCATACGTCTTGGTAAATAACATATGGAGTCTGGAGAGTGCCAGTGCCCAGAATGTTGGTGATTTGGACGTTGTTGGAGGCGGTGCTGAAGCCTAGGCTGTTGTATGGGCAGCTATTGGTTAAGCAAGTGGCCTTGGCTGCTTGGCTGCAGATGGCCAGTAAGCCAAGGCTTGCCAGGCTGGCGACACTAAGGTGGCGGCGAAGAATTCCAAACATGATTTCAAGACCTCACTATCTCAACTGCTAGCAAGCGTATGTATCAAAAAGAACTGATTTTTGTGTTTGAAACCTCAGTGTTTTGAGTGCCTGTTGTGGGGCTTACGCTTGCTTTTTAGCTGTTATTAATTCATCTCAAGGATGTCATTACTGTGGTCTTAAGCTCCTTGGAAATACGTAAGCTTCATTGAAAAAAGACATCAATTTTCCTTGTTTGTGCGTGAAATTACTTAGATTTTGTGCAAGGGATGGCTCTGTGGGGCTCTGGGTTGGGTGTCCGGGCATTAAAAAACAGCTGTACTTTTGGAGAAGCACAGCTGTTTAAAGTTGGATGGGGGCTCTTGGGTGACGGATCGGATCGGTGTGTTCGGTGTGCCCAATGCAAATGGCTATGGGGGCATTACCGAACGTCTAAGGTTTGGCCAGCTTTCAGGTCCAGGTTGCCTGGGCTGGTGCCGTTGGCCGTTGCATCGCCATAGAGTCGAATGGTGTCTGCCGCCCGAATCTTGATGGTGCCGCCTTGGCCGGCTGACGCATTGGCAGAGACCGCCGAGCTGCGATTAACCATGACATCTTCGGTGATGATTCCACTCTCGGTGCCAATGGAGACGAAGCCACCTTGATTAATGCCGTTGGCGCTAATTTCGCTGCCAATGACATTAATTTGTTCGGCCGTAATGTTAACGGTGCCCTGACCATTGCGATCGGATACATCAATGCTGCCGCGCACCAGCACACTGCCTGGGGCTGTGGTTAGGGATGAATTGCTGGTGAGGCTTTGGGACCCATTGGTATTGGATTGGATCCGGTTGGCCTGGGACGCATCGCCGCCGGTGATGGTTTGGGGGATACCTGCGGCTGACTGTAGAGCGATCGCATCCGTTGAGATGAGCTCCAGGGCCAAAATATTATTGGGCTGACTCAGTCGGACTAAGTTATCTCCTGTGACGGCGACTAGGTTGGCTGTGCCTCCAGAGGCAACGATATCGCCGTCATTTTGAACGTATCGGCCCAAGAGGGTCAGGGTGGATTGGGGCTCTAGTGCCAGCGTGCCCTTGTTGTGAATGCTGCCTACGGGCAGTGCGGTTGAAAGTGGATTGGTGATCGGCAAACTGCGATCGCTATCTGTAAAGACATAGCCGGTGGGGGGACCGGTTAAATTAGCTACGCTGGGATTGGTATTGCCTGTATTGTCTTGCCCAGGGATGATGGCGCGGCTGACCACACCATCAATATCTAAATGATAGGTATCTGAAAACAGTAAGCCCGAGGCGGTGGTAGCCGTTAAATCCCCAGATAGATTGAGCTGGATGCTTTCCCCAAAGACCAACCCTTCAGGGTTGACAAGGATAAGATTAGCGTTGCTAGCAACGTTGGGCACATTGCTCTGAATTTGCAACGTGCCATATATCGACGACGGCTGGGGGCTATCGATTAGGCTAACAACGTTGGAAACATTAGGGGCGACAATAAAGTTCGCTTGATCGCCATTGCGAACATCAAAGCGATCAAACTGATGGATAACGTTGGGGGCCGCTCCACCAGAAGCCTGTCCACCAGTAATATTAAATTGATTAGAATTCTGCTCAACAGCTGTAGCGGGCGTTGTCGGATGAATTAGAGTTGATGCGGGGCCTGATGGTTTAGAAGGTGTAGCAAGCTGAGCCGAAGCAACCCGCTGCAAACCGCATACCCATAAGGGGGCGGCTGTCAAAAGCAGATAAATGAGTTTGAGTTTCATAAATGGAGCAATTGCTAGACAGCGTGTCAGCATATGCACTAAGTAAGTACGTATCAACAACTACAGATGGCACCCACACATATAAATAATACGGGGGATTTTTAATCCAACCTGAAGTAACGGTAAAGATCAGTGTGTGGAAACAATAAAGTTCATTTGTTGCAACATTGCCCCTCTGAGTACGGGAACCCGTACCGATCAATATATTGCTATGACTGCTCTTCAAACGATAAATTAGCACTCGGCAATAGAGAGTGCTAAACCGTGTTTAGGTTGCAGCGTCTTCCTCTATCAAACCCTTTCAGTTGGTAAAGGGGACTGCTCAAGCGGGTACAAACCGCTTTGGTGCAATTGCCGAATGATTGATCTATCAGAGTTCGGAGAAAACTATGGCAGCCATTTCTTTGAGTGTTTCTAGCGTCACTCCCCTAGGTGATCGCGTTCTTATCAAAGTCAGCGCATCTGAAGAAAAGACCGCTGGCGGCATCTTGTTACCCGATACAGCTAAGGAAAAGCCTCAAGTTGGCGAAGTTACTGCTGTAGGTCCTGGTAAGCGTGGTGATGACGGCAGTCGTCAGGCCCCTGATGTAGAAGTCGGTAATAAGGTGCTTTATTCCAAGTATGCCGGCACTGACATTAAGCTTGGTGGCGATGACTATGTACTGCTTTCTGAGAAAGACATCCTAGCCGTCGTTGGTTAACCCAGCACGAAACTTTGAATTTGGAGTATTGGCCAAAGCGCTATGCAAGAAAAGTCAGGAATAGTTGACTTTTTGATGCGTAGGTCAGCCTAGGTGTCTTGACTTAAAGGCCAGTGCCCAAGGACCTGCCCTTGGGGGTTCCAAATTCAAGACTGAAGCATTTAGGAGTCCGCTCCTTTAGGAGTCCGCTCCTTCCACCCCAGACCCCTCTAAAACGTTCTGAAACCATAGGTTAATTCATGGCTAAACGCATCATATATAACGAGAATGCTCGCCGTGCCTTGGAAAAAGGTATGGATACTCTGGCTGAGGCCGTTGCAGTTACGCTTGGTCCCAAAGGCCGCAACGTGGTACTTGAGAAGAAGTTTGGTTCTCCTCAGATTGTGAATGATGGTGTCACCATCGCTAAGGAAATTGAACTGGAAGACAACATCGAAAATACCGGTGTTGCCCTCATTCGTCAGGCGGCTTCTAAAACAAATGATGCAGCGGGTGACGGTACCACCACTGCAACCGTATTGGCCCACGCCATTGTTAAGGAAGGTTTACGTAACGTGGCAGCGGGTGCCAATGCGATCGCACTGAAGCGCGGCGTTGAGAAAGCCACCGCTTACCTAGTCGAGCGCATTGCCGAGAAAGCCCAGCCCGTTGGCGACTCCACCGCCATTGCCCAGGTGGGTACCATTTCCGCCGGTAACGATGAAGAAGTCGGCAGAATGATTGCCGAAGCCATGGAGAAAGTAGGCCGTGAAGGCGTTATCTCCCTGGAAGAAGGCAAGTCCATGACGACTGAGCTGGAAATTACCGAAGGTATGCGTTTCGATAAGGGCTATATCTCCCCTTACTTCGCCACCGACACCGAGCGCATGGAAGCGGTTCTAGACGACCCCTACCTGCTGCTAACCGACAAGAAAATTGCCCTAGTGCAGGACCTAGTGCCCGTACTTGAGCAGGTGGCTCGTTCTGGCAAGCCTTTACTAATCATTGCCGAAGACATCGAAAAAGAAGCCCTCGCCACCCTCGTTGTGAACCGTCTACGCGGCGTTTTGAACGTAGCGGCTGTTAAGGCTCCTGGCTTTGGCGATCGCCGTAAGGCCATGCTAGAAGACATCGCTGTGCTTACTGGCGGTCAGGTCATCACTGAAGATGCTGGTCTGAAGCTAGACAACGTCAGCATCGAGATGCTGGGCACCTCCCGCCGTGTGACCATCACTAAGGACAACACCACCCTAGTTGCTGAAGGTAACGAAGGTGATGTGAAGGCCCGTTGTGAGCAGATTCGTCGTCAAATCGAAGAGTCTGACTCCAGCTACGACAAGGAAAAGCTGCAGGAGCGTCTAGCGAAGCTTTCCGGTGGTGTGGCTGTGATCAAAGTCGGTGCGGCTACCGAAACCGAAATGAAGGACCGCAAACTGCGCCTGGAAGATGCCATCAACGCCACTAAGGCGGCCGTTGAAGAAGGTATTGTTCCTGGTGGTGGTACCACCTTGGCTCACTTGGCGCCCGGACTAGAAGAGTGGTCCAACGCTAACCTATCTGGCGAAGAGCTCACTGGTGCGTTAATCGTTACCCGTGCCCTCACCGCTCCCCTAAGACGCATCGCTGAGAATGCTGGTCAGAACGGTGCTGTGGTTGCCGAGCACGTTAAAGAGAAAGACTTTAACATGGGCTTCAACGCAGCGACTAACGAGTACGTTGATATGCTTGCTGCTGGTGTGGTTGATCCCGCTAAGGTGACTCGCTCTGCTACTCAGAACGCGGCTTCCATCGCAGCTATGGTGCTAACCACCGAGTGTATCGTTGTGGACAAGCCCGAACCTGAAGCGGCTGGCGCTGGCGCTGGCGGCGGCATGGGCGACTTTGACTACTAACTGAGTCGCAGGTGACTGCATGACATCACTAAGGGGCGGGGACATAGGTGCCCGCCTGTAGGAAAAAGCGGTAGGCATATCTTGCCTACCGCTTTTTTGTATGTCCTTACTTGGAGGATTTCATTGGCAAGGTGGGGGCGTAATCTTTAGCAACATATGGGGCTGGTGACGGACTCTGCTACGAAGCGTGACAGTTTTGTCTTGAGGTTCTGAAGTGTCTTAAATGGGATTACTAAACTGGCAGAATGCCTGATTTATCTAGAGAATCAGCCTTTTTGGTGAAGTCTTTTGTTGCAATCCGGCGGCGATTTTTTTTGTGGCAGCGGTTTTTTAGCAAAGGTTTTTGTCAAAACCCACTGTATTTCGGTCAATTGCCTCTACAATGTCAGCAAAAATTCCAATTTAATAATTGCTATTTATTCGGAGTATGGACTTATCCCCTTGGCGCTTTCCCTTGGCGCTTTCTGGTTTTGTTCTTAGACAGTATGTTCATTCTCTAAATCAGTGGGCAGAGCTTTTTATTAAGTTCCGCCAAATAGGGTATTTACTGCCCTGATTACCTGCGTCAGCACAGGCAAGTCAAGATACGTCTTCCCTTAACAAACCGCCACCCATGACAGCCACACCTACGGATCCACAGCAATTTGCTTCGTCCTCCTCTGGAGAGAATGTTGCGCTTGTCTTGACGAAGCGACGCTCTGTTGGGTTTAAGTTGGGTGCTGGGTGGTTTTGGCCGACTTTGTGGTTGTTGATATTAGGGGCTTCTAGCGCTCTGGGAATTTGGGCGATCGCATTTATTACCCGACTGCCGCCTTTGCCAGACTGCGATCGCATCTTTAGATTTAGTGCCGACAGCGAGCGGCTTTACTGTGCACGCCAGGCATCCGTGTCCGGGGCGGAGCAAGACTTAGTGGCGGGGGTGCAGCTGGTGGCCAGCTGGCAAGACACCCACCCCCTGTATCAAGACTCCCAGGACGAGACCAACCGCTGGTCGAAAGGCGTATTTAAGCTGGCCCAGCAGCGCATGCAGGCGGGCAACCTAGGGCGCGCCAATGAGCTATTGGGCTATATCCCTGAGCGGGCAGAAAACCATCCCCAGGTGCTGGAGGCTCTAGATGCATGGCAGCAAGAATGGGAGAGGGGAAATGAACTCGTAGCCGCCGTTAAAGAGGATGTGGCAAATCAAAACTGGAGTGGGGCCCGCAAGCAGCTAAGGGACATAAAGCGGCTAACCAGCGACCATTGGGTCAAGGATAAGTACCAATATCTAGACCAGTACATCAAATCGGAAGAAGATGCCCGTCGTAATCTAATTCGGGCTCAGTCCATGGCCGATAGCGGCGATATGGATCAGCTGGTGGAGGCGCTCACCCTGGTGCGGCAGATGGATATGCAAAGTGCTGCCTGGCCCGAGGCGAAACCCCTATTGGAAAAATGGGCAACTACGCTGCTCAACCATGGGTTCCAAAAATGGGAGCAAGAAGATCTAACCGGTGCCATTGCCATTATTCAGCAGGTGCCCATGGACCTAGCCACGGCACCAGAAGCGCAAGATTTAGTGCACTTGGCCCACGCTCAGCGGCTGGCCAAGTTTAATCAGCAGTGGGTGCCCACCTATGGCGATATCGTCAATTTAATGGAGGCCATTCAGGCCCTCAAGGGCATTGAAAGTGGTAGTCCTTTTTATACAGAGGCGGAAGTGAAGCTCGGGCAGTGGACTGAGCAACTAAAGGATCTGCAAAAGCTCTACGGTGCCAGCTTGATTGCCAATTTAAATCAAAAGTCGTCGTTGCAGGTGGCCATTGCAGAAGCTAAGGAAGTGGCGGAAGGACGTCCCCAGCGGCAGCAGGCCCAAACCTTGATTGCCCATTGGTTGAAAGAGATTGAGCGGATTGAGGATCGGCCCCTGTTGGCGAGGGCTCAGCAGCTCGCTGACAAGGGGGATAAGGCTAGTTTGCAGGCTGCGATCGCAGAGGCGCAAAATGTTGAATTGGGTCGAGCCCTGCGGGTGGAAGCCCAAACTAAGGTGGCCCAGTGGACCAAGCAGATTCAGGTGCTCGAAGATCAGCCCCTCTATAGCAAGGCATTGGAGCTAGCGAGTAAAAACAAGCTGCGGGATGCCATTACCGAAGCGCGCAAAATTGAAAAAGGGCGGGCGCTTTATGGTCAAGCACAGGATTCCATCAAAGAATGGACCGCCCGCATCCAAGTGGCTCAGGATCGTCCGATTTTGAATGAGGCGGAGGAGCTCGCTTACCAAGGGCGGTTGTCAGATGCGATCGTCGTGGCTTCGCGCATTGCCCCAGGCCGTGCTCTGTACAATGAAGCGCGCAATTCTATTGCTGTGTGGGATGCTGAACGGGCCTATATCGAATCCTTACGCGCCCCGGCGGACGATGGCTATGACGATGGCTACGACGACGACGATCATCACCAAGATCATGACTAAGCCGGTTTGCTGGTTGGCTACTAACACCGCAAAGCTGAGGCCACAAAGCTGAGTTAGTAGGGGATACTAGAACGGTGACATGGAATCAGGCGGCATGAGTGAACGTCCCTTGCAATTGATGCTGGTGGATGAAGACCCCACCTTTCGGTTGGGGTTACGGGTGTGGTTAGAGCAGTTACCAGGGTTTCAAATTGCGGCGGAAGCGGCCAATGCCTCTGAGGCCATGGACATTCTTCGGAAGTGCGATCGCACCCAGGCCAAAGCCTTTACCGACCCCACCCTGCGAGGCAAGGCCACCATCGATCTCGTCATTGTGGACTTGGGCTTGGGGGCCAACGATAGTGGGGGCGATCCGGTTAGTAGTTCCGGGTTGCAACTTTGTAAATCCATTAAAACCGAGTTGCCCAAACTCTCGGTACTGGTGCTCAGTGCTCGAGATGAGCCTGTTTTAGCCGCCGCCGCTCGCCAGGTCGGGGCCGATGGCTACGGTACCCGCAGCATGCCTGTGCGTGAATTAGCCCAGCTAATTCGTTCTGTGGCCAGGGATGAACAAAAAACACCCACCAGGCGACCCCAACTGCCCCCAAAAATTCCTGGGCCCCTCACCGCCATGCGCCTCAGTATGCGCCTTGCGGGGGTGGACAAAATCGATCAACAGCTGGCTAAGGCCACCGCTGAGTTGCGCCGGCCCAATTTATCTTGGCTAGAACGTCAGGTCTTAATCGGTCAGCGGCGTGAGCTAAAAGCTGCCCGCTGGTGTATGCGGCAGCTGTGGGCCACCCGCCAATACCCAGATGCCACCTGGGTCAAAAAGACCACGCGTCAGTCCAATTTTCAGACTCAGTCACCCAGTGAGCGTGCTTCCAGTCGTTTGCCCTCCTCTGTGGGGGCCGCTGCCGCCATTACCAAATCGGATGCAGCGCCCCTGAGTTTGCGTAGCGGTGATGTGCAAAATATGGTGTTTGAAGCCGTTTTTGCCAAGCTCCAAACCGACCTACAAAACACCACCGCAGAACCATTAGAAATCGATATTTTACGGCTTGATAAAAAGCGAGAGCTGCTATTTATTATTCTCCGACGGTTTGAGGATTTGCTAGACGATCTTCGCCAATCTGCGCCCCAACCGGGCCAGTTACGCGATAAGTCTCCCCAAATATTGCGAGACCTTTGGGTGGCCACCATAGAGGAGTTTTTTGGCCGCTACTACACAGTGCCCCTGAACGGTGTAGAGCAAGAACTTGTAGCGGTGCTGTATGACGAAAAAGAAGTCGTGGAGCGAGATATTCTCAAACACATTCCCTTGGTGCCCGAGCTGCTATCCCACTGGTTATTTCAGGACGCCATGGTGGTAGAGGGTACCAGCTATGTGGCAACTGCCCCCGAAGCCTTAATCCACAGTGAAAAACTGCTGGAAAATCTATTGATCCAAATGGGCAATGGGGTGATGCAACCCCTACTAAACCGTTTGGCGGATGTGGAGGTGATTAAAAAAGGGTTGTACAGCCGCCGCATTATTTCCACCCGAGATATTGAACGATTTCGCAACGACCTATCCTGGCGCTATCGTTGGAATCATTTGGTGAACGAACCCACCGCAATTTTTGAGAGTCAGTATCGGCTATATACCTTGGGGCCACGGGGGATTTTGCTTGCGCCCATCTATGCGCCCCGTCGCACAGAGCTAGAGCAGCTATCTGGGTTGCCCTGGGCCATGACCCTACTATTGGAAACTCGCGATGCCATTAGCCCTCGTGTTCGCGCGCTGGTTGCCTTAGTGGGCAGCAGCGTGGTCTATGTTCTCACGGAGGTTGTGGGTCGCGGCATTGGCTTAGTGGGTCGGGGCATTTTGCAAGGCGTTGGCAGTGCTTGGCAAGATACGCGTCGTTCCAACTCCCGGCAAGCGCCACCCACATTTAATGAATGGGAGTAGGTCTAGAGAGTGGGAGCTAAAAAAAAGCCCCAGGCCTAGGCCCGAGGCTTTGATGGGCTCGTGGAAGGAAAACGCTAGATCTTGATCCAACCAAACCAAGAAAGGATTACGGCAACCAGGCCGCTGGTAAGCACAACGGCACCTGCCACAGTAATGGCCGCACCCACTTTGCGCAGACCTTCGGGGGGCATGCCGTCGCCAAATAGGGCATCGCCAGTGGCGGAGAAATCGTTGCCGAGGGCGGTGAGGGTTTCTAAATGATCGCTACCGTAGCGGGGCATGCGCTCAAAGGGAAGTTCGCCCATGCTTTGCTGAGGCAGAATGCGTCGCCGCTGGTAAGGCACCGTATCCTCACCAAAGTTTGCCATGTACTCATCACTGTTGAGCAGGGCTTCTACAAAGCCCTGGATGCCCTCAGTGGCCAGCACAATTGACCAGGCTAGGGTTTCGCGCTGATCGTAGACTTGACGACCCAGAACTCTTTGTACGCACATGTCTACGAAGCGATAGTTGTTGCTGCATTCGTAGTTAAGGCGTCTAAAGGATTCCGAGAGAAGCAATCCGCGGATAAAGTCTTTTACAGAAATCTGGTTACTGCGTAGCTGCGATTCGAGAAAGCGATCGCGATGACACGACAATAGTTGTTGCTCATTAAAAATGCGGCGGTAAGCAGCTAACACTAGCGTTTCAACTTCCTGGGCATCCGGTAGCAGAGCGGTTGAAAAAATACGAGGCTGCTCATCACCGGGGATTTCAAAACCACTTACACGTTGATTTTGACAACGGCTGGGATAGCTCAACAAAGGTAAAGTCACGGGTTCAAATCCTTTCTTAAGGTCGGTGCCATGGAAAAAACTGCAGGGTAATTGCTGGTTTGGACAATTACCCAAAATGCAGTCATATAAGGAGTTCTCGTCCTCCGTTCGTCTTTTAGTCTAGGGATAGGTTGGGGGGCAACCAAAAAATACGTACGGAAACGAAACCAAACTAAATAAAAATCAATGATTGTCTAATACACCATTGACTATCCCCATGGTTCGCCGTCGCATGGGTTTAGATGGCCTAAACCTTGATGGTGATTGATGTAAGTATTTATGCTTAATCGCGGTTTGTGGGGAGAAATAGCAATTATTTTCTTAGAAATACGGGGAGCTAATCTGAGAATCTGTAATGTCCCGTTACTTTAGCGCCGTCGTAGTTTGCTCATCATTTTGCGAGACCATCGCAGCTGTAGCTCTTCGTGGCTGGCCCAGTCTTGCAGAATGCGAAAAAAGATTTGCCGATCGCTGGTTTGTAAAACAGCCGTTTGGTCAGCCGTTTCAATGGCGTAGGGGTAGCCGCCACCGACAATGGTTTCGGCACGGACCCAGTTGAGCACCCGGTCGGTAATGCCTGCTTCGTGCATCCAGCGGGGCATTTCAATGCGAGCTGGATAGCCTTGGTTGGTTTTGAGATAGGTGAAAATAACGCGCTCTTTATGCTGCTTATATTCGGTGAGGATGCCTTGGCGATCGCACTGAAAGATGGCTGTGCAGTCACCCCACTGCATATAGCGATTGAGCATCTGGGCGTCGGTCACCTTTGGAATCATCGAAACGCTAGCAGAATGATGTTCCAAAAGAGTGGTGAGATCGTGGGCAGAACTAGTGTCCACATAGCCCACCAGCGGCACTCGGTGGGTTTCACTGGCCTCCAATAAGGTCACTAGGGCGTCCACATATTCTTTGCGATCCTCATCTTCATAGGCATCGGCAAAGGTGGCCACCAGCGCCCCATCAAAAAAGACTAGGCAGCTTTCCGGGGCTTGTACCGTCTCTATATACTTCACCAGACGGCCCACTTCCATTTTGAACCGGTGTTTATTCACCAGTCGATCCAACGGTTTGGACGTGTCCCCCAGTTCTAGGTCCTTGGGTGTCATTACATCTAGCTGAATATCTTTGATATAGTCTGCGGCTGATGTATGGGGGTTTTCAAACCAGCCAATTTGCACCAGTGCAATGGGGGGGGATAGATCTTTGCTCGGGAAAATCTGGGAGCCATCCACGGCAAAGGTGGTAATGCCGGTGAGGTGTTCATTCACCCATTGCAGGCTATGTTCGCGGTTATCCCATTGCAGTCCGCTGGGGCAAATGCCATGGCTATTGCTTTCTAGGTTTTCTAGCGGGCGAGCGCCGATGTTGCCATGGCGACTGTTGAGCCACGGGTCGAGATCTGCCGCCTCGGTTTCACACAGGGCCTGCCATGCGCTTTGGTAGCGTTCTAGGTTCGTTTGCTGTCCCCTGGCAAAACCTTCGAAATCCTGACGCTTATCGTACAGAATCGTTTGAAGTTGGGAGGGTTTGATGGCCATGGGCGGAGGACAGGTAGGGCATTTGTACTGCCCTATTTTGCCACGGGTTTAGGATTTCGGTAGGGGCATGCATACCCCCTTGCCGGTGAACGGCCTGATTCGGTTTAACGGCGCGATTGTAGTTTGCGATAAACGTCCTTAATGTCCACGCCGTGGTGAGCGATCGCAACCAGGGTGTGATAGATCAAATCTGCCACTTCCCCAGCGATCTCGTCCGGTTCGTCATCTTTGCAGGCCATCACCACTTCAGCCGCTTCCTCGCCAATTTTTTTGAGGATCGAATTGTCTCCACCGGCCAGCAGCTTATTGGTATAGGAGCCAGGTTTGGGGTTGGCCTTGCGATCGCAAATTACCCCATATACCTGGGAGAGGGTGTCCGCTGCCGGGGGGGTTATGCCGCCGTCCACCTGGTGGAAGCAGCTACGTTCCCCCGTGTGGCAGGCAATGTCCCCCACCTGTTCAATGGTGAGCAGCAGGGCATCGCTATCGCAGTCGTAGCGAATCGCCTTGAGCTTTTGCAAATGGCCTGAGGTGGCCCCTTTATGCCACAGTTCCTGGCGGGAACGGCTCCAATACCACACATCACCGGTTTCTAGGGTTTTTTGTAACGATGCCTCGTTCATCCAGGCCATCATGAGCACGGTGCCGTCAAGATAGTCTTGTGCGATCGCAGGCACTAAACCCTGATCGTTGTAGCGAATTTTGTCAGTGGGAATAGCGCCTGCAAAGGAAAGCGGAGTACTCATGTCCGTATCAGTTCAGCATTAATGCAATTTGTGCAGCCCCATTGTCTCAGCTCAAGGGCTTTACCCGCACCGCTACATTCCTTAACATATTGCAATCGTCACTCTCACAAACGTTAGGATTGAGAATACTGCAATCTTCAGCAATCATTGACAACGGCAGCCATCGCGGGCTGTCATCAACCCCTTAGGTAAACGAATTTAACGATAAGGAGAGCCCGTTGGTTACCAGCACATCATTAAAAACCACCCAATCAGATGAGATTTTTTCGGCGGCCCAAAACTTAATGCCCGGGGGCGTCAGTTCTCCTGTGCGAGCATTCAAGTCCGTTGGCGGCCAGCCTATCGTCTTTGACCGCGTTAAGGGCTCCCACATTTGGGATGTAGACGGCAATGAGTACATCGACTACGTTGGCACCTGGGGACCTGCGATCTGTGGCCATGCCAATGATGAAGTCAATGCAGCCCTAGTGGACGCCCTGCAAAAAGGCACCAGTTTTGGTGCCCCCTGCTATCTCGAAAATGTATTGGCCGAGATGGTGATTGGTGCTGTCCCCAGCATTGAAATGGTGCGCTTCGTTAACTCCGGCACCGAAGCCTGTATGGCCGTATTGCGCCTAATGCGGGCATTCACCGGTCGTGACAAAGTCATCAAGTTCGAAGGCTGCTACCACGGCCATGCCGACATGTTCTTGGTCAAAGCCGGTTCCGGTGTGGCCACCCTGGGTCTACCCGATTCTCCCGGTGTGCCCAAGAGCACCACAGCCGCCACCCTAACTGCGCCCTACAACGACCTAGAGGCTGTCAAAGCTCTCTTTGCTCAGCATCCCGGTGAAATTTCCGGTGTCATTCTAGAGCCCATCGTCGGTAACTCCGGCTTCGTCACCCCCGATGCCGGTTTCCTCGAAGGCCTGCGGGAGATCACCCAAGATAACGATGCGCTGCTGGTCTTTGATGAAGTCATGACCGGTTTCCGCATTGCCTACGGCGGTGTGCAAGAAAAGCTTGGTGTCACCCCTGACCTGACCACCCTCGGCAAAATTATTGGCGGTGGTCTGCCCGTGGGTGCCTACGGTGGCCGTCGCGAAATTATGGAAATGGTTGCCCCCGCAGGCCCCGTTTACCAAGCGGGTACGCTGTCCGGTAATCCACTAGCCATGACTGCAGGCATCAAAACCCTAGAAATTCTCGGTCGTCCTGGCACCTACGAACAGCTAGAAGCCACCACCAATAAGCTGATCAACGGCTTACTAGAAATTGCCCGCGAAAACGGCCATGCCGTATGCGGTGGCAACATTAGCGCCATGTTCGGCATGTTCTTCACCGAAGGACCGGTGCACAACTACGACGATGCCAAGAAGGCTGATTTAGAGAAATTTAGCCGCTTCCATCGGGGCATGCTAGAGCAGGGGGTATACCTTGCCCCTTCCCAGTTTGAAGCTGGCTTCACCTCTCTTGCCCACACCGACGACGACATTGCCAATACATTGGCAGCCGCTCGTACTGTCCTCTCCTCCATCTAGTTAGCTGGAGGAATTTAGGCTACCTCAACGGTAGCCTAGTCATCATTTTTATAGACATATCTGGGGTAATGGTTGATGTCAGCCATTACCTGACTTTTATTAATCTACGTGCGGGCTGCTCACCGCTTACCATCCATGGACGATATTGATGCTCTTAATGTTTTAGACGCCGAGGTGGGGTTTGATGCCCCCATCGATCCGCTAGATGACATCCCCTTAGAGGATGAAGCGCCTCGCTATAACCCGGATCAGATGCTGCCGTTGCTGCTGTCAGAGAATCTTCAGCAGCGCATGTTGGCAGCACGCGCGTTTTATAAAATTCAAGAGCCCCGTGCGATTCCTCGATTAATTGAGCTGCTCAAGGATGACAGCCCCTTGGTGCGGGTGAATGCGGCCTATGCCCTAGGACGCAATCCGAGTGAAACTGCCGTTGATGCGTTGATCGAACAGCTCCAGTCGGATTCCCACGGCTATGTGCGTAAGGCGGTGGTGTGGGCCTTGGGAAATTGCCAAAATGAAAAGGCGGTGGCTCCCTTAGTAAACTCCATTGAAAATGATATGTCCGTGGTGCGGCTGTGGGCGGCGAGTGCCCTGGGGCAAATGGGAAAAATCAGCTTCGACGCAATTCTCAAGGCGATTCCGGCATTGGTAAAAACCATGCGCAACGACCCCATCGCCATTGTGCGCAGCAACTGTGCCTGGTCCATTGGGGAGCTGTGCAAAGACCTCACCTATAACGTGGTCTATGCCACCGCCATTGATGCGTTGATTGAAACCTTTGTGGACGATGAGGATTTGGGGGTGCGGGACGATGCCCGCGCGTCTATTTTGAACCTGGGCGATGCCCGCGGGCTACAGGTAATTGAGGAACTAGAACAAGAGGATTTTTAGTATTTGCACCACTAAGGGGACTTTCCTTGCAATACTTTGAATCCGTTCAGCGATAGATGTAGTAGCGCACTGCGTTTAGCAGCAACAAGCAAAATGTAAGGTGCGTTCTTAGGCACAAGGTTTATCTCTCCATCAATTCCGCCTTGAGAGCGTACCACTCTACTTTGAAATCAATGAAATCAGTAGGGTCAAAGTCTAGATGGCTGAAATCCGCCCCAATTTGTTTTTAGATAAAATAGTGAGTGAGCGCTGATCTGGCGGCTAGCGGGATACTCTCAAATGATGCAGGCACCATCGAAACCAACGACCCTGACAGAATTCTTACAACTACCAGAAACAAAGCCTGCCAGCGAATACATCGACGGTCAAATCATCCAGAAGCCAATGTCTCAGGGGAACCATAGCATTATTCAAAGAGCGCTTGTTCCTGCCATCAGCGGGGTGGTCAACTCCAAACGGACTGCCCATGCATTTCCTTAATTACGCTGCACTTTTGGTGGTCGTTCAACGGTTCCTGATATTGCCGTTTTTCGCTGGGACCGCATTCCTCGTGACGAGAATGGAAAGGTTTTCAACGCATTTTCGGCTGCGCCAGATTGGACCATTGAGATCCTATCTCCAGATCAAAGCCAAACAAAAGTAACGAAAAATATTCTGCACTGTTTGCGACACGGAACTGAGGTCGGTTGGTTAATTGATCCAGTGGAACAAACCGTCTTTATCTACCATTCCAAACGGGAACCTGACGTATTGGATGGGCCAAATGACATTATCTCTGTACCCATGTTTGCCAGGGATTGGCAGCTGACGATCCAGGAATTATTTGGTTTGGTATTGAATGCTAGTCCACAACGGCCCTTTGGTCTGTGTGCTGGAGAATTTACAGTTCCTGATGACTTCGATGCACCTTTGCCGGAAGAAATTTTAAGTGCATTTGAGGGGCAATGAGAATCCTGTTAGACACCCATATTTTCCTTTGGTTTATTAGTGGCGATCAGAAACTAGCAAAGGATATTCGGAATAGCATTTGCAACAGAGTATTCTGTGCCACTGGCGATACTGAGATGTTAGTCTCCAAAGGTCCAGCGAACGTAGGGATATTGCCCCACAATGTCTTGATGCGTAATGTTGGCAAAATACCAATTCTCATCGGCCTGGGGAGCAATGGGACCAATATCAAACTGAAAATAAACATGTCCCTGGCCAAACCAACTATCGTATAGCTGGCGATAGTGACGAGCCGCATTATCCAGGGTATCGCTGTTCCCAAAATCACCAATGCAGCCATCTGTGGGGCAACAATTCCTGTGCCTACTGATACCTGTTGGATAAGCATCATGCCTATCAATTCTGAGTCAATAAAGCGAGAATGCAATCCTGCGTTGCATTGATAGATTCGATATCATTAAACGCAGATGTAAGCGTGCAGAGAAGCGCAATGGTAATTAGTCTGGAACTCCCATCTGAACTAGAAAGCGATTTATCTGCCGAGGCATCTCAACTCAAATTGCCCTTAGCAGAGTACATTCTGCGTGTACTTGCATTTCGTCCTTTTCTGCAGGACCCTCCCAAAACAGGACTAGACCTCGTCGCTTATTGGGAAACCATTGGAGTGGTCAGCTCTCGTGCTGATATCGCCGATAGCCAGGACTATGCCCGTAAGTTACGCCATGCTGCCGAAAATCGCGAGCGTAGCTAGGGCCGCAGATGTATATAGTTGATACCGACGTCATAATTGATATCCAACGGGGCTACGAACCTGCACTGGTTTGGTTCGCTTCCCTCCCAGATTTACCCAGTATTCCTGGCTTTGCCGTCATGGAGTTGATTCAGGATGCTCAGAACAAGCAACAGGTTCGCAAGGTTTTACAGCTAGTCGCACCATTACCAATTGTTTGGCCGACTGAAACTGACTGTGCTAGAGCTTTATCCGACTTTACGGCATACCATCTGTCTAACAAAGTTGGCCTGATTGATGCCCTAATTGCTGCTTGTGCCGTCGGACGTAGTGCCACCCTCTGTACGTTCAACGTGAAGCACTATCGCATCGTTCCAGGCTTGAGTATGGAGCAACCCTATAACCGTTGACCACAGATCAAATCCTAATCCCCAAAGGTCCAGCGAACGTAGGGATATTGCCCCACAATGTCTTGATGCGTAATGTTGGCAAAATACCAATTCTCATCGGCCTGGGGAGCAATGGGACCAATATCAAACTGAAAATAAACATGTCCCTGGCCAAACCAAATATCGTATAGCTGGCGATAGTGTTGAGCCGCCTCGTCCAGGGTGTTGCCGTCACCTAAATAACCAACGCAGTTATAGAACGCCTGATTCAACGGTGTGCGAAACGTAACGGATTGCTGTTGGCTGTCCATAAATTCCGTTTTTCCTTGGCCCATGGTGCTGACATCCAGCATCATGCCAATGCTGTCCCCAGCTTCAAATTGGATGGCGGATTCTTGCCAGATTCGGATTTCTGTGGGGCAATCACCGGCGGTGGTTTCAACGGGAAGGGCGATATCGTCTCGTCGTTCGAATGTGTCGCGACTGGAGGGGGATAGGCCCTCGGCCATGGCGGAAGGTGCAATGGAGACTGTGCTGATTAGTAGTAATGCTAGGGGGCGAAATTGAGTCAGTGTCATGGTTTAGCTGAATTTTGCGTATCGGTTAGGGCTAAACAGCCCCTGGCTTTAGTGGGCCGCTAGCCATTGGGCGTAGGGATATTGGCCAATAATTTCGTGGTGGCTAAGGCTGGATAGTTGGAGGGCATCCGCTGGCTTGGGCCCTAGGTCAAGGCGAAAAACCACATGGCCTTGTTCAAACCAAAGGTGGTAAAGGTGACGGTGTTCGAGCGGCGGATGGGGACCGCTGCTAAGGGTGCCAATGCAGCTATAAAACTGAGGTTTCAGGGGTGTTTTATAGGTGATGGATCGTTCCTGGTGGTCACTGACTGTTGTGACTCCTTGCCCGATGGTGGCGACATTGAGCATCACCCCTGTGTAGGCGCCATGTTCAAATTCAAAGCGTTCACGCCAAAAGGTAACGGTTTCTGGACAGCTGCCGGAGATGGTTTTGGTGGGAAGGGTGGCGTCATCTAAGCGCTGGAATCCTTCTAGGGGAGACGATGAGAGGCCATCTGCCCTGGCGTCTGAGGTCAGGGGCAATGCGGCACTGGTGGCTAGAAAGAGGATGGGGATAACACGTCGCATGGGCCGGTGTTTGAGGACTGTTTGGGAGACTTCAGGGGAGAGTGGGAGGTTTCGTGGCTATTGGGGGGATGAGATCGCATTCTTCACAAATGTCTCCATCCCTTCAAAGTTCTGATTAACGACATTTTGCGACAATCTTTGGTGACAGCGACCCCGTGTGGGATGATTTGGGCGATTGCTTCAGAACTGCACCTCCATGCTTCCCATTGACTGGCTAATAGTATTGGCCTACCTAATCTTTACGATGGTGCTAGGTGTTTACCTATCTCGTAAAGCCTCCGGTAGTCTTGTTGATTTCTTTGTCTCAGGGCGTTCATTGCCCTGGTGGTTGGCCGGTACTAGCATGGCCGCCACCACCTTTTCCATCGATACGCCACTCTATGTGGCCGGTGTGGTGGGCTCCCGTGGCATCGCTGGCAACTGGGAATGGTGGAGCTTCGGCATTGCCCATGTGGTGATGATCTATGTGTTTGCCCGCATGTGGCGACGATCTGAAGTGGTGACCGATGCGGAGCTAACGGAAATTCGCTACGGCGGAAAAATGGCGGCTGTGCTGCGCGGAGTAAAAGCATTTCTGTTTGCGGTGCCCATTAACTGCATCGGCATTGGCTACGCCATGTTGGCCATGGTCAAAGTGGTGGATGCGTTAGAGCTATGGCAAAGCGTCGGCATTGAACCCAATGACAGCATGAAGCTGTGGAGTGTGATTGTCGTTAGCATTTTGGTGCTGTTCTATGCGGGATTTTCTGGCCTCTGGGGAGTTGTTGCTACGGACTTTTTTCAGTTTTTCCTAGCGTTGATTGGGGCGATTATTGTTGCGATCGCATCTGTCTCCTCCGTGGGCGGTATGCAGAACCTGATCAATCAGGCCCAAACCAACACCGACTTCGATGTGCTCAGCATTGTCCCCATTACCTTCAGCGGTGGCATTGGCTGGAGTACGGCGGCAGGCATCCCCGCCAGTGCGTTTATGGCCTATGTGTTTCTTCAGTGGTGGTCCTTTCGCCGCAGCGACGGCGGTGGAGAATTTATCCAGCGTTTGGTGGCGGCCAAAGATGAAAACGAAGCGGAAAAAGCGGCCTGGTTTTTCAACATTTTGCACTATGTTATTCGCACCTGGCCCTGGATTATCGTGGCCCTGGCGGCGGTGGCGATTTACCCAGACTTGGCTGACCGAGAATTAGGCTATCCCAAGCTAATGCTCGACTTTTTGCCCCCGGTGGTGCTGGGTTTGGTGGTGGCATCCCTCATTGCTGCCTTTATGAGCACCGTTTCCACGCTGATTAACTGGGGTGCGTCTTATCTCACCAACGATCTCTACGGTCGCTTTATCAAGCCCGATGCCACCCAAACCGAACTGGTCAATGTAGGGCGCATCACCTCAGTTTTGGTCACCATCTTAGGCGCCACCGCCGCCTTCTTTGCCTCCGATGTGGCCACCGTATTTCGTCTAGTGATTGCCATCGGCACTGGGCCAGGACTGGTGCTGATTTTGCGCTGGTTCTGGTGGCGCATTAACGCCGCGGCTGAACTCAGCTCCATGGTCACCGGCTTTGTGATTGGATTGCTCACCAGTGTGGTGAAAGTGATTCAGATTCAGGACTTTGGGATGCGGTTGCTAGTCACGGCGGGCATCACCACTGTGGTGTGGGTCACCGTTATGTTGCTGACTCCGCCTGAATCTGACGAAACCCTAGATGACTTCTATCGTCGTGTGCGACCTGGTGGCCCCGGCTGGCGGCGACAGCGCCAACGCACTGGGGTGAGACCGTTGCAAAATCTAGGTCTGGAATCGCAGCGGGTTTTAGCGGCGTTGTTGCTACTGTTTGGTGCCATGTTTGCGGTGGGGGGCTTTTTGCTATTGCAGTCGTTGTTGGGCTGGTGCTCCCTAATTATTGCGGTGGCTGGCTGGTGGTGGTTGCGCAAGCTAAATCAGCGGCCGATTGCTCCGGTGCCTCGCCCTGGCTTGGATGACGATGATATGTGGTCTTGATCCCATGGGCTAACCCCGACGGTGGGTAATGCCCACCCTGCAAAAACGTTACGATACTTAATGCGAGTTTATTTATTCTGATTGTCTGATATGTCCATCATTCGTTCCTACGTTATTCCTTTTTTGATTTTGCTGGTGTTTTTGTTCGCCATGGTGGCGGTGAGTGCGCGCATTTGGCTCCCCAGCGACATGCTGGCACCGGCTCCCATTGATGGGGATGAGTTAGCCATGGCCGGAAAGTTGTTGCTTAATGGCTTTGGTGTCTGACTGGCCTGATGGATATCATTTGATTGAAGGTTCTAGCTTAGATCGTTCAAGGCTTTTAGCTACGATGGCCACGGCCTATCAGGAATTAGGGGCGACTCAGGTAGGCCACTTAACTAGAACCGTGGAACTGTACTTGGCAGGGCCATCAATGCTGTGGTGGTTAGAACCGGCGGCCACTGCGCGTGTGGGTTTCATGGCCAGCCAACCCAAAGCTATTGGCTGCCTTTGGTTAGGGCAATCAATCAATCAACTCACCGGCGCCCTGCAGGGCTATATTTATTTGGTGTATGTTGACCCTGCCCACCGTCGGCAAGGATGGGGCCGTAGGTTGATGACCCATGCCCAAAACTGGGCCGCTGAGCAAGGCTACGACCAACTAAGTTTGCAGGTGCTATTGGACAATCTACCTGCGCGACAACTTTACAAGAGCCTTGGCTATCAAGACAGTGCAACGCTATTACACTTAGATTTATAACGAATACTAAGGTTAGCGATAGTTCTGAAATTGCAAAGCAACGGGCCAGTCTTCTTCTTTGATGAGTTGAATAGCGGCTTGCAAATCGTCCTTAGACTTGGCCGAAATCCGTACGGCTTCTCCTTGGATCGAAGCTTGTACCTTTTTCAGGTTATCGCGAATCATTTTTGAGATTTTTTTCGCGACTTCTTGGGTCAGTCCCTTTTTGAGTTCAATCTCTTGTCTAACCCGGTTGCCGCTAGCGGCATCGATATTGCCGTACTCAAAAATTTTCAGTGACAGATTGCGTTTTGCCGCCTTGGTTTGAATTAAGGTATGTACCGCCTGCAGCGTCATTTCACTGGCGGTTTCAATGGCAATATTGGTCTCCCCCAGGTCCAGTGTTGTTTTGGTGTCTTTTAGGTCATAGCGACTTTTGAGTTCGCGACGTACCTGGTCTAGGGCATTGACCAGTTCTTGGCGGTCAAAGTCACTAACAACATCAAAGGAGTAGGAGGAAGCCATAGTGAGGATTGATTATGCAACAGGTGGGTGGGGGTGGGCAATGCCCACCAGCCCCTGGGGACGTGAAACTATTGTAGCCAGATGCTTTTGCAGCTCATTAAGTAAAGGCTGAAAATACTGAGGCTGCCAATGCCAAACATGAGCGATCGCAATGGGGCCACATTCAAAATATAAAAGGCTGAAAATAGTAGCCGAGCTATAAGATAGGCCACCACGGCTAGCAACGCAGCCGTACTTTCTTGACCCGTAAGGTAGGCCACCACGGCGGCTGGTGCATACAAAATAAACGACTCAATCGAATTTTGATGCGCCCAATTAGCCCGCTTTGCATGGTCGGGGAGCTGATCTGCATAAAATCTGGGCCGAGAAAAAACCTCCATCGGCTCGTCCATAGATTGGGCCAGCTTGACCCGCTCTGCGGCAACAATCATGTAGGGGACATAAATCAGAAACGCCGCCACTGGCAGGCTATATACAAAGATATTTGGTGCAGATAGTAAGCTCACAGCTCAACCCAACCGATGAATGACGATAATAATGAAGGACGGCGATGCTCCGGCTCAAGTGTCCGACCAGGGCAGATAGCTTAGGCCCAACCATATAAATGGGCTGCCGTAGAGTAGACGGATTCTAGTTTAATTAGTCGAAGTAGAACAACGTAACAATCTTGCGCTGGTCTTCCGCATCCTTGCAGGTTTTTAGCAAGGTGTGGCTGTCGTGGAACGCAAAACAGATCAGCTGCTGGCAGCGAGAAATAATTTCCTGGTTACAGATAGCGCTCGCTTCTGCCAGGCTAAGGCGATCATTGGCAGAATTTTCGACCAAATGAATGACAGAATCTAGCTGCTCCCGTGACTCACGCGGCTGGTGGTCGAGGCTTTGGGGCAGAATGACCGTCAATAGGTTGGGGTCCGCCTTCATTGCTCCACGAATAGCCGCAGAGTTTGTCCCTGTTGCTCCAGATGTGAGTAGACGATTACCGCCCAACACAAGCGCATAGCTCATTAGCTCAATCAAGCGCAGGTGGGTAATCGGTACATGCCTGGAACCCAAGATAGCAATACGCTTTGAGCCCGATTGCTGAATCGCAGCAAGCTCTTGCAGAAAATCGTCTACCTTAAGCGATTCGATGGGTGTATCAAGGGACTGACTCAAGGGTTTTGTAGAGTTTTAATGAAGGGACTGGCCAATTCTACCAAACCCTTGGCCTTAGACCTACCTTGCTTTCACTGGCAGATGGATTTGGTGCGCAACAAGAAAATTATTTTCTAGCTTCTGGGGGTTGTTAGCCGTCTTTAGGCAAGACCTATCTATCCGATGTCAGTATCGGGGGCAGCGACAGTCAGCTGATACGTTCAGCTACTGGTGTTAGCCTCCAACGAAACAACACTATTAATGCAGAATTGATGTAGACCCCGACTTAAGCTGTGACCGCAGGGGAGGATAAATTCAGTTCGCTCATCAATCGCTGTACGTCAAAGTGTTTCTCCATCAGCAACTGAATACACTGAACCTTGATGGGCTCCTGCAAACGGACCTGTTGAAAAGAACGTTCGATAATCTCCACCGTGGTTAACGTGTCTAGGTCAACTGACAGGATAGGCACTTCTAAATCTTGAGCTCGGCTAATAATGTCGGGTCGCGGAGCGATGTGGCCTGTGAGCACTAAACATTGGGTCGAGGTTTCCAACGCGGCTAACTGAATGTCGGCTCGGTCACCCCCGGTAATCACAGCCATGTTGTCAGCCTTGCGAAAGTACTTCAACGCTGAGTTGACGTTCATGGCACCAATGCTTAAGCTCTGCACCATCAAATCCATCCGCTCTTGGCAGCAGAGAACCTCGGCTTTTAGCTGATGCACAAGTTCGCCAACGCTCACACTGCGCATGAGGGGAGTGCTGGGTAAAATGCCTAAAACTGGAATGCCATGACGTTCAAGGCAGTTTTTTACGTTGGTTTGCACGGCCTGGAGCTGGTTGTCAGGGACGTCATTGATGAGCACCCCCATCAAGCGATCGCCTAACTTTTGCTTGGCCGCTAAAAGACCATCCACAATCAACACTGAGTGGAACCGAGCGACCAACATCACCTGGGCTTCAGTGGCCCTGGCCAGTTGCAATAGGGATAGGCCAAAGAGAGTGCCTTCTTCTAGTGTGCCGGGCCCTTCAATTAACAGCAGGTCCTCGCCTTGGCCATCTAAATAGGTGGCCATTTGCTGTGGGTCAATGGCGGAATTTTCTTCGGTTAGCTGCTGCTCGATGGTCTGGGCATCTAACGAGAGCAGTGTTGGTCGTAGTCGCGCCGTGGGCAGCTCGAGGATTTGAGAAATGAATTGCACATCTTCATCAAGACCCGCTTGCTCGCTGGGACAGGTCCCAACTGGTTTCGCATAGGCGATATCAATACCGCGATCCCGAAGCTGTAGAGCCAGCCCCGCTATGGTGGCCGACTTGCCGCTGTAGGGCTCTGTCGAGCCAATCAGCAGATGCTTGGATGGATGGGGCACACTATCACTCCTAACTACCAACAGGACTAGTTCTCATTGTGCCATGGCGCGTAATTTGGAACCGGGAAAAAGCTTAACTTTTGCCGAAGTGTTTAGTGGGTAGATGGGGATAGCCGGTAGATCTCCGTAGGCTACTCTAATCATCCATTCTCAGTAGTCTGCGATAAAAGCTTTTGGAAAAATCAGGGGATCGCTTGAGGCGTATGGCCGTGACGACGTCGATTAAAAAGTCAACGAATTCAAATGTGGCCATGGTGATCTCGTAGGTTAGCTCAGCGTCACCCGCAAATTGCATCCGGCATCGTGTTAGATCGGCCGGCAGCATGGACACGTTCCATGTGGCTAAAAAGGCAATGCTTTCCCCCCCTTCAATCCGGCGCTCGCCTTCCAGATTGCCCTTTTTGTATAGTCCAATGGCGTAGGGTAATGCTTTGCGTTTGTTGCCCTGGTAGTAGGGCATGTAAACGCCGACATCTTGTTTGGGAGCGGGCTGAATGTCTGCAATAGGCATGGTGTTGAGCAGTGGGGTCTGGGCAATATGGTCAATTGAGGCAACTAGATACCTGGGCCATGACTAAACACGGGGAGTCAGTGTATCTAATGAGCTTAGCCATAGTGTACCCACAGAAACCTTGCCCCCGTTCATTGTTGGCGCAGAGGATTGCTAGGTGGCCCTAGGGAAAAGCAATACTATGTAACAGATTTCAATAAGATATTAATAACCTGTAACTTCTATCCCCACTGTAAGGAACCTATGGCGACTGAAATGATATCGGATGTTTCGCTAGATGATCTTTCGGAGGGACGTCGCCTTAAGGCATTGGCGGCTTTAGTTCTGCTGTGGGGGATGACGGCGATGCTGCATTGGGCGGCATGGGGACAGCTAATTGTATGGGGCGTTACTGTGCTGGTGGCGCTTTACATTCTGAGGGTTGCGATCGCGAATGCGACCTATGCGCGCAGCCCCGATAAAGCGGCAATACCGACAACGTTGGCAGAGGATGCCTGGCCCCGGGTGTCCCTTTTGGTGGCGGCCAAGAATGAAGCGGCTGTGATCACTAACTTAGTGACATCACTTTGTAGCTTGGATTATCCCAAGGATCGCTATGAACTCTGGGTGATTGACGATAACAGTGACGATGGCACGGGCAAGATTTTAGACCGATTAGCCCAGGGGTATCCCCAGCTCAAGGTATTGCACCGGGGGGCCGATGCCACGGGCGGTAAGTCCGGGGCGCTGAATTTGGCCTGGACCCGAGCCATGGGGGAAATTTTCGCGGTATTTGATGCGGACGCTCAGGTGCCCGCCGACCTATTACGCCAGGTGGTGCCGTTGTTTATGAATGAGCGCACCGGGGCGATTCAGGTGCGTAAGTCGATTGTGAATCGGGGGACTAATTTTTGGACCCAGGGCCAGGCGGCAGAAATGGCCCTGGATCGTTACTACCAAGAGCAACGGGCGGCGTGCTGCGGCATTGGTGAACTGCGGGGAAATGGTCAATTTGTGCGGCAGGCGGCCATTGCCCAATGTGGTGGTTGGAATGAAATGACCATTACGGATGATTTGGATCTAACGGTGCAGCTGCATTTGCACCAATGGAATATTGGGTTTTTGACCATGCCGGCGGTGGGAGAAGAGGGGGTGACCACGGGCAAGGCACTTTGGCATCAGCGCAACCGTTGGGCAGAAGGTGGCTACCAGCGATATCTGGATTATTGGCGACTGTTGTTTCGCAACCAGCTGGGCTGGAATAAGTCCATTGATATGTTGGTGTATTGGATTTTGCAATACATGTTGCCCATTGTGGCGGTGCCGGATTTGATTGTTGCGATCGCGTTACGTCAGCCCCCAGTTTTTGCTCCGTTAACCACCTTTGCTGTGGCGATGTCCTACTGGGGCATGGCCATGGGCATTTATCGCACCGAGAAAATCTCTCCCCTATTGGCCATGGTCAAGGCGGTGCAAGGCACCCTATACATGACCCATTGGATTATTGTGATGGCCTTTGCCACCACGCGCATGGCAGTGCGTCCCAAGCGTTTGAAGTGGGTCAAAACCATCCATGGCGGCGAGGCTGCCAGTGCTTAAGGTAGCGCTGGATGACCAATAAACCCTCTTGTTTAGGTGCCAGGCCCTTGGTTGGAGCGTCCACGGGGCTGGCCCAACCGAAGTCTAAAGAAAACGTTGCAATGTATAGGTTGCAACGTTTTTTCACGTTTGACCAGCGATATATCCGCTAGCGTTGGGACATACCCATCTATATCGTTGGTTTTACCTATGACATCTTTTTCGTTGTCTTTTCCGAAGTTGTCCCCAAAGCAGTTTGCTTGGGATAGCGCAGTTCTATTTGTGGCTATCTTTTGGCTGGGGGGCAGCTTAATGCTCGACCTAGTTGTTATGCCCATGCTCTACATGGGGGGCATGATGACCACATCTAGTTTTGCCAGTGCCGGCTATAGCTTGTTTGAAGTCTTTAACCATGTCGAAATGTTGCTGTCCGGTGTGATTTTGACCGGTGTGCTGGCCATGCGCCACAGACATGCTGAATGTGCCATAGAGGTAAGCGGTAGCCGTAGCCGGTGGTCCCTATTGGTGGCTGGCAGTTTAGTTGCGATCGCTTTGCTCTATGCCTACGTGCTCACCCCTGCCATGGGCGCAATTGGGGTGGTGTTAGATCTGCCCGCAACCATGCCTGCTACTGTTCCAGAGGCCATGGACTGGATGCACGGTGTCTACTGGGGAACTGAGGCGATCAAGCTTTTGCTGCTCGGCTTTTTGCTCCGCCTTTGCTATAGCGACATTGCGGCCCAGTTTACTGAGCAACGCTAAGCAGCCCCGTTATTCGGAGGGGTCGGGCCAGAGTAATCGGATGGCCATCAAGGCAAACCCAATGGCTGCGATGCCTTTTACCAGCTGTGTGGGCAAAATTTGGGCTGTTCCTTCCCCCACCAGGACGCCCAAAAAGCTCGCCAGCACCAGCGCCCCGGCTGTGCCAAAAAATACGGCCTTGGGGGAGTCAGAACTACCTCCGAGGGCAATGGCAGCCAGCTGGCTTTTATCGCCTAGTTCCGATAAAAAGACGGTGATAAAGCTAATTCCAATTAAATTCCAATCAAATGGCATGGCCTATTTTCAGTAAGTTTAGGGCTGATATCAAACGGGCTTAAATTCCGATTACATCGGCCACCAGGGTCACGGAGATAATCAGCAGGAGAATGCCGGCCAGGGTATCTAAGGTGTCTGGGGAAACACGGCGGGCTAACCATTGGCCCACCAATACCCCCACCAAGCTGGTGGAAATTAGTGCTAAGGCTGCCCCAATAAACACCATGATGGGCCTGTGGGACTCGGCGCTAATTAAAAGCGTGGCCACTTGAGTTTTGTCGCCTAGCTCCGCCAAGAAAATGGTGATGAATGTGGATAGGAAAACACCCCAAAACGTCGCTCTCCCCGATTTGACCGGAGTCTGCGCATCAGATTTATCGTCGTTGGTCGGTTGAATGGGGGAAGAAGAGGGCACAGTCAAGATTTCATATTTCTTTCATTATCTGCCAGGGCGATAACAAGGACAAGTTTTGGCAGGTGGGGGGAAATAATCGTCCCCCTTAATTGCCGCTGCCTTCATCTCCTATCCCGACTGCGCTGCTAAATCTCTCCATTTCCTCGCTTTTCGCTCCATACACACCCCTAATTTGTTCGTGGCAGCAGTCAATGGCGAAGTCATTGAGTTCGTCTGCGGTGATGTCGAACATTTTGATAAATGTTTCCGGCTGCACCCGGCAAAAGCTAGGGCGTTTCTCATAAATAGTGCACAGACGCTGTTCGTGGTCGTAGTTGATGCACCATCCATCGGCACCCACCATGCCCATGTAGGTTTCAAGCTGCTCGGGGGTGAGATAGGTTTCGAGCTCAGGGCGATCGGCTGGGGTGAGATTACAGCAAGCACCACAGTTTTTTACGCATTGCCAGGTGGCCATGGCCGCTTTCCTTTGGGTAATAGCTTTACCAGGATACGGGGCTGTGGGAGCCGATATGGGGAAGAAGTGAGTGCCTGATGCGATCAAGTTTCTTGGAATTTTGTAAACTTCCTTAAACTTGATGGGTTCGAACCAGGTAAAATGGCGATGCGCTTGGGCGCAAGAAGTACGGTTAACTGGTCATCGGAGGTTCAATGGCTCTTCTGGGTATCTTGGGTTTAGGCGGTATTAATTTTCTCGTAGTCGCTCAGCTCGCTGTATTGGCTATGGTGGTTATTTCGGGTCCAGTGATCGTGTTTTTGTTAGTGGCACGCGGCGGCGACCTTTAAATTATTAAAACCCCGGCTTTTGGAATTGATATCTTTCCCAAAGGCCGGGGTTTTTGCTGGAATTTTAAAATCGCTTTCGTAGGATAAATTCTGCGATCGCTAGGTCCACGGGTGTGGTTACCTTCAAATTAGTTTCTTCGCCTTCCACAATGTGGACAGGTAGTTTGCATTTTTCAAATAACGCGGCATCATCGGTGACTGACCAATCCTGGGTTTTTCCTTTTTGATGCGCATCTTTTAGCAATTCCACATCAAACCCTTGGGGGGTCTGGGCTGCCCACAGCTCATCCCGGTCGGGGGTGGCTGCGATAATGCCCTGGTTGTCCACCTGTTTGATGGTGTCCTTGACCGGGATGGCGGCAATAAAGCCCTGGCACGTTGCGAATGCGTTTGAGCAGCGATCGAACAGGCTGGGGGTGGCTAGGCAGCGGGCTCCATCGTGAATTAAAACGTGTTTGGCATGGGCCGGGAGGGCGGCTAAGCCATTGCACACAGATGCTTGGCGCGTATCGCCACCACGGACAAACACAATGGGTTTTTGAATGTTGAGTTGGGCCACGATGTCTTGAAATACGGGCTCATCAATGGCCTGGCAAATAATGCCGATCCATTCGATAGAGCTAGCATCCACTGCGGCTTTCAACGTCCATCCAAGGATCGGTAAATCTAGCAAGGTCAGGAGCAGTTTATTGCCATCGGCGCCCATCCGCTTGCCAACGCCTGCTGCTGGTATGAGTAGATGCATGGTGTGTTCAAAAGAAAATACGTCAATCGCTGGTGGTGAGGGCTTTCTCGTGCCAAGTATTTCACCAAATATTGATATTTTCTATGGTCTCAAAAAATGTCGGTGCTGATGTACAGATCACCCTTAGCACAGGCGCTATCTAGGAATTTAGGGCAATCAATTTTTATATTTTCAGTGTTTAGTCGTTTTTCTACAGCGTTAGCGCTGCCAGCTTCCTCTAGAATGAGTAGCGAAGTATTATCCAGAGCCCATGCACGTCCTGGCGTTAGTCCCTGGTGGAATCAGCGAGCAGCTTCAGTTTTTCCCAACTTTAACAACGATTAAGCAAAACTACCCCAACTCTGAAATTTCGGTAGTTGTCGAACCTGGCTCCAAGTCGGCTTATCGGGTCTCTAAGGCCGTCAGTGAGGTGATTCCGTTTGATTATCGGGGACAAAATAGTCCAGCAGACTGGGCTAATTTATTAGGTATTCTTCGCGATCGCGAATTTGAACTTGCCCTATGTGCTAGCGATCGCTGGGAAGAAGGCGTTTTACTGTGGCTGAGTGGTATTCCCACCCGCATTGGCTATAGCAGTACTAAAATTCCCTGGCTCTACACCACAACCGTCACCGCCGACACCCAATATCCAGTTGGGCAATATCAAGCACTGTTACAGGGGTTGGCCAAGTCTTCACCGGTTGCCCCCATGCAGCTAAACGTCCCAGAGGGCGATCTGGCCTGGGCCGATGAACAGCGCCAGGGCATGGGGTTAGCCGGGAGTGGTTATGTGATTCTTTACCCCGGTCTGAATGATCAAGCCGATGGGTACCCCCTGGAAAGTTGGTTAACCATTATTGAGGATTTTCAAAGTAAACAGCCCCAGCTTCCGATTGTTCTGCTAGAGACAGTAGATAGTAAAGATGCATTGGCCGCAATGGGGCGCCAGCCTACTCTTAAAACCATTGCCGCCACTAACCTGGGACAAGTGGCCGCCGTTTTAGCAGGGGCCGATTTGATTATTAGTCCCGACAGTTATGTCAGTCAGGTTGCTGTGGCTTTACAGGTCTTTACCTTGGTGCTGCAAACTACTTTGAGTCAAGCTCTACCCCCCGCTGATGGGGAGATGCGGGCTCTAGGGGTGAAATCTGCAACAGCTAAGTTAGCGGATATTGCGCCGGGGGATGTATTGCAAAAAGTGTGGGGCGGTTAAGTCGTTGGGTATACTCTAAGACGTTTAATAAATAAAATCCGTTGGAATAAAAAGCCTTGCTGGGTAGCTCTAGTGTGTCTTCTCCGACAAGTTGCGGTATTGCCTCGCATATTTGACGGAGCGGCTCCTATTTAGAGTGGCAATAGCCAATGCGGGTGTTCTAATGGCAAAACGAGGGTATTAGGCAAAAGCTTAAGACTCCGTTCAAAGTTACGGTAGGCAGGTGCTATCCCTCGGTAGCATTGCCCTAGCGTGAAATATCGAATGAAATAGTTGCATTAAATTTTAGATGAGGTCAAACCATGGATCGCGTTAAGTCTCAAGCTGCTGTGGTGTCTCAGTTACTTTTTTCCCCTAAAACAGCAGACGCTTATAAAAACGTTCTGGTTTTAACGGGACAAATTATTAAAGAAGTAGCGTTGCTATTGTGGTTAGCTATTTGTTCTATTTTTGTATTCGGCGCCTGGTTTGGGGACTTTTCCCTGAATACGGGGCAAAAAGCTCGGACATGGTGGGAAACGCAGCAATCAGTTGCAGATGATGGGAATGAAGCTGCTGCTGCCACAGGTAAAGCCTTGCTCGATGTGAGTCAAAATGGTGCCAATTTTCTCTTGGATAAGGCCCGTGAGCAGTTGGGTTTAGAAAAAAAGGAACGCCCTGCGCCTGCTGCCGCGCCTAAACCTGCTGCTGCGCCTAAGCCTGCTGCCGCAAACCCCGAAAAAGCCAAAGCGGTTGCTAAAACTCCCCAGCCTGCGGCGGAAAAAACTACGGCTGAGCCGAAGGATGCGGCTGATTCTGCGTCGGAAAAGGTATAAAGGGCTAGCGTTTGGCTGCTGAGCCAACCCTGACTAGGTCTAACGCTTAATAGATCGGCAAAAGGGACGCCAATGGGCGTCCCTTTTGTGTGGTTACTCCGATGGAGTCGGCGTTAAATCTAGCGTTCGAATGTCAGTGGGGAGATAGCTCAACGATTCTGTGACTGAGATCGCTTCTTTGATGGTGATATTGTTGCAGTCTTTTTGCCCATAGTCTTGGCTATTGACCAGCCCTGCACCGACTAAGCGATAAAAGCCCTCGTTGCCTTCTAGCCAATCGGTAAATAGGTCGCTTTCAGGCAGTTCCCCAGTGCCGCCGTTGGGAAATTTGCCATGGTACAGGCTGTAGCCTTCGCCAAACAATGGTGTTTCCAGAGGTTCTTGGTTCTCCAGGGACATCTCGTTTATCCCGGCAGACATGTACTCGATGGCAAAACATCGATTTTGGTCATCGCGGTACACCAACCAGTAGTAGAGAGGATCTGCCGCTGGCTGACCCACGCCATAGTTGGCTAAGGTCATGTTTTGGGGAAGATAGGTCGGGATGGCGATGTCTATGGCCAACTTTGTTAGTTGATTGGTCGTCTCCGGGGGGAGCTGGGCTAGGTAGGCGTTTGGCGGTGGTGACGGCGGCAGCTTGGCGTCTAAATTATCGGGGCCGTTGGCTTCAGGGGCTGCTTGGCAGCTAGCCAGCACGACAGCAGAGATCAGGGCTCCATAGACCCCGCGTACACGTTGGCCAAATTGATTACCCATAGCTTTTCGAGGGCTGGTTTGCAGTCGTGCCATGGCGACGGTTTGCCCAAGGTTCTTCGGTGACATAGTGCAGCATTAACCTCAGTCGTTGGTCCACGCGTCGTCAGTAAGGCTGCCCGTTCCGATGGGCAAAATAATATCCCCCTTCGGGTTTGGCAAGCGCGAGGAGATCGTCATCGGGATATTCAACCCGCTCCTCCCATGTGCGATCGCCCACCTCTAGATACACAGCATCCTGGGTCGATCGATTGATTAAGTGATGGCCATTGGCCACGCCAGCGGCAAAGCCCGCCATCATGCCAGGGGTGAGCGATGTTTCTCCAGCATCAGTGACTAAAATCAATTCGCCTGAGATCACATAGATAAACTCATCCTGGCCTTGGTGCCAGTGGCGTAACGCTGACTGAGCACCCGGGGCCAAGGTGGTTAAATTAACGCCAAAGTTAGTTAGCCCCGCCGCATTACCCACCCGCTGACGGGAGCGCCCAGCTACAGCGGCTCGAAAATCAGCAGGATAGCCAGTGCCTTGTGTGATGGGCACCTCAGAGAGATCGATCACCATGGATTTATGTTTACCTACGCTCACCCAATGATTGTGACTATTTTGCACAAGACCAATAGGCTCAATCATCTGATTGGCAGGATAGCTTAATCGGCGACCTCAGCCATTTCAATAACTTCGCCAGAATAGTCTTTCACTAGAAAATTTAACGGCCGTTCCCGACGGATTTTGTGGCGTACACCGTTGGTCTGGACTTGCATTAGTAGCAGCTCTAGACAGTCGCGATCGAAGCAAACGTGGCGTTGACGCTCTTTGTGCCCGCGACTTGCCCCTGAAATGACATGGAGCTGGGTGTTCTTTTTGAGTTGATACCACAGACCATCTGAATTGCCCATGCCAGGCTCCATGGGGCGCGATAGGCTAGTGCCCATGCCCATCATGGGATCCATGCTGGCACCCATGGTTTGCTCGTAGTTGTAGTAATAGTGGAGGGGGACATCGGCGGCCGATAGCCCCAGCATCCCTTCATAAAAGTTCTGGGCCAGGTCTAAATCGGACACCATCACCGTGTGGACCTTGGGTGCACTGGTGAGAAACATCCACATTGCCCCCGCATAGGCCACCAATAGGAGCACCATGATGCCCTGGGTGGACACCAAGCTATCGAGCGGTAGTCCTTGCCAAATAGATGCTAAAGCTGGGGAGAACGGGGTAATACAAAAGTCCATAGATGGTCGATCGCAACAGGCTATCCTTAGAGCATTGCTAACAATACAGTACTCCTAGTTTATCAAGGGAAAATCCGACTGGTGATGGGTTGGTTTAATCGTCTATTCCCCAATCAATCTTGTTCCTCAGGGGATTGACTGATATATCTGCGGAGGATTTCCTGCCAAATCTTTAATATTCTACGAATCCTGGGTATAGTAGTGGCTATTTATACGGTAGTCTCAGTCTGGTTAAGGCCGGTCTGTACCCATGCCGGTAAATTGCCAGGAGCTCCGTTCGCGTCGTTGTGGATATTCCCAATTTTCCTGAATGTGATCATGCCATTGTCAAGTCGCTGTTTGAGTACAGCGACTATGACTTGGTGCAGCAGCTAAAACAGCACCCTGAGGAAGGGAAGTACTTCACGGCCCTTTTCTGTCGCTACAGTCCAGTGGTGTACACACTGATTCGCCACTCAGCGCGTTCAACGGTGCAGTCAGAATATTTGTTCGCACTGACTTGGCGACATATTTTATATGAGCTGAGTGGATTAGAGCTGCCCCCTGAGCCCCCGGCAGATTTTTCCCTACAGGCTTGGCTCGTTAATTTGACAGCGGTGTGTATCAATCAGGCGGCATTGCCCGATGTGGAGGAAATTCATTACAGTCTTCAGGATGCGTCTCCGCCCCTGTGGTGTTATGTGACCCAGGGCATGGAACGGTTGCAGCCGCTCCACCGTTTAGTGCTGGTGATGGCCCAGACGTTTCGCTGGAGTAAAACTCGAATTTCGGCGTATTTACAGGCTGAAGGACAGCGAATTTCACCCCAAGCTGTGGCCACCCTGTTGGCCGATGCGCAACAGTCTTTAAGTTCTGGGTTGCCGAATGATATTCAGGCGATTTACTTGGGGGATACTGAAACTGGTTCCGAAGAAGATTTGCCGGAGGATTTGGCAGGTTTATTGGATGTTTCCGATCTTGATTTAGAACAACCGAATTTGGCTCCGGAAGCATAAGTGGATCGGATTTTTAGGTAGGAGAGTCTGGCAAGTGCGCAGTATAGTTCGGTTTGTGTCTGGTGTGGTGGCTGTGGCGTTGTTGGGCATACCAACGGCCTATGCCCAGGATTCGTTGGATGAGCAATTGCGACAGCCGGTTGATCGTGAAACGGTTAATCAACGCCGCGATGTGGCCGATCAGCTGCTGCGGTTGGGCGAACGCCAGGCCGATCAGGGGGACTATGGTTCAGCGATCCGTGCCTGGACCCGGGCGGTTGATCTTTACTACGACATTGGTGACTCTGCATCGATGGAGCAGGGCTATGGCAATATTAGCCGTGCCTATGCCCAGTTGGGGGACTATGGTAATGCGGAGACGGCGGTGCGCAGACAGCTTGCGATCGCACGCGACAACCAAAACTTTAGCTCCCAAATCTTTGCCTGGAATACCTTAGGCACCCTGCGCTTTCAGCAGGCAGCCATTGAGTCTGCCACCCAGGCCTACGAAGAGGCACTCAACATTGCCTACAGCATCAATAACAACGAAGGCATTGGCCTTTCCCTTAGTAATCTAGGTCTCGTAGCAGCCACCCAGGGCGATTATGCCGCTGCCATTGACTACTACGAAGTAGCCGGGAGCTATCGCATTCTCTCCCCCAATATTGCGGGTCGGGCCAACACCAGTAACAACCTGGGCGATGCCTATGTTGCCGATGGTCAGTTAGATCGCGCCATCGGCGCCTATCGGCTGGGCCTGCGCTACGGTCGTGATAGTGACAATAGAACGGCCCAGCTCCAAGCCGTTGATGGCCTGATCGATGTCCATACCGCCCGTGGCGATTGGTCCCAGGTGCAGGAATATTTAGACGAGCGTATCGCCCTAACCCTTAACACCAATAATGCCTGGGGCCGTTTAGTTACCTTTAAACGCTTGGCCGAGTTTTACGAAGCCACCGGCGATCGAGTATTGGCGAAAGAGCAATACGAACGGGCTTACGCATTGGCGCGCCAATTAGAGCAAACCAGTCTTGAAGCAGAGCTGTTTAACCGTTTGCTCACGTTTCGAGACGTTCCAGATAATAACGACTAATGCGGTTTGACCTAATCAGCTTGTTCCCTGACTTTTTCACGTCACCGCTCCAGTCAGGCCTCATTGGCAAAGCCCTGCAGCGTGATATCGCCCAGGTACACATTACAAATCCCAGAGACTTTACCACCGACAAACACCACAAAGTCGATGACGAACCCTATGGCGGTGGGGTGGGTATGGTGATGAAAATAGCGCCCATCATGGCGGCGCTAGAAAGCTTGCCCCAGCAGCCCCGGCGTGAAGTGGTATTAATGACTCCCCAGGGCGAACCCATGGAGCAGGCGTTGCTGTGGGATTGGTCAAAAAACATAGACCAGCTGGTGATTATTTGTGGTCACTACGAAGGGGTGGATGAACGCATCCTGAACGTTGTCACCCGAGAAGTTTCATTAGGGGACTTTGTCTTGACCTGTGGCGAAATCCCCGCCCTTGCGCTATTGAATGGTGTGATTCGACTGTTGCCGGGCACCGTCGCCAAGCGAGATTCTCTTCACTTCGATAGCTTTGAGGCCGGCTTATTAGATTATCCCCACTACACTCGACCTGCAGAATTTCGCGGGTGGACTGTTCCAGATGTACTACGCTCGGGCAACCATGCTGCCATTGATCAATGGCGACGGCAACAGCAGATAGATCGCACCCAGGCCCGGCGGCCCGATCTGTATGCACGCTGGCAGCAGCAATGGGACAATGGGGACGGTTAGGAATTCGGAGTTAGGAACTCAGAATTTGGAGTCCTCTGCGCCAGGGGCAAAGCTCTACGGAATTTTGAGCCCTCTGCGAGAAAAGCAAGATTCTATGGAATTAGAGATTCCCCCCTTTCCGAATTCCGACTTCAGATTTCCGAATTCTCTTAGGGTCTATGAACATTCGCATTGGTAATGGCTACGACATTCATCGCTTGGGTCCCGATCGTCCCCTGATTTTGGGCGGTGTGACCATCCCCCATACGTTGGGGCTCCTTGGCCATAGCGATGCTGATGTGCTCACCCATGCCATCATGGATGCCCTGTTAGGCGCCTTAAGCCTTGGGGATATTGGCCTTTATTTTCCCCCTACGGATCCGAAGTGGAAAGGGGCCGACAGCTTGGAACTGTTGGATCAGGTATATCAGCTAGTGCAAGATCGCGGCTGGGCCATTGGCAACGTCGATTCGGTGGTGGTGGCAGAGCGGCCAAAGCTAAAGCCCCACATCGAAACCATGAGGCAGCGGCTGGCGGATCGGTTGACCTTGGCCCCCGATCAGGTCGGCATTAAAGCCACGACCAATGAAAAGTTGGGCCCAACGGGTCGTGAAGAAGGTATTGCCGCCTATGCGGTTGTGTTGCTGGTGCAGAAAAAAAATCAACAATAATTGTGTTAAAAAGTTTCTGAAAACACACAAATTTGATTAAACTTTTTTTAGAATCGATAAATATAGTCCGGATATTGCAAAAGTATGGTTAATCGGTGCTTTTGGTTACATCTTTACATGGGTGCTGAGCGTATCTAAGTAGAGGGTTGTATCAACACTGCCTGATATATATCCGGGAAATAAGACATTTTGGGTGCGAGAGTAGCATTATGGATGGCTCAACCGTTGCAATTTCTTTAAAGCAAACGTCTCAGTCTTGCCAGTTATTTGGCGGTAAGGCGAGCCAAAGCCATTGGTTTTCCACAATCCCTCCCGAACGCAGAGGATTGCACGGAGAGTTTGACTACTACGGTTTATCCAAACGGGTTTGTCGATGTCTAAATACTAATGCCAACATCACCCTACGGCGCTTGAAGGTACGTCAGCGTGGGCGTGTGGTGGTGCTAAGTGGCCAGGTGGGCTCTCCCCATTTATTGCATCAGATTGTGAATTTAGCCATGTCTGTGGATGGCGTAGATGATGTTGAAACCTACGGTGTGGCCGTGGCTGAGGCCTGTTAGAGTTCGGTAGGGGCAATCCGTAATCGAATCCACGATAGGGCCAAGATCACGACGAAAATAACTAGGCCGATGGTGCAGGCATAGCTCATTTCTAAATTAACGAAGGCCTGTTCATAGACGTAATACACCACCGTTTTGGAGCTGCTTCTGGGGCCTCCCTGGGTCATGATGTACACCTCTTCGAAGACCTTGGTGGCAGAAATCGCCGAAATTACGGCCACTAGAAACATATAAGGTTTCATCAGGGGCAAGGTTATGTCCCAATGTTTGCGCCAGCGCTCCGATCCATCAATGGCGGCGGCTTCGTAGAGATCTTCTGGGATACCTTGTAGACCGGCAATATAAATGACCATGTAATACCCTAGGCCTTTCCAAACGGTGACTGCCATAACGCTAAACAGAGCTAGGTTGGGGCTGGTTAACCAAGGAATGCGGATGTCGTGGCCTGTAACTTGACTCAAAAGCTGGTTGAACAGCCCTGTTTCTGCATAGAGCCAACGCCAGGCAATGCCTGCGACCACCATGGAGATAACGACCGGGGTGTAATAGGCGACGCGGAACCACGTCATCCCTTTGAGTTTTTGATTGACCAGGATGGCAATGAGTAGAGGCGCGATCGCAAGAATGGGCACAACACCGACCAAATAGATAAGAGTATTGCCTAAGGTTTGCCAAAACCGTTCATCTTCCCAGAGCCGCACAAAATTGTCCCACCCCACCCAAAGCGGTGGCTGGGTAATGTCGTAGCCATATTCTGTAAAACTCAGATAAAACGCCTGCAGTGCGGGCCAAAATACAGTGAGTCCCAATACCAGGAGAGCTGGTGCCAGAAATGCATAGGGCGTGAGCCAGCGAGGAAACGAACGCATCATCTAGGTCAGGGGAACCATGGAGAAACGTTTCCAGCATACGGGATGACACCCAGGAAAGGAAAAACCTGCCAGCGTGCCGGCGAGGCCCCACTTACAAAAATCGTCGGTAATCTTGCCCTAAAAATAAAGCTTTTTCCGCATTGCGTCGTCGAGTTAGTCCTGCTAAAACGCGTCCACCCGCCCGGTTCCAGCGGGGAAATTCCTTCGCCGCACCGTAAACATCTCGGCGATTGAGTTTTTTCAGCAGGGTGGAGCTTTTCATCGCGCCAGAACCCACGTTGTAGGTAAACGACACGAGGGCCGCAAACTGGTTGTCATTGATGGGTACCCGTACCGCTTGAATGATCGATTTTTCAAAGCGGGTTAAATCAGTCTTCAAGAGTGATTCTGCCTGGGCCTCACTAATTTCCTGGCCCGGTTTCACACCACGGGTCGTGCCATAGCCAATGGTCCATACACCGACAGCGTCTTGGTATGCCCGCAGCCGTAGGCCCTCGAACGACTTAATCAGCGACACACCGCTAGCGTTGGTTTGGCGTGAGCTACCAGTCGCTGGCGGCGTGGCCTGTTTTGGGATGGCTTTCGGCTCAGGACCCGTTTGAGACACCGTCATACCGCGGGGCGCATCGGCACGACTGAACCACGACTTCATACCGCTGATATTCAGCACTTTTTCGTTGGGGTTTGATTTGGACGGATACTTAGAAATTTTGGAAATGTAGTACCCTCCCTGCATCAAATAGATGGCTTTATCCGTTTCCTTGATCCAAGTGCCCATAGCTCTGTCTAATGTCCCTATTGGTTGTTTTTACCCAGACTTTACTGTATCTAGATGACTAGAATAAGAATGATCAATAAATTTTAGTTTGCCCATGGTTGTGACGTCAGCCCCCTCCGAAATCACCAACCAGCCTGTGGTTAAAAGACTGGCTAATGGTTTGACCATCATTGCAGAGCAAATGCCGACCGCTGCAGTCAATCTCAACATTTGGTTACGTGTGGGGTCGAAAGTGGAATCCGATGCCATTAATGGCATGGCTCATTTTTTAGAGCACATGATTTTCAAGGGTACACCCCAACTTCAATGTGGTGAGTTTGAACGCCTAATTGAAGAGCGCGGGGCGATTACCAATGCGGCAACCAGCCAGGACTATACCCACTATTACATCACCACCGCGCCCAAGGATTTCGCAAAGCTGGCACCGCTCCAGGTGGAACTTTTGCTCAATGCTAAGTTGCACGACAATGATTTTGAGCGGGAGCGACCCGTTATTTTAGAAGAGATTCGCCGGTCTGAAGATAATCCCAGACGGCGTGTTTTTCAGCATTCCATGGTGCTTAACTTTGATCAGTTGCCCTATCGGCGGCCCGTGCTGGGTCCGACATCGGTGATTGAAAACCTGTCGGCAGCCCAGATGCGCGATTTCCACCGTCGCTGGTATCAGCCCCAAAATATGACTGCAGTGGTCGTGGGGGATCTGCCGGTGCAGGAGTTGATTGCCACTGTGGAAGAGAGTTTTGAGCAGGCCCTGGCGAACCGGCACCATGGGAGCCTCAAGGATTCGTTAGAACGGGTGCCGGTGACTACGCCAGAAGAGCCATTTCAGTCAATTGCTCGGGCCGATTATATTGACACGACCTTGCAACAGGCCCGTTTAGTTTTGAGCTGGCGCGTGCCCGGTCTACGGCAGCTATCGGAGACCTACGCCTTGGATGTGGTGGCCTCCATTTTGGGCCAGGGACGCACGGCGCGCTTGGTGCAAGATCTGCGGGAGACGCGGAGTTTGGTAAATAGCATTTCCACTAGCAACATTACCTATGGCGAGCAGGGGGTGTTCTATATTTCTGCGAATTTGGCCATTGAGCATTTAGATGAGGTTGAAGCTGCTGTTTTAGACCATATTCAGCGGCTGCACGAGGAACCCGTGAGCGATATGGAGCTGTGTCGGGTCAGAACCCAGGTTGCCAATCGCTATGTATTTGGCAATGAAACCTCTAGCGATCGCGCCAATATGTATGGCTATTATCATGCGATGACCGGTGATATTGAGAATGCCATCAACTACCCTATGGCGATTCGAACCGTGGATGCTGCGGCCATCCAGTCTGCGGTGCAGCAATACTTGCCAGTGACGGCCTATGGCGCCCTGAGGCTACAGCCTGAGACGAATTAGCGCGATGGAATGATGATGGGCAAAGGGGCCAAAGAGGGCGGCACACTGGCGCCAGCGAGACCGCAGCCCCCTCTGCCTCAGGCACCTTCCCTGGCCAAGGGGAGGACGTTGTTTAATAGAATCCGGTTAGGGATTTTATTTGGGTGCATACACCTAAGGGGTATCAATAAATGGCTGACATTTGGGCCGACATCTCTGCTCACATCGGTCGGGTGACGGGGCAGCCTTTCCACGGTACAAAGACCATGTCGGTCGGTGGGGGCTGCATCAACCAGGCCTATGGGTTAAGCGATGGGCAGCGAACGTTTTTTATTAAGCTCAATCAGGCGAGTAAGCTGGCCATGTTTGAGGCTGAGCTGGCGGGCCTCGAAGAAATGTACAACAGCCAGACGATACGTGTGCCCCAGCCGTTGTGTGCAGGGCTAGCGGGGACTAGTTCCTACATTGTGATGGAGTGGTTGGAGTTGGGCCGTGGCCGCGCTTGGGATGCCATGGGTCGTAACTTGGCCGCGATGCATCGAGTCTCTAGTGATTTAGGTTTTGGCTGGTATCGGGCGAATACCATTGGGGAAACCCATCAGCCCAATGATTGGCAGGATAGCTGGTTAGCTTTTTGGCGCGATCGGCGCTTGGGGCATCAATTTCGGTTAGCAAAACGTCGGGGTGGGTCGTTCCCGAGGCAGCAGCAATTGCTGGCGGCACTGCCGGACCTGTTGGCGGGCCACGATCCTTTGCCCGCGCTTGTGCATGGCGATCTATGGTCGGGCAATGCGTCGCTTACGGCGGCGGGGGAGCCGGTGATTTTTGACCCGGCTATGTACTATGGCGATCGCGAGGTGGATTTGGCCATGACGGAGTTATTTGGCCGATTTCCTGCGGATTTTTATGATGCCTACGAGGCGGCCTATCCCTTAAACTCAGGCTATAAAACGCGCAAAATTCTCTATAATCTGTATCACATCATTAACCATTTCAATTTGTTTGGTGGTGGCTACGAAGCCCAGTCGAATCGGATGATTGACCAGCTTTTGAAGCAAATTCGATAGGGGGTGAGCCGCCCCAGGTAGGGCATCTGCGATCGCAACAACCTCGCGGCCACCCACAACATTGATGGCTCAGCCAAGAAACCAGGGATTTGCCGTTTGATCGAGGTTGGAACGGTACGAGAATTTGATATATTGAAATTCTGCAATTCGGCGGCATGGCCAAGTGGTAAGGCAGAGGATTGCAAATCCTTTATCCCCAGTTCGAATCTGGGTGCCGCCTTTATCCAACTGTTATAAGTTGAATAATCATGCCCAGTGATAGCTGGCGATTTTATTTATGGCAAACTGCTGAACGCATCCAGCAGTTTGTTGCGCACATAGCTGTTATCAGTGACAGCTTCCAGGGATCATCTATGCCTTGAACTCTGTGCACCAAGCTATAAGATTCAAAATCTTTGTTTTTCAAGGATTTTGAATTGCTATGTTCCGCAAACGGGACACCCAAGAAGGGGCCTTCTAATCGAAACCTGCTTTGAGATTGTTAGAACCGTTGGATTAAGGCGCCCACGGTTTTTAATTGTCTATTTGCGGTCATTGTAAAGGCTGTAATAACACCCAAAATGCTCCCAGCCTTCAGCGAGATGCCATTCACCGCTTTCGGTTCGCGTCTGTCCGTCATAATTCATTGTTGCCAAGTATGCCCCTGCTGGGAGGGCTAGGGTATAAGTTGGCCCTGGATCACATTGTTCAGGTAAATCTTGAGACGTGTTGTAATACCGACAACCACCGCATGGTGCAAGGTTAAACGTATATTTAGCATCGGTATCTTTCGCCTTGAGCGTGACTCGCACACCCTCCGGTGAAGTATTTTGAATTGTGACTGCAGAACCGTGATTTAGCTGTTGGTAATAGGCTGGGGCTTCAAGTGCTAATGAGTTTTGGTTAGCTGGCATTTGGAAATTTAACTGCGGTATGGTGAGTCGCAATATTTGGGCAGTCAGTGGCATAGCAATTGCTATCCAAATATTGAAAGAAGGTTGATTGTTTGAAGTATTAACAGCCTGAAACAGCGGTTTTCTGGGGCGAATACTTTTGCTGCGAGTGCGGATGGTCGGTACTTTAGAAATGCTTCCCCGGTCTCTCTGCAAGTCATGGATAATACGTTCTACCACCCAAACAGCTGACCGGCCCCTATATTTTTTCTGATACTCCCGTACCAACCTAATAGATGTATTCCTATCCTTCGTGAGCTTAGTTATCTCCGATATATCAATTTGCATAGTGGGCAGTTTCTAAATATCTCTAACTGGATGCACAAATAGTTAAAACAAACCGGACTCAGGATTCCCTGAGCCGGTTTTTGTCTATTTATCGTCTAACTAAGTTCCGTACTGTCCCCTAGCGTTAGATCCCATCGCGAATCTAGGCATTACTGCCGGGAACTCTGACCTTATCCTCGAACGTTATGCCGTTCTACAGGATTGTGTGCTTATTAGAAAACCCACCACTATGAATAAATTTACGCTGGCTCTTGCCTTTCTCTTAGCCACCTCGGCATCGTCTGCGCAGGCAAACTCCGCCTGTTACATGGAAATGAACGGACGGCATATGGATTTAGGCTACATGTGCGGCGATGGTGCATCATCATCAGCTCCCTTGCCGCCATCATTTGTGCCGACTGAGTCAGAATATGTTGCACCAGACTATGAAATCTTCGAAGTAGTAGAAGAGTCTAACCCTGTATCCTTTGAGCTCATCAGATCCGCATATAACCGAAATAATGGCATGACTACCATCACCGGCTACGCCGTCTTTCCACGATCTTCTGAGTATGGTGACTGGATACAACCAACGATTTACGACAGACGTAACGGTAGCATGATTGCCATTATGCCCACCATAGAACGCACTCGCGGACAACGAAAAATAACTGCCACTGTTGAAGTTCCTGGCCAAGTTATCTTGAAAAATCTAGAAGCCAGGCTATAGCCTGGCATTTTTCAAAAGCTAGATTAGTTAGAAGCTTAAACCAACCTGGTAAATCCCAGGTTGGTTTTTGTGGGTTGTTGCTAGCATTTGGATGATTTGATGTGTTTCATCAGAGAATAGGCCAGTCTATATTGCTTCGCTAACCAGGGTAGCAATGAACGTTAGACTGATTTGCTTGAAGATCAATTAATCCACATCGTAATAAGTTGCATTTGCCCGCTTATGCCTCATCGTGGGAGGGGGCAAAAATTCCTGTTCATAATATCGATAGCCAGTGGGTGGAGCAGGCATCTGAAACGGATAGACAACCGGCACTGTCCGCTCTTCCCGGCGTTGTCTTCCCGATACTAAAACCAGGCAAAGCAATACGGCCCCACCACCAATCACCATCACCAGCAATAGTCCGCCGCCCATCCATAGCAAAATCGTCTGGATATTAGCGCTGCTATCGTTCTGGCTAGATTGTGCCGCTACCAGATGACCGTTTTGCAACGATAGGGTATCCACCGAGCGCTGATATTCCCGCATCTGTGACAACACGGCCCGTGTTTCTTCCTGCTGCTGCTTTAGCTGATTTTCTAAATTACGCGCCAGCATTTCCTGCTGAACCAGCTGATTTTCTAACTTAGCGGTTAGATCGCGCTGACGGTCTAATTCTTGCTTAACGTCTTCGTTCAACCCCTCGTCAACGGTTTGTATGGGCGATTGGGGAACGGGAACGACTGTTTCTGGCGTGGCCGAGCTTGGAGGGACCTCAGCCGCCGATGTCTGAAACCCAACTCTTGCTAGTAGCAATACCAAAACGGCTACACCGGTCGTGGCACATCCAGCCACGAACGCCGTTGTATCTGTCATTGAAGAAGATTTGGGTGACATTAGTTAATTCACTGCCCCCAATCGCTTAAAACAATGATGGATGGGTTTCACAAACATCTAGTACAGACGAATAACGATTATTTGTCTGACTCCTTATTCTAAACATCTCGCCAAGATCCATAAACTTATAGAGATGATTTAGGTTGTGGTGTCAAGGTCTACTTATACTATCGTACGCAAGCAAATGGAACGGGTAATACCGTTAAATTCTTGAAAGATGTACGTTTTTGTGTACCTGATGGTTCCGTGGAGTATACCCTATATTCCTTCTGAAATTCAGAAAACTTACATCTGCCGCAGATGGCATTTACAGTTGGGCGAATTATTTCGATTTTTGCCTGCGAATGCTAGTTAATGGGCCCTGTGGGGCTTTAGGTGAGCCTAAATATATTCACATATAGCTTGGAATTAATTTGTGCAATTAGTAAGGATTTTGGGACATTTTAACCAAAAATGTAAGAATTCTATAAATAGATAGAGCAAAATCTACGATGCTTATTTAATCTATCTATGATTTCAATCTTGACAACAAAAGGTTAAATCAATAAGTAATAAGCCCCCTTACTAGGTACCTCGTTCTTAGGATGAAGGGGTTATTTGAGAATTTGCTAGTCCATGGATATTGCTCCAGAAAAAGTAGCGCATTTGTCAAATCGAGTTGATACTTTACAGCAATTGCTAGAGCAAATTGACTGTAAAGTATCTGATTTGCTAGTGCGCCAGGATTCTAATGTTGAGCCTGGACGTCCCAAGTTTGGGGTAAGTCCCCCCGAGCGTGTGGCGATGAATGGTTTGGAAGAGGCGCTGGACCATAAGGATATTTTGAATGATGAGCCTCATTTTGGTGCGGATCAGCTGACTGGGAATCAGTCTCTATCTCCTGAGGTTCAAGTGCAGCGTTTGACCGCTCAGTTAACGGCGGCTTACAACCGCATTGCTGCATTGGAGGAGCAGTTGCTTACGAAACGAGCCATTAGTAGTTAAAGACAGCTGGCTGATGATGGGGCATGTCTGGAATGTGGCGAGACGGTAATTAGGTTTGCTGGTTGGATTGCGTCGATGAAGAGTCAACGATGTTCAGGCAGCTTTCTAATAATGTTTCTATGGAGCTTAAGAACTTAGGTTGTTGCCAGTTTTGGTATAGATGCCCTGCAATTAAACATCCCCCTGCTCCAACTCCTTCTTTGACGAAGCCTTTTTCAAAAATCTTGAGCTGGGGATAGTTTGACTGTTCGAATGAAATTTCACTACTGATGATTGGCGGTGTGGGAACTGTCGCGGCGAGGGTAAGAAATTGACTGGTGGTATCGTTTACAATCCATCGAGTCGTGCCAATGATGACATTTTCTGGTTCCCATGGGTATTGGCTGCTGAGTTCTTGCAGCATTGTATAAACCGCAATCATTTGACTGCCGCCAGCTAAGAGCACGCCACTATGATGGCTGGCGCTGATGGTCATACCGAGAACAAATGGCTGCATGGGGTCACCAACTGCTGCGATCGCAGCCCATACAGACAAACCTTTAGATAAACTTTGTGCCTTGCTTAATCCGGTGTGGATTAGCACGGCTTTTTGCTGATGATTGCAAGTGGGGTGGCTGCTGCCCATTAATCCGGCCACATCGTAGCCCATGGCAGTGAGCACGGCTTGGGCGGTGGTGGTGCCCGCCACCACGCATTCACCCACGACCAGGTAGCTGCCAGCAAAGCGACGACCCAGGATTTTCCCCCAATGTAGCCCTGCTTCAAATAGGTGTTGTACCTGGGGCAAACTCAGCGCTTGCCCAGAGCTAACGCAATGTGAGATCGCTCCCCCTAGGGGAATATGTGGCACGCTGGGGGCATCGGGCAACCCCGCATCAAACAAATAGATCGGCCACCGTTGTGCTGCCGCCACGGCTCGAGTTAAGAGCGCGGGGGATACGCCTGCGACCAACGGTGGCAATGGATATTGCGCCCCTGCTGTGGGGCCACCATATATAAATTCAGCGTCGGCCAAGGCGGTGAATCGGCGCGCCTGGGGGCTGTTGCCAGCGGCCGAAATGTCGGCAACGAGGGCCGTTTCTGTAAACCCCAGAACACAGACATACCCAGGTTGTTTGCCCCGATAGGTTTGCTGCCACCGTTGGGTGATATCCCTATGGGTGTGGTGCCTAATTAGGGGAGGGTGCAGCGGCGGCGATGGATCAGATGGCCTATTCATCCAAAATTTGCTGTACCCACTGGGGCGGTGGCGGCATGGGGATGCCCATGCGTTCTAACAATATCCAAGCGGTTAAATGGACGGTGAATAAATAAACAACGCTGCTCATAAACACCATGGCAACGGCTGCAATTTGAATAATGCCAGGGCTAGGTTGGCTGATGCCCCCCAAGCTCAGTAAGCCAAAATCTAACAGTCGATTGGTCACCCAGTCGGTTAGTTGCACCACTTGGGCAACTAAATACCCCCACAGGTCTTCCCCAGCCATCCACGACAGCAGCCAAATGCGAAAGAAAATGCCCAGGGTGACAATCAATGCTCCGATGGGCAAAGACAATAGCCACGATGCCTGACGCCGCCAGTGATACCCCAGTTGCACGCCCAGTACCCCGTAGGGAATAACGTAGAGAAGGCTGCGGGGTGGGCCAATTAAAATCCCGAGGAGCAAACCTGAAACAACTGTCGCCATCCAGGCCGAACGATAATTCCAGCGCAGGTACACCAGGGCAATGGGGACTGGAAATAAAATACGCAACAGGGGACCGGGGGGAAAATATAGATTAATCAGCCACATCAAACTAGCGGCACTGGCCAAAAAGGCAGTTTCCACTAGGGCCACAGGTCCCTTGTCCCCCGGAGCCGTGATCGTGGTTGACCTATTGGCGGTAGACACATCCTTCGGATCATCATCTTCGATCCAGGGACGATCTAGGTCCAATTCATCCAATTCATCCGAACTACCGCTACCTGACACACCGGCTGCCTGTTTTTCTGCCTGATAGTCTTCTGGCTGCCCCATGGTGCTTCAATGTTAACCTAACCAAAATCTTAATCTTGAAGCCAAGAATATGGCTAGACCAATAACTTTTCCAATGAATCCAGCGACGGAATGCGAATCAGATCCCGTTCCCGGTTAATCAACCCTTTCTTTTCTAATTTGCTTAAAACGCGGGTTACGGTTTCTCGCGCCAAACCACTTAAGCTACTGAGCTCACGGTGGGGCAAATTCGGAATTTCTACGCCGTCTGCGCCCTGGGTGCCTTGTCCATCGGCCAAAAATAATAAAACATCTGCCACGCGCGATTGGCTATCCGATTCCCGCAGTCGTAGGCGACGATTCACTTGGCGTAACCGTCGTGCCATTAATTTCGCTAAACGAATACCCGCCTGCGGTTCACTGTTGAGCAAGCTGACAAAATCTTGAGCCGGCATACTGCCAATCATGGTCGTTGCCAGGGTAATAACGTCCGTGGAGCGGGGCACCGCTTCGAGGGGCGCCATTTCACCGAACAGCTCACCTTTGCCCAAAATATTGAGCGTTACTTCTTTGCCATCTAGGTTATAGGTGCGGATTTTCACCCAGCCATCCAAAATGAAATAGACCGAGTTCCCCCAATCATTTTCCAATAGCAATACTTGTCCAGCGGGGTGGCGCCGTGTCACAACCTGCGCAGTTGCCTGCTGAACAGTAGCTTCAGGTAACGCTTGGAAAAATGGAGCCGTTGCAATCAGGTTTTCACTGGCTGAACTATCTCGGGTGCCGAATCTGCTGTCCATAGGAGGGGGAGGCCATGATTACGTGGACTCATTAAACAAGAAAATTAAACATAGAGATCATTATTTAGACGATCGATGTTTGGCACAATGCGTAGCCAAACCCCCGTTGACCTCATCCAAATGATGCTTGGGGAAATGCAAAAACCCTGAGGATTGTGCCCGAAAGCATCCGTGCTGGGTTAAACCAGCTTAATAGTTAAGACAACGGCTCCCCTAAACATGCAGGATTAGTTTGTCTTTAGTTCACTATGTGTTTGCCTAAATCAGGGTACAGCACGATTGCATTATCCTCCTATCCCCCTCGGCTCTTAACGTAACTTCATATGCTGGCTGTAAGCCGGGGCCTATCGACTAGGATGGCATGCATCTCAAGGTGCATTGCTAGATAGCGCTGATCCTCAATGGCATTGTCAGGATTTTTCCCTAGATGCCTGTAGATAGGAGGAAATTGTGATTTTTTAGCCAGCCTGCTTTACACTTTGGGCATTCCATAGGTTGGTGTTGCCCTGTCCTTGATGGGGCGGGTACCCTCCGCTTTGCAGAGTTCGTTGTTGAAAGGCCTCACTGTGACTTCTCAAAAGGATCAAATCCAACGCCTAATTGCTGAAATAGAAGCTACCCTAGCCAAGCCAGCGTCTCGCTTATCGTTGGGTTTGTCGGGGGAGGCAGATCGACAGCGGCAGCTTCTGAGTAAGCTCTCTGACTATTTGCAATCCCTAGATCAAGAATTGGAGTCTCCGGGTGGTTGGGGTCCCTTAGATCCTGGCACAGGTCAGCTGGTTTCGCCTCAGCCGTCTAATAGTGCTGCTAAGACTGAGCAGGAAGCCTCTCAGGTTTTGCAGGAATTAATGCTGGAGATGCGCTATCTCCGTGAAAATTCCCTGCGGCCCATGCGTCAAGAGCTGGAGGTATTGCAACAAAAGCGGGAAAGTCTGCAGGCGGAGTTGAATGTGCTGGAGGCTCAGCAGCGTGGCAATTCGGTGGTTCCGTTGCACTCTGAGGAGCAGCTCACGGCCTTTTTGGAAACCTTGATGCAGCGTCTGCAGGAGCAGTTGTCGACGCAGATGGTGCAAAATATTGCCACCATGGAGGCCGCCGCCGTCGAGCAGCTGTCGACGTCAGAAAATCCGGCACCGTTGCTATCGGGTCAGCGATTAGAGCAAGTGCGATTGTTGCAGGCCCAGTCGGATCATCTGCTTTTAAAGTTAGATGCTACGTTGGCCGCTGTTTTTGACTCTTTGCAAAAGAGCGTGGATAGTTATCGCGACTCTTTGGAGGAAGGGCTATCCCAAATGCATGGTTTGGGTCGTCAAGGGGAAGTTATTTTCCATGCGTTTGTGAATCATTTGGCGCAACAGCTGGGGCAAGATGCGTCTTCTTATTTGGCTGGGGATTTAGCGTCTGAGCAGAAGAACGTTGCCCAGGAGCCGATTCCGGGTGGGGTGGAAGTTGATTTGGATCCGATTCAATTGGATGAGTTGGACCAGGCCCTGGAAAATTTAGCGTTAGAAGAAGAAATTGGCGCGCCAACGACTCAGCCGGCCATTGGTATCGATCCAGATTTGATGCTGGATGATGAAGCGCCTCAAGGGGATGGCGAGGTTGCGCCGGGGCAAACGGGTGATGATCTTGCGGTGGATCCTGATTTAGCGCTCCTGGACGATGATCTGATTCTGGATGGTGATCTTAACTTTGAGGAAGATGCCCCTGGCCTGGAGATGGGGATTCAGAGCCTGGAAGCTTTGGAGGACGGGGCGGTTCAATCTGGGGATTTGCCGGGGCCGTTGGAAACTGCGATCGCAGATGCTAGCGCTTCTGGTGCCAATGATGATGATCTGAGCGCCGATAAAATTCCACTATTTGACGATCAAGAGGCTGCCCTAGCGTCCCAAAGCGATGCATCCTTAAACTTGGATGCTGGCCTAGGCGATATGGATGAGAGTCTGGGACTATTGGCCCTGGGGGCAGACAGCGCCACCGAATCAACCCTCTCAGATGAAGCACTAGAGTCCATCGTCCTATCTCCAGAATCCGACGATGGAGAACTATTTACATTTAATACGGGCTTTGATCTGTCCGAGTCGTCTGTAGATCTGTCGGAATCAGAAGCCGATGGCCCAGAGGCCGATGGCCCAGAAATTGCTAGCCCAGAAATTGCTAGCCCAGAAATTGCTAGCCCAGAACTCGATGGCCCCGCCGCCGATGGCCCAGCTGCCGCGGCTCCAGAGCAACCCAATGCAAGCCCTCTGTCCGAGGATCTGCTGGCATTCAGTTTCGCCGATGACGATGTCGCCCTGGAAGAGACAAATCTTGAGCTGGCTGAGCCGCTGACTGACACGGAACTGCTGGATGCTAGCCAGGTTGCAGAAGACTGGCTATTTGATCAATCCGATGATGCTCAAAATGATGCCGTAGGCGATGGCACAGCCCCAGATCCAGCCTTGGTGGCAGAGGATTTGGATGATGGGGGAGACCCTGAGCTGGAGCCAACGGTTGAAAACCTGTTTGGCGATAGTATTGCGGCGCCCCTCGACTCCGACGCTACGCCCGTGGACCAGCCGGATACGGTGGTGTCTTTGGAGGAAATTCTCCCGGAGACCCCGTTGGGTACGGTCGATGTCTCAGAAAATGTGCCTGATGATGTTTATATCCCGGCTTCAGCCGATGAGGATTTAATCAATCTGGTGGAGACAGATACTGAGCAGCGTTTACTGATTGAGTTAGCTGACAAGCAATTGGTAGAACAGCTGGATGAAGATCTCCAAAAATTAGCCAGCGACTCCTTGGATTCTGACTATGGTGTCGACGATGACGATGCCCTGGAACCCATTGACCAAAACACCCTGGAAACTATTGTTCGGGATTTAGAAATTGAGGATGTGGGGCTGATCGACTCATCTGAGGGAGAGGATGCAGATGAGGGCCCCTTCGAGCAGGGGCTAGTGGAGCAGGGGCTAGTCGATGCAGACCCTGCAGCTCAAGACCTGGTGGTGGATGCTTTACCTGAGACTCCGCTGGTAGAGGACCAGAGCGATCGCGATCTATTTGGCTCATTTACAACCGATGCGTTGGCTGTTGATGCTGATGCGTTGGCGGTGTCGAGTGATGGTGACCAGGAAGCTAGGGTAGACTTGCCCGAATTCGATCAAACCTTCGATTCTTTTGGGGATGACGGTGACTCGTTGGACGATGCTATTCCCGATTCTCTTGCGGATGAGCTCGCCGATCTGAGTCAGCAGTCCAATGCCCTGTCTGAACAAATTGATGACACTGATATCCAACTCCTATCCGATTTAGAGGAACCGGTGGTGGCCCTGGATGAGTTAGCCACCGAGGTGCCCACCGTAGAAAATGCTGCCCCCCATTTAGATTCAGCCTCGACGCCAGACGTTCCCTTGGATGGCGAGGGCGCTGATGGGGAAGACCTAGATTCTTCTGAGTTTTTGCAGGCTGAGCAACAGGCATTCTGGCAAACGTTAGCCAATGGTGACAGCGGTGCCGATGGGGCCAATCTTACCGCTGAGGCGACCGACGTGGCTCCTTTGGCCGAGCTTTCCTTGGGAGTAGATCCATTGGCTGCCACATCTGAGGCCACCTCTGATGCGGAACCAGATTTTGACGATTTATTGGTGTTAGACGATCTAGATGTCTCCAGTGAAGAACCCTCCAGCGAAGGCAATCTGGATCTAGGGGACTTAGATGACTTGTTTGGGCAATCCACGTTGCCCGATTTAGAAGAGTTGGATCAAGATAGCCTTGATATGGCTCCCACTGAGCCGGCTGATCCCTTAACCGTTTTAGGCTTAGATACGTCGTCGTCCACCGAAATGCGATTGCCCCAGGTGGACGCCCCTGATGCTTTCGTTGACCGGGATGTTGAGACCTTGGCGGATGTCCCATCTGCTGATGTCGATCTAATACCTGAGTCAACGGCGGATGTATCCCTGGCGTCTTCGGTGCCCCCGGTGAAAACAGCGCTGCCGGTAGTAGATATTGAAGGGGCTTGGTTTTTAGGGTTAGATGTGGGCTCCACCGGATTATCTGCGGTGCTGATGAATCGTCGCACAGGCCAGGTGTATCCCCTTTACTGGCAGATGGATTCGTCTGAGGCGAAGCACTTTCGCTTGCCAGCGATGGCTGTGGTGACGGCGGCCCAAGAAACGGTGGCGGTGGGCCATGATGCCCTGGGCGATCTGGAAGACTTGATGGATGCCTTTGGGCCAAAGATGGCTGACTTGATCGGGGTTAATCGTTTGAAGCCCCTGCTGAAAGTGGCGGTGGGCCATGGCCAAACCTTGCCCAATTCGGATCCTTGGCTCCGCTGGTCCGATACGGTGGAGCTGCCGATGTTGCAAGTGTTGCAGTCAATGGTGGCGTTGCTTAAGTCCGTGGTGGATCGTGGGCAGGCGGTCGGGTTGGATGGCGATAACCTGGCCCAGGTGTGGACCAAGCTGCAGGGGGTGATTGTGGGCTATCCGACCAATTGGCCTGATACCTACAGTTTTAATTTGCGGGAAGCGATTTTGATGGCGGGCATCATCACTCAGCCCGAGCAGATTGTGTTTGTGGAAGATTCCATTGCCACGGTACTGTCTGGGTTGCCCGATCCTAATGAGGTGTCGGTTGCCGAAACGGTCTCCTTATCCCGTCAGCCCAGTTTGTATAACTGTCAATGGCAGGACGGCACGGTGGTGATCAGTGCCGGTGCGACGATGACGGAACTGGGGCTAGTTCATGTGCCGAAGGATCTGTCCAGTCTAAATTATGGCGATTTTGCCCTCCGCAGTTTTGCCTATGCTGGCGATGCGCTGGATCAAGATATTATCTGCCAGCTGTTGCTGCCAGCGGAACGTAGTCAACCCTTGGGGGCTGATGATGTTGCCACCACGTCTTGGGATTGGCAGGGGCACCTATCTAGCGAAGATGGGGATTGGAGTCAGCTACGGTTGAATGACCTGACCCTACCGGCTGTGGGACATGTGGACTGGGCCCAGCGCTATCGTCTACAGCATCGACTGTTGACGTCGAATTTGGGGCAAAGTTTGTTAGCGGTTGCCCGGCATTTGAAGTTAGTGCTGCAACAAAAGAGCCAGGCACGCATTACCTTGGCGGGGCAGCAATGGTTGATTAAGCGCAGCCATTTGGAACAGCTGGTCTTTTTGCCCTACATTCATCGTATTAATCGTTATTTGAATGTGCTGCTAAGTCAGCATACGGTTGATGCCCAAGCGATTAAACAGGTGGTTTGCACCGGTGGGTCTGCTTCGTTGCCCGCCATTGCCCGGCTGTTACGGTCGAAGTTTCCCAATGCCACGATTATTCAAGATACCTACGCGGCGGAACTCCCCCAAAGCTGTAGCCGTGTTGCCTATGGCTTGGTGAATATTGCGCGCTATCCCCATGTGTTTAACATCACGCGTCAGCAGTATAGTGACTATTTCTTGCTGATGGAATTGTTGCGAGTCTTTCCTCAGCAGCCCTTGCCCGTGGGGGCGATTATGCATCTGTTGGAACAGCGCGGCATCAATACCCAGGCTTGCCATTTGCATATTTTGGCGTTGTTAGAGGGCCATTTACCCCCGGGGCTCGTGCCTACGACGGCGGATCGTGGTTTGATTTGCGATCGCACCACCGACTTACCCACCTATCGTGCACTACTCCAAACGCCGCTGTTTAGCAAAACCGTAACCGAGTCAGGTGGGCAGATTTACATTCCCAATGAAGCCCAAGCAGAACAATTACGAGCCTACTGTAATCGCCTTTTGCTGCATAAGGCTCAAACATTAGAGGAACCCTTGATTGCCCATCTTGAAGTAGCTGTTTAGGCTGAGTTTAAGACGTTGGTTATAGTCTTGCAGGTGCCCATGGTTGGGGCTGCATTCACGACATTTCCGCTATTCCAAAATCACTAAAAAAGCGACTGAGTAAATCCCAGTCGCTTTTTCGTGTATGGCTAAAATTTAGCGTGCGTTATAGGCCCTTCGTAAAAGTTTTAGCCTAGCCTGATGGGTCAAGCAACAACCCCTTTACTCATCGTCCTCATCCTTATTCCCATCTAATTGAATAAGATGAATGTGCTTGTACCCTAGCTTGATTTCGAATTCATCGCCCGGCTTCAATCCCATTTCCTGGGTATAGGTGGAGCCAATAACAATCTGGCCATTTTTATGGACGCTAACGCGATAAGTTGGTTCACGCCCGCGACCATCTTTTGTGCTTTCTGGTCCTAGAGGAATTCCCCGTGCCGCTAGTAAAGCATCATAAAAATCGGTTAAATTTACCCTAACCTGTTTATCTTTAGTAATGCTGAAATACCCACACTCCTTAGCTTTTTCGCGCTTAGGTAGATGGGTGATTTCCTTCATTTTTTGAAGTAAAGCTTTCCCTGTTAGTGGCGTGGTTTTGCTATCAGCCATCGGATTTGAAGATTGAATGAGTTAGAGCTAAAAAGATTGATTGTAGTTGATTCGCCCAAAAAAAATGGACCAAAAACTTTTGACTTTTAACCTATGATAGATAGATTTTTTAGATAGGACATGATTATAACAGACAAAAAACACGTTTATCTAGAAGTATGCAAAGTCAACGTATTATTAAAGTTAAATGCCAAATTTTTAGTGCAAAAAACTAATTTTAGAAAAGCTGATTGCCATGGTCTAAATACCTAGCCTATGTACAAAAAAGTAATGCTTGGATGTTAGCTATACTCTTGTTTTTACTGAATTTAGAAGTCCTATATCTTTCAGGGGACAGTCTTTAAAGTATTTATTTTTTGGGACTGTATGAAGATTTTTGCATTGTTTTATCTTAAAAACCAGGTTGAATTAAAGATTTAAAACAACGCTATATATCAAAGATTAAGCTGGCAATAGAAAGGTTTGAATTTTTAGCCATAGGTCTGCTTCACCTATTAAGGTGTGATGCCCCGTGACTGTTTGGAAAGGCGCAATCACTCAGGTTTGATGGGCAGACCTACCGGGTAGTCTGCAGCAGCAGCGATATTATAGGTAAGTTAATGGCGATGGCCTTCGGTAGAATGGTGAGGCTTTTAGGTAGCTAGCAATTTTTGATGGTAAATATGTCCAGTTCTGATTCTACACAGCCCGATTTGTCTGCAGCCGCTGAGGACGACGGCAATCAACCTGGGTTTGGATGGACTGTCTACGCAGAACGCATTAATGGTCGTTTTGCGATGGTCGGTTTCCTGGCTTTATTGATCCTAGAAATCTTTACCCGGCAAGATTTTTTTACATGGCTGGGGTTGCCATAGGAGTTAGCGAACACTGATTTGATATTGTCCCTGTCCCTGTTGATCGTAAGCGTTAACAATGATGCGATACTCCCCGGTATAGGGTAAAGCAATTCGGATGGAGGAGTTCGTATTGCTTTGGGAAATGTCATCACTTTCTGCCAGCTTGTTGCCTTTATTATCAACCAGTAGCAAGTATGCATCAAACTCTTCGCTGTTGAGGTTGATTGTGATATTTTGGCCACGCTCGCCACTAAATAAATATTCATCGTAGAGGCTGTTATCGGTGAGGCGCCTATCTTGATTGCTTAAGGTGCCGTCCTCATTGATCAAGTAAGGGTTATTGGCTCTGTTGCTGCTACCGCCGCTGCTACGGACCGTGAGTTCGTATTGTCCTTGTTCGCGTGCGCCATAGGAATTGGCAAAGACAAGGTAGGTCCCACTATTGGGCAGGGTGATGTCTAAACGCGCATTGCGACTATTGGAATTGTCGTCGTTTTCGCCTAAGTATTCTTGATTGGGTCCATATAGGAGCAAGTAGGAATCTAGCTGGCGACTGCTCATCGTAATGCTGATGCGTTGCCCGGCTTGGCCTTCAAAGCTATGAACGTTGAAATAGCTGTTGTCGGGTAGCACATTACTGGTGTTGTCGAGGCTGGCGCGGGTGGTTTCTCCGTCAATGCGGATGGGAGAGGGTGCTTTGAAGTTTTGGGATGGGCGGGACGCGACTGTACTGGCTGTTCCGTTTTCGATAGCGTTGATAAATGGCTGAATTTCGGATGTTGCGATCGCAAAGCCAATACCGATATTCCCCACATTTTCCCCGGTGCTAAAAATAGACGTATTGACCCCAATCAGTTCACCCGATCGATTGAGTAAGGGGCCGCCTGAATTGCCTGGATTAATCGCCGCATCCGTTTGAATCAATCCTCGTTCTGGATCAATACGACTCACAATGCCCACGGTGAAGGTCCCTTGCAGGCCAAAGGGATTCCCAATGGCAAAGGCTTGCTGACCTACCTGGGGACTGGCGTTTTCCAAACGGATGGTGGGAAATACAGTATCCCCCCCTTCAATTTCAACGGCGGCCAAGTCCAAATTGTTGTCCGCATACCCCACGACACGGCCTGAAAACTCACGACCATCCGCCAATCTAATAGTGACTTCTCGAGCATTTCCCACCACGTGGGCGTTGGTTAAAACTAAACCCTCCGACGTGATGATGCTTCCACTGCCTGTACTGTCGCCTGCATCAATGGCAACAACGGCAGGACTTGCCTGTTGATAGACCCGAATGTTGGTATTTTCATCAATTTGCTGAGCGTTCGCGACAGTTGGCACCAGTCCATGTTGCCAACTCAGCTGAGTCCCAATGACAGTCCATCCCAAGGCACATGCCAATAGCCCGGTGCAGGATTTAAAAACAATGGATGCCATGACTGTATTAACGGAGTGAACGACTTTTTTACAAGATACTCTGGGTGTTCAAACTATTCCGGTAACCATCATAAGATTTACGCTTTTTGCACAAAAAACGGCAGCAGTTTAACTGCTACCGTTTTTTCTAAAATTTTTATGGGAGAAATTATCTCTACTAGCTGTTTCTAAGCTAGACCAGTATTAGCGCCGGGCTTCCCAGTAGCCAATTCTACCTTGACAATTTTTCCACCCATTTTTTGAATTCGCTGCTGTTCACGAAACCAGCTGTCGTAGGGAACGAGCTTAGTAAAAAAAGTATTCTGAAGCTCACGCTGGGTGCGAATGCGAGATTGACTCGGCACACAGGCAGTAACCCGAAACATACGCATAGTAGAGATGTCTCCTAATCTCAAACAAAAACCTTATTTTGCAAATTAATTGCGAATAGCTAAAGACCTAACCTATTGAACGATTTGGCCCCAGCCTAATTTGGCTAAATATCAGTTGAGTGACTACACTAGCGCTGTTCAACTAGATGTCAATTCTCAAACTGCCCGTACATAAAGTCTGTCTAATTAAATTCTAGGATCTTAGAAAAACGATTTCTACGCTTTAACAATCCAGAAATAGACCGAAAATATCGGAAGTCCGACAACCAATGACCGTTACAAAAACCTCTTAGAAAAAAGACTATGCAATCAACACTCGTTTCAGACTTCCGAATCTGGCTTAGATCAACCAACTTTGGCTAATCAAACCACATTTTTACGACCTAGCTAAGGCCAGAGCAAATGTAGTCGAAGTAAACGCCCATTTCCTTACCAGCGTCAGCGCCAACAACACTAGCAGTAACTTCTTTCATAGCTTGGATAGCTTGAACAGTTGCACCAACGGGTACACCCAAGGAGTTATAAGTTTCCTTTAGGCCGTTTAGTACACGCTCATCCAGGATGGAAGGGTCACCAGCCAACATTGCGTAGGTGGAGTAGCGTAGGTAGTAGTCCAAGTCGCGGATGCAAGCAGCATAGCGACGAGTGGTGTACATGTTGCCACCAGGACGGGTGATATCGGAGTAAAGCAGAGCTTTAGCAACAGCGTCCTTAACAATCTCGGAAGCGTTAGCACCGATTGCAGTCGCCGCACGAACACGAAGTTCACCAGTCTGGAAATAAGCAGCTAGCTTATCCATGGAAGACTGATCAAGATATTTACCTTGAACGTCTGAAGAATTAATTACAGCAGTAATCGCGTCTTGCATGATCTATATTCCTTAGTGAAAATTAACGAAGTGGCTCAACAATGTGACCGGCAAATGACAATAACTCCTGGAGAGTTAGAGCATTGCGCCAACAACGTAATCAAAATAAGAAGCGGCTTCAGCTGCGTCATCACCAGAGAGCAGAGAAGAGGCAACGCCCTTCATGAAGCGAATGGAGTCAGCAACAGCAGGAATGGAAGTCCCTAAGGAGTTGTACATTTCCTTAGCACCTACTAGACCAATCTCTTCGATGGGAGTTACATCACCAGCAACAATACCGTAGGTGATCAGACGTAGGTAGTAGTCCATGTCACGTAGGCAAGTCGCAGTCATTTCTTCACCGTAGGCGTTACCACCGGGAGAAACAACGTCAGGGCGCTTTTGGAAAAGCTGGTCACCAGCTTGCTTAATGATGCGCTCACGGGACTCAGTTAGCACCTGAGCGATACGTAGACGACGCTCGCCAGAGGTAACAAATCCCTTGATGCGATCTAATTCGCCAGGGCTCAGGTAGCGAGCCTCAGCATCGGCATTCACGATAGATTTCGTGACAATACTCATTTATGGATTCCTCCGAAAGAATATAACCAGACAAATTATCTGGCTTTAACCTTCAAAGGGCTAAAACCTACCAATCTTCAATAAAAAGATTAACAAGTTAGCCCCTACTTACTTTAACTCTGAATCGAGCCGGCATTTGATTCTCTAATGCCATGCTTAATTCGAAAATTGAAACACACCAATTAGGTGAGCCAGATTCTATGAATCCTATATGTCAGCTCAGCTGCCTTCCGATAGTATTTTCCGGCATTCGGTTAACCTTCTAAGGGGATGCGAAACATTTTGTAACATCATCCTCAGAATTTATCAAAAATGGCTCAAACGTTAAGCAACGAGGGCACATCTATGGGACTCGTTGCTTCTACCATTTTTGAGTACTCCACAAAAGCAAAACACCCACGCGCTTCATTAAACGCGCCTGTATATGGATGAACATGACAGTGCATGGGCAACACCTATTAACCCATGCACTGTCTATTATTTCCAAGGTGTGAGCACATTAGTTGTTCTTACACCTTGGTGGGTCTTTACCTACTGAGCCTTAGTGTCAATGGATGATAAGGCTGATACTGAGGGTTCGAAGCTCGGTACCACCACATCATCGCTCTGACGGGTGAGCTGCTGATATAGGCGCTCTGTGTTCGGGAAGTTAGCCGCTGGCAAGGTGGGGAAACGACGGTAGGGGACGGTGTCCTCACCGAAGAATTCGGCATATTCGGGGGTCTCTACCATGGTTTGGATAAAGCCACGGATACCCTTCGTTGCCAAAATCTGGTTGTACTTGCGGATTTCAGCCTGGTTGAGTGGCGCACGACCTAGGAAGTGCTTAGTGCCAAGCTCAATCACCTTGGTATTGGGATAGGGAGCATAAAACTCCTTCTGATATAAATCAGAGCATCCCAAGGCTTCGATAAATTCCTTCATGTTGATCTCACCGTTGCTCAACTGACTCTCAATGGAGGTGAACTCGGTTTTGATTACATATGGAGAGATATCCCGCTCAAAGATTTGACGATAGGCTGCCTGGGTAACCAGTTTGATATTTGCCTTGTCGAACAGGCTGGTGAGTTTGAATACCTTGGATTGAACACGCCGTAGATTAACGCCTTGGGTGACGCGATTATTAACTTCGATATCACCACGGGAAGAGCTGACGGCACCTAGTTCGACAAAGCGGGGAACCTGGGGCTGAGGTACGGGCTTAATGCCAGTGCTGCTGACGGTGCCGGCGCGGAACGATCTGAGGGACTGGCCCGCCGGAGTCACATAGCGTTCATAGGGGATGGTGTCTTCCCCAAAGGATTCGTTGTACTCAGGGCTATCAATCAGGGTATCGACCAGGGCATAGAAGCCTTGCTTGGCACAAATATCGAAATACTTGTTGGTTTCTTGACGACCGTAGGTAGGACGTCCCAACAACCGACGATGGATGTACTCAACGGCCTTCATTACATAGAGAGAAGACCAGTAGGTTTTGCGGAATGCTTCTGATTTAGCGATCGCACGAACAAAATCGCGCATGCAGATATCACCATTTTCCAGGCGATTTTCCGCAGACTTTAGCTCTTGTCCGGCATACACATCACGCCCGAACACCTGCCGATAGGCGGCCCGAATAATGCTTTGGGTAGAGCTTTCTGAAAATTTGATGCTGTCGCCATTGCCCGCTGGAATCTGGTCTAGTTTGAAGACCTTGGGGCCTAAGCTACCTGGAGCCTTAGGCCGTGCCCCTGGATTGCTGACCTGGCTATCAATACCTGCACCGCGACGAATCAAAATACGACGGGTGTCCTTATTGAAGGGCGCAGGGCTGCTGCTGGGCTTGCGAGTTTCCTTCGGGAAGATTGCGCCAAATTGAATTTCCAGTGGGTCGTTACCCGAGCCATAGGGGTGCTGATCGGGCAGCGGCTGGTCGTAGGACGCAAACGTAGTTAGAAACTCAGGATTCTTGCGGAAGGGAGCGCTGTAGTTCAGCAGGTTTTGCTGAGGGCCCCAGTTGCGACACTCCTGGGCTTCTTGCCCTAGTCCGCGGAGATAGGGGACGGTTTCTTCGCCAAAGTAGTCACCGTACTCATTCGAGTCGATTAGGGCGTCCACTAGCTTAGCCAGACCCCCTTCAGACACGATGGAGAAATATTTTTGAACTTCTTCGCGGGAGCTGGGGCCACGACCCAAGATATGGCGGAAAGCAAGTTCTAGGGCCCGACTATTAATGTAAGGCTCGAAGAAATTCTTCCGATATAGGGGGGATTTTGCCAGGCGACGGATAAATTCCTTCATGGCGATTTCGCCATTTTTAACCTGGGATTCCAAATTGGAAATCTCTAGGGAATAGGCCCGCTTGATATCGCGCTCAAATACTTGTCTGTAAGCGGCCTTCACAACAGTAGATTTCTCTGCTGTGGATAGCCCTGGCTTCATTACAAACTTGGGGCGACGCTCCGAGGCGTTGAAGTAAATCTGAGGTAGCTGCAGACCTTGGAGATCTTTAGAGGGACGCTGACGTAACTTGTCAGAAGGAGCCGGTGCTTTGAATTCGTCAATTAAAAGGTTGAAATAGAATCTGACTAATTCTTGTGCATCCGCATCACCGCGAAAATAGCCGATGCTGGCAGCCCGCATGGTTTGTAGGGCCACAATGGTGGCTGCCGATGAACAGGCATCTTCGATAATTTCCCGCAGACCGCGCACGTTAACCGCAATGATATTGGGATCCCCCGCCACCAGTGCATAGGTTAAATAGCGCAGGAACCAGCTCATGTCACGCAGAGACTTCTGCATGTTGCTGGGGCCATAGCGGCCAATATTAATGGGGCGAAAACCAGCTGGCGTTTGGCCTAAATCACCACTGCTACTAACTAGACTTCTCAGTCCAGAAAAAAGACCGGTATCCGCACTTTCAATTAGCCCTTCTTCCTCAGAGCTGTCTTGGGCAGCCACGGCCATTTGGGGGTCTGGCTCAGTCCTTTCTAGATAGGTAAGTGGGGAACCACCGGTAAAGATGCGATTAGCAGCTTGGGAAACGATCAGTTCCGAGTACTGGGTAATAGTTTTAGCGATCGCAATGCGCTTACGACCTGACTTAAAAAAGCCAGATAGCTCATCTAACTCACCCCGTTCCATGTAGCGATCTTGCTGCTCGGCTTGGGTAATCGCGGTAACCGGCAAGGTTTGATAAAGTTGTGGCCGCGCTAAAGAGCTTCCACCACTAGCTGTTACAGTCATTCCTTTTCAAAGGCTCCCTTCTAATAGTTGATTGCAATAAATTCATTGCATCAGACCCCTCTCTCAGCGCCGGGCAACTTAAACCTAAATTATTTAGGTAATGCTGAAGACCAGCAATCAGCGCGATGGGCCTATCGGCTCTTACGACAGTTCCAGATTAAAACGATTACGGAACACAAGATAGTTGTCTAAAGACTGTGTAACATCTTGTTATTAGCCCTCTGAATAATCATAAAAGACGACGTCGGGCTAATGAGAACAAAAATAAGTTTTGTTACTTGAGTTTACGAAGTCTATCTGTGTCCATGGCAGTCTTGAACTGTAGAAGCCTTGATCTACGGGAGTAAACCGCTTGTTTGTCCCACGTCAGACTTCGAGCTTGTCTGCTTAAACTTTCGAAGCTTTCCAACAAATATGTCTTACTGGTTTGTCTAATGCCCTTTGTCTAGAGTGGCAAATTCAAAGCAGTTCAAACGTAAGAATTTAAATAACGCCTGCCATGTCTTCCGAGAACGAAGCTGCCGTTAGTGCAGCGGTCGCTAAACTTTACGACACCTATCCCTTTCCCCCTGAGCCGCTGATCGATGAGCCGCCGCCGGGCTATAACTGGCGCTGGTACTGGCCCACTGCCTATAACTTTTGCACGGGTAGACTACCCCAAACAGAGCAGGTCAAAATATTAGACGCCGGCTGTGGCTCTGGGGTCGGTACTGAGTATCTGGTCCATCTCAATCCCCACGCCCAGGTGACTGGGATTGATTTAAGTGCCGGGACGCTGAAAGTGGCCCAAGAAAGATGTCAGCGTTCTGGCGCCGATCGAGTCACCTTCCATAACCTCAGTATTTATGATGTCGATCAGCTAGAAGGTCAGTTTGATCTAATTAACTGTGTGGGGGTTTTGCACCACATGCCAGATCCAATTCGGGGGATTCAAGCACTAGCCAATAAAGTTGCCCCGGGTGGTCTACTACATATATTTGTGTATGCCGCCCTGGGTCGCTGGGAAATTTCCCTCATGCAAGAAGCCATTGCCATGTTGCAAGGCGATCGCCGTGGGGATTATCGGGACGGTGTTTCGGTGGGCCGTCAGTTATTTGATGCCCTGCCCGAAAATAACCGCATCGTCAAACGAGACAAAGAGCGATGGGCGTTGGAAAATCATCAGGATGAATGTTTTGCCGACATGTATGTCCATCCCCAAGAGGTGGACTACACCATCGATACCTTGTTTGAGTTGATTGATGCATCGGGCCTAGAATTTGTTGGCTTTTCGAATCCTACCTATTGGGATTTAAAACGATTGATTGCTAAGGCCCCAGATGTCATGAAACGGGCTGAGGAATTAGATCAACGTGCCCAGTATCGGTTAACAGAACTCCTAGATCCTCAGCTTACGCATTACGAGTTTTTTCTCGCTCGACCGCCATTGACCCATACTGATTGGTCCGATGACCAGCAGCTATTAGCCGCTTCTCCCACCCTCACCCCCTGTCTATCTGGATGGCCCAGTCGTTCTTTTTTCAATCCGGACTACCAGCTTGTCCAGGTCAGTGAAAACGAATATGCATTTTTGCAGGCTTGTGAGACCAATGCGGGGCAAAAAACGATTGCCGACCTGATTGAGGCCTGTCCATTAGAGCTGAGCGCCATTCGCGCATTGCAGACCCAGCAGCTGCTCCTGCTAACGCCAGCGACGCCCTAGGCGCTCTTGGCCTGAAAAACGTCTGTAATCGCTGAACCAGAGCCTCGACCCGCCGTTAGCAAATCTTCAACGTTTCTTGTTTATTGGTGGTAGAAAGGTCTTGGTTCGAGTAAGCCCAAGGGATTCGTATTAAGTATTGTTAGCTTTAAATGATATGATCGATCTCGGCTTGCAGACGGGGCTTCGCCTATTCTTGCAAGTTTGCCTAGGCTAGTTTGAGTGATTTCTGTGAACTTGCCAGACAAACCTCTTAGAGACTCATCTATGGATGAAAATAACGACGCAACGGAAACTAATTCCGAAGCGGCTGTTCTTGGAGGGTTACCTCTAGAACCTGACTCTTCGATGCAAGAGTACTACCAGCTTCAAAATGAATTGCTTTTGTTGAGCATTTCATTGATGGTGGTAGGGTTTGTTTCGGTTTGGATGGCTTACTCCCTGACTACGGCTCTCAATTATTTAATTGGGGCATGTTCGGGTGTGGTTTACTTAAAATTGCTGGCTAGAAGCGTTGAGAAGCTCGGTAGGAGTGCCTCTAAAGTGAGCAAGAATCAACTTGCTCTTTTTATTGGAGTTATTGTAGTCGCATCTCAATTAGATCAGCTGCAAATTGTTCCAGTATTTTTAGGTTTTCTGACCTATAAAGCTGCGCTCATCGCTTACATGTTCAAGGCATTGTCAACGACTTAGCCGGTTTTTGATTGTGTCCTGGCTAGTTTAGCCACTAATCATTTGGCCTAACGTCTTTTTGGTCAACCTAACCTGAATTAAGATGCTAAGTTTGCTGCACTTTGATGTGTTGCCATTAGCGGAGTTAGAAGTTGGTCGTCATTTTTACTGGCATCTTGGGGGTCTTCAACTCCATGGCCAAGTATTTATGACCTCCTGGTTCGTAATTGGACTACTTTTGATAGCTTCGGTTCTGGCTACTCGAAATATGCAGAGGGTCCCTCAGGGCCTGCAAAATTTTATGGAGTATGTCTTTGAGTTTGTCAGAGACATTGCTAAAAATCAGCTTGGCGAAAAAGAGTATCGGCCTTGGTTGCCGTTTGTTGGCACATTGTTCTTGTTTATCTTTGTGTCCAATTGGTCAGGGGCACTTTTACCCTGGCATGTGATTGAAATTCCTGAAGGCGAGCTTGCTGCGCCTACGGGGGATATCAATACAACGGTAGCTTTAGCTTTATTAACGTCTTTGGCATACTTCTATGCAGGCTTTAAGAAGCGGGGTTTAGGATATTTCGCGAAATATATTGAGCCAACTCCGATTTTGTTGCCGATTGCAATACTTGAAGACTTTACCAAGCCACTTTCCCTGAGCTTCCGTCTCTTTGGAAATATCTTGGCAGACGAACTTGTAGTTGCAGTTTTGGTTCTGTTGGTTCCCTTGTTTGTCCCCTTGCCAGTTATGATGTTGGGGCTGTTTACCAGTGCTATTCAAGCGTTGGTGTTTGCTACTTTAGCAGCAGCTTACATCCACGAGGCTTTGGAAGGGCATGGTGACGAAGGTCACGAGGAGCATGCTTAGCCGCTATTGCTAGAGCGCTTCTAACCTGCAGGTTGTTTCTTGCCTGCGTTTACTGACTCTCAGTCTTTTTTGTTTCGTATATACCGAGAAGGAAATACATTATGGATCCGTTAGTTGCTTCTGCTTCAGTTATCGCTGCTTCTCTAGCAGTTGGCTTGGCCGCAATTGGCCCTGGTATTGGTCAGGGTAATGCTTCTGGTAAAGCTGTCGAAGGTATTGCTCGCCAGCCCGAAGCAGAAGGTAAAATCCGCGGTACTTTGTTGTTGACTCTTGCATTTATGGAGTCTCTAACTATCTACGGTCTAGTAATTTCTCTGGTACTTCTGTTTGCAAACCCCCTCGCATAAGGAAGATTGGCTCAAGGGGCGTTATCTATCTTTGTTTTGAATGGAACAGATAATTTTAGGATGACGCCCTATGGCTTAATTGTGTATTAATGCCATTGAATCGAGCCAATAAATACTTTTTTCTTTAACTTTCTTACGTGTTGGTGGGTTTTCAGGTTTAGGGAAATCGAAAAATGTTTGATTTTGATGCAACATTGCCTCTGATGGCGTTGCAATTTTTGCTGTTGACGTTTCTTCTAAACGCGGTATTTTTCAAGCCTGTTTCGAAGACGATTGACGAGCGCGATGGCTACATCCGAACCACCAAAGCCTCATCTGCTGAATATTTAGAGTCCGCTGAAAAGTTGGCTAAGCAATATCAGCAGGAGTTGGCTAGCAGTCGGAAACAGGCACAACAGTTAATTGCTGACGCTCAAGCCGAAGCTCAAGAAACTGTTGATAAGCAGGTCGCTGAAGCTCAAATGGAAGCCCAGCAGCGACGTGAGCAAGTTCAGAAAGAGTTGGACCAGCAAAAACAAGAGGCTATGCAATCTCTTGAAGGTCAAGTTGATGTTCTAAGTCAACAGATTCTGGATAAGCTTTTGGGTGCTCAAGCTGCTTAGGTCCTAGTTTTGTGGCCCTATGGCTCATTTGATAGTGAGTCTTTTTGAAAACTGCATTCATAAAGGATTATCTGTGCGCAGTGATGGCTATGGTTGAAAATTTTTGGCTACTAGCAACAGAAGAAGGTGGTTTCGGTTTAAATTTCAATATTTTAGAGACCAATCTTATTAACCTTTCTATTCTGATTGCTCTGATTGTCTACTTCGGAAAAGGCTTTTTAGGCAGCATTATGGCTGAGCGACGCTCAACCATTGAAACTGCTATTAAGGATGCTGAGAAGCGTCTGAAGGAAGCGTCGAAAGCGCTTGTGGAACAGCAGAAGAATCTGGCTGAGGCCCAGGCTACTGCTGTTCAAATCAAGTCTGATGGCGAGGCGGCTGCTAAAGTTGCCAAGGATAACATCATGGCTCAAGCTGCGAAAGATATCCAGCGTATGAAGGATGATGCTTCCCGAGATCTGACTTCTCAGAGGGATCGTGTCGTAATTGAATTGCGTCAGCGGGTTTCTGCCCTTGCGGTTGAGAAAGTAGAGGCGCAGCTACGGTCCCAAGTTGATGATGGGACTCAACAGAAGCTGATTGATCAGAGCATTGGTCTATTGGGAGGTAGCTTGTGAAGGATAGCGTAGTGATTGAGGGCTTGGTTGCCCCATATGCCCAGGCGTTGTTGTCCATTGCTAAGGATGGCAATTTGACCGATCGCTTTGGTCAAGACTGTTCTGTTTTGACTGAATTGTTGGCGTCCTCTGGCGAGTTGACTAAGCTGCTTGAGAATCCCATCATCGAGCCTGACATTAAGAAGAACGTCATGCGTCAGATCGCTGGTGAACAGCTGCATCCAACCATGCTGAACTTCGTTTTGTTGTTGGTTGATCGGGCGCGCATCGCGTTTCTAGATCGCGTTTGTGAACGTTATCAGGAACTTTTGCGGGAGCTTAATCAGACGGTTTTGGCCGAGGTTACATCTGCTGTTGAGCTTTCTGACTCTCAGAAGGATTCAATTCGTCAGAAAGTGGCAGAAATGACCGGTGCTAACTCTGTTGACCTCAACACAGCTCTGGATTCAGACCTGTTGGGCGGTGTCATTATCAAGGTTGGTTCCCAGGTGATAGACGCCAGTTTACGGGGTCAGCTACGGCGCATCAGCATCCAGTTGGGTAGCGCTGCTGCACGCTAGGGTGCTTTCGGTAAAGGTGATTGAGCCTTTACGCGTTCGGAAGGTGTACTTGAGCCGTGGACTGGTAGTTTTGGTCCAATCTAGGCTGAGCACTGTTTAAGTGATTTTTTGTTGATATCTGAGTTAATAGAGCAACTCCAATGGTAAGCATCAGACCTGACGAAATCAGTAGCATTATTAAGCAGCAGATTGAGCAGTACGACCAGGATGTCAAGATATCCAACGTTGGTACTGTGCTGCAGGTAGGTGACGGTATTTCGCGCATCTACGGTTTAGAGCAAGCGATGGCAGGTGAGCTGCTTGAGTTTGAAGATGGCACTATCGGTATTGCCCTCAACCTGGAAGAGGACAACGTTGGTGCGGTACTTATGGGTGACGGCCGCAAGCTGAAGGAAGGTAGTTCGGTAAAGTCCACCGGTAAAGTAGCCGAGGTTCCCGTAGGCGACGCGATGTTGGGCCGCGTTGTTGACGCGCTTGCCCGTCCCGTCGATGGTAAGGGTGATATTGCGACTACGGCTTCTCGTCTGCTGGAAGCGCCTGCTCCCGGTATCATCGCCCGGAAATCTGTATATGAGCCTATGCAGACGGGAATTACGGCGATTGACGCGATGATTCCGGTTGGTCGTGGCCAGCGTGAGTTAATCATTGGTGACCGTCAGACTGGTAAGACAGCGATCGCAATCGACACCATCCTTAATCAGGCCGACCAAGACGTAGTTTGCGTATACGTCGCCATTGGTCAGAAGGCTGCCTCTGTTGCTCAGATCGTTAGCGTACTTGAAGAGCGCGGCGCCATGGACTACACCGTGGTCGTTGCTGCCAACGCCAACGACCCTGCTCCGCTTCAGTTCCTGGCTCCCTACACAGGTGCTTCCATTGCTGAGTACTTTATGTACCAGGGCAAAGCGACATTGGTTATCTACGATGACCTGTCTAAGCAAGCCCAGGCATATCGTCAAATGTCCTTGCTTCTACGTCGTCCACCCGGTCGTGAGGCATATCCTGGTGATGTATTCTTTATCCACTCTCGCCTACTAGAGCGTGCTGCTAAGCTAAGCCCCGAATTGGGCGAAGGTAGTATGACCGCTCTGCCTATCATTGAAACCCAGGCGGGTGACGTATCGGCTTACATTCCCACCAACGTCATTTCCATTACCGACGGTCAGATCTTCTTGTCTTCTGACTTGTTCAACTCTGGTCTACGCCCAGCGATTAACGCAGGTATTTCCGTATCCCGTGTAGGTGGTGCGGCCCAGACGAAGGTAATGAAGAAAGTGGCCGGTAAGCTGAAGCTTGAACTAGCTCAGTTTGACGAGTTGCAGGCATTTGCCCAGTTCGCATCCGACTTGGATGCTGCCACACAGGCCCAGCTGGCCCGTGGTGTGCGCCTACGTGAGCTGCTCAAGCAGTCCCAGTACTCTCCCCGTTCTCTGCATGAGCAGGTGACTGTTGTGTACGGCGGCATTAACGGTTTGTTTGATGACGTTCCTGTTGAAAAGGTTGCGCCTCTGGTGGCTGAGCTTTGCAACTACATCAACACCAGCAAGCCTCAGTTGGTTAAGGAAATCAACGAAGGCAAGAAGCTAACTGATTCAGTCCAAACTCAAATGAAAGAAGCGATTGCTGAGTGCAAGCAGTCCTTCATGGCAGCATAGGAGGAGGTTGGCCATTGCCTCCAACTAACTAAACGTTAGGTTGGGGGCAGCAGGCTAAAAGAAACGCATATGCCTAATCTCAAATTTATCCGTGACCGAATTAAATCGGTTAAAAACACTCGTAAAATTACCGAAGCAATGCGTCTGGTGGCCGCCGCCAAGGTACGCCGTGCCCAAGAGCAGGTGGAAGGGACCCGTCCTTTTGCTGATCGATTGGCTCAGGTTTTTTACGGTCTTCAAACTCGTCTGAAATTTGAAGATGCGAATTTGCCTCTGCTCCAGCAACGTGAAGTCAAGAACATTGGCTTGGTTGTTGTCTCTGCAGACCGCGGTTTGTGTGGTGGTTATAATTCCAACATTATCCGCCGTGCCGAAAACCGTGCCAAGGAGCTCCAGGCTGCTGGGATTGGCTATCAGATGATTCTGATTGGCCGTAAAGCGATTCAGTATTTTCAGAACCGTGATTATCCCATTGATGCCACGTTTGATGGCCTAGAGCAGATTCCTACTGCTGAAGAAGCTTCGAAAATTGCTGATCAGGCGTTATCGTTGTTTCTTTCCGAGGAAGTGGATCGCGTAGAGTTGATTTTTACCAAGTTTGTTTCCTTGGTCAGCTCCCGTCCGGTCACTCAAACGCTGTTACCCCTGGATCCCGAAGGGTTGGATAAAGAAGACGAAATCTTCCGCTTAACCAGCCGTGGTGGTCAGTTTAAGGTTGAACGGGATGCCGTTGAGACCGAAGAAAAGCAGCTACCCCAAGACATGATTTTTGAGCAGGATCCTGCTCAAATTTTGGATGCTCTATTGCCTCTTTATCTGAATAATCAGATTTTGAGAGCACTGCAAGAATCTGCGGCTAGTGAGCTTGCTGCTCGAATGACAGCCATGAACAATGCTAGTGATAATGCTAGTGAGTTGGTTAAGACATTGACGCTTGACTATAACAAGGCGCGTCAGGCTGCGATTACCCAAGAAATTCTTGAGGTTGTAGGTGGTGCTGCTGCCTTAGGTTAGAGACTATCTAGTTGAGTTGCTCTAAATTCAATTTCTTTTTAGGCAGTGCCCAGGCACTGCCTTTTTTATTGGCTGCTGGGGCAAGTGTATTTCCCCATTTCTCAGAAAAGGCTATATCCTAAACGTTAATCAAGCGTCAATTAACTATTGCGGACAGTGTCCATGGTCAATGAAGTATCCCAGTGGTTGGCAGAAATTCAAGCACTCCGGCAGCAGCTACAGGCTCTAGGCCAAGAGCGTGACCAGGCCTATGCCAGTGCAGCTAATTGGCGGCGTTTGTATGAGTCTGAATCGGAACAGCGCCGTAATGATTCGGAAAGAAGCCAGCTGCAGATTCGGGCATTGGCGAACGAACTGGAGGTATTTAAAGATTCTCCGTTGGCCGCTGATGGTTCGCCGCCGCGCGATCTGAACGAAGTTTTAGAGCGGGTGAATCAGGTTGGATCTGTGGAAGAGCTGAGATCGCAGTTAGCAGAAGCATTAACCCTGTGCGATCAGCTCTCTAATTCCCTGAAGGCTGAGCAGGTTGCCCATGAAGAAACCCGCCAAAACTTAACCATGGCCCTAGGCGACACCATTGACCTAATTACCAAAGAACCCGCCTCTGAGGCTAACCCTGACGCAACATAAGCTTCTGATGATGACCCTTTGCTGGTGCTAGCCATAGCAACAGGAGGCAACCCAGCACCAGCTATTAAACAAGCCGTAATCTATTTTTCAACTAAATCCTATAGGGTTGCTTCACCCCATACGCAGGTGCTGAGGATATACCTAATACCTAGTTCCTATGGGTATTTACTGAGAAAGCATTTGCCTCGGTAGCAGCTATGGCAAGCCCATATAAAACCTAACAATTCATATGTTGGGCTATTTAGCAAATACATTCGACGTAGTAAATTCACAGGGACAGATTAAATATTGGTATCTTTTGATGAAGTTTTGACGGGGACTTTTGGGTTAATATTTGCATGCAATTGCGCTGAGTACTTATTACTAGCGACATCATTATGAAAACTATTTCCGAGACCAAAGTGATTACTGAGTCTGCGACTAACACACAAGCTGTAAGGCGCCAAACTCAGCCTGCATCGGATGATAAAAAACTCTATATGGCCACCATGAAGCGCTACCCGTATCAGCCGGATATTCAGGTGGAGATTCTGCATTTGCAAGCTGAAGCAGATGCTCTGCTGTTGCAGCTCCAAGCCATGGGCTGTCAGTAACGTTTCCCATCGTTCTACTACTAGGGGTTTGGCTTGGTTAAGCGCTGGAACTAGCACACTGTTTTATTAAGCGGTGTTGCTAGTGCATCTTTTTGTATTAAGAAAAGCAGCATATTCAAATGTTCCCCCTGCCAAACAGCATAGGTTAGGAAAACAGTTACCTCACCTATGCTTTCTATGACCTACCAGCGCAATTATTTGTCGGCTTCAGATTTATCAGACGACATAACGCTGCGTGCCCTTAATTATCACGATACGTACACATGTCCAGTGTGTGGGCATGGTGAGTTATCGGTCTTAACGCTAACCGATGCGTTTGCCTGTGGGTTTTGTCGTCACATTTTTGCGGCAGATCTGAACGCTCAATCGGTGCAAATGATTGATAGCGTTCAACCTATGGTGTGGTTCTGGACCGGCAAGCGTTGGCAACATCAGCGTCGTTCAGATGGCAACGTTACCGTTGTTGTTTGGAGTTTTGCCCTGGCTATTGCCTGTCTACCGGCGTTGCTGGTGATGCTTTCGAACTACATGTTTCCACCCATTGATAGCGGTGGTATCCATCAGTTTTCGATCATTTGGACGGTTGCCACATTGTTGGCCCACGCGGGTATTGTGCTTTGGCTGATTGCAGAGCATTACCAGTGGCCCTGGTATGTCACGGCAAAGATTAAGTTGAGCCGTTGAAGTCACTGGCAAGTCGAAAATTTTTCTAGAGATCAAACATGCGCTTAATGCGATTTCGCGCCCATAGCACGGGGTTTGCATCGTCTTCGCTAGCATCCACCAAATTGAGCGCTCTCATTTCACGCTGACGTTCGGCTAATTCGTCCCGGTGCTGGGCCATGGCCTGGAGGACTTGGGTGGATAAATCGGGATAGCGTCGTAGTAGGTCAGAGAAGCTAGGTTGGTTGATGACAAATAGCAGGGCATCTTGGGAGGTGCGGGCCATGGCGGTGCGGGGAACGCCTAGTAGTAAGGCAACTTCGCCAAAAAATTGACCCGGCTGTAAGGTGGCAAGATGTCGGTTGAGTTTTTCCGCCAGAATTTCAATTTCGCCTTCCAGCAAAATGTAGAACGAATTTCCCTGCTCGCCTTCGTGGAATAGGATGGTGCCTGCTTTGCTCCGTTGGCGGTGGCCGATTTCAATTAGTTGGCGGATTTCTAAGTCGCTGAAGTTGGCAAAGTAGCTCACCTGTCGCAGCATATGTTTGAGGGTGGGTGGAGAGGTTTCCACCGGCCGGTGTTGGAAGCTAACTTGGCGGTTAAACATGGGGATGTGCCTGGTGCCCTCATATTGGGGCGGAAAATTACGAATCCAGACGTCCCTTTGGGGGAAGGCAATGTCTATGTTGTGTTGCCTGAGGTTGTATTCAATGGTGAAGTGCAGCGAGCTTTGGGCCTCAAAGCGATGATTGACATCTACCCATACCCATAGTTCAAACTCAAGGCCATCTTCGCCAAAGGCTAGGAACATCGCCTTGGGCATTGGTTTGCTGCAAACGGCGGATTCTGTGTGGGCCGACTTGAGCAATATTTCAGTCACTAAAATCGGATCGCTATCGTAGGACACCACCACCGGGATTTTTAGACGGGCGATGGAGGTGCGGTGGCTCCAGTTGAGCACTCGGTGATTGATGATTTGGCTGTTGGGAATGACCACATCGCCATCGTCGAGGGTGCGGATAATGGTGGATCGTAAATTAACTTCCGTGATGCGTCCGACGAGGCCCTGAAATCGGTGGTCATCGATTTCAATCAGGTCATTGACCTTGAGGGTGCGTTCAAATAGCAAAATTAAGCCGCTAATAAAGTCATCGGCAATGTGCTGGAGGCCAAAACCAATACCTACGCCCAGGCCGCCCAGGACGATGCCTAAGGAGCGTAGGTTAATGCCGGTGTACTGAATGGCGATAACAATCGCCATGGTGCCTAGTCCGTAGCTGACGAAGGTGGCAATGGCTTCGCGGTTATTGGGGTCGATGCCGGATAATAGGGACCGTTTGAGAAAACGCTTGACCAGACCGATGGTGAAAAAGATCAGGGTTAACCAAATGGATAGGCTGACTAGGAGCTTGAGGGTAATGGTGGTGCTGCCTAACTCAAATAGTTTGGTGTCGAACAGTTGGCTGAGTTGTTGAAAAAAGTCTGAAAGTACGGCTGTCATGGGGGCAGAAGTTCGATTCCTCACTCATCCGTATCGAACTGAAAGGCGAGGGCGGTGGCTATAGCATCTACTACTCTGCCCACTTCTGTAATTTCCATGGGCAGCCCTGGAAGTTTCTGTCCTTTGGGTACGAGTGCCCGTTTGAATCCGAGTTTGGTGGCTTCTTTGAGTCGCAGCTCGATTTGGGAAACTGGGCGTACTTGGCCCCCTAGACCCACTTCGCCGATGAGGACTAACTCTGGGTCGACGATGCGATCGCGAAAACTAGCTGCCACGGCTAGGGCAATGCCTAAATCCGCCGCCGGTTCCCCCACATTCAACCCGCCGGATGACGCGACATAGGCATCCAGCTTCGAGAGGGGAATGCCCACTCGTTTTTCCAAGACTGCCAAAATTTGGAGCAACCGATTGTATTCAATGCCTGTGGCTGAGCGTCGAGGCGAACTGTAGCTGGTGGGGCTAACCAAGGATTGCAATTCGACCACTAAGGGCCGTGAGCCTTCACACGCCACGATAGTCGAAATCCCGGGCACCTGTTCATCACGGTTGCCCATAAAGAGTGCCGATGGGTTAGGGACCTCCGCTAGACCTTGGGAGACCATTTCAAATACCCCGAGTTCATGGGTGGCGCCAAAGCGGTTTTTTACGGAGCGCAGCAAGCGATGGCTAGCAAACCGATCGCCCTCAAAATAGAGCACGGTATCCACGAGGTGCTCAAGTACCTTCGGCCCTGCGATCGCACCTTCTTTGGTAACGTGGCCCACGATAAATAAAGTAATGCTTTCCCGTTTGGCTAACCGCATCAGGGCCGAGGTACATTCCCTAACTTGGGACACCGAGCCGGGGGCAGAGGTGAGCTGATTGTAAAACAGGGCCTGGATACTATCGATGACGGCTACTCGAGGTCGCAGAGATTCCAATTCTGAGAGAATTGTTTCGAGATCTGTTTCGGGTAATAAATAAAGGTTGTCCAGGGTGTCACCATGGTTTTCTTGCTCGGCCATCTCTGCTGCCCTGGCAATGCCCAGCCGTTGCGATCGCAACTTGACCTGCTGGGCAGACTCTTCCGCGCATACGTACAGCACCGACGAATGGGCTGCCAGCTGATTGGCCGTTTGCAACAGCAATGTGGACTTACCAATGCCCGGGTCGCCCCCGACCAAGACTAACGACCCCGGCACGATACCGCCCCCCAGCACGCGATCTAGTTCACCATAGCCAGATCCAACTCGGGTTTGCGGATGGTCCGCAATCTGGCGAAATGTTTTAGCGCTGCGGGGCTGACGCGCTGATTGTTTACTGCTGCTGCTACGGTGGCCTGGGCGAGTGGTTTGAGCTTCCACCACCTGCTCCACCAACGAATTCCAACTACCGCAAACCGCACATTTACCAAAGTACTGGCGCGATTCTGCCCCGCATTCATTGCAAACATAGATTGAGCGAGACTTAGCCATGCCTGGAAGTAAAACAAATGAACTATATACCTATGGTAGTCTTTGGCAACGGTTTCGATAGGTGTGCCTAGACCGATAAAACCCTGCACAACTTTAAGGAAATCTGTGCAGGGTTTGTTAATAAAAAAAATACCGATAAGATACTCTACAAATTTTGATCGGTGAAGAACAACCTTAAGAAACGTTGAAAACCTTGGATATAAAAGCTCATAGCCCCAAAAAAGCAATACAATGTTAGTTATCTTAAAAAGATTTCTAATAAAGCTTTGATAACGAGCCCTGTTATCCCTGAAAATCAGGCTTTTGCTTGAGGCGCTTACAGTGGCGATGTTGTTGGTTTTTTACAGAAGAAGGGCGTCATTCGCTCTCTCTAAACGGTCGAAATCTTCTGCCGTCACCGTTATGTAGGAGTTCAAGAAACTTTGGAAAGCGTAAAAGAGAAAATCTTAGTCGTCGATGACGAAGCTAGCATTCGTCGGATTCTGGAAACTCGCCTTTCGATGATCGGGTATGACGTTGTGACTGCGGCGGATGGCGAAGAGGCTTTAGATACGTTCCGCCATGAGATTCCTGACCTAGTGGTGTTGGATGTCATGATGCCTAAGCTCGATGGCTACGGCGTTTGCCAAGAGTTACGCAAAGAGTCTGATATTCCTATCATTATGCTGACCGCCCTGGGCGATGTGGCCGATCGCATTACCGGCCTAGAGCTAGGTGCAGATGATTATGTGGTCAAGCCCTTCTCCCCTAAGGAGCTAGAGGCGCGTATTCGTTCTGTGCTGCGCCGTGTTGAAAAGACTGGAACGTCTGGTATCCCCAGTTCCGGTGTGATCACCATCAATAATATTCGCATCGATACCAACAAGCGTCAGGTCTACAAAGGCGACGAGCGCATTCGGCTGACGGGCATGGAGTTTAGCCTGCTAGAGCTGTTGGTTAGCCGTTCCGGTGAGCCCTTTTCTCGGTCTGAAATTCTTCAAGAGGTTTGGGGATATACTCCCGAGCGTCATGTGGATACTCGGGTTGTGGATGTTCATATTTCCAGACTGCGGGCTAAGTTAGAGGACGATCCGAGTAACCCTGAGTTGATTTTGACCGCGCGGGGAACGGGCTATTTGTTCCAGCGAATTGTTGAGCCGGGTGAAGAGTAGTCATCCGTAGGCTGATAGCGTCATCTTTTTTTAGCCGCTGCTGGTTGCTATAGCTTTTGTCTGCCCCATGGTTTGGGGCACAGGGTGGGCGAAATTTTTTTGGTCACTAAGCTGGGTTTATTAGCTCTGGTGTTGGTCTGTGAGTTGATCTATAGCTCCTGAATGGTGAGGCCGTTGGTGGTTGTGCCTGTGAGCTGATCTGTAGCTCCTAAATGGTGGGGTGATTAAGGTTTTATAGCTTAGCTATGTAAAAAACTGATTGATAGCGGCCTAATAGTCCTCAATTCCTAGGGGCATCCCCCAAGAAATGCCCCTAGGGAACTAATTTTTTTGAGCCGGGCCTGCTGAATTTTGAGTTGGGATTACGGGCTTTTTACCTGGTTATTTGGCTGTTTATATCCTTTGTATCGAGCCACACATCGGACGCTTGTGGAAATACTGGACTATTTGAAAGCTTACAATAGGCTTTTATCAGAAAACTGAGGTTGTAAATTTTCACTCGGTTTCAGTCTGATAGAATTTCTTAAAGTTTCTATAGATTCAATTCGATGGGCTTAACTCAAGCGCGGATCGCAGTTGATGCAATGGGGGGCGATTATGCACCTGCCGAAATCGTTGCTGGAGCTATTAGGGCAAAGGAAGAGCTAGATGTTGAAATCTTGCTTGTTGGCGATCCTGATCAAATCAGGGCGTCTGTTGCTGATACTGAAAGCTTAAGGCGAATCGAAATTATCCCTGCTGAGGGGACAATTGAAATGCATGAAGAGCCACTGAGTGCCCTGCGGCGTAAGCCTAAGGCCTCCATTAACGTGGCTATGAGTATGGTGCGTGAAGGGCGGGCTGATGCCGTGGTGTCGGCGGGGCACTCCGGGGCAGCTATGGCGGCGGCTTTGTTGCGTATGGGACGGATTAAGGGCATTGACCGTCCTGCCATTGGTGCTGTTTTTCCCACGGTGGTGAGTGGTAAGCCTGTTCTAGTGCTGGATGTGGGGGCGAACGTTGACTGCCGTCCTAAGTTTTTAGAGCAGTTTGCGCTCATGGGTAGTGTTTACTCTGAATATGCCTTTGGGGCGACAAATCCCCGGGTGGGCTTGCTCAATATTGGTGAGGAGCCCAGTAAGGGTAATGATTTGGCAGTTCAGGTTCATCAAGCTCTGAGCGAATCTACGGCAATTAATTTTGTTGGTAATGCTGAGGGGCGTGATGTGCTCTCTGGCAATTTTGACGTCATTGTGTGTGATGGATTTGTCGGTAACGTCCTACTCAAGTTTGCTGAGGCCGTCGGTGAACTTGCGGTCAATATCCTCAAAGAGGAGCTGCCACGCGGTATTTTAGGAAAGCTAGGGGTGCTCTTGCTGAAGGGCAATCTGAAGCGAATTAAGCAGCGTCTTGATCATGCTGAACATGGTGGAGCTTTGCTGTTAGGGGTGAATGGTGTGGCTGTGATTAGCCACGGTAGCTCTAATGCTCCATCCATTTTTAATGCAATTCGTCTTTCCAAAGAGGCCGTGGATAACGGTGTGATCGGCCATATTCAGGGGCAGTACCAGCAGGTTACTGCATCAGTGACCAACGGAGATTAAACGGTAATGACAAATGGTGGGGCCGGTGTGGCCTTTGTTGGTAGCGGTAGCGCTCAGGTGAAAACAGTGCTGAGCAATGAAATGCTCAGCCGCATGGTAGATACCTCCGATGAGTGGATTTCTACCCGCACAGGTATTCGCCAGCGCCATGTTGCCAACGGTGACGAGTCCCTCGCATCGCTTGCCGCCCAGGCAGCGGAATCTGCGATCGCAGCGGCAAACATGACCCCGGATGCGATTGATTTGATTATCTTGGCGACATCGACCCCTGATGATTTGTTTGGTACGGCCTGCCAGGTGCAAGCTGCCATTGGGGCAACTAAGGCGGTGGCCTTTGATTTAACGGCTGCCTGCTCCGGGTTTGTGTTTGGTGTGGTAACCGCTGCCCAGTTTATTCGTACTGGCGCATACGAAAATGTGCTGGTGATTGGCGCTGATCTGCTCAGTCGCTGGGTTGATTGGGACGATCGGACGACCTGTGTTTTATTTGGCGACGGGGCCGGTGCTGTCGTCATGCAGGCCTGCGATCGCGACCGGCTACTGGGCTTTGAAATGCACAGTAATGGCACCATGAATGGCTGCTTAAATTTGGCCTATACCCCCAATTCATTGCCTTTAGTTGACGACATCGCGTCTCAAAAGGGGAGCTTTACCGCCATCACCATGAATGGTCGTGAGGTCTATCGTTTTGCCGTTAGTCGCGTGCCAGAAGTCTTAGGGAAAACCCTATTCCACGCTGGGTTGTCGGCCAGCGATATTGACTGGCTGATTTTGCACCAGGCCAACCAGCGCATCCTAGATGCGGTAGCCAAACGCCTAAAGCTGCCTGCTGATCGGATGGTGAGCAATATGGCTAAGCACGGCAATACCTCTGCGGCGTCTATTCCCATCGCGTTAGATGAATGGGTGCGCTCAGGCAAAGTACAGCCCGGCCACAAAATTGCCATGTCGGGGTTTGGTGCCGGTTTAACCTGGGGTGCGGCGCTATTGGAGTGGGGGCTGTAGCCCCTGGTATACCTCTGGTTCAGTGCGTATTAGCCCGCTGATGTGATCACAAGGCCCTTTTCTAATGCGGCATTTACTGAGACAGTAGCAATAGATTAATTAAGTATTAACAATGACGAAGAAGACGGTGTGGGTGTTTCCTGGGCAAGGTTCTCAGGCAATTGGGATGGGTGCTGATTTAGCGGCCGTTGCCAAGGATAAATTTTCCCAGGCTGACGATATTTTAGGCTGGTCGATTTTAGACCTGTGCCAAAGTGATGATGCTCAGCTGGGTAAAACCCTATACACTCAGCCCTGCCTCTACGTCGTTGAGTGTATTTTGGCCGATTTACTGAAATCTCGAGGTCTTCAGCCAGATGTGGTGGCGGGCCATAGCCTAGGAGAATATTCGGCCCTCTACACCGCTGGGGTATTCGATTTTATAGCGGGCTTGCGGTTGGTCAAACGTCGCGCTGAGCTCATGTCCCAGGCCGAAGATGGCGCGATGGCTGCCCTCATGGGGTTTGACCGAGATGAGCTGGATGCCAAATTAGCGGCCATGGAAGGCGTGGTGCTGGCCAATGATAATAATCCCGGTCAGGTTGTGATTTCAGGTACCCCAGATGCCGTAGAAGCCGTAATGGCTGGCATTAAAACTAAGCGGGCCGTCAAGCTCAACGTCAGCGGTGCGTTTCATTCTCCGTTGATGTCTCCGGCCGCCCGAGAGTTTGATCAAATCTTGTCTGGTGTGCCCTTCAAAACGGCAACTGTGCCAGTAATGTCCAATGTGGATCCGGAGCTCAGCGTGGACGGCGAGGTGTTGAAACAGCGACTCATGGGCCAGATGACGGGCACCGTGCGCTGGCGCGAAATTTCCCTAGCTTTACCAGAGCAGGCGGTGGAAGCTGTGGTGGAAGTGGGGCCGGGGAAGGTTTTAACCGGTTTAATCAAACGCACCTGCCGGAGCTTAAGGCTCAATAATGTAGGCACATTGGAGCAGGCAGAGGCTGTTACCAGTAGTCTTTTGGCCCAGCCTACGGTTTAGATGGTGGTTCCTGTGGACCGGCAACAGCGCGAGTCTAAAGTTAGTCTTGCCCTATACCACCTCTTTAAGTGGTCCGTGGTGAATACGGTGTTTCGTGGATACTTTCGCGGTCGTATTCATGGGGCTGAAAATATGCCCACATCGGGGCCGGTGTTGGTTGTGGCCAATCATGCCAGTGATTTTGACCCGCCCATCGTTTCATCTTGTGTGCGGCGGCCGGTCTCTTATATGGCCAAACAAGAGCTGTTTAAGGTGCCAGTGTTAGCTCCCGCGATTCGCTTATATGGTGCCTACCCGGTGCAGCGGGGGGGCTCTGCTCGCGGCGCTATTCGCGCTGCCCTAGGTCAACTCGATCAGGGGTGGGCCGTGGGCGTATTTCTGCAGGGCACGCGCACGCACGATGGGCGCATTTCAGAACCGAAACTAGGGGCGGCGATGATTGCGGCGAAGGCCCAGGTGCCATTGGTGCCGGTGAGTTTGTGGGGGACCCATCGCATTTTGCCTCGCGGGGCCAAATTCCCCAAACCGTTGCCAATTACTGTGCGCGTGGGGCAACCCATTGAGCCCCCTAGCTCTAGCAAAGATAAGGAACAACTGATGGCGGTGACTGAGTATTGTTGCGATCGCATTCACTCGATGCTCGACTTGGGACGCTGATACAACGGTTACAATAATTCTCTATTCGGAGTGATATCTTCACCCCTGTCCAGCGGAGCAACAATATGACCCAAGATCTCAGAAAAGAGTTGACCGATATGGTGGGGCCAACCCACTGGAATTGGCTAAAGCCCCACATTGCTCGTGATGCGGTTGTATTTGTCGATCCACATCTAGATTTAGTCGATGTGGGGGTGGCACTGACCAACGACAATGTGCAGTCTGTGCAGCGATGGATTGGTGAACAACTCATTACTAAGCCTACCCGAGAGCAGTTAGATGCCTGGGGCATATCGGGGCCTACAAATCAGCTCCAGTCGCTCATTGTCCAACCCTATGTATTGGTGCAAGAAATTTTAGCATCAGCGGACAGTGGCTCCCCGATCTAACCCCCCGGCCTCACCCTCGCTGGCAAAGTTACAGACGCTTTTTGCCCAGTTAGACAACTCCACCCTGGTGCGTTTCTTACTGATTTTGGCCAGCGGTTGGGCCGTCATTAAGGTGCTGACCTATTTTGAAATCGTAGTGGTCATTTTTGTGATCTCTACGATTTTGGCGTTTTTACTGGGCTATCCGGTGCGGTGGTTGCGCCGCTTCTGCCCCCACAGCATGGCTGTTTTCACGGTGTTTTTAGTCTCCTTGGTGTTGGTGGGTGGGGTGGTGACTACCCTCGCCCTCGCTGTGGTTGCCCAAGGGCAAAGCCTATTGGAAAACGGTGTAGACTTTCTCAACTCCCTACTGCCCTGGATAGAGCAGATTGAATCCATGCTAAGTCAGTGGGATGTCCAGGTCGATTTACAGACCCTAGGGGAACAAATGCAGCAACAGGCCACTACGTTGCTAGGGTCAGGCTTAGGGCTGATACAAACCCTGCTAGAAAATTTTATTAACGGCATTTTAATTGCCGTTGTTACCTTTTTTATGATGTTGGACGGTCCTCGACTGTGGCGCTTTGTCCTGAAAGCTGTACCCGAGGAACAGCAGCAGCGTTTGACCCTAACTATTCAGCAAAATCTTCTAGGTTTTTTCTGGGGGAGGTTGTTGTTATCTATCTTTTTCGCCAGTTCCACCTTTGTTGTTTTTCTACTGCTAAAAATTCCCTACGCGCTGGTTTTAGCCGTGATTGCCGGTTTATTTGACCTGATTCCCGGCATCGGCGCTACCTTGGGCGTGGGCTTAGTGGGGCTGTTGCTTTTGTCCCAGGGCGTGGGGCTGGCGGTGCAGTCGGTGGTGGTCTGTATTCTGTTGCAGCAGGTAGAGGAAAATGTGTTGTTACCCCACATTATGCGCGACTCGTTAAACATTAATCCGGTCGTGATGTTTTTTGCCCTGATTGTGGGTGTGCGGATTGCGGGACTGCTGGGCCTATTTTTGGCGATTCCCATTGCTGGGGTATTAGTCAGTTTGCTGGATGTGGATGAGATGAAAGGTCGTTCCACGTGAGCGGGTGATCCGATCTGGCAATGCCCAGGGGACATTGGAATCTGAGAAATTTCGGTGCGAACGATACAAATGTTTAGCAGTTCTATTAAGCATTTCAACAATGCTCGGAATCTGTTGACGGCCATAGGAAAACTCGGCATGGTGATGTTAGAGGTCCCATGCAACGTCCATGACTAAATCTGCACTTAGCCCTCCATCGCTCAACCTGATTCAAAGCCCTATTCCCTGGCTCTATGCCTTTTGGAAGTTTTCCCGTGCCCACACGATGGTGGGTACGAGTCTGAGCCTGCTCGGGGTATTTGCCATGGCCTGGGCGCTCCGTCATCCATTAGGTCTGGTGCCAGGCACATTTGATGTATGGCAGGCCCTTAGTTGCCTGTGGATTACTTGGTTAGCCTGTATCTGCGCCAATTTATACATTGTTGGCCTCAACCAAATTGAGGATGTGGCCGTAGACCGTGTGCACAAACCCTATCTACCGGTCGCCTCGGGGGAGTTTTCCGCCGCCCAGGCAAAAATGCTGGTGGGGATGGCGGGGAGTGCCGCTGTGCTGCTAGCGGTGGCGTCTAACAGCGTGTACCTAGTGGCGTCTATTCTGCTCAGTTTGGTGATTGGGTCGATGTATTCGTTGCCGCCGCTGCAGCTGAAGCGTTTTCCGGTGTTTGGCTCACTGTGTAAGCTTTTGGTGCGTGGTGTGGTGGTTAATGTGGGCATCTTTTTACATGCCGCCAGTCAGCTGGGGCTAACGGCCCAGATCCCACCACAGATTTGGGTGCTGACCCTGGTAATAATGATCTTTAGCGGCGCGATCGCATTGCTAAAAGCCCTGTGGGATGATGCCTCGTCTGCGGGCGACTTAGATGTCAGCTACAACATCCGCATTGTGTGGTGGTTATTAACGGCTTGTTACAGTGGCTTAATTGTCACAGCCATATTCATTCCAGCCGCCAACACGAGTTTTCTCATGGTCACCCATGGTCTGGCGCTAGTCTATTTTTGGACCTTAGGTCGCCAACTGTATCCAACCGAGACGGGTGAACTAAGCTATCGAGAGTTTTACCAGTGTGTGTGGAAGTTATTTTTCCTGGAATATCTAATTTTTCCAACGGCTTGTTTGCTCAATCCCCTATAGCCATTCTGGGCTGATGCCCAAAAGGGGCTATTGACAGGCTATCAACGGGTTTTACGGGGGTGCCTATTGCCATGGCGCTGAGCCTCATCTGCCCAACCAAATACTCAGAACCTTGGGTCGACGCGATGATGGCGGTTGACCCTTCGTTGGATCTGCGAATATGGCCCGAAGATGGCAATCGGGCAGAGGTAAAATTTGCTTTGGTGTGGGCCCAGCCAACGGGTATTTTTTCCGAATACCCTAACCTCCAAGTGATTGCATCCATGGGGGCGGGGGTGGATAACCTGTTGCAGGATCCGTCGATTCCGGTCCATGTGCCCGTGGTGCGCATGGTGGATCCAACCCTGGTGCGCCAGATGGGGGACTATGTTTTAGCCGCCACGCTGAACCATGGGCGCCAATTTCCTGATTACATGCAACAGCAGCAATGGCAGCCCCTTGCACCGCGCAATGTAGATCGTATTACCGTTGGCGTCATGGGGGTGGGTCAAATTGGAATGTCCGTGGCCAAGCGGTTGCGTGCAGTCGGGTTTCAAGTGCTGGGTTGGTCGCGTCGACCTAAGACATTGGCCGACATTCGCGTTTTGGTTGGGCAACAGCAGCTGTCTGATTTTTTAGCGGCTAGTGAGATTTTGGTGTGTTTGTTGCCGCTCACCCCCGAGACAGAAAATATTCTCAATGCTCAAACCCTTGGGCAGCTGCCCAAGGGCGCCTATGTGGTGAATGTGGCGCGAGGCAACCACATGGTCGAAGCAGATTTACTCGCCCTAATCAACAACAATCATCTTGCCGGGGCTTGTTTGGATGTCTTTCGCCAGGAACCCTTGCCCCAGGGACATCCTTTTTGGAGCCATCCGAAAATTGTGGTGACCCCCCATATTGCCAGTTTGACCGATCCCACATCGGTGGCGACGCAAATTGTTGAGAACTATCGCCGCATGCTAGCTGGGGAACCTTTGCTGAACCAGGTTGATAAACAGCGGGGTTATTAAGTTCCCCGTTGGCTGTGTCGAAAATGCCATGGCGGATGGTTGCATGCCAGCCAAAAGAAAAAAAGCCCATCCCATCGGGTTGAGCTTTTTTTGAAACGCTTCGAGAAATGCCTGACTAGGCACATGAGAACGACATTTTTATCAAGCGAAAACCCTCAAACTGAGCCATCAAGGCGTCTGGTGGTCTGAGCCGATTAGCCATCCAACGTAACCATATCAATAGAATCAGGTGGCTGTTTGTAGCAAGCCTTACGAGTTCCACATTTAAACTGGACTTGTCAACGCATGCGATACCCGTGCCATGCGGGGTGATTTTGCCAGGGGCGAAAGTCTGAACTCTGACTTTCGAATTCCGAATTCAAAAAGGCCGGGTATGGTGAATTGCAAATTCCGAATTCCAACTAACGGTAAGATCAACCCTGGAGATTTTGTGAACAGGAGCAGTCCGTGGCAGAGCTAAAGGCGTTGATTTTTGATGTGGATGGTACCTTAGCGGAAACTGAGCGGGATGGCCATCGCCCTGCCTTTAACCAGGCGTTTGCCGATACGGGTTTAGATTGGGATTGGACGCCTGAACTCTATGGCAAACTGTTGAAGGTTTCGGGGGGCAAGGAGCGGATGCGGGCCTATGCCACTGAGTATTTGAGCGAGTTTCAAGTGCCGTCAGAGTTTAGCGATTTAGATGCCATGATTAAGCATCTACACGCCACGAAAACTAACTATTACAAGCAGTATGCGGCGGCGGGTAAAATCCCGCTGCGACCGGGGGTGGAGCGTTTGTTGGATGAGGCCCGCAGGGAAGGGGTGCGACTTGCGATCGCAACCACCACCACCCCAGCCAATGTGCAGGCCCTGCTAGAAAATACCCTCGGGGCCGAGAGCCTCAAATGGTTTGATGTGATCGCAGCCGGGGACATGGTGCCCAAGAAAAAGCCCGCTGCCGATATCTATGAATATGCCCTGGAGCATTTGAATCTGCCCCCAGACAACTGCCTTGCCTTTGAAGACACCAACAACGGTTTGCTATCGGCTACACCCACCGGTCTCAAAACCGTAGTCACCGTCAATGAATACACCAAGGCCCAGGACTTTACCGGGGCTAAGCTAGTGCTCAGCGATTTGGGTACCCCAGAAACGGCCTTTACGGTGCTTGCGGGGGATGCGGGCGCGGCCACCTATTTCACCGTAGATCTGGCGCGTCAGCTTTGCGCCTAAATCTCTATGGCAACGGTCTTTAGCCCGCTAGAGTTTTGGCATAGCCCAGCTCGACAGCTATTGGCCTATCCCAGCGGCGATGGGCCTACGTTGCAGCGCCGCTGGGCAGAGCTACAGGCCTTTCAGCTTGATGCTATCTATGCCCACGGCCCCGCCAACCTGGCGGGGCTGGATATTCTGGGGGTGGGCTACTGTGGTGTGGTGCTGCGCGTGCGGTCCCACGGTGGCGACCGAGTGCTGAAGGTGCGGCGAGAACCGGCCCCCCAGCTTAGTTTTGAGACCGAAGCAACCCTGCAGCAGCGGGCCAATACCGTAGCTGTTGGCCCCCAGTATGTGGCCCATAGCGATAACTTTTTGTTGATGGACTACATCGATGGTCCAATGCTGGTGGATTGGTTGCAATCACCCCAGTCTGCTGAGGCCATCCAGCATAGTGTTTTCCAGCTGATTCACCAGGCCTATCGTTTAGATCAGCTGGGTCTGGACCATGGGGATCTGCGCTGTATTACGGCCCATGCTTTGATGCCCGCCGATAGCCCAGTGCTTATAGACTTTAGCCGTGCGAGTGCAGAGCGTCGCCCAGCCAACGTCACCACGTTAGTGCAAGGATTGTTTATTAGTACGGAGATCGCCCAGCTCCTGCGTCCTTGGTTTCCCAACACCATTAGAGCCGAGCTAATTGAGTATTTGCGTCGCTATAAACATCAGCCATCCTGGCCTCAGTTAAACCCGCTACTGGCGTATTTAGGCATACAGCCAAGCCACTGAGAGAACGTGTCTGTTTCATCTGTTTTGGCATCGTCTGTGGATGATGTCACGGCCACATCTGGGATGCCTATGAGCACTTGCTCCTCGTTCTGGCTTAAATACACGCGCTTTTCTACAGCTACGCGATAGGCACGACTGAGGAGCTGATCTAAGGCATCTGAGATCGCAACGATCAGCCGACTATGGAACTCAGACCATAACTCTGGCTGTTCAATAAAGGGGTTCATCCCAGGCAGTGGAGACGGCATGCTCTAGCTCCAACACTGCTTTTATCATAACCACTTTGTTTCCAGTTACTCCTGGGGCAGCGCCGTTGGTTCCCCTTCTAAAGACCAGCCCCGTTGATTTGCCAATTCTTCTAACCGTTCAATGCGGGATTCGGTCAGTGGATGGGTGGACTGCCATTCCAATAGGCGATCGGCCACGCCAAAATCCAACTCATCTTCGTTTAAACGCCTAAAGAAGTCCAAGGCATGGTCCACATGGCCATAGCGTTCCTGCATAATTTCCAAGGCATACACGTCTGCCCGATTTTCCTGGTCGCGGCTGTAGTGCAAATCGGCTAACCCCATAGAGCCGGTTAACAGTGAAGGCAATTGCACACCGCTGGCGGCCACCACGCCATTCAAACTTAGAAAAACAAGCGAACGGCCCAGGCTCCTGAGGTTGTCGCGGTGCTCATAGTGACCCAACTCGTGGGCCAGGACAAAGGCTAGCTCGTTTTCGGTTTCGATGTCATCCAACAGTCCCTGGGTGACATAGACATATCCCCCAGCGGACACCATGGCATTGGGGGCGGGCTCTTCGAGAATGTGGAGTTTGAGGTCAGGCCGTTTTTTTAAGGCATCACTACGTAATGATTCGGCCAGATCGCTCAGGTATTCAAAGTCATCTCCCTCTGTCGTTAGGGGCATTGACGAGAACACACTATCAAAAATCATGTCGCCGACTTTATTTTCGGCGTTGGGGCCCAGGCGAGCGGCAAGTTGTGCCCCGGCAACGCCCAACCCTGCATAGACGGCGATGGCTGCTGCCACAACCGTGCCCATTAAATAGCCAAAGTTGACCAGGGGATGGACCGGGGTGACGTTGACTTCGTCGACAATTTCGCGGGGGACGTATTTCATGGCGCTTGGGGGTAAAACCTGGGGCCACGTCCAAAATGAGCTGCTTGAGTAGAAACCCTTTTGGACGTGTTTGCGATCGCTGAGGGGTTAGCGAATACCGGTGCCGTAGACCATTATTTCTACCGCACCCGTGCCGCCATTTTGGCTTTGGCCAGCAATGTTAGCGGTTTCAAACCGCACATTTAGCACCTGGGAGGCGCCCCATTCAATGGCCGACTCTTTCATCCGTAGCATGGCCTCTCGCCGACCTCGGTCAATCAGGGTTTCATAGACCGTGACGCGTCCACCTACCAGGTTGCGCAAACTGGCCGAAATGGTTTTGAAATAGTCATTGGCGACAACGACGCTACCGACAAACATTTCGGCTTCATGGGCATAGGGCAGGTCCTGTTTGGCCCCCCAGCTCATGATGGGAATATGGAGAGTTTGTTTTTCTCGGCGTTTAATATCTTCGTAATGCTTTTGTTCACGACGGTTACCGATGAAGTAGCCGACGCCAACCAAAATGAGAAACGTGATGAGTTCAATCATGGTGTGCTCCTGGGAATAGCCGGTTCTGATTACTGCACTTTGACAGCGGTGCCATAGGCAAAGAGTTCGGCGGCCCCTGGGGCAACGGATGATGTGGCAAAGCGGACATTGACAACGGCGTTGGCCCCTAGCTGTTCGGCCTGTTCTAACATGCGGTTGACGGCTTCTTTGCGAGACTCTTGTAGTAGCTCGGTGTAGGCTTTGAGTTCACCACCGACAATATTTTTGAACCCGGCTAAAATATCTTTGCCGACGTGCTTAGCGCGAATGGTACTGCCTTGGACGAGACCATAGTGCTCGATAATTTCTTTGCCCGGTACGCCTTCTAGGGTAGTTAAGGTAATGCCAGTGCTGCGGGCAGTTGAGCGTGTCATTGCGAAGCTCCTATGCGGTTAGTGTATCTGTTATTTGGACTTTAGATAGTTCTAAAACAGTCCCCTGTGGGTATTAATACAGGCTGTTGCTATCTAATTCCGTTGATGATGCGTAGATAGCTAGACCTAAGGCCCACCACCATGGCTTGGGTCCGTTAATGGGAATAAGTTTGAGCCATAACGGGCTGATAATAATACCTACGCTAAGGGTGCCCCGGCGTTACCCCACTAGCAACGGGATAAAAATTACTTAGGAGCTGTTAAGGAACTACTTCACGGTTTAGTCCCGAAAGGCTTGTTAAGTCATAATTCAAATGGAAAAGACCATGATTTTATTTTTTAACAGGCCCTTAATCGGTGGGGACGCGGCTGTTGTCAAAACTTTGGCAAAACGTATCTATGCCGGTTTTGCTGATATATAGAGCCACGGGAATGGCTAATAGGTTAGGGCAGTGGCTGTTTTGCAGTAGGTGTTGGGCCAGACCGAGCACCTGCTGCTGGGTGAGGTCGTCTCGGAATTCGGGTAAGCAGGCAATGTGTCGGTAGCGTTTGGCAAACCCTTGGAGCCAGCCGTCGTTTTCGCTGGGTTCTAGACCCGCTTTGAGGGCAAGGGATAGGGCGGCATCGTTGAGGTCGCCATCACAGTCTTCGATTTCTTGGAGCGATCGCAACGCTTCTGGGTGATTGGCGAGTTTTTCAATGAGCTGAGTGATTTCAATGAGAGGAATGGAAAGCATTAGTGATATGCGGGGCGACGCATGGTGGAGTGGGTATTGGGCTGAGCAGACGCGATGGCTGCTTCCAGGGCGTTCCAAATAATGGACGAAAAATTGTAATAAAGAGAGCCTGGTGAATAATGGCCGTTCCTGACGTTAATTAATTTTATTCTGCTAATTTAGCTCAACTTTAGTCGTCGAAAATCTAGAGAATACATAGTTTCCCAAGGCAGACTAACCCCCTACATTTGACCGATAAAACCACACCGAAAGTCAGGAATTCTGAATAATTTTTGCAAACCAGTTTTCAAACCGTTCCCCTAAAGCCGATAGGGAGTAATGGGTTTCGGCCACTTGCCGACAGTCCCGTCGGTTAATGTGGTCGAGGTTTTGAATGCCATTGACGAGCCCTGCTACGCTGTCGGGTTCCACTAACCAACCGGTTTTGCCATGGGCAATAATTTCGGCGGGGCCGCCACGACGATAGGCCACGACGGGCACGCCACAGGCTAGGGCCTCAATCGCTACATTGCCAAAGGCCTCTACCCAGCGGGGGGTCATCAGCAAGCCTTGGCAGGACCGGACGATGGTCTGTAGCTGTTGGGTATTGACAAACCCTAGATATTCCATGGGGGCATCGGGGTAAGTGCGCTGAATCGTATTCCAATAGTCTTGGTTTTCCAGCTTGCCCAAAATTTTTAGCTTGGTCCCTGTTTGTTGAATGGCGGCAACGGCATCTTCTAGGCCTTTTTCTGGGGAGATGCGACCTAGCCACACGAGTTCTGGTTTAGGGGTAGCGCAATAGTCGTATTGGGTAATGTCGATAGCACTGCTGAGGAGTTCCCAGTCGATGCCTGGAGGGAATGTGTCGACCTGGGATTGGGTATAGGCCCCCAGGGTGCCTGGATAGTGATGGTGAATTTGGTTAATCGCTCTATCCATGATCCGGCTTAGGGAGCCCATGCTGATGAAATGAGCAATGGGTGTTTGAAAAAAAGGAGTGAGGTAAAGGGGGAGCCAGTCGTAGGCAAAGTTGATAATCAGGTCGTAGTTTTGTTGCACGCTGCGGGCATAGTCCCACTGGTTGGCAAGCACGGCATTGTCCACCATGGTGGCTGGGGTATCGCGCCCTTGGGTGTGAGCTGTGGGCTGCAGCAGTCCAGTAATTTGAATCAGTTGGGCACCGCTGAGTTGGGAGTTTTCGGGCGCTGCGATCGCAACTTGATGGCCCCGTTGGGTTAGGGCGGCCACTAAATTCACAATCGTTAGCTCCACACCGCCCCCCAATCCAGATCCTAAAGGTCCCACCGGTGTGGAAACAAACAAGACGTTTAAGCAGCGTGCCATGGCAATCCCGTTGACTGAGCCCTATGACCCTATCTGATCTCGGAACGGCACACCAGCCAATGGGCAATGAACCCGCCCAAACCATGATCCGGGGTGCGATCGCGACTAGTTTTTTAGGTTTTCCATATCTTCAGACATTAGGCCCGATGGGGATGCCTCTAAGCTATTGGTTGCCGCTTGCTGTAACTTAGGGGCTTCGCGAATGCGATTGAGTTGCCCCAAGGCCCATTCCGCCGTGCGTCGCACCTCTGGATCCTCATCTTCTGTGGCGTGGCCCAGCATCTGACTGATTTGAGTGACCAAATCATAGACCCGGGTTAAATCACGAATCGCATTTTTGCGAACATCGGGGTTTTCATCCTGCAAAGCAATGGCTAACGCCCGACTCATGGGTTTCAAGGAGCGGATGCCAATTTCAGATAGAGCCGCAAGGATTAAACTTTTTTCCTTGGAGTCAGCATCTACCATCCCATTGACAAGGTGCTGCACGGCAGACGAGTTACCCCGTTGTCCCAATTCCCAGATAGCCTTGCGTCGTTTGGCCGGATCGCTCACTTGCAAATTGGCCACCAGCTCATCCATGACATCCACTTTGGCGAGCCGTGTGGTTTGGCCCACCATGGCATTAGCTGTGGGAACGACCGTCGGTAAATCGCTTGGGGATGGGTGACTAGGCTGCTGATTCGTGGGAATAGGGTCGATGACAACGTCTGCATGGGATGCGCCATTGGTGCCATTGCCATTCATCGGCATAAACCGCTGACCTACGTCACCGTTTTGAGGGACTTCTTCAGGCACAGCCCCCCACGATGAGTCGACTTCTTCCTCCTCATTGTTGCCGCTGGTGCGGTTGACCAATATAAAGCCGACGCCGAAGCTGCCTAGGGCTGCCATCAGCGCTAACCCCGCCCACAGCATAGAGCCCGGACCTGAGGGCGAAGGCTCAGCCGTGTTGGTAACGTCGTTCTCAGTGCCGTTCACCTCAGTGCCGTCCGCCTCAGCGCCGTCCGCCTCGGCGCCGTCTACTGCGGGGGGCGTCGTGCCTGTTGCAGGTGAAACCTGATCGCCTATGTTGATGCTTTCATTTGCCTCAGCATTCGGTGTCTGGGGGGCATTCGTCTCCGTTGCTGTACCCCCACTGGCCTGGGCGCTTTCGGTCTGAGCCGTGCCCACCGCCGCCGGAGGCTGGGGGATGGCTGTGGGGGTTGGCGCAGCATTGTTGGCTGGTTGGCCCTGGGCACCGCGCAAATTACGAATCGCTGCGTCAGTTGCAGGCCCATAAATGCCATCGATGGGGCCTTTGTAGTAGCCACGATTTTTTAATTCTTGCTGGAGCGCCTTAACTTTCTGGATTTGTTCCGCGGAGTTGGCGCTTTGTAGCGGTGAGCTTTGGGGCTGCCCACCAAAATTGGGAACGGCTTGATTTGTATTGACTGCGCTATCTGGGTTGACAGTTGCAGACTGGGATATTAAGACAGGCGCGTCCTGTGCTTTAGCCTGCCAATTTTCACCTGCAAGGTAAAAGGCTGCAAAGCCTGTGAACAATACCAGAGTAGAGCGCCAAATCATATTAATTCAGTATCCAGTACCTGCTTCGTTTAGTTCACCGTCTAGATTGTCTATTCAGTGGCCCAATGGCAGATTCCTACTAAATCTACATAAACAATCAGAGTATATTCTGATGCCTAAATAGAGTTTTTGATAGAAGGTGGCTAGAAGCTTTCAAACCCTCAATATGAGGAAGCTTCAAGCATCAAATTGCCAACCCAGCAAGTGGCAAAGCGCACCGCATAATACCATCACTGTACCCAACATTAGGGGGGGATGCGCAAGGCCATAGCCCTGTCATACCCGCTATTTCAAGGCTGAGATAGCTGTTTGGGAACGTATAGAATCTGGACCAAAAGACCAAACTCCAATGACCTAGAAATTCGTCAATCCTGTTTGTCATCAGGTAACTAGGCCAACTATAAGTAGCTTTTAAAATAAAAATTAGACAGTGACAATAGATATTTAAAGCTTGCAGCTAATACTAACCCAAATGGGTGAGGATTATTTGACCTGACCTATCAAGAATTCTTAGTGCAAAATGCCGCTGTGTAAAGGTCTGATGTATTTTTTGGGTTTTCGGGAACTGGGCGTAGACACATTAGAACATTGCCGATTTGAACCATGAACTCATCAAGATTTTTGATGGTCAACGGTGGGATATCAAACAAACTGTGACGTGGTTTTCCCTCGGTTCCCTATGGTTTAGACGCGATCGCAAAATACGTTCAAACGGCTGGTCCGAATCTAGTGCCGCGATCGTTGGAGTCAGCCTACTCTGCCCTTTACTTATTGTCTGGCGGTGTCATGGGGGTTTGCGAGGCGGCCCAGGCGACTACGGCCTTAGCTAACTCAGGGTTAAAGGGTTTGATGATCGTCATCACCGATGGGCCAGCCAATATTTGCAGAAAGGCTTGACTGATGGTGTTGCGTTGATTGACTAAATAAATACTGACCAGGGTAAGGGCCACACCGCACCATTGCACCCCGGTTAGGTTTTCCGACAACAGCGATGTGCTAAAGGACAGGGCAAAGACCGGTGTTAAAAATGTGAGGGCGCTCAGGCTGGTTAAGTTGCCCTTGGAGGCCAAATAGAAAAAGATGCCGTAGGCAATGGCACTACCAAAAATAGTGGCGTAGAGAATGGCAAACCATCCCGGTAGAGTGATGCTTTGCCACTGTTGCGTTTCGGTATAAGCCGATAGCCCCAGTAATGGGATGCCGCCGATGACCATATGCCAGCCCGTTGCCACGACGGGGTCCACATGGCGAGAGACATAGGCAATCATGACGGTACCAACAGCCATCGATAAGGCTGCCAGTAGCATCAACCACTCACCCCGCTCCAGTAGCATCAACCAAAAACTATCTGCAGCGGTGAGGGGCACCGAAAACGAGGGCAGTTGCCAATGCCCTGTGGAGAAGCCCGTGGTGAGCCTAGAACCGAGTTCTAAAACCCAATGATCCGGTAGGCCGAGAAAGCTGATGCCGATGATGCCAATGATTAATCCAATCCATCCCAGCGGCCCCACCACTTCTTGAAATAGAAAGCGTGCCATCAGCGCCACGGCGATGGGTTGGGAGTCGATCATGACTGACCCTAGACCGGCGCCGGTGCGCTGTAATCCCTCTGCTAGAAACCCTTGGAATAGGGTGCCATCGATCAGGGCAAAGCCTCCAATCCAAGCCCACCCTTTCCAGGTTTGGGGCTGTTTACGCCCGAGGATGGAGGCCGCTATTAACACCAGCAGACCAGCGGGCAATAACCGGAGGGTGGCTAAAAATAATGGAGTGGTTGTGTCAATCACCCCCTTCATAGCTACCATGGCCGTACCCCATAAAAAGAAGGGCGCAATTAATAGGGGGGTGGGAGTCTTGTCTGGGTTAAGCGCCATGCAGCAAGGAATATATCGGCTACCGTTAGCCTTATCATAAAGGAATGTTAAGTTTCGATGGCGGTTCTTGCCAGCCCACAGTCAATTTACTTGCCTACCAAACTTGGGCAAGTGGGTTAATAATTGAAGCTTTTGGTTGTTTATCACGTTGTTGTCTATGATTTGGCCATTCAAGCCACGATTTCGCAAGCAGATTGCCCGTATTGAAATTTCTGGCGCAATCGCTGGTGGGACCCGAAAACGAGTGCTGGAGGCCCTTGAAGAGGTTAAGGAAAAGAAGTTTCCAGCATTACTGCTGCGGATTGATAGTCCCGGTGGAACGGTGGGGGATTCTCAGGAAATTTATAGCGCCCTGAAGCAGCTGCAGGAAACGGTAAAAATTGTCGCCAGTTTTGGTAATATCTCCGCCTCGGGCGGTGTCTATATCGGCATGGGCGCCCAGCATATTGTCACCAACCCCGGCACGATCACGGGCAGCATTGGGGTGATTTTGCGAGGGAATAACCTGGAGCGACTGCTGGATAAGATTGGGGTTTCTTTTAAGGTAATCAAGTCTGGCCCGTATAAAGATATTTTGTCGTTTGATCGGGAATTGACCCAGCCAGAGCAAACAATTTTGCAGGAGCTTATTGACGTTAGCTACGGTCAGTTTGTTTCGACTGTGGCGACTGCGCGTAATCTTGATGAAGAGACGGTGCGTGGGTTTGCCGATGGTCGCATTTTTACCGGTGCCCAAGCGTTAGATCTGGGCGTGGTAGATCGTCTGGGGACTGAGGCCGATGCTCGTCGTTGGGCGGCTGAGCTAGCGGGGCTAGATCCAGAAAAAACTGAGGTTTATACGATTGAAGAGCGTAAGCCGTTTTGGAATAAGTTTGTGTCGGGGAACAATCAGGCTGCTGCTTGGATAAGTCCACAGGTTTTGAACTGGTTGGAGTTTGAGATGGCCTATCAGGGGGTGCCGCTGTGGATGTATCAGGTGCCCAGGGCGACATTGCCTGGAGCGTTTGGTAAATAATCTGCGTGTGGGCGGCATTTAGAATACCTGGAACAGGCTACGCTATCTAAATATTAGGGAGTTGGCTGGTGAGCGGCCGATCGAGGTACTACGAGGAATGGTCAATATGCAGCAAGGGGACGTGGGTGACTGGCGAGTACGGGCAATTCGAGGGGCCACCACTGTATCTGAAAATTCGGTAACGGCTATGGCTGAGGCGGTGACTGAGCTGCTGGATGCGTTTGAGGATAATAATCCAATTACTACCGATGACATGATCAGTGTGACGTTCTCGGTGACGTCGGATTTAGATGCGATTTTCCCTGCTGCGATCGCACGACAACGCCCAAACTGGGATACTGTTCCCCTGCTAGATGTGCAACATATGCAGGTGGCCGGCAGCCTACCCATGTGTATTCGCTTTTTAATCCATGCCTACATGGCCATTCCCCAGGCCAATATCTACCATCCCTATCTGCGGGGCGCTAGCGGTCTTAGACCCGACTTAGCTAGCCTGACTGCCTAATGCGGGTAGCTGCCATAGCTTTAGATCAAAAAAAGCCGGTGCCTTTCCAAAGGCACCGGCTTTTTTTAAGAGTCCTTTTTGTGATGATGGAAACGAATGCCCAGAAAAATATCGTAAACAAAGCCCCAAAAATCCTTTCGCCGCATTAACCCTAAGGATTGGGGTGACCCCTTTTCATCCAATAGTGGCTTCATCAACTCGTAGGCAGGCTTGTACTTATACCAAGGAATAGAGGGCCAGAGATGATGCACCAGGTGATAGTTCTGGCCCATGATCAATAGGTTTAGCACTTGCCCCGGATAGACCCTGGCATTTTTCCAGCGATTCCGTTCCTCAAAGGGACGATGGGGTAAATAGTCGAAAAATAGGCCTAGGGCTACACCCATCACTAACGCGGGGGCAAACCAGTAGTTGGCAAAATAATCGAGAAAGTCAAAACGGTAGGCGGAATAAATCAATAGACCGACCGTTAAGCGACTTAAAAACCACTCAAGCAATTCATACTTCTTCCACAACCGGCGCTGAAAGAAGTAAATCTCATGGTAGAAAAACCTTGGTGCAATCAGCAACAGAGGCCCACAGGTGGAGACGAAGTGGTCAGGATCGTTTTCCGGGTCATTCACATTGGCGTGGTGCTGTAGGTGCACGCGGGTGAATACGGGAAATGTAAAGCCGAGCATGAGAGCACTGCCGTGGCCCAAGATGGCATTCACAATTCGATTGCTATGGGCTGAATTGTGGGACGCATCATGGATGACTGTACCCACTAGGTGGAGGGCCAGTGTATTTAATACAAAGCACATCCAATGGGGTAGATTCCACGCAAAATACCCAAACGTTGCAAGGGTAACTAGGAGAATGGCTCCTAAAAACATCAATAAATCCAGACTGACCCCACCGTCTGGATCTAAAAGCTCTTTAGGTACTCGTCTGAGCACCGTTGCAGGGCGCGTTGCCACCGAAACCACAGAAATACTCCTTCACACCTATGTTTCGAAGTATACGCTACCTAGAGGGGATAATAAAGTTTTGTGACGTTATCTCATCTATCTGTTACATCCCTTGCCTAGGGGAATGAGAGTTTATCCAAGGGAGGTGGGCTGTTTTTTCCTATGGACGTGTGAGGGCAAAATCTCTTATGTGTGGCAGAGATTTTTTTGTTTCTAAGGTTTCAGATTTTGGCTGTGGGTGAGCGTAGGGGTGAGTGAAGCGGAAGCGAACCCCGGCATGCTACTATCCGGTGGTTTGCTTAACACATATTTGCATCCAGAATTATTGTTTTTCGTTGAACTAACAATGATCGTTTCTTTTTGGATGTGTCAAACCCACTAACGGCTAGCCCACGGACAAAGCACTATGCCACTGCGCCACGCCCTGCGGCGGACTAAAATCGTATCCACTATTGGTCCGGCAACCCAGGATCCTGCTACGTTGCGATCGCTGATTGAAGCCGGTGCCACTACCCTGCGTTTGAACTTTTCCCATGGGACCCATGACGATCATCAGCGCAGTATTCGCTTAATTCGTCAGATTTCGTTCGAACTCAACCAGCCCGTTGGCATCCTGCAAGATTTGCAGGGGCCCAAAATTCGCTTGGGTAAGTTCGAAAATGGTTCCATTCGTCTAAAGACTGGCGATAGCTTTATCCTGACCAGCCGCCAACTGCCTGGCACCCAAACCATTAGCTCTGTTACCTATGAGCCCCTGGTCGAAGAAGTGCCCACCGATGCCACCATTCTGCTGGATGACGGCAAAGTGGAAATGAAGGTGGTTGGCAAGGACATGGAAAAGCGTGAACTGCACTGTGAAGTGGTAGTCGGTGGCAAATTGTCCAACAGTAAGGGCGTCAATTTCCCTGGGGTTTACCTATCCATCAAAGCCCTCACCGATAAAGATAAGGTAGACCTTGCCTTTGGCTTAGACCAAGGCGTAGATTGGGTCGCCCTCAGCTTTGTGCGCAATCCCCAAGATGTCTTAGAGATCAAAGAAATTATCTCCAATGCGGGCAAGCGTGTGCCCGTCATCGTCAAAATTGAAAAACACGAAGCCATTGAGCAGATGGAGGCAATTTTGTCCCTGTCTGATGGTGTCATGGTGGCGCGGGGCGATTTAGGCGTAGAACTACCCGCCGAAGACGTGCCCATTCTCCAGAAGCGTTTAATTACCACCGCCAACCGTTTGGGTATTCCAGTGATTACGGCCACCCAAATGTTGGACAGCATGGTGAGTAATCCTCGACCCACAAGGGCCGAAGTATCTGATGTGGCCAATGCCATCCTCGACGGTACTGACGCGGTCATGCTGTCCAATGAAACCGCGGTCGGAGAATACCCAGTAGAAGCCGTTGCGACCATGGCCAAAATTGCTCGGCGCACTGAAAAAGAGCAAATTACCCAAAACTCATTGGATACGGTGACCAGTCGCACTATTCCCAACGCCATTAGCCGTGCGGTAGGGCAAATTGCCTCCCAGCTAGATGCGGCCGCCATTATGTCGTTGACCAAGACCGGCGCTACCGCTCGCAACGTATCCAAATTCCGCCCTCGCACCCCCATCCTGGCCGTTACGCCCCACGTCGAGGTCGCCCGCCGGTTGCAGTTAGTTTGGGGAGTAAAGCCTCTACTGGTAGTGGATTTACCTTCCAGTAATCAAACATTTAACTCAGCGGTTAACGTAGCCCAAGAAAAAGAACTGCTCCATGACGGTGATTTAGTGGTGATGACCGCCGGTACCTTGCAGGGGGTTTCCGGCTCCACAGATTTAATTAAAGTGGAATTGGTGACCGCAGTACTAGGCCATGGCAAGGGCATTGGTGAAGGTGTAGCCACTGGTCGCGCCCGCGTCCTCAGTAAGGCCCTGGCCGCTGGCAACTTCAACCCTGGTGAAATATTAGTCGTGTCCAATACCAGCGCTGACTATGTCGATTTAATTCGACATGCTGGGGGCATTATCACGGAAGACCCGAGCTCCAACGGCCATGCCGCAGTTCTCGGCCTCCGCCTTGGCATTCCCGTATTGGTAGGCGTGGAAAATGCTACCGGCATTATCCGTGACGGCACCATCGTCACTATTGATGCCAAGCGCGGTATGGTCTTTTCGGGGGCCACCAATGTGCCTCGGGAAATGACCATGGCCCATTAAGTAAGCTCGACCTTAAAACCTTGAACGGACATAAATAAGCAGCCGAGCAGAGAAGCGTCAGGCCCCTCTCTGCTCGGCTACTGTGTATGGGCCTTAATGGACCACCAAAAACAAACTCAGGCGATTAGCGACTCCAGGCAACATAGGGGAGGTTCGCCGCTGTGGCCTTGATCTGTTCTGCCCCTTGCAATAACTGGCCACAGGCATCCCAGGTGCCACTCATCAGCATTTGACGGTTACCTTCCTTAATGGAAACGGGATGTGAGCCACTGTCACCCGTCACGGTCAACTGGTCTAAATCCAGAGTGAGGTCAGTATTGGGTGACTGTGCTATCAGCGCTTGTAGCTGGCCAATAATGTCCGGTGTTGCTGTGACACAGGGCATGCCAATCGCAACACAGTTGCCTAGAAAAATTTCTGCAAAACTTTCCCCAATAATGGCTTGAATTCCCCAGCGCATAATTGCCTGGGGGGCGTGTTCGCGGGATGACCCACAGCCAAAATTGCTGTTAACGACTAATATTTTTGCCCCTTGATACTGAGCCTGATCAAACGCGTGGTTGCCGCCGGTTCTATCGTCGGCAAATACATTTTCACCGAGGCCATCAAACGTGACGCAGCGGAGGAAACGAGCCGGAATAATCCGATCCGTATCGATATCGTTGCCTAGTAAGGGAATGCCGCGGCCGGTAACGGTGGTGATTTTGGATATTGTCTGAGCCATGGAAAAAATGCCGTTGCTGCTTTCAGAAGTTAAACCAACGTGTAAAACATGCCGTTCAAGTTCTCTATGGTAGCTTGATACCCGTCGTCCGAGCAGACTTTCCCCTGGCCGACATAGCTAGCTGCCCACCGTGTTCGCATGGGCAACGCAAAAGACCCCGAGGCCAGGGCCGAGTATTAGCTGCCGACGGGCATTAAAAGCATAAATAGAGTAACGACTCCCCTTGGGCAGAAAATGCCTGCCCAAGGGGAGTCGTGATCGGTGCGAGCCTAGGCTACTTATTCGATTTCGTATAGAAACTCTAGGTCCCGGTGGTCTGGAGTGTTACTACGGTCGTAATAGGGATGATTCGTGAGCCACATGGACTGATAGGGCTGCAGTTCATAGACGGCTTGTAGGTCATCAACGGGGGCTCCGCTGATGAGATCCATCCAGGTGTCAGTGTTGACCAGATTTAGGGCGCTGAGCTCTAATTTATGGGGCTGATCGCTGAGGTTGTGGATCGAGAAAATGCTCTGATCGCGGGCAACGCTCTGGCGCCAGAAGGCCAAAATGGCAGGATTTTCTGGGTGTAGGGTGTACTGTGTGGCATTGGGGTGGAAGGCTTTTTGCTGACGACGAATTTGAATCAGTCGGGATAGTTCTTTCAGCACGATGGCCTGGGGCGATTGTTCATCGGCAAGTCGTTGGCTAAGTTCGACTTTATCCCAGGAGTGACGGTTAATGGAACGATTACGGCCAGTGGCTTTCATCCCTTCCACATCATTAGGCGTGGCCAGTAAACTATGCAGATAAAAGGCGGGAATGCCTTCTAAGGACATCATCACTGTCTGGGAGCAGATAAACCGTTCGATTTGCCATTGATCGATACCTTTGGCAGTCCCTTTGCAGGCATCAAAGAGGGAAATGTTGATCTCGTAGGGAGACTCGCTGCCGTCCGCTTTACTGCGCATACTGATTTGCGCACCAAAGTTTCGCATGGTGTCGATCAGGGTGTTGAATTCCTGCGCTTCGAGCAGGCCTTCGGTCGGGCGTAGACCAATGCCGTCATGGGAGGCAGTGAAATTAAAGTAGGCACAACCAATGGGGGCTGGGGGCATACTCATCATCCAGGTTTTGAGATGGTCGGCGCGCCCTTGCATTAAGGCGTTCAGCAGTAAGGGAGGCAAGCTGAAGTTGTAGATCATGTGGGCTTCATTGCGATCTCCGAAGTAGCTCAGGTTTTCGCGATTCGGCACATTGGTCTCGGTAATCAGCGCCACGCCGGGATCTACCATCTGTAGAATTTCTCGAAACGCTTGAATGATGGCGTGGGTTTCAGGTAAATGAATACAGCAAGTGCCCAAGGACTTCCACAAAAAGCCAACGGCGTCTAAGCGAATATATCTAGCGCCATGGCCCACGTAGTCCAAAATGATTTTGACAAATTCTAGGAAGACGTCAGGATTTTCATAGTTTAGGTCCACCTGATCGGCGCTAAAGGTGGTCCACACATGTTGGATGCCCCCGTGGGTCTCAACAGGCGTGAGAACCGGGCTACTGCGAGGGCGCACAACCTCTGCGGTGTGGGTATCTTTTGGCAGACTAATAAAGTAATCACGCCCTGGCAGTTGATTGTGCTTAAACTGCTCAAACCATTCGCTTTGACTGGAAACGTGGTTGGCAACGAGATCGAACATCAAATTGAAATTACGACCAATGGCCTCTACATCGGCCCAGTTGCCAAGCTCAGGATTGACCTCTAGAAAATCAATGACTGAAAAGCCATCATCCGAGCTGTAGGGAAAAAATGGCAGGATATGAACGCCCGTTACCGTGTCCGATAAGTGGGTGTTTAAAAACTGGTGTAGCGTTTGTAATGGAGAGGTGTCTTCACCGACAATGCTATCGCCATAGGTAATCAGCAGTACCTTATCTTGATCCCACTTGCCTAGGTCTTCTCGAGCATGAGCTTTAAGAGATGCCTTCGTTAGTTCAAATAACCGTGGTAAGAGCACGTCGATTTGTTCTGTGCTGTATACACGGGTTAACAGAGGACGAATCTTGGCACTGAACTTCTCAAAAGAAATGGTAGGTTGCGACGTGGTTAACATGAATAATTAAGCTTGATGTGATAGTTTCATTGAGCAGTAGATGCGAATAGCAGGGGAGCATAGATACAAAAATCTATGGCTCAAGGTAACCCTTGCTCCTGCAAGGACCCTTGCTCCTACGAGCTCCATCTATTCCCGGTGGTTTAAATGTTTGGCGTTGCTGATTCAGGGTAATCGTGTCTGAAAGTACTGTTAGACAGTCTGTTTGCCAGACGCTTTAATCCAAATCAGTAACAGCAATGTCTAGCGAGTTTTTGAATAATTGGCTCAATTCAGGCCTATTTGGGACAGCTTAACTCAAGCAGCTGAATAATTCACTACCTAAATTGGCTATCTTGTGATGAGGCCAATAGCAAAAATAACCGAGCCCTAAATTGTGGCTATGGATACATAGAGTATCACCGGTTTTTGGAGCAGATCTGAGTTGCAGGACAAATATCGAATATGCTTCATATCTCGCAATAAACTCTAAAGCCTGTGTAAACACGGGAATTTCTTGAACATTAGAGTTGGTAAAAAAAAGGTATTTGACGGTTAGTCAAATACCCACGTGTCATATTTTCAAGCAGCACTGACTGATCACTGACTGATGCTCTACACCATGTGGGGATGCTCTGACATTTCCTGGAGCATGCTCAGGGGTAGGATCAAATAACGCTGATGAATTTTAAGCCACCCTTCGTTGCGAAAGTCTCTGAGTAATCGAGTAACGGTTACGCGTGTCGTGCCAATGGTGGTAGCTAGCTGGTGATGGGTTAACCGAATGGTTAGCTTTACGCCTTGGGTTTCTACTTGGCCAAATTCTTGGGCCAACATAATTAATAACTGACGCAGGCGGTCGGCAACTAACCGTTTGCCAGACAATGCTAGCCAAGCTTCGGTCTGTTGCAGGCGTCTGGATAGGTGGGAGAACAACCCGGCCATTAATGTGGGCGAGTTTTCTAACTCTGCCATCGATAGCGGTAGCACGTCTATTTTAGTTAAAGCCGTTGCCCAGTAGGGAGTCACGCTGGTGAGGCTAAGGCCGAACGGCATGGAAGGACCGGCTAGACCCAACAATGTTTCACTGCCATCGGGATGAATGGTGTGGAGTTGGACAATGCCTCGACAAATAATATAAATTTCACCACGTCGCAGCGGAATGCTTTGACCTGCCGGAAAATGGGTCAAGTTTCGCTCATGGTAAAGCTCTTCGAGGAGGGCAATGTATTGGTCGGATGACCGAGTTCGGTGGGTTAGTTGAGATGCTGACATGGAAAGACTAGGTCCCTGTGAGTGCTATGGGAGCAATCGACAGCAGAGATATATTTTCGCCAATGGCAGTGTGACTCTGCTAGGTGTAAAGTTGTTACTGCTGTTTGGGCGTACTCCTTGGGTGCAAACGCATAGCTTTGAAAGCAAGGGCTATAGTTCGACTTAACAGCAGTGAGATACGGTTCGCTTAGTCGATATTACTGGCATGATTAAGGGCAAGAATTAACGCAAGGTAATCAAAAGGTTAAGGAAAGCAAAACCTTTGGATGTTGTTGATTTCTAATTGTCGAGAGAATTTTTGGCTCTTTATTTTATGGTTGGCCAGCGGGTTGGCTGTAGGTCTTTATGCCAGCTGGCGGACATCGCTGACTTTGCCATTGATGGCGGCCAATGCAACCATGGCGGGACTCATGAGGAGAGTGCGCCCTGAGGCTGAACCTTGGCGGCCTTTGAAGTTGCGGTTAGAAGAGGAGGCGCTGATTTGGCGTCCTTGTAATTTATCGGGATTCATGGCGAGACACATGGAGCATCCAGGTTCTCTCCATTCAAATCCGGCATTTAGAAAGATTTTGTCTAGGCCCTCGGCTTCGGCCTGTTGCTTGACTTGTTCGGACCCTGAAACGACGAAGGCTTTAATGCCTTGGGCCACTTGTCGTCCTTGGGCCACTTTCGCGGCTTCTCGTAAGTCGCTGAGGCGACCATTGGTGCAACTGCCGATAAAGCAGACATCAATGGGGGTGCCTAACATGGGCTGGCCCGGATCCAGGTCCATGTAGGTATAGGCTTCTTGAATTAGGGCCTGTTCATCTTTGGTAAAGGAGGCCAGGGCGGGGATGGCTTCATCTACGCCGATGGCTTGGTCTGGGCTAATGCCCCAGGTCACGGTGGGGGCAATGTCTTTGGCGTCGAAGACAACGGCATCGTCGTATTCGGCGTTGGCATCGCTACGCAGGCTTTCCCACCAATCGATGGCTTGGGTGAAGGTGTCTCCTGTGGGGGCAAATTTGCGATCGCGTAAATAATCGTAGGTCACCTGGTCGGGGTTGACATAGCCGCAACGCGCGCCCCCTTCGATGGACATATTGCACAGGGTCATGCGCTCTTCCATGGACATGGCCTCGATGGTGCTACCGGCATACTCATAGGCGTAGCCTGCACCGCCTTTTGCCCCGAGAGTGCGAATAATGTGGAGGATAACGTCCTTGGCATAGACGCCTGGGGCTAGGTCCCCGTTCACTTCGATGCGGCGTACCTTTAGCTTTTCTAGGGAGAGGGTTTGGGTGGCGAGTACATCGCGAACCTGGCTGGTGCCAATGCCAAAGGAGATGGCCCCGAAGGCGCCGTGGGTCGAGGTGTGGCTGTCGCCGCAGGCAATGGTCATGCCCGGCTGGGTGAGGCCTTGTTCTGGGGCGATCACATGGACAATGCCTTGGCTGCCAGAGCCCACATTAAAAAAGCGAATGTCGTTGGTTTGGGTATTATTTTCCAGCGCGACAATCATGTCCTCGGCCAGGTTGTCGGCAAAGGGACGGGCCTGATTTTCGGTGGGCACAATGTGGTCCACCGTGGCGACGGTGCGCTCAGGAAACATGACCTGGAGGTTGAGATCGCGCAGCATGGCAAATGCCTGGGGGCTAGTGACCTCGTGGATCAAATGCAGGCCAATAAAAAGCTGAGTCTGCCCGGACGGCAATGTGGTGACCGCGTGCAAATCCCAAACTTTGTCAAATAATGTGCCCTTGCTCATGAGCTGCCTCTGCCTAACCGAAAATGCCTAACCAAAAAAATTGCTAGGCTTTCCATTCTAGCCCTAGAGGTTGCCATTCGACCTAGTTTCTAAAGCACATTAATGGTGCTTAATAGGTTTCCAATGGAGGACAAACGGTCAATGAACATGATTCAATGGATTACTATACGGCTTTTTTTCTTTTTATAAGGAGTTTGGTGATGGCTGGAGCAGTAGTCTATTTGGTAATTCTGTTGGGCGGAGCAGGCGCTGGTATTGGCCTTTACTACGGTCTGAAGTCTGCAAAGCTAATTTAAGACGTCAGCCAAAAATCAATACTTAAAAACGCAGGTAGAAAGTGCCATTAGCTTTTCTACCTGCGTTTTTGTCTGGCGGGGACCGCTGCGGCAGGGCTAGTTGTAGCCTGTGGGCGGCTGGCCAAGATGCCAATGCTGGCCACAATAAACCAGCTGAGTACATTAATGCGGGCGTCAAACAAAGTGACATCAAATAGGGCAAATAGAATGCAGCCCGTAAATGCCAGCACGTAGCTAAGCAAAATGGGATGCCCTTCACCTGTGGTGAGGCACCTAATGCCCCCGACATAGGAGCGCCCTACCACCCAACAGGCCATCAGCATGGTGGGAATGCCGGTGTCGCCAGCTAAATAGAGCCAAAGATTGTGGGGATGAAACAAGCGTTCATGGTCAGTGACGCTAAAGGGCACATACTGATCACTAAAGCCCCCTAGCCCCCATCCCATCAGGGGGCGCTGTTGGATGAGATCCCAGGAAATTTGCCAGGCGGCGATGCGAGGGTCGTTGGTAAATAGGCCTAAACTTATGGCCCGCCCGCCAAACCCTAGGGTGGCCAGGCCAGCGGCCATCGCCCCCAGCACCCCTAGACCCAGGAGCCAGACCCAGCGATGCTGGCGGGCGCAGTAGCCAGCAATCGCTAATAAAACAAGGGCGGCTAGCAGTCCGTTGCGGGAGCTAGTACAAAATATGCCTATCCCCGCCAGTGCCACTGCCATCGCCACCGCCAGCACCATTTTGCTAGAAAGCTTGCTATGGCGATTGGCCAGTAGCAGCCCTAGGCCCAGCCCTAGGATAATCACCAGATAGTTGCCCAAAATATTAGGGTGGCTAAGGCCGCCATGGGCCCGATGCCCGGCAAAGCTAACATCAAATATCCACTGAAATATGGCCCAGTCCCCAACCTGGGCTGTGATGCTAGGAAAGCGAACGACGTATTCCACCAGGGCCGCCATGCTAAACGGGAAAGAGCCAAGTACGAGGGCTTGGGCCGCTGTGGTGAAAAATTGGTCGGATTGGCGAAACCTGGGGGCGGTGGCCAGTACGCCGACCAGTAAAAAATAGGGCAGAAAATTTGCGAGCTGTAGCCAGCCATCGCTTTGATTGACGGCAAAACAGGCACTAATCACTAAGCCCAGGGTCAACAGCCCATAGCCCTGGTGCCATAAATAATCACGAATGTTAGGCCCTCGCTGCCATAGGGCTACTAGCATCAGGGTGACTAAGATGGCCAAGCTCAAATAGCTAGCAAAGGGTAATACCACTAAAGCCCCCAGCCATAGCCAGTCATACCAAGATTTAGCATCCAAAATGGATAGAGGATTCTGGGGGGGTGTTTCTCGGTAAGACTTTTGTTCAAACATGTTGCATCTGCAATGCTTTAGTAGATGGCATTATTCCCCTGATGGGCAGGGGGGATCAACTAATATGCGCCGTCTCCTACGAGCACCACCCAAACGGTACGAATAAGAATATAAAGGTCTAGCCACACTGACCAGTTGCGCACATAGTAGGCGTCTAAATTAACCCGTTCTTCATAGGTAATATTATTGCGGCCTGAGACTTGCCATAGGCCCGTCAGCCCTGGTAGGACCTGGGTGTAGAGTTCAAATTTATCGGCGTATCGACGGACTTCGTCATGGACGATGGGCCGGGGACCCACGAGGCTCATTTCCCCTCGTAGTACGTTCCAGAGCTGGGGCAGTTCGTCTAAGCTGGTGCGCCGTAACCATCGCCCCAGCCGCGTGATGCGGGGGTCGTATTTCAGCTTGCGGTCTTGGTTCCAGTGGCTGCGGAGTTCCGGCTGACTTTGGAGATACTCTTTGAGCACCCGATCGGCGTCGGGGACCATGGTGCGAAATTTCCAAGCCTTAAAGGGGCGACCCCGGCGACCAATGCGGACCTGTGCATAAAAAACCGGGCCTGATGAATCCAGGCGAATGGCCAATGCGATGAGGGCGATTAGCGGTAAACAGACGATGCCAACCAACAGCGTTAAACATTGATCCAACAGATTTTTGGCGAGCTTAGGGCCAGGCAGGAGCAGCTGTTGTTGGGATTCTAGGCCCAAGACTCCCCCCAGGTCCCGGGCGGCTACCCAGAGGCTGGCCATGCCAAACAGGTCGGGAATGATGAGCAGGTGAGGGAAGGCCCGCCCATAGCGCTGGGCTACGTAGAGTAGGCGGTCTCGATTTACCCCCGGCATGGCCATGATGGCGTAGGGAATCTGGTCTCGGTTGGCGAGGATGGGGGCTTGGGCTAAATTGCCGATGACGGGGACGCCTTCGAGGCTGCCGTGTTTGCCGATGTCATCATCCAGGACGGCGACTGGCTTGAGCCCCAGGGCCGGTTGGCGTTGCAAGGTGCGAATGACTAATGCCCCGGTTTCTCCAGCCCCGAGCACGAGCACTGGATATCCCCACCATGAGCGTTTGGCCACTAGGGCTCGGAGGGCGTAGCGCCCCAGCAGAGGCAAGACTGTCGAGAGTCCCCAGGCCATTAAAAAAGCGGCACGGGAATAGAGTTCTAAATCTCGAAAGAGGAAAATGGCTGACCCTAGGGTGAGATACAGCAACGTTGTTGTGAGGGTCAGTCGTCGTAATTCTTCGACGGGGCCGATGCCATGGCCTGGATATAGACCGGCGAGGCCATATCCGAGTAAAAACAAACTTAGTAGGGGCCACAGGTCCCAATAAAGGGACGGTGCATATTGGCCGTTGAACCACAGACGAACATAGACGCTGGCGATACCGGCAAGGCTAAGACACAGGGCATCACTCATGACCAACGCGCTCACCATATAGCCGGGATGAGCGTTGACTTTTAGGGATGCGATCGCAGGTTTAGTCGGCTGAGAAAGCGTCATGATTAAATCTTGCCGAGGGCGATAACCTAACTACTCTACGGGATTACCTTGCAGAAAGCCTGTATACGTTTGTTCAATACAGGCACGAAATTGCTCATGAAAACGCTCGATCGAAAATTTTTCTGCCTGGCGTCTCGATTGTTCTGGGTTTAATTCATACATACCCATTTCAAATGCATTTACGGCCTGTTCCAGACTCTTAACTGTCTGTTCCGAAAAAAGAACACCTGTTTTACCGTGGACGACCGTTTCCGCCACCCCGCCTCGACCAAAGGCAATGACAGGGGCTCCAGCCGCTTGCGCTTCCACGGGCGTAATCCCAAAATCTTCCTCTGCCGGAAAAATAAATCCCTTGCAGCGTTGCATATAGTCGGTCACCACTGCGTTGGGCTGCTGGCCCAAAAGTTTCACATTGGCACCCGCCATGGCCTCAATGCGCGACCAGTCCGAGCCATCCCCAATCACCACCAACGGCAGACCTAAGCGATTAAACGCCGCCACGGTCAGATCCACCCGTTTGTACGGCACAAACCGAGACACGGTTAAATAAAACTCTTCCCGTGGTTGTTGCCAGTCAAATCGGGACACATCCACCGGGGGATAAAGCACGGTGGCGGGGCGGCGATAGGCGCGCCAGATCCGCCGGGCAATAAACTCAGAATTGGCCAGAAACCGATCCACCCGGTTGGCGCTGGCCGTGTCCCACAGGCGCAGGTAGTGCAAAATCACGCGGGTGATAGCGCCTTTGACTCCGCGTTCCAACCCCGCTTGCTGTAGATATTGGTGTTGCAAGTCCCAGGCATAGCGAATGGGGGTGTGCACATAGCTAATGTGCAGTTGATGGGGCGCTGTCAGCACACCCTTCGCCACGGCGTGGTTGCTGGAAATCACCACATCATAGGCAGACAAATCAAATTGCTCCACCGCCAAGGGCATCAGCGGCAGGTATTGACGGAAAATTCGTTGAGCAAAGGGTAATTGTTGGATAAAGGATGTGTTTACCGTGCGATGTCCAATAAACTGACGCTGTTCCGGGGATAGAAAATCCACCAGGCTAAACAAATCGGCCTCTGGATAGAGCTGCAGAATCTGCTCTACAACTTTCTCGGAACCCGCATGGCTAGCTAACCATTCATGGACAACGGCAACACGCATATCAAAATGACGACACAAATCGTCCTAAGATTCTAGAGCAGAGGCTTCCCCCCACCGACCATCTATTTAAGACCGTTAGGGTTATTGAACTACCGTGAGCCAGATCAACATTCCTATTCTCGATCTGAAGTCCCAGTACCAGGGGATTAAGGATGAAATACAAGCGGCTGTCAATCAGGTTTTGGAATCTGGCCAGTTTATTCTAGGCCCTGTGGTTCAGGCCTTTGAAACGGATGTGGCCAATTATTTGGGTGTCAAACATGCCATTGGGGTGAACTCTGGCACCGATGCCTTGGTGATTGGTCTGCGGGCCATGGGCATTTTGCCTGGGGATGAGGTGATCACGACGCCCTTTAGCTTTTTTGCCACGGCAGAATCCATCAGCCTGGTGGGGGCGAAGCCGGTGTTTGTGGATATTCGGCCCGATACGTTTAATATTGACCCCAATCTAATTGAGGCGGCGATTACGCCTAAAACGAAGGCGATTATGCCGGTGCATCTCTATGGCAACCCGGCGGCCATGGCTCAGATTCTTGCGATCGCAGCCAAGCATAAGCTTAAAGTCATTGAAGACTGCGCCCAGGCTTTTGGCGCCACCTACCATGGCGACTGTGTAGGCTGCTCCTGCGATCAGGCTGCCAAGGAATCGCTCACAGGCCGCTACGTTGGTTCCATGGGCCATGTGGGGGCGTTTTCATTTTTCCCGACTAAAAATCTTGGAGCCTATGGCGATGGGGGGCTGATCACCACCAACGATGACGAAATTGCCGATATGGCCCGCATGTTGCGGGTCCATGGAGCTAAGGAACGCTACAAAAATCTAATGCTGGGCTACAACTCTCGCCTGGATGCCATGCAGGCCGCAATTCTACAAGTGAAGCTGCGCCACATTGATGATTGGAATAGTAAGCGACGCTGGGTGGCTGAAAACTACAGTCGTCTACTGGCGGATGTGGAGGGGGTGATTGCGCCCGTGTCGTCCGCAGGCCACGTGTTTCATCAATATACGGTGCGGCTAGTGGGTTGCGATCGCGATCGCGTGAAACAGACATTGATGGATGCGGGCATTGGGGCCATGGTCTATTACCCCATTCCCCAGGACAAGCTACCCATTTATTTGGGGGAATATCCGGCTAATCCGGTGAGCGACCAATTAGGCCAAGAGGTTTTGAGTTTACCGATGTGGCCCGAACTCAGTCTCACTCAGATTCAACAGGTCGCGAGCTGTTTACAGAAGGTTCTGCAATAGAGCTTTTTCGGATGGATCACCATCTCACAGATTACGAACAGACAGGCAATAATGCCGATTTCGAAGAGATGGGCACTCTCTCTTGTAAATTAATACCAAAAGTTTGAGATATATCATTCGAGGGCTTTTTCTAGCATGGCCAATGGTTTGATAAATTAGTGCGGTATTGCAATTAACCAACATGAGTCTATGGCAGCTGTATTCAAATCGCTGAAAGCACGTATGCAGATGCTACGCAGTCTATTGTGGAAGCAACTCTTGCGGTTAAAGCCATTGCTTCCCTTGAGGGAAACCCAATGGGCAAAGCTTGAGTTGCTAAAAACTCTAGTCCAGAGAGATATGGAAGCACGCTATAAAGGGTCCATATTAGGTAATTTGTGGCCGCTATTAAACCAGTTAGCTCAGCTTTTGATATACACCTATGTCTTCTCAATTGTTCTGCGTGTCAAGCTTAGCTTGAAAGGAATGCCTGCTGATAATTCATTTGTATTTGGTTTGTGGTTATTTGCAGGGCTATTGCCATGGCTTGCCTTTAGTGGCGGTTTGATGCAGTCATCAGGCGCGGTTGTCAGTCAACCAAATTTAGTCAAGAAGGTTGTTTTTCCGCTGAGCTTATTACCACTTGTTCCGGTATTTTCTACTTTTCTCGAAAGTACTTTTGGATTAATGGCCTTGATAACATTTGTGGTGTTTGTAAGTAATGCACTACATCCAACATTGCTGTTATTGCCTTTAGTCTGGATTCCTCAACTTCTAATAACAGCAGGTCTAGGGTATTTGATGGCTAGCCTGACGGTTTTTATCCGTGATATTCCACAAACCTTAGGAGTGATTTTGAACCTTTGGTTTTATGCGACTCCTTTGATTTATCCACCAGAAATGATTCCAGAACCATTTCAGCAGTGGGTACTTTGGCTGAATCCATTAGCTGCTATTAGTGAAATGTATCGAGATATTATCTTGCTTGGAGAGATAACTCATTGGGGAGAGTGGGGTGTTGCAACTTGTCTCTCATTATTGATTTTTGGTCTGGGTTTTTGGTGTTACCAAAAGCTTCGCCCAGCATTTGCAGATGTCATTTAATGTCGATAACTTCATTTCTTAAGTTGATGGGTGGTTTGTGGCTCTGGGGACATAGCTGTATCTGTTGTATATAAATTTTAGGATGTCGGTTATACGCAACAATTATTTTTGGGTTTTTTATGGCTGACGATATTGCAATTTCTCTTACAGATGTCTCAAAAGTCTTTAAAAGGTATCGCCGTCCGGTGGATCGATTAAAAGAGCTATTGTTGCCAGGAAAGCAAAGGTCAGAAGATTTTTGGGCTCTTCAGGATATTAATCTTGAAATCCCTAAGGGCGAAACGATTGGCATCATTGGTCGAAATGGTTCTGGCAAGAGTACACTCTTACAAATTATTGCTGGAACACTACAACCGACCAAAGGACAGTTGAAAGTTCAAGGGAGGGTTTCAGCTCTACTAGAATTGGGTAGTGGCTTTAACCCAGAGTTTACTGGCATAGAAAATGTGTTCTTTTCCGGTCAAATAATGGGACTTTCGGAAGAGGAAATTCAGGGCAAATTAGATAGTATTGCTAGCTTTGCTGATATTGGAGATTTTATCCAGCAACCAGTGAAGACGTATTCTAGCGGTATGTATGTACGTTTAGCATTTGCATTAGCGGTAACAATTCAACCTGAAATATTAATAGTAGATGAGGCACTCTCAGTTGGTGATACTGCATTCCAGCTAAAGTCTTTTGAGCGCCTCAAACAACTTATTAGCCATGGAGCTACGGTCGTATTGGTATCACATGATATTGGTGCCATTCAGTCGGTTTGCCGGACTGCTTTGATGTTAGATAATGGAAAAATCGTACAAGTTGGTGATACAAGTACAGTAACTGAATATTACTTTCTACAGATTCGATCTGCCCAAGAACAGCAATCTTATGGAAAGAATGCTATCAAGAGCAAGCCATCTAATAGCTCACATAGTCAAATTGCGTTTGGAACAGATGAAGGTCGTATTGTGAGCACCCAGTTTGTGAATAAGGGGACTGGTGATAGTCAAGTTGCAACTGTAGGAGACAAAGTTACGCTAGAAGTCAACGTTTCTTACTTAACTTTATTAAGTAACCCAGCTGTCAGCCTATATATACAAAGTAAGCAGTCTTTAACGATTAGTGGGCAATCTGTTTTTTTGAATATACCAAACGATAAAAATATTCAAGAGAAGCAGTGTCGATATATTGTTTTTTCATTCAACGCTAATCTTGCACCAGGCGATTACTTTTTGACAATTGCGTTGGAAAACAGGCAGTCTCATTCAGTGTTTTACCCAGTTGATAAACAGCCAAGAGCCCTAGCTCTAAAAGTTTTACCTGGAAAAGTTAGAAGGTTTCTAGGATTAACTGATATGGCAATATCAGCACTAGAAAAGACAGATTCATTCAGTTTGTAGTGGTTCCATGTCTAATATTCTGGAATATCAAAAATGGAAGAGTGCATGCTTACTCCTTTAAATATGTTGTGACTTTTAGCGAAAATAGATGTGCATGAGGGAAACTCTGCGCCAGGAACAAGCCCCCAGAAAGGTACATGATAAAAACCTAAACTTAGAAGGTATTTATAACCTTCCATGTAATCGCTTCTATTTGAATTGTCAAAAATAATGAAACCATCTTTTTTTAGATATTCAGGCGCATAATATGCACATAATCTTCTTGCCATTCCGTCTATAATTATGCAATCGAAAAGAATCTGATGTCTGCTTATTTCCTCTACATATTCGATGAATTCTCTATCGTTTAAACCTCGTCTTGTAATTTTCTCTTCGTCATAGTCAAATGACTCTCTAGGATTTTGACTGAAATATATTTCGTGAATATTAGAATAAGCGGGCTTCTGAATTTGTGCTCTCCCTTTCTTTATCACTGTATGAGGGGATGCTAAGCGAGATGAAATCTTGTCAATCCATTGAGAATTGTGATCTACAGAGATAATACGTTGGACGTATTGTGAAGCCCATAACGTAGAGTTGCCGCAGCCATATTCAAATACAACATGCGTTTTGTTCAGGATATGGCTGATAAACTCTATGCTAGGATAAGTCCACCAAGGAAGAGGTTCAGCATTAGCCATGACTGGCTCCAGGAGGTCTAATGATTTTGTCCATCCTATGGGATCTAATGTTAGTCCTTTTAATCTATCCAAATTCATATTTTTGGTCAGCTCCCATTAACGTCTATTTCTCTATATTAAATTCATCAATGTGTGTTCGTTAATACTCAATAAGAGCATATCCATACTGTTCACATTGTTCATTTATTAAGCAAGCTAGACTTTTGGATAGTTCTTGCCAATGATAATTTCTGATCGTGGGTTTAGAGTATATTTTGCCTTGATAAGGCTTATTTTGATTGACTGATTTCTCAGGTAAATCTTTTGGAATAATACTTAGATCTATAATTGCGCTCTCCTGTAAGAACGAAAATAGTTTGCTTTCGGCATTTTCTATTTTTACAATCAAACTTGGTTTGTTTTTTTCGATAAGTTTATTCCAATAGATATAGCTTAAGACTGCGCGTTGGAAATTTGATGGTGCTTGATTGAGATCTATATTGAATTCCTGAAAAATATGTTTTCGTCGAAACTCATAAGATTTTGGTGCAAATGTATTGTCTCGCATAATACTAGGAACGGCAGTTCTGGGATCTCGGACGTGTTGAATAATCCATTGGAAAAACTTGTCATTATTTGAGCGTGAATATTCATCTTGGAAATATGGATATGAAGAGTCAGAAGCTGCAAACATCCAGGATGATATGCCATCTTTCCCCATACTTTCATGTCCGATATCTAGATCAAATGCGTTGAGGAGTTTACTCATGTAACCAGAGCCGCATCTAGGATGTCCGATGATCAGAAGCTTTCTGTATAAAATATGAGCGCGATGTTCTTGCAGTGCTTTTTTTGTTATTGAAATTAGCTCTAGTTCTTGAGGCTGCTCTTTTTCAAGATAAGAGATTCTCTTCTGTTTAGGATGTATTAATGAATCTAATTCTCCTGTACTCCATGAGAGTTCATAGCTGATTGGGGGATAAACTGTATAACTTGAAAGTATCGTTGGGGGGATAGACTGATGTTGGTATATATCCACCGTAGTTGCAATTATATGAAAGTTTTTTAGCAAAATTTTTGCTGCAGCTCCATTAATCGCATGGCATGGGTTAGACATTTGACAACTATTCTTTTTCAGGATTAAGTTGCCATTAAACTGATGGTCTTCACTTAATGCCCAGCCCAGACGTAATAGAACTGGATTGGCACCTTTAATATTTGTTTTGTCTATAAATTTATCTGAAATAAATTGGCGTGCTACTTGAGGAAAGTAATTGGTAAACTTAACGTCGTCCTCAGTAATTAAGACACATTGAAATCTGTTTTTAACTATATATTTCCACAAGCGAATATAACTGATGAAAGTAGCAACTTGTGGTCTGATTAATACATTATTACAATTGTCGTCTCCACATGTGTACATTCCACACCTGAAGCATGGGGGATATTCTTGTACAAGAGCCTTTGAGTAGAATTCATCAACAATGGGATCTGTACTACTAGTCGCATCAAAGAAAATATAGTTTTCAATTCCTCTTTCTTTGAAGTGCTTTTTTATATACGCTCTTCTGTCTAGACTCTTATTTAAGCTTATGCAAATCAGAACATCAAAATTTTTTATAAAACGCTTGATGAAATACTTATCGGTAGAACGTTTTATCCAACTTCGCATAATGTTGACTAATTTATGTAGGCCTAAGGTGATTTCTACAACTCATTCTAAGGGCTATTTAAGATTTTATTTTTTGCAAGACATACTTCTGAAAATATTGAAGTAAATTATGTTTTATGATTTTGATCTGCTAATTTTTGAGAGTATACTTAAGTTTAAGCTCATTTTTTCATGTATGTATGGATATGACTCTTGATAGCACTATATTTTTAGTTGTAAAAGTCTCTTCAAAATATTTTATAGCTTTATATTCACTTTGCTATAGGCCTCTTAGATTTTATGTGTAATCTATAATTACTAGTTCAGCTGTTTTAATAAAAGGCTTACTTTTATTTTCTATATATTAATAGAAATGGAAGATTGTATGGAGAAAATTCCTGTTTATTATGCTTTTGCTCGTTCTGGTGGAACCCTCTTAAACAGATGTTTAGGGGGAATTAGTGGGAATATAGTATTGTCTGAAATTAATCCGTATCTTTCTGTGCTAGATATTGATCGTCAAGCCATAGATTGGTTTGATTTAGTTTCTAAAGCAGACTATGAGTCTTTTTTGGGAAAGAACTATGTTGAAAAAATTCTATATTTAAATCACTGCGCGCAAGCTACACATAGGCGGTTAATTATTAGAGATTGGGTTTCAGTTAATTTTCTATCAAATGTTGCGATTGGTGCTTTTCCCAGTAAAGTATTGGAGCAAGATCTGTACTTGAAGCAGGGGGGGGTAAATCCTATTGGGATAGTATTTTCGAGACGTGCAGAAACTGTTTTAGCGTCTATTAAACGGACGTTTCAACAGTTTTCCGAGATTTCAACAGATGATTTTGCTTCAGCTTATCTTTCTTATGCTGCGGCTGTTTCTAAGTTCCCAATATTTCATTACGAAGATTTTTGTGAAAATCCTAGTAGCGTTTTACAACGGATATGCTCGAAACTAGATGCATTTTATGACCCTATCTTTGTTGATAAATTTCATACTTATCATCAATGTACGGGTGATAATAACCCAGGACAAGAGCCTAGCAAATATCATTTGGGTATGATTGCAGTCTCTGGTCAAGTGGAGAGTGAGTTGATCGAATATAGTAAGAACGAAAAAATTCAAGAAGCTAACTTACTGTTGGGATATGAGTAACTGCTGTGAAAAAGAAGATGGCACGAGTGAGCATCTATTGTGGAAGATAGTTCATAGTCGTGACCAAAGCGTTGAGGCACTAAATCATCTAAATGGTGAACTGACAGCCGAGTTATCTCAAAAAAATAGCCAATTAAGCGAGTTATTTGAGACTCTATATACCTCCCAACAAGAATTGCAGAGTACTCAGCAACAGTTACATATATCTCATCAAGACTTATCTCAATGTCAACAAATACTTCATCAGTGCCAGCTAATGCTTGAGACGACCCAGTGCGAATTACAGTATTCTCAGAAGGAATTGAAAGACTGCCAGGATACACTATTGAAAATTAAAGAAAGTGTTTTTGGGAAGCTATATACTTTCTTCTATGTGACATTTATAGGTGATAAATAGGTAGTTCAATCTATCCATCATACTGCAGCTTGCCAGGTCAGCATCTTAACTTTTCAGTGTTATAGTCCGCTTACTATTCTCTGCCCACATCAATTCATATGTACTGTAAAGAGTAGTGATTAGGCTCTATCTATAGTGCTCTGGGTCTATAAAAAATGCGAGAATTTAATGTAAAAGTCCTGTGAGCTTTTTATTTAGAATGCCTGTAAGTAGGTCAGCTATTCTGATTTCAAGACTCTTTTTTCTCCTGTCGAAGAAGACTTGTACATTAAGGTTCTTATTCTTGAGAAGACCTAAATCTAATCATTTAAAAACTTGCTTGTTTTCATCCAACGTAATTTATCCTCAGCTTGTTTAATCTGAATTTCTACACTTTTTGAAGTGTCTATTACAAAGTTTGGTTGTTCGCTTTTTATAATTACTTGTTTCAGGGTAATTAATTTATTTCGTAATCTCCAACGGCGGCTTGTTTCAAGCAAATTAATTTCTTCAATAACGTCTTCAAGACGCTGCTTAGTCTTTACGTCTAAGCTAGTAGAGCTTGTGGTAGTCGTCTTGCCTTCAGCCTTTATATCTGTGTTGAGAGAATTATTGGGTGAATATAAAAAATTAGCAACTCCTTCTGTCCCTTCAATCTGTTGTTGCATGCTGCGCAATTCATTCCATAGCCAAGACCTTTCGAAGAAGTTATCATTCTTGTTCTTAATGGCTCGTAAGATGGACGAGGAACTCATATCTGCCATTTGCTGCCAAGAAAACTTGGATGCTTGTATAAGTCCTTGGGATCCTGAAAATTCTCTAACTTCATCGAGTTGAATTTTCTCTAACGCACTAAGCATATTATCTATGTCTAGATTTTCTAGATAGATTGCTGCATCCCCTGCTACCTCAGGGATAGAAGAAGTTTTGCTAGTAATTACAGGACAGCCACAAGCCATGGCTTCAGCAATAGGCATCCCAAATCCTTCATATTTTGATGGGTATACAAGCGCTGCAGCGCTTGTATACGCACTTGCTAACTCAGAGTCACTTATTCTGAGTACACTAACATCTAATCCATTAACGATGCTGGCTAGTTCAGGCTCCAGCGCGTCTTTACCTCCGATACATACGATCATGTAATCAGATTTATTTTCTAGAAGCGCAAATGCCTTAAAGAACAGATCGACATTCTTATATCCATTAAACCCAAGCCTTTCCCCAACAGTGCAGAAAAAAGGTTTGTTGATATTGTATTTTTCTTTAAAATCTCTTACTTGTTTTTCATTTGCAGGTTTGAAGGTTTCTGATACGCCACAGTGGGCTACTGTTATTGGTTTATTTGAAAGAGACGGATAAAACGTCTGAAAATCACGAGCTGTATTTTCAGAAATAGCTAAATACTCGGATGCATGCATAAGAGCATTGACTTTTTCTTGCCAGTCCTTAATATCAGCGTTCATGACTTCGGGAATCATGTCATAAATCAACATGACGCTCGGCGTTGTAGTCGGAGTGGTGTAGAAGGTTGATAGAAACATAGCCGCATTTTCTTCGGCACAAACTGTTTGCAACATTAAGCTGTCGCGTCCAGGTGCTGAAGGTACGTATGCTGGAACTGCACGATAACGAATGCCTGGAACTTTGGGTGCAGTATTATTTCGATCCAGAACTAAAATATGTTGACCAAAGTCAGATTGACTCCATTCTTGTAAAAGCATGTGCCATACACGTCCAATTCCTGAATTTAAGAGTTGGAAGAAGACTCCATCAATAACGACTACAGGGGCGTGAGGAGTTGCTGTTAGTTTGATCTGTGAAGAGCTGTTTTGTGACTCATTAAAACTAGCGAAGTACCCTAATCTTTCAGACTGAGGATCAGGAATAAATATAGGCTGAATCCCTAAGGAACTTGCCTTTTCGGCAATTGTATTGTCATTGACCCAGTCAAAGTAATCTCTTAAGAAGACTGGAAATCTAGTTTGTGTAATGAGGCTTTTCCATAATGAGCCAGCATTGTTGTAGCCGTAATACTTTTCCTTAAAGGCCAGCTGATGTGATAAAACATACGCGAAATGCTGAAAAACTAGTCCTTTAGCTTCTGTCTGCTTATGAGAGAATGGAAACTCTCTCGCAATATTCTTCTTTGCCGTACCATCTTCTGTCTCCTCAACCAAAATTGGGGGTTCATGAGCAGCCCACCTCATACCTGGTTTGTATCGCCAAGTTCTGAGCCATTCTTGGTTTGGATTTTGGGAGTAGCAATTGCGGCTACTGACAACTAAATCGGGGCCGACAAAGTATTGACACCAATAAAATGCTGCCATTTTGTGGGGATATTCGATAAATAAATTACGCCCCTGTGTAATCTGTCTTGGCGTCCATAGCTCATCAACATCAATTTGCCATAGCAAACATTCTTCATTAATGTTTTGCAGTGGTGCATTCACCATTTCTTGTTTTCCATCCCAGAAAGCACCACCTTCTTTCCGATAGAGACTGATATTGTTTGGAAACTGTTGAATAATACTGTCTAAGTACTCGGTTGTCCCATCAGAACTTAATCCGTTTTTATGTATGCTACTGTCTATTGATCCGCCACCGTCTAAACTCCATGCTGTGTCGTGAGTTAAGTCTGCAACACCTTCTACAATGTGCCAATGCCAATTGAATGTTAGCTGCTTGAAAACATTTTCAAGATGGTAAGAGATAAATGGTTGTCCATTTAAAACAATAGTTAAAAAATGCACTGAAATATTATTATTTATATTTGGTGCATCACCAATTCTTTTGAAGATAGAAAATCCGTTGCGAGTCGATCTATCTTCTATAACTAATTCATAGTTTTTGTCCTCACATAGTCGGTTGTGATTTTCATGATTTTTATAGGTGTTGATATCATCGAGACAAATGTACCTAGCCCCGTAGACTTCATCTAATTCGGCTTCACCAGTAAATTCTGATCCATCTATTAAAACAAGATCGAAGAAAGCGATATTGTGCTCTTGCTTAATGTTCCGTATTCCGGTTTCAGGGACTGATTGCCTTTTAACATATTCAATATCTTGATCGAGCCATCGAAATACTTCATCAAGAGAATAGGCATTTAAACCCGTTGTGAATGCATTATAGAATTGAGCTAGCTCTCTACGAGTGGGAAAGTCAGAAATGGGTACAGATGAGCAGTTATAGCATTTGACGAACGACTCATCTTGATAAAATTTCTGAAGTGTTTCAAATCTCACTCTAGAAACTTCAATGCAAAATAGTTGTTTATTGGTGGAATGTATTGAGGCTTGAATTCCCGAGACAAAGGCTTTTGTACTGCCTTGGCCTGCCGAAGAACCGATTTCTAAAATAGTCTGCACTGACGATTCTTGACAAAGCTGCACTAAATACGCATAAAAAGCATCTTCGGCAATTTCAGGTGGGATAATCTTATCAAGTTCAGAACCGTTAGCTAGAAGACTTTTAGACATGCAGACTCCTAATTCTCAAGACAATTTCAAACCACTGAGGGATAAATCTAGAATTAAAAATACTCTTACATGATTGGGGTTGCTAGGCAATAGTTTATATATTTCTACTATTAATACCTTCAATATATAGTGAAAGGTGATTTGGTTAGTCTTTTTTAGTGGCAATAAAAGTATGGGTCAAAGCCAATAATTCAGTAGAGTCTAACCCTTTTTGCATAAGTTTATCTAATTTATCTTCACTTAAGTAATCCAGACATTCTTCTGGCTCGGAATCTAAATCATTCCTTATAATATCGACGTTCAAAAATTGATTGCAAATATCGATATATTCTTTTGCAAAAGAAAAGTTAAAGTTTTTAGCATCCATCATGTAGTCAATATTTGAATTGATGTTGGTCATATGTCTAGGGTACTCTATTGTGCCATTATGGCATCCCTGCTTAATCTCTTCTTTGTTCATTCTGAGGTGTAGCCAGGGATATTTTTGAATATCAAATACATGGGAATAATGATGGCCTTGGCGTGAATTCCATAAAGGCGATGCAACACAGTAAATAACTCCTCCTGGTTTAGTTACTCTGACCATCTCAGAGAAACCTCGTTGGATATTTGGAACATGTTCCATCGTTGCGAAGCAATATACTAGGTCAAATAAATTGTCCTGAAAGCTTAAACCCTCAACAGAAATTTTGTGGTATTCGACGTTTTCGTGTGCATACTCTGAGCCAATATCATCAATGACATCGACACCGCAAACTGTTTGAGCTCCAAAGTCTATGAAATAACGGACATCTTTTCCTCTATTGCAACCAACAACCAGAACTTCTTTCAAGGCGACATCAAGATAACTGTTAGCTATCTCTGCATGATATTTGTTGTAGTCCATAGTAAAAAATTAGGAGTAAGAGCAATGTCTAAACCTGACATTTAATGTTTTCATTCAGTCTTTGAAAAGTCTTACGTCTAGTCGACTATTCTGAAAATCAGAATATCATAGGTATTATGAATGTTTTGATTTTCAGAAAACCTGATGAGATTAAAATATGCTTCTCAGCTTGCGTTTTATTTTCTGAAAAAAGGATAATTTTGCCAGTCCTGGGATCTCGTTAGGTTCTTCTTTGATTCTAACGAGATCCCAGAATCCTTGGGGTTCCTTGATTATTTCCTGATATATACGAATTCGCTTACTTAACCAATGATTAGTTTGATAGATTGCTGCGTTATTTTGAGCTTCAAACATCTCTTGGAGTGCAAGCGTTAAGTTACTAGACTGGCCACCTACAAAATATGAGGCAATGACACGGTCATAATATGCTTTAGATAAGCTTTCTTCAGAGGCTACTCTAATCCACCATTCATAGTCTCCAGCAGATTTATATTTTTCCTTGAAGACACCAACTTCCTCAAAGACTCTCTGATGGGCAAACGTTGCTTGATGATGCATTGCGCCAGAGACTAAAGTCCTTAAAATTTGCGATGGTTCCGGTGACGCTAGAACTTGTCTATCATCATTTATATCTCTTATCTCCAGATTGCCATAGACAATATCGCTATTTGGATGACGGGTAATAAAATTAGCTACATCACTGATCACATGTTCATCGACTAGGAAGTCATCTGAGTTCAGAAAGTAGATATAATCACCCTCCGCATAGCGTATCCCTTTGTTCATAGCGGAATAAATTCCACTATCTTCCTCGCTGATGATTTTAGCAATTCGTTCAGAATACTTTTCTAAAATTGCGGGAGTTTCATCACTCGATTTTCCGTCGATCACTATATATTGTATGTGTTTATAGTTTTGGTATAGTACACTTTCAATCGCTTTCTCTAACGTCGATTGAGCATTCTTGCAGATAGTGATGATCGTAATGGAAAGTTCTTTCATCAATGAATAAAAATCTTATTACTGGAAGGTTATCATATTCCTTGAAAACTCAAACTCGCTGTGTGGATGATGTGATGAAAATATTTTCAGTAGGAAAAAGTAAGTATTGGAATTAGTACTTTTTATTGAACTATTTTGCTGTAAGGCTTCGAGATTAACGAGGTGCAGGGAAACCCAATATGAAAATACTGATTAACTGTGTCAATCTACTTACAAGTAAGCAGGGAGCCGGTGGTGCTGGCCAATATGTATACCATTTGCTCAAAGAACTTGCATCGTTGCAAGAAGTTCGTGTGCTTACTAACGTTAGGAATTTTTCAGACCTTTCAGTTATTCCTAACTTAAAGCTTGTGCCCTTGGTCTCTAATGAGATTTCGAATGTTCATCATTACTTTTCCTGGTGCGATATCTATCTATGTCCTTTAAATGAGTTAGTTCCAGAATTTGTTTCTTCTACAAAGCCAGTTGTTGCTACTATCCTTGATGTCCAGCATGAAGTGTTGCCACATTTTTTCAAGGGTGGTGTTTATGAGCAGCGGCATATTCACTACAGCTACGCTATTAATCGTTCGGACTCTATCATTACTATTTCTGAAGCAGAGCGCTCTCTTATTCAAAAACTCTATGATAAGAATTCCGTTTATGTGACATACCTTGCTGGGTATCTTTCTCGGTCTTTTAAGGATGAAGTAGGGACGTTACCTAATCCTTTGGAAAATTTTGAATACTTGCTGTATCCTGCTATCCCTTGGAGGCATAAAAATCACTGTCGTTTGATTGAAGCTTTTTGGATTCTAAAAACTCGAGAATCAAGGTTTAAGTCTTTCAAGTTAGTTCTTACGGGGGCTACCCATGAATTATCCTCAGGTGCGGTTTCTAGCTTAATTCGAGAGCTAAATCTCACTGACGACATTATGATCACAGGCCATGTGAGTAATGAAGAGCTAGTGGCCTTATTAAAAGGTGCCAGTGTGATGGTTTTTCCTTCCTTATATGAGGGGTTTGGCATACCTGTTGTTGATGCTATGGAATTTGGGGTTCCAGTTATAGCTAGCCCTTTACCTGCAATCTCTGAAATTTGCAGTAGCAATATCGCTTATTTTAAGAATCCATATGATTCGATTGCGATCTCAGAAGATATTCTTGAATTCTTTAGTGATGCCAATCAAAAAAATAATCAAACAAGAGTTCAACAAGCTATTGAGTTTTCCAAGCAATACTCTCCTAAACAAACAGCACTAAAGACTATCGAAGTATTAGAAAGGACTATTGAGGCTCATAATCGGAAGTTTGATATCCAACGTAAAAAGCTGGATTCACAAAATATATCTAGTACGTTTTTATCCAGCGATACGCAACTTACTCTAATTATTGATCTTAACCTATTATCTGAAAAACATTCTATTGATTGCTCACAAGTACTTGAATTATTCAGTGCGCAAATTAAACACCAAAGAGAGAATCTATATAAAGTAGTTTTCTTATTTCCCAGAGAATCATTTTTAGAAAATAGTAGCTTACTCAAAAAAAATGATTTCAATCAAACATACTATAAACGTGTTTTTTACAGAGTTAATAGTAGCTCTTCCTATTTTAGAGCTTATTCATATATGTTTGATTCGGTGGTTGATACACAGTTCTTTCTGATCGTATCTACACTGAACGATTTATCTCAAGTCATAGATTGTGCATTCAATGCTATGAGTACCTTAGAGTTTAGAGATGATCTATCGGCTATCAAGATACTTAGGGACAGTATAGATACCTCGTTAATTTTGCCTTTGACTGGAATTGATTTAATCAACACATACGAAGCGAATAAATTAAGCCGAGTATCATTTTTCTCGGATATGTTGCTAAGAGCGACTAGCCAAGGACTAGATTCTTATGTAGGTACTTATCAATATCTAAATAACTTTCTTGCAAATGCTAAATATATCAAAACATCTTTAAGTCTATAGCGATTATTGAAGAATGTCTTTCCACCTATCCAGTCAAAACTCAAAATCTCTAGTTGCAGCAGTTATTCCTTGTCGTAATCGTAGAGTAATAACTAAGCGGTTTCTAGAATTTTTTAATCAACAAACGTATCGTAACCTTCGGGTTGTGATAGTAGATGCTAATTCATCAGATGGTACGCAAGATATCTTATTATCGAGTTTTCCTAATGTAGATTTAGTATCTACTGACGATGATAGTTATTGGACGGCTTCGACAAATCGCGGGATAGAGTTTGCCCTTGCAGAAGGCTGTGACTACATTTTGACAATAAATGATGATTCTTATGTAAATCCTTCCTATGTTGAAAATCTTTTATCGTTAGCTCAAGATAATCACTTATGTATTCTTGCTAGTCGAATTGATTTCTTTAAAGCACCAGGTTTAATTTGGTCTCTAGGTTCTTACTCTGATTGGGGTACTCGTGATTTATTTGGTCTGAGTTATCATGCAACTTGGGAAGATTCAATACCATCTCACTTAATGTGCGAAGAGTTTTGGGAAATTACGGCTGCTCCTGGTAATGGTGTGTTGATTCATAAATCAGTATTTGAAACAATTGGTCTTTATGATGAAGTAAATACGCCACACTACCATGCAGATTCAGAGTTTGTAATGCGTGCCCAATTGTCAGGAATTAAAGCTTATGTATCTCCTAAAATAGTCGTTTATAATGACTGCCCACTTCCAGGGGAGTCTCTTTCTCCGTCGGAACCGCGCTTTCAGAATCGAGTTCAACAATTTTTCTATACTTTCTTCCATAAAAAATCTCATTTAACTTTATGGCCACGGATATTTGTAATTAGCAAATATTGTCCACCAAAACAAAAAATAAAAGCGTATATAAAAGGCGTTTTAATATTTGCTCTTGAACCAGTTATTTCAAAAATGAAGTTGAGAGTTAAAAAAGTATTGCCTTCTAAAAAATCGCTTAAAAGAATCTTCAGTCGGGTAACTAACAAATTTATTTTTGTGTTGTGGAGATGAACTTATTATCAAATCCTAAATTTTCAATCATTACAATTGTCAAAAATGATTCTGAAGGCTTACGTAGGACTGCAAACAGCGTCTTAAGTCAGACCTATGATGATTTTGAGTATATAGTTATTAATGGTGATTCAGATGAGGAAATCTTAAATGAGATAACATTTCTAGAGCAAAAAGCTATTTGTGTTAGTGAGCCTGACTTAGGTATAAGCGATGCTTTTAATAAAGGCTTGAAAATAGCTAGTGGTCAGTGGATCAATTTTTTAAATGCGGGGGATACTTTTGTTACAAATGGCATTTTGAAAGAAGTTAGCAACACTATTTTGGAACATAGTCATTGTAAAATAGTATCGGGTTACGCTAAATTTGGTAGAAATACTATACCCAAGAGAGCCTTTAAAAATCACGAACCGCTTCACGTAAAGGCAATGTTATCTCATCAAGCTTCCTTTATTACTAGGGATATTTTTGATGAAATTGGTAGTTTCGATTTAACATTCAAAATTCGTATGGATTATGATCTATGGTTACGGATTTTGAAAAGTCATAGTTTTTGTTTAATTGACAAGATATGGGTGAAATATGATCTTAATGGTTTGAGTAGCCTTGGATCCAATATTAAAAAATTTTTCGAAGAAGAGAAAAAGGCAAATCAAAAAAACGGTGTTAATAACTATAGAGTGATTAATGCTATTTTAGATTTTCGTTGTTTTAAGGCGAGGGTAAAATACTCTGTATTTAGATTTTTTATTTGAATGAAAAGTATGCTTTTTTTGTGTCATGAGTTCGTTTTTGGTTAATTAAATTTTCGTGTATAGAAAACTGCTTTTGGGATGGTTCTATGATAGTTCGGTCACTGCTAGTTAATGCTTCTGCTCTGACACCAAAACCTACTGGAATAAGTACTTATATTAATAATTTAATACCTAATTTATCTAAACTGCCATCTGTTTTTCTGACAGCTTATCCAGTGCAAGGATTAACTTGCCAGGTTATTCCTCAAGGTATGGCTCCTGAATTAGGATTGAAGGGGCATCTCAAGCGATTGTTTTGGATGCAGTTTAGACTGGTCAAGATTTTTAAGACTTTGAATTGTTCCCTTTTATTTTCTCCCCTCCTAGAGTCTCCAATTAATAATCGAGATTGCCGCTTTGTTGTCACTGCTCACGATATCATTCCACTCCGATTTCCAAGGAACTTTTCTCCGCTAACAAACTATTTTCGATACTATGTTCCATTGATATTAGATCAGTCAGAGCATATTATTTGTGATTCTGTATCCACTGCTAGAGATTTGACTGATTTCTATAGTATTTCATCTTCTAAGTTGACAGTTGTTCCTCTTGCTTACGATTCAAGTCACTTTCGTCCAAAAGTTACTTCCATGAGAACTGGTAATTATTTTCTTTATCTTGGACGTCAAGATCCTTATAAGAATCTTCAGAGACTTCTTCAGGCTTTTAGCTTGATTGCAAAAAATGAGGAGTATGAGCTTTGGCTGGCTGGTCCAGAAGATAAGAGATATACGCCAACTTTACGTGCATATGCTCAAGAATTAGGTTTGGGAGAGAGAGTTAAGTTTCTGAGCTATGTTACTTATAAGCAACTTCCAGAACTAATAAGTAATGCTATGGCATTTGTTTTTCCAACGCTGTGGGAAGGTTTTGGTTTGCCTCCTCTAGAGGCTATGGCTTGTGGCACTCCAGTCATTGTATCGAATATTTCTTCTTTGCCAGAGGTTGTCGGAGATGCAGCTATTGCAATTGATCCGTACAATGTTTGCGAATTGGCTGATGCTATGCGACTGTTGGCTAATGACTCGCAGTTGCAACAAAGATTAAGGCAATTAGGACTAGAGCGCGCTAAACAGTTTAGCTGGGAAAAAACTGGTCAAGCAACTGTGAATATTTTAGAGACATTTCTCTAGGCGAGTTTTAAAGAATGTTATCAAGATGGACTTAATGTTGAAATGTTTTAGCTGAGGTGAGCCTATTGATTAAAGAGAATGTTCTCATTACGGGGGGTGCTGGTTTTATTGGATCTAATTTTATTAGGTCTGCATGTGAATCCTTAGGAGTGATTCTTGTTCTTGATGCTCTTACTTATGCAGGTAGCGATGCTACTCTTTCATATTTAAAGAATAATGGGAAGGATTTTATCTTTTTTAAGGCTGATGTATGCGATTCAGAACTGGTATCTCAACTAATTGCTGAATACTCTATTGAAGTGATAATTCACTTTGCAGCTGAATCCCATGTTGATCGTTCCATTAATTCTCCTGCAGCTTTTGTTCAAACTAATTTAGTAGGTACTTTTACTCTATTAGAAGCTTTCCGTCACTATTGGATAGTCCAAGGGAAGCCGGATAATTACCGGTTTCTTCATGTTTCGACTGATGAAGTATTTGGTAGTCTGGGGCCGCATGCTCCACCGTTTTGTGAAAAGGCCCTCTATGCGCCCAATAGCCCATATTCTGCATCAAAAGCAGGGAGCGACCATTTGGTCAGAGCTTATTGCCACACATATGGATTACCGACGTTGATCACCCACTGTGCTAATAACTATGGGCCGTATCAGTTTCCTGAAAAGTTAATTCCGTTAATGTGTTTGAATATTTTGCTGGGTAAGCCGTTGCCGGTTTATGGCGATGGGTAAAATATTCGGGATTGGCTGCATGTGGAGGATCATTGTGATGCGATCGCAACCGTGCTCGAAAAAGCAAAGCCTGGCGAAACCTACAATATTGGCGGCAACAATCAAGTTAAAAATATCGACATTGTTGAGCAACTGTGCGGTCTCATGGATGAGTTGCAACGAGATTTGCCCATCACACCAGCGAGACAGCTAATTACCTTTGTCAAGGATCGCCCGGGCCATGACCGCCGATATGCCATGGATATTAGCAAAATTCAACGAGATTTAGGCTGGCAACCCAAGTACGATTTTGCCGCAGGACTGAAGCAAACGGTGCAATGGTATTTAGACCATCGAGACTGGTGGCAGCCATTGCTATCCAATGACTATCAGCAATACTATGCCGAACTCTACGGTGACCGATAATGTATGGGGCTGAAAAATGCTCTGGAGAGGGTAACCTAACAATGGTTATTATCGTAATTTTGCAGGAGATTGGGTGGCTAAATCAGCACTAATTACAGGTCTCACTGGGCAAGATGGTTCCTATCTTGCAGAGTTACTTCTCGATAAAGGGTACGACGTTTACGGTTTAGTCCGTCGTTCCAGTTCCAGTAGCTTTGGCCGTATTAATCATTTTGCCAATAAAATCCATGTGATTTCTGGCGATTTATTAGACCAGTTCTCCTTGATGGATGCCATTGACCAGGCCCAGCCGGATGAGATTTATAATCTGGCTTCCCAAAGCTACGTGCCCTTGTCCTGGACTCAGCCAGCGCTCACCGCTGAATATACCGCCATTGGCGTGTCGCGTTTGCTAGAGGCCATTCGCCGTTGCAAGCCAGACGCACGATTTTACCAAGCATCCAGTAGTGAGGTGTTTGGGCAACCCGACGAGTCACCCCAAACAGAGCGTACGGCGTTTCGACCACGGAACCCCTATGGTGTAGCCAAGGCCTATGCCCACTGGATGACCATTAACTATCGGCAAAAGTACGATCTCTATGCCTGCTGTGGCATTACCTACACCCACGAGTCTCCACGCCGTGGGGCAGAATTTGTGTTTCGTAAAATTACTCGCGGTGCCGTAAAAATTAAGTTAGGTCTGGCCAAAGAGCTCAAACTTGGTAATTTAGATGCCCTTCGGGACTGGTGCCACGCCGAAGATGTGGTGAATGCCATGTGGATGATGCTTCAGCAGAACAAGCCGGATGATTTTATCATTGCCAGTGGTGAAACCCATTCAGTAAAGGAATTGGTGGATTGTGCTTTTTCCTATGTGGGTCTGAATTGGCAGGATTATGTTTCAGTCGATCCTCAATTTTATCGACCGGATGAGCCGGTAACGTTGGCAGGATGTGTGGATAAGATTAAGGCCCGTATTCAGTGGCAGCCGAAGTACTCCTTTGCGGATTTGGTGGAATCGATGGTAGAGCACGAACTGAAGGATTTGACGGATGGTGGGGCATAGACGATGAGACCGTAATCGGTAGATATTACGGCCTTTGCTCCAACGCTAGGTCTGCGGCTAAAAAATCGATAAACTGACGAGCGCTTCTGCCGGAGCGGCCATTGTGACGCGTGGCCCATTGTTTGGCTCGGAACTCTAACTCGTTAGAGGGTAAGTCAATGTTGTTCTGTTGGGCTAGATGATGGATGATTTCTAAGTATGTAGTTTGATCAGTGGCTTCAAAGGTTAACGTGAGACCGAAGCGATCGCTAAAGGAAAGTTTCTCTTGCACGGTGTCCCAAGACTTGAGCTCGTCGGCGTCACTGGGCCGGGGCCGGTCTGCAAAAAACTCTCGAACTAAATGTCTTCGATTGGATGTAGCATAAACCACTACATTCTGAGGGCTGCGGGTAAGGCCCCCCTCTAAAACCACCTTCAGGGCTTTGAAGGCATCGTCATCTTCTTCAAAGGAGAGGTCGTCAACAAAAATAATAAATTTCTGCGGTTGGGGGCTGAGATATTCAATAATTTTAGGTAACTCATAGAGTTCGGCTTTGGTCACTTCGATGAGGCGTAGACCTTGGGGACCATATTTATTGAGTAATGCTTTGACCAGGGAAGATTTACCAGAGCCCCGGCTGCCATATAGCAAAACGTTGAGGGCATTAAAGCCTGCTAAGAGAAACTCGGTATTTTTAATTAAGCTCGTTTTAGGCCCTTCGTAACCTGCTAAATCTTCTAGGGTCACTGGATCTGGGTTAGAAATTCCATGTAATTGGCCTTGCTGCCAGCGAAATCCATAGAATTGTCCGAACTGCCCGGTGCCTTGCTGTTTATAGTGATCGACTAATGGCTGTAGGTTTTCTGACCAGTCTAGCGGTAGATCAATGGAGAACGTGCTAGAGCCGATGGACCAAATAACTGGAGCTTGGGAGAGTTGGCAGGCTGTTTGCACGCATTGGCTAATGTAGCTAGGGGACAGATCGTACAGTCCTTGCAGGATGGCTAAGTCGTGCTGTGCTGCCTCTAGTAACGGGGCAGGCAGTTCTGTGAGCGGCTGTGCCTGGACGGCTTGGGTAAAGGCATTATCATCTACCAGCAATCGCCCGAGTAGATGATCGCCCCAGCTTTTTCCAGTACTTGCTAAGGCTTGAAACCAGTGGCTGTAGGCGCTGAGGCATCGAGTTCGTTCATTGGTTGCGCCTTTGCTGGTGTTCAGGGCTTCTAGTAATGCTAAGAAGGTTTGCCCCACGCTATCTTCTAAAACAGCCTGATAAAGTAAAAGCGAGACTGCCTGCTGTCGGTATTGAGTGATGGTAGCTGTTGCTGATCCAAATTCTTTCATTCCCAATTACCTTATGTCGTTTGCCCCGATCTCACTATCCGGCTTCATCATCGCATTGATCTATGGCATCCTCGCCATTGTTGGTGGAATTACCGGCTATTTAAAGGCGCGCAGTAAACCTTCGTTGATTTCAGGTATTGTCAGTGGCCTGCTGATTATTATTGGTGCGCTGCAGGCGTTTAGGGGGATTAACAGTGGCCTGGTGTTGATGAAATTGGTCGCTTTGCTGCTGGTGATTGTGTTTATTATTCGCCTGGTGAAGACGCGTAAGTTTATGCCTGCTGGGCTGATGATTATGGGTGGAATTGTAACGTTGGCCGTTTTTTAGGTTATGCCACTGGGGCGATGCCTAAGCCGGGCTGCCCGTTAGGCATTAGGCGACCTAGTTCTAGCTGGGCCCCGGTGAAGGGATTATTTTTTAGGTTGAGGTGGCTATCGAGATCCAGGTGGTGGGCTAGGGGCGATAGCTGGGCTAAGGCCGTGTTCGCGAGGGTGCTGTCAGAATAGCAGCCAAACATGACCCCTAGACCGCAGGCACGGGCGGTGTGGATCATGCGACGGGCTTCGGTGAGTCCGCCGGATTTCATGAGCTTGATGTTGATGCCGTCGATGTGTTGTTTCAAGGGCAGTATGTCGCGACTTGTGAAGCAGCTTTCGTCGATGAAAATGGGTAGGGGCGAATGTTGCTTGAGTTCGCCTAGCTGGTGGTTGGCACTGACCGGTAGGGGTTGTTCGAGGTAGGTGACGTTGCGCTCGGCGAGCCAGGTGGCCATGGTTTTGGCCTCTGCTAAGGTCCAGCCTCCATTGGCATCAATGCTGATTTTGTCGTGGGGCCTAAACTCGGTTTGCAGGGCGGCAAACATGGCTTGATCGGCCGCAATGCCTTTAGGACTGCCCAGTTTGATTTTGATGGAGCGTAGATCGGGATAATCGCCATGCCAGCGACGGATGCGATCGCACGCCCCCTCCGGTGTATTAATGCCCACGGTGACGGCGGTGGGGCCAATGCGCTGGCGGTCTAGTCCCCAGAGTTGCCATAGGGGTAACCCCACCTTTTTGCCGAGCCAGTCCCACAGGGCTACGTCAATGGCTGCTCGAGCGGCGGAGCAGGGAGCAATTTGGTCGAGGCTTTCTTCGATGATCTGTCGTTCTAATGGATGGTAGACGGAAATGCCTTCGATAATTTGGTCGAGAGATTCGACGATGGTGTCCGGGGTTTGGGTGCGATCGCCAATGGAAAATGGTGTGGCTTCGCCATGGCCAATAATGTTGTCTGCCGCGATTTGCACGAACAGATTGTTCGATTGGGAACGGGTGCCGCGGCTGATGGTAAGGGGGACTGTTTTATGGAGGGTGATGGACTGGTAGGTGATTTCCATAGGGCGTAAGGGTTTAAATCTGGACAGGCAGATTTAACCGCCGTCTGACCTCATCTAACGGTGTGGGCCAAAAGTCTTCCAAGGGTTCAGCAATGATACAGACGGCGTTTCTCCCGAGCTGTTGCCCTTTCTCTTCATAGTGGCGTAAACGGCGCCATTGCCATGGTATCAACAACCGGGTAAACCATTTGCCTACCCACGCAGCCCGCTCAAACGCCCCACAGTATTTTTGAGCGGCAACAAAAGACCATACGCCCAGCTCTCCCGCCAGACTTGTGTCAAACCCCAATAGTACGTGGAAGGCATCGTGCAAAATGGGATAGCGCACCGCTAAAAGAGAGGCCCCATGGATGTCTGCCTGTGCCGCTGCCGACAGAGTCAAGGGCTGCAGGCCATAGCGGTCGAGAAAATTGGCCAGGGCATGGCCAAAACTGCCAGGGGGCTGGGCCCTTAAATCCATCAGATCAAGGTGTGGCAACGGATTGGCTAAGGTGGCCAGCCGTTGATTTAGAGTTCCGCAGGCCTGGGTCCCTAGGGCAGCCGCTTTATAGGCGGCAGTATCTCCAGCACGACCGGCCAGACCGGCTTGCATTGCTTTTAGAAGATAGTGCCATTGCATAGACCGTTATTGGAGAATTGTTTTGGAGGCAATGCGAGTTTTCTTTTTCGCTTGTTCCGATAGCTCTTTTCCAGTTTGTAACTGGGTTACGTTTTCTTGAAGTACCGTGGCTGCATTTTTATCGCCCATTTGGATGGCCGTTTGGGTGGCGGTTTGGAGCATGGTGATGGCGCCGGTGCGATCTCCCGCCTGCAGTTTAGTCTCCGCAATTTGGGTTTGGCGATATTTGGCCAGGGTCAAAATATGTTGCTGCACCTGGGGATCGGGCTGGGCTTGATAGCTAGTCTGGGCTGTGACCTCGATAATAGCGGCATCGGTGGAGAGGGAACTGCCCAGGGCCGGATCGTCGTATTGGACCTGGGCGTGGGCAATGGTGTGGGTGCCGACCGGCAGCTGGGCTACATATAGGTTGGCTAGGATAATTCGTGGCGTATTGGTCATTAGATCGCCCAAACGCACAATGGCTTGTTCCCCTTCCCGCCGTACGTCCAGTTCGATGGTTTCGGGCAGCACCTGGGCCATGGGCTTGAGCTCAGCCAGCCGCACCTGGGGTTGCAGGGTCAATATTAAGTAAGCGTTGGTCAGGCTGACCGATTGCACCCGACTAAACAGACGGCTAAATTCTTGGATGGCAGCTTCTGGATGCTGGATGTAGGCCAAACTACCATTGCCAGCATCGGCTAGCTGTTCTAGCACGTCCTGGTTCCAGTGGTTGCCAAAGCCTAGGGTGCTAACGGTAAAACTGTAGCTAACGGCGAGTTTGGCCAGCTTTAAGCAGCGATCATTGCTGCCGTGTTCGTTTTCGCCGTCGGTGAGTAGGAAAAGTTGGGAAACGGTACCTTTTTTGCCCTTGGCCACTTCTTCGATGCCCAGCTTTAAGCCCGCATCAATGGACGTGCCACCACCGGCTCGAATGCCATCGATGGCCTGTTTGATCGTATCGGTGGCGGTGACGGATTGATTGGGGACGACGACTCGGGCTTCGTGGTCAAAGGAAATGATGGAAATGCGGTCGTCTGGGGCCAGGCTATCGATAATTTGTTTAGCGGCGGCGCGTACGGTTTTGATCGGGTGGCCACCCATGGAACCGCTTTGGTCTAAAACCAAGCACAGATTGAGGGGGGGCCGCTCCCCCGTGGTGGTCGCTTGGACGGAAATGGATAGGTGCCGCTGACTATTGGTTTGAGCCGTGTCTAGGTTGCGATCGCTAATAGACCACTGCACGTTAGCTTTCATACTGTTACTTTCCCTACCAATCACCTATTAGATATCGTTCTCGATTTTTGCCTAAGATGCAGTAATCCAATTTGCGGAAAAACCCCCGCCGAACGTGCAGAACTTTGCAGCATGGTTTAGCCACGCGCTCCCATACTGCTTCAATAATTAGGCTGCAAATAAGAGCTACAGCGCTTTAAACAGAATTCCTTAAATAATGTGAACAGTACTGTTAAATTTCCAGCGGCTTATGTCTGCGCCAAAACCATGCCCAGTAGCGTTCATAGCCTAGCAGATGGGCTTAGTTAGCACACAGCGTTAGCCAACTAGCTTGCCCAGGTCAAAGCCATGGCGATCACCATGGGCGGATATCCCCCAAAGGCCTAGCCTGCCAGCTTGTTCAGACCGAGTTACACTATTTAGACGTCTATGCCCGCTCACGTATGGGCTAGGGACAAAAACAGGCAAATAGCGACACCGCAGAGGGCTAACTGGGTCTATGAGTTCGAATATTAAAGCCGTACAGGCTCCTTACTATGGCGGTGATGCCGCTTTCCGTACCCCACCCCCCGATTTACAATCCCTCCTCCTCAAAGAGCGGATTGTTTATTTGGGGACACCCTTAGTATCGTCCGATGACTATAAGCGGCAAATGGGTATGGATGTTACCCGGTTGATTATTGCTCAGCTGCTGTACTTAGAATTTGACGATCCTGACAAGCCCATATACTTCTATATCAACTCTACGGGGACGTCTTGGTATACGGGGGATGCCCTTGGGTTTGAGACCGAGGCTTTTGCCATCTGTGACACCATGCGCTATATTCGGCCCCCCGTGCATACCATCTGCATTGGTCAGGCCATGGGTACCGCTTCCATGATTTTGGCGGCGGGTACTAAAGGGTTCCGGGCTAGTTTGCCCAATGCAACCATTGTCCTCAATCAGCCCCGCACCGGCGCTCGCGGACAGGCAACCGATATTCAGATTCGGGCCAAAGAAGTGCTGGCCAATCGCGAAGCCACATTAGATATTTTGTCGCACTGCACCGGTCAGGCCCCCGAGAAACTCCAGAAAGACACGGACCGGATGTTTTACCTGACGCCGGAAGAGGCCAAGGAATACGGCCTCATCGATCGCGTTTTGGAAAGCACGAAGGAATTACCCACTCAAATCCCGGCAGGTATCGGCTAATTATGTCTGTAGAACGTCCAATGCGAGTGCCCTACAACATGCCTGGTAGTCGACGCTGGGCTTGGGTCAATATTTACACTCGCATGAGCCAAGAACGTATTTTGTTCTTGAATCAACCCCTAACCGATGGTGTTGCCAATTCCTTGGTTTCCGCCCTGCTTTACCTGGATTCTGAAGATGCGGGTAAACCCATATACCTATATATCAACTCCATGGGCGATCCGGTGATGGCCGGTATGGCCGATGGTAGTGCTGGCATGATGTCGATCACCGCTGGTCTAGCCGTTTACGACACCATGCGCCATATCAAATCGGAAGTGATCACCATTTGTATGGGCCAGGCCGTGGGCATGGCGGCGGTGTTGCTTTCTTGCGGTGCTAAGGGCAAACGCTCTAGCTTGCCCAATGCGTCCCTGGCCTTGTTGCATCCCTACAGTGGTACCCGTGGCCAGGCCACAGATATTGAGCTAAATGCAGATGAGGTGCTGGGTAAAACGGCCTTAGTTACCAAGCTGCTGGGCGAAAATACCGGTCAAACCGAAGAAAAAATTCGCAAGGATATGGAGCGCATGTTCTATTTGACGCCCCAGGAAGCCATTGATTACGGCTTGATCGATCGAGTTATTGAAAAACCTGCGTAGGCTGAATTTTGCCAAACCCAACACAGTCAAGCTGTTGGGGGTACATTTCGACCCGATTTTTACGCACGGTTGGGTTATGTGTTCAACCAAACCTACAAGTCCTTTTACCCCATAATCCCTATGCCTATTGGTATTCCCAGTGTTCCATACCGCCTTCCCGGCAGCACCTACGAGCAGTGGATCAGCATTTATGAACGCCTGTTCCGTGAGCGCATTATCTTTCTGACTGAAGAAGTGACGGACGGCATTGCCAACGCCATTGTGGCTTACATGCTGTACCTGGATTCTGACGATCCGAGCAAGCCCATCTATTTGTATATCAACTCCCCCGGTGGCTCAGTCACCGCAGGCATGGCGATCTACGATACGATGCGCTACATCAAATCCGAGGTGGTCACCATTTGTGTGGGTTTAGCGGCATCCATGGGCTCCTTTTTGCTCTGTGCAGGCACCCCCGGTAAGCGGTTGGCTCTCCCCCATTCTCGAATTATGATCCACCAGCCTTTGGGCGGTGTGGGGCGTCGGCAGGCGACGGATATTGAAATTGAAGCCAATCACATTGTGCAGATTAAGCGTCGCTTGAATGGGTTGATGGCTGAGCATACGGGGCAAACCTTGGACAAAATTGAGAAAGATACGGACCGCGATAACTTTATGTCTGCGGCGGAAGCCAAGGAGTATGGCCTGATTGACAGGGTGATCGAAGAACGAATCTAAGCGTTGCTGTGGCGGGCCAATGATTGGCCGTGTCTGCCATTAAGTGAGCAACTTCAATGAGCAACTTCAATGGGTAAACTCTGGTGAAAGTTCTGGCTTGGAGCTTTCGTCAGGGTTTATTTTTTGAATAGGGTGCTACGGGGCGCACCGTTATTCGGGGAGCCCCATCGTTAGCCAAAATTTTTGGCGTGGCGTAATATTCGACCTGTTCTGCGTTTTAATGGCAGAATCTGCAACAGTTCTTGGGGCTATGGGGTTAGCTGATTATTACCGTACATTGGGTTTGAGGACTGGGGCTTCGTTTGAGGAGGTGAAGGCCGCTTACCGTAAATTGGCGCGGAAGTATCATCCGGACGTGAACCCGGACGATCAGCGATCGCACGATCGGTTTATTAAGGTCACTAAGGCCTATGAGGCATTGCTCGAAGTCATGCAGCCGGAAGAGCCGGAGGAAGAAGAGTTAGATAGCGTTGAGGACGTCGAAGATGAGGACGATGGCACCACCCTGGTGCAGACCAATCCGGGGTTGTCGGACCATGAGCAAAAGCTAAAGCAAGAGAGCTATTTGCAACTCCAGGCATTGTTAAAGCAGCAGAAATATCCCCGGGCGATCGCATTGGTGGAAGGCTTAGCCAATCGTATTACCCACGATCCAGAAGTTCGCCAGTGGCAGGCCATTACCTACCAACGATGGGGCCGAGAATTGATTAGACAAAGGCTATTCAGTAAAGCCCGCATTTACTTAGATAAAGCCCTCAAGACCGACCCCCTGAATAAGTCCCTTTGGGTGGAAATCAATCGCGATTTTCAATCCATGGAGCGCAAGCCAATATAAAGTGAGCCGTGTCAATTAATTACCATTCCTATGGGTTCTTCAACGGTTGCGTTTATTCCGTCAGATTTTGAAGTGCCAGCTGTTTTGGAAACGGCTGAATATCGCCTGCGCATGTTAACGGTCAACGATGTGGTGAAAGACTTTGAGGCGGTGGTCACCAGTGCCGACCACCTCAAAGGTATTTTTCCACCACCGAGCCATTGGCCCGATGGCCTCACCCTAGAGCAGGATCTGATTGATTTGGGCTGGCATCAAAAAGAATTTCAGCGGCGCACATCCTTTGCCTACACCATGATGAGCTTGGATGAAAGTCGCTGTCTTGGGTGCGTGTATTTTTATCCGTCGGATCGCCCAGACTATGACGCTTATGCCTTGCTGTGGGTGCGGCAAAGTGAGTTGGCCAGCGGACTGGAAGAACGATTGCTGGCCGATGTGAAACGCTGGCTAGCGGAGGCTTGGCCCTTTGAATCCGTTGGGTTTCCTGGCCGCGATATCACCTGGGATGCATGGTTGGCATGACCTGTAGCCAAACTATCAAGATAGCTCGTCGCTTTTCTGTAAAATTACGGAAGCATTAGGCTTTCTAGTGCGTTAAGCATCTATTTTGGAAGGTAATTTTATATGGATAGGCGGGCGGTCTTAAAGTATTCACTGCTGGGTTTAACTGCAAGTTCGCTAGGTATGGGAAGTTTGCAATCCATCGTAAAAGCGGCTGAAGGTAATGGTAAAAAGCCTTCCTGGGGGTATACCGGAGCAGCGGGACCTGAATCATGGGGCGAGCTATCGGATGAATTTGCCATTTGTTCGACGGGCACTAGTCAATCACCGATTAACTTAACCAGTGCGGTTGATGCTGATTTAACCTCCTTAAGTTTCGATTACCAAGATACATTCCTTGCCATTGTCAATAATGGTCATACGATTCAAGCAAACTATGAGCCGGGGAGTACTCTCCAGCTGGACGGTCAGAGCTTTGAACTTAAGCAGTTCCATTTCCATGCCCCCAGTGAGCACATTGAAAATGGTGTGCCGACGGCCATGGAGGTTCACTTCGTTCATCAAAACCCAGACACTGGAGCCCTGGCGGTAATTGGAGTTTTCCTTAAAGAAGGTAGGCTCAATCAGGCATTACAACCCATTTGGTCTCGTATGCCCAAAACCACTGGTGGGCAAAAGACACTAGATACCGGCTTTAATGCCTCCTCTCTTTTGCCCGGTGATGCTAGCCAGTTTTATCGCTACTATGGCTCCCTCACGACTCCCCCTTGCTCAGAGGTGGTGAATTGGATTGTGATGAAAGAGCCCATTAGTGTTTCTCGTATTCAAGTGGCTCGTTTTATTCAAGCAATTGGGGAGCGCAATGCCCGACCTGTGCAGTCCCTAAACCGTCGTTTCTTATTGGATTAGACATCCCTTGGCCTTAATTAGAGATCACCCCTGGGGATAGATAATTTTGGTGCCTTGGAAAGTCAGAATGTAGGGTTAGGCCAACGTCTAGCACCTACATTTTGACGGCTATGCCTGTCCATTAATTATCAGACTGTTCTAGTTTCAGGCTGAGCTGATAAATGTCTCGTTTGGAAAGACCGGTGTCTTGGGCCAGTTTACGGCTAGCTTTGGAAGGGGAAAGCCCCTCGGATATCAGGGCTTCTAGCTGTCGTATCAATTCATCGTCGGTCATGGTTTTGGGCTGCGCGATGTGGCCTGCGATCGCAACCGTAAACTCTCCCCTGGGTTCGGTGGTGGTAAAGTGTGAGATCGCCGCACCGATACTACCTCGCCAAAATTCCTCATACCGTTTGGTCAACTCTCGGGCGATGGTGACCTGGCGATCGTCTCCCAGGTGAGTTTGCAAGTCGCCCAACGTTTTAAGTAACCGATGGGGGCTTTCGTAAAGCACCATGGTGCGCGGTTCTGTCGCCAACTGCGATAGCCGTTCAGTACGGGTCTTCCCTTTCACGGGCAAAAATCCCTCAAAGGTAAATCGATCTGACCGTAGGGCCGATGCGGCCACCGCACTCACCACAGCCGCCGCACCCGGTATGGGGCTTACCCCAATCCCTGCGTCGGCGCAAGCACACACGAGTTCATACCCTGGATCCGAAATCCCCGGCATCCCGGCATCGCTCACGAGGGCAATGGTGAGCCCGGCTTGGAGCTTTTCTATTAGCTGGGGGATGCGGCTGTGGGCATTGTGTTCGTGGTAGCTAATTTGTGGCGTTTCCACTTGAAAATGATGCAGCAGCTTACCCGTGTGGCGTGTGTCTTCTGCGGCAATCAAATCGGCTTCTTTAAGGATGCGAATAGCCCGAAATGTAATATCCTCCAGATTCCCAATGGGGGTGGCAACCAGGTACAACATTCCGGTGGTGGCAGGGGCAGTCAAAACTCGATGGGGGTAAGAATAATCGTTCGTTAGCCAGCGCTAACCCATCCCTAATATCCCACTACTTTCGAGATAGCGTTAAATCTAAGTGGAATCTGTTTTCTTTTTAGAGTGTTCTATGCGTGGGCTGTTTGTTGGTCTCATGACCCTAGACTGTATTTATCAGGCCCAAAGGCCGCCCCAGGCCAATGAAAAACTGGTGGCCCAGGAGGTAATGATGGCGGCTGGAGGTCCAGCCACTAATGCGGCGGTGGCATTTGCGGCATTGGGTGGGCAAGCGACGGTTGTGGCCGCCGTTGGCCAACATCCGATGACCGCACTCTTGCGCGACGATATGGCCCAAGTCGGAGTTCAGGTCCAAGATTTAACCCCCCAGCGGCAAGCCTCGCCACCGATTTCCTCCATTGTGGTGTCCGCTGCCACGGGCGATCGGGCGGTGATTTCGCGAAATGCAGCGGAGTTACAGGTGCCGCCCCAGGCCATTGACCTCACGGATATTGATGTGGTGCTAATGGACGGTCACCAGATGGAGCTGAGTGTGTGTGTGGCCAAGGCCGCCCAGCGGCAAGGCATTCCGGTGGTGGTGGATGCGGGCAGTTGGAAAGCTGGGTTTGACCAGGTTTTACCCCTCGCCACCGTGGTGATTGCCTCGGCGAATTTCCATCCGCCCCATGGGGCGGCGTTGGCGTATTTGCAGGGGCTAGGTATTCCCTACGTGGCGATTACCCATGGGGAGCGGCCCATTATCTTGAGCGATGGCGGCACCCCGGGTGAGTTAGCCGTTCCCCCCACGGCTGTCGTGGATACCTTGGGGGCTGGGGATATTTTCCATGGTGCTTTTTGCTACGCCTGGGCAGGTGTTTTTGCGGAAGCTTTAGCCAGTGCTAGCCAGGTAGCTAGTCTAAGCTGTCAATATTTTGGTACCCGTGCCTGGATCCCCCACTGTATTTCACAAACTTCTTAGTTATCGATAAATTCGTGGTTTTTCTACTGAGCACCTGGGGATGGTTCGGTAGACTATACAGGAATCGTCTTATTAGTGCTAATTCTTAATTGTTATTAACTATGGCTTACGAAAAGGAAAAGGAAATTGCGATCGCTGCCGTGCAAGCAGCGGCCACCATCTGCGAGAAAGTGCGCGCTGAGATGGTGCCTGAAGCCATTGAGAAATCCGATAAAAGTCCTGTTACTGTGGCTGACTTTGGGGCCCAGGCCATTGTGTGCAAAATGCTGAAAGACGCATTTCCTAACGATCCCATTGTGGGCGAGGAAGATGCGGACGATCTCAGAACGCCCGAAATGGCGTCTCGTCTGGCCCAGGTAACTGGCTACGTTAAAGCCGTCATTCCTGAAGCCACCGATGAGCAGATTCCTGGTTGGATCGATCAGGGCAATGGTGATGTCGCTCCCCGCTATTGGACCCTAGACCCCATCGATGGCACCAAGGGATTTTTGCGTGGCGATCAGTATGCCGTAGCCCTCGCCATGGTAGAAGATGGCGATTTGAAAGTGGGCGTTTTGGGCTGCCCTGCCCTGCACCTGAACGGTCGGTCTGGCATCTTGTTTGTGGCCGTGCGCGGCGAAGGTGCCATGATGATGAACATGGATGGCAGCAACCCCGAAAAAATTTCTGTTACCTCTTCCTCCGATACGGAAAAATTCCGCTTTGTGGAAAGCGTGGCCCACAGCGACCAGGAACTGCACTCTCGCATTGCCCAGGCTGCTGGCATCACCACCGAAGCCATTCGCATGGATAGCCAGGCTAAGTATGGCACCGTTGCCTCTGGTAATGCGGTGCTGTATTTGCGCTTACCGTCTCCCAAGTATCCCGGCTACCGCGAGAAGATCTGGGATCATGCGGCGGGGGTGCTGGTGATTGAAGAAGCCGGTGGTAAGGTGACCGATATGCACGGTAAAGCCCTGGACTTTTCTAAGGAACCCCGCTTTGTGGATACCCAAGGTGTGGTGGTTAGCAACGGCGAAATCCACGAGAAAGTGCTCTCGGTTCTGGCTAGCTAGACCCTGACCGGCAAAGCTGGATTCAAGGCTGATTAAAAAAGGGCTGGGGCAAAACTGCCCCAGCCCTTTTTCATTCTATTGAGGTGGTTAACCGCCTACACAGACTGTGCGATCGCCAAACCTTCCAAAATCGATAGACCCACAGCTTGCACATTCGGAGTAAATCCGATCCACTGACCAGACACCTCAGCAAACTGGGCCGGGTCGCCGCTCACATAAAAATCAATTTGCCGTTTGGCTGGGCTGTTGTTGCTCAAACCCAACACATCAAGCTCCTTCGCCATGGCCGATACGAGGGAACTCGCGGGATTAATCACCCGAATCGACGATGGCAAAATCTTTTGCATAATCGGGTTTAAGTGGGGGTAATGGGTACATCCATACACCAGCGTATCGATGTTAGCCGCCATCAGGGGCTTCAAATAGTCCGTTGCCACCGCGAGGGTATAGGGATCATCGATGCGACCCTTCTCAATTAACGGCACAAAGTCAGGACATCCTACCTGCCATACCTTAGCGGCGGGGGAGGCTTCTTGAATGGCTTGCTTATAGGCATTGCTTTGGGCCGTAGCCACAGTGGAAATCACACCGATGCGCTTGCCGGTTTTTGCCGCTGCCCGTGCCCCTGGCAAAATGATCCCAAGTATGGGGAAATCAAACTCTGCCCGCACGGTTTCCAATGCCAGGGCAGAACTCGTATTACAGGCCATCACCACCATCTTGACGCCCTGACCCTGCATCCAGGTAATAATTTCTCGAACAAACCGTAACAGCTCAGCCTGGCTACGGTTGCCGTAGGGTACACGGGCCGTATCACCAAAATAAAGGAGAGATTCAGATGGCAAGTGGGCCATAATCTCCCGTAATACCGTCAATCCTCCGACGCCGCTATCAAAAACGCCAATTTTGCCGGACTGGATGGGCATTTTCAGGAATTTTGCCATAAGGAAAGACGCTTACTAACAGTAGTTATTTTACGTTGCTTAGAGTTTAGTGGGAGTTTCGCTAAATTTTAGTTTCATACAAAACTTTTAAGCAAAAATACGTAACTTCGTAAGGTATGCAACGATTCCAGCTGATTTCTCCCACTTAATCGCACCCGAAATATAACTGATAAATTTACCTAGACCAATTGATTAATGGCTTAAATACGTCATTCAATAGTCCGTGTCCATGACGCCCATTGCTGCCACCTAATATTGCTGCCATCTAGCATTGGCAGGCTGCCGTTAAAGCTATGCTGGCTGTGCCGAGCTGCCGTCGAACGGGTTGCTAACTAAAGGCCTTAGTCGCCTACTGCATACTGCAGTTTTTAGCGGCTAAGGCCCACCGTGGGCACAAAGCTACAATTTCAAGTTGCCCAATCTATATCACAGTTGAGCCACATTGCTAAGCCTCAGTGCTATGGATTTTTATTAGCTTCGGTACTGGGTGATTTAGCGTAACGCCAATAAACGTAGTAGCCAGCATCCTTTTGGCTATCCCCAAGATGCTGACTACTACGGATTGTTTATGAGCTACGGTCCTTGCTTCAGTCGGTTGAAGCCTGGGCCATGGCTTGTGATGGTTCTGCATTGGCTCCAGAATCAGAATCGTCGTCCTGATTGAAGACTACGCGCAGCAGCGGTGGAGCTACAAACGTGGTGAAAATTACCATGACAATAATTGCGGCATCCAAGGATTCGGATAGGACGCCGCTGGCCGCGCCTACACCGGCAAAAACTAAGCCTACTTCTCCGCGAGGAATCATGCCTACGCCGATGGCCAGGCGATTGATATCCTCTTGGCCAAAGACGGTGAATCCGGTGATGACCTTGCCGATGATGGCGACGATGACCAGAAAGGAGGCGATGATCAGCCCCTCTCGATTATCTGGATTTAAAGGGTTGAGCACACTGATGTCTGTGTGGGCACCCACCGTGACAAAAAAGACCGGCACCAGCATGTCTGCGATGGGGCTAATTTGCTCTTCTAGTTCTTTGCGTTTTGTCGTTTCTGCCAAAATTAACCCGGCTGCGAAGGCCCCTAAGATTGCCTCGAGCTGGATGGCAGCGGCAATATAGGACAGTACAAACGCAAAAATCAGGGAACTAATCAGCACCTGACCTCGGGTTTGCATCTGGTCTACAACCATGACAAAGAATGGACTCAGCAACCGGCCAATGAGGATGGACCCCACGAGGAAAACGGCTGCGCCAATAATTAGAAAAATAACGTTTGTGATTTCAATTTCACCGGTTTTGGCAAGACTCGCAACGACTGCCAACACAATAATGCCGAGGACGTCATCTAGTACAGCCGCACCAATGATGATTTGGCCCTCCCTAGAGCTGAGGGTTTGCAGTTCTGCGAGCACTTTGGCGGTAATACCGATGCTCGTGGCGGTTAGGGCCGCTCCCGCAAATATCGCTGGAATCGTCGCCACATTAAAAAACGCTATCAGACCTACGGTTCCGGCTACAAAGGGCACAACCACACCAACGATGGCGACCACTGCGGCCTGGGGGCCTACGCGAATCAGTTCTTTTAAATCTGACTCTAGACCAATTTCAAATAGCAATATGACAACGCCAATTTCGGCCAGGACAGAAATAACCTCGCTCTGGCTTTTGAAAATTGCGAGTAGGGCGTCTGGTTCTAGGTGGGCGGTCAGCTGTAGAAAGTCCATTAAGGCCGAATGCACCGGTTCAGCCCCCTCTGGAAAAACAACCAGATTTAGGGCCGAGACCCCAACAATGACACCGCCCACAAGTTCACCTAACACGGATGGCAAGTTTACTCGGGCACAAAGCTCGCCACCGAGCTTTGCCGCTAAATAAATGACGATTAGGCTAAGCAAGACGCTGGCTAGAACAAATGGACCTAGCTCAGCTTCATTGACTTCTGCTAGCAATGGCATCGCATTGCCCGGTAGCAGAGTGCCGCTAAAGAGATTGATCATGCGAACCGAAGAAACTTACTCATCCTGTTTACTCTACATGAGTTAGCTCGTCGCTATTAGCGTATTCGGTAACTGTTTCTAGCTTTCTTTAAGGAAAATTAACTGTGGCCATCACCGCCGCGTTTTCAGGCAAAGACTCGGTGTTTGAGGGATGGCATTTGTTGCCGCACTTGCCCTAGTCGGGAGGGGGTGATTTCGGCAATGGCCATCCCGACATCCTGGCCCGCATCGGCTAGCACAATGCCCCAGGGGTCAACAATCATGGCATGGCCATGGGACTGACGGATGCTGTTGTGAAAACCGGTTTGGGCGGGGGCAATGATATAGCAGGTGTTTTCAATGGCCCGTGCCTGTAGCAGTACTTGCCAGTGGTCTTTGCCGGTGTAGGCGGTAAAGGCTGCAGGGACTGTGATCACCTCTGCTCCCAGGTTGGATAGGTGGCGATACAGCTCTGGGAAGCGTACGTCGTAACAGACGGAAATGCCCAGTGTCCCTAGATTGGGGGTGGCGCAAATTGAGGGTAATGCTTCCCCTGAGGTGACGGTGGCCGATTCTTCGTAGGTGTTGCCGTCGGGCAGGTTGACGTCAAATAAGTGGACTTTGGCGTAGCGCAGCAAGACATCGCCATGGCTATCTACCAATAGGGCTGTGTTGTAGATTCTGCCGTCGTTGGTGGGGACCGGATAGCCGCCGCCTAGAATGGTGACCTGATAGCGCTGGGCCATGGTCTTGAGAAATTGTTCACTGGCGGTGCAAATTTCAGCTGCTTGGGCCAGTTTGCCAGCTTCATCCCCTAAAAAGGAGAAGTTTTCCGGCAGGGTAATGTACTCGGCTCCACGACGAACGGCGAGATCAATCAGCTCCTCTGCCTGGGTGAGGTTTTTTGCCAGATCAGGAACGCTGGTCATCTGCAACGCTGCAGCCAGATAGGATTTCATTAGGGCGCTTGCTAGTGAATGTGACCTTGGCCCTTTATTCTACGGGGCGGATTGGTCAGTTGGAAAGCGTCTTTTTTGCGTTATCTGGCTGAGTATATACTTGGCCATTGCCGATTGCGGGCTGAATCAATTTATACGTTTGGTGATGGGTCGCTACTTAGGTCTGAAAATCAGCCTGGGCATCAGCCGTGGCTAAACTTGCAAGAGTGCCAACTGCCAGACTTGGTACCCGAGGCGATTTAGGTGTAGCCCATCGGTGGTGAGTTCTTCGCGCAGATTGCCCCGAGCATTACTAAAGCTGGGGTGTAGATCGAGATAGTCGATCTGGTGATAGTCGGTAAGTTGGGCGATGCGACTGTTGAGATCGCGGACCCGAGCGCTGGGGATATTTTCCCAACGGGTTGGCAAAATGGAGTGAACGACGACTCGGGCATGGGGATGTTGCTGTCTGAGGCGCGCCATGATCTGATGCAAGTTGGTCAAGATTTCTTGATCGCTGGCTCCGTTTTTGAGGTCGTTAACGCCAGCCATGAGATGGATGGTGTCGGGATTTGTATTGGCAAACGCGGATAAGCGCTTGAGGATGCCTCCGGTGGTATCGCCAGAAATGCCTTGGTTTAACCAGAAACGATCGCGGGGGAGCATTTCTGGCGGTAGCCACATGCTTAGGGAGTCGCCGACGACGACGGTCAGGCGATTGCTGCCCTGGCCAGATGCGATCGCATCGGCTTCCCGTTTGAGTAGTCCGCGCCATTCCTCATAGTTGGGCTGGTATTTGGCTTGGGCCCACTGTCCATGGAAGCTATCGGGCGTGATCCGCGTATATAAAGATCCCGCTTGTAGCGCTGCCCAGCGTTGTTCAAATAGCTGAGGGCCGCTGGCGGGCTTGGGACCAAGGTTAATGGAGACTTGGCGGCGCGCTACTTCTAAGGCACGGGGTGTGGTGGTGTATGCCTGTGGCCGCTGTGGAATCGTTTGCTGAAGGCGCAATAGTTTTTGGCGTCGCGCTGCCGCTTCCCGAGAAAATTCAGGTGCCAGGGCCATATCGCCCTGAACCGTGGGCGCTGGGATTGCCTGTTCAATTTGACTCGCCGCATCAACCGCTGCTTTGGCCATCGGAGCAATGTCAACGTCCGGATTCGGACCGGTTAGCGGTTCTGGTGCAGTAAGTTGCGCCATTAACATTAGCAAATCTGCCATATGCCCAAAATTTCCTATCTCATGGAAAACACGACTTAAGTACTTAAATCGGCCATGGGCGGATAAATCAGGACGAAATCAATCGGTGCAGGTATATATCAAAAACTGTAACGAGGATCAGGAATCCTAAAGGGGCCACCGAGGGATGGATTATGGGAAATTCCCCTTGACAGTCTGGACACAAATTAACGATTATTAGATTCTGTGCAAAAAACTGCTCGGATCAGGTTTGAAGCAAATTTGCTACCTGTACGGCAAAGGGAGACTAAATGGCATACGCAATTATTGAAGCGAGTGGTACCCAACTCCGTGTGGAGCCCGGTCGCTTTTACGACATCAATCGTCTAGCTTTAGATGAAGACGCTAGCATCACTATCGATAAGGTTTTGCTGGTCAACGACGGTACTGAAACTAGCATTGGCCAGCCCTTGGTAGATGGGGCCAGCGTTAGTGGAACAGTGGTTCGTCATATGCGTGGTAAGAAGGTGATCGTCTATAAGATGAAGCCTAAGAAGAAGACTCGCAAAAAGCGTGGCCACCGCCAGGAACTTACCCGTTTGATGATTGATTCCATCAGCGTCGGTGGTAAAACCATTACGGCTGACGATGCTGCTAGCGAAGCAGAATAAAACGTCGCTAGGTTATCGCGTTACACTGAGTGAATCTTGGAGAAGTAAATCATGGCTCATAAGAAAGGTACGGGTAGTACGCGCAACGGTCGCGACTCTAATTCAAAACGCTTAGGCGTTAAAAAGTATGGCGGTGAAGTGGTAACCGCTGGCAATATTATTATTCGTCAGCGTGGTACAAAGGTTCACCCTGGTGAGAATGTCGGCCGCGGTAGTGACGATACTCTGTTCTCGCTCATTGATGGTGTTGTAACCTTTGAGCGTAAGGGCAAGAGCCGTAAAAAGGTTAGTGTTTATCCTGCAACGGCTTAATTGTGGGCTAGGTCGTTTTTGATATAAGCGCCTTCAGCCCATCTATCACTTTCCATAAAAATAAAGGCGTTGGGGCTATCGGGCCGCAGCGCTTTTATTTTTGTGGGTGCCTAATTTTCGAAATAATTTTAGTTTGCCAGACGTGCCGGGCAGGCGCATGGCACGTCTGGCAAACTTAGTCAGTCCGATTACAAACTGGGCAATCCTGTAGGGGCGCTCCCTTGTGGATGTTCTAGGATATCGGTTGCGAACAGTCAGAATTTTGGATCGGCATCGAAGGGCATCCTACCTAGGATTGTATGCCAACGGATTAAACCTTGTGTGCCTTGATGTGTAGTATTTGTTGCCTGTTCCCCCTAGGGCGAAAACTGTTGATGGATATTGTTTTGTCCTTGTTTTAGTGTGCAAAGGTACTTTGTTTATGGTTTGGTAGGGGTGGATGTTGTTGATGGATCGCTCCCTGGGGCGCTAAGGCCTGCTATGGCAGGGGTGAAAGGCCTGTATTGTCTTCTTTTAGAGGCCAATAGTACCCTTGGGGGTAATAGTAAAAAAATCCGGTGATAGGCACTATTGAAGGTATCTAACGGAGATCTGTAACCGTTCCTGACGTTAGGATAATTGCGATCGCATTCGTTTGACATCGTGAATAGATAATGTGGCAGAGAGTTGATGGGACACAATACCATGCCTCTTATGAACTCGAATTTTATGGTGTGCAGTTGAGGAAATCTCAGCTGTATTGTCGTGAATAGCCACTCTATCTAGTTTCCAGGAGAAGCCATTAGCCATCAGCCCCATCCATGCTTATGAAATCGCCTGCTATTAAAACCAATTTTCAGAACCTGCAAAAACTCTCTTCCATATCCGGTGACTTTGGTCAGAAAGAGTGTGATGAAAATAACCAAACAACCCAGTTCTTAGCAGAACTACATCAAGAATTTTTGGATGGCATATTAGTTTTTTCAGAACAGGGCGATCTAATTTATGCCAATGAAAATGCCGATTCTATTCTCTATCGCCTTTGTCGTGAGCAGGCTGAACTCTTATCCATTCCTGCCGAAATTTCCCACATCTGTCATTCCTTGACACGTAGCCGCAGTCAGTTTCCCCATCAAAATTGGTTGGTTGAGTTAGATATTGTTACCCAAGAAGGGGCAATTTTACATATTCGTGCCCGCTGGCTAACAACAAATTTAATTAACTGTCCCTGTCTCTTGCTGCTGCTAGAAGATCGTCAGCAGGCCCTGGCCAATATTGTGATGGAAGAAGCGCAGCAATATGGCCTGACGTCACGGGAAAAAGAAGTCTGGATGTTGCATCGTAACGATTTAACCTATAAACAGATAGCGGTGGAATTGGGGATTACGGCCCATACGGTCAAAAAGCATATGAAAAATATCCACTCTAAGAAAAAATACTCTGCGCTAGATATGCCAGAGTTTTCTCCCAGCTATGCGTTTTAAGCGGGCGTTTGCTTGTTCTGGGGTGAACCTTCGCGTTTAGCCGGTGGGAGCACTTTTGGCTAATGCCAGCAGCCCCAAGGATGGGCGGTATTTCTGTAACTGTTCGCCTTCATAGCTCGTCCCGCACCTAGATGCGGGGCGAGCTGTTTATTTGCAGGTGGTCTCTTGGCCGCAGCTTATTTCTTAGTTTTCGAGGCGCGTTTTTTAGCCGCTTTTATAGAGGTGTTATCGGTCTGGACCGATGCCCTGGGCGTATAAATCTGCAGGGGGTGCTCTGCTTCGAGTACGCCACATAGCAAAGCGGGGTGTGCTGGGGCGCCCACCCGCACCACGGCTCCCAAGTGGTAGACCTTATCAGTGGTGAGGTTGAGTTCTGCTGGTGGGGTTAGAGCCAGCTGTAGGGTGTAGAGGCTTTGTTGGCTGTCGGCGATGAGGGTGCTGGTCCCCAAATCGATGGTTGCGCCTGCCTGTAGCGGCTTCATGTAAAAATCTACTTGAATGGTGGGGGCAAGGGCCAGTAGAGCAATGGCGTTGGTTGCTTCGAACGCCAGGGTGATTTGCACTGAAAAAGGAGCGTCATAGGGCACAATTGCCTGGGCTGCTGGGCTGTCCGCAGGTGTTGCCCCTACACTCAGTCCATACACTTTACAGGTAATTGGAAGACTGGGGATATTAACGCTACTCATTGTTCAAGATTTTTGGAATAAGCTGCCTTCGCCATTGCTACTACAAAGCATAGAGTAATAGGTGCAACACCTTCGGAGTCGTATATTCCAGAGGCCGCTGCGGCCTTCAGTAACGCCGGTTTGTTTACGGAATGTGAATCAGAACTTTTGGGAAAATCAGGTCAATTTTATCGCTAAAAGTACCCTGGGGAGGTACCTGGGTCGCTGTAGTAAAAGTATCACTACGTATAAACCCTTAAGCGGATACATAGCAAGCGTTGGGGATGGCTTACGGTTTCCTGCTTTTCGATTTGAAGTCCATGGGATATGCCCCTCAATAGGTTGATCCTGGATGGGCATGTCTGTTCGGGATATGGAGCTGAATAGTCGTTATTTCACTATATTTATTGGTCATACTCCAAAAATGTAGCAACGCTATTTCTGTCTGGGAGTCATGGTCTTGGGGTATCCCTTGAGGGGAATTCTCAAATCAAAAATGCTCAGCCATTATGGAGGCGTAGCAAGCGAGAGAACAGAATCTTAAGGATAGCGCCGTTGTCAGATGTGTTATTGAGATTCTCTTCCCTATTGCTATTAACTAACTAAATCAAGAGGAAAACGTTATGTCTGTTACAATCCCTGGTGGTGCTCCCATTGGTTCTTCTCCGGTAGCTGCTAGACCTCAGTCTGAGCAATTGAAGCACGAGTATACGGCGACTGAAACATATTCTAGAAATATTCTAGGCCCTGTTGAGTTTGAACTTTATGATTTGCAGGTTGCGGCTTCTGTCGCATCTCCCACCCTGCCTGGTCAGGTTTCCCCTGCTAATAAGGCGCAAATCGTTGAAGATGGCGAAGTCTTTAAGCTAAAGACTAAAATTCGTTTCAACAATACTCCGCTGACTCGCTTGCTGCTTTGCCTCGGCATTGATGTAAAGATTAACTTCTGCATCGAAGGCTGTGGTGGTAATGCCACTGAAGTTGATGTTTCCAGCTCTATCACTACTCAGAAAGGTGAATTCGAGTACGAAATCGAGTGGGCCGGTACACCTAAAGTCGCTGGTATGACTCCTGGTTTCTATGCGATCGCAGCTGTTGCCAACATCGAAATGTCCGATCATCCTTGTGCACCTTGCCTCCTTGGTGCAGGGTATGTAGCAGGTGTTTTGATGCAGGTTTACGACGCCTAAGATACGACTCGCTAGCTGTGTAGATTTGGACCACTTTCAGATTTACTCAGCTAGAAGCGTTATCTACTAGGTTAGAGCCACCAGTATGTATTGATAAGCCTAAAAATAAGCTGTGATGACTTGTAATCCAAGGATTCCAGCTTATTTTTGGTCATGGTTGTCATCGGGGTGTAATTTTTTGTTGACCTCAGACATCATCTTTCTAAGGATCAGCAACGCCTCAATTAACTATCTCCTCAATTAGCAATCGTAAAACAACAGTCTGAATGGAACGGGTGTCCATCACTAGTTATATCCCTATGCCCTGGTCTGAATGGAACGGGTGTCCATCACTGGTTATATCCCTATGCCCTGTTGGGGGTTGATGTCGTTCTGCGGTTAAGGGAGTGGCTCCTAAGCCTTCGATAACGTGCTTTCAACCACTATTTAAACCTTCGGAAGGAAATGGGTCATGACAGATTCATCGCATCGAAAACATCAAGCTAAAACCAATGGTCTAGATTTAGACGATTTAACCTTAGTCGAAGGCATTGGCAAGGTTAAACACCTTTGGCTTCAGGGCATTGGCATTCATACACTACAGGAACTGGCGGCGGCCATAGCCCAGGACTTGCAACGCCAATTAGATACCCAGGGGCATGTTGCCCAGCTGAGTGAAGTGGAGCGCTGGATCGCCCAGGCCCAGGTTTTGCTGACCTCAGCGGGTATGGCCACAACATCTGGACAAAAGGATGCTGCTGACTTGAACGAACATGATGAATTAGTAGCGCCGTTGAACCAGTCTCCAGAACTTTGGCAAACTGTTGCCGCGTTTACGGTGGAATTTCAGGCCCGCATTGATGATAACGAACATGTCCAGTACCGTACGCTGGTCCGTCATGTTGCTACCGATGAAGAGGAAAGCTGGGCTGGGTTAGGTTCTGCTGACTTGCAGGCATGGTTGCGCACCCAAGTGTCCGAGCATATTCCTCCTGCTTCCATCGGGGGCAATCATCCGCCAATGAATGCGGATGTGATCGATCCAGAAAATATTGATCATCTCGTGATTCCCATTATTGAAGAACTATATCTTCTACAGCCTGCGGCGACCGGAGCTGCCATGGGCTTACACAAGCCTAATAAGTTGTTTCCCGCGCCGTTGGAAGGCAATCGACCTTTTTCGGTCGCACTACAGTTTGGTATTCAGCCGCAAGATGCGTTAGATCAGCTAACGCAAGTCCTGTCCTATAACGTAGAATGCTACGCTCGCAGCATTAAAAGTGGAGACATTATTCCCCTAGGAGAGACTCCAAAAACAAGATTATATCCCCAAGATTCCTCCTATACGGCGTATTTACCGACTACCCGCTTAAAGAAAGGGCTGTATCGCCTACAAGTTTTTCTCAATTTGGAAGGTGCCCAAGCCTTGCCAACATTTTTAGAAGTTCCCATTCTACAGGTTGTCTAACCTACACCGAATATCATGAGTTCATTTAATTGGTTAGGTTTTTTGACTCGTTGGAGTCAAGACATCCTGCGAAGTAAACACATTCAGCCGCAGGATAGTCAACAACCACAGGCTTGGTTGGGGTATCCTGGCGCTACCGAAGAGCAACTACAAGCTGCTGAGGCTCGGCTCGGTCAAAAATTACCCCCTTCCTATCGGGCCTTTTTGAAAGTGAGTAACGGTTGGCAAGAAACTACACCCTTTATTCAGGACCTGGGGTCGTCTGTAGATATCACTTGGTTTGCTACACAATATCCAGACTGGCTGAATCGTTGGATCCAACGATATCGTAGCAACTCTTTCTGGGGAACCCATGGGGCTACTACGATAGGTTATGTTTCTGACCAAGACTATTTTACCTATGGTGCTCCCCAGGATTGTCGCCATCTCAGAATGGAGTATCTCCAGAAAACCTTAGCTATCAGCGCCGTTAACGATGCCGCTATTTATCTACTTAACCCTGAAGTGGTTACCGAAGACGGTGAGTGGGAGGCTTGGTTTTTAGCGGATTGGTTACCCGGTGCTGACCGATATCCCTCATTTCAAGCCCTGATGGAAGCAGAATGTAGAAATTCCCAAGAACTTCGTCAGGAATTTACTCCACCAGACACCTCCATAGAATTATCCGTAGTATCAAATACCGATGTGCAGCCGCGATGGCAGGTTAGCTGCCATCTATGGCCAGGGATAGAAATTGAAAGACTTTGTCAATGGATTATAGAACGGGTAGAGCAGGTAGTGTACTCCTGCTGAGATCTGGACTGTCGATATTGAAACATATTTAACAAACCTTCGAAGATGAATATTATTACTCGCCTAAGAATGTTTGAGTGGCAGATGTTTCTTGAAAAATGGAGCCGAGAATTCATTGAGTCTGCCAGTAATATTGATCAGATACCCCATGATGTTCTGGAGTCTGGGTGGTTGGGATACCCTGGTGCGACTGAAGAACAAATTAGGCAAGCGGAGTCTCGATTACGTATACGCTTACCCCCTTCCTATCGAGATTTTTTAAAGGTCAGCAATGGCTGGCGTCAAATGACCCCATTTATCTATCGAGTGTGGTCGGTGGAACAAATTGATTGGTTTTTTTCAAGACATCAAACATGGATTGAAGCCTTTATTAACAAACAACTAAAATCAATCAATCGATTACATTACAATTTTGATAGATGTCATCCTACGCCTATTGATGACGCAGACTATTTGTTGTACGGAGAAGCTCAAGATTGTCGTAAAGTGCGCTATGAATATCTAAAAACAGCCTTAGAAATTAGTGATAAAGGTGAATCAACGATTTATCTGCTCAATCCTCAGGTTCGCAACGATGAAGGTGAATGGGAGGCTTGGTTCTTTGGCGATTGGTTGCCAGGTGCAGATCGCTATCCTTCCTTTCGCGAGATGATGGAAGCAGAATATGTCAATTTTCTAGAGATGAGAGAGATTCTTTGAGCTGATTGCTGACTTGTAGGTGTACCCCTTAATTCTACAGGTTGGAACCTTTATATAAGGTGCTTTAAGCAGAATTTTTTCGAAGTATTTATAGGAAAACACTTACAAGGGGGCAGTAATGATGACGGTTTCTTCTAATAGTTCAAATTTTCAGCACACAGATCGAAACGGTAAACAAAAAAACTCTTGTCAAATGCTTTTGTCTGAGGAACAAAATGCTATTAATTTAGATTGGATTAGAGAATGTCTGAATGGTATTTTAGTATTCACTACTCAACAAAATCTGGTTTATGCTAGCGATGATGCCTATGATATCCTTAGCTGTTTCCATTCCCAGGGTATAAACAACTATGGAGATATTCCAGAAGAAATTTTACATATTTGTCAGTCGTTGATCCAGAGCCGATTGTTATTTCCCCATCAAAATTGGTTGATGGAATTTGATATTGTTACCCAAAATGCAGCCATTATCCATATTCGCTCTCGCTGGTTAAAAGGCGATACCTTAGAAGAGCCATATTTAATTCTTTTGCTTGAAGATCGTCAACAGGCGGTAACCCATATTTTACTGGAAGAAGCAAAAAAATATGGGTTTACTCCCCGTGAGAAACAGGTGTGGATGTTGCACCGTAATTCGCTGACCTATAAGCAAATTGCTAAAAAGTTAGATATTACCCCCAATACGGTTAAGAAGCATATGCGTAGCATTCACGCGAAACGCAAACAGGCATCTCCTTCCTTATAATATTTGGTTTCGCTAGCGAGGGTGTTGATTTAATGCGAGTGAGAGAGTAAGCGTCCCTGGAACAGAGTTGAAAGAGGGTGTCGGCTGAGTGGTAGCTTTGACTCTGCTTAGCTAGCGAGGGCTATGGGACAGTTACGTGAAGATGTCAATCTTTTGGTAAGGTTTGCAACTAATGAGATATTTGAGGTGGCCATGTCCATCCATATAACCTAGAAGGGTATAATCACTAGATAGTGATAAATGATCCCATCGATTACTTGCTGGCAGAAGCGGGAATTCTAACTAAAGAAGTTTAGAAAAGAAAAAAATAGAGACGTATACTGCACTACATTCATTGCGTCTTGATGTTTTCTGAAGGTTAGTTTATGGATTCCCTCTGTCCTTTTTATCCCTTGCGTAGTGTTATTCGCTGCATTGCCAAGACTAATTTAACGGTTACTCCCGAAGCCTGTAGCTCAGGCTTAATTTGGGATGAGGCACTGTTTACTGAATTGGCTGCAACCTATTTGAAACCTTCGTTGCAGCCTGCTTTAGCCACAGGATATCGCTCGCGTGATGAAGCGTCTGCCGTTGAGTCAGAACTGGCCGATGTTCTAGTCAAAACCTATCAACACATTTTAGAGCAGCGAGAGAACGAACAAGTGCAGCTGCTCAATAGCCTTTTATAGGAAAAAACTGCGGCAATTTGCTAGTTTTATCGGCGGTCTTAGGTACTGCTGCTGAACTGTTTTTGTGGAGCAGCACAGTGTATCAGGGAAGTTTGGCATAATCACGTAGATTGGGGCCTAGATGTGATGGGCAATCTAACAAAGATGCTTTTGGGGCATCGCAGTTAGGCGTTTTGCTGTTGCTGAATTCGGGAATCAGACTGTCGGATATAGGGACTGTTTGTCTGTAGTTCGCGGTTAAGGTTATACCGACAATTGGCAACACTGGACATTTACATTCTTCGAGATTTATAAACTTGCCCATGGCCTCCCAGTGTCTGTTTTATCCATTGCGGGGTGTGATTCGTTGCTTGGCGAAATCATACCTAACGATGACGTCTGAAGCTGGGGTGTATCTAGTTTGGGATAAGCAGCTGTTCGCGAGGTTAAGCGCTGCACTATTGAACCCTACCCTACAGCCCTTGTTGATATTGCCATGCGAGTCTCGTGATGAGGCGGCGCTGGTCGAAGAATATTTAGCAAGGTTATTGGCTAACACATATCAGCGTATGTTGCGTCAGCGCCATGAGGAAACAGTGCAACAGCTGAATGAGCTGTTGCAAAAATAGCGATTACTCTTTCTAGGCTTTATTTAATAACGACCTAATCTACAGATTTACTGCTTCTGTAAGGAACCTGCATATTTCTCATAACGGCGCGTATAGAAGTGCAACAGCACATGATGACTACGTGTCTAGGGGGAAATTATGGTTCGTCATGAATTTCGCAAAAATGGTAAGCGTTTCCTACGTATGTGGAATCGTAAAACCGGTTTAGTTCAGATTTTTTCGCGGGTTGGCAATCAGTGGTTGTTGTCTGAACAATACTATGCGTAAGCGGCATGTGTTTACGTGCTAAAACGTCTTGCCTCAATGTATTGAGACTGACGTTGGCAGGGGTCGATCAAAGGTTAAGCTTGCTATGAAAATTCAATGGACAAAGCTAATTTTCAAAACTGTTATTTGGTTCGCTACGGAACTGACATTGACTTGTTTAGGTTTAGATGATTTAGCAGATTACACTGAGTTTGTGTTTCAAAATCGTGGCGACCTAACAATAGCTGTTTCTTCTAGCGATATTACAACGCTAGTGTGACGAAATTAGTTGTGCTCAGTCTGATCTGTGCTTTAGCCTTGACGCACTAAAGTGCGGCAAATTAACGATGGCTTAAGTGATCATACGGTGTTGGAATCATTTCAAGTTTTTTTATAATGAATCAACTCAATAATTTTGAGTCCGCTTGTCGTCAAGTGTCCTTGTAGAAGTGGCATCTATTCGCTGGCATGCTTTGCACAGGGAAATTATGGTTCCTAGCCTGCTAGGCAGCATCAGATGTCTTTAAATTCAAAGCCGATCATCTACCGTATGCTGGCGTCAATAGTCTTACCTCGAAAATGGGTGAATCGTTACATCCTCACGTTTATCCTTGTCCGTCACTGTTAGCCGAACACTGTGGGCAAGCGTGTGCGAAAAATATTCTTTTAATTGCGGATAACCTGGGCGATGCCATCTCAATTCGAGAGATGCTTGGTGCTTGCGAGGGCATGTCTGTATTCAATTTGGTTCATGCTGAGTCTTTGGCGATGGGCTTACAGTGTCTGCAGCAAAACGGCTTTGATGTTGTGTTGTTAGATTTGGAGCTGCCAGATAGTCAAGGCATTGAAACGTTGGTACGGATGCAGCAATCGTTTGCAAATATTCCAACGGTGGTGTTGACTGAGTTTGCCGATGAGAAGTTTGCTGTGCAGTTGATACGGCAGGGTGCCCAAGCTTTTTTGGTGAAAGGTAATATTAATTCGAGCTGGTTGAAGAGTGCTTTGACTGTCTCTGTGACTAAATTTGAGTGTGTCGCGCAACAACAGCAGCAACAACAGCGATTAGAGCAGTCCAATCAGGATTTACATCGTCAGATGACGGTTTGTGTGGATGAATTGCATCGATTACGGCAAGAGTTGAAGACCCTTTCCACACTTGCTGCTACGGATAGTCTGACGGGCATTGCGAATCGTTATGGGTTTGAGCAATGTCTAGAACGAGAGTGGGACCATGCCTATCGTTCTCAAAGATCTCTAGCGTTAATCATGCTAGATCTGGACTATTTTAAGCAGTTTAATGATGGTTATGGCCATATTCAGGGGGATTCCTGTTTACGGCAAGTGGCGCAAACGCTGCAGTCTCACTTGGAGAATTTTCAGGGGATGGTGGCGCGTTATGGCGGAGAGGAGTTTGTTGCGATTTTGCCTGACACGTCGGTGCAGTCGGCTGTTCAGGTGGCAGAAACTTTGAGGATAAGTATTCAGGCGTTGGCTATTCGCCATCCGAACTCTGCTATTAGTCGTTGGGTGACGGCTAGTTTAGGTGTGGCTGCAGCGGTACCCACCGCCAAGGATGTGGCTGCCGATTTGGTTCATGAGGCCGATCAGGCACTATATTGCTCTAAAAAACAAGGACGCGATCGCATCGTCTATTTTCAATCCCCTAAAGTTTTCCATGAACCATTATTTCTTAAGCAATAGTGGAACGTCAGCATAGACGGCTGCAACCCTCTAATTGCATCGCTTCATCGTTAATTGGCCGTTCATTAACATGGGTAAGAGCCAGTCGCAGAGCTGTGTAAGCTGTTGATTGTCTTTTTTACGAGATGTAGATCTTACGATGGATTCAAACTCTTGAATCAACATTATCAGCGGCAAACAAATTATTGTGTTTAAGGCAATATCCCTGGCCTCACTTGTCCGTTTGAGAAAAATATTCGCAGTATACCCAACCAAATCTGCTAAATTTTCTGATTTTGTCTAGATATTAGCCATCCGAAGGTGGGAAATTGTCAAAATCAACAATGGACTTAAGTCGCTGAGGAATTGTTGTCTGTGTAAACCATCAAATCTCCAGGCTGACACTTGAGCGCTTTGCACAGAGCATCTAGTGTTTGTGCATCAATCCGACTTACCTGACGACGAACTTTCAATCGTGAAATTGAACGCTCACTAATACCCGTAAGTGTCGCTAAATCTTTATTGCGGATATTTTTTTCGGCCATGATAATGGCCAGTCGCCAATGGATCACGTTGAGTGATGAATCAGAACTATGTGCCAAGCAGATGCTAACACCAACTCATTAATGTGGTCGAAAAATGCGTCTAGAATCTATTTATGGATGCTAGCGGTTGTTTTTTGGCCTTTAGAAGGCTATCTTTTTTAAAGCAAAACTGCCTCCGAAATATCTCGAAGGCAGTTTGGTAGATGATGTTTTAGGGATTTGAACGGGACTAGCGCGATTCGTAGGCTTTGCCTTCTCGGAGAGTACGCGTGACCTACCGCGTCAAACTGTTTTGGACGGGACTAGCGCGATTCGAACGCGCGACCTACCGCTTCAGATTTGTGTGAGTTTCCCCACTCTCTGGACTATACCTTCACCTTGTGCTTTTGCCTTTAGGTGGTAGCCGTCTAGTCTCTACACCTTCTCCATCATAGATGCCTTGATAACAGCCTTAAGCTGCTAAACATCACATTTGACTGAGCTTGGCTCGGTATTGCCATGAAGTGTTGCCATTGCGGTCAACTAACAACCAATCCAATGTTTTGCAATCGCTCTTGTGCCGCATCGTTTAACAACAAAAAAGTGCCGAAAAAGCGCAAACAACAAAAGTACTGTAAACATTGTGACGTTCCAGTTTTTGGCAGGCGAACTACCTGTAATAACTGCAACCCATCATATGTAGATTGGACAAAAGTTACCCTTGGAGACGTTAAACAAAAAGCATCTTTCCAATACTCTGCACGAGTCAGGCAGCTTGCTCGAAAGCTTTATCTGCGATCTAACAAACTGCAAGAATGTCTAATTTGTGGCTATGACAAGCATTTTGAAGTTTGCCATAAGCGTGCCATTAATGATTTCACAGATGATACGTTCATCGCTGAAGTCAATGACTTAGACAATCTAGTTGCTCTTTGCCCCAATCACCATTGGGAATATGACCACCATCACCTCACTTTTTAGGTTTCACCGACTTTGACTACATTCACATGCCGGGTTTCCCCATGCAGTGCCCGATATTCAGGAGGCGGTTGCTCTATCCAGCTGAGCTACAGCCCCAAAACCATCTTGTAAAGAGTACAACGTATACCCTGTCCATAGGACAATTTGTCTGTAAAATCCGCCATAGTGCGCAGATATTATCAGCTCTCTACCCAACGAGGCACATATTTCCAGCCATTCTTCAATATTTTGCGGTATGGCTCAAAACCTGGCATTTTTTCCGAGACTAGCTGCCAAAATGATTGAGAATGGTTCATATGCACTGTATGGCAGAGTTCATGTACCAACACATACTGAACCACTTCCTTGGGCAAAAAAAGCAATTTGTAGTTAAGGCTGATATTTTTGCTGCTAGAGCAGCTGGCCCACCGAGTTTTTTGCCCCCGCACCGAAGGTCGCTTGAAGGGTAGGTCCAGGTCAAAGCTAAGCTGTCGTATCCAGGGCACCAGTTCTTTATGGGCTTTGTGGCCTAACCATTCGCAAAGTACCTGATTGCAAATGGCAAAACTCTCAACCTGGCCGCGTATTTTGAGTTGATTGCCAGGCATTGGTATACACAGGGTGGGGCCTGGGGATGCTTCGTAGCTAATGTGCCAAACTTCGTGGGCGTCTGTTTGCTCTAGGTCTGCTAGCCAGCGTAGCTCCAGTTTTTCTGGCTGGCGCATCTGCCAGTCGGTTACCGTATCCTGACGTTCCTTAGAGAGCCGTTCTCGATTTTTTAGGATCCAACCTCGCCGTTTTTTGATCAAGGTCGGAATTTTATTGCAGTTATATGTGGGCGGAACAACTACTTCCACATTGCCATCTACAGTAATTTTAATGGAAACATGTTTGGCCCGTTTGCTTTTGCGGACAGTGTAGTCAATGTGCTCGGATGACGGTGGTTCTGAGGGGGGAAATAGCTCTAGCTGCGCCATGGTCAAGGGGCAAACTCCATGTGCTTTTTAGTCTAGCTGACGAAGCTTGATAGGACATGGCGTCTTTAAGCTTTTTCCAGGGAGGGCAACTATGCATCTAGGGCATAAAATACTATGTGAACAAAGAAAAATGCTGTTTTATCTTCGGATTTTTACCAATGGCCCACTTAAAAACGCGACTATGGTTATCGATGGCGGCACTATTTCTGCTGAGCGCCTGCGGTGGTGATGATGGGGACGTCAATAGTGTGGCAGATAAAACGGTCACTATTTTGGGTGTGGTGGTTGGCGAACAGCAAGAGAAGTTAGAAGCGGCGCTGCAGCCCTTTGAAGACGAGACGGGGATTGACGTCATTTACGAAGGTACGGATTCCTTTGCGACGTTGCTGCCGGTACGGGTGGAGTCGGGTGATGCCCCCGACATTGCCATGTTTCCCCAGCCGGGACTCATGGCTAGTTTTGCTAGCGCTGGGCAAATGGTGCCGGTAACGGAGTTTATGGATGAAGCGACGCTGTCGGCGGCATTTCCTGAAACATGGTTATCGTTAGCCACCGTCGATGATAGCCTTTACGGGATTTGGTATCGGGCCTCGATCAAAAGCTTGGTGTGGTACAACCCCAGTGCCTTTGCTGCCCAAGGGTTTACGGTGCCAAACACCTGGGATGAGATGTTGGCCCTGAGCGATGAGTTGGTGGCACTGGGGGTGAATCCCTGGTGTGTGGGCTTAGAAAGTGGTGAAGCCACTGGCTGGCCAGGGACCGACTGGGTGGAAGATATTATGCTGCGGACGGCGGGGCCGGAGGTTTATGATCAGTGGATTGCCCACGAGATTCCGTTTAATGATGGGGCGGTGCAGGAGGCCTTTGAGGAATTTGGCAATATTGTCCTCAATGAAAGTTATGTAGTGGGTGGTGCTGTGGGGGCGATTAGTACGCCCTTTGGCGATGCGCCCCAAGGGCTATTGGGGGAGACGCCCACCTGCTATTTGCACCGTCAGGCTAATTTTATTGCTAGCTTTTTGCCTGAAGGTGTTAACCCATCCGAGGCGCTGGATATCTTTTTGCTGCCGGGGATTGACCCGGCCTATGGCACCCCCGTTTTGGTGGCTGGGGATGTGTTCGGCATGTTTAATAACACCCCGGAAGCCCAGGCGTTGATGGCGTATTTGGCCACCCCGACCCCCCATGAAATTTGGGCGGAGTTGGGCGGCTTTTTATCGCCCCACAAGCAGGTGGGTTTAGAGGTGTATCCAGATGCCCTTAGCAAAAAGCAAGCTGAGTTTTTGAGTACTGCGGAGACGATTCGATTTGATGGTTCGGATATGATGCCAGGAGCTGTGGGCACGGGGACATTTTGGTCCGGTGTGGTGGACTATGTGTCTGGGGAGCCGGTGGAAGATGTGTTGGATGCGATTGAGGCAAGCTGGTCAGAATAACCGTTCAGGGTGGGCATTGCCCGTCCATGCTTGATGTGAGGGTAAATCATGTCCGATAACGTATTGCGGATTTTGACGGCAATAGTGGCGATCGCAACCGGCTCCGTCGGTACCTTCGCTATTTTTTACGGCCTCAATCTCTTGGTAGAGCGCCTGCCCCGTCTGTGGAAAGACCGGCTGTTGCCCTGGGTTTACATGGGGCCTGCCATGGTGATGCTGACGGCGTATCTGGTGTTGCCCACCCTGCGCACCCTGTACCTAAGTTTTTTAGACAGCCGCTCGGTCAAGTTTGTCGGCCTCAAAAACTATGCCTTTGCCCTCACCAACCCCGATATGGTGATTGCCTTTCGCAACAACCTGCTGTGGCTATTGTTGGTGTCTGGCATCAGCGTTGGCCTGGGGCTGATTATTGCCGTCCTGGTGGACCGGGTGAAGTACGAGTCGGCGGCTAAATCGCTGATCTTTTTACCCATGGCCATTTCCTTTGTGGGGGCCAGCGTTATTTGGCGATTTATCTATGCCTTTAAACCGGCGGGCACCGATCAAATTGGCTTGCTCAATGCCCTGCGCCAGACATTTGGGCTCAAGCCCTTGGGCTGGTTGATTCAGCGCGACGGGGTGTTAGAGCCGGTGTGGGCTGGGCTGGGGCTGGACAATCTCAGCCCGTTACCCACGCTGCTGCCGCTCAATACCCTGGCCCTAATTATCATTATGATTTGGCTCCAGACCGGGTTTTGCATGGTGTTGCTATCGGCTGCGGTGAAGGGGATTCCCAAGGATGTTCTCGAAGCGGCCCGGATTGATGGCGCCAATGAGTTTCAAATCTTTCGGCGCATTATTATTCCGATGATTATGCCGACGATTACCGTGGTGGCCACCACGGTGGTGGTGGCGGTGCTCAAGGTCTTCGATATTGTGTACGTAATGACCGGCGGCAACCTAGATACGGATGTCATTGCCAGCCGCATGATCAAGGAAATGTTTAACTTTAGAAACTTTGGTCGGGGTAGCGCCATCGCGACGATGCTCTTGCTGGCGGTCATTCCCGTCATGGTCACCAACATTCGACGCTTTACCCAGCAGGAGGCGAACCGATGAAAATAGCCAAGTCTGCTAAGACCGCATGGTTTCAACGGTTGCCCCTGCATCTGGCGGTGGTGACGATTTCCTTGCTTTGGACGCTACCGACGGCGGGGCTATTTATCAGCTCTTTTCGGCGTCAGGATGCACTACTCCAAAACGGCTGGTGGACGGTGTTTCAACATCCGTTTGATGTCACCCAGTTCCACATTGGCAACTACATTGATGTGCTCGCAAGCCAGGGCATGGGCCAGGCCTTTATCAATAGCTTGGTGATTGCGATTCCGGCGACGGTTATTCCCATTTCGATTGCCACGTTTGCGGCCTATGCCCTGGCCTGGATGCAGTTTCCCGGTAGGCAGACCCTATTTGTGGTGATTGTGGGTTTGCTGGTGGTGCCGTTGCAAATGACCCTGATTCCGGTGTTGCGGGCCTATAACGAGTTGGGGTTAGCCGGTAGCTTTTTGGCGGTGTGGCTGGCCCATACGGGGTATGGTTTGCCGCTGGGCATTTACCTGTTGCGCAACTACATCGGTTCTTTGCCACGGGATTTGATCGAAGCCGCCGCGGTGGATGGGGCCTCCCATTTGAAAATCTTTACGCGGCTGATTGTGCCCCTATCGATGCCTGCGATCGCATCCTTTGCCGTATTTCAATTTCTCTGGGTGTGGAACGATTTACTCGTCGCCCTCGTGTATTTAGGGGGCAACCAAAACGTTGCCCCGGTCACCCTGGTGTTGCGAAACTTGGTGGGTGACCGGGGCCAAGACTGGCACCTGCTGACGGCTGGAGCCTTTATCTCTATGGTGGTGCCCCTAGCGGTATTTTTTGCCCTGCAGCGCTACTTTGTTCGCGGATTGTTGGCGGGGTCTGTCAAAGGCTAAACGGGTCGATTTTAAAGCTAAATAATTAGTGTGATGCCTAGCAATCACCTTCGCATTAGTTGCGGGCATGGACTGACGACAGCTGGGGCAGTACCAGTAAAGAGTGCTATTGCTAATTTGTCGAAGTAATGAGCTATCGCAGCAGAGACAGTTACTCATAATTATTGAACGTGTTTTATCACGGATTAATTAAAAAAGTTAGTCAGTCAGATTAAGGAAACACCTATACGGTATCGATTAAGTGTGAGGAAACTATGAAGCTCACCCGCCTCCCATGGCGATAAAGCGTAGCGAATATCACAAAAAAATCACATTTCGCTGATTGTATTAAACGTAAAGCCTTCGGCCCTGCTGTTAGAGGCTGAACTGCATACTAAACCCATAAAAAAGCTAGCCTAGATATAATTCAAGGCCGGTTGATGTAATTCCTGACCAGTGCCCTCATTTTCTGGTCAGGAATTCTTTCCAATTTTTCAAAAGTTGCTATAAATCCTGCCCATGGCCCATCCAAAAATTGCCGTAAAGCTACAGGTTTTTACTGGGACGTGGTTTAGCAGGGGTAGGAGTTACACCCGCCATGAAAATCTTAGTTGTAGAAGATGATGCAGGATTAGCAGAAATCCTTGACCATACATTGAAGCAACATCACTATCAGACTGAAATGGCTACCGATGGTGAAGCTGGTTGGCAGTGTATCGAGCTATTTGAATACGATTTAGTCCTCCTAGATCTATATCTGCCCAAGCTGGATGGCATCAGTTTTTGCCGCAAGCTAAGGACGTCGGGCTATGCCGTGCCAGTGTTGTTGATGACGGCTGAAGATGCCCTGGCTAGCAAGGTTACGGGGTTAGATGCCGGAGCTGATGATTACATCATTAAACCCCTCGATTTAGACGAACTCTTGGCGCGTATGCGGGCCCTATTGCGCCGTGGCCAAGTGCAAACATCCCCCCTGATAACCTGGGGGCAGGTAACTCTAAATCCCACCAGTTGCGAGGTTTTATGCCAGGAAAAACGTCTGCACTTGACCGGTAAAGAATATGCCCTATTGGAGCTATTACTGCGGCATCGGCACCGAATTTTTAGCTTGAACACGTTGATTGATCGCCTCTGGTCATTTGAAAAAATGCCGTCTGAGAATGCTGTCCGCACCCATGTCAAAAGTTTGCGCCGTAAACTGCGACAGGGTGGGGTGGAGGACATGATTGAGACCGTGTATGGGTTAGGTTATCGTCTCCGACCTGAGCCAGTAGCCCCCTCACCTGAACCGGTAGCGCCAACAAAATATGCCTCTCTAGAAAGGGCCAGGTCAGGGGCTGCTCTAGCACCGCAAGATCCAGTAGTCGCCTCCCTTAAGACTATTTGGGAGCGTCATCAATCCAAATATTTAGATCTGATTGAATCTTTAGCCCAGTCAGTACAGCTATTGCAGGATAAAGCGTTTGATCCATCTACGGCCATAGCCCAAAATCAGCTAGAACTGGCGGCTGCGCAAAAAGTTGCCCACCGATTAAAAGGCGCTTTGGGGAGCTTTGGGTTTACAACCGCCTCTCAGCTCGCTGCCCGTATTGAGCAAGTGCTGTTGGTGACACCATTGCCCAATGGTCAACATTTGCAACAGTTACCTAGCGTCATTGAGCAGTTACGCCAGGCTTTACCGGGTTCAACCACTGTCAATAGTCACCGGGCGTCCCAGTTGCGAGGCTCCGGCATTCATCAGTGGCTCATTATTGATAACGATATAGATTTTGTCGATAACCTCATCCATGAGGCTTCTGTTTGGGGGGTGCAGCCATGGGTTGCATCCACCGTCCATGAATCTAAAGAGCTTTTGCAGCAACACAACATCGATATTGTGTTGTTGGATATCAACGTGACGGGAGTTTTGAGTGAAGGCATGGCCCTCCTGTTGGAGCTTACCCAGCTGCAGCCACAGCTGTCGGTGATTGTCGCCACCGACCAAGATAGCCTCAGGGAACGGGCAACCGCATTACGAGCGGGGGCCAAATCCTTTCTGCCAAAGCCGGTGGCCGCCGCCCAAGTCTTAAAAACCCTCATCCACCACCTAGGACAAACAACATTGCCTGCTGCCAGTATTCTCGCTTTAGATGATGACCCGCAAATTCTAGAATGTTTGGACGCCATCCTCAGACCTTGGGGGTTTCAACTAACGTTGGTGTCAGATCCCTTAAAGTTTTGGGATAGCCTGGAGCAGGCACCGCCAGATTTGATGATTTTAGATATTGAAATGCCTGATTTCAATGGTTTAGAAATGTGTCAGGTGATCAGAAACGATCCGGCGTTGCATCAATTTCCCATTCTCTTCTTATCAGGCCATACCGAGCCCGACATTGTCCGTCGCGTGTTTGAAGTGGGTGCGGATGACTATCTCAGTAAACCCATCATTGGGCCAGAGTTAGTGGCCCGGATCTTAAATCGTTTGGAGCGGGTCCGATTGTTGCGCACCTTGGCTGAAGTTGATCAGCTGACAGGACTGAGTCAGCGTCATCAGTCGGTTAAAGACTTCAATAGGCTGCTAAAGTTAGCAGATCGTCAACAGACGACCCTCTGTTTTGCCCTGTTAGATTTAGATCAATTTAAGGCTGTTAACGATTACCATGGCCATGATGTTGGCGATCAGGTGCTAAAAACCTTAGGGGACTACCTCCGTAAAACGTTTCGGGGGGAAGATGTGCTGGCTCGCTGGGGGGGGGAAGAGTTTGTGGTGGGGTTATATGGTATTTCTAAGGATGTGGCCGTGCAACGTTTAACCATGTTGTTGCAAACCTTTCGCCAACATGGTTTTCTAGGTGACACCAAGTCCTTGTTCCATGTCAGTTTTAGCGGTGGTGTGGCTGAGTATCCGCAGCATGGTAAAGATGTACAAAGTTTGTACCGTGTGGCTGACAAAGCTTTGTATAAGGCCAAAGCCGCCGGGCGCAATCAAGTTTTATCTAGTTGAATACTACTGGAGGCAAGTGGGATGGAAACACTGCAGAATATATTTTCTCCCACGCAGTTTATTCCCCATGGGCATTGTTATCTTTGGCAGCCTGAACTGATCTGGCTCCATTTGCTTTCGGATGTACTCATTGCGATCGCATACTACTCCATCCCCGTGATGTTGGTGTACTTTGTTCGAAAGCGTGAAGATATTCCTTTCCCCGGTATTTTTCTCCTATTTGGGTTGTTTATTACCACCTGCGGGTCCACCCACTTAATGGCCGTCTGGACCCTGTGGCACCCGGCCTATTGGCTATCGGGTGTGTTAAAAGCCATCACGGCTATCGTGTCTATCTATACTGCGTTGGAGTTATTTCCCACGATCCCGGCGGCTTTAGCCTTACCCAGCCCACAACAGCTAAGAAAAATTAACCAACAGCTTGAAACCGAGATAGACGAGCGCAAGCAGGTTGAAGCTGCTTTACAAGAACAGCTCAAATCACGCCAGGTGATAGCAGATATTTCCACTCGATTTATCGACCTCGATGCAGGTTCGATTGATACTGAAATTAACCAAGCATTAGCGACAATCGGTCAGCTAAAAAACATTGACACCAGTTATATCCTTGACTTCGACTATGTCAACGAAGTCACCTGTATGACCCACGAGTGGACCGATCACAATGTTGTTCCCTTAATCGGAAATGTCCAAAATATCCCCTTTAAAAACCTTCATTGGGTCATGAATCCCCTCCAGCGCGGTGAGCCCATTGTCGTTTCCAGTGTAGAGCAGCTACCCATCGAAGCCGCTGGCATGAAAACCATTTGGCAGCGTTACAGTCGCCAATCACTGGTGGGTATTCCCCTGGGCAGTGAACCTCACCCCTTAGGCGTTGTTGTGTTTGCCTCCTGTTCCCAAGAAATTTCCTGGACCGAAGGGGATATTCAACTGTTTAAAATTTTTGCTGAAATTTTACTTAGAAGCATGCAGCGCAAGCAGGCGGAACTTGCCCTGCGGCGTAGTGAAGAACGTTGGCAATTGGCCATCAGCGGCACCAATGCCGGTATTTGGGACTGGCAGATCGACACGGATGAAGTGTTCTACTCGCCTAGATTTAAGCAAATGTTGGGCTATGAAGGCCACGAATTTCTCGATCACCCAGACGAATGGGTAAATCGTGTACACCCCGACGATCTGGCCTATGTACAATCGGCGGTGCAGGATCATTGGGACCATAAAACACCGGATTATAAAACTGAACATCGTCTACGGTGTAAAGATGGCAGCTATCGGTGGGTCCTAGACCAGGCCCAGGTGCTGTGGGATGAGGCTGGGACGCCTGTGCGGATGGTGGGTTCCCACACAGATATTACCGATCAAAAACTGGCGGAAGCCGCTCTCCAAAAACAATTGCAACTGGGCAAAATTGTTTCAGAGTTATCCAGTCGGTTTATCAATTTAGACCCTGATGATACCGACTCGGAAATTAACCATGCCTTGCAAGTGATTGGTCAACTAGAGGCCGTAGATACCACCTATATTTTCCGTTACGCCCCCACTGACACTACCTTGAGCATGACCCACGAATGGGTTGCCGCCGGACACACAGCACAAATTAACCATGCCCAAAATCTACCTCAGGCTGCGTTTCCTTGGGCCTTTCGCTGTTTATTCAGTGGAGAGTCACTCATCATTGCCGATGTGGCGGATGCCCCACCGGAAGCAACGGTAGATACTCAAAGTTGGCAGCAGTTTGGTCTCCAGGCTATTCTCACCATTCCTTTGATGGCTAAGGGTGAGCTGTGGGGGGCCGTGGGCTTTGCTTCATTTAGTACGGTCTCACCATGGACCGACGCGAATGTGCAGTTGCTTACGATATTCGCTGAAATTCTATTCAGGGCCCAGCAGCGGCAGCAGTCAGCGTTAGCGTTGCGTCGTAGTGAAGAGCGTTGGCAACTGGCCCTCAATGGTAGTAGTGCCGGTATTTGGGACTGGGATATGCAGACGCGCGATATCTTTTATTCGCCTCGCTGTAAAACCATGTTGGGCTATGGAGAGCATGAAATTTCCAATAGCTTTGATGCATGGGAAAATCGCATGCACCCCGATGATATTGTTCGCGTCTATGCCACCCTGCAGGATCATTTAGATGGCAACACACCGGTCTACCAGGCAGAATATCGGATGCAGTGCAAAGATGGTAGTCACCGATGGTTTTTAGATTCTGCTAAAGCACTCAGAAATGAAGCCGGTAATGTTATTCGGGTAACGGGCGCTTATACCGATATCACCGAGCGTAAACGGGCAGAAGAAGAGCTCAAGCATCTCAATCAAGAACTTGAAGCTCGAGTGCAAGCAAGAACTGCCGCATTTCAAGAAAGTGAGCAGCGGTTTCGGTCATTGTTTGAGTCCGCCCCAGACTTTATCTATGTACTAGATCACCATGGCCTGATTCAGCAGGTCAATCCAACGGTTGCAGAGCAGTCTGGCTACGCCGAATCGGAACTGCTGAGCCAACCCTTGTCCAACTTTTTGAGTAGCAACACCCAAGCGACTTGTCAGCAAGAGTTTGCAGATTTACTCATCACCGGTAACCATCGCCAGGAGATGGAATTTGTCTGTAAAGATGGGCGAATTTTGACCATGGACTGCTCTTGTACGTTGGTAAAAGACTCGCCGTCGGACGATTATATTTTAGTGTTACAGCGAGATGTTACCCAACGTAAGCAAGCCGAAGAAGAGCGGCAAAAACTCTTGGTGACGGTGCAACGCTCTGAGCAACGCTGGCGTAGCTTTCTCGACAATGTACGGTTGATGGTGGTGGGTTTGGATGCTGCTGGCGCAATAAATTACGTGAACCCCCATTTTCTATCGTTGATGGGGTATCGCCGCCACGAAGTCCAAGGTGAAAATGGATTGCATCTATTGTTCCCCCAGTCCGAACGGCAACAGCCGCAAGAGATTTTCCAGTCCTTGTTGGCAAATAAGACATCATCCCATCATCAAGTCCGTGTCTTCACCTGCTGCGACAAAGAAGAAAAGATTATTGAGTGGAATACTACAGTGCTTACGGATGCTGATGGCCATTCAACCGGAATTTTAAGCATTGGGGAAGATGTGAGTGAACGCTATGCCATCGATCGGATGAAGGATGAATTTATCTCCGTTGTTAGCCATGAACTGCGGACGCCCCTGACATCTATCCATGGGGCCTTAGATTTGGTTGCCAGTGGATTGGTGACGCCACAATCGGACCGGGGGCAGCATGTATTGACCATTGCGGCGGAGAATTCATCCCGTTTGGTTCAGTTAGTCGATGACATTCTTGAACTAGAACGCCTAGAGTCTGGCAAAGTTAAGCTCCGTCAGGGAGCGGTTTCGATACAGGCGCTGACCCGACGAGCCTATGAGTTAATCGAACTGATGGCCGAGCGAGCCAATATCCACATAGAGTTGGCCGCCGAGCTTGATCTGATGATCTGGGCCGATGGTGACCGTATAAGTCAGGTGTTAACGAATTTGCTGAGCAATGCGATTAAGTTTTCAGAACCATCATCGACGGTATCGGTGATCGTCCAAGAAATTCCCATCCATGACGGCAGCCAGATTCAGTTTATGGTGCAAGATCAAGGGCGGGGAATTCCGCCGAATAAGTTAGATCATATTTTTGAACGTTTTCATCAAGTGGATGCCTCTGACTCCCGTAGTAAGGGGGGGACTGGTTTAGGCCTGGCCATCTGCAGCAGTATTGTGCAGCAGCATGGGGGCAAGATTTGGGCCGAAAGTACTCTGGGGGTGGGCAGCACATTTTTCTTTACTCTGCCTGCAGCTTGTCAAGTAGCGGTTTAATTCAGTACGTATCCCTTTCGCCCTTCGTAGAAATATGTGCTGGTGGTCTAGGTAATGCGTTGTTTGATGTACACTACATTGGCTTTATTTGACCGATCTAAAGGCCCATGGACAAGAAGAGTATTTTGGTGGTGGATGACGATGATGGTGTCCGCGAAATTATTCAGTTTTCCTTAGAAGCTGCGGCTGGGTGGACGGTGGATACGGCGGCCTGTGGCCAGGATGGCATTGCGATCGCAAAAGCCAAGTCCCCCGATCTCATTTTATTAGATGTGATGATGCCCGGCGAAGATGGGATCGACGTGTTTAAGCAGCTCCAAGCCGATCCCGTGACCCAATCGATTCCCACGATTTTTCTGACGGCAAAGGCCCGCATGAGCGAGCACCAAGCGTTGCTGCAAATAGGTGTCCTAGGGGTGATTACCAAACCCTTTAAGGCTAGGGAGCTCACCCAGCAAATTGAGCAATTACTCGGCTGGTAATCCGCTCTACTTTTTTATGCCGCCAATGTAAAATCACAAAAAAACCACATTGTTTGTGTAAATTACAAGCATTCTCCCAAGGCCCCTTTTTCTAAACCATCGAGGTTAGAGCGGGGAGGGGGAGAACGCTCATGCTCTGGAGCTCAACGCAATAGAGGCTGGCTGGTACTGCCAAAATGGAACGAAACGATTTTCAACGCTCCCTAGATAACGATTTTCAACGCTCCCTGGATATTGTTGTTTGTGTCTTCAAGGAAAAAGATATTACCGCCCTCAATAAAGTCAAAGACTTTCTATATTCGCTACCCAGCCCAAGAGAAACTGAGGAAGCGCTGGCTGCAGCGGTACTATACTTTGCCAAGCACGATCAGCAAGTATTTGAGTGGATCATTATCAACCAGGCAAGTTTATCCCCTGAACTTGACCTATTTGCCTACACGCGCAACTTAGTTCGCACCCGGCTGATTGGGGCCGGCTGGTTGCAGGGCAAGGATTTTTGGTTTGACCTACACAGCCTGCTATTCAATAACGAGCTACTAAAATATCAGTTTGTAGATTACTTTCGTCAAGATGAATTGGCTTTGGTCAAGGTGATGCTTCAGATTAAATCCTGATGCTCATAAAGTCTTTAGATTTTCTTCCTATTGTGGATTTGTGGGCGATGACAGCCTCCACCAATCCACAGTTAGGAAGGTACTGATCATGATGAACTGCACTGTCGAATCTGCTAATCAGGTTCTGCTGGAAAAACTGGACAATGTTTTAGCGTCCTATCCAACCTATCCATATCAAGTGGCGTTGAGCAATGAAAAGGTGAAGCAACTTTTGCTCGATTACGTTGAGGTGAAGCTAAAGCAGGTCATGCCCAGCCTTCAGTCCCCTGGGCATTGGCGACGGTTGCCCCACTATCTAAGCCAGCTTGTTGATTTAGAGCTGCGTTTAGACAGCTATATCTACTGGGGCATTGAGTACATTATTCAGAATCAGCTTGAGCTATTAGTAGAGCCTGAAAAATTGGCTCAGCCATCCTGGAGCGTTGAAGATATGACCCAAACCTGTATGCCATCCTACTGGTTTGGCTAGGGGCTATTCGCTGGTGAGGACCGTATTTTCTTCACCTTCGGTGGTGGTCTCTAGGCCGGTGGTAATCACAGAGAGCTTTAAGGCTTCGTCGGTCTCTGGGGCAGTTTCTGCTTCGGTCTGTGGTTGGGGGGTGATTTCAGGGTCCACACGTTTGGAAAAGCCCCATGCGAAGATCGCGGCAATCAGGGCGACCATGGCCCAGTCTGGGGGGACCCAGCTTTCGTTGATCACACGCACCAATAACCTGAGGCCCACAAATGCAACGGTGACAAAGCCGGCATCTTCTAGGTGAACATATTCATCCAGCCACTGGATAAAGAGACCCGCCATAAACCGCAGGGCAATGATGCCAATGGCGCCCCCCAGCAAAATGATGGTCACTTCGTCTGAAAGGGCGATGGCCGTTGTGACGCTATCTAAAGAAAAGGCTAAATCTGTAAACGCAATGATTGGAATTGCCTGCCACAGGGATGCAAACTTCGGGCCGTGGTGTTGTTCATCGTCATCATCACGGCTGCTGAAGTGTTGATACACCAGCCACAGTAGATAGGCTGCACCGGCCACTTCAAATTGCCAAAAATTTAATACCCAGCTGGCGGTCAAAATTAGGGTCATCCGCAGCACAAAGGCGACGATTAAGCCTAAATTGAGGGCACGTCGTTGCTGTTCTGCTGATTCTAGCCCCTGGGCAATGGCGGCCAGTGCGATCGCATTATCCGCCGACAGCACCGCCTCTAGTGCAATCAGCACCGGCAATAACAGTAGGGTATCTAGGCCTAAATTAGGCGACCATTCGAGTAACTGATCTAACATGTAGCCCTTAACATTTTGCAGTCATTACAAGTAAACATGTCTTTAGTGATCGGAGTCAGGGACACCCTTGTTTAGAATAGATCGGATACCATCCACCGCCCATTCTTATCAGGGAAACTGATCTCCCGATTGCCTGTGATTTCAAACCTATTTGCCCAATTTCGTCACCGGCATGCCAGTGGCAGTCTCACATCCGAATTATTAATGGCCCATGCTGAGCAATATTTGGTCAAGGCTACGGTGAGTATAGACGCCCAGGTCGTGGGGACGGCCCTAGCGGCTGATAAAGACCTGGCGGCAGCGGATGACCGGGCAAAGGAACGAGTGCTTGCCATGCTAGGGTTTGGGCCAGATGGCACTGGGCAAACCAACGGCTCAGCGGCCCCCGTGGCCAGGGTGCCCGCCGGGGCTCCCCAGCCCCAGACTGTAACGCCAGTGGTGCCCAAGCCGATAGCCAAAGAAGCCGCCGCCCCCGCCATCGCCCCAGACCCCAGCCCTGAACCCGCAGACCCGGCCCATGGCGCTACCGAGGATGACGACATGGGTCGTCCTTTAGATAGCTTTACCCCCGAAGAGGCACCGGCACCGTCGGAAGTGCCTGCTTCATCCTTAGCGGCTAACGCCATTGAAAATTTTGACGATACCCATCCCGTAGACCTGTCAGACATCATTGCCCAAACTGATGTGGAAATGTCGCGGCTGGGGTGGAGCAGCGTCCAGGGGCGGACGTATCTAGAGCAAACCTTCAATAAACGATCACGTCAGCAGCTATCGGATGAAGAACTGCTGACGTTTTTGCTGTACCTAGAATCTCAATCCACACCTAGCATGGGCTAGTGCACCTACTCAACTGGTGTGGGGCGGCTGCCAATGGAATGGCGGTCAATGACCTGATCGATTAATCCATATTCAACGGCCTCATGGGGAGACATGAAGAAATCCCGTTCCGTATCTTCGGTGATACGTTCAATGGGCTGGTCCGTGTGGGCGGCCAAGGCATCGTTCAGGGTTTTCTTAATGTATAGAATCTCTTTCGCCTGAATTTCGATGTCAGTTGCCTGACCTTGGGCGCCGCCCAAAGGTTGGTGAATCATAATGCGAGAATTGGGCAGGCTCATGCGTTTGCCCTTGGTGCCCGCACTTAGCAAAAAGGCACCCATACTGGCAGCCAAACCCACACAAATGGTGGATACGTCTGGCTTGATGTGGTTCATCGTGTCAAAAATGCCCAGACCGTCGTATACCGAACCACCGGGGGAATTGATATAGAGGAAGATATCCTTATCGGGATCCTCGGCCTCTAGAAATAGCATTTGCGCCACAATCAGGTTGGAGGATTCGGCGGTCACCTGCTGCCCTAAAAAGACAATACGCTCCCGTAGCAGGCGGGAGTAGATATCAAAGGCGCGTTCACCGCGACCCGATTGCTCAATAACGGTAGGAATCATAAGGGCCTAAGCGTATGGGTTCTTTTACTTGCTTTAACTGATTGTACAGACTTAATTAGGGTAGTGGGGGAGTGCGGATATCCCTAAAGTAGCAACGGTCCCATCCTAGATCTCATTTTGGGTTGGAAACGGTTTGAGCCACTGCCGTTGTAACCCAAAATCTAAAATCAGGCGGACGACTAAAAAGAGGCCAAAACTTTCGGCAATGGGCAGCATTAGGACCAGAATATTGGTCTGTTCTGCGAAATTTAAGCTTTCTAGCTGGCTGAGGCTGCGGGTGAGGGCGAAGGCCCCAACGGCCCCACTTCTGAGATGGGGATTGGGATCCTGACGAATGATGTATCGGTAGGTAACGCCGAATAGGAAACAGCAGACAGCGGCAATGCTCAGGCGTTGCAGGATGAGGAGGGGCATATGGGGCGCGGCACCTGGGGTGAATATCCCTGTGGCAACCACTAAGATCAGGCTCACGGCGATGCCTGCGATCGCAGCCACAATACCGGTTTTGACGGATTCAATCCGTTCTGGATCCATGGGGATAATCATCGACTCTGGGGCAATTTTTCCGCTGCACAAAAATCGGGCATTGATTTACCGTATGATAAAAGGAGCCGATTAGGCGACACTTTTCACTTACATAAGCAAGTTAGGCGATATGGATATTTTGACTTTGGGCTGGGTTGCATTGCTCGCTTTCTTTAGTTTTTCTATCTCCATGGTGGTTTGGGGCCGCAACGGTTTCTAGGCCGCTTGTTTTCGATATGGTAGGTGACCCATAGCAGGTGTCCATGACAGGCGATTTAGAAGCTCAGGTATATAGTGTTTTAGCAACTCTGGCGGCGCTTCTTTTGGTATTAGTGACCGGAGGCGTTGTTTACTTAACCAGTGTTGAGTGGCGCGATAAGCGACAGCGCACCCAAGAAGCGCTGGATAATCGAAAGCCCGTAAGTAAACGCCGGAGCAAGAAAAAATAGTTCAAACGTGAAAGGGGGCGAACCCATGGGTTCGCCCCCTTTCACGTTTGAACCGTTCTGCTAGAGTAATTACCTTCCCTGTTAGCCCTTACCCCGTATTTATCCGTGCCATCTGCCGTGTCGTCCCAGTCGAATCGCATCCCTGAGCATCTATCGGCACGCCAGCTTGCATTTTTGGTGCTGCGCGATATTGATAAAGGGGCTTTTGCCGATGTGGCCTTAGAACGTAATATTCGCAACTTTAGCTTGGCGGCTGTCGATCGACGGCTGGCCACGGAGCTCATCTATGGCACGGTGCGACGTCAGCGCACATTGGACGCTCTGATTACCCAATTGGGAAAACGATCTGCTGAGCAGCAACCGGCTGAACTGCGGCGGATTTTGCATTTAGGCTTTTATCAACTGCGCTACTTGGATCAGGTGCCAGAACATGCCGCCGTTGACACCACAGTGCAGCTAGCCAAATATCAGCGCTTAGGCAAGCTCAGCGGTGTGGTGAATGGCATGCTGCGTCAATATATTCGCTTGCATGCAGCGGGCGACGATCCGCTACAGCTACCGGCGGATGCCGTGGAATCGCTGGGGATTTTGCATAGTTATCCCGATTGGATCGTGCAGGCATGGCAGCAGTTGCTCGCGGCAGACGATGTGTCGAAGCTCTGCGAATGGTTTAATCAAACGCCCAAAATCGATCTACGGGTAAATCGGTTGCGTTCCAGCATTGATCAGGTGATGGCGGCCTTAACTGACCATGGATTAATGGTGCAGCCCCATGAACAGATTCCCCATGCTCTGCGGATTGTGGGGGCAACGGGCAATATTCGTCAGCTGCCTGGATACGACGAGGGCTGGTGGATGGTGCAAGATAGCAGTGCTCAGCTGGTGAGCTATTTGGTAGATCCACAGCCAGGGGAAACCATTATTGATGCCTGTGGTGCCCCCGGCGGCAAAACCACCCACTTAGCAGAGTTGATGGGCGATCAGGGGCGAGTGTTGGGTTGCGATCGCACATCTTCCCGTCTCAACAAAATTTGTCAAAATGCCAAACGGCTCCAGCTCAATACGATTGAAACCGTCATGGGCGATAGTCGCCAGCAGCCTAAGTTTCAAGGCATTGCCGATCGCGTCTTGTTAGATGTGCCTTGCTCGGGGCTAGGCACCCTCCATCGCCATGCCGATGCCCGCTGGCGGCAAACGCCAAATTCCATTGCCGGTTTAGTTACCTTGCAGCAGGAGCTTTTAGAGGCCGCTATCGATTGGGTTAAACCCAGGGGCGTATTGGTCTACTCCACCTGCACACTTCACCCCGACGAAAATCAGACACTGATTCAAACCTTTTTAGCCCGTCATCCCGATTGGGAAATTCAACCCCCTGCCAAAGCCTCTCCCGTAGCCCCTTTTGTGACCGAACAAGGCTGGGCAACGGTGTGGCCCCATCAACAAAATATGGATGGCTTCTTTATGGTGAAGCTGCAGCGGTGTTGATTTTCCTATGGTGTTGATATCCGAGACTTTACGGAGACTGTGCAACCGGTTTTTCGAGGGTCCTCAGGTGCAGTTACTGTTTTTCTCGTTATCTCTTTCTGTTTCGCTACGCACATCAGCCTATCTAGACGATATTTAATCACCCTATTGCTGGTGTAATAACTCTCTTCTTCAATTTATGGTCTGGTGAATTTACTGATTCAATCCTACTGTTATTAGTGAGCTGAATAGTATAAATACTGGGCAGTCGAGAGCATGAATTACTTATCCACACGGATTGCCGTCTCTCTTAAAGCTTGTATAAAAAGTAGTAAGTGGCTTTGGCCATGGGAGTTGGCTTCTGTCATCTTAGGAACAACGAAACATTACGGGCTCAGCTGTTCAGCAGCCTGGGGTTTTCAGAATCAATCTTGACTGCAAAGGGAAACATGAATATTAAGACTATTGTTGCTGGTGTTGTAGGTGCGGCTGTTGTAGGTGTGGGTATTGCTGACTCAGCTCAAGCTGCTGGTTTAGTAAACTATAACTTTGAAGATGCCACCGGAGCTTTTCCAGGGCTGAATCAATTCAGGTTTGTTAATAAGGCCGACGTTTCTGGTTGGCAGACTACCGATAACAATGTCATTGAAATCTGGGGTGATGGTTTTCATGGTGTGGCTGCTGGTGAAGGTAACTACTTTGCTGAATTAAATGCCCACAAGGCTGACACGTTGTTCCAGGAAGTGTCCAACATCGAGGCCGGTCAGAAAATGGGATTCTCCTTTATGCACCGTGCGCGTAGTGGCACAGATGTGATGAATCTCGAGATTACTGACCTAGGTTTGGATAATGTCTTCGGTACCGCTGATGATACTGTCCTCTTTACCAAGGACTATTCCGCAACTACAGCTCAGTGGGAGCTAAACACTAGCGAGAATGAAGCCGCAATCACAACTCTGGGTAACAACATGCGGTTTGCATATTCCGCTGTATCCACTGGTTCTGGTAACAACTCTGTTGGTAACTTCCTAGATGCTGCCCAGTTTGGTCTAGCTTCAGAGGTTACTCCTGGTGCTGAATCTCAGGATGTGCCCGAGCCTGCTTCTATCTTGGCTCTGCTAGCAGTGGGTGGTGTTGCTGCAGGTGGTGCATTGCGTAAGAAGCAAGCGGCTTAAATCTGGCTTGCGTTTGCCAAGAGAGATTTGGCGAATGTGTTAAAGCTTGCGACATTTATTTCCTAGACTACTACCTTTTTATAAAGCCCTGGGTTATTAAAGACTCAGGGCTTTTTATTGTGGGATTAGGGCTTGTTAAAAAATAAAATCATGGCCTTGTTGCTTGAAACCGTGGCTTAACAAGCCTTTCAAGGCTAACCAAGAAGTTGTTTCTTAACACCTCCTTATTGCTTAAACGGATCGTACTCCGCTAGCAGCCGCTCTAATTTGGCCTCATCGATGCGGCTGAGCATGCGCTTGGCTTCTTCTTGGTCGCGAATGGTTTTAGATAAACTGACTGTTGAACCTACTGAGAAGAGTAAACCCATGCCAAGATATCCTTTCAGCCAGACATCGGCGGGTAAATAGACAATGCCAATGGCGGTGGCAGAAATTGACACAACAAACGATAGCCAGGTTTGGGCAATCCATGCCGTGGTGTGGCTTGAGGGGGCGTTAAACTTTTTTGTTGCTGTGGTCATAATGGATTTCCTTTGTGTGTGTGCATGGCTCTAGTGTCTTCAATGCAAGCATGAAGATGCCATGAGAGCGGCCCAAGGAAACTCAGCAGTGGGAATCTCGACGTATAGAGGCGAAGTGCGTGGAAGTAAATCCATGATGCGGGGCCCTATGGTTGTGATGATTGAGCATCACAACCATAGGGCCGATTGGTCTGGCAACTAATGATCACACTGCCAGGTCAAGAATTGTGGGGAACCGTGATTAAACCTGGGACATTTGGCTGAGGGGCGTGGCTGGCTAATGGAGAACGCTGTGCTGCCGCAACCCCGTTGTCTGTGATTCCACGTGATAAACCTCACAAGGTTTAAATTCACGTCTGCAAGATAAACAAAAAGTCGGTGCTGTGGTTAAAATCGAACTTGGTTTAGCTAATGGCGGGACTCAACTGATTGACTTTCCCCACGATACAACCCGTGGACAAAGTGGCTCTGTTCTCTACCAAGGGATTATTGCGGAAAACGAAGCCGAATTGTTCACCAGTGTTCGTTTCCTCGCCACAGGCGGCAATGATGGTTTTGGTTTTGATAATTTAACCGTGGGCTCTTTTGAGCAGGTTAATGACGACTCGGTTGCAACCCCTGAACCCACATCTATGTTGGGTCTAGCGCTGGTGGGGCTGTGTGGCGTTGGCTTTAGCTTCAAGCGTAAGCAAGCTTGATAGTTGGTGAGCAAGAACAGCCTAGGGAAGAGATGCAGGCAGTGAAGCGTTGATATTTTAAGCGTAAGTTGACTCTTCTCTAGGTGGGCTATGTGATTTCTACTGCTGAATAGCGGTGACTTTAGGTCGTTTGCACTATTGTTGTGGATCAGGAGCGTTTGTCTCGATCCACAACAATAGTGTTTTTTTATGGGGCATCTGAGGCCACCGGTGGCCTCAGATGCCACCCATGGAGCCTGTTTATGGGGGCTGGTGCACGTTGGCCGGCAGTTGCTGTGCTTGGGGCGTTAATTTCTGGCTACTCCAGCATCCCGGGCCGCTTGCTTGACGGCGGCGGCAACGGCATTGGCAACGCGTTGGTCGAATACGGAGGGCACAATGTGGTCGGGCCGGAGCTCGCTATCGGGAATCAGCGTCGCGATCGCATGGGCCGCATGTAAGAACATGGTGGTGGTAATTGCCTCAGCCCGGCAATCAATGGCACCGCGCAGCAGACCGGGGAAGGCCAGCACATTATTAATCTGATTGGCATAATCACTACGGCCTGTGGCCATGACCGCCACAATGCCGTCTAGGAGCTCTGGCTGAATTTCGGGTATGGGGTTGGCCATGGCAAACACAATGGGATCCGGGGCCATGGATTTGACCATATCCACGGTGACGACGCCGGGGGCGCTCACCCCCATAAAGACGTCGGCACCCACCATGGCGTCTGCCAGGGTGCCGCTTTGGTCCACTACAAATTCTTGCTTCCGGTCGTTCAGGTCGCTGCGATCGCGGCTAATAATGCCCTTCGAATCACATACCGTAATATGATTGACGCCAGCTTTTTTGAATAGGCGCGCCATGGCTAGCCCAGCGGCGCCTGCACCGTTAATCACCAGCTTGATTTCACCCATTTGAGGTTCTTTGCCCACCACCTTAAGCGCATTGACCAGGGCTGCCAGACTCACGATGGCGGTGCCATGCTGATCGTCATGGAAAATAGGAATGTCTAATTCCTTTTGCAGGCGAGCCTCAATTTCAAAGCAGCGGGGGGCACTAATATCCTCAAGATTTATACCGCCAAAGACCGGTGCAATGCGCTTAATCGTTTCTACAATTTCATCCGTATCTTGGGTATCCAAGCAAATGGGGAAACCATCTAGACCCGCAAATTCCTTAAACAGCATGGCTTTACCTTCCATCACTGGCAAAGCTCCCGCTGGGCCCAGATTGCCTAGACCGAGTACCGCGCTACCATCGGTAATAATGGCCACAGTGTTGGATTTAATCGTCAGGTCGTAAACCCGTTCTGGATGTTGGGCAATTTCAGAACATACGCGACCGACGCCGGGGGTGTAGGCCATCGCCAGATCCTCCTGGCTACGGACCGGGGCTTTGCACACCATGTGGATTTTGCCCCCTTCGTGGAGTTTGAAGGTGCGGTCATGGACCTTGACAACCTCGATATTATCTAAGGCGTAGATCGCATTCATGATTTCTTCAGCATGTTCAGCACTGGCGGCATCTACACTGACATCCCGAGTAACATTGGCTCGGCAGCGGTCGATCACATCGATATCTCCCAAGTTGCCCCCTGCTTCGGCAATGGCCTGGGTTACCTTAGCCAGCATGCCAGCCTGGTTTGGTACGTGCATACGGATGGTTAAACTATAGCTAGGATTGGGTGTCAGACTGACCATGCTCAAAAACCTCGATGTGGGATATGGAAATGTAGTAAAAAAATGTTAAGCCCTGGTGGTGCTATCCTGCGACCCTGGAACCTATGGATATAAAAAGCGTTTAAAAGATAATCCTGTTTCTTCAGCTAGGGATATTGCATACAATTTTCCTACTGTCATAGTCTGTCCCGATTGCCCATTCCTTAATTCCACTTCCCTGACACCATGCCAAGTCTCTACGCTGAAATCGAAATCAACGCCACCGCTGCTCAAGTTTGGGATGCTTTGGTGCGCAAAGAAGACTGGCGTTATTGGAATACGTTTCTATACGACTGCGACCCGCGTTCTAACTTTATGCTGGGGCGCGAGGTATTTTTGGCGATGCAGCGCATTGAGGGCGATGTGGACACAGAGTTTCAGCCGGTGGTGACCACCTTGCGTCCCGGTAGCTGTCTACGCTGGGTATCGAAAATTCCCGGCCTCAAGACAGAGCATTCCTTTGAAATGCAGGAAATTGCTCCGGGCCGTACGCGTTATTTGCATCGGGATATTTTTATGGGGCCCCTGTCCGGGGTGTTTTTGCCCTTTATTCGTGACGATGAACGGGAGGGGGTGCGGCGCATGGCGTATCAACTGAAGCGCTATGTGGAAAGTGGCGGTAGGCCGCAGCGGGACCCCTACGGCAACCCCTATAGTCGCAATGCATATCGCGATCCCTATGGTGGCCAAGCCTATGACGATCGCGGCTATGGCGGCGGTTATCAAGACCGTGGTGGTGCGTATCCAGACCAGGGAAATAATCCAGACCGTCGCTATCGGCAGCAGGGCTACCCAGACCAGGGCTATGGGCGTGGTTATGGCAATGAAGACTATGGGGACCGTCGCTATCCGGAGCAGCCAGGCTACCAGGACCGGGGTTACCCAGACCAGGGCGGTGGCTATCAAGATCAGGGCGGCGATGACCGGCGCTATCGTGACCAGGGCTATTCGGACCAAGGCTATCGTGGGCAAGAGGGCTATTCGGACCAAGGCTATGGGGATGGGCGCCAGGATCGGAATTATCCCGATCGCGATGACCGGCGCTATCGGGATGACCGGGACTATCGTGACGACAGATGGTAATGCCTGGGAGTAGCAAACCTTGCAAAAATTCTATAAACAGGACCTGGCCCATATTCATGACCTGGGCTATGGTGAGCACGCCCGCCAAGCGTCCGCTGAGATTGTTCAGTTGTTAGCTAAGAACAATATTGCTAATGGTCTTGTTGTTGATTTAGGCTGCGGCAGTGGCATCACCGCCCAAACCCTTTCCAGGGATGGGCATCAAGTGCTGGGGATTGATATTTCCGATGCCATGGTGAATTTGGCCAGGGCCAGGGTACCCCAGGCTAAGTTTTACGTAGCGTCTTTGTTTAATGTGGAGCTTCCACCCTGTGAGGTGGTGACATCCCTCGGTGAATGTGTGAACTATCTGTTTGATCCAGATCACCAGGAAGATCGCCTACAACAGCTATTTAAACGGGTATACCAGGCCCTAAAGCCCGGGGGCATGTTTATCTTTGATCTAGCAGAACCTGGGCAAGTCCAGAAAGGTGAGGAACAACATTTTTCCGAAGGTAACGATTGGCTTGTGTTAGTCAAAAAAGAAGAAAATCTAAAAGCTGCCACCCTCACCCGCCACATTGTTACCCTGCGCAGAATCGGCGAGACCTATCGTCGTGATGATGAAGTTCATCACTTGCGTCTCTACCATTCGGCAGCTGTGACCCAAAAGCTCAGGCGTGCGGGCTTTCAGGTCAGGACTACGCGCAGCTATGGCGCCTATCGGTTACCCAACGCACACACCGCATTTGTCGCCCTCAAACCATTAAGGGCTTAAGTGGTGTGCTGATCCTCTAGAGAGTTTTATCGGTTAAGTCGCTGTTTTATGGCGTGTCTAACCGATCGGTTTATCTCCTAAATCGCAACGGCTTTAGGCTTTGGCTTCGCTATTTTTATGTTCCGACACCGCTTTCTCAACCGGCTGGTTTTCTTGGGGGGCTGTTTGGCGAGATGTGCAGCATCCTTCTTCCCATACATCTCCAGGTTTGTGTTGGCAGGTGGGTTGAGGGGTTGGATTGTTGTTGGTATTAGTAGACATGGGCCATTCCCTTGGTGAGCGTTTCAAGATGCTTCCATGCTAATCGGTGATTTTCGGTAATAACCGGTAATTTACGGTATTTAAAAAGAATGCAACAGTCCTTAAACTCTCGTTGTCACATTTGCTGAACTTTATGGCACACAGATGCTAACGCTTTGTCAAGCTAAATGTAGTATTCGAAATGTGTTGAGAACTAGTGATGGGCTTTTGCCAGGAGCTGGTCGGTGATGTAGTTGCTAATGGTGTAGAAGGCTGCGATCGCTAAAATAGCCGGCAACGTAATACTTAATAGTTGTACGTCGTCGATGGCCAGTTCCAGGGCAATGGTTAATAGGATAGCCGTCATGCCGTTTTGGTGGCCAAACATCACCCGTACCACATCATTCCTTTCATCCCTAAAAAAGAGCATGGTTACCAAGGGCTGAGCAATAAAAAAGGTCCCCATGGCAAGGGCTACCCCCATGCGCCAGTGCAGGTCTAAATTGGCGGCCAAAGCCCCAATGACAAACGCGCTAAATCCAAAAATTAAATTAAGGACGGCAGTTTTTAATTTCTCATTGGTGAAGGGGCGTAAATAAAGCCCCAGGGATGCCGGTAATAGCAAGGTTCCGGCGGTGATAAATGCGCCTGCGATACCGCTGCCGATGCAGGTGGCAAAAATGATTAGCTTAGCGCCCCAGCCTTGCTGTAGGGGTTTCCACAGGCGGCTAATGGTGTAGATAAGAAAGCTCGCGTAAATTTCTAAGCCCAGGTTGCTGAAATATTGGGGCAGGGAGACGGCCTGTACGGAGAACTGGGGCAAGAATAGATAAAACGCGAATAGCACCGTAATCGGATCGTCAAAGCTGGACCAGCATCGCATCAGGGTGGCGGCTTTCGGACTAAACCGTTTGGGATTAATATTTTTGGCGGCTAGGATGGGATCAATTTGGGCGATGACGGTGGCACATAGCATGGCTACCGGGATCGGTAGGAAAGGGCTAAGGAGCAGACCCGGTACCAAAATTTTGATGGGGACGCCTAGAAATAAAACGGCGGCGATCACCTTGAGGTTACGCCGCACTTCTCGAATATTAATTTCGGCTACGTTCAAATAAAGCCCGGCTGCGATCGCCATGTGCATGGCCGGTTGCAAGAGGGCAAAGTCCTGCGGCTGAAATAAGCCGAAGGTATTGAGGCTCCATGCCGAGCAATAGGCACCCAAACCAATTCCGATGGGGAGTAATGCAGACTTTGTTTGCATAGCTGGGGATCGACACTAAGCAACCACAGACAGAGAAGCTGCATTAGATCGTAGTCGAGGCGCAATACTTTGGCTATTGGGCGACAGTAGTAGGGAATCTAAAAGTTGGGACCTTAAGGATTTTGCACAATAGATGTCTGATTCTAAGCAATCAATAATAAGTTCAACTAAATAAAGATACTGGTTCAGGGCGGCGGCCTCATCCGGGGCCAGGGTGATCACAAACCCCTCATTGAGATGTTGTTGAATCAGCAGTTGTAAGTTGTCAGCCCATTGGGCACAAACCGCTTTAGAGTCTCCAGGGCTAGGCAGGGTGTGCTGCAATTGGGAGAGTTCTTGTGCTAATTGCGGTTGAATCTGATGGGCGAGGGCGACCGCCTCATTAAACTTCTCAACAATATTATTTTGAGCTGTTTGATAGGTGGGGTCGTAATGACTAACGGCGGTAATGTCGGTTTCTCGTCCTTCAGCCCGGTCTTTGACCAGGGTATGAATCACGGCCAGGTCAACATCTAGCTTGGCGCGGGGGGAGCGGTGGATGATTTTATTGGATTTTCGATTGATTTTGCGAAGTTTGGTCGCTACCTGCTGGGCTAAGATATGGTCTACCCCTTCGGTTTTTCGATCAATGTGGAGGTCGGTTTCCAGGTCAGTCGATAGGTAGCACGCTCGCCAAGAACTGGACTCCACCTGGGCTGTCTGTGTGGTTTGTTCGAGCCAGGTAAAGACTTCGGGCAGTTGGCCCATTTGTAATATATTTAAGCTCTGTTGAAAGAGAATCGTCAGAAACTGATCGGCTTCGGGCAGTCTTTCTACCTCAAATAAGAGAGTTTGCCGCCAGTCTCGACGCTGGGCGTACTGGCTCAAAAATTCCTTTAGTTTGTGTTCGTCTGGGCCGATGACATCGATTGCTTTCATTGCTGTGAAATATTCTTGGAAACTACGGTAGGAAAATGTATAGGTGTTGTGGGCCGAGCGGGTGAGCAAGCTATGCTGAGACTCTAGGGCGTTTAAAATTGCCTGGGTGTCAGCATCTAGGGTGTCTTCTTCCACATCGGGCAGATGTTGAATAAAGTCTTTAATAATGCGTTCAATTTGCGATCGCTTCCAGAAAAACTTAGAATCCTCAGCCCCCGTCATGCCTTTAAAGGCAATTAGGTAAAATAAATCGCGGCGGCGGGGGCGAGATAATTTACCTTGGTATACATCATCTCGTTTAATGCGTCGAAAAGAATCCCATTTTCGCAGGTATAAATCCGTTGCATCTTCAAATAAGGAGCTTTTATCTTTTGGAAACTCGTACCCATCTGAATAGATGGAGCAGAGCATCGTTAACATGAGGGGGTTCTTGGTCAGCTCACGAATCTGAGGATTCTCATTCAGGTTCTCTAAAAACTGTTCCGTAATATCATCTTCGTCGGAGTGGTTAAACCAATTGGTGACAAATGTCTTGACCTGATCGCGCTCAAAGTCAGCCATTTCCACTTCTTTAAATGAAGCTGGGATATAATCACTGGCTCCGTATCGGCAGGTGAGAACAAACCCATTGTCAGGATATTGTTTTACAATCTGGTCGATTTCCTGCTGAACGTCACTCAAAATACTCAAGGGAATTTCGTCTAAGCTATCTAGTAGGATGACTAATTTCCCCCGGGTGAGCAACGTCCGAGCAAAGGAACTTGCTTGCTCCTCATTGAGATTGCCTCGGGAAAATTCTTTGATGATTGCATCGACAAAGCTCAGGCTGGTGTGGTTGCGAGAGAATTCGTTGAGGGTGATAAAAACCGGCAGAGTGGGTTCTGGCTCTTCTGTGGCTCGGGCACTGAGTCGGAGGGCTAAGAACCGTAGGGATGTACTCTTGCCAGAACCGGCGGCCCCCCAGACCACTAGTTTAGAATCTGTTTTAAAGAGCTTTTTGGCTTCCACTCGGGGAGCATCGGAGGCGATGTATCCCTCCATTTCTGCCTGCAGCTCGGTAATCGATTTACGCTTTCTGATTTTGAGTTCCTCGGCCAGCCTTGGCTCTGTATATAAGGCATCCAATGACAGCGGCTTGGTCATATTGGGAATGCGTACTACATTGCATTTGTGACGCACGTAGTCAATGTAGTCGTGGAGCCAATCCTCAAAGGTTCTAGAGACAGCGCTAGCCGCAGTTTGCTTAATACTTGTTTGGGCATCTCGGAAGCTGGTGTAGTTGAGCAGCAGCTTACACAGGTAATTTAAATTTTTTTCCGAAAGCTTTTGAGGCTCATCGGCATTAAAAAAGTTCCGAATTGTCTTATCGGAGATCAGGTCCCTGGCCGTTGATTTTTTAGGATTTTTGCGTAGAGCGTCCAGATCGTCTGCAAAGGTTTGATTTAAGCGATTGATCAACATGCTAGGCGAACGACCACACTCTGATGTGTAGGCCGTTTGCAGCCGTTTGTAGAGAGCCGTGTCAATTTCGATCGCCGGGGTAGGCATAACGATTACCTAACTCAATAGACATTCCAGGACATTATCAGAAAACGTAAAGCTCCTCGATTATGGAAACCTTATGATTATCTTGCCAGCCTGTTTGGGAGAATTAAGTGCCGCCCTAAACAACATCGTTATTACTTAGAGTAGGAATACCCTCCTCTCCAGGATACTCCTAGTTTCGATTTCCTATCGTAGGTTTCCATACAGTTCAAGGGATGCTCCTGTAAAAAGCCTATAATTGCCGATAAATACCGAATGTTATGGGGGTAGTCTGTTGAGAAAGATAACAATAGTTGATCAATTGCTATCTCTTTTGCCGATATATATGTTTCTCTGAAGTAGATGTTCGTATCCAGCAACATTCCTCGTCTTGCTGTGTTGTAAAGCTTTGTTACAAGTCGCATAGGCTTTGAATACCGTATTTCTGCCGATAAACTGACGACACTTTGCCGATGCGGTCATGCAAAGTGTCGATTAATATCCTTAAATACCGTTAATTACCTAGGGCGGTTGTATCTTTTCCGGGGTGTTGGGTTCAATCTTTTCCCGCTAATCTGATTTTGTCGAGCCAAGAATCACGCTTTGTCTATTGTATAAGTGTTTTCAAGGTTGGACGGTGGGGCGGGTATTCAAGAGAGAATTTTGTGCTGTTGGATATCCATGCCCATGATTTTTAGTATCTCTCAGTGGGGCAGATCTGCTTTTATATGGCTAATTAGTAGCCCTTTGGTTGGGATTTGATGCCTTCGTAGAGATTCTATTGGTACAAACATTTGCATTTCTTAGGGGATGAGATTCAATGTACAACAAAGAGTCTGACAGCCAATCACTGCAACTGCTATATAATCCTTACTTTGGTGCGGATACGGCTGTTGTTGAAGAGACTATCAATGGTATGCACCAAAAAGGCCGCATTAAGGTGCCGGGGGGGATCTCTTGGTTGGCCCTCAATTATACGAATGAGCGCATTCTCAAGGGAGAGCGTGTACGCCTGCTGGGACGTCAGGGCAATACTTGGATTGTGGAGCTAATTCGAATTCCGGGTATGGCCCCTCGGCGCAGTGCTGCTTGTGTCGATATGCAGCCGTATTCCGTTGAGGACGCTAATCAGATTAAACGTCCGGCCACAGCGGATCTAGCCCAGATGAACTAGCTGCCCATCGGGTTTGAGAGTTCGTCCCATGGGGCAGCTGTTTAAAATAAGTGTGTAAAAGTGACTCCTTAAACAAGCGTTTAAGGAGTCACTTTTTGGCTTGAAAAGTGTGGGTAATCCGTTACCGCATGGGCAGCTTGGAGCGGTGATGGTCTAACCAGTGGATGACGTCTACCATCACTTTGTCGCGGTCTAGGTCGTTGTGGGGTTCATGGTAGCTGCCGGGGTATACCTGGAAGGTTTTATCGGCCAGGGTGATGCGGTCAAAAATTTCTTGACTGCCGCGGACGTCATTGATTTTGTCTGCGCTGCCGTGGATTAGCAAAATGGGGAGCTGCAGCTGGCTGATGGTACGCCTGACATTGGCGATCGCAACCAGGCATTCGGTGCCCCATCGCACCGTGGCCATGGAATGGGTGAGGGGATCTTCTTGGATTTGTTGAACGATGGCCGGATCGCGGGATAGGGTGGCTTTGCCCGCGCCGACCGCCATGGAAAACCGAGGCCACACCCCCGACAAGATGCGGGCAATGGTGACTAAATAGGGCTTGGCGATGCCGACGGGGCGAATGGGGGGACCGCTAATAATAATCCCAGCAATATCTTGGGGCTGAAGCAGGGCAAAATCGAGCACAATCAGCCCCCCTAGGCTGTGGCCAAAAATAAACAGGGGCAAACTGGGTTCGTGGCGGCGCACCTGGGTGAGGAAGGCGCTGACGTTATCGCGGTAATCTTGCCAGCGATCAATGTGGCCCCGCTGACCTTCGGAACGACCATGGCCCTGGTTGTCAAACCCAAACACGGCATAGCCTGCCTGGGTGAGGGCGGTGGTGACGGTGTGGTAGCGATCGCAATGTTCGCCAAAGCCATGGACTATCACGACAATGGCTTTAGCCGTGCGTCGGGGATACCAGGCTTGGTAAAACAGCGATAGACCGTGGGCACCGCAAAACGTATCTTCTAGTTGAGCTGCTTGGGTGACAGGCATGTTGGGACGAGGAACAAACAGGGAACGGTGGCGAAAAACATTGCAAGCAGAGGTATCAAAACGTGGCGCAGACCATGATTTTACAGGATTTCCACGGTGCCTTTGTGGCCATCGATACGTACCCGTTGCCCAGTGCGTAGCTGCTGGGTAACATCAGTGACATCCATAACTGCTGGGATCCCATATTCACGCGCCACAATCGCTCCATGGGAAAGTTGCCCCCCAACTTCAGCAATGAGTCCCCCCAAGTTTGCCAGCAGCGGTGCCCAGCCTGCATCGGTGTAAGGTACCACTAAAATAGTGGTTTTGCTGATGGGGGCTGCCGTATCTAGGGTGGTAAGTACCTGGACTTCGCCCTCTAGGGTGCCCGGACTAGCACCAATACCGGTTAACAGGCGTCCAGTTTGTGCAACTGTCCTTGCGGGCACGGTCATGGGGGTTTGGCCATATACCAGGTGGGGGGCGATCCAGGTGCGATCTAGCTGGTGTTGCTGACGGCGGCGGGCCACCGTATCGGGTGGGGTGGGGCTATGGATAGCGAGGGCGGCGGTGCTATTCCAGGTGGTGATTTCGGGCCAGGTCAGGAAAAAGATATCCCCAGGGTGCTCGAGGCTGTTTTGGTTAATGTAGTGGCGTTCCAGCGCCAGAAAACAACTTCTCAGTTCGGCCAGGAGGCGGTTGTATACTTCTGCAACCTGGCCTTTTATGTCGAGGCGGGCCTGGACCTGACGCTGTTTCCAACCCTGTTGATGGGCGGTCTGCTGAATTTGTTGGGGCGGTTGTTGCAAAAAAGTGGCTAACAGCGCTTTTACGGGGGCTGGCTGCTCGCGCCAAGTGGGTACGGAAATATCCGTGGCGACCTCACTGAGATATCCATATTGGTTTAAAAAACTTTCCAGGTGCTCAAAAAGAGATGCACTTTCCGGCACCTGAGCCAGGGCTGCGAATAGCGCTTCGCTATTGTCAGGTACTGTGGTTAAATGCTGGAGCAAAAAAGACTGGTGGTGGGCGATGGCCTTAATGGCTTCAATGGCTGCAATTTCCGGATTGGTTTTGTAATTTAGCTGGTCGCTATCCACCTTGAATAGGGCTTTACGCAGGGCGAAACTCAGGGGGGCCAAAATGTTGTAGAGTGTCGCTTTTTCCAGCAGTTTGAGAATCTGCTCAATTTGGGTTTTGATCTGCGGCGGCGATAGCGCTTGGGCTGGCTGTAAAGACTTTAAACCTGGCTGGAAATAGGCGTCATTGTCGTGCTTAAACCGCCGAATCAGGTGCCATTCTGATTTGGCGAGTCGCAGTAAACCGGGGGCATTGCGCAGGGTGCTGGTCAGGGGAGGGCGACTAAACTTGGCGCCTCGGGTGAGAAACTCTAGGCTCTCGGGGGGCAGACCCATGCGCTGAAAAATATCCCCTAGCAAGGTGGCATTAAAGTAGGCCTGGGAGCGATGTAGGGTGGCCGTTTGGGAGAAATCTAGCCCCGCTGCCCGCTGCCCTAGAACCAGGGTGAATAGGTTGCCCCAAACACCGCAGGTCAGGGGCTGGTTGATGGACCAGGTCAGGGGATGAATCACCCCGGGAATCACCTCGGCGGCAATTTTGCGCGTCCATAGGGGCATTAGGGTGGTGATGGGACGGCTTTGTAGGACCCATATCTGGTCGCCATCGTAGGTCCATTCGACATCCTGGGGAATGTCGCCAAATTTGAGCTCCAGGTGCCGAGCCAGGTAGGCGATTTGTTGAATTAGACGGTGGGGAATGGGCTGGTGCAAGGGTAGGGGCACCGCCTGCTGTTCCCCCGCCGCCGGATTTTGATTATGGTCTGTAACCGGTAACTCCACCGCATCGGATAGGTGCCACGGGTCCCCAGGCTGAATATCTTCTGGGGTGACGGCCACATAGTATCGCTGGGGGGTGACTTGGCCAGATACTACACGGCTGGCGGGGCCGGGGAGGGCTTCGATGACGACGTTGTGGCCACAGCGGGCAATGGGATCGCGGCTAAAGGCGACACCGGAGAATACGCCTTGAATTTGTTGTTGCACCAAGACATTCATGGGGGCCTCCGGCAGGCCTAGGTCTTGGCGATAGCGGGCGGCGCTAGGCTGGTTATAGGCTTGAAAACAGGTTGCGATCGCACTTGCCAAGTCTGGCTGGTTGACGAGATCTGTCACCGACACATACTGGCCAGCCGCAGATGCCCCTAGGCCATCTTCCCCAACCGCAGAGGAGCGCGCCACCAGCGGTTGTTCTGGCGCAGGCTGGCAAAGCTGAAACAGGGCCGCAGGATCATCCCCTGCCCTGAGGACATAGCCCATGGGCACCGGATATCCCCAGGCTTTTAGCTGGGATAAGGTGGCGGCTTTATTGCCCACCACGGCGGCATCCAATACCTGATCGAGGGCCTGGAGGGCGGATTCCCCTCGAAAAAACCGAAACAACCGCCTAGATTCGGTGCGGGTGCCCTGGTCTGGCAGCTCTAAATCGTCGGGCAGTTTTTCGTAAATCCAACCAATCAGTCCCATGAGGCAAGCCACAGCGGTAAACCGCATGCCATTGTTGTGTACAAGTCCGGTGAGCACTGGCAACAAAATTAGGGCAAAGGTGCGGCCCTGTTTGCGCTCCCGCAAGACCGTAAAGGCGATTAAGCTCAGCACCCAGCCCAAAATTCCCACCAGGGGGTCATAGACCAAAAAGCCCCAGCTAACGTTGGTTACCCCGGCACCCCGGCTGAGCCAATAGCGACCCATGACTAAGGCCATCAGCGCCACCACCGGCCAAATGGGATCCCCTGGAAAGAATTGCCAGGCCATGAACACCGCGCCAATTCCCTTAAAGGCTTCCAGGGCCACTGCCCCGAGGCCAACAACGGTGCCACCGTGGTAGAAGGCTGCCGAGACGCCCACATTGCCGGTGCCGATGTGGGCTAACCGTTTACCAGTGGCTAGCTGTACCCACCAGCCGGTGAGGGGCAGTCCCCCCAGTAATGGGCAAACCAAAAAGATTAACAGCGCGCCCCACACTTGCTCCATGGGTAATTCCATCAACAGTGCTTTTTATCTGACCATTAATTCACCCTGGGGTGATGAATCCTTAAGCCCAGCCTTAGTAATGGGTAACTAACTGCAACAACTGCGGATAGTCACGTCGCGAGGAGGGGGTTAAAAATCCTCACAAACCAGGCGATCGGTGTCGCTTAGTTTGCCATGGGCTAAATAGTCCGTTAGCCAATGACAGCCTTGTTTCATCAGGTCTGCCAGGTTGAGGTTCCACAGACAAATCTGGCCATCGGCCCCGGCGGAGGCGACATATTCACCGGTGCTATCAAAGGACGCTTGCCAAATAATGCCCCGGTGTCCGTTGAGGGTGTGGAGCAGTTGACCGTTGGACACTTGCCAGAAGCGGATGGTGCCATCGTCGCTGGCCGAGGCCACCACCGTGTCTCCTAAGCCAAAGGACACACTGCGGACCCAGTCGTGGTGCCCCCGTAGGGTGTGCAATAACTCCCCTTTGTGCCACAGACGAACGGCATTATCGCTGCCAGCGGAGGCGATGATTTCACCATCGGCGGAAACGGCCACGGCCCAGACGCTGCCGGTGTGGCCCTGGAGTACATGGCCGGTTTGGGCGCTGTCGCTTTCGATGTCTTTTAAGGACCAGCGGCGCAGGGTGCTATCTTCGCTGCCCGAAACCAGGTAGCGGCCGTCGGGGCTAAAGGCCACGGCCCAAACGGTGCCTTCATGGCCGCTGAGCTGCCCGAGGGAGCTGCCGTCTATGGCCCACAGACGAATATTGCGATCGCTGCCCGCTGACGCCAAATAGCTGCCATTTGGACTAAACTTCACCGCCCACACCGCGTTGTGGTGCCCCTGGAAGGAATGTCGCAGCTCCCCGTTCACAGACCATAACTTGACCGTATGGTCGGCGCTAGCCGATGCAATCATGCTCCCATCGGCCCGCCAGTCAACGCTATAGACGCTGCTGTTATGACCTTGCATCGTGGTCACTAGGCTGGGGGCCTGCTGCTGCCATACCCTCAGGGTTTGATCGGCCCCAGCCGAAGCCAGCAGCGAACCATTGGGCTGCCAGCACACGTCCCACACAATGCCCTGGTGTCCCTTTAAGATCGGTCTGGTTTGGGTTTGCAACTGCCAAATGCGCACCGTATTATCATCGCTGGTGGACACCACCTGGCTACCCTGGGGGTGCATGGCCAAGCTTAAAACACTGCTGCGATGGCCCTTGAGCGTATCTAAAATTTGGCCCTCCAGGTCCCACACATAAATATGCCGATCGTCACTGGCGGAGATAATGCGTTTGCCATCGGGACTAAAGCACACATCCCGCACCCAGTTTTGATGCCCCTCAAAACAGTGCAATAGCTCCCCTTCAAAATTCCATAGCTTAATCAGATGGTCGTCGCCCCCCGAGAGAATATGTTGACCATCGGGGCTAAAAACGGCCTGTAGTACCCAGCCCGCATGGCTGCTCATGGTTTGCAACAGGTCCCCCGCCGTGTTCCAAAGGCAGAGGGTGCCATCTTCTGCGGCCGACACCAAATGTTCTCCATCGGTACTAAAGGCCACAGAGCGCACCCAGTCGATGTGGCCTTCCAGGGTGTTTAACCAAGAACCATCCCAATTCCACAGGCGCACCGTGTGGTCATTACTGGCGGAGGCCAGCAGCCGTTGGGTGGGGCTAAAGGCCAAACTGTTGATTGAGCCCGTGTGGCCAGTGAGAATGTGCAAACAATCTCCCGAGAGCTGCCAAAGCCTGAGGGTAAAGTCATCTCCGGCGGAGCCCAGCAGCTGACTGTCGTGACTAAAGGCCACATCGAGCACGCTGCCCTGGTGCCCCGTGAAGACCTGGAGTAATTTGCCCTGGGCGCTCCACAGCCTGACCGTGCCATCGTCGCTGGCGGAGGCCAGATAGTCGCCACTGGGGCTGAACCGCGCCGATAGAACCCAGTCTTGGTGACCGGCGATCCGATTTTTCTCGCGCACGCCGTGGACCGCTTGCCACAGGCGAAACAGTAGCTGATTTTGTAAATAGCTAGACACAGGGGTGAGCCGACTTTGTTGGGCTCCCTTTAAGGCTTCCAGTAAAGCACCGAGGCCATCGTTGGACAGTAATAGGGCTTGGGAGACGGACGCCAGGGCCTGCATTTCGGCGGTTTCGGCCCGATAGCGTTCTTCGGTGGCTTGGGCCAGGGCCAGGGCCTGTTCTTGCAGGGCCGTACGCAGCTGGGTCTCGGTTTGTTGTCGACGGCTGCGTTCGGCCTGGTAGGCGCTCATCAACCCTGGCATATCCTGTTGTTTGACCAGGTCAGTCAGGTAGTCGTGGGCTAGCTGGTAGCGCACCCGCCCCCCGACTTCTGGGCTTTCAAACAACAATCCGGAGGCCGCTAAAATGTCTAGCACCAAACTTAATTGTGTCGGATCGGCCAAAATCCCTAACGACTCTAGGGATTCTTCTAATTCTGCCAGGGTTTTTAAGGGGCGGGTGTGGCTCTCGTCGCTCAGCAAATAAAGAATGGTGCGGGCCAGGGTTCTATTTTCGGGGCCGCAGTCTTCCACCACACGGTTGAGAAAATTGCTGACCAGCCCCTGGATGGGGTCTTCCCCTAGGTGTTGATAGCGCCTCAGGGTGGTGATGTTCTCCCGCTGTAGTTCGGCCCCCACCACCTGGAGCTCAATGGGTTTAACTTCACCATCGTCCATGGTGAGGTCGTTGACTAGGGCCGTAATCAGGGTTTCTTCTAGGTAAAACTGGGCATTTTCGGTCAAATATCGAATGACGGCTTCGCATTGTTCGCGGTTAAAATTACCAATGTAGTAGCGGACGTCTTTACTTAAGATATCTAGGTCCAGATCGGCAATGCGCTCCCACTCTAGTAAGTAGTGTAAATAGTCATCCCGCAGCGCTAGGACGATTTTGAGGTAAGGGATGTTGAGGCAGTCTCGTAAAAAGTGGTACAGGGACTGCCGTTGTTTCACACTGGGGCTTTCAAAGAAGAATTCTTCGAACTGGTCGAAGACGATAATAATTTGTTGGTAATTATCTTGGGCATGTTGTTGCAGATGGTTGAGCAAACTTTCGCCCGTAATGGGAAAGGCTACCTGGAAGTTGGGCGGTGCGGAGGGCAGGGAGGCGGTGACCCGCTGCAGGGCCTGTAGGATGGAAATTTCCCAGTTGAGGTAGTTGCGTACGAGTAGGGGCAGGGTGGTGCGCCCTTCGGAGGTTGCCTGCTTGAGGGCCGGTATGAGGCCGCTGCTGAGGAGAGAACTTTTGCCCACCCCGGATTCTCCATGGAGAATGACCAGGGTGTATTGGGGCTGCATTAGCCGGTTCACCAGATGATTAATGTCTTGCTGGCGGCCCGAGGCCCGCATTTCGAAGGAGGAAATGTCATTGCGGGCCGAGGACGAACGATAGGGTTGGATCGGGCTGGCCCCAATAAAGGCCCGCAGGCCCATGAGATTTTCGATGTGGCGCTGCTCTTGTTTGATGGTGAAGGCTTCTAGATAGCGCTGTTTGGCAAAATAGAGGTCCTGCAGACTGCTTAAAATCTTGCGGTAAAGGGGAAAATTGTGGCGGGCTTCGGTGCGCTGGCGAGCGTTTTCTAGATCGTGGAGGGCGCCGTTAAATAAGCTTTCTTTGCCTTGGAGCTGGCGGGCCTGCCCCCGCAAAAAATAGTATTCGCCCTGGTGGTACCGGAGGGCGAGTACTACGGCCTCGGGGGAAAGGCTGGGGCTGGTGTCGTTAGCCAAGGTGGTATCTAGAACCTGGGTGTTTTTGACCGCTTGGCTAACTAGGTCTAAGGCTTGGCTTGCCAGGTTGTCCGCTTTGCCCCACTCTTCTTGGTGGATGGCGGCTTCCGCCAGGTAGCCATAGTCTCGGGCTAACCGGATGGGATCCTGTTGGTGTAGGGTGAGCGCTTCTGTGGCGATTTGCTCGAGGGCGTTCCAGTCTTCGAGTTTTTGGAGAATGGCGGCGAGGATGTGGATAAATTTGGCGGTGCGTTCTGGATGGTTTTGGGACCGTAATACATCGATAAACTGTTCGTAAAAACGCCTGGCCTGGCGGCACGAGGCTAAATAGGTGGAGCGTTGCAGCTTGGCATGGGTTTGCCACCACAGGCCCAGATGTAAGAGTAGTACCGCCTGTTGCTCGCTGGTGTTTTCAATGGTGTCGCTGACCGTTTGCCAATAGTTGAGGCTTTGTTCGTAGTAGTCGCGGGCGACTTTTAGGCGTCCGGGGGTGTGGGCTTCTCGTCCTTGGAGGAATGTCAGGCTGGCCTGGAGGGCGCCATCTAGCTGGGCCGTATGGTGGGTGAGATCTGCGATCGCAAATGTCAGTTCCTGCTCCGTCAGGGTGGTTAGATGGTGGCTGAGGCTAGGCAGCTGGGGGGCAAAATAATCCAGAAAATCCGACGCCTGACTGTCGAGAATGTAGGTAAATAGCTCAGCCGCAGAGCGGTGGAGGGCTTCGATCAAAGCCTGCACCGGATATTCTACCTGAATGGGCACCGCCGCAAAGCTTTTGAGGTCTGCCGCCTGGACCGTCAGCGTTTGCAGAACGCTATCGGTCATCCAGAGCACCACCGGATGGGGAAACTTGGTGATCAGGGCATTGCGACCCACATTGGCCGCCTTGAACATGGTTTCCAACGCCTCTACCTGGTCAAACCCGGTGACCATGACCGCTGCCGGTGGTGTGGCGTGGTCGGCCAGGCTAGAGATAATGGCTTTGGAGAGTGAACGGGTGTCTGGGGTTAGCTCCACCGTCTGAAAAGGCTGAGTTTCTGCCAGGGTTTGGAGCAACAGCTGACTTAATCGCTGATAGTTGGCCCGCACCAAAATCAACGAAAACTGACCACTGCCTAAGGTTAGGGCCCGCTGGAGATTATTTAGAGCCGTTTGGTTATAGGCAACAATTTCGGGAAGATCAGCCTGGTACATCGGAGCAGATAGGACAGGGCCAATGGACTAGAGGCCCCCTGGAGCAGGGGCCTGGACGGATGGGGTTAACGATTAGTTTGCCAATTTTGATAGCGATTGGTTTCTTTTAACACCGGGTTCAGGTCAAACCATCGGCCACTATTATCGCGATATTCATAGAGAAATAAACTGCGCAGTAGCAGGCTATAGGCCTCGTTGCCCTGGGTGTCGGGGGTGCTAATGGCCTTAAACATGAGCTGCCATTCGCCTTCGTCAATCAGGGCCATGAGAGAATCGCGCTCGTCTCGAATGACGGCTTCTAACACATTGGATTGTAGGGGGGGATCGCCCTTTTGTAGGCAGCCATAGAGCAGCCTCATTAGGTTACGCATGTGGCCGCCGCTGAGGCAGCAGAGACGGTTGAGCACGTCTAGGTTTTCAAAAATCTCTTGGCTGTGGTCGATGCGCTCATTATAGTTTTTGTCGGGAAATGCCCGGGCCAATACCATTTGTTGTAGCAGGGCCAGACCCGACTCGGAGGTGTTGCCTTCCCGCTGCATCACAGGCACCATGGGCAACACTTTTGGCGAGACGCCAAATCGGTTGGAAAGCCGGGGCAAATCGTCAGAGAAGACTAGCGCCAGGGGAATGGTATACACCACATGGCAGTTGAGGCGTTTTAGTTGTTCTCCGCGATCAATAAATAGGTATTCGGACTGGGTGCGACCGTTGGCGCGCTCCACCGGGTCAATGCGGTCCAGATTGTCCACAATTACCACCAGGCCTTTTTTGCCCTGGCTGCGTAGTGTGGCGATCGCAACTTCCAGCAGCTCTTCATTAATGGCATCAATAATCGTTTTCGTGCGCGGCTCTAGATATTGCCGCATGCGGCTGCGCATTTCTGGGCTTTCCTTGGCCCGAGCCGTAATCGCCGCAATGCCCACCGAAAAACTAACATCGGCAATTTCCATCGGCGTTTGCAGCGTTTCTGCCAAATTGCGAAATAGGTTCACCAAGGCCGACGGTCGCAGCTTAATCCCATCATTCTCTAAACTCTCGACCACCTGATGGGCGATCATCAACAGAATGTCGCTAATATCCACATCGGCCATTTCCAGGTCGCGGTCCGACTCAAAATAAACCACATGTAGCCCCTGCTGTTCTAACTTGGCCTTCAGACGGAGTAGCTCTGTAGATTTGCCGCAGCCAATGTTGCCCGTAAATAACTGCGTTGTCGCTTCATCGGGGGAGAGTAGGGTAATTGTGCGTTCCAGTTCTCGCACAATGTCGCCCCCCCGCACTGACGAAAAGTCGATGTAATATTGTCGATCCTCAGCCTGAACCAACCGCAGGGGCCGGCTCGGGTTTGCTGCGCGATAAAAGCGAGGAAGGTCTAAACCCATTGGCATAAAGCAACACGGCATTCGCCATCCTAGACGATTTTTATCGCAATAGGCCATGGGGGTGTCAGCATCTCCATGGCCATGACACACCAGTGGTGTCTGGGCGGTGTCTGGGCTTCATATTGCCCAGACCAGGGTCAAACTAATGAAATTATCCCGAAGATTGGCCGCGCGCGTAACATTAACCATCTTTAAATCCTTTGCTACACAGTTTTTTGGGCCTTTGCTACACAGTTTTTTGGGGCAATGTCTAGGTCAAAACGCCCCCATGGCCTACCTTAGAACCATCAGTAGTAATCAACTCAGGTTGGTTTAACCCCAACTTGGGCACATTAAGCCAATGGTGAATATGTAGTGATGGGGCATCGCACAGACGATCAATGACATGGCATTTATAAGATGTCTTAGCAAAAAAGTAGTTGCCTGTTTGCCGGTCTTGCTACTTGCGTTTGGTGCTGAACCTCGAGGGGGTGGGGCCACTACTCAACCCCCGAACAATATCCTGGTGATCCATTCCTACGACTTGGATTTATCGTGGACCGAACAGGAAAAACGGGGAATCGAAGAGGGATTTCAAGACAGTCAGCACAGTGTGACGGTCTACCATGAATTTCTAGATGCTAAGCGCTATCCAGATCTGAGGCATCACGATGATTTTTTAAGCTATCTCCAGACCAAATATCAGCACACAGAGCTGCGACTGCTAATGGTGGCAGACGATCCTGGCCTCAATCTGATTTTAGAAACGCGGGGGCAGTATTTCCCAGACATCCCCGTTGTTTTTATGGGTATTAACCATGTGCAAGAGCGCCTATTGACGACTCCTTGGTTGACCGGGGTCTTTGAACTACACAGCTATAAAGAAACGATTCTGGAGGCGCAACGACAGACCCAGGCTGATAATCTGATTGTTCTCATCGACTCTACGGAAACGGGCAAGGCAAATCTGGAGCGTCTGCGACAGCTGCAAGCGGCGGATGGGACACTGCCTCAGCTGACGGTGGTCAAGGATCTGACCCCAGCGACCATTACTCAAACGCTCGGGCAATATCCAAGTCATTGGCCCATATTGTTGCGGGGGCAATTGCGGTCCGAGGATGAAAATGGAGCACTTATCCCATTTGAGGATACGGCGCGGCTGTTGCGATCGCAGGTAGAAAACCCGATCTACACGGTCAGCAGCCATGAATTAAGCCACGGTGTCGTGGGTGGAAAAGTGCTGGAAGGCAGTTCCCATGCCAAACAAGCCGTTAAGCTAGCCAACAAAATTTTAGCTGGCACCCCCGTCGATCAAGTAGAGCCGGTGGTCGAGGCAAAAAATCAATGGATGTTTGACGCCCAAGAGCTCAAGCGATTTAATATCCACCCCAATGCGCTGCCCCTGGCCAGCACTCTAATTAATCAGAAACTCTCCTTCTATGAGCAGTATCGTCAGCTGACATGGTATGTCTTCTCCATCTTTGTCCTGGGCATGGTCACTATTGTGGTGCTCATAGAAGCCATTCGTCGGCAAAAACAAGCAGAACGCACCTTAGAGGGGCGAGTCGCCGAGCGCACAAATGAGCTCACCAATGCGCTCCAGGAACTCAAACAAACCCAGGCCCAGCTCATTCAAACAGAAAAACTGTCCAGCCTTGGTCAATTAGTGGGCGGCATTGCCCATGAATTTAATAATCCCCTGACCTTTATTTCGTCCAATATGCAAGTTTTGCAAGAATATGGACAAGACCTATTTAATTTACTGCATCTGTATCAACAACAGATATCCCCATTAAATGGCGCATCTGCCCTGGGGCAGCAGGCCGAAAACATCGACCTAGACTATATCCAAGCAGACATGCCCAAAATATTTCGCTCTGTAGCCAAAGGAACAGAGCGAATTGAGTCCATTGTGCGTAGCTTGCAATCCTTTGCCTGTAGTGACGAGCAAGGGGTAAAGCCAACAAATTTAAATGACAATCTAGACAACACCCTCTTAATTCTAAAATCCCGCATTGATAACGATGTGGAGCTAGTCAAAGAATATGGCCCCCTGCCATTGGTGGATTGCGATCCTAGCGCCATCAATCAAGTATTTATGCAGGTGTTACTCAACGCGATCGATGCCGTTAATAGCCTGGGTGACGGCAGCGTAAAACAAATTGTGATTCACAGTTGTTTACAGGAAGACGATTGGGTAACCATTGCCATTAGCGATTCCGGTCCAGGCATTTTGCCCTCCCTAAGGGATAAAGTTTTTGACCCATTTTTTACAACAAAGCCGGTGGGCAAAGGTGTTGGTTTGGGGCTATCTGTTTCCTATCAATATCTGCAGCAGCACCATGGCCACTTGGCGCTTCAGCCCCATTTGCCCCAGGGAACGACATGCCTTATTCAATTACCCATTACCCAGGCCCGGTCTTCAGTTTGGGCTGCGCAAGCAAGCACTTGAACCGCAGGTCGTAGCCCACTGCAGACCGCAAAAAAATGGCTATGTAAATCAATGTAACCATGTGTTGACTTTTGATGATAAGTACAAAATTTTGATTTATGAGCGTTGTATTTTCAAAGTATTTGCTGAATACTGAACTGCCGTCATTTTTTAAAAGGTAGTGTCAGACCAATGACATTAATGCATGATAAGAACGTAGGTCGCCCAGCCAATGCGTATCCAGAAAACGTAAACTATGCGTTCTATGAGTTGCTATGGGCTATGGGTTTGGTAATGCTGTGCCTATTTGCCGCCTTGGAATTGATTAAGCATTACTAAGGGATTGGCCGAGCTAAGGTTATGTTTAGCTGCGGGAATATCAACTTTTGGCAATGAGGATGAAGATTCTTTCTTCAGCTGTTGTCTTTCTAGGGTGCTTGTCTATGCTTTAGGGCATCCACCCCGAAAGATAAACAACTCAGGAGGTTGTTATGAAATCGATGATTTGGAAACCCGAGGAACATGATCGGTTAGTCAATGCCTACCTCGATGCTGAAAATCATGCCCCCTATGAGGTGATTTGGGCACTGGGTGTTGCGATATTTTGCCTGTTGACAGCAGTTGTTTTGATTGGCAATTTCTAGGTAATTAAAGAACGATTTGCAACGGTTATTTGTCCGTGGGCTTGTAGTATGCTGCAAACCCACGGATTTTTAGTTTAAAGTTATTGTTCGTGTTTTCAGCCATAGTTCAGGTGGTGGGGTAGCAAATTCTTACCCAGATTGGGTCGCCGCACAAAATGTCCCTGCCATGACCTAGTGCCCATCTGAGTTCGTCAACCCGGTTCTGACTAGACCATCCTGTCGGGGGCATTCCGGGTGGATGCCCAGTGATACCGGGTGCCATTAATCAGAATTTTGTATGACTCCGTACGGATAATTTCAATTCTTATTGGCCCCCATGATCATAGATCTTGTGGTACCGATGTTCAGTTTTTCCCATGGCCTTGATACATTTATCCCAGGCAATGGTTGTCAAAGTATCCGTAGACACGGAAAAACTCATGAATGCTGTCTCGGAGCCACAGCTTGATTGTGTAGTAGTTAAAACTGCTGAACTATGATCTTGTTTAACTACCTGCACGATGGGTAGCTTCAACCTTTAATTAATAATTTGGCGGTATTATATTAAAAACTAATGCAGCTTGAATCAAAATATATTGATGCAGGTTCGATATCTGGGAGAAACCCATGGGTGAAAATTGGAGTGTTAAGAATTTTCTCCACAAGCCGCTGCTGTTTTGTTGGGTCTCTATCAAGAGTGTTCTGAGCAGCCGGTTCGTCGGGAAAATGCCAAGTGTTAACGCAGGAATAGGGTTTCTGAAATCATCTTTTAAATGGGTGATTAAGGAGATATTGTGGCTATTTGCCGCAATATTAAGTGCCTATGCTTTAGGTAGCCTTTTCCTAATAGTTGCGATCGTCAGGTTTGGTAGGGCTGTTGTTAGGTGGATGGGAACAGTTATACAGGCCTGTTCAATGGCTTTGAGGGTAGGGGCGCGCGAGCAAGTGAGTCAACCGTTTACGCTCGATTAACAGTGACCTCATCAGGGATTGTGGATACCGTAATACGGTGGATGCGTGATTGAGTAATTCTCCATTTAAGTTAGACTTCTGTATTGAACACTACCACCATAGTTGTCGTTATCTGCTTAGCAATTAATTTGGTCGGAGTAGCCGTTTTATTGTCTTGTTATGGGTGCTGACGGGGCGGCTACGGGGCTATCGGGCGCATGTACTACCTTGTTGGGAAAAGTTAAGCGATGGTTGGCCGAAAACCCTTGCCTGTGGGTGAGGCCCTGGCTGGGTTGCTGGATAATTGTTGAGATTTTTAGCTCACTCCCCATGGGGGTGCACATAGCATAATTGGTCTTGAAAGGCTGACGGTAAAAGAGACTCCTGTGGCTGGGAGTCTCTTTTATTGCGTGGGCTAGGGTAAAAATTACATCTCTTTTATCACCTTGCCCATGGCAGTCAGCACATGATCCACATTTTTAGGCTGGCTGTTGTAGCCCATGAGGCCAATGCGCCATACTTTGCCGCCAAGTTCTCCTAAGCCATTGCCGATTTCGATGTTGTGATCGCTCAGCATTTTGCTGGTCACTGCCTTGGCATCTATACCTTCGGGTACCTTAACGGTGGTCAACGTCGGTAGGCGGTACTCCTTGGGGACGTGGCAGCTCAGGCCGATTTCCGCCAAACCATACCAAAGTTTCTCGGCGGTGGTTTGGTGGCGGGCCCAGGAATTTTCTAGGCCTTCTTCCATCACCAAGCGCAGCGCTTCGCGAATAGCGTAGGTCATATTCACGGGCGCTGTGTGGTGATAGGTGCGTCCTTTGCCCCAGTAGTTGCGCAGTAGGGAAACATCTAAATACCAGTTTGCCACTTTGTTCTGGCGCTTATCCATTTTTTGCAGTGCCCGCTCGCCCATGGTGAATGGAGAACTGCCGGGAGGGCAGCTGAGGCCTTTCTGGCTGCAGCTGTAGGCCATGTCCACCCCCCACTCGTCTAAGAAAATGGGCACCCCACCCATGCTGGTGACGGTGTCGATTAGTAGTAGGCAGTCGAACTCGCGGCACAGCTCGCCCACCCCTTCTAAGGGCTGGCGGGCACCGGTGGAGGTTTCTGCATGGACCAGGGCTAAAATGGCCGGGCGATGTTCTTGGAGTGCGGTCCGTAGTTCGTCTAGGCTAAACACTTCGCCCCAGGGTTTGCTAATGCTGCGCACATCGGCACGGTAGCGCTCTGCCATGTCCACTAGGCGGTTGCCAAAGTAGCCGTTGATGCCGACTAAGACCACATCTCCGGGTTCTACGGCGTTGGCTAGGGTGGCTTCCATGGCCGCGGACCCGGTGCCACTGATGGGCAAGGTCATTGGGTTTTCGGTTTGCCAGACGTAGCGCATCATGGACTGCACTTCATCCATGAGGTCTAGGTAGGCTGGATCCAGGTGACCAATGGGCTGACGATTCATGGCGGCGACCACGTCAGGATTGGAGTTGGAAGGGCCAGGACCGAGCAGTAGACGTTCTGGAATATCTAGTGCTGTGGGTGTGATACGGAATTTTTCATTAACTTGGGGTCGGGATAGGGTCTGGCTCATGACTGGCTAAACTGTAGCTAATGCGACAAAAGATTTTTTTATTGTCCGATGGAATGGTCCATTCGTGAAATTGGGTCTACCTTGCAAAGTGACTGATGTGGGATGTGGTGCTTTGCATTAAAGTAATGGCGGGCTTTTGTGTCCTGGCAATATGTAATGTGAAGGCTGGTGTGCGGTGCAATTAGATGAGCTAAGGAATCGTTGGCGGTTGGAACCTCAGGCGGAATATCGGTGCGATCGCAACCTAAACCTCTACAAAACCACCACTGATCCGGGGTTAGTCACCCAAGCCGCCGTTGGTCTGCAGCTGCACATCACCGACATTGCCCCCGATGGTATTCAGGTCCTACTCTGTGCCGATGCCTACCCTGGCTGGCTCAGGTTAGGCGATGCTGACGCCCTCACCCCGGCGGCGCACACCTACCAGGCACCCACGGTGGATCGCCATACTATTGAACAGGCCATTCCAGCCGCCATTGCCTTTACCCAGGCCGCCATGGCCACCCCCAACGAATATCTATGGGGCGGCACCGTTGCCCCCAACTACGACTGTTCGGGGTTGATGCAAGCGGCCTTTGCCTCCGTGGGGGTGCCCCTGCCCCGCGATTCATATCAGCAAGAAGCCTTTACCGCCAGGGTCGATCAATCGGAGCTGCAGCCAGGGGATCTCATCTTTTTTGGCCCACCGGAGCGCACGACCCACGTGGCTTTGCACTTGGGTGATGGTCGCTATATTCACAGCTCTGGCAAAGACCAGGGGCGCAACGGCATTGGCATTGACTCTATTGTGGATCTGGCGGACCCCGTCAGCGCCGCCTATGCTGCCCAATATCGATGCAGTGGCCGCATTGTTCAGGGCTATAAGCCTCAAAGGCCTTAGCTTCTATGATGCGGCCGCATTATGCAGGGCCATAAGCCTCAAAGGCCTTAGCTTCTACGATGCGGCCGCCTTGTGAAGGGCCATAAACCGCAAAAACTGTGCTAAACCTATATGCGAACAAAATGAAAAACTTAAAATTCGGCATTGCTAGCCCAAGCTGATGGCTGCATCTGTATTCAGTGGATCAATTGCATCAGCAATGACAAAGCCCAGGTTATGAATCCTGCCCCCTAGGGTACAGACACGGTTTAATACACCTGACCCATGTAGTTACACCGCCCTGTTATGCGCCGGCTTTCCCCCTCCATGGTTAAACGCATTCTTCGCTGGCTGTTGTTCGGCGGTATTTTATTTTTTCTTGCCAAAACCCTCAAAGATCATTGGCAAGACGTGAGCAATCTCCAGATTACGGGGGCCACATTTGCGTTACTGACCATTGCCCTGGGCATCACCCTGATTGCCCACATTTGGTCTGGGTGGGTGTGGCATTGGATTTTGCGCACCATCGATCAGCCCCGCGATGGCCGCTGGTCTACGGTGGTGTACCTCAAAACCAATATTGCCAAATACCTGCCGGGCAATGTGTGGCATTTCTATGGTCGGGTGCGGGCTTTGCAAGCAACGGGGTCATCCACGGGGGCGGCCATTGTCGGGGTGGTGCTAGAACCCTTGCTGATGGCGGCGGCGGCCCTGGGGTTGGCGGCGATTAGTTTTAGCATTACCGCTGGTAGCGATTGGCGCTATTTGTTGCCCTGTGCGGTGGCGCTGGTGGCCATGCTGGTGGCCGTTCACCCTCGGTTCTTGAATCCGGTGCTGCGAAAGTTGGGCATTGCTAAGGCCAAGGCCCAAGGCCTCACGGTGATTACCAGTACCCTGCGGCTGCGGTCTTACCCCTGGCGTTCTCTGCTGGGGGAACTGGGGTTTGTGGTGCTGCGGGGCCTGGGCTTTATGATGACGATGGTGGCGCTCCAGGCGCTGCAGCCCAGTCAGTTTTTTCCGGTGTTGGGGGCCTTTAGTGTGGCCTGGCTATTTGGCCTGGTGGTGCCCGGTGCCCCCGGTGGTGTGGGGGTGTTCGAAGCGGTTGCGATCGCGCTGCTTGGCCATCAAATCCCCAGCGGCTTACTGATCAGCAGTGTCGCCCTCTATCGTCTGATCAGTACCCTGGCCGAAGCGTTGGGTGCCGGGCTGATTTGGCTAGAAGAACGCATTGCCGACTTTATGACCCCAGTGGGGAAAGCAAAACGAACCATTTTGCTACCGCCTCCCAAAGATGAGACATCCCAGCCAGCATCCACCCCCCTGGCCGACAAGATCGGTGCAGATGCCTCCACAACTGCCGAGGCTATTTCGCCTCAGTCAGCTCCATCCCTGGAGAATTCAAACAGTTCTGAAAGCGTGGGGGAGCCGCCTACGGAATATGTGGAAAGTGATGCTGGGGCCGATGCCCCAGCTGTCGTCACGCCCGAAAAAGATAAGTCTGCGGCCCCGATACTGCCATCTGTTCTCTCTCAATCGGCGGCGAACGAAGGAGAACCCACTTCCCAATCCTTTGGCCCCCGTAAGAAGCGATGGCCCATCGGCAAATAGTTGGCAGCTATATGCTTTGGCCCATGTAAGCAACGATGGCCCATCGGCAAATAATTGGCAGCTATATGCTTTGGCCCATGTAAGCAACGATGGCCCATCGGTAAATAATCGGCAGCTATGGGATCGCACAAAAATAAACCGCTACGGCATTAAACACTCTCTTCGGGGCTGTTTTTTAATAGGTTGGCTACCCGTTCCACCACGTATTGGGCGGTCTGCTGAAGAAAGGCTGGATCCAACGTTTCCACGGTATCTGTGGCGCGATGGTAGTTTGGGTTGCGAAAATCAGCGGTATCACTCACCATAACGGCCCCAATGCCCTTGAACCAAAACGGAGCATGGTCGCTACGAAATAAATCGGGCATCAACGGTAACACCCCGATGGGCACCGGCAACGTGATTGCCGGCAATGTCGTTTCGTCCGCAGGGTCTAGGGCGAAGCTGGCCAACAAATCAGGATGGTCCGTATCGCCGATGACCCCAATAAAATCTCCTTGGCTGGGTAAAGTCCCTTGCCCTAAGCCAGCGGGGTATGCCTGGCAGTCCGGTTCATAGCAGGCGTAGCCGAGCATTTCTAGAATTACGGCACTTTCCAATCCGGCCAAATTGGCCCCATTGTTCACAAAGGCATTGCTGCCCACAAGTCCTTCCCCTTCCGGCTGCCGCTCCTCTTGGTCAAAAAAGACTACCTGGAGAGTTTTGTCTGTAGGGTAGTTAACAAAAAGACGCGCAATTTCTAGGGCGGTGGCCACAGCGCTGGCATTATCATCCGCCCCGGGGGACCCCGCCACAGAATCGTAGTGGGCCCCCACCAGAATCTTTTGCTCGGGCGTTTGGCGACCGGGGCGCACCACCATCAGGTTGGTCCCGGCGCTGTCTCCACGGCCAAACGACTGAGCCACGGGTTCATAGCCATAGGCGGTTAATTCCTGGCTTAAATAGGCACGGGTGCGATCTAGGGCGAGATCTGTGTAGCGTTCAGTGGATAAAGTTTGCACGTGCGCCATTAATTGGCCACTGTCAATCCTCAGCTCCCTCGACTTGGCCAGGGACGAAAACCCGTAGAAAACTAGACTTCCAGCCAAAATTGTCATTCCTAGCCAAAGACCTAACCGATGCCTCAATTTGCCCATGGTTTACATCAATTCACGCTGTGTGTCCGAGATGCACACATTGTCCACTGTAGATCGCAGTACTGAAAATCTGATCAATACGGCCCTATCTTTTCCATGAAATCGTTTTCCCAATCCAATCGACCACAGCGGAATGTTGCGTTGCTAGCTACGGGCTATGGTGCTTTCTTTTTATTGATTTTGTGGGCCGCGTATACGAATAATTTGCCCCTGCAGTTCTTAGGAAAATTTCCCTATTACGACAAAATTGGCCATGTGGTGCTCTATGCCATCGCCAGCTATTTGGGCCATCGCGTCCTAAATTATAGGCATTTTAGGGGGCTGCGATCGCTCCCTATTTTCCCCGTCCTATTTGGTTTAACCATGGCCGCAGAGGAAATTGTGCAGGGCCTGTCGCCCCACCGCACCCTAGATTCTTTAGATTTAGTTTGTAGTTTGGCGGGGGTGATCGTCGGATACCTGATAGCCCAGTCCACCCAGCCATCCCAACCCAATTAGGCTTAATTTCCTCGGCGAAAGTATTCCGTATATTTACGATGTTCCTGTAGCAAGCTTTTTTGATACTTTTCCGATATGGGGCGATACAGACTTGTTGCAATAGTTAATGAAAAAGTATTTATCAAGGTTCCTCTGTCATGACTTACTGTGAGACCTCTCCTCTCCTTAATGCCGCCCAGCTAAAGATACAGGGGCGTGAAATTAATGAGGCCATGGGTTGGAGTCGAGGTTGGTTAGCCAATCTTCGCTTTTTGGCGCTATGTTTGGCCGATCCTCAGCTCAGAGGTTTATCGCATTTGTTAGCCCAGGTGGACGAACACAATAGTTTAGTGTCTGCCATTGAAATGGATATTCGCAAAGCAGCGAGTAAAGAAAAGACGTTGTTGAACGATCTCCATGCGGTGGTGAAAACGTTTTACCAAACCAAAGAAGAGATTATTCAAGCCATTGCTCAATATGGTGAGCGCAACGATGAACGCAACAACACATCGAACACTGTTGTGCCTGATGATGTGCTGTCATATGAGCCAGAAGAGTCGGGCGGTGTGTATAACTGGTTGATTCGAAAGTCTCGTGCGTTGAGAACCAAGGTGCAGGGTTTGGTGGATTCAACAATCTGACTGCTGCTGATTTAGGCCCCTGTGTCTGGCTGAGATAGAGCCCATAGGGTCTAGTTAAAACTGCGATCGCACTTCTGAACCAGGGGTGCGATCGCTTCTTTTTTTAGTCATCAAATCACTACACATTCTTCACAAACGCTAGCCACAGACGTTGTACATAGGCAACCAGTTTAGTTAGGAGTACTAGACTACCTGTGACTCAATGGGAAATGGTCGTTTAAGGGAACTTTTTCCCATCGTTACGTCTATTAAGTCCTGTCTAGGAAAGCCTTCCTGGTCATTACTTTAAGATATTTCCCCGGATACGGATTGCCCAAATCTGTAAATTCAACTAGAACGAGGCAGTTCCTATTGTCACTAACTTATGTCTTCTTTTTATAACCTGACTAGCCAAACTCAGTCCCTACCAGGATTACCGTTGGATGGCTCAGTACGGTATCCCAACAAGCAACGTAAAAAGCCCAGCCATGGTTGTGACCATAGTAAGCCGCGCTCCGCTTACTGGACAGATGAGCTAGCTATTTCAACGGCGTCCTCCGCAGCCGCATCGCCTTACCATACGGCCCTTGCCCTTGGCGCCACGATGGTATGTTCTGCTGGCGCCCTGATGCAGTATACCGATACAGGCTCACCGCAGGCTGCCCCCGTCCTGCCAGAAGGTACGGCGCCAGGCGATGCGACGCCGTTAAAGCAGTCTGAAGCTGAAACAGCCGTTGTGACTCCTCCCGTTGCGACGTCTCAGCCCACCGCATCCTTTAGCACGAGCGCAAATGAATCTGCGACCCACAAACTACTTGATAGCCCCGCCGCTGTCCAGGCTAAGCTACAGCACTTGAGGTCTAAAATAGGGCAGTTTAAGACTCGAGATACGGTACAGGAACTGGAGCGTCAGCAAGCTATTCTGGCTCACCGTGAAGCGGACTTAGCCCATCGCCAGGCGGAGTTGGAAAAGAAATCCCAAGCATTGAACGAGCAAAAGGTTAGCCTAATTGACGTTTTAGGCATTCATCCGACTGAAGCTGAATACATTGCAAGTTTGCTAGGTGCCAGCGAAGACTATCAGCTCACTCGCCTAAAACTCAATGTTCTAAAAGAGGAGATTGCCACTGAATACAGTAAGCCCGTGTTGAGTAACCCTCAAATCGAGGTGCTTTACGGTCAATACGCTGAGGGAGAGGTTTATCTGCGTCACGTGGCCGCAGATATTTTGAACAACTATATTTCTAGCGTCAGCACTGAATTCTCCGATCCTAGATGGCAGGAGGTGAATTATTATGAGCTGCTTCACGCATTGATTCGTGTAGAACATTTTCGCCAAATGCACACTGTGGAATACAACACGTTGGCGCAAATGGATGAGCAGTTGACCGAGCGACAAACGGAAATCGCAAGTTTATTAGAACAAAATACGCTACTGACGCAGCAGCCCCTGCTAGATCACAATAAAGTCTTGCAAAAGGCTAATGCTACGCGTCATGAGCTTTTGCAGGTGTTGTAGGTTGTTTCTATAACGTTACTGATAGCGCAAGCTGCTGCTGCGATCACCGGTTACAGGACCTATTCTATGGATCGATAACATAACCATGCAACTATTTTCTTTATCCATAGTCACATACTTATGTAGTATGACATGGGGAGCCCTAATAAAATGGCCACATCAGTAAAGTGGGCGGTCGAGGACTATCATCAGATGATTGCAGCAGGTGTTTTGAAAAATCGTCGGGTGGAACTGCTAGCAGGAAATATTGTGGAAGTGAGTCCAGAGGGACCGAGCCATGCGTCCCGCGTTCGTAAGGTAGGAGCCTATCTCCGTGGACTGTTCAATGGTATGGTTTTGGTCTCTGAGGGGCATCCGATTACGCTACAGCAGTCGGAGCCATCGCCAGACCTGGCCATGGTTCGGTTGCCTACAGAACGTTACGACGCCCAGCATCCCCAGGCGGATGATATTTTGTGGCTGATTGAGATTGCGGATACCACGTTGCTGACTGATTTGAATGAAAAACAACAGATCTATGCGGCAGCCGGCGTTACTGACTATTGGGTGGTAAATATGGCGGAAAATCGTGTGATTGTTTTTCGCCAGCCGGTTGGTCAGGATTATATGAGTGTATTTGAGCTGACGGATGGGTTTGCGAATCCGTTAGCCTTTCCGGATATCCAGGTATCGGTTGATTGTTTGGTAGGGTAAAAAACAAGCAGGAACAAGTAAAAATTAGCAAGTAATTTAACCTGCAAAATGAATGGTTGCTAGGGGGCTGTAGCGTTTGCCAGCTCTCTGATATTTAGTACTTCTAGTTGCTTTAGACTCTGATGGGCCATGGCCCATCAGAGTTTTACTATGTTTGTTTTCGTATTGCTAAACTTGCCCCTCATGCCTTTTCACTAGGTCGTAGAGCACGTTGATCAGGGCTGTACCGGCTTGTTCACTTTCGAGTTCATCGGGCGACTTCAAAATGGCGTCGATGCTGGCAAATAAGGTATCCTCAATGCCAGCCAGGGCCATGGACCAGTCTGAAAAACTACGATTTGGAATTGGGTTAAAGTGCAACACACTAACATCCGTGTGGCGCGGGTCGTTTTGGATGGTTTCAAATAGATCCTCTACCGCATCCATCGGGCCTTCGATCACCTGGCTAAAATAGCCGCCACTATACAGTAAGGCTCCGGTGATACCCTGTTCTTTATTGTTTGAGCGAGCCAGCGTTAAAATTGATTCTATTTCGCGGGCGACATCGTTGATGCTGCCTTTAATGCTGCTCTTGCTAAAGTAAGCAATGCTGAATATTTGGTTGTTCATGGAGATCTCCTAAATGTAGGGGGGTGGATAAAAAGTCGGGAATTTGGTCTGTGGGGATGGGTCTGCTGAACAAATAGCCTTGGTACATGGGATTGCAACCTAACTTATGGAGAAAATGAAGTTGAGGTTGAGTTTCGATACCTTCTACGATGAGCTCAAGGCCAATGGCACTGCTAAGGCTAAAGATGGCGCGGATCATCTTTTCTGATAATGACCATCGGGCTTCATCTCGAACGTAGAGATCTGAGATAAATGATTTGTCGAGCTTAACGCTATCAAATGGCAAACTGTGTAGATAGGTGAGGGAGGAATAGCCTGTGCCAAAATCATCTAGGGAGAGTTTGCATCCTGTTTCTTTGACCGCAAAAAACTTTTCTGGAATTTCGTTGAAGGTGGAGGTTTCTGTCATCTCCAGGTGCAATCGGTGGGGCGCTAGACGAGACTCTTCCAGTGCATTGTTGATGGTGTCTGCGAGTAAGGCCGGTTTTTTGAATTGTTTTGCCGATACGTTAACGCTAATAAAAAAGTCTTCGGCTAGTTGGGGACCATGCCACTGCATGATATCCTTGCATGCCTTGCGCATGACCCAGGTGCCGAGCATGTCGATCACGCCAATTTCTTCTGCGATCGGGATAAATTGCCCCGGGCTAACCCATCCTCTTTGGGGATGATTCCATCGGATTAGGGCCTCAAACCCTGCGATCGCATAGTTGCTGCTAGAGATAATGGGTTGGTAGTGGATGGAAAATTGTTCGTTGTTGATGGCCTGATGTAGCTCAGGGGTATGGGTCGCCAGCGACACACGTAAATCGTTTTCTAAACTATGGGCCGCTTGAGCTAGCTCAAGCATGTGCGGCTCAAAGTGGGTGACTTCTAGTTTATTTCGTTGGGCGTGGTGTAGGGCAATATCTGCGGCATGGAAAAGAGAAGCTGCGTCTTTGCCATCTGCGGGCTGGCTGGTGGCGATGCCGATGGCCAGCGAGACGATGATGACATTGCCCCCCACGGCAATGGGGCGTTTAATAAAGTCCAGGAGCTTATCGGTGATGTCATCTAATTGGTCTTGAGAAAGACCTTTGAAGGCTAATGCAAAGTTATCTCCACTGGTTCTACCCAGGACATGGGCTTCAGGTGCAGCATTTTTGATGCGTTTAGAAACAATTCGAATAATGCGATCGCCAATTTGAATACCAACGCTATCGTTTACTTTTCTGAAACGCCCAATATCCAGTAAAACAAGTGTCACTGGCTCGGAGCCTTCTTCGATTAACAGCTCGTCAATTTCACTGAGTGTAGCTATACGATTTAAGAGCCCTGTTAGGGAATCTACCATTTCCATCTCAATCAGACCCATATGTCAATATCATGGTGTGCGAAGCCGGTTCATCCCTATAAATAACGAAATTTCTGAAACGACGACTGTAAATATAAGTTTCTTTCCCCTTACTTAGAGTAAGCCCACCTGCTTTGGAGAATTAACTGGCTGAGGCGTTGTTGTTCAACGGGTGCTTTCGTGGATTCATCATGTCATGGATGGTTCAATCTCATGTGATAAGAGAATTTGTAATGTTCTAGATTGTGTTGTCGATGCATGGTTGATATGAAAAATCTCTTTGTTGAACTGTTTGTTTCTATGTATGTGTAGAGATTGATCGGCCCTTGGTGGATTTTTTGTTGAGTGCGTCGCGTTAGCCAGCTATCCGATGTTAGAGCTATGGTTGGCGGTTTTCTTGGTGGTAGATTTAATGTTTAGTGTCTTCAGGTTCTTGTCCTAAGGGGGTGAGTCGGTTGATTTTTGTGGCAACAACTTTTTGTGATGCTTGATCGATCAAGATTTTCTGATGCAAGAAAATTTTCTTGTTCCCCTAGAAATTGGGCACTCTATTAATGTGGCGAATGCTCGTGTAAGGCCACGAGTGCTCGTGATCGGGGAGCATATTTCAACTGATGACTAGAGGCTCCGTTAATTCCTTGCATATATCAACAACTTCTAATTTGTCTGATAACGAACTTGAACAAGCGACTGTTGATATCACCCGCATGACCTCTGGTGCTTGTAAAATTCACACTGGTAACTCTGCTTTTTGGGTCGCGTTGATGAGCTGGCTGTTTGGTAAGTAGTGTTTGGTGATTTTGGTGATTTTGGTATTTTTGTGACCAAAGCTACGTCTTAAAGCTTTTTCTTGGGCTTGGTGAAAAATAGTTGAGAGATTGATCCTGGCGAAATGTTCGATTATCTCGATTTATTGCTGAATTTCTTTAGCTAACGGGGATCAGATTGCTGACCCGTATACTACTGGTGATGGTGCAGCATAAATCGAGATGACGGCTTCAAGGTTTTCTAAATGCCTTTGCCAATGGCGCAAGGTGGGCTTAGTTCCTGCCCTTGCCTGTGGCTTTTTTCTGATGGCTTCTAAGCTGCCTCAGTCCATGGTCCTGGGGCAAACGTCGCCTGGGGCAATGGTTACCTTTGACCTCAATGCCGATCTGCAAGACCAGGCTGAATTTTATAACCTTCCCTACCCATCAGATTTTCGGCTGGATGCTGAGGGTAAGCCTGACTTGTCTGGGTTTCCTGTATTGTCGCGGCAGTTTGGTCTGTTTAAGCGACTAAAAACCATTGCTAGCGATCGCACAGGATTTCCCACCACAGCGGCTGGTTATTTCCGCTTCGATCAGCCCCTAGAAACCCTCGATATTAATCAGCTCATTCCGGCGGCGGTGGATGCCCCCATATTGCTGATCGATATTGATCGAAACTCGCCAGATCGGGGTCGATTGTATCCTGTGGTGGCATCTACCCCCGCGTCTGATCCATTTTATGTCCCCGAGCATTTATTAGCCGTCTCTCCCTACCCAGGCATAGTCCTCAAGTCCAACCGCAAATATGCATACGTAGTACGCGACACCCTCAAGGATGCCAACGGTGAACCGTTACAGACCACCGACACCTTTGCCCAGCTGCGCCAGGGCAAACTCATTCAAGGCGAGATAAGGCGTAAGTTTTTAGCCTATACCCTTTACCAACCCCTGTGGGAAACGCTTGATTCACTTGGGGTTGATCGAGATAGTGTGGTTGTTGCTACGATATTTACCACGGGAGATGTTGTGGCAGAGATGGCCCAACTTTCCGATCAAATGCTAGAGGCCTACGAGCCTACTATTCGCGACCTCACCTACGATGCGTCCCAGGTGATTTCTGATCTGGATTATTGCAAATTTACCGCCAAAATTCGGCTGCCCCAGTTCCAGAAAGGATTTCCCCCCTATTTCTCGTATCGTGAGCGAGAAGGTCTCTTTGTCTTTGACGAGCAGGGAAACCTTCGCCGCCAGCGATATCAGACCATTCCTGTGGTGATTACGCTCCCTAAAACGTCCATGCCTGCTGCCGGCTATCCCCTGGTTGCCTACTACCATGGTACGGCAGGCTTGAGCACCCAGGTGGTCGATCGGGGGCCAATTCCACGGCCAGGTCGGGCGCGCTTGCCAGATCGTGGTCCAGCGGATGTGGTCGGTGCCCAAGGGTTTGCCTCCGTTGCCAGTGCGCTCCCCCTCAATCCAGAACGTCTGACCAATCTTTCGGCTAGGTTATTCTCAGACTTTTTAGATGGTCGCATCTATCTAAATCCGGTGAACCTATCGGCCTATCGAGATACGTTTCGTCAGGGGGTGATAGAACAGCGGCTGTTGCTAGAGGCCCTAGGCCGTTTGCAAATTCCCTTGGACGCGTTAGCGGCCTGTGAAGGACCCACATTGCCTGCGGGGGAAACGCATTTTCGGCTACAAACAGATGCGGTCATTGCCCTGGGGCAATCCCAAGGGGCCCAGTATGCGGTGATGATGGCGGCGGTGGAGCCGAAAATTCAGGCGGTGGTGCCAACCGGGTCCGGGGGATTTTGGGCCTTGTTATTTTCCTCATTAGCAGGACCCGATGGGCCTGATGACATCCAAGATGTTGGCCGACTGCTGCGACAGTTTCTAGAACGTCCTGAGCCCTTAGATCATCTTTATCCTGCCCTGCGGTTACTCCAAAGTTCTTGGGAAATCGTGGAACCCATGGTCTATATGCCACGCATTGCTAAGGATCCCTTGCCTGGGCATCCAGTGCGCTCCATTTATCAACCGGTGGGCCAGGGAGATAGCGATTTTCCTGAAGAGGTGTTTAATGCAGTCGCTTTGGCCAGTGGTGTGCAACAGGCTGGCCCGAGTCTATGGCCTGAAATGCAAGGGTCTTTAGCATTGGGTGGGCTAGATGGAATTATCTCCTATCCGGTGTCTAATAATGTTGTGAGTGAGACGGGGGTGCCCTACACCGGCGTGGTGGTGCAGTACGAAGGTGATGGCATTGCCGATGCGCACACTATTTTTTCGCAACGGACCGATGTGAAATATCAATATGGTTGTTTTATGAGTAGTCTGCCGCAATTTGGTATGGGAATTGTGGTTGAGCCACGTCCTGTGCTGCCCCCTTGTTTATTTCCCTAGGTGATTTTGCTATTTGGCTGGAGGACTGGGTTGCCAAAAGTGATGGTTTGGATGCCTAGAATTAAGATGAAATTTGACTTCTCTCCCCTTTCTTGGAATCTCTGATTTTGGCAAAAGTGTATGTTCTGTTGAGAGATAAAAATCTGTCGTTCTAATGATAAAGTCGTTAATCTTCGGTTTTTACATCTAATGTTGTACGAATCTCATGGATGATTTTCGCTTCAGCATCGGTGACTGTGCCATCTAGTTCAATGATTTTCTGACAACGGATGATAAGGGGAATGGCAAAGTCTTCATTGACTTTGGGTAACAATGTTGAGAGTTCTGGCAGCCCTTCTTTTTCTAGGGTCTCTAATGTGGCTGGTGCCAACCCTAGGGTTGTTTTTAGGGTGGATAGGCTGTCTGTTAAAGATTGTTCTGGGGTATTGGCCAACATAATGTGCACCAAAATCAGATCCATGACCACCTCTTGGGCAATGGCCTGTTGCAAATAGGTGTCGCTGTCGCTAGTGGATGCTGCGAGCGCTTGCTCTGACTGTAGCGGGTTGAGCTTTGCTTCGTAAAACCGACAGGCAGCATAGCCTAGGGAGTAGGTCATGGCGGCATTGGTACTGCAGCCGATCACGGCTCCTGCGGCTGGCACGTTTTTCAAAAATCCCAATAGCCCGGCCCGGGTGGCATATTTCACACCCCCTTCAATGGCTTTATTGCCGCCCATAGACAGCCCGAAAATGGCGAGCACTTCACCTTTGCGGGCAGGGTTTTCTAACCCTAACCCGTAGGCTGCTGCAATTTGGTAGACCAACTCTGCCTGGAGCGACATGGTGACGGCAAAGTCGAGGGCAAAGAGGGCGGTGGCCATGCCGGGTAAGGCGCTGCTGGCGAGACCGGTGCTCGCGGCTAGGGTAGCTTTGCGCACCATGAGACGATGGGCCAACTGGCCAGGGCTATCGTTCGGGTGTTTGGCTCGAATTTTGTCTACTTCTGCGGTGGCTTTTTGCACATCGACGGTATCTAGCAGTTCCACTAACCAGTCTAGATTTAGGCTTTCGGTAGCGGTGCGAAACAGGGGATTGGCCTGGATCCATCCTGTTAATTGTCCGATGCTGCTGGTTGCTCGCTGGGCGCTATGGCCAGCGGCATGGGTCAAGTTAGTGGCCGTATTGATGACAATTTGGCTGGTTTGGCTGGCGGCATGGGTCAAGGTGTTGCCGGTATTTTTGGCGGTGTTGCCAAGGGTGTGGGCGGTTTTTTCGGTTTGTTTGCCCAATGCTCCGGTCGCCGCCCCCAGAGCGCTAGCGATTTTACCTAGGAGGTTGCGGGGCTGGTTAGGGCGTTCCTGCTTGGTTGGTTTGGCTAAAGGGTTCGGTTCTGGGGAGGCCATGGGTGGAATTTTCAGGGAGGGGGTTAATAGAATTAACAGGTTAAGATTGCCCGATCCCAGACGATGGGCGAGCCCTTCGAGGGTTTATTGCTACTTTTCTGGCTAGCTTCATCAATAATGGGGGCAGTAGGCTCTATCGGAAAGTATCGATGTACGGAATTGCTGGAGTTGACGAAATCTCACCCATTGACTTTGCCCAACGTTTGGCAGAAGGCGATTTACAGCTGGTGGATGTGCGGGAGCCGGAGGAAGTTGCGATCGCAAATCTGCCCAACTTTATCCATTTACCCTTTGGTCAGTACGCTGATTGGGCGGAGCAAATTTTCACCCACTTAGATCCTAGTCTAGAGACCATCGTGATGTGTCACCACGGTATGCGATCTGCCCAAATGTGCCAGTGGTTACAGCGCCAAGGGTTTGAACGAACCAAAAACCTGGTGGGTGGGATTGATGCCTATGCTCGATTGGTGGATAATTCCATTCCTCGCTACTAATCCGTCATCAGGCCAGTTCCCTTTCTACTCACCCATTTTCTATGCTGAGTCACATTGAAACCCTCATCCGTGAAGTGGATGGTCGCTATGCCACCGATAACGAACTGCTGTTTATGCAAAACTACCTGCAAACAGCACGCCTGCGGTTTAATGCCTATCAAAAAATTCAAAAATCTGAGCGGGCCATCATTCAACAGGTTAAGCAAAAACTCAAAGCTACCGAACCTCAGCTGCTAAGGCGGGGCAAGGCAGACATCAGTGCCAAATGGCAGCGAGATACTGTGCGGGTTCTCCGCTTCTGCGCCCATGCCATGCTTGTGGCCGATGAAGAGGGGCTAGAAGAGAGCTTACTGCTGTGGTTCCAGTCAATTATGCGCGCCTTCAAAGCACAACAGAGTTGTGATATTACCTATAAAACAATGCAAGACGTTGTGCGTCAGTATCTGACTCCCCAAGAGGCGGAACTATTTTGTCCGATTTTAGCCCGGGCTCGGCGCTTGCTAGGGCAATAGCGTTACCCTAAAAGTACACCCACGTAGATTAAATCTATGGATACCCCGTCGGTTTCTGCCCACAAACTACGTCAGCAACACCCACAAAAACATAGCCACTACAAGTTCTCTGAATTTTTTCAGTTCAATGCCACCGAGGGCACCATTGCTGATTGGAACGGTAGCCGCAATATTATTACTAGCGAACATTTTATTATCGGTCTGCTGGAAGGCTTAGAAGAAGAAGTGGGTGCGGCTTCTGCGGCCGTGATGTACTCCATCGGTGTGGAATGGGGGAAGCAAGATTCTTTATTTTTTGACCAATGGTTTGAGCGCGAATACAACATCCGCCCCCAACAGGCGAACCTGATGTTTTTACTCGAAACCTGGTGGTGGCCCTTTACGGCCCAGGGCTGGGGCCGCTGGGAAATCGATATGACCGATCGCCAACAGGGGTTTATGTTTATTAACCTATTTGATTCGGCGGTGGCCCGTACCCTGGGGGATGTCGGTAAACCTGTTTGCTATCTCTACGCAGGCCTATATGCAGGGTTTTTTACCGAAATGGTGCGTAAACAACTCAGCTGTATTGAGATTCAGTGCTACTCCATGGGAGAAACCTACTGCAAATTTTTACTGGGGGCTAAAGATCGAATTGATGCGGCAGCGTTTTGGCTCAATGAAGGGGCGACAGCCAGTGATATTGAAAATCGACTCCGTGCCGGATATACATCATCATGACTGATCTGACGCAGGTGTTAGATGCCCAGGGACAGCCCCTATCCACGCTAACGGTTGATCATTTCTTTCAGCAGATTAACTGGTCTGGAACGCAACAGCGATCAGCGCGTGAAAATAGCGGTGCCCCCGAGACTCCCTATGACACCGTGGGGCAGTTTTTTGCCACGTTTCCTTGGCAGGGCGCCACGGCAGCTCCATCGGCGAGGCGCTTGGCGATAGACATCGATGAAGCAGCCTTTGACCAACTGCTCGCCGAGGACGATGCCCTGACATTGGACGATCTATCGGCATTATTTTAGGCTGAGAGGCAATAAACTAGAGGGCGTGCGGGTGCCCCCATGCACGCCCATGTCACTGTTTTAGAGAATTGTCATCGTCTAAGCTTGCCATGTCATCTTCCTTGCCCCATCAACATATTTTCCGACAGCTTGAATTACAGCCAGAGAAAGGCTATCTAAATTCTCAGGAATTGGCCAATCTGGGGCAATATGTCGGCGGGTTATCAGAGCGCATTCGGGTCTATCGCCAGCTGCGGGAGTGGGAAATGAATCTGATGCAAGAGCTGGTGGATGGCTTGCCCGGAGAGGTGCAAAATGATGCGGAGGCCCTAGAGCAAAGTATTAAACAGGCCGTGCTTATTTTGCGATATGCCGCCCTGGGTATGTTGGTGGATGATGCTAATTTGGGCTGCCGCCGTTTGGAGGGGTGGTTGCCTACCATGGTTGAGGTCTATCAGACCCAAACGGTTGATGCCCTGATCCACCGTGCTTTAAATCAGCACCTGCTGCGGTCCCTAACGCCCGTGCAGTTTGCTCTCCTGCAACCTGCCCTAGAAGCGGCCCAGCAACTTTTATATCAATCCGAGACCAAGGAGTAGCTTGCTGGTTGTCGTTGCTGATTTCCTGGCTTAGGAAAAGCGAAATCAATTAAATCCATAGTTTTCCTAGCCGTCACAGAGGACTGAGCAGAGTCCCATAGCCCCATGGGCTTGGGCCAGACTAATGGGCACGTGGCAACATGGGAATTTATTGAATCGCCATGTCTAGGATTTATGGCTGGCAACCTGTCGTTGCTGATTTAGAGGATGAAACGATCTGGGGGGCGGGCTGATGATCTGAATATGCGAAATAAAATCATCCCGAGGATCAGCAACGGCTGAAACTCTTTGGGTGATAAAATTTCTCCACGTTCAGGTGCTTTGTTTACCTTGAAAACACCTTGGGAGTTTAATCATTATGGTGCTTGTTGCCGATTTGCTTTCAGATATCAACCTGACGGCTAATTATTTTGCCAGTGATGTGTATGTTCACGGCACCCTTGAGTTAGGGCTGTTGGAGAATCGCCGTGGCGATCGGCTGCTAGCGTTGCCGGAAACCCTAATTCGAGCTATTTATGCTGGGTTAGATAATGAAACGGGGCAGGCGTCGATGTTGGTGCTGTATAACTGTGGCCTGTGGTGGGGGAAAAACTTTTATACGCGTTTCTGTGAGGAGCTGTCGGACTATCACCATCGACCAGTGAGTGGCTTACCCATGGCTGAGTTTATTCAGGCTTTGCAGCAGTGTTGGCTAACCCACGGTTGGGGGCAGATCAGCTTAGATCCCACGTATCGTGCCCAGGGTTTTTTGGTGATTAAAGTGCAAGGCTCGGCGTTTATTGAACATGCGCCTAAGTTGGAACGTCCCGTTGGGTTTCTAGAGACCGGGGCACTCCAGGCCTTTTTTAGTGAGCTGAGCGGTCAGCCGTTGCACTGTGTCCAAACGGCCTGTGAATCTTTGGGGGCCGAGGAAAGTTGTTTTGTCTTGGGTTTGCCAGAGCGCTTGGCGGTGGCGACAGCGGGGGTGGAACAACGGCTTTCCCACGCTGATATTATGGCTGCGCTGGTTGGGGAAGCTGCTTAACCATGGTCGCATGAATATAGGGATACGTAACCAGCAGCGGTCCAGCTATCGACTTCTGGGGTTAGTGGGCAATGGTCAATTTGGACGCGTTTACTGTGGCGTACATCGTAAGACAGGCCAGTTGGTGGCGCTTAAATATCTGCAGCGTCATAGTTTGCCTACCCATGCTTTTTTGCGAGAGCTGCGTTGTTTGTTGAGTCTGGCTCATCCTAATATTGTTGCTTGCTATGCGGTAGAGCATTGTCGCGATGGTCGCCGGCTGGTGCTGGAATATGGTACCGGGGGGACTTTGCGATCGCACATGCTCAGTCCCCTCAAGTTGGGGGAAATTCTCAAGCTCAGTTTCGATATACTGCGCGGTCTTGCCCATGCCCATCAACAGGGCATTGTGCACTGTGATATTAAGCCCGAAAATATTTTGCTCGGTTACCATCAAGGGCGCTGGCGAGCCAAAATCTCTGACTTTGGCATTGCCAAACTGATTCAAGAACAATCCTATCGCCGGGGGGCTGGGCAAACGGGATCTCCTGCGTACATGGCCCCCGAACGCTTTTTTCGACAATATTCCCCAGCGGCCGATGTCTATGCGGTGGGGGTGATCCTATTTGAACTCCTGGTGGGGCAACGCCCGTTTAGGGGAACCCCCGCAGTGTTGCAGTCTGCTCACCTGCATCAAAAAGTTCCCCACCTAGATCCATCCATCGAGATACTACAACCTTTAATTAGCAAAGCATTGGAGAAATTGCCCGCCCGCCGTTATCCCACGGCTGTGGAAATGCTCGCCGATTTGGAACACCTGGCACCGGCTTTGAGTGCGGAGTTTTGTTCTCCTAGCTATCACTTTTCGTCATTAGCGTATTCGTCCCATGGTCAAGCCGCCGTGCATAGCGGGCCTCAACCCCTCGGTCATATCCAGCCGTTGCCCTCGGAGCTATCCCCGGCGGCCGACAAGGTTCACCCTTGGCTGATGTCCCATGGTTCTCAGCTGGCCACGTTGGAAGAGAGCCGTCGTGTCCATGTATGTCAGCAGGTTTTAGATAGCCCTATTCAGGGGATTTATCCAACTAAAACAGGCGTAATGGTGGCGACTCACCGGGCCCTATGGTGTGGTCTATATCCCAAATTATTAACCCCCCTAATGCGATGGTCCGAACCGGCCTTGATCGCCGTGGATCAGAATCATCGGTGGGCGGTGGGGGTGGTGAATCAAACGAAACAGCTTACCCTGACCCATTTACGTAAGCCCAATCAGGTGGACCATCCCATTCGTCGCCCCCTGCCGCCAGATTTGGCAGTACATCAGGTGATTGCGGTGGATGGGGGACATTTTGCCATTGTTAGCCAGTCTCCCCAAAACGGAACCCAGCTACAGTTTTGGAATCGGCGCAGTCTATACCTTACGACCTTAGATCTCGGCATTACCCTTTGTCAGTTTACCTCCACCCGTCAGCGCCACCAATGGCTGGCCCTGGATCGCCATGCACCTGAAACGGTGATCTTACTCGGTCTAAAGCCTTTGCGCATGACCCGTTTGAATCTGGATATTTGTCCTGTGCTGATGTTAGATCTGCCCTGGGGATATTTGTTCGCGGATAAGGCTGGAAAAATTCTGTTGCTCGATCGAGATTTTCATCCCATTGGTGGGATTCAAGGGCCCGCTGGTATTACTGCGATCGCATCCCTAAATTCCCATGACCTGTTGGTGGCGACCTGGCAAAAAGACACCCAGGGCCAACTTTACTGCTTAAATTTGCAAGAGTATGACCTCGATATGATTTTTTAGGACGCAGACTATCGTTTAGCCGCCCTCTACTCAGAGATATGCAAACTGCGAGGGACAGATTTGTTATCAGCAGCCTTTACACCCTTAATCCCTCACATTAATGCGGGCTTCAATATCATGTTCCTCAAGCCATTCCAGCCGTTCTTGTGCTTCTGCTTCATCGACATAAGCCCCAGCTTGCATAAACGTACGTCTACCAACCTGGGTACGAAACGCATCGGGGACTAAGTCCTTTAAATGGTCCGCATCATCCATATCCACCAGAATCCGATAGCGAAACGCTTGGGCTAAGGATGCTGTGCCCGGTGGCGGTAGTTGGTTCGTGCCCAGACTGCTGGGAATCGCCACTGCCGGGACAGGTAGCCGCCCAGCCTGCCCATCGCGAGGAACATTGTTTGGCCGCGGGCTACTGTTGACTGGGGCAGACGGCTGACGATTTAACCGGGCCAATAGTTTAGAAATATTAGTGTCGTTCGGGCTGTCCTCTACCGACGTTGCAGAAGCCGCTGCCTCATTTTCAATCGGAATCACCGCTATGGGGATAGCGTCTGATGCTAAAGGCGGGCTATCAGCTTCACCGGCAACATCTGGCTCTGTTTCCTCTGGAGTCTCTTCTGTCTCCCTGGGTTGCGCCCCAAGGATTTCCAATGTGTCTGATGGCGTTGCTTCTGCCTCAGCTTCGAGACTTTCTGGGCTCAATAATTTAGAGAGCTGGATTTCGTCAGGGGTCGTCTGCTCTGGCGAGGGTACAGCGTCTACCTCGGGATCAGACGCCGTCTGCTCTGGTGAGGGCACAGCGTCTACCTCAGGGGGCTCGGCCACACTTGTGTCGGCGTCCCCTGCGTCCGCAGTGGCGGTAGTCTCTACGGGAGTGGGGCTGGGGGTAGGTGCATTCGATAGTGCAGACAGTGCCCTTATATTATGGGCCAGCGGTGTAGGTGCGCTGGCTTGGGCCGGCAGTGCGATGTTAGCTGTGGGTATAGAGGCTGCTGGTTCAGGCGCTGTGGGTGTGGAACCTGCTGGGTCAGAGGCTACCGCGACGGTATCTACTTCGACAACACCATTGCGCCGATTCTGATCGAGAATGTTCGCCTCCAGAATCGGGCGAGCATTGTTTTTTAGGGCAATGCCCACATCGTTACGAGCAATCCGATTATTGTTGATAGTGGGGGTGGCGGGGTTTGTAATGGTGATGGCTCGACCCGTGGCCTCAAAATAATTGCCGCGCACTACAGCGCGACTGGTGCCTTCAATTGATAAACCATTTTGGTTGCTATTAAAGTAGCTGTTTTCAATGATCGGAGCACCATTGCTAACGTGAATTCCGGTGACTCCGTTGGAAACAAGCGCTATGCGGCGTAGGACTGGTGAACCGGCCTCAATCCATACCCCATTTCCCTTAGGATTCGAAATAGCAACGTTGGCTAAACCTGAGCGTTCAGCGGTTACAACCGTAGCGCTGTGGCTGCTACCAGCGGTCACTGGGCCACTGCCAACAATCATTGTGTTGCGAGCTTCCCCTGCACTTCCCTGGATAGTAATGCCAGCTCTAAGCCGTAGTGGGAACGTTTCTCCCGAGGTTTGGCTATAGTGACCCGGGGCTAACAGAATCACCGTACTTCGGCCAGGGGGGGCTACCTCTAGGGCTTGGGTCACGGTTTTATAGGGTTGAGACGTTTCCCCGGTGCCTTGCTGATCGTTCCCATTGGCCGCATCCACGTGGAGCACAGAATAATTTTGCGGTTGTGGACTTCTCGTCAATACCTGGGTTTCGGGCGACCTGGTTTGAGCTGGGGCCGCTAACGGAGTCAGCAGGGTGGCTAACGCTAGCACCAGCCCCCCAAGGGAAACACTATTGAGTTTGCTATGAATTGATTTTATGTAGGTTGTTGCGTCCATCGTCACATTCACAAGGTGAGATTTTGGAGAGGCTACATGGGGGCTTCTCCATATTTAAATACGATGACGCTCTGCCCACCGTCCCAAATCGATAGTTACAGTTGCTGCAAAATTTGCTGTGGGTGCGTGGAGCAGGATGTCGCCTGAATTCCAGGTGAGTTGACCTAGATTGTGTTTGGAATTGTGGTGGCGACTCCGTTATTTGTCAAGCCTTTGTAACAGATCGGTGTAGAAGTCCCATGGTGATGTCGAGAATTGGCAATTGGGTTGATGCCGTTGTAACCAAGTTAAGGCTGAGTTTACAGCTGATACCATGGGGTAGCTTTGACGCTGTTGTGCTGCCGTAAGCTTTTTTATGAACTCTGGACCCATTGCTGAACAATCATCTCAGCAAGTTCTGTATCGAATTTTGGATGCCAATTTAGATCGGGCTCGTGAAGGATTGCGCATTCTAGAAGAATGGTGTCGATTTGGTTTGAATGATGGCACCTTGACTGAGATGCTCAAGCATTTTCGGCAAACCTTAGGGGGGTGGCATAGTGATGCCATGCGCCAATGCCGTGATACGCCTGGCGATCCGGGGACAGGCTTGAGTCATCCCCAGGAAGAGCAACGGGATTCGTTGCAAACGGTGGTGCAGGTCAATTGTTGTCGGGTACAAGAAGCTTTGCGGGTCTTAGAAGAATATGGCAAGCTGCATTCTGCGGAAATGGCGAGTGGTGCCAAGCAAATGCGTTACCAGCTCTATACGTTGGAGAGTCAACTGCTTGGCCATTCTCTTCGTCAGCAGTTGGCCAAAGCCCGTACCTATTTGGTCACATCCCCCAGTGAGCGCCTGGTGGCCATCGTGGAATCTGCCCTCAAGGGTGGGGTGGATATTGTGCAGTACCGTGAAAAATCGGCGGATGATGAAATTCGGTTAAAGCTGGCGACTCAGCTAAAACAACTCTGCCATCAGTACAATAGTTTGTTCATTGTGAATGATCGGGTAGATATTGCCGTGGCGGTGGGCGCAGACGGTGTGCACTTGGGGCAGCAGGATATGCCGATGGACGCCGCCCGACGAATTTTAGGTCCCATGCCCATTGTGGGGCGTTCCACGACGAATCCTGCAGAAATGCGTCGAGCCATTGATGAGGGTGCTGATTACATTGGTGTGGGCCCTGTGTATGCTACGCCTACGAAGCCTGGTAAAGCGGCAGCGGGCTATGGGTATGTGCGCTATGCGGTGGAGCAGGCGCCGATGCCTTGGTTTGCCATTGGGGGCATTGATCTGACTAATGTTGCCGCTGTGCGCGATGCGGGGGCCCCAGGGGTGGCGATTGTGCGTGCCATTATGCAGGCCGATGAGCCCACCCAGGTGACCCGTGAGTTTAATCAGTATTTTAGTTAAGGGGCCAACTATGAACAATGCTCAAACTCCTGGCTCAGATGCGATTACGTTGCAGGTGAATGGTGAGCGTCAAGCCTGTGCAGAAGGGACGACGTTGCCACAGTTATTGATTCAGTTGGAGATGGATCCGCGGCTGGTGGCGGTGGAATATAACGGTGAGATTTTACATCGTCAGTTTTGGGAAACGACGGTGATGCAGACGGACGATCGCCTAGAGGTGGTGACCATTGTGGGGGGGGGCTAATCTGTTGTAGCTATTGGCTGGCTAGGGCCATGGGCCAGCATCCTTTAGGGTCGGTAATCCGTCCTCTGGGTGCTATCGGGTTGAGCTAGCTAAACGCGTTACAGTAAAGATGGTTACACCTTTGGTGGGCCATGAAAATTTCGGCGTTGCTGATCTTTGGGGCGGTTTTTTTGTGAAATTTTGCTCGATGGCATTGTTCGCGGATGATCGCTTTATCCCCTCAATCAACAACGGCAAATCCTCGCGTTTTGGCAACTTGCATCATGAGTCGATTATTCCGAGTAAAGTCTTGGCTACGTCCCCTTATCAAACCTTTTTTGGTGTGTGCTCTAGCATTGGTTTTAGTGTTTTCTCAAGCTGATGGTGCTTGGGCCGCACGGGCTGGTGGACGTATTGGCGGTGGTAGTTTTAGGGCTCCTAGACCTTCCTATGGCCGCACCTATTCTGCGCCTCGCTCCTATCGGGGACCGTCTAGGGGGTACTACCCTGGTGGCGGTTTTGGCTTTGGCTTTCCCTTCATGATGCCGCTGTTTGGTTTTGGCGGTGGCGGTCTGTTTAGTTTGCTGGTCTTCTTTGCGATCGCATCCTTCCTAGTTCGCAGCTTTCGGGCCAGCGGTTTGGGGGATGGCGACATGGGAGAAGTTTACAGCGCTAATCCCAAGGTCTCCGTCGCCCGTTTGCAAGTGGGTTTGCTGGCCAAGGCACGCCATTTACAAGACGATCTCAATCGTTTAGCAATGTCGGCCGATACCAGCTCCTCGGCAGGGTTAACCAAGGTGTTGCAAGAAAGCACCCTATCGTTGCTGCGACACCCCGAATATTGGGCCTACGCTGATACAGATACCGTCGCGACTAAGCTCATGTCCGCAGAAGCTGAATTTAACCGTCTAGCCCTGATGGAACGCAGTAAATTTAGCCATGAAGCCATTTCCAATGTGAACAATCAGGTATCGGGTAATAACGCTGCGGCCCTAGCGGATGGTAATGGTAACGAGGATCCTGGTGAGTACATCATTGCGACACTAATTGTGGCCACCCAAGGTAAGTTCGCGTTGCCCGACGTGCAGTCAGAGCAAACGGTACGGGATGCCCTGAATCAAATCGGAGCAATTTCCAGCGATTCCTTAATGGCGGTGGAGGTATTGTGGACCCCCCAGGCAAGTGGACAAACCCTCACCAACGACGAAGTCATTGCCCAATATCCCAATCTCAAGCTGGTGTAATTTTCTTCCCTGAAACATTATTTATCAGTTTCCATCCAACGCATTGCGGGAGCCTGCCAGGGCTCCCGTTTTATTTTGTTTTAGTAGGGTGGGCGGGCTGTTGCTGGCGCTAGCGATAAATATTGTCAAATGTTTTTAACAGTTTTGAGTCCATCTACGTACAGATCCAGGTATATTGGTTCCGGCTTTAGGGCTTGACCCAGTAGCCGAAACGAAGCGAATGTGCTTAACTTTTGAACAATTCCGCGCCTGTTCTTTAAAAGGTCACTATGCTTGTCCTGCTCACCCGTGTTTTACTTTGGGCCACCCTTGGGCTACTAATTTGGTATATCCTGACCAAAATTATCCCGCAAAAGTACCTCACTTGGTTTGGCGGCGTAGTCGTCCTAACCCTGATTATTGCTTCATTTGCCGATCCTAACGATGAAACGATTGGCACCATTTGGCGATTGATTTCTATGCCGTTAACGCCTTTGGGGGCGACGGTGTTACTGCTGGGCTCATCCATCAGTGATGGCATAGAAAAAGTTAAGGGGAGGCAGGTCGTTGCAGCTTTAGCCATTTTGCTAGTGACAAGCTTGCCAATTTTTAGCCGCTACATCGTCAGTCGCTCAGAGCTGGAGGTGCAAAGAGCATTTACGGCTCGGGCTGAGCAATGTGCTGAAGTTTGTCCAGCCAGCGTCATTGGTGGGCAGCTAAATCGCGCGGGCGCTATTGTGGTCCTAGGCAGTGATGCGGGGGATGCAAAAGAATCTGTTGCGTTTCAAAGCTCCACTGACCAAGCCTACAACTCAAATTTAGTGCCTCGGTTAATCTATGCCTCTCAGCTATATGGTGATGCTCGTCAAGCTGGGGCAGACCCCTTTGTCATCGTGACCGCAGATCCCGGTGGTGAGAGCGAAGCGAGCGAAGCCAAGCGTCGCAATATGCGCACTGTTTTGCTCAACAATGGTGTACCTGAGCGGGCTATTGCCTTTGAATCAACCGGGCTAAATGTTCACAGTACGGCGCGTCAAGTGGATGGTTTTTTACAAGATCGCCAGGTCTTACCCGCCCTGAGCAATCGCGACGAGCCCACCGATGCACGTATTCTGTTGGTGGCACCCGCGATGACCATGACCCGCTCAGCTCTCACATTTGAGGAAATGGGGATGCAGGTCATTGCTAAGCCCACCGACTTTTATTCGGTGAATACCTGGTCCGGTGGCGATACCTTTTCAAGATTGCCTGACATTATTCCCAGTGTGGATGCTCTACAGCTCACTTCCCGCTATTGGGATGAAGTCCTGACATCTACCTATTACTTTTTGAGAGGCTGGCTACCTGGGTTCGACTTTGGTTGGAATCCAAATATTGAGGTCTAATCTGTTCTCTGGGGTTCCCCAGTTAACTCTTCCTCTGGAGTACTAGGATAGTGAAGCGGCGCAGGCTGCAATCACGTTTCGAGTATTTCTATGGCACAGTCGAGGCTGCAGTATCTACAAGGTTATCTTCGGCCCCATCGCCAGCAGCTCATGCTGGGGGTTGGGGCTCTTTTGCTGGTCAATATTCTCAGTGTTTGGATTCCCCTAATTATTGGGGATGCCGTTGAACGTCTGAAAATTGCCTTTAGCCAGGGCACTATTCTGCGCTATGTGGTGCTGATTTTGGCCCTAGCAACGGTTATGTGGGCCATTCGGATGGCGTCGCGAGTAATGCTTTTTGGGGTGGGGCGTAAGGTTGAGTTCGATCTTAAGCAGCGTATTTTTGAGCATCTGTTGTCTCTGGAATCTGCATATTTTGCAGAGAACACCATTGGCGATCTGATCAACCGAGCCACCAGCGATGTGGATAATATTCGTCGCTTGCTTGGATTTGCCGTACTGAGTCTGGCGAATACGTTATTTGCCTATACCTTTACGGTGCCAGCCATGTTGCGGATCAGTGTGCGACTGACGCTGGTGGCGTTAGTCATCTATCCAGTCATGATGTTCTTGGTGGGGTCCTTTAGCAATCGTCTACGGCAGCAGCAGCTAGATGTGCAACAGTCCCTATCGGATTTGAGTACGCTGATTCAAGAGGATATGAGCGGCATTGGGCTGATCAAAATCTATGCCCAAGAGTCCAATGAGCAGCAAGCCTTTGCCCAGCGAAACCATGCGTTGTTAGATGCTAATTTGGCCCTGGCCCGCACCCGCAACACCTTATTTCCTCTCTTGGGTGGTTTGGCCAGTCTCAGTTTGGCGATTATTTTGGCTGTGGGGGCTCGCAGCATTGCCGCTGGTACGTTAGCCGTGGGCGACTTCGTTACGTTATTGCTGTATGTCAATAACTTGGTTTTCCCCACTGCATTGCTTGGGTTTACGATTACGGCCTACCAGCGGGGTGAGGTCAGTGTGGACCGCATTGAGGCCATTTTTACGGCCCAGCCGAAAGTGGCCAATGTCAGTGGTGCCATTACATTGCCCATAGACCATGTGGCCGGTCGGTTGCAAGCTAAGGGGTTAACGTATCAATACCCTGGTACATCGACGCCTGCCATTGAGAATATTGCCTTTACGCTAGAGCCGGGGGAAACGGTGGCGCTAGTGGGGCCGATTGGTTCGGGGAAATCTACTTTAGCTAAGGCACTGCCTCGAATTTTGGAGATTTCTGCGGGGCAGCTATATATTGATGGCCACGATGTGACCCAGGTGACCCTGGAGGATTTGCGGCGGGCGATCGCATTTGTCCCGCAGGATAGTTTCTTGTTTAGTACCAAAATCAAAAATAATTTGCGCTACGGTATGCCCCTGGCAGAAATGCCCGAAATTGAGGGGGCAGCAAAGCTAGCGCAAATCCAAGGGGAGATTCTTAATTTTCCGAGTCAGTATGAAACCTTGGTGGGTGAACGTGGCATCACGCTATCTGGGGGGCAACGACAGCGGACGGCCCTTGGACGGGCGTTGTTGATTGATGCGCCAATTTTGGTTCTAGATGATGCGCTTTCGAGTGTGGATAATCAAACGGCGACTCAAATTTTGGATAATTTGTCCCAGGGAACCCAGCGGAAGACGGTGATTTTTATTACCCACCAAATGTCAGCTGCTGCTAATTGCGATCGCATCATGGTGATGGAGAAAGGAAAGATCGTCCAAACAGGCACCCACGATAGTCTTGTCACCAGACCAGGTCTCTATCAAAAACTCTGGAATCAGCACAAGCTGAAAGAAGTACTGCAATAAAGCTACAAAAAAAGCAACGGCTTATGCCGTTGCTTTTTTATTTCCTGCATCCAAAAATAATGCCGTTGTTAACCACCCACCGCATTCGGTAACGCAAAGATTGGCAAATACATCGCAATCAAAATGGACCCCACCATGCCGCCCAAAAAGACAATCATTAAGGGTTCCATAATACTGGTTAAGGCTTTAACAGCCTGCTCGACCTCATCCTCATAAAAGTCAGCGACCTTCATCAGCATCTGGTCCAGTTCGCCTGTTTCCTCACCAATACTAATCATCTGAATCGCCATCACTGGAAATACCTGGTGCTTTTGGAGTGCCAAGCTAATCATTCCACCCGTCTGAATTTCCGAACGAGCTTCTTCAATTGCATTGGCAATTACCTGGTTGCCAGACGTATCTCGAACAATTTCCAGTGCCGTCAAAATGGGCACGCCAGAGCGAGAAAGAGAACCAAATGTTCGGCAAAATCTTGCTGTGGAAGACTTTTGTACCAAGTCGCCAAATAGGGGCAGCTTCAAATACAGACGGTCCATGGTTTCTCGACCGGCACGGGTCTTGTAATACTGCCTATAGGCAAACCCTCCCACAATAAATCCCGCAATGGTTAATAAAACCAGAATTGGATTACGCAAGAAGCGGCTAATGTTGATCATAAACTGCGTAAACGCAGGCAGTTCCGCCCCTAATTCAATAAAAATATTCTCGAAAATAGGGAGCAAAAACACCGTCATGCCGACGAAGATAGTCACTGCCAGGATGCCTACGGTCACCGGATAAGCCATGGCAGACTTAATTTGGTTCTGCAACCGGTTGAGGTCTTCTAGAAGCTTGGCTAAACGATTTAAAACCTCATCGAGGACACCACCCACCTCGCCAGCTTGCACCATGCTGACATACAGCAAGTCGAAGCTAGATGGATGTTTTCGCATAGAGTCAGACAGGTTATTACCCTGCTGCACGTCAGCGTTAATGGCCAATAGGGCTTTTTTCAGCTTCGGGTTTGGGCATTGCTCGCCTAAAATGCCAATTCCCCGCACCAGACCAACCCCCGCACTTACCAGGGCTGCAAACTGCCGCGAAAAAACCGCTTTATCCTTTACAGAAACCTGAGCTAAGGACGTTTTAATGTCCTCAAGATTAAAATTAAGCCCTCGCTCCTGCTTGATACTTTGAATAAAGACACCACGCTCCTTGAGCATTGTTCGAGCTTCACCAGGGGTAGCGGCGATCACCTTTTCTCGTCGAGTACGCCCGGTAGTATCTCGCCCTGTCGCAACATAGGTAGGCATGGGTTTTACCTCTGCAAAGTTTTATGCTTAGACGTCATTGAAGGCTTTATACAGTGTTGCCTTAAACTTAAGCAACCCCTGGTTACCGGTTAAGGTGAAATCCAGGGGTTGGAGTAAGGCCGCTATCGCCGTACACCGCCAGTGGCGGGACGACCTCTTTGGGCCGGATTCCGATTAGCTGTCCCTGCGCCGCCCGCAGAGATTAAACGTTGGAGTTCGTCGACTCTAGAGGACTTACCAATGGCATCTTCAAACTTAATAGTTCCAGACTTGTGTAGATCCGCCAGAACCATTTCCAGCGTTTGCATGCCAAGTTTTCCGCCAGTTTGGATGGCACCATAAATCTGCGCCGTCTTACCTTCCCGAATTAGGTTAGAGATGGCAGGCGTGACCACCATGATTTCTTGGGCCATCACACGGCCAAATTCACCAGGTTTAGGATTAGCCTTAGGCACAAGGGTTTGGCTGAGCACAGCGACCAACGAGTTGGAAAGCTGTACCCTAACTTGCTGCTGCTGGTCGGGAGGGAAAACATCTACCATCCGGTCTACGGTTTGAGCTGCAGAGCTTGTGTGGAGGGTGCCAAATACTAAGTGGCCGGTTTCTGCCGCCGAAATGGCTAGGGAGATAGTTTCCAAATCTCGCATTTCACCCACCAGAATAACGTCTGGATCTTCCCGTAATGCAGCCCTCAATGCGTTAGAGAAACTTTTCGTATCCTCTCCGATTTGGCGTTGGTGAATTAAGCTCTTGATCGGTTCATACACAAACTCAATGGGATCTTCCACCGTGAGAATGTGTTCCGCCCTGGAGTGATTAATATCGTTAATCATGGACGCCAGTGTGGTCGACTTACCAGAACCTGTGGGCCCAGTTACCAAAATCAGACCCCGTGGCTTACGCGCAAGCTCAATCACAATGTTAGGTAATCCCAACAGTTCAGCACTGGGGATTTTGGAGCTTAGGGCACGCAAACAAGCCGCATAGGTACCCCGGTCTTTATAAACATTGACGCGAAAACGGGCTAACCCTTTGACGCCATAGGAACAGTCCAACTCCCAGTTTTGCTCCAAATGCTTTCGCTGGGTATTGTTGAGCATACTGAAAATGAGGCGCTGACACTGTTCCGGTGTCATCGGGGGATGTTCTGTCGGTGTGAGGTGTCCACTGATGCGGATATAAGGAGGAAGACCAGCTGATAAGTGAAGGTCAGACCCTCCCCGTTCAACGACTTCTTCCATCAAGTCTTCGATCATCATTTCCATGGCGCCACCTCAGGTAGATATCTACAAAAACGTTATAAACAAAAATATAAAGAAGTCACAGGAACCTTGTAGGTCGCGTAACCAGCCGATAGTGATGATACTACCCACTCTAGGGTGAGGAATTACATCGCATGCCCCCGATGCTATGCATTTTGAAAGCGTGGAGTTAAGCAGTAAGGACAATCAAGCCAATCGTGATGAAGTTCTGCGCTACAAGTGAGGCAGCTGAGTACACTTTTACGTCGTGCTTTTAGCTCGGCTTCTAAGCCCGTATCCGTAAAGGTCACTCGCTCAACTTCTTCCAAGGTGGTATACCCCTGCTCTACCAGCTTGAGACTATAGGCCAGTAAAGTTTGCATGCCCTCACCGACGGCTGCTTCCTTAATGTTCTCAGCAGGCGCACCATCAGAAATCATTTGCTGCAGATTTTCTGTGATGCGCATGACCTCATACACACCAACTCGACCTTTATAGCCTGCTCCCTGACATGTTTGGCAAAGCTCGTCTGCATTTTGACTAGATTCTACCTGGTCGGGGGAAATAGTATTCGCACGATAGAACGTAACATCGCTCCCGGAAGCACTTAAGCCAAATCGCGCCAATTCTTCACTGCTGGGTGTATAGGGTATGCGGCAATCACTGCATACCCGTCTAACTAAGCGCTGGGCCAGTATGCCCACCAATGAACTAGACACCTGGAAGGCTTCTATCTCCATTTCCCCAAGTCGAGAAATGGCACCTGCCGCATCATTGGTGTGCAGTGTGGTTAAAACAAGGTGCCCGGTCAAGGCAGCTTCAATCGCTGTCTTAGCAGTTTCCGCATCCCGAGTTTCACCGACCAAAATAACGTCGGGGTCCTGGCGCAGAAATGCCCGCAGCAACAGGGAAAAATCAATGCCCTTTTCACGAATTACCTGTACCTGGGTGATCCCAGGCAAAGCATATTCAATCGGGTCTTCAGCGGTACTGATATTAATGCCTGGATCGTTACGCTCTGCGAGGACCGAGTAAAGTGTCGTTGTTTTACCTGAACCGGTAGGGCCCGTAACTAGAATCAACCCATAGGGTGAACTAGTCATTTCCCTCACAATGTTGAGGGTATCGTCGTCAGTAATGAGCTTATCTAAGCCTAATTGAGTCGTACTGTTGTCTAAGATCCGTAGAACCACCTTCTCGCCATAGCGGCTGGGGATAGTACTAACGCGAAAGTCTACTTTTCGTCCCTGGAAAACTCGGCGAATACGACCATCTTGAGGCACACGGCGTTCGGCAATATCTAACTCAGAAATGATTTTTAGACGAGCCGTAACCGCTGGAATAATCTTTTTGGGTAACTTTTGAAAAGCTTGTCGTAAAACGCCATCCCTACGAAATCGAATGCGCAGAAATTCTTCTTGGGGTTCAACATGAATGTCAGATGCGCCTTCTTGCAGAGCTTTGACTAAAATTTTGTTGACTAATGCAATGACGGGCGCGGCTCCAGCATCCTGAACTGCTGCACCCAGATCAGCCTCTTCATCGATGGCCTCTTCAAGATCGGCTCCATCAAGATCTAAATCCTCTAACGTCGTATTGACATCAACGGATTGCTCAAAATCTCGCTGCTTTTCCTTAGCGACCTGCTCATCCAAATAAGCTGAAATCATCCGTTGATAGTCTTCAACGGTGATAACCATGCGGCGCAACTTGAGGGATTTAGGACGTAATATCCTATTTAGATCATCCTGAGCCTCTAAATTTTCTGGGTCCACCATGGCAACTAGCACGGTGGACACCCCATCTTGAGTTGTTTGCGAAAGGGGGAGTAAACGATGGCGGCGGCAGATATCGACTGGAATCAAGTCATCAATAAGACTGCCAACTTTTGTATCGGATACGCTTTCAATTTCTGGGTCGAGGGACTCTACTCCGTAGAGAATTTTTAGTTCAAACAGCTGCTGCTTCTTATATTGCCGTAGGAGCTCTGGACTCAGCTGTTGACCGGTTAGAGATTCTAAAACATCTGTTAATGAGCGCCCTGACTTGCGACTCTCAACCAATGCTTGTTGCATTTGGTCCGTATCAACGTAACCAGCCTTAATCAGCTGATTACTAAATGGAGAAAAGCTTCGTTGTAAAACAAGCGCTTTTCTAGAGGAGGAGGAGTTGGTCATAGTCGCCGCAGAAAATCCTTAAAGAAGGTTGCCCACAAAATGCTTTTCTGTAGACAGCTACAGGAAAGAATTCCGAGCTAGGAGCTTGCAATGCTTCAAGAGGGCACACCGTGATATTCCAATGTTGCCCCATTCACCGATAATAACTTGAACCTTGGTATCCAGCTAGCTACATGCTTACTCAGTTCTACTGTGTAGGATATGTGAGTAGTGCATTTTGATCTGAAATGTGATAGCCATCACGTTGCAAAATGGACTATCGTGATATCGCTAAGACGCTCAACTAACCTCTAAGTGTTATAGATTGAACTATTGATGAGTGGTCTGCTTAGACAGCAGTTTTAAACTCTTAAATTCTACGGTTTGATAGGACGTAAGGGAGGCAACTCCTCTAGAATAGTCTGCGTCTAAGATAAAAATTGCCCCTTGGTTCTGTTATTGATGAGGTTCAACGATGGTAGAGGACGTTAATCCCACAGAAAATAGCTCTATTCAAGAGGATGAAGACATTTCTTCCGCTAATAATCCGGAGGTCAATATTGAAGAGCTAAAGCTGGAAGATGCTGACGTTGAAATTGATTTCGAGGAAGAATTTTCCGAAGCTGCCCCTGGTGATGAAGCTGTTGCTGGCGTGACAGACGACGCGGGCGATGCTGGTAGCGCTGCATTGATAGAAAAAGTGGCTCAGTTACAGGCTCAGTTGGAAGATAGGAATGGTCAGTATCTAAGACTCACGGCTGATTTCGAAAATTTCCGCAAGCGTACTGGTCGAGAGAAAGAAGAGCTGGAAGTGCAGGTGCAGTGCAGTACCATCAGCAACATGTTGGAGGTCGTGGATAACTTTGAGCGCGCTCGTGCTCAAATTAAGCCCCAGAATGATGGTGAGATGGCAGTTCACAAGAGCTATCAAAGCGTTTATAAGCAACTGGTAGAAGCTCTAAAGCGTATTGGGGTTTCTCCCATGCGGGCCGAAGGTAAAGAGTTTGATCCGAATTTGCATGAAGCCGTGATGCGCGAGCCTACGGATGAGCATCCTGACGGTACAGTCCTTGAAGAACTTGTGAGGGGCTACATGCTAGGAGAGCGGGTTCTCCGTCATGCAATGGTTAAGGTGGCAACGCCTCTTGAGGACTAGCTTGACAGCTCTAGTATGGATATTCCGTTCATTGCTGAGCTAGCTGCAATGCTGGCTCAGGTATAAAGCTTTCTTGAAATTGAAACGCTTTATCAGAGCTTTGAGTTTTGGGTATTGTATCTATATACAAAGGCAGTTTGTTTGAACTGTCCTGTTAGGCTTTGAATAAAGTCAGGAATTTAGGGATTTTTTGCTGATTCAGAGTTTTACGTTGTAATAATTCTACTCAAGTATATTTGGCACCCTTACGATTAATTTTTCTTGTAGATCGGTAAGTTTTCGGTGGTTTTTACCGAGTGCTTAATCTTTAACATTTGAATATTGCAGTTCAAATGGCATGTGCGTATCTATAAGTATTTAAATTCCTTAAAAATTAAGTGATTTGCTAGAGTGAGTGAGCTCTCAGATGGGAAAAGTTATTGGCATTGATTTAGGGACGACAAATAGCTGTGTTGCGGTTCTCGAGGGCGGTAAACCCGAAGTAATTACTAACACGGAAGGCGGTCGAACAATGCCTAGCATTGTTGGCTTTGCTAAAAATGGTGAGCGGTTGGTGGGCCAGCTTGCGAAGCGTCAGGCAGTGACTAATGCTGAAAACACTGTCTACAGCATTAAGCGGTTTATTGGTCGTCGTTGGGATGATACCGAGAGCGAGCGTTCTCGAGTCCCCTATACGTGTGTCCGAGGCAAGGATGACACTGTAGATGTTTTGATTCGTGGTAAGGCCTACACTCCTCAAGAAGTGTCTGCCATGACTCTGCAGAAACTAAAGCAAGATGCGGAAGCGTATTTGGGCGAAGAGGTAACTCAAGCGGTTATCACTGTGCCCGCTTACTTTACCGATGCTCAGCGACAGGCAACTAAGGACGCCGGTAAGATTTCCGGACTAGAGGTTCTTCGAATCATCAACGAGCCAACAGCAGCGGCTTTATCCTACGGCCTTGATAAGTTGGATCAAGACCAAACCGTATTGGTGTTTGACTTGGGTGGAGGAACATTTGATGTCTCTATTTTGCAGCTCGGTGATGGTGTTTTTGAGGTGAAGGCGACCTCTGGCAACAATCACCTGGGGGGAGACGATTTTGACAATAGCATTGTGACCTTTTTGCTAGATCAATTTAGAGAGCAAGAAGGGATGGATCTTTCGGCCGATCGGATGGCGTTACAGCGGATTCGTGAAGCAGCAGAAAAATCTAAGATTGAGCTTTCAAGTCGATCTACAACGTCTATTAATTTACCGTTTATAGCTGCTGACGAATCGGGGCCTAAGCATCTTGAAGCCGATATGTCTCGGACTCAATTTGAAGAGCTGGCTAAGTCGCTGGTGGAAGCTACTTTGGAGCCTGTGGCTCAAGCGCTCAAAGATGCTGAATTATCCCCGGAGGGCATTGATCGAATTTTGCTCGTAGGCGGTTCCACCAGGATTCCGGCGGTGCAAAAAGCTATTACCGGGTATTTCAATGGCAAAGCTCCGGATCGCTCCGTAAACCCTGATGAAGCCGTGGCCTTGGGTGCTTCTATTCAAGCCGGTGTGCTGGGTGGTGAGGTTAAAGATCTGCTGTTATTGGATGTGACGCCTCTGTCTTTGGGGATTGAGACGTTGGGTGAGGTTTTCACTAAGGTGATTGAGCGGAATACCACGATTCCTACTAGTAAGTCCCAGACGTTTTCAACGGCAACGGATGGCCAAACGTCTGTGGAAGTGCATGCTCTACAAGGAGAGCGTGCCATGGCTAGGGATAATAAAAGCCTGGGACGGTTTGAATTAACGGGGATTCCACCGGCGCCCCGAGGAATACCGCAAATCGAAGTTTCCTTTGAAATTGATGCTGACGGTATCTTGCAGGTGGCGGCAAAAGATAAGGGGACTGGTCGGGCTCAAAGTATTCGAATCACGAATACAGGGGGGTTGACCTCTGACGAAATTGACAAAATGCGTGAAGAGGCCGAGGCCTACGCTGATGAAGATTCTCGTCGCAAGGTGGTCGCTGAAATGAAAAATAAGGCGGATTCACTTTTCTATAGCTATGAGTCCACAATGCGAGAAAACGCCGAGTGGATTAGTGATGAGCAAAAGGCCCAGGCCCAGTCGTCGGAAGCGGCCCTAAGAGCGGCCCTAAATGATAAAGACATTATGCCTGAAGCATTGCAAGCCGCTTTGGATGCACTGCAGCAGACTATCTTTGCCATTGGCGCTGAGATGTATCGTCAGGTCAATGAAGATAGCTACGACATTGCCATGGATGAGACAACGCCAGACGTTCCGCCGGCGTCAGATGGTTCATCGGCACCAGATGTTCCACCGCCACCGGCACCCAATGTTCCACCGGCACCGCCTGCGGCTACTCCTAGTGCGTCTGTAGAGGCTGATGCGAGTATGGATCCGTTTGCTGTGGTGATGGAATCTTCTGAACCAGCTGTAACGCCTACACCTGATGCAATTGATTTGTTGGCAGATGAGCCTGAGTTTGACTTGGATGCCACGATCACGGCTGATTATGAGGCGATTGAATAGCAGACCGAATGGCTCAGGGTACGGGAATTGCTAATTATTAATGTTCCGTGCTTGCGTAGAATAGTTGGAAAGGTTTTCAGTTGTCGTTGTTCAGCTAGCACGCTATGGCTCGTGATTACTATGAGGTACTCGGTGTTTCCCGGGGGGCCGATCAGGACGAAGTAAAACGCGCTTATCGTCGGCTGGCACGTAAGTATCACCCTGACGTTAATAAAGATCCGGGCGCTGAAGATAAGTTCAAAGAGATCAATCGAGCGTATGAGGTCCTATCGGAACCTGAGATTCGTGCTCGTTATGATCGATTTGGTGAAGCTGGTGTAGGTGGTGCAGCCGCTGGTGGGCCAGGCTTCCAAGACTTTTCAGATATGGGCGGTTTTGCTGATATCTTTGAAAGTTTTTTCAGTGGCTTTTCTGGGGGCCCTACCCAGACAAAGCGGCGTGGGCCTGTGCGCGGTGATGATCTGCGTTTAGATCTGAAATTGGATTTCTCGGAGGCTATTTTTGGTGGTGAGAAAGAAATCAAGATTAGCCATCTAGAAAATTGTATGACCTGTAAGGGGTCGGGGGCTAAGCCTGGAACTCGTCCTCGCACCTGTTCCACCTGTAGTGGTTCGGGACAGGTACGTCGGGCTACACGCACCCCATTTGGTAGCTTTACTCAGGTATCGGCTTGCCCTACATGCAACGGTACTGGTGAAGTGGTTGAGGACCGCTGTGAAGTTTGTGGCGGTGCTGGGCGAAAGCAGGAGACCAAGAAGTTAAAGATTACGGTGCCTGCTGGTGTGGACAATGGGACCCGCCTGCGTGTTTCTAATGAGGGCGATGCGGGGATGCGCGGTGGCCCTCCTGGCGATTTGTATGTTTACTTATTTGTCAAAGAGCATGCCAAGTTCAAGCGCGATGGCATTAATGTGTTGTCAGATTTGAAGGTGAGCTATTTGCAGGCGATTTTAGGCTGTGACTTACAGGTGGAAACGGTGGACGGGCCTTTGGAAGTTCAGGTGCCTGCTGGAACGCAGCCCAATACGGTGTTGACGCTGGAAAATCGCGGAGTGCCGAAATTGGGTAATCCGGTCAGTCGTGGTAATCATTTGCTGACGGTTTTAGTGGATATTCCTACGCGCATTAAGCCTGAGGAACGGGAATTGCTGGCTAAGCTGGCGGAAGTGCGTGGAGATTCTATTTCAAAAAAAGGACTTGAGGGGTTTCTAGGTGGTCTTTTTAAGGGATAAGTCGGGAGATTTCACAAGATGATGGACGCTTTGTCTAGCCCCGATGAGACGCTTGATTTACGCGGAACGCCTTGCCCTTTGAATTTTGTGCGCACCAAGTTGAAGCTGCAGAAAATGGCTGTGGGTGCGTTGCTTGAGATTTGGCTAGATGCCGGTGAACCGATTGAGCAGGTGCCCGATAGTTTGCGTTCGTCTGGGTTTCTGGTTGAGAAATTAGAGGAAACGACTGAGGGGTATTTTATGCTTCATGTGCGGCAGCCAGTGGGTTGATGGTGAGTGTATGAAGCAGGAGGCCCAACAAGTTTCGTCTCAAGTGGGTACCGTTGTTGCCTGTCAGGCGAATTATTATCAGGTTAGATTTCTGGTCGCTGGTGAGCCTTTGTATTTTTTGTGCACCCGTCGGGCTCGGCTGAAAAAGCTAGGCCAGCAGGTGGTGGTGGGGGATCAGGTAGTCGTCGAGGAAATGGATTGGCAAGATCAGCGTGGCGCGATCGCAACCATTCATCCCCGCAATAACCTACTAGATCGACCGCCGGTTTCCAATGTGGATCAAATTCTGTTGGTGTTTGCCCTGGCGGAACCCCAGTTAGATCCAATTCAGCTCAGTCGTTTTTTAGTCAAAGCAGAATCCACCGGGATTCCCGTTCGTTTATGTCTTAATAAGCGAGATTTATTAACGCCGGAGGACATTGAGCAGTGGCAGGCTCGCCTTGGGGTTTGGGGCTATAAACCTACATTTGTAAGCGTACAGACTGATCCATGCCTGCCATCCACATTAATGGATACCCTAAAGCAGCGGGTGACCGTTGTGGCGGGGCCTTCTGGTGTGGGTAAATCGAGTCTGTTAAATCGATTGGTGCCCGATGTGGACGCTCGCACGAATACCGTGTCAGGCAAGTTAGGTCGCGGGCGCCATACCACCCGCCATGTGGAACTATTTGGTTTGCCCGGAGGAGGGCTACTGGCTGATACGCCTGGATTTAACCAACCCGACATTACCTGTGATGTGGCAATGCTGATGCGGTGTTTTCCAGAAATTCGCCGTAGCCAGGGGCAGTGTCAGTTCAATGATTGTGTGCACCGCGACGAGCCCGGGTGCTGTGTGCGGGGGGATTGGGAACGCTACCCCCACTATTTGTCGCTATTAGATGAGGTGTTGCAACATCAGCAGCAGCAGGAACATCGGCCCGATGCTGAAGCGGTGGAAAAAGTGAAAATGGGCAGCGATGGCCAAGTGCAGCACGAGCCTAAGCTGGAAGCGAAAAAGTATCGTCAAAAGTCCCGTCGTCGCAAACATCAGGATTTGCAGGACATGTGTTATGACGTGATGGGCGCGGATTCCATTGATGATTTGGATGATGCTGTTTTAGAAGAGTATGGCTTCTAGCAAGCCTGATTAAGTACGGGCTTGTGTGGTCCAAAAGTTAGCTTCTATCGCCTGCAAATTTTTGCAAGAGTTGCGATACCACTGTAGCTTTAGGGCTTTTTGTTCTAAGGGAGATAGCCGCCAGGATATGGAGGATTGGCGCAAGCGATCGCACACACTCTGAAAACACAGGGCTGTGCTCACCGAAATATTAAAACTCTCGCTGAACCCATACATGGGAATTTTCAAATGGAGATCCGCCTGGGCCATTGCCATTGCCGATAGACCGTCTAATTCATTACCAAACAGTAGGACAAGGGGCCGATCTAACGGTAGCCCTGGTAGCTCACACGCATCGGTGTGGGGCGTAGTGGCCACAATGGCATAGCCCTTTGCTTTCAAGGCTGCAATACAGTCATGGGTATTATTTTGCTGTTGCCTGTAGCGGTGGGTGGTTAACCACTTTTGGCAACCCCGCGTCACATTGAGGTTTACCTTAAAGCTGGTGGTTTTCTCAATAATATAAACATCCTGAATGCCAAAGTTATCGCAGTTGCGCAGGACGGCCCCGGCATTTTGACTGGTGTGAATATCTTCTAGGGCGACGGTGACATAGCGAGTGCGAGCAGCCAGAATTGTTTCAATTTTGGCCTTTCGTTCGGCTGTGAGAAACGTCCCCAAATAGTTCATCAGGGCGTCTATTGCCTCAGCATCCATGGTGTCAGTTGCTGCCATCCATGGTTTAGCCAGTGCTACGACGGGGCGCTCAGGCCTCACCATTCACCGGTGCCATTCGGTCACACCACCCGGCTTATCGATCAACGTAATTCCCTGGGCAGTGAGGTCATCGCGGATTTTATCGGCTAGGGCAAAGTCCTTGCCTTTTTTAGCGGCGAGGCGTTGTTCAATTAATCCTGCGATTTCGTCATCGCTAGGACCATCATGCTGAACAGCAATATTATCAGCAGTCGCTTCAATGCCGAGGACCTGGGCTAAGCAAATCAGGGTGTGCCACTGCTGTTGCAAACCTTCACTATCTGCATCAATGCTGCCTTCATGGACCAATAGGTTGCCCTGACGCCGTAGCTCTTTTGCCAGCTCAAATAGCACAGCGACAGCTTCCGGGGTGTTGAAGTCGTCGTCCATGGCAATTTGGAACCGCTGCACCGCATCATTTTCAGGGTTTAGGGTGACATCAGAGTCAGGCCAATTGAGCTGCGGGCCGTAGTTATGGCCAAACAGTAAACCGTCTTTTAGGGTTTGCCAGCTTTTGGTGGCGGATGCGATCGCGTCTGCCGTAAAGTCCACCGGTTTACGATATTGGGCTTGGGAGAGAAATAGCCGCAGTGCCATAGGATCTAATCCATCCTCGGCATCCAGCAGCTGACGAATGGTGGTGAAGTTGCCCAAGGATTTGGACATTTTTTCTCCGTTCACATTCACCATGCCATTGTGCATCCAGTACTGAGACAGGGGATGCCCGGTGGCTGCCTCCGACTGGGCAATTTCATTTTCATGGTGGGGGAAGGTGAGGTCGCCGCCACCCATGTGAATATCGATGGTGTCGCCCATGCGATCGCGCACCATGGCAGAACACTCAATGTGCCAGCCCGGTCGGCCTGCACCCCAAGGAGAGTCCCAGGAGGGTTCCTCAGGTTTAGCCCCTTTCCACAGGGCAAAGTCAAAGGGATATTCCTTGATGGCATCGCCCCCAGCCACACGACCGCTGGCTCCAGCCTGCATATCCTCTAGCTTGCGACCCGAAAGTTTGCCATAGCCGTCAAACTTTCGCACCTTGTAATAAACGTCTCCACCGGCGGCATAGGCGTAACCCTTGTTCTCCAGTTCTCCAATCAGCCGCTTGATGCCATCAATGGTGTGGGTGGCATAGGTATACTCATCCGCTGCTTGGATATTGAGCCGCGCCATGTCCTCGTGGTAGGCGTCAATAAAACGCTGGGAAATGGCTTCCATGGTGGTGCCTTCTTTACGGGCACGGTTCAAAATTTTGTCGTCGATGTCAGTAAAGTTTTGCACGTAGTGCACATCGTAGCCGCGCCATTGTAAATAACGTCGCACCGTATCCCACACCACGTAGCAGCGGGCATGGCCCAAATGGCAGTAGTCGTATACGGTCACCCCACAGCAGTAAATTTTGGCAGTGCCAGCTTCTAACGGTTGAAACGGTTCTTTGCGGCGGGACAGGGTGTTGTAAAGGACTACGCTCATTGAAAAGGGACTAAATAACTGCGCGAAAGCTTAATTGCCTTTTATGGTAAGCCGCTTTGGGCTCCTATTGGCCTGAATGTTATGTGGAAGCCAAATAAAAAAGGGAGGACACATAAGTGCCCTCCCCAAGGATTGAAGTAATTTGACTAAGCCAACACCATTAGAACGTCATGTTGGCAGCCTGTACAGTTTCAACCTGCTTCTTCTTCAGAACAAGCATGATTTGGGTCAGGGCAGCAGCAGCCAGAAACGCTAGTAACCCTTTGATGCGGTTGGGGCTCTGCAGCACGATTTCAGTATCGTGCTGACCAAAACCACCGACATTGGGGTCATTAGTCAATGCAGCACCTGCTTCAACAGCCTCGCCTTCAGCAACAATGAGCTCAGGTCCAGGCTGCAGGCTTTCAGTAACGGTGTCGCCATCAGCAGTCTTGATGGTGACCTCGGTGCCATAGTCGCCCTTGTCGATCTTGGTAATCACACCGCCCTTGGAGGCTGTGTAAACAACATTGTTAGTTGCTTGACCGGTGGGATAAACCTGACCACGGCCGCGGTTACCGCCTACGTGTACCTGATACTTACCAAAGCTAACGTTCTTGTCAGCAGCAGGGTCAGGAGAAAGCACAGGAAAAATAATTTCCTGATACTGCTCACCAGGTACAGGACCCACTAGCAACCAGTTGGGGTGCTCATCACTGTAGGGAGTATAGAAAGTGCTACCGATCTCTTCCTTCATTTCTTCAGGAATACGGTCGTCGGGAGCCAATGTAAATCCATCGGGCAGCATCAGCAATGCGCCCACATTTAGACCACCCTTACTACCGTCGCCCAATACTTGCTGAGCATCTAGGTCGTAGGGAACTTTAACCACAGCTTCGAACACTGTGTCGGGTAAAACTGCCTGGGGGACCTCAATCTCGGTCTTCTTTTTACCGAGGTGACAGTTGGCACAAACGATTTTGCCAGTGGCTTCCCGAGGCACATCGTAATTTTCCTGGGCCCAAAAGGGATAGGCCTCTGCAGATTGCGCATTGCTGAGAACAAGACCCATAGTTGCAACCGCAACTACTGTCCCAGAAACAGCGGCTTTCAGCAGCTTATTGAACACACTTAAAAAATTAAATTTCATCCGTCGCACGCCAGCAATTCAATTACGTAGAGAGAAATCAAGTGAAACAGATACCTAAGCCCAGTAGGGTGCTTCGCCGGTTCTGAAGTCAGTCTCTGTCCAAGGGCTCAAAACTACCTTGCCATCTTCTGCAACCTCTGACTTCGCCAACGGTAAAGAAAGAGGCGCTGGGCCACGGACTACCTTGCCGGTAGAGTCATACTGAGAACCATGGCAGGGGCACATAAACTTATTGGCGCCAGCGTTCCAAGGAACAACACAACCAAGGTGAGTGCAAACAGCGTTAACAGCATAGCTATCAATGCCGCCATCATCAGTTATGACCAAGTATGTTGGATCACCCTTGAGGCCTTGCACTAGGGAACGATCACCAGCGCCATGGGTTTCCAAATAAGTGCTAGCGATGACGTCGTTACCCAACTCATCTTTAGCAGTTACACCGCCGCCAGCAGAACCACTGCTGGGAGGTAGAAAGTACTTAACAATGGGATATAGTGCGCCCACAGCTGTACCAGTGGCTGCTCCAAAGGTGAGCAGATTCATGAATTGGCGACGCCCCAAATCGGGGACATCAGGGTTTCCAGAAGCTTGAGCCATAACTATCAGACTATGTACGCGAGTATGAATTCAAAGGCTGCATCGCCCAGTGCAAAACCTCTGAAATCGATAGTAGCCATATACGCACAGCTTTTATCGTCACAGAAGTTTGCAAATTGCTATGAGTATTATTACATTTCACCGTCTCAGATAACGCGCTCTTCCTAAGGGTTTTACTGCTAATAACCTGCGTAATTGGTTGGGGCAGCTACAGATGTATGCGATCGCATACATCTGTAACAAGACCTACAGCCCCCGCGAACTCAGGCACTATGAAGGTAACGTTGGAGACAAAATCTTGGTCCTTGGCGGTAGCGAAAGCATGTGGGCCATGCCACGCCAGGGTTAGTTTATTCTTTGGAATAGTGTAAATAAATGTAAAGACCCGTAGGTGCCCTATGACTCCCGAAGACTTTCAAGAGCTCCTGATTGATAAATGGGGATACTCCTTTGATGTCCAAATTCGTAAAACAGCCACTAAGGTGTTTTTTCAAATCATGTGGCGTTATTTGGAGCAAGTCTCATTTCCTATGGACGAAGAGGAGTATTTGGCCCATCTAAAGGACGTTGTTATGTATCTTGAGGCCATGGGCTGCTTGACCCAGGTGCAAGAAGCTATCGAGCAAACCAATGAGCGGCCGCGTCTAGGCAAAGCCGTCAACATTCCCATTGATTTAGGCCGACGTTCCTCGGAATGGCTATTGGATTAGGGGCCTGTTGATATTCTGAGCCGTACCTTTGCGGCAGCGCTTAAGTCCCGTGAACGGGCTAATTGCGGAATTAAAAGATACGGATACTCAATCTTTAACTCGTCTGATACCATTAATTGAAAATGTGTTAAAGAACACATTAATTAGTGCCTGGATCTACTGAACCAGGCGCACTTTTGATAAATCATCTTTAATGTGAGCTCAGATTAGTTTTGCATGTGTGCAAAAGTAAATTTTAAACGGGCTTTAAGGCGTTATGTTTGCCATTAGTTCTTTTCATAAATTATTGGCTATTTACATGAATAAATAGTGTTCATGTAAATGGGCATTATTGGGATGATGTGAACTGGCTAAACTGCCGGATGTACTGCACTTTTAACAGATATCTAAATCTCATTGGCTGCTTGTCACTATTGTCATACTTAAGAAAGCGGCCAGGCGTTCAGATCGCCATGAAAATCAATAATGTTGTGCAGCATTGAGTGGTCTGTTACGCGTTTAATATTTTTGCTAATTTCAGACACTAGTGTGTCTTCAAAAGTTAACTCGCTTAGGTAAAATCCAGTCAGATTTGCCTAGGACCGATGTTACGATTTGCATGAACTCGCTCAGTATGCTTTGAGGGCTTGCCGTGATCCGCTCTGCAACGTTGCCTGCTAAAACAACCCTGCCAAGTTTGGAAGATAACAGTCGCCTGAAGTTATTTTCAGGGTCGTCTAATATAGCCCTTTCCAGGGAGATTGCTCGTTACCTCGGAATTGATTTAGGACCGATGGTGCGTAAGCGATTTGCCGATGGTGAACTATATGTGCAAATTCAGGAATCCATTCGGGGGTGTGATGTCTATTTAATTCAGCCCACCTGTCAGCCTGTTAATGACCATTTGATGGAATTGCTCATCATGGTCGATGCCTGTCGGCGTGCGTCTGCACGTCAGATTACGGCTGTGATTCCTTATTATGGCTATGCCCGAGCCGATCGTAAAACGGCTGGGCGTGAATCCATCACAGCCAAGCTGGTGGCTAATTTGATCACTAAATCTGGGGCGAATCGTGTCCTAGCGATGGACCTGCATTCGTCTCAGATTCAGGGGTATTTCGATATTCCCTGCGATCATATCTACGGTTCACCTGTGCTGGTTGACTATTTGGCCAGTAAACGTTTGAGCGACCTGGTGGTGGTTTCTCCCGATGTTGGTGGCGTTGCGCGGGCACGCGCATTTGCAAAACGCCTAAACGATGCACCTTTGGCCATTATTGATAAGCGTCGCCAGGCCCATAATGTGGCTGAGGTGATGAACCTGATTGGCGATGTGGATGGCAAAACGGCTGTCCTCGTTGACGACATGATTGACACCGGTGGCACGATTTCTGAAGGGGCTCGACTGTTGCGTGCCCAAGGGGCTCGTCAGGTCTATGCCTGCGCCACCCATGCTGTTTTTTCGCCCCCTGCGGTTGAGCGGCTATCCAGTGGTGTGTTCGAAGAAGTCATTGTGACCAATACAATTCCTGTGCCCCTCGACCGTCAGTTTCCGCAGCTAACTACCCTCACCATTGCTAATTTGGTGGGAGAAACTATTTGGCGGATTCATGAAGAGAGCTCTGTGAGCAGCATGTTTCGTTAAAGTCTAGGTTTGCTCAGTTCTGTATACGCTGATTGGGGGAAGTCTTTGATAGGCATCCCCTAATTTTTTTGGGATGTTGAGCATCAGGAGAATAGCTTTTTTATAGTTTTAAATATTGGGCTTAGGGGTGTGCCTATCCCTTGTGTCACCTTGATGATGAGGTGATGAAGGTTAGGGTGTGTTGTACCGGCAGTGGAAACTTTGTGCTGTAGTTGACGGACTGTGAATATAGCGTTTGGTGAAAGTCAGTGCTTGCTAGCTGGCTGGTAGGCAACAGCTATGTGCGGTTCGCTTCGTTGCTTTGGCAAAGGGCTATCTATTATCCGTTTACAACCATGGTTAAAGGCACATCTATTTTGCGGTTAGCCAGCACTTTGTTGGTTATTAGTTTTTTCAGTACTAGCTTTCTGAAGGTCCAGTCCCAGCGTTTGTTGTTCGGTGCTTCGGTGGCTCAGGCAGAGGCGTTGGATAACGGTTTGCCGGAGTTAGATCGGCGGTTGTTGGATGCGGTCCGGCGTGGTGATGTGCCGCAGACAGAGCTATTGCTTGGGCGGGGCGCTCGGGTGAATGCAGGGAATCGGTATCTGGGGTATCCGGTTGCGATCGCAGCTGAGCAAGGCAATCGAACCATGGTGCAACTGTTAGTGGCCCAGGGGGCCGATGTCGATGTTGTCAGTGCCGGTGGACAAACGGCCCTGGGCCGAGCGGTGGACATGGGCAACCTGGAGCTGGTGCGTATTTTAGTCGAGGCTGGGGCATCTCCAGATCGGCGTACCGCCTATGGTGTGCCGTTGCTTTACCGCGCAACCGAAGTTGGTAACGTCGAAATGGTGCAGCTACTATTGCGTGGCGGCGCCAATGCCAACGCCCAAGTAGCCGGCATCACACCCCTATATAAGGCGGTGGAAGCTGGCAATATTGCCATTGTGCGTCTATTGCTGGAGGGCAGTGCCGACCCCGATGTGGCGATGCCCTTGTACCGGGCTGTAGAGGCTGGCAATAGCGAGCTAGTGAGGTTGTTGCTGCGCTACGGTGCAAATCCACGGGCGAGCCAACGGGGCGTCAGTGTGTTGAAACTTGCCCAAACCCAAGGGAATCAAACAATTTCCACGATGTTACGCAATGCCATGTAGGGGCAGCTGGCTCAGTCGTAGAGATAGCGATAACAGCTTTCCGGGACTAGATTTAAGTTGCCGGCTTGCACCTGGTCAATGGATATCCACATGGCATCGTGCACGTTTTTGCCTTCCACTAGGGGGTAGATTTTTTCCAGGTTGTGAAACTTGGAATCTACAAAATCGCATTGAAACAGTTGGATCAGTTCGTGACCTGGCTTGCCCCGGCAGGTAAAAATATTTTCTAGACAGCCCAGGTATCGAATATTGGTGAGCTCGGCTTGGATCTCTTCTCGAAATTCCCGTTGTAGGGCATCGAGGCTGGTCTCCCCAAAATCAATGCCGCCCCCTAGAAACCGATAAAACCCTTGGTCTTTGACGGGGTCGTATCCTTTGCTGACAAAAATATGACCCTGGTGTTTAATCAACCCCAGGGCAATGGGGCGAATGCGGGGCTTTCCCATGGATTTTCTCCATTTATGAGGAGATAATGGTGTCTCTAGAATAAGAGAGAGGCAATCAGTGCTATCTCTTATTCTAGAGGCGATTCTCTTACGCGTTCACGGTTGTACGCGTCACGACGTGCAGAGCTTCGCGTAGGCTCCGGACCGCTGCCACCATGGCAATGGTGTCATTCAGTTTATTCACGGCGGAGCCTACACCCACACCCGCCGCACCGGCTGCGATCGCCATCGGTGCGGTGATGTCTGAAATCCCAGAGGCACAAAGCACCGGGATGCCCACAGCCCGTGAGATTGCGTGGGCTGCGGCTAAGGTCGGCGTTGCTTTTTCAATCAAGCCAACGGTACCCGAGTGAAGCGGCTGGCTACTGGTGCCGCCTTCAGTTTGAATAATGTCTGCGCCGAGGCCCACTAAGTCCTCCGCCAGTTTGACCTGGGCATCTAACGGCAGCGTGTGGGGAACAGTCACCGACAACGTAATGTGGGGCAGTAGTTCCCGGGTGCGTCGGGTCAGGCTGAGGACATCCTCTGCTGTGAACTTCAGACCCTGGGCATAAAATGCATCGAAATTACCAATTTCAATCAGGGTGGCCCCTGCGGCGACAGGGGCTAAAAATGCCTCAGGGTCAATGGCCGAAACACAGATAGGTAGGTTTATCTGTTGATTAACCTGGCGTACCAGTTCAGCGTCGGCTGCAATATCAACAAATGTGGCGCCGCCCTGCTGGGCGGATTTGGCAACCGCTAAAACATGGGCCGTATCAAAGTTGGTCAAGCCGCTAATAATCTTTAATGCATGACCTTGGGCAAATGCTGTGCGGAGGTTGGGGTGGATAGTCATAAGTCGTTATCGGACAAGATCGATTCAGGGCTATTGTGCCAGATGTGGGGGCGGCCAATGGTTAAAAATCATGCTCCGGGCAACCCTGATTATGGTTTTTGAGCTCCTGTCAGAATTGAGCCATGGCTTACAGGTTCGCTAAAATCGACCGTTTCACCTCATCTGGGGCCTGGTTGCCATCAACCCGCATTAGCCGTTGTCGGTAGTCGTAGTAGTCCAGCATGGGCACGGTTGTGGCCAGAAGGGTTTCAATGCGCCGTCGGATGGCATCTGGGGTGTCATCAATCGCTCCTCGATGTTCCGAACGTTCAATTAGGCAGTGAATGGGCAAATCGAGCCAAATAACGTGGTTTACCTTGCGGTTGAGCGTATCGAGAAAGAAGTCGAGTTCTTCTGCTTGAAAGGCCGTGCGGGGATAGCCATCCAAAATCCAGCCGTTGTGAGTATCTGTGGCTTGCAATCGCTGTTTAATCACATCAATCATTAAGGTGTCGGGCACCAGTTTGCCCTGGGTCAAGGTATCAGAGACCTGTTTTCCCAAGGTGGAATTTGCTGTAATTTCTGCGCGCAGGATATCCCCGGTCGAAATCCATGGAATCCCAAAGTGCTGACTAAGTTTGTTAGACTGCGTCCCTTTCCCCGAGCCAGGGCCACCTAAGATTACTAGCTGCATCAATATCCTTAGTTATGGGCTAAAAAGTAAAAAGCGAGGGGTACTGCTTCCACAGACCTGGTGGCCATAGCCGATTTTAGTGGCGACTATTGAAGCTAACCCTGCAAACGTAGTAGACTTGTAGACCGTGTAAAAGCGGCTAAAGTCTAACAGGTTTAATTATGCCCAAGCTCAAAACTCGTCGGGCTGCTGCAAAGCGTTTTCGCCGTAGTGGAAGCGGTAAAATTATGCGTCGTAAGGCGTTTAAGAATCACCTGCTGCAGCACAAGTCAACATGCCGTAAGAGCCGTCTTTCTAAGAAGGCTGTTGTGGTTGATGCAGATGTACCCAACATCGAAGGTATGATGCCTTATTTGTAGACCGATTACGCTAATGTCCTTGGTGGCATAGGTAATGAGTCTGCAACTTTCCAATTGTTTACAGTTAGTTAAAACGACCAAGTATGGCACGTGTAAAACGCGGCAATGTAGCTCGCAAGCGCCGCAAGAAAATCCTCAAGCTTGCGAAGGGGTACCGGGGCTCCCATTCTAAACTCTTCCGGACGGCTAACCAGCAGGTGATGAAAGCCCTGCGGTATGCCTATCGCGACCGTCGTAATAAGAAACGTGATTTTCGCCGGTTGTGGATTACTCGTATTAATGCTGCAGCTCGCCTAAACGGCACTACCTACAGTCGTTTAATTGGTGACCTGAAGACAGCGAATATTCAGATCAATCGTAAAATGCTGGCCCAGATGGCCGTTCTAGATCCAGATACCTTTACCCAGGTGGTTGAGCTAGCGGGTAAAAAAGGGTAGGCATTCTCCCATAGCCGATGTGGAGATATGTGCTGGTTACAGCTCTAATGTTGGGGGTACAGGTGTCTGTGCCCCCAATTGCTGTATCTTCAGAATTATCAGAAATTCAAGCCCGTGGCCGTTTGATTGTGGCTGTGAAAGACAATCATTATCCTTTGGGCTATCGTGATGCCACGGGTGAGCTACGGGGTTTCGAAATTGATCTGGCCCGTCGTTTGGCGACAGATTTATTGGGTGATGCCGATGCGGTGGAATTGCTGCCGGTCAGTAATGTAGACCGGGTGAATGTGGTGGTTGAGGGCAATGCAGATATTGCGATCGCAGGCATCACCGTCACCGCCCAGCGACAGCGCATTACCAGCTTTAGTGAGCCCTATTATTTAGACGGTGCCGGGTTTATAACGACGTCACAGCGCATCAATGGTCTAGGCGACCTGACCTTTGGCCGCATTGCTGTGCTGGCAAATTCTAGTACCTTGGCCCATGTGCGGGCGCAACTGCCCCAGGCCACCCTCGTAACAGTGCCATCCTATCAAGCGGCGCTGACCCAACTAGATGCGGGCCAGGTCGATGCCTTTAGTGGCAATGTTTCGTTGCTCACGGGTTGGCAGCAGCAAGATAGTCGCTATCGGCTATTGGATGACGTGATTTCCATAGAGCCGGTGGCGATCGCAATTCCAAAAGGCACTCACCATAGCGATCTGCGTCGTGCCATTAACCAAGCCATGGGGCAATGGGATAGCGAAGGTTGGTTACAAGATCGGGCTACCTACTGGGGGTTACGGTAACTACCGTGGGAGAATAAACTTGGACCACTGCTGTAAGTATTCACTGATTGAGCGAGTTCATGGAGAATAGCACCCTATTTCTGACATACCTAGGCATTTTGCTAACACTGCTAGGGTTATCCGCCTTTTTTATTATTCGCCAGGTATTTAAGACTCGCCGTATTGAAAACACCCTAGGGCGTTTGCAGAAAAAACTAACCAAAGAAAAGGGAACCGCCCAGGAGTATTACGAGCTAGGCAGCTTGCTGTTAGATAAAAAGTTATTTTCTCAGTCGGCACTGTATCTGCAACAGGCTTTGAAGGCTCTGACAGAAGAAGAAAAAGAAGCAGAAGAAAATGCGCCACTGATTTATAACGCCCTTGGGTATGCCTACTTTGCTCAAGGTCAATACGATTTAGCCATTCGTCAGTACAAGTCAGCTTTAAAAATTGCTCCAGGCTATGTGACTGCCCTGAATAACTTGGGCCATAGCTACGAAAAAAAGCAACTGACTGTGCAAGCATTAGAAACCTATGACCAAGCTCTAAAAATTGAGCCAGACAATGCAACGGCGAAGCGACGGGCTCAGTCTTTACGTAAGCGGGTGGCGATTCCGATGAAGCAGTAGTTTTTGCGGTGACTGAAAACGACCTATCTCTAACCGCCATTCATGAGGCTAGCCACTGCTGTCTCTATCAAGCGTTCGGTATCGTGATGAATGGAGTCAGAATTAATTCTGACGGCACCGGGCGGGTGCATCGCTACAATTTTGAACTGCAGCAGGAAACTCCGCCATTGATGGCCAAGGTTCAAGATGGGGCGATATCAGTGGCAGGCGTTGTCGGCGAGGCCATTTATAACCACGGGGATGTGCGGGTCAACGCCATATTGACTGAGCTAACGTGTGGCGGTGGCCAGGGCGACTACGCTTGGATACAAAAATGCGGCGTTGAGCATTTGCTGGAGGCGTTGATTCCGTTTACCTATGGGGTGCTTACGGAGCATTGGAGCAAGGTCTTGGCGCTGGCCACTAGGCTGGACGAGGTGCAATATTTAGACTCGGACGAGATATCCAGCGAGCTGCCCAACGTGTGTGATGCCAGTCGTTACTTAGCTGAATTACAAAAGGCGATCGGTAATCATGGTGATTGGGCTTGGAATTCGAGTCCGACCAAGGGCATTATCCAGTGGCCTGGATAATGCGTCATTGCTGATTTACAAGAGTGAAACGTTATCCCACTGCGGCTAACAGCCAGGATGTGGTGACTGTAACTAATCCAGGAATAGCCTGGAATGGCCGCAACCTAGTCTGTCAAGATTAAATTTAGGATGGATGGGGGGATGGGCTAAAACGCGGTTCAACCTGACACACCATTCACGCCTTACTATTCTCCATTCCCCATCTCAACCCTAACTTTTTAGCGTTGACGCTACACTAGCTACCCATTCCAGGTTCTAACAGCTTTAAACCGCCGCTAATTCCGGTGTTTTCATGGCTTGCTCAACATTCGACTCTGCTGGTTCCTCGCAGTAAACTTCAGCCGAATTGTTGGGGCTTTCAATCAACTTGACCTTATGTAGGCTGGCACCGATTTCTTGGATGGGTTGGCGCAGCAGGTCACGAATGTGCACAGCAATATTTTCAGCGGTGGGGACTACTTCTGCAAAGTAGGGAATGTCCTTATTCAAAAAAGTGTGGTCAAAGGGTTTAACCACATGGGCTTTGACCGCATTTTGAAACTCCACCAGGTCGGCAATCATGCCTGTGCGTGGGTCCATTTTGCCTTTGATCGTGACTTCTAGGTGATAGTTGTGGCCATGGCCATTTTCCCTGGCACAGAGACCATAGATTTCACTATTTTGCTCAAGGGTGAGTGTGGGTAATGCCAGACGATGGGCGGCACTAAAGTGGGTGGAGATGGTCAAATAAGCTTCCATGTCGTTTCCTTGGTAATCAGCCCAGAGGGTAGAGGTTTCAAATAGTTGAACGTTGGTGATGGGCAAGTGGGGGGCTAAACGTTGCCAAATAACTCGAGCGATATTTTCCGTGGTCGGCAGTCCGGCCCCGGAACGGTCAATCTGAAACTCGGGCCAAACATCATTGAGGTAGGAAAAATCTAGCTGCTCGGTCACTTCCTGTTTAATGACCTTTTTGACATCGGATAAATTGAGCACCATGCCATATTCATCCAAGTCTCCTTCCATAGAGACGAACAGCTCATAATTGTGACCGTGACCAGGGGCGCGAGTACATCGGCCAAATTTGGCTTGATTGTCCACGTCACTGAGTTCGGGCAGCCAGTAGCGATGGCTGGCGGAAAATTGAGCCCGACGGTTGATAGTGCATTTCATAGCAGGAACAAGAAGAGCAAAACGAATATTAACTTTTATTAAACGCTTTTCTTCAGCATAGACCATGGCCGTGGGTCTATGGTGCAAACAATGGCCTGTATGACTTCCTATGGCAGGCTCTTAGGTGAAAGGGAAACATCTGAAACCGAAGATTCTTGACTAGTAGTAGTCGCTTGAAAAGTTATGAAGTTTTGACACAATTTTCAGTCATTTTACTGAGAGAAAACGGCAAAAGGCTTGATAAGACTACTGTTTAGAATTTCTAATCAGAAATATCAGGAGTTGATAATTTAAGCTGAAAACGGTAAAAATAGATACAGAACACATCCTCGTTCATCTCCATGAATTCGTCCCTATTCGGCGATGAGACGGAAGTAAGGTGTCCGCTACAGCCATTGTCCCATAGGTTGTATTGGTCTACCTGAAGGAACGCACTATCCCTACTTAATTAGTGCATATTTCAAGAGGAGACACACTTATGAAACTGACTTACCGTGGTGTCGAATACGACCACAACCCGCCTATGTTAGAGGTTTCTGAAAGCGATATTCTTTGTAACTATCGTGGCCGAACCCATCGTTATACCTATGTGGGTCACGTGCCTTTTCCCCAGTCTCAAACAGGGTTAACCTACCGTGGCGCTGCCTACAAAACCGATCGCTATGGTCAGCGTCAATCGGTTTCTGCTGCAGAGTCTAATTCTGTATTTTCAGCTTTTCAGCGCAAGCTGGCACAGCTTACGCCTTTGATGGATGAGCGTCGTCAGATGTTGCGTCACTCTGCTCGCAGCCATAGCGATAGTATTCAGCGTTCGTTGGAGCGTCGCATTGCGATCGCCCGTGAGCAGGGTAACTCCAACTTGCTACAGCAGTTGGAAGATGAAATGCGGCAGATGGCTTAGCGGTCAATCCGCATAGTTCCCTAAGTTTGTGGCTAGAGTAAGTTAAGGAGAGGCTGATTCAGTCTCTCCTTTTTATTTTCATGATGTTTCTCAATAGTCTTGGGATATTCTGAGCCAAGAGTTAGTTGTAGGGGTGCTATGGGACTGTTTGATCCATCGCCGGATTCGTTAGCGTTAAGCCCGGCAGAAGCTCTGGCGGCCATTTGCTTGGTTGCGATCGCAGCTGACGGCTATCTCTCCAACCAAGAAAGCCGCGAAATGGATATGTTGCTCAGCCGCATGCGACTATTCAAAAGCTATTCATCCGAGATGGTGAACCGCATGAAGGATGGCCTGTTGCAAAAGCTGCAGCAGTATAGCCCCAGTCGCTTAGTAGAAGCCGCCAATGCCGTCTTGCCCGTAGAACTCAAGCCCACGGCGTTTGCTCTAGCGACTGATCTGGTCTTAGCAGATGGCAACGTTACCCCTCAAGAGCAAGCCTTTTTAGACGATTTGCATCGTATTTTAGAGATTCCTAGTGAGCAAGCGCTCACCATTGTTGAGGTGATGACGATCAAAAATCGCGGTTGAAGTAAAAACTTTTACTTCAATTAAGTCTGAACATCATTATCTGATAAGTACGAGATAATAAAGCTAATCCAACCCACAATTAACCTCTATGACTGCTGCCGTATCAGCCCCATCAAAGCAGATGGATGACTCCAAACACGGATTGCCGGTGACCATCATTACCGGTTTTTTAGGAAGTGGTAAAACCACCCTGCTGAACCACATCTTGACCAACCAAGAAGGTGTGAGAACGGCGGTGCTCGTGAACGAGTTTGGTGAAATTGGCATCGATAACGATCTGCTGATCACCACTGGCGATGACACCATGGTGGAGCTGAGCAACGGCTGTATTTGCTGCACCATCAATAACGATTTGCTAGAGGCAGTCTATAAAGTCCTAGAGCGGAAGGATAAAATTGACTACTTGGTGGTAGAGACCACAGGCTTGGCCGATCCGTTGCCGGTGGCGCTCACATTTTTGGGCACAGAACTGCGGGATCTAACGCGGCTAGACTCCATTGTTACCCTGGTGGATTCCGAAAATTACAGCGTGGATCTGTTTAACAGCCAGGCTGCCCACAACCAAATTGCCTATGGCGATATCATTTTGCTCAATAAGTCCGATTTGGTTGATGAAGCCGATCTAGATCTACTGGAGGTCAAGGTTCGCGACATTAAAGAAGGGGCCCGAATCTTACGAACTACACAGTCCCAAGTGCCGTTGCCGTTAATTTTAAGTGTCGGCTTGTTTGAGTCAGATCAATATTTTGAGTCGACTGCTGACAAAGAGCATGATCATGCAGAGCATAGCCACGCTGAACACGACCATGCCGACCATGGTCATGGTGAACACGATCATACCGACCATAGTCATGCTGAACATGACCATTCTGAGCATAGTCATGCTGAACACGATCATACCGACCATAGCCATGGCGAGCATAGCCATGCTGAACACGACCACCACGATCATGCCAACTGCGATCACGATCATGGCCATTGTGAGCACGACCACGAGCATGACCACAGCCACTCTCATTTAGATGTGGATGGGTTCACATCCGTTTCGATTGTGCGGGATCAGCCCCTAGCGATTCGCAAATTTCAATATTTCCTAGATAACAAGCTGCCTGAGAACGTTTTTCGAGCTAAGGGAATTTTGTGGTTCGACGAAAGTGAAAAGCGTCACGTATTTCACCTCAGCGGTAAGCGCTTTTCCTTAGAGGATGAAGAGTGGAACAACCGTCCCCGTAAGACGCAGCTAGTCTTAATTGGTCAGAATCTTGACCATGATGCGTTAAAAGCTGAAATTGAAAATTGTTTCTGCGTTGAATCCAAAGCCCGCGGTCGAGGCTTTGGCAGTTAGTGAGGGTCATCATTCAACGGGTTTTATCCTCCCACGTCATGGTGAATGGCGAGTTAGTGGGTCGCATTGGTCGGGGCTTAAATTTATTAGTTGGCATTGCGGCGACGGACACTGAGGCAGAACTCGATTGGATGGTTCAAAAATGTCTATCCCTCAGGCTTTTTCCATCATCGGAGTCAGGCCGGTTTGATTTATCGGTGCAGGATATCCAGGGATCGCTCCTGGTGGTTAGCCAGTTCACCCTGTATGGCGATTGCCAAAAAGGCCGGCGTCCATCTTTTAGTGCAGCCGCTGCGCCCACTCAGGCCGTAAAGCTCTATGACCAATTTGTATCTAAACTACAGCGCAGTGGATTGTCTGTGGAAACTGGGAAGTTTGGGGCCCACATGCAAGTCAACATTGAGAATGAAGGCCCAGTAACGTTGATTTTGGAGCGAAATGCTGGGCAGTCTTAAGCCTAAGACAGCTGCTGTACTTGTCGTTTTACCGTTACTGATTGGAGGTTGAGATAATCTGTAGAATGCTTGGTTCAGCCTTTGTTTGCCGATAAAACCATAGTGACATCGGTACTATGGTTGTTATAAAACTCAAATTTTTACCACTATGTAGTTTTCCGCATATTGGTTTGTCTAGGGGACAATCTGTCGCGTTTATTCTCTAGTGGAAAGAGTCATTGCGCCTTTAGTTCAGGAACTGTGACACTTTATTTTGTCTTAATGTTGTGGTGTAACTTCCGGGTTCCCTTGATAAGGTAAAGAAACATTAAGCGGGCTAGCTAGTTTTTATAGAAACCATATCGAAATACGACTATCCCATCCTCCTCATGTTGCGCATTCATAATCAGATGTCCTCGTTTCAAGAACTGTCTGAACAAGTATTATTCTGCGATTTTGACGGGCCTATTGTTGATGTCTCAGAACGCTACTACCGCACCTATAAACTTGGTCTCTCAGCGCTTCAGGCTAGTTATCGAGAAGACCATGGTACCGATCTGCCGCTGCAGCTTCTGTCTAAAAATCAGTTTTGGTCCATGAAGCGCAACCGTGTGGCGGATGTGGAGATTGCGCTTCGTTCTGGTGTGCCCAGTGACTTAGTCGAATCTTTGTTGGGTCAGGTGCAGCGCATTGTTAATCATCCCCATTTGCTTCAGTGGGATGGGTTGCAGCTGGGGGCTGATGCGGCCATACGTCAGCTCAAGGCTAGGGGGATCCGGCTGGTGATTGTCACCTTGCGCCACCCGCGACAGGTGCAAGCTTTTTTGCAAGCCCACGATTTGAGTCAGTGCATTGATGAAATTTTTGGTGCCTCTGATATTAATGCGGCCCACTTAAATCGTGCAGAACAAAAGGTTGCCCTGTTAGAGCGAGCGATTACGGCGCAGCAAAGCCAGGGATATCAGACCAGCCCCACTTGCATGATTGGGGATACTGAGGCCGATATTATTGCCGGGCAGCAAGCCGGAATTACCACTGTGGCTGTGACCAGCGGTATCCGTAGCCAGGATTATTTGACCCGCTATCAGCCTACTGAGATTGTCTCTAATTTACTCCAGGCTGTTCAAAGCCACTGTATGCAGCAGGTTGTGCAGGCGGCCTAGGAGCGCGCTTGCAGGCGGCCTAGGAGCGCTGGTTAGGGCCTATAGGCTCTTCCACCAGCGGTGCAATGGGTAGTAGATGGCAGGGGTCCACAGGCTGCTAAGGATGGCTGAGCTGAGGGCGACGCGCTGATGGGTGCGCCAGATTTGCCAAAGCGTTAAATAGGGTGAATTGGGCCATAGGAGATGGCGGAGACTCATTTGCAAGGCCATAGTTGTGGCAGCAACTACCGCCATGCCAAAAACGATAAAGGCTACGAGCACTACATTTTCTTGAATCAGGCGCTGCCGCTGGAGACGCGCAGTCAGCATGCCCACTATCATCAGGCTCAGGGCATGGGTGGGAAACGGGCCAGTGAGGCCATCTTGCAAAAGGCCTAGGACGATACCTGCGATCGCGCCGTCCACAATGGGATGGTGAATGCTCCAAATCACGACCCAAATCAGTAGCCAATTGGGGGCTACCCCCAAAAGCTCGATGCCCGGAAATCGCATCGGTGAGAGCAGCAAACATAGCAACCCCGATCCCAACACAATGGCAATGTTGAGACAGGTTTTTTGGAAATCAGATAGCTGAGACTTCCCCTTAGAAGTGGTCATAGCAATTGGGGGCTAGCTAGGGCGTCGTGGAACTATCGTCTGCGATTTCTGCCGGTGGAGCATTGACATCGGTCTTTGCTTCGAAGGGGTGGATAGTGACCCACTCTAAAAAACTGAGGGGTGACGAAAGTTGGATCACCGCTTCAGGTGCTGGACTCTTTTTCAAATCCATACTTTCAATGCGGCCCACAGGTACCCCTTGGGGAAAGAGTCGGCTATAGGACGATGTCACAATTACGTCCCCAGGTTTAACATCCGGGGTGGTTTCGAAAAACTGCATCACCACGCGCCCGTCAACATTGCCCCTGACCACACCCAACGCACGGCTGCGGCTGACCTTCACCCCCATTTGGCTAACCGGATCCGTAATCAGTAAAACCTGACTAGTGTTGGCCGAAGCACTGGTGACCCTGCCGACCAACCCCCCAGGGCCGGTGACCATGTCGCCTTCCGTAATGCCATCGTTGGTGCCCTTATTGACCGTAATCTGCTGCCACCAATTATCAGCACCACGGCCAATCACCGCTGCAACGGTTACTTGGCCCTGGTTGGCGGCGTAGTCAATATTTTCCCGCAGGCTCCGATTTTGATTTTCCAGCTCGATTACCCGCTGCTGAAGTTCCAGCACATAGGCATTTTCTAGCCGTTCTGCCTGGGTTAATCCAGGATGCAGGGGGGATGTAAGCACCTGATAAATTTCATAAATAAACGCTCCCTGACTTTGTCGCATGGCCCACGCTAGGACAATTACAAGGGAAGCAACACCTGCCCTTGCTGCATGCCTATCCCACCAGCGCCTGAGTGCAAACATAATTAATTTGCAATAAAAATAGTCGTTATTTGTCTACAGAGACTTATAAATCACGGGAACGCGCACTAAAGACACGCTCCATTTGGCTGAAGTTTTCCAGGACTCGTCCAGTTCCGAGGACCACACAGCTGAGCGGATCAGCCGCAACGTGGACTACTATGCCAGTTTCGTGACTAATGAGTGTATCAAGACCTTTTAATAATGCCCCGCCACCGGCAAGCATGATACCCCTATCAATAATATCAGCTGCTAACTCAGGTGGAGTTCTTTCCAAGGTGCGTTTAACTGCTTCGACGATCACCGACAGAGGTTCTGCCATGCTCTCGCGGATTTCAGCACTTTTTACGGTGACTGTGCGGGGTAAACCGGAGAGTAGGTGTAATCCACGAACATCCAGTACGATTTCACCATCGTTAGGGCTGGGATAAGCGGAGCCAATATTGATTTTGATTTCTTCAGCGGTGCGCTCACCAATCACTAGGTTGTGAACCTTTTTCATGTACTGGGAAATTGAATCGCTGAGTTCATCGCCAGCCACCCGTACGGACTCGCTGAGTACGGTGCCTTGCAAACTGAGGACAGCCACTTCGGTGGTGCCGCCACCAATGTCAATGATCATATTGCCCGTGGGTTCTGCTACGGGCAGTCCAGCACCAATGGCCGCTGCTACGGGCTCATCAATTAGATAAACCATGCGCGCCCCTGCTTGCAGCGCGGCATCCATTACTGCGCGCCGTTCTACACCCGTGACGCCACTGGGGATGCCAATGACGATGCGGGGCATGCCTAACGCACGTCCCTCGTGCACTCGTTTAATAAAGTGCTTCAGCATCAGTTCAGCGGTATCAAAATCAGCGATGACACCATCTCGCAGGGGGCGTAGAGCGGTGATATTGCCAGGGGTACGCCCCAGCATGCGCTTGGCTTCTTCGCCAACGGCTAGGGGTTTACCATCTTTATCCCTGGCGACAACAGAAGGTTCCTGCAGGACAACGCCTTTTCCCGAAACATAGACAAGGGTATTGGCAGTACCCAGGTCTATGCCCATATCACGGGAGAATGAAAAGCGATCGAGTAAACTCACTGTTAGACGTGCCCCCAAACGAGCTGTGTAAGAACAATTAAATGGGTCAGTAGGTCGTTGTGGATTCTATTACGTTTTGTATAGACTCGTCCAGTCTGCGCCTTAAGCTTTTTTAGTGTCCGGGCTAGCGTCGTACTTTTGCTTACAATTTTTACGAAGAGTAGCCGAACCACTTGGTTTATGTATCTACCTTACTTTAAGGTTACACAGTCTTAGACTGTTAACCGAAAGAGTTAGCTAGGGCTTTTAAACTGGCCTACTGTTTACGGAATCTGTGTACTGGCCGAAGATTAACGATACCCTAGATGCCTGTACATATCTTCCGTATAAAGTATTTAATACGTTATTCGCTGGTGGAGATCGATGAGTTTAAATGTTGTCAATCTTGTTGGACGTGCAGGCCGAGATCCTGAGGTTCGCTATTTTGAGTCGGGCAATGTTCTGTGTAAATTTGCGATCGCAGTAAATCGCCGCACTCGCAATAGCGAGCAACCCGACTGGTTCAACTTAGAACTGTGGGGACGGAACGCCGAGGTGGCTGCAAATTACGTCAAAAAAGGCAGTCTTGTTGGTATTGTCGGGGCCTTGAAGCTAGATAGTTGGGAAGATCGTTCAACGGGGGCACAGCGTTCTAGCCCGGTTATTCGTGTTGATCGTCTAGAGTTGCTAGGTTCCAAACGGGACAATGCGGCTCCCATGTCCAGTAACTATGACGATGACCAGTTTTAGACGAATCAAGCAATCTTTCTGACGGAGCGGGCGCTGCAGGCCTGTGGGTGCCCAGTTCGGCATTTGCCCTAGCTGGCTAAGCGCTCGCTTCTGTCAGAGTCATTTTCAGATGGATCTCCATCTACCTTTATGTTGGCCTGGGAGCCACACCAAGAGGCTCCTGGGATCACTTCGATTTTGCCCCGATGGGGAAAATTGAGATTTTCCACGGACGTGACACCGTTGGTATATAGATAATCTCGCAGCAATCGGTAGGCATCATCTATGCTGCTAACGGTGTAATTGGCTGCGTAGAGATATGGCTTCAGTCGGTTTTGATTGCGAGGAGCTGTTTCTCGAAACGTTAGGCGAGTAGTTTTAGGTGAATTATGTTGGCAGCTAATGCGGTACTTAATAGTGTGGCGAGCTGTGTTGGGGAACATTTCACTTTGAAAAAAGGTGATTCTGGTAGTGCGGCCAAGATGAACCAGCTAGCTAATAAAATAGGATTTATAGAATTATCCTACCTAATATTATTGACGAGTACTAATAAACGAACCGTAATCCATATTGCCTAAGGTTGTCAAAAGTAATGTCGAAATCGTGATTACATTTAATTACTTTTGATCACATGCATTTTGGCAATACGTGGCTGATTGGCAGCGGCTTCTATCAAGAAACTGTTGCTTCTCGGTCTATCTTTAGGTATGACCTAAAGGACAGCTGGGTTCTATTACCTATTGGTCTAATATTTTTTGCGGCTAGTTTTAACTCTGTGGGCCAGATGCAACCCGCTGTAGTAGCCAATGGTGGCTAAACATAGTCCAACAATTGTACTACCTACCATCAACGCGATGGTGATATCCAGGCCCAGGTTCATCCATTCTTCAGGGGATCGGTTGCTGATGCTGATTTCCAGCGGCTGCCGCAGAATCCAGCGACCTATTTGGTAGTTAAAGGCATAGATCGGGACGTAGGTGAGGGGATTGCTGATCCAAGTGCCAGCGGCGGCGATGAGTTTGTTACCACCGATGGCCGCTGCGATCGCAACTCCCACCAATGTTTGCAGGCCGAAAAGTGGGTAGCTGCCTGCAAATATACCGGCTGCCAACCCTCTGGCAATGGCTTGGGGATGGCTTCTCAGCCGAATAAACCGAATGTAGATATACCTGACTAGCCGTCGGAATTTAGTGCGCCTTTTGCGTAGAGAACGTTGGCTCACCAGAGGTCTAACGCTATTGGGATATTTAGAATCATCGGGTTTAGCCGCCACAGGAAATTTCCTTTTATGGGTAATTCGATCTTAATCGGAGTGCCGGCCAGGATTCAGTGGCCTACTAGTATCAATTATGACAACATGGGCGGCTGATTCAATTCCCCATAGTCCTGCTTAGTAGGCGGCATAGGGTATGGTTACAAACTGAGATGGCTGAAGGGGAACGTGCATAGGTGTCCAGTCAAGGTGGAACGGTGATTCAGGGGGAAACCATTGCTGCGATCGCAACGGCCATTGTGCCACAGCAGGGCAGTGTGGGGATTGTTCGCCTGTCTGGGGTGACGGCTGTAGCCATTGCGCAAACGCTGTTCCATGCCCCCGGTCAGCAGGCTTGGGAGAGCCACCGCATTCTTTATGGCTATGTGCTCCATCCAGAGACCCAGGCGACGGTGGATGAAGCCCTATTACTATTGATGCAATCACCGCGCTCCTACACTCGTGAAGATGTGGTGGAGTTTCACTGCCATGGCGGCATCATGGCAGTGCAGCAGGTGTTGCAGCTGTGTATTGCCCAGGGGGCAAGGCTGGCCACACCGGGGGAATTTACCCTGCGGGCGTTTCTCAACGGGCGGCTGGACCTGACCCAAGCCGAAGGCATTGCCGATTTGGTGGGAGCCCAGTCGCCCCAGGCGGCCCAAGCGGCCATGGCTGGGATTCGAGGGAAGCTAACGGATGTGATTCGTCACTGTCGTAGTCGTTGTTTGGATGTTTTGGCTGAGGTGGAAGCCCGCATTGATTTTGCCGATGACCTGCCCCCCTTAGATCAAGGGGAGGTGAAGGCACAGCTAGGGGCCATCTTGGCGGATGTGACGCAGGTTTTGGATACGGCCCACCAGGGAGAGCTGCTGCGCACGGGCCTCAAGGTGGCCATTGTGGGCCAGCCCAATGTGGGTAAATCGAGTTTGTTGAATGCCTGGAGCCGTAGCGATCGTGCGATTGTCACCGCGCTGCCTGGCACCACCCGCGATGTCGTCGAATCCCAGTTGGTCGTCGGTGGAATTCCCGTACAAGTCTTAGACACCGCTGGCATTCGCGATGCCACCGATCAGGTGGAGCAAATGGGCATTGAGCGTTCCCAGTCAGCGGCCCAAGCGGCGGATGTGGTGCTCCTCACCATGGATGCTTCTGTGGGGTGGACCCAGGCCGAAACCGACCTATACGCAACCATCCGCCATAAGCCCCACATCATTGTGGTGAACAAGTTGGATCTAGGGCCACCTGTGGCTCTGCCGGATTTGTCAGTTCCTTTGGTGAAAACAGCCGCAGCCCAGGGGGAGGGCATTGATGCCTTGGAGCAAGCGATTTTGACCATTGTGAATGCGGGGCAGGTGACTGCGGCGAATACCGAATTGGCCGTCAACCAACGCCAGGCAGCGGCGCTAACTCGGGCCCATGTCGCCCTGCGCCAGGTGCAATCCACCATTGCCGCCCTATTGCCCCTAGACTTTTGGACTATTGACCTGCGGGATGCTATCCGGGCGCTAGGGGAAGTCACCGGAGAAGAAATGACCGAATCGATGTTGGATGAAATTTTTAGCCGATTTTGCATTGGCAAGTAGGGTGGGTGCTGCCCACCGTCCATGGACTTTAGGGACGAGGGAAAATTGAACATTCAAACCGCATTTATCACCCTGGCTGCAGAAAATTTATCGGAGGTGGTTGCGTTTTATCAGGCGTTTTTCCAGCAGGCACCCACTAGCCACAGGCCCAACCGCTACGCAGAATTTAGTTTGCCCGGCTGCAAGTTGGCCCTGTTTCAACCCAGTTCTAACCACAGGGCAGAATTTGCGGGGGGGGCCGCCAGCATGAGTATTTGCTTGGAGGTGGACGATTTAGCCGGTGCGATCGCTACCCTGACCAATGTGGGCTATCCGCCCCCAGGGGAAATTATCCACGCTAGCCACGGGCAAGAAATCTACGCCTATGACCCCGCTGGCAATCGCCTGATTTTGCATCAGACATCGGCCCCTAGTCCATCTGACTGATGCGTTTGAGCTTTAACACATCGGTCATTTTTCTGAGCTTTTGAATGGTTTGGTCAAAGTGGGCATGGTTTTTCACATCCAGGCCCAGGTCAATTTCCGCAATTTGATCCGGGAATGTGGTCACCGTGGCCCGATGTACATTGATCTTTAAATCAGACAGATGACTCAAAATATCCTTGAGCACACCGACGCGGTCAATAACTTCCACTTTCAGGGTGACTGGATAGGTTTGGGGGCGACCCGTCGCCGCATCGGTTGCGTTCCACTGCACTGGGATCAGCCGATCTCCGGGCACAGAGGCGATATTGGGACAGCCCTGGCGGTGAATCGCAATTCCCCGTGCGCCCATGGATACCGCGCCCAAAATAGATTCCCCCGGTAGCGGATTGCAGCAACCGGCAATGTGATGTAACAGGCCTTCCACCCCCATGATGGAGCTGTCCGATGCATCCCCGCTAGATTCGCCTCGCCAGCGTGTGCGCACAACAGCGCCGTCATTGTTGATTTGTTCGGCCAGGGACTCATCATCGATTTCTTCGACTGGTTGCAGTTCCTTCGCCGCTTCCTGCAAGCGATTAACCACAGAGTTCAGGGTGATTTCCCCATAGCCCAGGGCCGCCAGCATGTCTTCCACACAGGGATAGTTGCTGCGCTGGGCGGCCTCTTGGGCAGGGGCCGATTTGAGTAAAGAATCCAGACCGTCCCGACCCATGACTTTTTCCAACATGGCATGGCCCCGGGTCATATTTTCATCATGGTGACACTGCTTGTACCAATGTCGGATGCGACTGCGGGCCCCGGCGGAAACCACAAAATTGAGCCAATCTAAGCTGGGATGACTGTTTTTGTTGGTTAAAACTTCAACGATATCGCCATTTTTGAGTTGGGTATCGAGGGTGACAATGCGGTCATTGACCTTGGCCCCCGCGCAGTGATTGCCGACTTCGGTGTGGATACGATAGGCAAAATCTACGGTCGTAGCCCCTTGGCTGAGGGCAAAGACATCCCCCTTTGGCGTAAACACGTATACCTCTTCATCAAAGAGATTGTCCTTGACGTCACTTAAATATTCCTGGGCGTCTTTGAGTTCGCTTTGCCATTCCAGTAGCTGACGTAGCCAGGTGAATTTCTCGTCTTCGGCGTTCACCTTAGTATTGCTATTGCCAGTTTCTTTATATTTCCAGTGAGCGGCAATGCCGTATTCCGCGATGTGGTGCATCTCCATGGTGCGGATCTGCACTTCAATGGGCCGTCCTTGTTCCCCAATAACCGCCGTATGGAGGGACTGATATCGGTTCGCTTTGGGCAGGCCAATGTAGTCTTTAAATCGACCTGGTATGGGTTTGAATCGGTCGTGAACCACCGCCAGGGCCCGATAGCACTCAACTTTGGTGCTGACAATAATGCGGATGGCCGCAATGTCATAGATCTGGTGAAAATCTTTTTGCTGGCGCTGCATCTTGCGGTAGATGCTGTAGAGGTGTTTCGGACGGCTGCTAATTTCAACGCAGCTGATCCCATCGGCTTCTAAGTGGGTTTCCAGGAGACCGGCCACTTGTTGCAAGCGGGTTTCTCGGTCGGTGCGTTTTTCGGAAATAAGGCTTTTTATTTTCTGGTAAGCGTGGTCCTCTAAATATTTAAAGGACAGATCCTCTAGCTCCCATTTCATGCGACCGATGCCCAGTCGGTTGGCCAGGGGGGCAAAAATTTCAATGGTTTCGCGAGCTTTTTGTACCCGTTTTTCTGGCGGCATATGCTGTAGCGTGCGCATATTGTGCAGTCGGTCTGCTAGCTTCACCACAATCACCCGAATGTCTTGGGCCATGGCCAAAAACATGCGCCGAAAGTTTTCGGCCTGGCGCTCTGTCTTACTGTTAAATTGAAATTTTGAAAGTTTAGTCACCCCCTCTACCATTTGGCGGACTTCTGCGCCAAAGTGAGCTTCGATTTCATCCGCTGTGACGTCTGTATCTTCTACGACATCGTGTAGGAACCCAGCGGCTATCATGGCACTGTCGCCCCCAAGACTGCGGAGGATATTGGCGACAGCTACGGGATGGGCTATATAGGGATCCCCTGAGGCCCGCATTTGCCCTTTATGTAGCTGGTAAGCGAAGGCAAAGGCTCGACATACAAGCTGGTTATTATCTTTGGGCAGCTTTATGGGGGCACTATTCTCCCCATCTTCTGCTACTGGCTGACTGTGTTCCAGAATGCAGGACCTTAACCAGGTGGGTAAGGGGCAATCGTTTGGCAGGACAGGGGCCGCTAAAGTCATGGTAGATAGAAGTTAGGAGAATAAATACAAAGGCCAAAGCTGACTCCACGCTGGAGATTTACTGGTCCCATTTCGATCCGTGTTGTTAATCGTTTATGGAGTAAGTAAGCCCTCAAAGTGGAGGCGTGTGACTATTAAGCAAGACCCGTAATCAATCCGATTAACCTAAGAAAATTTCTCTTGTGACAAGTAAACCGATTCTGTAATCCCTACACTGACCCAAGAAGACTGACTAAGAAAGTTTTATCTTCTATTTTTAGCCTAAGGAATAATTTAGCCCAGGGCTGTTGCCAGCAGACTTTCCAGAATAAATTCTAATTTTCTTAACTTGATAATCGCTGTTGCTGGTTCCAAGGAAGAAGCGCTCTGTAAAACACAAGGTGTGTTTCGCAGATGAACCAACGTTTGGAGCTGCAACGGTCGGTGATCTCTAGCGTTGTGGTTATATTACCGATTGCGGCAGGCGCATACCCATATGTGGAGATGATTATTAGCCGTAAAGCGGTAATGGATTTATATAAAAGAGTATAGGTATGCAAAAAGGATGGAAATCAACCTTATTGAAATCTCATTTTGTTATTAAAATATGACATTACCATGGCGCTAGTTGGGATCGTGGAAGCAATTGCTGGTTACAGCCACCGTCTGGGGCAGTTGCAGCAGTTGTTGGGGGAGGATGGTATGGCGTCGCACGCCGCTGAACTTCAGCAGTTTTTTCAGCAAACTGTATGGATACGGATCACGGCCGCTGATGTGGGGCAGCGGCAGTCTCGCTGGGATGCGATCGCGACCGAAATGTATCGAGACATGCGCCTTTTGGTGGTGGAAGTAAACTTTGCCAAATCTGCCCATCAACGCGACACTCGCCAACAACGCCTTGAGCAGCTCCAGCAGCGAATTGAAAGACTGCAAGGGTTTGTGCAGCTTTTGCAGTCCCTAATGGCCGATGAAGTTACCGAAAGGGCATTGTGACTGCCACAAGTTGCTTACGCTTCTTTGCAAAGCTTGAGTTTGCTCCTAGGAGACCCTAAAGTACTGGGGTGGATACGGCCCGTGATCACAACCTAGCCACCATGTCATTTTTGTTCCTTACCTGCGTGGACGATGCGTTGTCCGAAACATCCTCAAGAAGCATTGATATCAAGCCAGTTAGTGGATGGATTACAAACGCATAGCTGCCCTACCTGTAGTGGTTCCTGGTTAGGGGCTGACGACTATCAGACCTGGCAAGTTGACCATGTCGATCCGGATCTAAAGCTAGAAAATCTGGTGGTTCCCATTACCCAGGATGTTGATTATCAGCCATCACGCTACGACAATCGGGCTGGTCTTTGTCCGAGCTGTGGCTTCTATTTGGTGCGAGGGCGCATTAACTTAAGCCAGACAGCATTTTTTATTGAGCGCTGTCCTGGTTGTAAGGGGATGTGGCTGGACGATGGCGAGTGGGATCTGTTGCAAACCTTGTGCCTAAATGCCTATATTCCATTGCTGTTTACGGATGAATGGCAAAGCCGAGTGCGTGTTGCCGAAGCAGAATATCGCGAGCGCACAGCGACGGCATCTAAGCTAGGGCCTGACATTGCCGAAAAGTTATTTGAGCTAGCCAAACTGCTAGAAGATCATCCCAATGGCGATTTTGGGGTGGCCTATTTAATGCGGCGATTTGATAAGTAGGGGCAACGCATGCGTTGCCCCTATGGGGTTAAAGGCCCCTACTGGGTTAAAGGCCCCAAAGGGTTGAATGTAATGCCCCCCAAAGGGTTGAATGTGTTAAGTATTGCGCTCCATTTTTATGACCTTTCCTTTGTTGCAGCTTGATAGCTTTTGTGTGGCCTATCCACAACAAGCGACTTGGGCTGTGGATCATGTGTCCCTATCGTTGCAGCCAGGGGAAATGCTAGGTCTGGTGGGGGAGTCTGGCTGTGGGAAGTCCACCTTGGGGCGAGCGGCCCTGCGACTCTTGCCCCAAGGCAGTCGTACCCAGGGCCAGTCTTTGTTTGAAGGGCGCGATGTATTTGAATTTTCCCCCCAAGAGATTCGCCGTTTTCGAGGAGAAGCGGTTTCCTTGGTATTTCAAGACCCGATGACCCGGTTAGATCCCTTGATGACCATTGGGGATCACTGTGTTGAGACCCTCCGCGCCCATCGGTCTGGGTTGTCTAAACAGGCGGCTAAGGACATTGCCATTGCCACCTTAGAGTCGGTGAGCATCCCGGCCAATCGTTGGGGCCAATATCCCCATGAATTTAGCGGTGGCATGCGGCAGCGGGTGGCCATTGCCCTGGCTTTGTTGCTCGATCCGAAGTTGATTGTGGCGGACGAACCAACCACCAGTTTGGATGTGACCGTCTCGGCCCAAATTTTGGATTTGCTCACCCAGCTGTGCCGTGAGCGAGACATGGCGTTAATTTTGATCTCCCACGATCTGGCCCTGGTGGGCGAATATTGCGATCGCATCGCCGTCATGTACCAGGGCAAACTCGTAGAGCTGGGGCCAACCCAACAGGTGCTATACCAGCCCCAGGCCGACTATACCCAGGGGTTGCTCAAGGCCGCCCACCAGCTACAGAACTATGTCGCGGATGAGGCGGTGGTTGAGACCACGGCGGCTCCCCTATTGCGGGTCCAGGACCTGGTAAAGCACTACGCCATTGAACAAGGTCTGCTGGCCAAGCTATTTAACCGCACACCGCCGGAAACCATCAAGGCGGTGGATGGCGTTTCCGTCGATTTGCATCCCGGTGAAGTATTGGGCCTGGTGGGGGAATCGGGCTGTGGCAAAAGCACCTTTTCCCGCACCCTGATGCAGATTATTCCGCCCACATCTGGCCAGGTGGAATTTATGGGACAAAATTTAGTCGGTCTGTCTCGCCCTGACCTCCAGGCCCAGCGGCGGAACTTTCAGATGATTTTTCAGGATCCCCATGCCTGCCTTAACCCCATGATGACCGTGGGGCGAGGGATTGCGGATCCCTTGCTGATTCATGGGTTGGCCAATGCTGCCGCTGCCAAGCAGCAGGTCCATGCCATGTTAGAACGGGTGGGGCTCACCCCCACAGAGGAGTACTACCAGCGCTACCCCAGTGACTTATCCGGCGGTCAGCAGCAGCGGGTGGCCATTGCCCGCGCCCTGATTACCAAGCCTAAGCTCGTTATCTGTGATGAACCGGTGAGTATGCTGGATGCCAGCGTCCAGGCCCAGGTGTTGTCCCTCATGCTAGAGCTAAAGGATGAGCTGGACCTGACCTATTTATTTATTACCCACGATCTGTGGGTGGCCAGGTATTTGTGCGATCGCATTGCCGTGATGAACGGTGGCAAAATCGTTGAAATTGGCCCTACCGAGCGGTTGTTTAAATGCCCCGAGCATCCCTATACAAAGAGTTTATTGTCTGCGGCACCCTTGCTGGCCAAGCAACCATAGGCCCGATGAAATCAGTACCCAGCAAAAAGCCGACCCATATCAGGTCGGCTTTTTGACTTTTTCAATTAATGAGCAACGTCTGATGGTGGGAGATTACTCAACGATGATTTTGCCAACCATGCCAGCGCCACGGTGGGTGCCCCACGTTTACTCAACGATGATTTTGCCAACCATGCCAGCGCCACGGTGGGGGGCACAGAAGTAGCTGTACTCACCAGGGTCGCTGAAAGTGGAAGAGTAGGACTCACCAGGGGAGAAGGTTAGCTGGTCTTGGGATAGGGCGTCAGCAACGGCCTTACCACCGGGAACAGCGGCTTCGTCAAAGATAACGTTGTGGGGGGCCATCTTGTTGTTGACCCAAGTAACTGAATCGCCAGACTTGATGGTGATAGTAGCAGGCTCAAACTGAAGCAGACCTGCATCGGAGCCCATCTTAACCGTGTGATCAGTGGCGTAAGCAGGAGCTGCATTGAAAACAGTGCCAGCGAAAACCAATGCGGCGGTAACTACCAGTGCACCGATGGCTCGCAAAGCGCGGTTGATAAAGGTCATGGTGATTTTCTCAAGGTTGATTTATGGGTAGCTGAATATACTCAGCTACTTTTGCATAGTTATTTTAGAATGCTTGCCGTCTCCGTAGGTAAATAAACAGAAAAAAAAGCCGGACTGATAAGAACGAAGCGGTTGCTCAATTAATTGACATAAATTTAGGGCAATTGGGTCGCACCGAAAATCCAGATAAAATCATGGTTGAAAACCGTTGTCAGAAAAGCGGTTCATCGTTTTTGTTACCCCGATTTTAAAAATTGACGTAGAGACTCAAGGACACTCCATGGGGGCAATGGAAACTTTACAGTTGTTCATGTTTGACCCACCGTCGTTTGACGCAGCCTCAAAAAGATAAGGACGATACTTTTTGGTCAAGGTTTAAGTTATTGACCGTAATTGACCAAAATCGATGAACTTTGAGAGGAGTACCCGATGAAATCTATTCTGGCTACAATCGTGGCGTTCGTATCGAGTGCCGTGTTCTTGTTTGCATCCCCTGCGATGGCAGCTGATGCGGCAGCTGGTGCCCAAGTATTTTCTGCGAACTGTGCCGCTTGCCACATTGGCGGTGGTAATGCCGTAAACCCTGCTAAGACCCTGAAAAAGGATGACTTAGTTGCAAATGCTAAGGATACGCCTGGGGCTGTGATTACGCAGGTGACTAATGGCAATGGCGGTATGCCTGCGTTTGGTGGTCGTTTGACCCCTGAGCAAATCGAGAACGTGGCTGCCTATGTTTTGTCTCAGTCTGATAAGGGTTGGTAATCTGCTTGGCCCTTTAACAAAAAAAACTTTAACTGAGTAATCATTTTCACTGAGTTCAAAGTTTAAATATTTATCTGTTTAACCTGTTTTTAAGGGGTGTTCCCCCCCTGGAAGCAGGTTTTTGTATTGGGTAATCTAGAAGACCCGAAGTCTAAAACAGATCTCAAGCAGCCTGGTTCAGGTATCGTAATCAATGTAAAAAATGCTACTTGCCTAGTCGGGCGTTTATCCTGGTAAATACTTGGCGAGCAGTGTCTTGTAAACCTTTAGTTGGGGGCTATGTGATACGTATGGTCTTCTGTAATGTGGCTAATTTCTCTGCGATCGCGGGCGGCTCTCAGTGGATCCTTTGGTAGTTCCAAGGCGTCTGGCTAAATATGTCAGACGGTCGGCGGCGGTGGCCCTGGCCTTCGGGGTGGGTGGCTGTCAGGTGGCGGCACAATTGCCCCCAGCTGCCGGGGGGCGTTCGTTGCCGGCTGCTCGCACGGTGATTGTGCAGCTATTTGAATGGGGCTGGTCTGACATTGCTCAGGAATGTGAGGCGTGGCTGGGCCCCAAGGGGTATGGTGCTGTGCAAATTTCCCCACCCCACGAGCATCGCGTCATTGATGATGGCAGCGTGCCTTTTCCTTGGTACCAGCGCTATCAACCGGTGAGCTATCAGCTTTCTAGCCGCAGCGGCGATCGCGCGGCCCTAGAGGACATGGTGCATCGCTGCCACCGGGCTGGTGTGAAGGTGTATGCCGATGTGGTGATTAACCACATGGCCAGTGCCGGGTCTGGCCAGGGGATTGGCGGCAGTGAATTTGATGCGGCCACCTTTGACTATGGTGCGGTGCCCTATGACCGCAAAGATTTCCATGAGCCCTGTGACATTGAAACCAGCGACTATGGCGACAAGCCCTGGCGTGTGCAAGAGTGCCAGCTGCTGGGAAAACAGGATTTGGATACGGCTAGCGAGGCGGTGCAAACTGCGATCGCAGATGCCATGAATGAGCTACTGGCGATGGGCGTGGCGGGCTTTCGGATCGATTCTGCCCAGCACATTCCCCCAGAACACATCGCTAAGATTCTGCGACAGTTGCAACCGTTAAACACCCAGTTCCATGTCAATGGTGGTCGGCCATTTATCTATCAAGACGTGGCTGGCAAGGGGGCCGATAGCATTCGGCCCAAAGCCTATTTCACCAATGGTGCGGTGACTGAATTTGGCTATGGTCGTCATTTGGGCGAACAGGTGCGCTATGGACAGTTGAAAAACCTGGTGCTATTTGGGGATGAGGCCTGGGGCCTAATGCCCAGCCACAAAGCCGTGGTATTTACCGATAACCACATCACCCAGCGCAGCCGCGATCGCAACATTCTCACCTTCTTCGCCCCAGCCGATGACGGCGTGCGTTATCGCCTAGCCAATATCTTTATGTTGGCCTGGCCCTATGGCATGCCACGGGTCATGTCCAGCTATGACTGGTGGCCCAAAGAACAGGGCACAGCGGTCGGTCCCCCAGCCGATGAACAAGGCAATACCCTACCCGTTACCTGCGATGACGGTTGGGTGTGTGAACACCGCTGGCCCGAAATTGCCAACATGGTGGAATTTCACAACGTCACCCAGGGGGTGCCCACGGTAGAACACTGGTGGGACAACGGCCATAACCAAATTGCCTTTGCCCGCGAAGGCCGCGGATTTGTCGCCATTAATAATGAGGATGTCGCGTTGCAACAAACCCTAATGACGGGATTGCCCGCCGGGGTCTATTGCAATATCCTGGCTGTCCCAGAAACCACCGAGGAAAACCTACCCGCTAATGCCGCGGGCGTTAGCGATGCCGTGCCCGGCTGCGACCTTGCCACCATTGAAGTCGACAGTTCTGGTAACGCCCAAATTGAGGTGCCCCCCTATCGCGCCCTCGCTTTGCACATCGGCGCTCAGCTCTAGCCAGGGCGCTGACGCTGCCCTGGGCCAAAAAACACCATAAATTAGCAAAACCACGGCATAAAGTTGGCCATGGCAGCACCGAAAACGTTGGAAACCCGACCGTTGGAGTACGGTTTTCAATCAGTTTTTTTCTATGACCCCATTGATAGGCTAAAGCTAAGGACACATAAGGATACATTCCTAAGGAGCTTTAGGGTATATGCCGGTAAACAAAGATCCAAGACCGCCACGCTCGCGCCAAATTAGTAATCTACTGTTTCTGCTGGGGGCAGTTGTACTGTCGCTGAATATCTTTTTACCCATTCAGCGCACCCCTCGCACCCCCTACAGCATGTTTATCCACCAGGTGCAGGAGCATGAAGTGGTCAAGGCTTCGGTGGGGCAAAACGAAATTCGCTACCAGGTGAAGAACGAACTAGGCGACCCGGGTGCCGTCTATTCCACCACCCCAATTTTTGATCTGAAGTTGCCGGATGTACTAGAAGCCAACGGCGTGGAATTTGCCGCCACCCCGCCCGCCCAAAATCAGTGGATTGGTAGCCTACTGAGCTGGGTGCTACCCCCTTTAATTTTCGTTGCCGTTTGGCGCTTTTTCCTAGCCCGTGGCGGTGGCCCCCAGGGTGCTTTGTCCATCGGTAAAAGCAAAGCCAAGGTCTATGTGGAAGACGAAGACACCAAAATCACCTTTGAAGATGTGGCCGGTGTGGAAGAAGCCAAAACCGAACTAGTGGAAATCGTTGACTTCCTCAAAACCCCCAAACGGTTCACCGACATCGGGGCCAAAATCCCCAAGGGCGTTTTGCTTGTGGGGCCACCGGGAACCGGCAAAACCTTGCTAGCCAAAGCCGTCGCTGGCGAGGCCGGGGTGCCCTTCTTTAGCATTTCCGGTTCAGAATTTATCGAAATGTTTGTGGGGGTGGGCTCCTCCCGAGTGCGGGACCTATTCGAACAAGCCAAGAAGCAGGCCCCCTGCATTATCTTTATCGACGAGCTCGATGCCATTGGTAAGTCCCGCGCCTCCGGCGGTTTCTACGGTGGCAATGACGAACGGGAGCAGACCCTAAACCAGCTCCTCACCGAAATGGATGGCTTTAGCGCCGGGGACAACACCATCATTGTGCTGGCCGCCACCAACCGCCCCGAAACTCTGGATCAGGCCCTGCTGCGCCCCGGTCGCTTTGACCGCCAGGTGCTGGTGGACCGCCCTGACCTCAAGGGTCGCCAGGCCATTCTAGAAATCCACGCCCAGGAAGTAAAACTGGGGGACACCGTGGACCTCAACGCCATTGCCACCCGCACCCCCGGCTTTGCCGGTGCCGACCTGGCCAACCTGGTGAACGAAGCCGCCCTCCTCGCGGCCCGCAACCATCGCCAGGCCGTGGAACAGGCCGACTTTGCCGAAGCCATTGAACGGGTGGTGGCCGGTTTAGAGAAAAAGAGCCGGGTGCTAAACGAAAAAGAAAAGGAAATCGTTGCCTACCACGAAGTGGGCCACGCCATGGTGGGGGCGCTGATGGAAGGCGGTGGCCAGGTGGAGAAAATCTCCATCGTGCCCCGGGGCATGGCCGCCCTGGGCTATACGCTGCAGCTACCCACCGAAGATCGCTTTTTGCGCAGTGCCGACGAACTCAAGGGCCAAATCGCCACCCTGCTAGGCGGGCGCTCCGCTGAGGAAGTGGTGTTTGGTTCCATTACCACCGGGGCCGCCAACGATTTGCAGCGGGCGACGGAAGTGGCGGAGCAAATGGTCACCACCTACGGCATGAGCGAGGTGTTGGGGCCCTTGGCCTACGACAAGGGGCAGCAAAATTCCTTTTTGGATAGTGGCATGCCCAATGCGCGCCGCAATATGAGCGAAGAGACGGCCCGCGCCATTGATGCGGAGGTGAAGGGCATTGTGGAGTCGGCCCATGACCAGGCGCTAACGATTTTGCGCAGCAATCGGGAGCTGCTGGAGACGATTTCGCAGCAGTTACTGAAGGAAGAAGTAATTGAAGGGGAAACGCTGCGGGGGATGTTGGCCCAGGTGAAGCCGCTGGAGGCGATGGCGGTTTAGGGTTGCCGTTATGACCATCGTTTTTAAATAGTTACAGATTGCCTCGGGTATATGCCTGGGGCAATTTTGTATGTATGGGTTGGGGTAGCCCCTGTGGGGGCTATGGCTTGTGGATGCCCCTACGGAAGCTGGGATTTTGGCCATGATTTAAGGAAAATATGCGGAATATATCCAGTTTTCTTTGGGTATGGTAGAAGCACACTGCAAGGCATGGTAGTCCCGGAATGAAGCGATATGCCCTAATCGTTGGTATTGGTGAGTACAAATATCTAACGGATTTGTCCAAGCCTGCCGGTGATGCCCAGGCGGTGCACGATTTGCTGTTGGCCCACGGCAATTTTGACAGTATTGAGTTACTACAAAATCAGAATGCTACGCGACAACGGCTGTTTAACGCCCTGGAGAAGATTTTGCTCCAGCAGGGAAATACCCAGGATGTACTGATTTACTTTACGGGGCACGGGTTTACTGCGGGGCCAAGCAAATACAGCCAACAGGGCTATCTTTCCACCTACGATTGCCAGGTCGAATTAGACGATAAACAAATTGTTGGTGCGTCTAAAGCCATTCCGTTTCAAGACCTGAATGGGCTCATTGCCGAGGCGAATCTGAGCAGTTTAGTCATGCTGCTGGACTGTTGCCACAGTGGTTACTTTATTGAGCAGGCCCTGGTGCAAAAAGGGTTGACCACCGCCTTTAGTCAAGAGGGCTATTTTCTCAGTGCCGCCTGCCGCAGCTTTGAAGTGGCCCGGGCCAAACGAGTTGAGGACCACAGTATCTATACTGGGGCCTTGTTAGCCGCCCTGGGCCGCAAAGATGAACCCAAAATCACGGCGCTCAGCGTGCATCAATATATTGCCGAGCGCTTAAAGCGCTCTGGGCAAGAGGCCATTTACTACGGCTATGGCGGTGATTTGGAACTGGTGAGCTATAGAGCCGTACCAGAGATCGCAAAGACGACCCCGGATGTGTGCCCTTACCAGGGACTCTATGCCTTTGACCGCGATACCCAGGAATATTTCTATGGGCGGCGGGATGAGGTGATTGACCTGCGACAAAAACTTGACCAGTGCAACTTTGTACCGGTGGTGGGACCATCGGGCATGGGTAAGTCATCGGTGGTGCGGGCGGGACTGTTGCCCAGGCTAGAAGAACGGGGCTGGCAGGTGTTGATCATGAAGCCAGATGATGAGCCCATGGGGCGACTGCGGCGAGCCATTAAAGACTGGCTCGAAACCCAGAATCATATGCCTCGCCGAAAACAGCAAACGTTAGTCCAAATCTTTGATGATCAGGACTTAGTGGCTTGGGCCAATGCTTTGCCAGGAGGCGATCGGTTACTGCTGGTGGTGGACCAGTTTGAGGAGGTATTTACCCAGCGGAAAGAGAAAGAAACTGAAGAACAGCAGCGATTACCGGATGAACAGAGCCGATTTATTCAGCAAATTTTAGCCGTAAGTGATTTGCCAGAATCGCGCCTGAAGATTGTGACCACCATGCGGTCTGACTTTTTGGACCTGTGGCTAGCCACGGGGCAACCGCCCAAAGTAGTGCAGCGGCAGACGGTGTATTTAGGCCCATTGCAGGATCAAAACCTGAATGATGCCATTGTTAAACCCGCCCAGACCCAGGGATACGATATTGGACCTGGGTTGCTGGAGCTGATTTTAAATGATGTGGAAGCCGAACCCAATAGCTTGCCATTGTTGGAGTTTGCCCTGAGTGAACTGTGGAAGTGCCGCGATGTCGAACAACGGCTGCTAACGGCAGCGGCCTATCGGCAAATGCAGGGATTGAAGGGAGCCCTGAACAAACGGGCGGAGGATGAGTATGAAAAGCTCTTGGAGACCGAACAAAAAAGGATTCGGCAGGTGTGTTTGGCCCTGGTACGCATTGGGCGAGATGAAAAGGATACCCGCAGACGCAGGTTAAAGACAGAATTGCTGGCTTTGGGAACAAACGACGTTGATAAAGAGACCATTCAATATGTAATCGACGGGTTTGTTGCCGGTCGGCTGCTGGTCACCGACGGTGATGAAACCAGCGGCTATGTGGATATTGCCCACGAAGCATTGATGGCTGGCTGGCAGCGCTTTGCCCACTGGCGGCAAGAAAACCGGGACCAGCGCCGACTGGTGCAGCGCCTAGAGGACGCCCGAGAAGAATGGGTGAGTAAGGGCAAAAATGAAAAATACCTGCTCCAGGGCGGACTGCTAGAAGAATGGCGAGGGCTGGACGCCCCGTTGCGGGAGACACTGCTGCCCCAGGGCGAGTTGCGATCCTTTTTTGCCCTGAGCGACGAGCAAGAGCAGGCAAATGCTGCCGCACTGCAGCGAACTTTAGACGCCCTTCAGCTAAAGGAGCGGGCCGATAGGGTTAACAACAAGCTAAACAACTTTGGCCAATACACCGTGGAGGCCACCCTGGAAGCCCTGGATATGGTGGGGGATAGCCTACAGCGGTTTAATCAGACGGTGAAAACCCCGGCCCAGGATGTGCTGCAGCGGGCCTGGTCAAAAATTCGGGAGCGACTAACGCTGGAGGGCCATAGCGGCTTGGTTAATGCGGTGGCCTTTAGCCCGGAGGGGGATCGTATTGTCTCCGGCAGCGCTGACAATACGCTGCGGCTGTGGGATCGCGAGGGCAATCCCATCGGTGAACCCCTCCAGGGCCATAGCGG
>NZ_JADOER010000018.1 GCF_018739865.1 Leptothoe kymatousa TAU-MAC 1615 | reverse complement strand
GTTTCACAACCGAGTTCGGGATGGGTCGGAGTGGGACCACACCGCCATTGGCACCAGGAAAGCTATTGAGCTTTTAGAGCCCTGAAAGACTGCATAGATTATTTTATGTCGATTCATCCGTAGTTCAACATGAGAACTTATTGACTGATAGGACAAGCCCTCGGTCTGTTAGTATTCCTCAGCTTCATACATTGCTGCACTTCCACTTAGAACCTATCAACGGGTCGTCTTCCCGTGACCTTACTGGATTAACTCCATGAGAGCACTCATCTTGAGGTGGGCTTCCCACTTAGATGCTTTCAGCGGTTATCCGCTCCGCACTTGGCTACCCTGCGTTTACCGTTGGCACGATAACAGGTACACCAGAGGTGCGTTCTTCCCGGTCCTCTCGTACTAAGGAAGACTCCTCTCAATGCTCTTGCGCCTGCACCGGATATGGACCGAACTGTCTCACGACGTTCTGAACCCAGCTCGCGTGCCGCTTTAATGGGCGAACAGCCCAACCCTTGGGACGTACTACCGCCCCAGGTTGCGACGAGCCGACATCGAGGTGCCAAACCTCCCCGTCGATGTGAACTCTTGGGGGAGATCAGCCTGTTATCCCTAGAGTAACTTTTATCCGTTGAGCGACGGCCCTTCCACTCGGTACCGTCGGATCACTAAGGCCGTGTTTCCACCCTGCTCGAGTTGTCACTCTCGCAGTCAAGCTCCCTTATGCCTTTACACTCGTAGGCTGATTTCCAACCAGCCGGAGGGAACCTTTGCGCGCCTCCGTTACCTTTTAGGAGGCGACCGCCCCAGTCAAACTGCCCACCTGATACTGTCCACTAACCGGATAACGGTCAATGTTAGAATCCTAGCCTTGATAGAGTGGTATCTCACCAGCGACTCACTAAACCCCACAAGGCTTAGCTCTAAGTCTCCCACCTATCCTGCGCAATCAAAGCCCGAACACAATACCAAGCTACAGTAAAGCTTCATAGGGTCTTTCTGTCCAGGTGCAGGTAGTCCGTATCTTCACAGACAATCCTATTTCGCCGAGTCTCTCTCCGAGACAGCATCCAGATCGTTACGCCTTTCGTGCGGGTCGGAACTTACCCGACAAGGAATTTCGCTACCTTAGGACCGTTATAGTTACGGCCGCCGTTCACCGGGGCTTCGGTCGCTAGCTTCATCCGAAGACTGACCAGCTTCCTTAACCTTCCGGCACTGGGCAGGCGTCAGCTCCTATACTTCCTCTTTCGAGTTTGCAGAAACCTGTGTTTTTGGTAAACAGTCGCCTGGATCTCTTCACTGCGACCCCCGTTAAGGGGTACCCCTTCTCCCGAAGTTACGGGGCCATTTTGCCGAGTTCCTTAGAGAGAGTTATCTCGCGCCCCTTAGTATACTCAACCCACCCACCTGTGTCGGTTTACAGTACGGGTCTTGCTATCTCATCACATTAATAGCTTTTCTAGGCACTATCGTTCACTACGCAACCGCCGTGGCGGTCTCCCAATCCATTCAGGGTGTAGCTAGTTGTCATGCGTCCCTTTAATGCTCCATAACAAAAGTTCAGGAATATTAACCTGATGTCCATCGACTACGCCTTTCGGCCTCGCCTTAGGTCCCGACTAACCCTCCGCGGACGAGCCTTCCGGAGGAAGCCTTAGGTTTTCGGGGTAGATGATTCTCACATCTATTTTCGCTACTCAAGCCGACATTCTCACTTCTGCTTCGTCCACACCTGCTCTCGCTAATGCTTCTAACTACAACAGAACGCTCCTCTACCACTTAATAAATTAAGTCCACAGCTTCGGTACATCTCTTAGCCCCGTTCATTTTCGGCGCAAGAACGCTTGACCAGTGAGCTATTACGCACTCTTTCAAGGATGGCTGCTTCTAGGCAAACCTCCTGGTTGTCTCAGCATTCTCACCTCCTTTATCACTTAGAGATGATTTGGGGACCTTAGCTGGTGGTCTGGGCTGTTTCCCTCTCGACGATGAAGCTTATCCCCCACCGTCTCACTGGCATTGTATTCACTGGGTATTCTGAGTTTGTCTCGATTTGGTACCGCTCTCGCAGCCCGCACCGAAACAGTGCTTTACCCCCCAGCTATAATCAATACCGCTGCGCCTAAACACATTTCGAGGAGATCCAGCTAGCTCCGGGTTCGATTGGCATTTCACCCCTAACCACACCTCATCCGCTCCTTTTTCAACAGAAGTCGGTTCGGTCCTCCACTTAGTGTTACCTAAGCTTCAACCTGGACATGGTTAGATCACCCGGGTTCGGGTCTATAAACACTGACTAACGCCCTTATCAGACTCGGTTTCCCTTTGGCTCCGTCATTCCCGACTTAACCTGCCAGTGCCTATAAGTCGCCGGCTCATTCTTCAACAGGCACGCTATCACACGTTTAATCGTGCTCTAACTGCTTGTAAGCTCATGGTTTCATGTTCTATTTCACTCCCCTCCCGGGGTTCTTTTCACCGTTCCCTCGCGGTACTATTCGCTATCGGTCACACAGGAGTATTTAGCCTTACGAGGTGGTCCTCGCTGATTCAATCGGGATTCCACGTGCCCCGACCTACTCGGGATACAGCTAGTATCCTTTAACTTTCGACTACAGGACTCTCACCTTCTTTGGTTCACCTCTCAAGTGATTCGTCTAGTCGCCAGATTCCATATCGCTGTCCCACGACCCCAATCCTAAAAAGAACTGGTTTAGGCTCTTCCCGCTTCGCTCGCCGCTACTAAGGGAATCGAGTTTTCTTTCTCTTCCTACAGCTACTAAGATGTTTCAATTCGCTGCGTTGGCTCGTACCATCCTATATATTCAGATGGCCGTATATAAGGTTGCCCCATTCGGAAACCCACGGATCAAGGCATGCTTCCTGCTCCCCGTGGCATATCGCCGGTAACCGCGTCCTTCATCGCCTCTGTGTGCCTAGGTATCCACCATGAGCCCTTCGTAGCTTGACCTTTCAGTCAAATATACTAAGTTCTCAAATTGTCGAACTACCTATTCGACTAATCTATGCAGTTGTCAAGGTTCTCGCTAGACCTAAGTCCAGCAGCCTATAACATTAGACAATTTGTCTAACTCACAGGGTGCTGAAATTATCCTTCTTCCGAAATTGGTGGAGGTAAGCGGACTCGAACCGCTGACATCCTGCTTGCAAAGCAGGCGCTCTACCAACTGAGCTATACCCCCATCCCAGTGGGCCATCCTGGACTCGAACCAGGGACCTCACCCTTATCAGGGGTGCGCTCTAACCACCTGAGCTAATAGCCCCAATACTCTATTCGAGTAATGAACCTAAACAATAGTTCGAAATTCTTAAATCCTGCACGACCTAGAGTGACCTCAATCGCTCCTAATTAAAACACTCGGAGTCAATTGGGTAGGTCTCCCTTAAAGGAGGTGATCCAGCCACACCTTCCGGTACGGCTACCTTGTTACGACTTCACCCCAGTCATCAGCCCTGCCTTCGGCGCCCCCCTCCGCAAGCGGTTAGGGTAACGACTTCGGGCATGGCCAACTTCCATGGTGTGACGGGCGGTGTGTACAAGGCCCGGGAACGTATTCACCGCAGTATGCTGACCTGCGATTACTAGCGATTCCTCCTTCATGCAGGCGAGTTGCAGCCTGCAATCTGAACTGAGCAACGGTTTATGGGATTAGCTCACTATCGCTAGTTGGCTGCCCTTTGTCCGTTGCATTGTAGTACGTGTGTAGCCCAGAACGTAAGGGGCATGATGACTTGACGTCGTCCACACCTTCCTCCGAGTTGTCCCCGGCAGTCTCCCCAGAGTGCCCAACTTAATGATGGCAACTAAGGACGTGGGTTGCGCTCGTTGCGGGACTTAACCCAACATCTCACGACACGAGCTGACGACAGCCATGCACCACCTGTCTCCTCGCTCCCGAAGGCACTATCTAATTTCTTAGATATTCGAGGGATGTCAAGTCCTGGTAAGGTTCTTCGCGTTGCATCGAATTAAACCACATACTCCACCGCTTGTGCGGGCCCCCGTCAATTCCTTTGAGTTTCACACTTGCGTGCGTACTCCCCAGGCGGGATACTTAACGCGTTTGCTACGGTACTGCACGGGTCGATACGCACAACACCTAGTATCCATCGTTTACAGCTAGGACTACAGGGGTATCTAATCCCTTTCGCTCCCCTAGCTTTCGTCCATCAGCGTCAGTTATGGCCCAGCAGAGCGCCTTCGCCACTGGTGTTCTTCCTAATATCTACGCATTTCACCGCTACACTAGGAATTCCCTCTACCCCTACCATACTCTAGTCATTCAGTTTCAGTTGCTCTCCCACAGTTGAGCTGCAGTCTTTAACAACTGACTTAAATAACCGCCTACGGACGCTTTACGCCCAATAATTCCGGATAACGCTTGCATCCTCCGTCTTACCGCGGCTGCTGGCACGGAGTTAGCCGATGCTGATTCCTCTGGTACCGTCAGATCTTCTTCCCAGAGAAAAGAGGTTTACAATCCACAGACATTCCTCCCTCACGCGGCGTTGCTCCGTCAGGCTTGCGCCCATTGCGGAAAATTCCCCACTGCTGCCTCCCGTAGGAGTCTGGGCCGTGTCTCAGTCCCAGTGTGGCTGATCTTCCTCTCAGAACAGCTACTGATCGTCGCCTTGGTAAGCAGTTACCCCACCAACTAGCTAATCAGACGCGAGCTCTTCCTCAGGCGATAAATCTTTCATCTCTCGACATATGCGGTATTAGCCATCGTTTCCAATGGTTGTCCCCCACCTAAGGGCAGATCCTCACGCGTTACTCACCCGTCCGCCACTAACCCCGAAAGGTTCGTTCGACTTGCATGTGTTAAGCACGCCGCCAGCGTTCATCCTGAGCCAGGATCAAACTCTCCATTGTAGTTAACCTAAGCTAACTTATGTGTTTGTCCAGATTCTCAGCTTTTCTAAGTATCCGGTCGTTTGACATCAATCAGTACTTCGTGATAAAGTCTAATCAATTTCAAACTAAAAGAAATTAAACAGGATTTCGTCTAGAATCTCAAACTATTGATT
>NZ_JADOER010000010.1 GCF_018739865.1 Leptothoe kymatousa TAU-MAC 1615 | reverse complement strand
GATTCCGATATCGATACCAACGACATCCTCTCCGTCGACACTATCGATTCGTCTAGTACAAACGGCTCCGTTACTGACAATGGCGATGGCACCTTCTCCTATGACCCCAATGGCCAATTTGACGTTCTGGGAGTTGGTCAATCTACAACAGATTCTTTCTCTTACACAATCTCGGATGGCAATGGCGGTACATCCACCGCAAATGTCGATATCACCATCACTGGCGAAAATGATGCTCCCATTATCACACCGGTCAATGTTGATGGCACTATTGAAGAAGGCGTAACGCTTACCGATACTGGTTCACTCACCTTTGTTGATATAGACCAGGCTGATACCGCTACTGTCACTGAAATCCTTGCCAATGCCGTATGGACTGGCGGCACCCTATCTCCGGTTCAATCCACAGCCCTCGAAGCGGCCTTCTCAATCAATCCAGTCTCCTTTGCCAACAACAATGGCACTATCACTTGGGATTACAGCATTACTGAACCCGAGCTTGATTTCCTTAGCGACGGCGAAACCGTTACCCTCAACTACACTGTCACAGTAACTGATTCTGAAAATGCGGATGCCACTCAGAATGTAACTATCACCATTAATGGCACCAACGATGAACCTGTGATAGAGACAGCCACAGCAACAGGAGCAGTCACTGAAATCGCTGATGGTGTTGCGGGTGAAACCGTTGATGCTCTGACGACCACCGGTAATATCACCTTCTCCGATGTCGACATCGCCGACAATCATTCCATTACCGTCACCCCCGATGGCGGCAATGCAACTAACCTTGGGGCCCTAACGGTCACCCCAGTTAACATCAACAGCGGTGAGGGTAAAGCCTTTGACTGGACCTTCTCTGTTAATGATGCCGATGTTGATTATCTCGCAGCTGGTGAAACACTGACCCAGGTGTACACGGTCACCGTGACCGACACAGCCAACACCACAGCCACTCAAACAGTCACTATCACCATTAATGGCACCAATGATGCTCCGGTTATCGAAACTGCCGTAACCACTGGAGCGGTCACTGAAATCGCTGATGGTGTTGCGGGTGAAAACGTTGATGCCCTAACAGCAACCGGTAATATCACTTTCTCCGATGTTGACATTGCCGATAACCACTCTATTGCCGTCACCCCAGATGGCGGCAATGCCACCAACCTTGGAGCCCTAACGGTCAATCCAGTCAACATCAATAGCGGGGATGGGAAAGCCTTTGACTGGACCTTCTCTGTTAATGATGCCGATATCGATTATCTCGCGGCTGGCGAAACACTCACCCAGGTGTATACGGTCACTGTGACTGATACGGCTAATGCAACAGCCACACAGACGGTCACCATCACCATTAATGGCACTAATGATGTCCCTGTGATAGAGACAGCCACAGCAACAGGAGCAGTCACTGAAATCGCCGATGGGGCCACCGGTGAAACCGTTGATGCCCTGACGGCTACCGGTAATATTACCTTCTCCGATGTTGACATTGCCGATAACCACTCTATTGCCGTCACCCCCGATGGCGGCAATGCCACTAACCTCGGGGTCTTAACGGTCAATCCCATCAACATCAACAGCGGGGATGGTAAAGCCTTTGACTGGACCTTCTCTGTTAATGATGGCGATGTTGATTATCTCGCGGCTGGTGAAGCCCTGACTCAGGTGTACACAGTCACGGTTACCGACACAGCCAATACAACAGCCACACAGACGGTCACTATTACCATTAATGGCACCAATGATGTCCCTGTGATAGAGACAGCCACAGCAACAGGAGCGGTCACTGAAATCGCCGATGGTGCAGCAGGTGAAACTGTTGATGCCCTAACAGCGACCGGCAATATCACTTTCTCTGATGTTGACATTGCTGATAATCATTCCATTACCGTCGCCCCCGATGGTGGTAATGCAACTAACCTTGGGGCCTTAACGGTCACCCCAGTTAACATCAATAGCGGGGATGGTAAAGCCTTTGACTGGACCTTCTCGGTTAATGATGGCGATATCGATTATCTCGCGGCCGGTGAAACACTCACCCAGGTGTATACGGTCACCGTAACCGACACAGCCAATACAACAGCCACTCAAACAGTCACTATCACCATTAATGGCACCAATGATGTCCCTGTGATAGAGACAGCAACAGCAACAGGAGCAGTCACTGAAATCGCCGATGGGGCCACCGGCGAAACCGTTGATGCCCTAACAGCGACCGGCAATATCACTTTCTCTGATGTTGACATTGCTGATAATCATTCCATTACCGTCGCCCCCGATGGTGGTAATGCAACTAACCTTGGGGCCTTAACGGTCACCCCAGGGAACATCAACAGCGGTGAGGGTAAAGCTTTTGACTGGACCTTCTCTGTTAATGATGCCGATATCGATTATCTCGCGGCCGGTGAAACACTGACTCAGGTGTATACGGTCACCGTAACTGACATAGCCAACACCAAATCCACTCAAACAGTCACTATCACCATTAATGGCACCAATGATGAACCTGTCATTGATACTGCCGTAGCCACTGGCACCGTTACGGAAATCGCTGATGGGGCCACTGGTGAAAACGTTGATGCCCTGACGGCGACCGGTAATATTACCTTCTCCGATGTTGACATTGCCGATAACCACTCTATTGCTGTCACCCCCGATGGCGGCAATGCCACTAACCTTGGAGCCCTAACGGTCAATCCAGTCAACATCAATAGCGGGGATGGTAAAGCCTTTGACTGGACCTTCTCGGTTAATGATGGCGATGTTGATTATCTCGCGGCTGGTGAAACACTGACCCAGGTGTATACGGTCACTGTAACTGACACAGCCAACACCACAGCCACTCAAACAGTCACTATCACCATTAATGGCACCAATGATGTCCCTGTGATAGAGACAGCAACAGCAACAGGAGCGGTCACTGAAATCGCCGATGGTGCAGCAGGTGAAAACGTTGATGCCCTGACGGCGACCGGTAATATTACCTTCTCCGATGTCGACATCGCCGATAATCATTCCATTACCGTCACCCCCGATGGCGGCAATATTACTAACCTTGGGGCCTTAACGGTCACCCCAGGGAACATCAACAGTGGTGAGGGTAAAGCCTTTGACTGGACCTTCTCTGTTAATGATGGCGATGTTGATTATCTCGCAGCTGGTGAAACCCTGACTCAGGTGTATACGGTCACGGTTACCGATACGGCTAATACTACGGCCACACAAACAGTCACTATCACCATTAATGGCACCAATGATGTCCCTGTGATAGAGACAGCCACAGCAACAGGAGCGGTCACTGAAATCGCTGATGGTGCAGCAGGTGAAACCGTTGATGCTCTGACAGCGAACGGTAATATTACCTTCTCCGATGTCGACATTGCCGATAATCACTCCATTACCGTCACCCCCGATGGCGGTAATATTACTAACCTTGGCGCCCTAACGGTCACTCCAGGGAACATCAACAATGGTGAGGGTAAAGCCTTTGACTGGACCTTCTCTGTTAATGATGCCGATATCGATTATCTCGCGGCTGGCGAAACACTGACTCAGGTGTACACAGTCACCGTGACCGACACAGCCAATACAACAGCCACACAGACGGTCACTATTACCATTAATGGCACCAATGATGTCCCTGTGATAGAGACAGCCACAGCCACAGGAGCAGTCACTGAAATCGCTGATGGAGCTACCGGTGAAAACGTTGATGCTCTGACAGCGACCGGTAATATTACCTTCTCCGATGTCGACATCGCCGATAATCATTTCATTACGGTCACCCCCGATGGTGGCAATGTCACCAACCTTGGAGCCCTAACGGTCAATCCAGTCAACATCAACAGCGGTGAGGGTAAAGCCTTTGACTGGACCTTCTCGGTTAATGATGCCGATGTTGATTATCTCGCAGCTGGTGAAACACTCACCCAGGTGTATACGGTCACCGTAACTGACACAGCCAACACCACAGCCACTCAAACAGTCACTATCACCATTAATGGCACCAATGATGCTCCGGTTATCGAAACTGCCGTAGCCACTGGCACCGTTACTGAAATCGCTGATGGTGTTGCGGGTGAAACCGTTGATGCACTGACAGCGACCGGTAATCTCACCTTCTCCGATGTCGACATTGCCGATAATCATTCCATTACCGTCGCCCCCGATGGCGGCAATGCCACCAACCTTGGAGCCCTAACGGTCAATCCAGTCAACATCAATAGCGGGGATGGTAAAGCCTTTGACTGGACCTTCTCTATTAATGATGGTGATATTGATTATCTCGCGGCCGGTGAAACACTGACTCAGGTGTATACGGTCACCGTAACCGACACAGCTAATACTACGGCCACACAGACGGTCACCATCACCATTAATGGCACCAATGATGCTCCGGTTATCGAAACTGCCGTAACCACTGGAGCGGTCACTGAAATCGCTGATGGTGCAGCAGGTGAAACCGTTGATGCTCTGACAGCGACCGGTAATATTACCTTCTCCGATGTCGACATTACCGACAATCATTCCATTACGGTCACCCCCGATGGCATTAATACCACCAACCTTGGGGCATTAACGGTCAATCCCATCAACATCAACAGTGGTGAGGGTAAAGCCTTTGACTGGACCTTCTCGGTTAATGATGGCGATATCGATTATCTCGCGGCTGGCGAAACACTCACCCAGGTATATACGGTCACCGTAACCGACACGGCTAATACTACGGCCACACAGACGGTCACTATTACCATCAATGGCACCAATGATGTCCCTGTGATAGAGACAGCAACAGCAACAGGAGCGGTCACTGAAATCGCCGATGGTGCAGCAGGTGAAACCGTTGATGCCCTGACGACCACCGGTAATATCACCTTCTCCGATGTTGACATTGCTGATAATCATTCCATTACCGTCGCCCCCGATGGTGGTAATGCAACTAACCTTGGCGCCTTAACGGTCACCCCAGTTAACATCAACAGCGGTGAGGGTAAAGCCTTTGACTGGACCTTCTCGGTTAATGATGCCGATATCGATTATCTCGCGGCCGGTGAAACACTGACTCAGGTATATACGGTCACCGTAACCGACACGGCTAATACTAAGGCCACACAGACGGTCACTATTACCATCAATGGCACCAATGATGTCCCTGTGATAGAGACAGCCACAGCCACTGGAAAAGTTACTGAAATCGCCGATGGGGCCACCGGTGAAACCGTTGATGCCCTAACAGCGACCGGCAATATCACTTTCTCTGATGTCGACATTGCCGATAATCATTTCATTACGGTCACCCCCGATGGTGGCAATGTCACTAACCTTGGGGCCTTAACGGTCAATCCCATCAACATCAACAGCGGGGATGGGAAAGCCTTTGACTGGACCTTCTCTGTTAATGATGCCGATGTTGATTATTTGGGTCAAAACGATGTTTTAGCCCAGAGTTATACGGTCACTGTCAATGATGGTCAAGGTGGAACCGTTTCCCAAACTATTGATCTCACAATTAACGGCACTAATGATGCACCCGATGCAACGGACGATTCTGTGTCGGTTAACGAAGACTTTAGTGTGTTTGCAAATGTCTTTGACGATCTGGGTAACGGCGTCGATAGCGATGTAGACCAAAACGCTACGCTAACAGTGGTAGCAATCAATGGAAATGGCAGTACCCTTGGTTTGCAAACGTTGCTTCCATCTGGGGCACTGGTCAATCTTAATGCTGATGGTAGCTTCACCTATGATCCCAATGGTGCTTTTGGGATATTGGAGGATAGCCAAACAGGAACAGATAGCTTTACTTACACGATTGCTGATGAATTTGGTGCAGTAGATGTGGCTACCGTTAATGTCACGATTACTGGAACCGATGCCCTCATATTTGGCAATCCTGAAAATGAGCTGATCACAGGTACTGATAATGACGATATCTTAGTTGGTCGGGGTGGCAGTGATGTCTTGATAGGTGGAGGGGGTAGCGATATCTTCGGTTACCAAAGCTATGGCGATCGCATCGACCAGATTCGTGATTTTGAAGTAGGCATTGACCGCATCGATCTACACGAAATTTTCGATAACGAACCATCGAGATATAGTGCAGCCGCTGCCATTGATCGCTTTACCGAGTATGTTCAGCTCGTACAGCAAGGGGCCAATACTGAAGTACGCATCGACCTAGCTGGCAACCTAGGTGACGTCTTTAGACCCCTGATCACCATCGAAAACACCATAGCCACTAATTTGAGCGCCACTGACTTTATCGTATAAGCCCATAAATAGCCCCCAACGACCTTTTTCCATCAGTCAGGTCGCTGGGGGCTAACAAAATCCTTACATCAGGAACTATCCCAAACAATAGGAAAAGCAAAGAAAACTATGTCTAATCAAAAAAAATTGAAATGTTTCAGTATTTTTGAGTAAATAGCAACAGTCAAACTAATTCAAGCAATGATATTTTGCCTCAATTATTTTCTTTCCATTCCCAACTTTCCTGGGTATCCATGCCTTTAAGCTGATCCCGCCCCTTTCAACCAGAAACGTCTACTCCATAAACAAACACGCATGTGCATTAGAATGGCTATCCAAATATCATGGTAAAGTTTGGCAGGCAATTTCCCACCAAGTCCCGTCGTCTAAAAATTAAGGCAATGAGAAAAAAATCCTGCCTCATTCTCATAGGGGTATTCTCCACACTAGTATCTGGTAGTTTCATCGCAGTTAATGCTCAAGAATCAACTGTAGATAACAGCCCAGAACCTAGTCCTATGACTGAGGCACAAGCCGTAGACTTGGCACAGGATGAAAATAATACAACGACTACAGAAGACGCTACGAGTGAAGCTCAAACAGATAGTTCTGAACTCAGCGTTAGTCCACGTTTCTACATTAATCACAGCAGTTCAGGGGGAGGGTTCGATGGCTTCACCGGGGTAGAAGGATTTATCCCCCTCGACCAAACACCCGGTCGGAATGTTACATACTTTAATGGCAGAGTTAATTTAGATAACGATGCCAATTTTGGCAGTAATGTTATCTTTGGCCATCGTAGTTATTCTCCCGAAGATCGAACCATCTATGGTGGATATGCGGCATGGGATGTTCGTAATACTGGGTCAGAGACTTTTCACCAACTAGGGGTAGGCGTTGAAGGCTTGGGTGAAACCTGGGACTGGCGCATTAATGGCTATTTGCCCATTGGTGAAACTCGCCAAGGAGAAGGGAGCAATGGCTCACAAATTACAGGCGTTAATTTTCAAAACAATACCCTACTGCTCGATGTAGTAGATTTTAGTAATTTTCAATCAGCCTTAGGGGGACTGGAGGCTGAAGTTGGAGCAAAAATTGCAGAATTCGACAATGGTGGAGATCTACGAGCGTTTGGTGGCGTCTATTTCCTTGATGGTGAAGGAACAGACGGAACTATAGGAGGCCGTTTTCGGGCTGAGGTCCGTCCATTAGAGTCGTTATCCCTAGGCGCAGGGGTACAGTTCGACGATATTTTTGGTACAAATCTATTGTTCCAGGTTCGTTTCGGCTTACCGTTACAAGTGGCACGCAGCAGTGACGAGCCCCAGACGCCAGAACTGCTCTACAGCCGTCTAGCGGATCCCATAGTTCGCAATAATGCAATTATCATTGACCAGCAAGTGGTCAATGACTCACAAGCCAATGTAGTGGCAGTGGATCCAACCACAGGAACTGCCTATACTATTCTTCACGTTGATCCAACCACAGGGGCTGTAGCTAACGCCGGTACTTTTGAAGCCCCCGTAGATAGCATCGCTAACGCAGTGCCCCTGGCAGCGAGTGGAGATATTGTCTACGTACTGGCTGGCAATGCTGGAGGTGGCTTTACTATTCCTGATGGAGTACAGATCCTTTCCGTAGCACCGGTCCAAACCATAACGACTCAATTTGGTGATACGCAGCTGCCAGGTTCAGGTAGCGGCAGTCGACCAGTGATTGATAGTAGCAGCATCGAACTAGGTAACAACACAACACTTTCCGGATTTGAGATTACTAATGCACCTGGAGATGCCGTTTCAGGCAACAACATTAGCAATGTCACCATTCAAAATAATCTTATCAATGCAGCCCTTGGTGCCGGCATCAATCTTGAGAACGTCGGTGGTATCGTCTTAATTGAAAACAATCAACTTGAGAATAGTGTGTTTGACACGGGTATCTTCATCACAACCAGTGGTGCTGTTACCCAACAGCTTACGATTGTTGGCAATACTATTTCAGGTAATGCTGAGCAGGCCATTTTACTGCGTGCCACCGGTAATGCACAGGTAACTGCTACAGTGCAAGACAATACTATGACCGGCAATAACACCGCGGTCTCGGGCATTGAAATTGAAGCAAACAATACTGCACCAGGCTCCCTATGCCTTGATCTAAATGGCAATAACAGCGATACCAACTATCTACTGACTCTATTTCCTGATGGTCAGTTTCAGGTGGTTAATCAAGCTGATTTATCAGTTAACAATACAGGCACCGTTTCCCAAACGGATATCAGCACCTCCACAAATTTTGTGAGCGTCAATGTCTGTCCATAAACAACTGGCGTTGCTGATGCTCTGGATGATTTCAGTTGGCCTATCTAAGCCATTGGCCGTAGATTGTTTTGCCCGATAAATCAGCAACGGCAAAATCCTTTCCCTAAAAGCCAACAGCTAGAGTTTGCATTAAGCATAAACTCTAGCTGTTGGCTTTTAAAGTGGCATTACGCTGTTCATCCCAGTCGTTGCTTACAATGATTTGGCTGCCGCCGATGTCTATGCTGCGAGCTCGGCATAAACACTAAAGCACAGCAGCTCATCACAATACTAATAAAAATTGCTGTAAACAAACAAACAATTTCAGCACTCGTTGAATGGGTAATGGCACTGTGAAGAGCGGCGTTAGTAACCACCTCTTGATATTCCAAAATTTCTTGGTATTTAAGTTCGGTCAGCCCCTCAGACGTCAACATAAATTTTATCCAATCACAAAAATATTTCCTATTAGGTAGGCCCCTCTTTGTTCCTCACCGTCTTAGGGTGCCCTATTCAAATATCAACTGACTAATTAATGTTTATTGGATTGTATGGTTCTAGCAAATCGAATTTTTTATCTATGTTGATCGATCGTTTATCCAATCAAGATTTTTCTGCACTGGCAAGCCTCTACCGCACGACCTTATTGGAATCAGTTCTGCCATTTTGGCAGCAGTATTCCTTAGATCATGAGCATGGTGGCTATTTCACCTGTTTAGATGTGAAGGGAAACGTCTACGACACAGATAAGTTTATCTGGTTGCAAAATAGGCAGGTGTGGACATTTTCCATGTTATATAACCGACTAGATCAGCGCTCTGATTGGTTAGACGTGGCAAGCCATGGGGCAAACTTTTTGGCCCAGCATGGTCGGGACGAGCAAGGCAACTGGTACTTTGCCCTAGATCGCCAAGGTCGTCCATTGGTGCAGCCCTATAATATTTTTTCCGATTGCTTTGCCGCGATGGCCTTTAGCCAATATGCCCAGGCTAGCGGAGACGATCATTCCAAAGCTATCGCCCTGCAGGCCTATAAAAATGTGCTCCGCCGCCAGGATAACCCAAAAGGACGGTACAACAAGACCTATCCAGGCACTCGACCGATGAAGTCCCTGGCAGTACCGATGATTTTGGCCAATCTCACCTTAGAAATGGACTGGCTACTACCCAACGAGCAACTAGAGTCTGTCTTAGATCAAACCATTCATGCCGTTATGGCAGAGTTTTTGGATCCTGACAGCGGCCTGGTCTATGAGCATCTTGCTCCGGATGGTTCTATTCTCGATTGCTTTGAAGGTCGCTTGCTGAATCCCGGCCATGGCATCGAAGCCATGTGGTTCATGATGGATATTGGCCAACGGCGTCAGGATATGACCTTAATTAACCGTGCCATTGACACCATCCTGACAATTCTGGAACGGGGCTGGGATAGCAAATATGGAGGAATTTTCTACTTTCTAGATCGTCTAGACTATCCACCACAGCAGCTAGAATGGGACCAAAAGCTCTGGTGGGTGCATTTGGAAACCCTGGTAGCTCTACTTTTGGGCTATCGTCTTACCCAAAGAGAAGACTGCTGGCAATGGTATCGCACTGTCCATAACTATGCATGGTCACGGTTCAACGATCCAAACCATGGGGAATGGTTCGGATACCTTAATCGCCAGGGGGATGTTTTACTAAATTTAAAGGGCGGTAAATGGAAGGGATGTTTTCATGTTCCGCGTGCCTTGTACCTAGGCTGGGAACATTGCCAGGCCCTAACCTAGCGCTTAGCTTTCTTTTTACTACGGGAAGGAACAGGCCCTAATAGCTCATTAGCGCAGGTTGCCCACTGCTCCGTATACTGACGTAGCTCCTCTTCATCGACACCATGAAAAGGAAAGTCATCATCTAGTTGCTGCCAAAATTCCTTGTCGTAGCGACTACCAGGGTCATCAGACGACCCCTTGGAAGTTTTCTTAAAAGCCATATAATTCCTTGTTTAGCTGAATAGATATAAGTACTCAACTAACTTCAAGGTGCCCATTGATACACGGTGTTGCAGAGTCCTAGAGAAATTCGGGTAGTTTTGACGACAAAATGACGACAGACATTAAGTGGATTTACCAGGAATGTCCTTATTGAACAACATTAAGGGGACACCACTACGCAAAATTTCTGACTCAGAGAATTAATTTAAATCTATGAACGTTCTTAGAGTCGATCTGTTCCCAGGGGCACCGTAAATCAATGTGACACTCGTACGGATTGATTTAGCTGTCACAGTAAATCTATTTACACTAGCGACCCTAGCTATAATGTCGCCAATTCAGCTCAATGCTACATGCGCCCTCCTAGTTAACACAATAAAATTTGGTACATTTGAACTATTACGTGTTACTATCTGCCAGTAGCTGTTTTTTTAAGCTAAGTTGTTGGTTCGCTCAATGGGTTTTAAGCCTCTAATCGCTGTTAGTCCTATGGACTTCCGTGTCTCAAAATAAGACAAAGGTTGTTGCCATAGCTACAGAATTCTCCCCAAGGCATGTTTAAACTCTTGAGTCATCCAAGTTCCCTAGGTATCTGTTTATAGATCTAGATAGAGAAACCGTAAGGTCTCAATGTTGTGAATACAGGAACTCGTTTTATTGAGGAACTACAGTTCGGTTATTGCCTACGGGAAACCTCACCTAAGTGTTAAAACGACTACGTCATACTGTCGTTATAGAGATTGTCATTCATCCCATTCTCTCAGGCACATCTAATCTTAACCTATGCAGATTTCTCAGTTAGTCACTCTAATCTATAGGTAATGGAGATGTGTTCTATGAGAGATGTTCATGCCAGTCGTCGTTACCAGTTGCTAGGATAAAATAAACTCATAATGAATCCGATATAAGTCTATTGCCCAGCTATCTAGCACTGAAAAGCTCAGGTAGTTAATGCGGATACATTGAGTGATTTTTCGAACATCGCAATCCAATTTGGTTGTGTTCTACGTATAACAAGTAGCGACGTACCTGCTAACGATTTTCAACCTATGGGCAAAGGGTATTGCCCTTTGTGTCATACATTTTTCCAGCGGAGGTCCATTCTAAGCTATGTCTAAGCTGCAAGCACCACAACGAACTTCCCAAATTGTGTACAGCACTGATACTGTACGCACATATTTGCAAGAGATTGGTCGTGTGCCCCTGCTCACCCACGAAGAAGAAATTGTGTTGGGTAAGCAGGTGCAAAGGCTAATGGCTTTGCAAGGTATTAAGGATAAGTTGGACGAAGAACTAGGTTATGACGCCAGCCAAGCAGAGTGGGCAAAGGCGTCGAATGTTTCCGAGTCTGAGCTTACCCATGATTTACGTCATGGCAAACGTGCTAAGCGCAGGATGATTGAAGCCAATTTGCGTTTGGTGGTAGCTGTGGCTAAGAAATATCAGAAACGCAATCTGGAATTTTTAGATCTGATTCAAGAAGGGACATTGGGTCTAGAGCGTGGTGTAGAAAAATTTGACCCGATGAAGGGGTATAAATTTTCCACCTATGCCTATTGGTGGATTCGCCAAGCCATTACTCGAGCGATTGCTCAGCAGTCTAGGACCATTCGTCTACCTATTCACATTACTGAGAAGCTGAATAAGATTAAGCGTGAGCAGCGTGTTTTAGCGCAGAAACTGGGTCGCAGTCCTTCAGTGGCTGAGATTGGCCAGGAATTAGATTTAACGGCTGAACAGGTGCGCGACTATCTAACCATGGCGCGACAGCCAATTTCCCTGGATGTACGCATTGGAGACAACCAGGATACTGAGCTTCAGGAGCTGTTGGAAGACGACACTGCTTCTCCTGAGGATTACACCGTGCAGCAGTCTCTACGTCAGGATATTCGCAATATGCTGACCGAGCTAACGCCTCAGCAAAAGGAGGTAATTAACCTGCGCTTTGGTCTTGTTGATGGCACTCAGCTTTCTTTGGCGAAGGTGGGACAGCGCATGGGTATCAGCCGTGAGCGCGTACGTCAGCTAGAACAGCAGGCGTTGAAGCACTTGCGTCGCCGTAAGGCTACGTTCCAAGGTTACTTGGCCGCTAGCTAAGGCAAGCGTTTTAGTGCAGGCAAATACCCCTGCCTGCACTAGCGAAATAAAGATTTTTGCTGGATACCTCTAGAAATAGCCCTTGGCAGTTTGCCAAGGGTTTTTTATTGCAATTATTAAATATTTTTGCAAATAAAGCCTCAGAATGGAAATAGGATAAACCGACTAATTTAATGTTTTAGGATAGCGCCTAAACCTATCCGGGATATGCACTCCTTAGGCAGCTCAGACGACTGTTGAAAAAGTTAAACAAATGTTAAAGAGTGGGTTCCCATCGAAGGCCATGTTAACTTTTTAAAGTAGCTAAAGAGCCAGAATTAGCTGTATTTTACTGCCTGCATTCGGTTCTAAAATTTCATACTAGAGAAATAATGATCGGTATTTAAATCATTTATTTTAGATTTTTTTGCTGCCACTTATTAACAGTCCATCCTTTTTTTGATCAATCTTTTAATAAATTTATAATGTCCCCTTTTGATGGCCTGATTAACTTTTTGACCTGCCAGTTTCCCTTTTTAAAGGACTGCTATTTCAGCTTTGTTTCGGATGAAAATGTCCTTTATTTGCATTGTGATTCAACGGAGCATTGGGACATTATTTATCGCTCTAGAAACCAATTAGCCAGTTTGGATATTGGTCTTAAGAATATTATTGTGACTCGGCCTAAGGGCTCTAATGTTTGGATAAAAATGACTCCCGGCAACAGTTTCGAATAGTCACATGGGGGTTTTATGCCCCCAAAACTTCTCCGACTTCTAAGCGGCTGCCATTAGCAAAGGCCCAACCGGACTGAGCTTTTTTACCCGCTGGCTGTAGCTGTCGCAGTAGCAAATGCCCATTGCCGGTGGCAATTACCGGTCCCTGGTTTTTCCAAATGGCAGCAATGTGTCCTGGTTGGACAGGATCTAGGGCCATATAAGGGGCTTTCAGGGATTGCAGTTCGTCGGGGAGCTGCGACCAAACGTCTTCAAACAGGGGAATGGTTTCGCTAATTTTGAGTGGCTGCTGACGTAGCTGAGTGACACAACTTGGATAAAAGCCACGGATTTGGTTGTGAATATCGAGGGCAGAGCGTTGCCAGTCAATACTGTAATCTTCCTTTTTGATCAGCGGTGCGTAGGTGGCCTGGTCATCGGTCTGGGGAATGGGGCGAATCGCTTGACCATCGAGTTTGTGGAGGGTGCTTAGCAACAGCTCGGCGGTTAAGCTGGAAAGTTTTTCGGCAATGGTCCAAGCGTTATCCTGTAAGCCAATGGGAATAGTTTCTTCTAAAAGCATTGGCCCTGTATCCATGCCGGCATCCATTAGCATGGTCGTTACTCCGGTTTCGGTCTCGCCATTGTAAATACTCCACTGAATGGGGGCGGCTCCACGGTAGGCAGGCAGAATGGAGCCATGGCCATTAATGGAGCCTAGCCTAGGCATATCTAGGATTTCTTGGGAGAGAATTTGACCGTAGGCAACAACGACAAAGGCGTCGGCCTGGCAGGTATCTAAAAATTGTAGAGTCTCGGCATCTTTTTTGATTTTGGCTGGTTGCCAAACGGGAATGCCAGCTTCGGTGGCGACGGTTTTCACCGGGGAAGGGGTGACTTTGCTGCCACGGCCACGGCGTTTGTCGGGCTGGGTAACAACGGCAATGACGTTAAAGTCGGGATCTTTAAGCAGACGAACTAGGCTGGGTACTGCGAATTGGGGAGTACCAAAATAAACAACATTCATTAGGTACGGAGGGATATCTAGGGGGTAGGGCTTGTTATAGCATGCCGTTAACGGCGATCAATAGCAATTTCGATGCGGCGGTTGCGTTGTCGAAGTTGGGGGGTGCTGTTGTCGCTGAGAGATTGGTGCTGTCCATAGCCAACGGTGACCCAGCGTTGATTCGGCACATGTCCTGCTAGATATGCCCGGAGAGCATTGGCTTGCTGAAAGGCGAGACTGACACTTTGGGATGGTTCTAAATGGTTATCGGTATAGCTACCAATTAAAACGGTCGATTGGGGATATTGGGCCAGGTCTTCAAAAATGCTGTTGAGTAAGGCGGGAGCTGTGGTGAGTAATCTGGCTTCTCCAGGGGCAAATAGGGCATCGCTGGGCAAGGTGATTTTAAGTTCTGTCGTTTCTAGCAACGGAGACCGGGGGGAGACCGGGGCTGGTGAACTGGTTGGTACGGAGGGGGCGGAGGGTAGGTCGGGGAGGGTGGCGGCAGGGGAGATTTCTTTGGGTGGGGTCAGGCGCTGTTCTAGGTTGGCCAATCTGTTTTCTACGGCGGCAGTGGATTGGGCCTGTCCCAGTTTGCTTTCTAAGTCGAATAGCCGTTTTTGGATGGTGTCGAACTCTTGGTTCAGGGCAGCGAGTTCCTCTTCGGCAAGTTTGCGATCGCGCTGATTGAGGGCAGCGGGCGGTGTCGTTAAGGGTTCCACCCGCTCAGTGGGAATGGGAATCGGTTCAATGCGAGTTTCTGGGGGCGGTGCCGGTCGCCACCGGCTGGGCAACCGATAGACTTCCGTAATCACCCGATTGGTCCGTCGCAGCAACACTTCCTGGAACGGCATGCGTTTACTAGGCCCGGCAAAAATGCCAGCCGCCCCAATGCCCACCAGCCAGGCCATGGGCAAGCTGGCCAGCAACAAACAAAGGCCCAGCAACGTATTGGCACCGTAGCGCACCCAGCGCGGACGCGGCGGCGCGGGCACCGTTTCCAAGGTGGGCGCCAGTTCAGGCGCTGAATAATTTGGCGGTAGTTGAGGAATTTGATCTGAAGACACAGCGATCGCACCAAGTATTTGCGAATTGCGTCACATAGTAGCGGACAACCTAGCCCTAGGGCCAACCATCCCAAGGATTAACCTCCACAGTTTCGCTACCGCTAAGAACCACCAGAAAATCCAGCTGGGGATGGGGGCTATCCGCCGCTTCCACCAGGCTCGCAAGATTTAAATCGTCAACATAGTCCTCAGCGGCGTCATTGGCCGGCTCATAGCCCACCACCTGGCCACTATCGTCTAACCGCACGCGATAGCGCACTTCCGGCCCAGACCATTCTTCATTCATATTGCCAACAATGGTCTTGCGCAGCCCCTGGTTAAGGTCGTAGATCAAATCAGGGTCCCTAATGTCAGTCGCCACAGAGCTGGGCAGCTCCCCACTGGATAGGTCAGTGGCCGTCGTCCCAGAACTCGGCTCAGACGACGCAGGGGCCGACGATTGCGCCTCATCGATACCCTCCGGCTCCTCTGGGGTCACCACCTCCGGCACCACCGCCTCTGGCGTCACGATGTCTGGCAAACCGCCAGATTCTTGAGGGGCCACCGTTACCGTGCCATCGGTGTCAAAGGTGAGGTTAAACTGGGCCACCGGGTTAACGGTGTCTGAATCCACCGGAATATAGGTGAGGTTGGGCAGTGGCGTACTCTCTAGGCCATCGAATGAGGCATTGTCCAATGGGTTATAGCCCAGAATATCGCCATTGGCAGCCACAGAAATGTCATAGCTCAGGGGCTGCTCAAAGGCGGTGTCGGCGGCCAATGCGCCACTGATTTGCTGCTGCATCTGCTGCTGCAAGGTGGCCAGCTGTTCTGCGCTCAGGGGCTCGCTGGCGGCGGCAGGCTCGCTGGCGCTGGAAACAACATCGGGTGGCTCCTCTGCGGCCAGGGGCGCGGCGTCATCGGGCAAAATGTCATCGCCAGGGGGCGATGTTTCCAACGGATTCCCCGTGGTTTCCTCCAGGGCGGCGGGTTGAGTTAAGCTTTCTTCCAATCCTTCTGGGATCGGCATAAAGAAGAGGCCCAACCCAGCTGCGGCCAGGGTGGCCACCCCAATAATGGGGGGCACAGCGCGCTGCGCTAGGGGTTCTTGCGATCGCACATGGCGACGGGCCAAGGGCGCTAGGGGCACCACAAACTCCGGCAAGGTTTGACCATCCGCAAAAAACTGATCGATGGCTTCCGCCATATCAAACAGCTGCACCGTCGATAGGGTAATCGTCTTCGGCTGACGCTCCTTATCCTCTGAATTAAGCAGTTCAGGCTGCACCAACAGCCGGTGATACTGCCCTTCCCCCGGCTCCACCGAAATCAGCGAAGACTGGGATGGCATATGGTCAGGATGATCAATGCCACTGAGCAATCGCTGGCAGTAAGCGTTAACCGCACCAACAATCGCCTTAAAAAAATCCAGCCCCCCCGCTAAGGACTGCTCCATCCCAACAATCTTGAATTCAGCATTGGCCAAAATCGACAGCACATTGGATGTGTCCGTGCTCAGCCCCTCTAGCAACAGGCTGCAATTGGGCAATACATACTGACGTTGAATGGTCATGATACCTCCCCATCAAAGAGGCTAGCCCACAGACGTTCTTCTCCGCGAGTGCCCGTACATACCAACAACTGAGTTAATAGTGCCAGCGCCAGCTCATCTAACTTTTCATCGGTGCTGTAGGTTAACACCATGGCCCGCTTCGGATTCATCCGAGCCCGAAAATGGGCCCGAAATCGCTTGAGGTACTTGGCCAAACGAAAATGATGCTCCAGAGATAGCTCTTGATCCTGGAGCTGTTGATAGCCCAAAAACAGCTGACGAATCAGGCCGGTCAGCTTGCGACATAGGTGACACACCACTAGAACCAAGGCCTTAGCCTCTTCTAACGTGAGGGGTTGACGCTGATTAAATTTGCGCAAAGGATTCGTACTACGCAACCGCCACACATGGACACGATTTCTAAGCACATCCTGTAAACCCAGCTCATTAATAGCCGCTAACATGGCCTGGGACGCATTTAGCTCCAGGGCCTCAATGGCAAGCATAATAAAGTCCAACTGCGTTTTGGCTCGACGAGGACATTCATTACTCTGAACACCAGGATCTGGCAGCTTGTCCAATATCGGCGGCCTGACAGATTTTTCGGGTGGGCTTTTAACGGTCATTCCCTATAAGACTCTTAATAATTTGGTCGCTTGCTACAATCAGCGCGAATCGTTACGAACAGGCCTCAAAGACCAGCTCCTATCAAAACATAAACCACACACATGTTGAAACCCTGAGTTTTTCTAAGGAAAACATTAAGGATTCCCTGTGAGTAGGCGGTGTCCTAGAAACATGCATCAACTAGGCTTACTCCTATTCCCTATGAAGGTACCCTTTACCTGGAAAGGAATGAACTCAATTAGCCAAACCCCGTAGTCTTTCTCAGATATTTGATTAGGGTGCCCCTTCTCCAACCCTGTAGCTTTGCTCAGAATTTGGCTAGGGTGTCCCATAGCCAACTCTGTAGCCTTGCTCAAATAATTTGGCTCAGAGTTAGACATTTAACCCTGGGATGCTAACCTGTGGGGCAATAGTAATTATGTACTTAACCTTATGCAGTGGCCGGTTGTTTTTCTGGCAGGGGCAGGTGTTGGCAGTTTAGTCAGTTGGCTCGTGTGGCAGGCTCGTTATCAAACCGTGCGGGAGCGGGCAAAGCACGATCTTGTGGCGGAACGGGCCACCATGGTGGAGCAGCTGCACCATAGGGATGCCCAACTCAAAGACCTGCAGCAGCAAAACCAGAGTTTGCACGCTAACCTAGCTGAGCAACAGCAGTCGCTGACCGCCGCCGTCGCCCAGCAGGCGGCAGCCGAAACCAAAGCCTTGCAAACGACGCAGTTGCAACAACAGCTACAGCAGCTACAGACCGAGCATCACCAACTGACGGGGCAGCTAGCCGAAGCCCGCACCCAGCTCCACGAGCAACGGCAGACCACCGCCGAAAAGATGACCCTGTTGCAGCAAACGCGGGAGGGCATGGCCGCTGCGTTTAAGGCGCTTTCAGCAGAAGCCCTGCAAACCAACAATGAAATGTTTCTCAACCTGGCCCAAACCAAGCTCGGGCAGTTTCAGACCCAGTCCAGCGGAGAGCTGCAACAGCGCCAGCAGGCCATTGATGAACTGGTGCAGCCCCTGCGGTCTTCCTTAACTAAGGTAGAAACCTATTTACAAGATTTAGAACGCCATCGGCTATCGGCCTACAGCCAGCTAAAAGAACAAATCACCCAGCTAGCCACCGGCCAATTGCAGCTCCAAACAGAAACCGCCAATTTAACCAAGGCGTTGCGGGCCCCCAATGTGCGGGGACGGTGGGGGGAAATTCAGCTCAAGCGGGTGGTGGAAATTGCGGGCATGGTGGAGCATTGCGACTTTAACCAGCAGGTGTCGTCGTCCGGGGCCCTGCGCCCGGATATGGTGGTGCAGCTACCCCAGCAACGGCGCATTGTGGTTGATGCGAAGGCACCGCTGGCGGCCTATTTAGAGGCCCTGGATATCACCGATGAAACCCAAAGGGTGGCCAAACTCAAGGACCATGCCCAGCAGGTGCGTCGCCATATTCAACAGTTGGGGCAAAAGTCCTATTGGGACCAGTTTCAGCCCAGTCCTGAATTTGTGGTGTTGTTTTTGCCAGGGGAGATTTTCTTTAGTGCCGCCCTAGAGCAGGACCCCAGCCTGATTGAAGCGGGCATTGCCCAGCGGGTTATTTTAGCCACCCCCACCACCCTGATTGCCCTGCTCAAGGCGGTGGCCTACGGCTGGCAGCAGGATGCGGTCACTGAAAATGCCCAGCACATTAGCGAATTGGGCCGGGAGCTATACGATCGCATGCGGGTTTTTACCGGCCATATGCAAAAAATGCGGCGGGGTCTAGAAACTACGGTGGATACCTTTAATAAGGCGGTGGGGTCGTTGGAGAGTCGGGTGTTGGTAAGTGCCCGTAAGTTTAAGGGGTTGGGGGCAGCGGCGGGAGATGAGCTGGGGGCCGTTGAGCCGTTGGACCGGGTGCCTCGACGGGTCAATGGAGGGGAGCAGGATCGTGGTAACCCTTTACCTGATTAAACAGGGGGCCCATCAGGCCCATTATTGGAGGACCAAGGCCGCATATTTGACAAGGAAACTGTGAACCCTGGGCCTAACGCTATCCTAGTTCCTATATTTTTTAGTCCTGTTAGTCATGGCTATTTAATATGGAAAGGCTATGACTGATCCTGCTTAATGCTCACTGCGTTTAGATTTTTACAAGATGGTCGCTTGACCCAGCTGCTAATGCTAGCGGTAACGGTGCTGGTGCAGAGTGTGATGGCGATCGCAGTGGCCAATTCCATCTTTGTCAGTCAGCTAGGGGCAAGGCAGCTACCCGTTGCCTTTATTTTGATCGGCCTGTGCTCCATGCCCGCATATATCGCCATTAGTCAGGTGGTGCAGCGGGTGCGCAGCCCGCAGCTATTTCGGGGGGCGCTGGTGGTGTTGATGATGTTGATCATCGCCCTGCGCTTGGCCTTGCCCCTAGATCTCACACCGGTTTACTACGGGCTGCTGGTTGTTAGCTTTTTTCAATGGGATATTTGCAACAATATCCTTTACCCCAGCCTGCTGACGGACTATTTCAATACCCTGGAATATAAGCAATATGCCCCCTACATTGGCATTGCCCAGGCGGTAGGCACCTTGGTGGGCGGTGGATTAGTCAGCGGCCTCTCCCACTGGATCGACACCCAGGATTTGCTGCTATGTATGCCGGTGGTAATTGCGATCGCCCTGGTGCAGCTCACCTATTTGGACCGCACCCAGCGCCCCCTTAGCACCGCCCCCAGCGAAACCGTCGGCATTCTTGAGTCACTGCAATCTTTTCCAGACCTGGCCAAACGCTATCCGCTGGTGATTTTTCTAGCCGCCAGCAGCTTTTTGCTCGTCATTATTTACCTCAGCTCCGAATATCTGTGGTTTAGCATCTACGGCCAGCAGTTTAGCGAACGCACCCTGACGGGATTTTTGGGCCTAATGCGAGTGGTGGTGAGCATCTTGCAAATAGCCATTCTCTACGGACTCACCCGCCCCCTACTGCGGTGGCTCGGGGTGGCCCGGATGAATGTGGTGTTTCCCCTAACCACCCTGGCCGCGTTTATTGGCCTAGGCATTAACGGTCAGCTCCCCGCAGCCATTGGGCTACAGCTCAACGGCGATGCCCTGTATAAGGCCATCAACCTGCCGGTGCATCAGCTGAACTACAATGCCATTCCATCAGAATTTTTAGGCCGAATTCGGTCCCTGAGCGACGGGTTTATCTACGCGGTGGGTCTCACCTGCGCCGGTATATTTTTGTTGCTGTGTGAGCACAGCCTGAGTCTGTCGCAAATTACCTGGGTGGTGTGCGGTCTGGTGGGCGTCTTCTTGGTGGTCCGCATCCCCATGGGGCAGTTCTACGCTGCCGGTTTAGAAGACTTAATCCGCACCGACGCCATCGAGCTAGACCAGTTGGCCAGCCGCCAGGCAATTTTGCCCCTGCGCTCCACTATTCAAACCCTGCTGCAGTCGCAGGATCGCTACGACCAAATTAAAGGGCTGGAGCTGGCCACCCGATTGGGGGAACCCATGGCATTTTTGGACGAGGTGATCGCCCTATTGCCTGGGGCCGATCGCCAGGTGCGCTCAGCGGTGGTCACCCTATTTAGCGATGGCTTTGAGGAAACTGTGCGGGTGGAAGGGATTGAAGCCGTCGAAGGGAACACCGCCCTATGGTCGGTGTGGCAAGATCAACTGGCGGAGCCGCAGCCCCTGGCCTGTCGACTGACCGCATTAGAAATTTTAATGGCGCAACAGCAGCCCATTGCCCAAGACCTTTTAGCAGAACTAAGCAACCACGACGACCGAAATTTGCGATCGCTGGCCACGGTGGCGCGTTTAAAGGGCGCCCCGACCAGCGACACAGAACCTTTCTCCGTAGACCATATCGATGACGGCATTGCCAAAGCCGTGATGCGCGTGGTGGCCCGCAGTGGGGATGAAACGTTGCTAACCCTCCTAGCGACTAAACTCCTGCCCAACGGCACCGCAGACACCAAGGAACAGGGACTTAACACCCTGGTGAAGTTAAGTGACAATTTACCCGACCATATTCGCCCCCAGGCCATCGCCCAGCAGCATATGGGCCACGATCAGCCCGGCGTTAGACTGGCGGCCCTAGACCTGTGGCAGCGCTGCGGTGACGACCTTGGGCCGCTGGCCAACGCCCTCGGCGACCCCCATCCTCGGGTGCGGGACCAGGCCGCCACCTGGTTGGCCCAAAAGGGTGGCCTAAAGGCGGCCCAAGCCCAGCTAGATTCCACCGATCGCAACACCGTTAATGGGGCCATCGCCACCATCGGTCAGATTCGGACCCGACAGGCCAGCGACATTCTCTATGCCCATCTGGTTTCAGATTTTCGCCAGGTAGAACACACCCGTCGGTGGCAAACCCAAATTCCCCACAATGATCCAAGCTGGCAGCCTTTAGCGGTCGCGATCGCAGACTATCACCAGCGACTGATCCAAAAGGTGCTCTACGTCATCGCCAGCCTGGGCTATCGTCGCACCGTCAACACCGTCAACCAAATTTTAGTCACCACCGACAGTAGGGACCGGTCCAACGCCGTAGAAGTGCTGGCATCCCTCAACCACCGGCGGTTTATTTTGCCGTTGCTGCCCCTATTGGAAGACAATGCTGAGACCACCAGCATCCCAAAATCATCGCTCAAATGGTTACGGAACAAAGGCTATAAAATTCTATTGGAAGCCATTGAATCGAAAGATCGCTGGCTACGGGCCGGGGCGCTAATAGCCCTAGCCAAAATCCCCCGGGCCTCCCTCAGTGATGTGGATCCCGTAGTGCAGACCGTTGCCCACGATTTATTTCCCACCGCCCCCCTCTTGCAAGATGTGTACACCGCCCTCGACCCGGATCGCCCCGACACGCTTATGAACCGTCTGCTGATTCTTAAAGATGTGGCCCTGTTTCAAAATCTCTCTTTAGATGAACTGTTGCTGATTGATGAAGCCCTCGAACCCCAGCAGGTGATCGCCGGTGAAACCGTATTTGAGGAAGGCAGCTGGGGCGCCCACCTGTATATTATTGCTGCGGGCACAGTGCAGCTGGTCAAAACGGTAGATGACGATCCGCGGGAGATTAAACTGCTAACCACCGGCAATTACTTTGGTGAGATTGCTCTCTTTGATGATGCCCCCCGATGGAATGGCGCCATTGCGAAGGAAGATTGTTTGTTATTAAAGCTAGAAAAACAGCGGTTTATTAGCCTCACTACCCAGCGGCCTCACATTTTGTTAGAAATTTGTCGGTTTATGAGTCAGCAACTGCGAGAGACCGACAAGTTTCGCTCAGCTAAGAAAATTGTCCCCCAAGCAGCCCCAGATGAAACCTTGCAAAACTGTTGATTGCGGGAAATGAGGTTGGCAGTCGCAGGTCAGAAAAGGGGGGCATTCCGACTGCCTATAATTTTCAGGCAATCGTGCGACCTGTCTGGGAGCATTTACCATCAGGGTGGCCGGGCCGCTGGTTTTTGGATCTGCGGTTGATCAAAGCGGCAGATATATACAAAACTCACTGCCCTGGCCCATGGTAGAGTTCACGGCCAAATCACCCCCGTGGGTGTCCATCACAATCTGCCGCACAATGGCCAGGCCTAATCCTGTTCCCTTGCCAATCTCTTTAGTGGTAAACAAGTGATCGAAAATTTTGGACTTGATCGTGTCTGAAATGCCTGGGCCATTGTCAGCGATGACAATTTTTACCTGATGATCTTCCAGGGACGTGCCAATGGTAATGCGATGGGGCTGTGATTGCATATCTTCATAGCTGCGGTTTCGACTCGCCTCATCGAGGGCATCAATGGCATTGGCCAAAATATTCATAAACACTTGGTTCAGCTGCCCAGGGAAGCAATCCACCTCAGGTATGTCGCCATAGTCTGTTACCACGTCTATGGCTGGTCGATGGTCATTGGCCTTGAGCCGATGACGCAAAATCAATAGGGTACTTTCAATGCCTTCGTGCAGGTCAAAGGGCTGTTTGTTTTCTGCATCGGCCCGAGAAAAGGTGCGTAAACTCTTGCTGATGGATTTGATTCGGTCCCCAGCATCTTTCATGGCCTTGATGAGTTTGGGGATATCGTCGGTAAGATAATCTAAATCAACAGTTTCTAAAAGATCTTCAACCTCAGATCCCGGCTGGGGAAAATGGTCTTGATAAAGGGCGAGTATTTCCAATAGATCACCGAAGTAATCCTGGGTTGCGCCAATGTTGCCAATGATACAGCCGACTGGGTTGTTAATCTCATGGGCAACCCCAGCCACTAAGCTGCCAAGGGCAGACATTTTTTCATTTTGTACCATTTGTAGCTGGGCATTTTGTAAGTCGGCCAGGGCTTTTTCTAAATCGTGGGATTTTTGCAGTAGGGCGGCTTCTGCCCGTTTGCGATCGCGAATGTCCCTGACTATCTTAGAAGCGCCCACCACATTGCCATAGCGATCGACCAGCGGCGAGATGGTCACCGAAATATGAATGGGAGACCCATCCCGATGTAGCCGCACTGTTTCAAAGTGCTCAATACTTTCTTTGTTCTTCAGCTGGGCAAGAATCTGGGCTTCTTCCTGGAGCCGATCGGGTGGGAATAGGATGGTAATGGGCTGACCGATGGCTTCTGTGGCAGTGTAGCCAAATAGATTCACCGCCGCCTGGTTCCAACTGGTAATCATGCCCTCTAGACTTTTGGTAATAATGGCATCGTCGGATGATTCCACCACCGAGGCCAATAGGCGAGAGTTTGCCTCGGCCTGTTTGCGATCGCTAATATCTTGGTAGGTGCCCAACACCCCAATCACATTTCCCTTGAGGTCATGGAGCGGCAGCTTGTTTGTTTCTAACCATACCTGGGCTCCATCCGCCCGAACTTGGGTTTCGACGATGCCTAACTTGGGTTCATTCGTTAGCATCACCTGCCGATCATCCGCTCGAAATGCCTCGGCCTCAGTCTCTGCCCATGGCATGTCAAAATCGTCTAAACCCACTAAATCTTCAGTTTTTTCAAAGCCAGCATCCTGGGCAAAATTTTGGTTTACGCCAATGTAGCGAGATTCTCGATCTTTCCAGAAAATTGACAGGGGAAAGGTATCTAAAACCGTTTCTAAGAAGGTTTGAGATTCCAGCAATTTTTGTTCGGCGGCTTTGCGATCGCTAATATCCCGCACAAGCAACAGGATTTCATCCTCCGCATAGGGAACTACGCGCACTTCTTCCTGCTGGGTTTTGCCCTCCACCACCAATGTTTGCTCATACATTTGAATGGTTCGACTATCCAACGCCTTTTGGATAAACGCTAGGCGCTTTTGAGCCAGTGCCGGGGACAATACATCGCCCACATGTTTGCCAATCCACTCATTAACATTGCCCACCACCCTAAATTGAGGCGACGCCGCGCATTCTAGATAAATGCCATCTCGACTCAGCCGCATGAGCAAATCGGGAAGAGCGCTAACCAAGGCGCGATTGTGGGCTTCGCTTTTTTGCAGCGCAATTTCTGACGTTTTGCGAGCGCTAATATCAAAAATTACCCCTTCTAGACATTGGACCTCCCCCGCACTGTTAAAAATTCCTTTGCCCTTTTCCGTAACCCACCGCACTGAACCATCCCGGTGAAGAATGCGGTACTCCATGGCAAAGGACTGTTGCAACAATAAACTTTGGGCAACAGCTACATCCACCAAAACAACATCATCGGGATGAATAACACTGGCATAGGTGCGCTTGCGATTGTTAATAAAGTCAGTGACCGGATACCCCGATAGCGCCGTAATCGCATCGCTCATAAACTCCATGGTCCAGTCCGCATCATTCTGACAGCGATACACCACACCATCCAGGTTGGATAAAAGGGTGCGGAATTTGGCTTCACTGTCCCGTAAGGAGTCTTCCACCTTTAACCTTTCAGCAAATAGCCGGGCATTTTCAATGGCAACCGCCGCTTGGGTACACAGAAAATTAAGGATTAAAATACGTTCATGGGTGAACGCCCCACTAGTGAGATGATTCTCAACCGAGATAATGCCAATGCAGCGCTTTTGGTTAAGAATGGGTAAACACAACAGACTCTTGGGCTGTTGTTGCTGAAAATAATCGTCGATGACCGCTAAATCAGTCTTTAAATCATCAATAACAACCGTCTCTTCCGTATTTATGACATATTGAATCAGCTTTACAGGCAGCTTAGGATTATGATTGAGCGGCTCTGTGTAGAATTGAACATCTGCTGGCGTGGCGATCGCCCGCACCTGCCACCCCCCATCCTGATCGGGAAGTATCAGCCCACATCGATCGCCCCCCGAATTTTGTAGAATAATTTGGGTGAATTGTTGCAGCAATTCATCTAGCTGAATAGTGCTAGAAAGAGCCTGGGAGGCTTTGAGGATACTGGCTAAATCAAAGGTTTGATTGAGGCTGGGGCTGCCGGCACCTGGATGGGGGGTGACCGCTGATTCGCTCAGCGTTATCAGGGTGGTCAATAGGTCTTGAGACGACACCGACGGCTGTAAAATGGGACGCAGTTGTTCGGGATAGCGGTGTTCTAAATCGGTAACCTTGGCCTGGGCGCCCCAACGAGAGTAGCCATAGTAGGCATTTTGCATATAGTCTGCGGCAACTTTCTCTTTGCCCCAATCCAGATAAAACTTGGCCGCCAGTTCATTGGCTAAGGCCTCTTCTTGGGGATAACCGTTAGCCTTTGCCTCTACAATGGCACTGTCGTACAGTTCAATGGCCAGTGCATACTTGGCCAACACACGACAGCACTCAGCCCTAATCAACGTTTGCTTATGTTTATGATTCATCGGAGCGTTGTTGGCCCACTTTTGCAAATGGGTTAGATTACGCTCCACCCTCTCCATGGTCTGTGTCTGGGCGGCGGGCGGCTGGGTGGGATACAGTGCCAGCTGGGCTAATGAGTCATAAAAATAGAGGAGGGAGATCACGTAAAGGCCAGGCACACCATCTAAATAGGTGCGACAAATGTCGAGGGCTTGAATGGCTTGTCCATAGTCTTCAAACCAATACGACAACATTGCCTGGTTGATATGCAAGTGATATATGGCAGGGCGATCGTTGGCTTGGTGATGCTGGGGCAGCATACTCGCCCCATCGTATATTTCACCCTGGAGCTGCTGGGGTCTGTCGGACTGGCCTAACAGGTTGATCACAGTCTGGTGGTAAGTGCTCAAATAGTTATAGGGCGTCATTTGCTTGAGGCTGGCGAGGGCCTGTCCATACTTTTCCATCTCCTGGGCCAGGGCCGTTAGCTCGGTCCCCACCAGGTAAGCGTGCATGCCGTAGGGGAAAATACACCAAGCTGCCCACTCAATATCGCCCGTTTCTACCCCCGCCCCATACCCTGTCAGTAAAGGCTGGAGACTATTTTTGAGATGTTCTTGGTGGTGACAGACAAAAGAATTGGCTATACAGAGAGTTTTGGCTTTGAGCCCATTGGCATCGAGCTGGTGTAGGAGGTTCGTGGCCAGTTGACTAAAATCATACCCCTGCTGAGCTTGCCCTAAAAATGCTGTCAGGATGAGTCCATAGCTGGCATAGGCGGCGGCGGAAAAGCTAGCGTTGCCATGCTGAACAGACAGGCTAACCTGCTTGAAAATGATTAGTGGAAATAGCTGAGGATGCCCGTTGTAGGCTAATCCAAACATGCTAGAGAGAATGCGCAGGATGGCGAGATATTGTTGGTCTACCATCGGCGGTAGATCTAATAAATCAGCGGGGGAACGCTCCCCAATAGTCGTCTGGACCTCCTGGAGATATGCGGTGAAGTCTTCGGGGGTAGGATTTTCCGGTAGCTGTACGCCGAGTTTTTCTAAGATCTCAAAGGCGATGTGCAGGCCCTGCTGTAGGCGATTTTGGGCAATGCAGGCTTGGATGTTAACTTCGTATACTTTGACTTGTTCTAGAACTTCATGGGTATGGTCGAGTAGCTTAGCTATCCAGGTTTCCATGGTGGAAAAATCGCCCCCCAGATAACAAGATTCTGCCGCTGCTTGATGGAGCGCTAGGGTGAGTTCATGGTGCTCTTGCCAACAGTTATCCGGGTCTAAAAGCTCAATGCCCAGGGTCAGATACTCCGTAGCCGCCTCGTAAGCTGTAGATTGTTTGGCGCGTTGTCCAGCGATTAGGTTGAGTTCTGCTAACTGTGTGCGATCGCAGCCATCGGTGATTAAAGGGCAACCTAAATTGAGCTGACTCACAATGTCAAAAATCTTATCCGCCTGTTGTTGCGTAGGCGTGTCGCGCAGTAACAGCTGCCCAATGCGTAGATGGACCCGTTGATGGTGATCGGTGGGTATGAGGGCATAGGCCGCCTGCTGCACCCGATCGTGGAGAAACCGATAGTGAAGGGTTTCGGAAAACGTGGTGGCTGCGTCTATATCCCCTAGGTAAAATTTGTAAAGGTCATTTTGGGGCACAACTAAGTCCTGTTGTAGGGCACTCCACAGGGCAACTGCAACCTCTGCTTGAGATTGTTCTGACACAATGGCTAAGGTTGCCAGGTCAAATTGTGCGCCGATACAGGCCGCCAGCTTTAACACTGTCTGGGTGGTGTCTGGCAGTTTTTGCAGTTGCTGCACCATCAGCTCCAGGACGCTATCGCTAAAAGCGGCATCCTGGAGCTTTGCGATATCCCACTGCCAGCTACCGGCAGCGCGATTAAAACTAATTAGTTGGTCACTGTGCAGGGCGGTCAGAAACTGGTTGATAAAGAACGGATTCCCCTGGGTCTTTTGCATCACCAGGTTAGCCAAGGGGGCGGCAGCGCCCGTCGAACTGTGTAGAGTATCGGCAATCAGGTGGGTCAGGCTATTGGCCTGTAGCGGCGTGAGGGCAATCGTGCTGACATGGGCCTGGGATTGGCAGAGGGCATCCAGGGCAAATCGTAGGGGATGGGCCGACAAGACTTCGCGATCGCGATAGGCCCCCAGCAGCAACAGATACGCCGTTGGGGTATCGGCCATCAGACTCTCAATCAGTTTTAACGATGCTGAGTCGGCCCATTGCAAATCATCGACAAAAATTACGAGGGGATGGTCGCGGGTTGTGAAGACCCGGATAAAGTTTGAAAAGAGCCGGTGAAAACGATTTTGGGTGGCCGGGGCCGATAGGGTTGGGGCCGGGGGCTGAGGGCCTAAAATCTTGGCTAATTCTGGAATCAGGTCAATGATTACCTGGGCATTTTCCCCCAAGGCATCTAAAAGCAGCCGTTTCCAATGTTGTAATTCCGTACTACTCTCACTTAATAATTGGCCGACCAAGTCTCGAAAGGCCTGAACAAAGGCAGAAAAGGGACTATTGCGATTGAACTGATCGAATTTTCCCTGGATAAAGTATCCCCGCTGGCGCACGATGGGTTTGTGCACTTCGTTGATCACAGAGGTTTTGCCCATGCCGGACAACCCAGTCACCAGCGTCAGTTCGCCAGCGCCCTGGGCCACGCGCTCAAAAGCATCCAGCAGCAGCTGCACGTCCGCTTCTCGACCATAGAGCTTTTCTGGAATTAGGAAGCGATCGCACAGGTCTTGCTGACCGAGGTCAAAGCGAGGAATCTGCCGCCGCTCTGCCCACTGGGTGAGGCAATGGTGCAAATCGTGCTTGAGGCCTAGGGCCGACTGGTAGCGATCTTCTGCGTTTTTGGCCATCAGCTTACCCACGATGGCCGCCACCATCGACGGCACAGCCCGATCAACCTGGTCAATGGCCCTGGGTAGCTGGGCCATGTGGCAGTGGATCAGTTCCAACGGATCATTGCTGGGAAACGGCAGCTGCCCCGTAAATAGCTGATATAAGGTCACCCCCAGGGAGTAAAAGTCTGCTCGATAGTCAATGCCCCGGTTCATGCGCCCCGTCTGCTCTGGGGCGAGATAGGCCAGGGTGCCCTCTAGGCTTTTGGGGCTTTGCTCAGTCTGGGTTTCTTTAGGCAGCCGCGAAGCGATGCTAAAGTCAATCAGTTTTACCTGGTTTGAGTCGGGCTGAATCAGAATATTGGCGGGCTGAATATCTTTATGGATAATCTGCTGTTGATGGAGATTGCCGAGGGTATCGACCAGTTGAATCGCAATATCTAAGGCGTCATCCACACTGAGGGGGTGGGACTGAAGGTATTGGCCTAGGTCAATACCTTCAAAGGCTTCCATCACTAATGCATGGCCATTACCGCAGGGGACCAAGCCCAGGGGATGAATAATGCCTGGAATTGTCAGGTGCCTGAGGATTTCATATTGATTGCGAAACTGCACCAGTTGAATAAAGCTTGGATATTCCTGGGCTAGGACCTTAATGACGACCGGTTGCTGCGTTCCGATTTCCACGGCCCGATACACCATGGTCCGGGCACCTCGATAAATCCATGCGACGAAGGTATACCCAGGCAAATGCATAGCTATGGCAGGAAATGGTTCGACAACACGAGTCATACGCTCATTGGAAAAGCAGTAGAGTCTACCTTCAATGTGCCCGAAACAGGGTTAAGTGAATAATTCCATGGGGGTTAGATCCCCTTAAATCCTTATGAATATTTATCAAACAGAGAAAACATCACGGCTGATTTAGGCGACGACCCCGTTGTTAAAGATGCAGTTGATCAATACTTTATAGGCAAAATCAGCGTGGGGATCAGGAACGTTGGGAAAACTCATCAGCCAAAATGGGCAGGCATTTACAAAATAAGGTGGAACAAACTAATCAGCCAAAATGGGCAGGCGTATACAAAACTGAGTACCTTTACCCATTTCTGATTCTACTGTCAAACTTCCCAGATGGGTTTCGGTAACAATTTGATGGGAAATTGCTAACCCTAACCCTGTTCCTTTTCCAACACTTTTTGTAGTAAATAACGTATCGAAAATATTACCTTTAATATTTTCGGGAATACCTGGTCCATTGTCAGCGATAAAAACCTTCACATGCTGTGGGGAATCTACCTCAGTGCGGATTGAAATATGTGGAGCATGGGCTGCCAATTCAGCGGCGCTAAGCCGTTGACTCGCTTCGTCTAGGGCATCAATAGCATTGGCTAGTATATTCATAAATACTTGGTTGAGCTGCCCTGGAAAGCAATTAACGTCGGGAATATCGCCATACTCTTTAATAATGGCAATATCAGGCCGATATTTGTTGACTTTTAGGCGATGCCGCAGAATTAAGATCGTGCTGTCCAGCCCCTTGTGTAGGTCAAATACCTGTCGGGTTTCGGTATCAGCTCGGGAAAAAATACGCAGACTGCTGCTGATATCGGTGATGCGATCGCTACTATCCTGCATTGCCCGCATCAATTTAGGCAGGTCTTCACGAATGTAGTCCAAGTCCAGTGCGGTTAACTCATTAGCGATCTCAGGTCCTGGGTCAGGAAACTGTTGAGCGTAGCGATCAAGTAGTCCCAGCAAATCACTAAAATATTCCTCCGTTGTATCCACATTGCCAAGAATACAGCCAATGGGATTATTGATTTCATGGGCAATGCCCGACACCAAATTCCCCAATGCTGACATTTTCTCACTTTGAACTAGCTGCAGTTGGGACTGCTCTAAATCTGCTAAAGCAAGCTTCAGCTGCTTTGCATTTTCCTGTTTATAGTTAGCTTCTACCGCTAGGGCAATTAGGTTAGCAACAGATTGAATAAAGGCTTGCTCAGATTGATTCCAAACACGTTTCTTACCTATGGTTTCACAACAAATGATGCCACTAATTTCGCCATCCAAGTTAAATCCCGCATCAAGCATAGACACAATATTAAACACACCTAAATAACCGTGCTTAAATTCATAGGTTCGCGGGTCATGCCAAGCATCTTCCACCGATAAAATTGGCTCAGCCAAAATAGCTGAAAAATAGGCTGGATAGTCCACCCTTAAAAGTTCAGTATTGGTCGAGCTATGTTGTCTTTGGGCAGCTTCAAACAAGGAAACACAGCGAATTTTACTGTTCTCTGGATCCAACAACCAAATGCTGACTCTTTCAACATCTAAAAGCTGGGCAACAGTTTCTGTTATCTCTCGATAGGCATCAGTTAGCCTCCCCTGAGAAACACTCACACTTTTGGAAAGCTGAACTAACGCTATGGACTGCCGCTGCATCGCTTGTTCACGGACACGGGCCTGCTGATATAGCTGGGCGTTTTCAAGGGAGATAGCCGCTTGGGTGCAGAGAAAATTGAGAATGACGATACGTTCTTCCGTAAACACACAGCTAACAAAACTATTTTCGAGGTAGACGACGCCAATAAGATTGCCCTGATTGAAAATTGGCAAACATAGCAGACTTTTGGGCTGCCTCTGCTTCAGATACGGATCTATAACAGGCAAATCTGTTTCCAGATCGTCAATAACGATAGCTTCTCGACCATTTTTAACATACTGAATTAACTTTATCGGAAGATTAGGATTATTATTAACTGGCTCAGTCGTCAGCTGTACAGCTTCCAGGGTAGCCGTGGCCCGCACCTGCAGTTCACCGCTCTGATTAGGGAGCAGTAGTACGCAAAGATCTCCGCCAGAATTTTGCAAAATGATTTGAATTAGCTGATTTAGCAGCTCATGCAAAGGCATGTCACAGGAAAGTGCCTGGGATGCCTGCAAAATACTAGCAAAATCAAATATCTGATTAAAGCTATTAACATCCGTTTTTAATCGCAGGGTGGAATGAACCAAATCCTTTGATTCGAATATATTCATTGGCCTGGTTGTCTGTTTTAAGATCGGCCTCAACAGCTCAGGATAGCGACGTTCAAGGTCTGCAACTTTTGCTTTTGCCCCCCAGCGCGAATAGCCATAATAGGCTTCTTGCATATAGATGGCCGCAACATTCTCTTTGCCCCAATTCAGATAAAATCTGGCAGCAAGTTCATTACCCAGGGCTTCTTCTTGAATATAGCCATGGGTTTTAGCACCCGCAATGGCCCGCTCATACAGGTCGATGGCAATGGCCCGCTCACCCAAATAATGGTGTTGTTCCGCTAGCACCAGATCGTATTTATGTTGAAAGTTCATGGGCGCATGTTTTGCCCAATGCCCTATTTTTTCTTGATTTTCATTAACCTGCACCAATATAGAATCCTGTTGCACCTTAGCAACCTCAGGATATTGCGTTAACCGCGCTAAAGAATCATAGACATAAAACAGGGGAATCGTTGCCTGGGCGGTGCTTCCAGCCAAATAGTTAGCGGCTTCAGTCGTATACTCGATGGAGGTCGCCCACTCTCCAAACCAGTAACAAAGCATCGCTTTATGTAAATAGAGACAAAACAATCCCAGTACGTTACTGGATGCATGGTACTGAGCCAACATTTTTGTCTCATCAAAAACCTCACCTACGATTCGATAGGGCTCTTTAGACGTGCCGAGAAGATTTAAGATGACTTGATGTAGGAGGTCGTTGTTATATAAATGAAGTTGTTGCTTAATCCCACGAATCTGCTGACTGTGGGTTGCAACTTTTTTGGCTAGTTCCTGGAGCCGCCCACCGATAATGTAAGACGATTGACTCTCATAATAGCGACTTAGCGCTGCGCCATCTAAATTGCCTGACTCTAGGCCACTTAGATAGGCCGTTTTCAACAGTGGGATACTTTCCCTGAGGTGGACCTTCCAGGGCAAAGTTAAGGCCCCAACCATCAGTAGCACCCGTGTGTTAATTGCTTTGTCATTAAATTTCTGTGCGAGGCTGAGGGCAAGGCGACCAAATGTATACCCCAATTCAATATCCTTGATTTTGCTACACAGCATAAAGCTGTAGCGGGCATAAGCTCCCGCCGACACCGGCGTATTCCCATTTAGAAGAGAAAGTTTAACCTGGGCCAGAACGATTAAGGGAAATAGTTGTGGCTGAGTTAAATACACAGTTGCTGCCATGCTATTTAAAATGCGTAGTGCAGCTAACGAACTGTTATCAGCCATCTGTGGCAGCTCACACAAGGATTCAATTTTTGTCTGAGCAATGAGCGCACCAACCTCTGCCCAAGCTGTTTGAATATCGCCCTGGGTCGGGGTACTGGGGATTGAAATATTTAATCTTTCTAAGCTTTTTAAGCCTATTTCAATCGCGTCTGAAGTACGTTTTTGGGCTGTGTAGGCGAGTAAATTAATTTCCTGCACCTGCACCTTGTCTAAAATGTTTTTTGCATGTTTCAGCACTATATGGGCCCAACGCTGTGAGTTGGCAAAATCTCCCTTGAGGTACGCAGATTCTGTAGCTAGGTCATGGAGTGCCAACGTCAGTTCATAGTTAGTTTGCCAACTCTCTGCCCCCAGCGACTGGATACCAACCACAGCATATCGATAGGCCGCATCATAGGCCGTTGCACGTTTGGCTTTATCGGCGGCCTTTAGATTTAGCTGACAAAGCTGAGCTCGATCAGAAACGTCCGTAACCAGGGCTGCCCCCATATTCCAATGATTGACAATGCTGAAGAGATTATCGGCAACATCTGTGGCATCAAGCAGTAATTTACCAATCTTTAGATGTGTTGTCTGTTTTTTGTCCGCTTGGATTAAACAGTACGCCGCCTGCTGCACACGATCATGCAAAAACTGGTACGTTGGGTTAATTTCCCTTTTTCGATGGTTGGTTTCGAACTGAAAGAATTTATAAACTTGACTCGTGGGTAGTACTACCCCCTCTTTTAAGGCCTGCCATAGGGCCTGGGCGACATCATCAACAGTTTTTTCGACCACAACGGCTAACGTGTTCAAGTCAAATTGATTGCCAACGCAAGCGGCCAATTTTAGAATCTGTTGTGTCTCTAGGGGAAGCTTTTGTAGCTGTGCCACCATAAATTCCACCACATCATCCGTAAGGGCCATCGCTTTAACTTGGGAAAGATCACATTTCCAATGGCTTTCAGCCTGGTCAAAGCTCAGCAAACCGTCTTCGTAGAGTGCTTTGAGAAATCGTGTGGTAAAAAAGGGATTACCTCGGGTTTTGCCATCGACCAATGTGGTTAAAGGCCGGGCCAAATCGGTGGAACATTGTAATGTATCTGCAATTAAGTGATTGGTATCGTCAAAAGCCAGAGGTTTAAGCGGAATGGTGTTAACAATAGCTCGGGATTGCTTAAGTTCATCTACAGCCAGCATTAAAGGATGCACCGATGAGACTTCATTATCTCGATAGGCACCGATTAGTAAACAATATCGATTATTGGTGACCAACAGCTTAATTAACTGGAGGGATGTGGTATCTGCCCATTGTAAATCGTCTAAAAAGATAACTAGGGGATGTTTTACCGTGGAAAAAACCTCAATAAAGCTCTGAAATAGCTGATTGAAACGAGTTTGAGCTGCCTCCCCCGAGAGGGCAATGACCGGTGGCTGATGGCCAATAATTTGTTGCAGTCCTGGAATCACATCGATCAAAACTTGACCATTTTTACCCACCGCATCAAGAATATGGGCTTTCCAGGTTGCCAATTGGGCATCAGACTCGGAGATCAGTTGGCCCATTAAATCTTGTAGGGCTTGTAAAAATGCGGATAAAGGAATATTGCGATTAAACTGATCGAATTTGCCTTTAATGAAGTATCCCCTTTGTCGGGTAATGGGTTTATGTACCTCGTTTACCACAGCGGTTTTGCCAATTCCTGAGAAACCCGCCACCAGCATTAGTTCCGATGTGCTCAATGTGACTCGGTTAAAGGCATTTAGCAGCGCTTGAATTTCTGTTTCGCGGCCATACAGTTTTTCGGGCAGGAGAAATCGATTAACTAAGTCTCGTTGTCTCAGCGCGAATTCAGCAATCTTCCCTTGTCCACGCCATTGGCTAAGACATTCCTCCAGGTCATACTTCAGCCCAAGGGCACTTTGATAACGGTTTTCTGCATTTTTGGCCATCAGGGTGGCCACAATTGTGGCCACTGTGGTTGGTATACTTGGATTGACTTGGTCTACGGCCATTGGCATCTGAGCCAGGTGGCAGTGGATCAGCTCCAACGGATCTTGACTGATGAAGGGCAGTCGACCGGTGAGCAACTGGTATAGCGTCACCCCCAGGGCGTAAAAGTCGGTGCGATAATCAATTCCCCGGTTCATGCGTCCGGTTTGTTCCGGTGCCATGTAGGCCAGGGTGCCTTCTAAGCGCTGAGGACTTTGGATAGTTTGGGTTTCTCGGGGCAACAGGGAGGCCAAGCTGAAGTCAATCAGTTTTATTTGCTTAGAGACCGGGTGAATCAGAATGTTGGTTGGTTTAATATCTTTGTGCATCACCTGATGCTGATGTAGGTGGTGCACAATGGTGGCTAGCTGAACGGCGATATCCAAGCTGTCAGCCAGAGCCATGGGATATTGCTGAGCATATTGTTCTAGATCAATCTCGCCACAGTCCTCCATGACTAGCGCATAGCTGTTGCCCCAGGTCTCTAGGCTGAGGGGATGGACAATACCTGCTATGGGTAGATTTCTGGCAACCGTATACTGGTTCCGAAATTGTACTAAGTCGGCGAAACTTGGATACTCTTGAACTAGCAATTTGACGACCACCGGTCGCTGAGTTGCTGTCTCCATTGCTCTGTAGACCACTGTTTGAGTGCCCTGATAAATACACTCAGCCAAGGTATAACCAGACAACGATAGAGCTGAGTATAGTGGTTCGGCAACGTGGGTCATATGCTCAATGCAAGCGAGGAGGCGGTGTTTAGTCTAAAGATGCCCAGAACAAGTATTCCATTCGTCAAATATAGGTTTGAGATCGTCCCCAACCTGCTGTCTACCGATGCATCAATGGCAACAGGTGTTTGAGCTGGCAAAACCGACTAGAGATAGAACGACCTTAGGGCTTGTTAAAAATTAAAATCATGGTCTTTTTCCTTAAAAGCATGGCTTAACAAGCCTTTTCGGATTAAGCCGTGAATTAGTTGCTTAACAGCTCCTTAGCCGTTGCTGATTGAAAGGATGAAACGGGCCGTAAAGGATGCCATTTTCCAGTCTCTTATAGGCAAGATTATACCGATGATCAACACAACTGGAAAAACCATCACTGTGCATCCATCAACATTGTATCTAGAATAGGCCCTAGATCCCTCACCCAGCTTAAAGGATCTTCAACAACTTTGGTTGTTTCACCAAACACCATGGTAGCGCGTTGAGATTGGCCATAGGTTGGCCAGCTGGGAATATCGGAATGGTTGGGATTAGCCGTTTTTGCAAAGGCAATCCAGGCATTCTGCATTTTATGGGAAAGCTCCTCGGGATGGGTATCTCCTAGGGCCCAGGTCCAGTTATCAAAGTTGCCAAACACCAACGGTAAGTCGAGGGCATGGATCGCCCCCAATTCTGGGTATTGGGGGGCCGCCCAGTCAATCAGGTAGCTATAGGTCGGCGCATGTCTATAGTTTTCTGCAAACATGGCATGGGGGTAGTGCATATAAATGGCGCTGATCAGATCAACCCGTAAATCTTGCTGGCTACGGTCAGGGGAAAAAGGCTGAATCTGTTCAATCAGTTGTTGAATTTGTTGGTTGTTTAATCCTAGGATCTTTAGAAAACCGTTCACAATTTGCCCATGGGGGTTGTTTTTGCCGTAGGACAGTAAAAATAGATGGTATTCGTGTTTCAAGGTGCCATGGAGAACCGGTTTGCCCTGGTGGGCGGCAGCGGCAAAAGCATCGCTGGTGATGCCTTGTAGGCTGTACCAAGGCATTGGATCTGGCCATCCTTTAGAGCGACCATATTGGTAAATGTCCTGTTCTATTGTTTGGAGTGTTTTGGCACTCACCTGTTGTAACTCCTCTAAGGTGGTGGCCTTAGCTTTAGTCAGCACTCGTTGCAACAGCTCCTGGCGATCGGCAGGAATTTCCCAGGCATCGTACACGCCGCTTTGTAAAATCGCTTTATGAAATAGGGGTTCGGCCTCGGGCAACAACAGCAGGGAGGCGGCTAAATAGGCTCCAGCCGATTCCCCCATCAGGGTGACATTATTAGGGTCGCCACCAAACTGTGCAATGTTGCGCTGCACCCAATTTAGCGCAGCAATGACATCCAACTGCCCATTTTGTTTAGATTGTTTTACGTGTTCGTCTCCCAACGGGGATACATCTAGCCACCCTAAGGCACCGAGACGATATTGCACGTTGACAAACACCACATCCCCACGGGTGACAAAGTTTGCGCCGTCGTAGGTGGCGTCGTGGTTGCCACCATTGGCCAGACCACCGCCATGGAGCCAGACGATGACCGGGCGTTTGGCCTGATCTAACTTAGGGGTGGTGACGGTTAGGGATAGACAATCTTCGGACTGCCCTGCTGGATGTTTTTTATTCGTTGCGGTGAATCGTTGAATGCAAATGGGACCGGGCTGGCGGGCATCTAAAATGCCTTGCCAGGGGGCCACTGGTTGGGGGGGCAAAAACCGCAGATGGTCTATGGGTGGGGCAGCAAAGGGAATGCGGGCAAACCGTAGCACGCCCGTTGCATGGGTGTAGCCCAACACATCCCCGGCGGTGGTATGGGCCACAGGCTGGCCGACGGCGTTTTCTAGAAACGTCACCGGGGCTTGTTTCACCACCTGCTTGTTGGGCGACCAGACCCAGGAGAAAGCAGTTGCGATCGCACCTAAGACAGCGCCCAACAAGCGTTTCCCATGGGGTACCCTACGCCAAAAACTATGGATTTTCTTCATCAACGCTAGGGTAAGGCAACAACGGTATTCAAGCCTAGGAACAGCACAGCCTGGAACATAGACCCGATTTTAGCCGCAAGAGTTTCCCCATTGCCCTTCACCCCGCACCCCTAATTGGTATAGCCATCACTCCAGGCGGTCGGTGCCGTTGTTGGCGTATCCGAGTTCCTCGCAATCGTTTCCCTCGTCTCCCTAAACCGATTAGTGGACACACATTCCACCCCTTTGGGCAACGTAACGTCCGACTTGTAATAGCAAACAAACTGACCATCCACCAAACCAGACACCCGACTAAAGTCGGTATTTGCCACCTCAATTCGGTTATTTCCATCGGCAAAGATACTACCTTTGAACTGTCCTAGGTAGGCAAACTTTTCACCCAGTAGACAGTGGAACCTGGCCCCCACCAAATAGCTATGGCTAAAATCTGTTGCCTTTGATGTCACAGCAGCACTCAGCTCGCTCAGGGCTAAACGCGCTCCGGTAAAGTTCGCATTGGAAAGATTGGCCTGATTAAAATTACATCTGGTCAAATTCGCCCCGGTAAAATTGCAGCCGCTTAAATTCGCCGCCGTAAAATTAGAGCCCTGCAAATTACATCCAGAAAAATCGGTGCCCTGCAAATCGGCCTGCTTAAAACTACTGCCGGCAAGATTTGAGCCTTTCCCAACCGCAGTAGGGACATATTGAGTAATCGGTTGGGCAATGGGGGCCATCACCTCAAACTTATATCCCCGACCCTGTTCCCCGACCAAAATAAACCGACTATTCCGTAGCTTAGTGGGCTGACTGTCAGCCACGGCATCCCCATTTAAGCCAGGATAGTGACCAATAAAGGTCACCTCAGACATTTGGGCCCCCGCCATGGAAACGGCCCGATGCTCATGTTGAGGCGCAAAGGAGGTATTTAGGGGATCTCTGTCAATGTGGCCGCCGAGGACATAGTTCTGAGTCAGCGTAGATTTTTCTAAACTAACCCCATTATTTTCCAAAATAATGAGCTTTTTCGGACCATACTCAGCCTGAGCCTGGGGGTGCACTACATTGATCGGATTGAGTTTGAGTGATTCAGGTGTTTGCACCGACTTGAACTCCAATTTCTGTGACTATGGTGATAATACCGAGATACCCGGAATTGTAACCAGCAGATTTATGGAATCTTACCCCGTATTCACAGAACTTATACCGACTTTTAATATCAAGATTTCATAGTTCAAATCCGTGTAATTACTGAGATGTTGCCGGTGTTGATTGGCCGGATGCCACGATCTACAAACGGACGAATGGTCTAGCTATGACCGCTAAAATCATCCTGAGGATCCAGCAATGTCGAGATTTTACACAACAGCAAATTCAACAACGATGTCGTTAAAATCTCGATCACCTAAGTTACCCAGGTCTTCATAGCCAAAAATGTTGTCCCCCAAGAGCTTGGCGTGGTCATTGTTGTTATTCTCGCCGGCGTAGCTAAAATACACAGTACTTGTGGCCGGATCGCCCCCACCGGCCACGAGAAATGTCCCCAGGAAGCCGCCGCCGGTGAACGCCGCTGAAAATTGGTTCACCTGGCCATTTTTTCCCGTCAGCTGGGTGTCCAATTGGTTAGCCAGGGCGGCGGCTTTATATCCCGCATCCCCCGGCCTCAAAATCTCACCGGTGAGGCCATCGAGAATGCCACCATCGCTAAAGTCAGTGGCATATAGCCCCACGGTACTATCTATAGACGCATCGCGATACACGGCAAACACCACGTTAACGGTGCCGGTTTGACCGGTGAGATCAATGGCGGTGGCATCTTCCAATAACAAATTTGTGGTGGCATCGCGGGTAAAGGTTTCCGCCGTTAGCTGGGTGCCATTGCCAAAATCTAAGGAGATTTGAGTATCGTTTAGGGGAGACGGTGTTGCCTGATAAACAACGTCCTCTACTATTAAGTCAAATTCTAGAAATTGGCCTTCCTGGACACCATCGAGACTGAAGGCAGGGCTGTAGCGCTCCGGCAATTGGCCCCCGGCCAAGATAGAAAAGCTCGCAATTTGGGTGCGACTATTGGCATCGGCACTAAAGATAAGAATCTCCCCTGCGGTTGCGATCGCAGCCTGGTCCACCTGTAGCCGCAGGGTATTCGCCACTCCTAGCCCCGTCACCTCCAGCCCCGACAGGGACGTCAGTTTAGCCGGGTTGCCACCATTGAGCGTATAGGTTTCGTCGGTAACCGGCGCTTGGGTACCCAGGGGATTCCCCACCGGGTCCGTAATGTTTTGACCATTGGCTAGGTCTAAACCAACCACACCGCTAAAATTTGCCAGGTCGCCCCCCCCTAAGGTGACATCATAGGCACTGGCACTCACCGCCACTACATTGGTGATGGCCGCCGTAGTCCCACCGGTGGCCGTAAAGTCGGTGGCATCAACATTGAGCACAGCCTCATCAAAGGTGACCCGAAAAACCAAACTGTCAGCGGTGGTGGCAGCGGTGGTGGGCTGTTGCCGCGCAATGCTCAAAAGGCTAGGGGCTAAATCGCGGTTAAAGGCTGCGATCGCGGCATCTGTAAACCCGGTGATCACCACCTGTTGATCGTCCGGGCTTACGGCCACGCCCAGGGCCCCGGCCAGCTGATTGGCCCCATTGCCATCCTGGTCCTGAATCACCTGGTTAACGGTCAACCGCCCGGCGGTGTCGCGATCGAAAACGGTCACCCCATTTTCAGCAAAACTGGTGACCAAAATCTGTTTGTCATCGGGGCTGATGGTAACTTGGCTAAACCCGCGAATTTCCGGCACCCCCGTAATGCCCGTGCCGGCAAAAATATCACTGTCTCCCCCAAAGAGCTGGGCTCCGTTTTCACCGTCGCCAATCACCTGGGCAAAGCTCAAACTACCATCGGCATTGCGATCAAAAACCGTAATGGCCGCATCCCGAGCACTGGCCACATACACTTGGTTGCCATCGGCACTCGCCGCCACACTAGAGGCCCCAAAGAGACTTTGCACCGCCCCCTGTTCATCCTTAATCGACTGGCGAAAGGTTAAATTGCCCGACGAATCTCGATTAAAAACCGTAATGGCAGAGTCCACATGGCTGACCACATACACCTGATCGCCACCGGGGCTAAGGGCCACCCCCGCCGCCCCAAAGAGCTGATTGGCCCCACCCTGGCCATCCTTAATCGACTGCCTCAGGGTGAGGGTGCCAGCCCCATCACGGTCAAACACCGTAATGGCAGAGTCCGTTAAACTCACCACAAACACCTGGGAACCGTCGGCACTCACCGCCACATCCACGGCCCCGGCAAGGCTGTCAACCACATTATTGTTGGGGTCAGGGCGAGTGTTGCGAAGGGACTGTTGCTCGGTCAAGCCCCCGGCACCATCGCGGCTAAAAACACTGAGGCTATCATCCCCCGTGCTGGCCACATACACCTGATTGCCATCGGGGCTCACCGCCACACCAAAGGCCCCCGCCAGCAGTTCTGAGCCGAGAATGTTGCCAATATCAGAACCATCGCGAATCACCTGGCTAAAGCTAATATTGCCTGAGGCATCGCGGTTAAACACCGATATAGCCGACTCTACCGCACTGACCACAAAAATCTGTGAGCCATCGGGACTGATGGCAACGCCAGCGGCACCAAATAACCGATTAGAATCTGGATTACCGCCATCAAAGGTGCCATCCTTAATGTCGTCCTGGAAGGTGAGCACCAGGGTAGAGGGATATTGCGCTAGCACCGTAGGCTGAAATGTGCGAGCGGCCACCGGGGGCCACTGCCCGTTGCCCACCACGGTTGCCGATGCCGTCACCTGGGCTCCCGTCAACCGTGCCAAGGTTTCCACAAACTCCACACCGGCATCCCCCGCTGCCACATGGCAGGCCAACAGATTGAGTCGCGGCGCAGTGGCTGCCTGGAACCAGCTACCTAGATGTAGTGCATAGGCTTCTAAATTACCAAGCTCCAGGTGCGTTGCCCCTAACTGCAAACCGCCGGGAAAGCCATGACCCACTAGGGTTAAGGAGATGGTGGGTTGCTGATATACAATCTCACTAATCTGTTCAATGCCATCCCGATCTGGGTCGAGAATGTGTGCTGTGATACCGGGGCGCAGCCCTGCCAATAGCAGTGGTAAATTATCCACACGGCTATCAAAAAACACTAAAGCAATTTCGTCTATTGGGTTTTGTTGTCCTAGAAACCGACGATAGGCAGACGTGTGCAGAGAGGCGACCATAGGAGCTTTTATAGGAAGATAAATAGCGGCAGCTATTCCCATGTCCAAGGGTCTACATCGATCATCAGTATCTTGCTTTAGGGGTACCGCAAATCACACCAAACGTTTACGTGTCTTTATAGCAGCTGTAAAGTCAGCAGTTGCCTACATAGCAGAAGATTGAATTACGCAATGGCCACCTCAACAACAAGATTTTTATGGTTGCGATCGCTCGGATTGACCTTGGCCTTACGCCAAAATATTGTCTCCTGGAAAAGCGACAACAATTCAATGGTTGGACGAGAAAACAAAAAATGAGGGATTCTTAGTACCTTGAGCGGAGGAGGGGGAATCGGTTGGGGTGTGGCTAACTCCTAGGGAGACGCTTCGACTCCGCTGGCTTCGACTCCGCTCAGCCAGAGGAGAATAACTAACGATCGATGACCAAATTCGTAAGTTTGTCATCGGATAGGTTGTCGATAGAGCGGTGCATCCTTATGATGTAGCCTGACCAACTGGTACCCCTTTGCCATGCCTTTAGATAGCGTTTTGCCTCACTACCATGGCTTTTTGGCCACTGCCGCCGCCGCTGCGGAAATGGCCATGGAAAATGACGTGATTGAAGAAAATTTACGTCAGTTTTTGCTGGTTTTGTCAGTGTCTTTGGGGGTGGCCACCCTGTCACGGGTGGTGAGCTGGCTGCGCAATATTCCCTACACGCTGCTGCTGCTGCTGGTGGGTCTGGGGCTGGCCGTACTCAATGTCAGACTGGTGAACCTATCGCCAGAGCTGATCCTATTTATCTTTCTGCCGCCGCTGTTATTTGAAGCGGCCTGGAATATCAAATGGTCTAACCTGAAGCGCGACTGGGTGCCGATTGTGCTCTATGCCATCATCGGTGTGGTGATTTGTATCGGTGCCCTGCTGTGGGGGTTGGTGAATGTGGCCGGTGCATCCCTGGCGACGGCGCTGCTGGTGGGGGCTAGCCTATCGGCGACGGATCCGGTGTCGGTGGTGGCCCTATTTCGAGAGCTGGGGGTGAATAAACGTCTGACCACCCTGATGGAGGGGGAAAGTCTTTTTAATGATGGGGTGGCGGTTGTTGCCTTTAACCTGGTGCTGGGTATTGCCCTAGGTGTAGAACAGTTTGACCTGTCGGTGACGATTGCTCAGTTTTTGGTATTCACCGGCATTGGGGCGAGTGTGGGGGCCCTAATCGGCTTTGGCATTTCCTTTTTGACCCAACGGTTTGATTTGCCCTTGGTGGAGCAGTCGCTCACACTGGTGTCGGCCTATGGCACCTATATTGTGGCGGAGGAACTGGGGGGATCGGGCGTTATTGCTGTGGTGACAACAGCATTGATTTTGGGAAATTTTGGCTCCCGCATCGGTATGAACCCTAGGACGCGGCTAGTGGTGTCAGAATTTTGGGAGTTTTTAGCATTTTTTGTAAACTCCATCGTATTTTTGCTGATTGGCGACCAGGTGCAGTTTAGTAGCCTGAGCAATTATACGGATTCCATTGCCATTGCGATCGCAACCATGCTCCTGGCCCGACTGGTCAGCGTATTTGGCCTCAGCTTCTTTAGCAACATGATCACCCCGGACAACGAAGATATTAGCTGGCAGGGGCAAACCGTGCTGTGGTGGGGCGGTCTGCGGGGATCCGTATCCGTCGCCCTAGCCCTGAGCGTCCCTGCGGCCCTAGCCGAACGGGAAGAGATTATCGCCACCGTGTTTGGGGTGATGCTATTCACCCTATTGGTCCAGGGCCTAACCACCAAACCCCTGCTAGAAAGCCTGAACCTACTGGGGGATCAGCCCCTACGCCAAAAATATATGCAGGGTATCGCCCGGCGGGTGGCCCTAAACCGCGTCATCAGTCGGCTAAAGGAACTGATCGAACGCCAGGAAGTGGACTCTGAATTTGGCCGCTATCAGCTGGCCCTCGTAGAGGGGCAAATCGATAAACTCCAAGAAGAAATGCAAACCATGCAAGCCACCAACCCCGACTTACAAGCCTTTGCCGCAGAGCAAATCAAGGAAGAACTTTTAGCCATCGAATCCGACACCTATGCCGAATTTATTCGCGCAGGCCAAATTAAGGATGAACTGGCCCCCCTGCTACAGGATGTATTGACCGATTAACAACCTGGGCACCGAGGATCGGCCCGAGGATCGGTAATTTTATAGGTCATACCCAGACCAATAGCCCGCTTTACAGATCGTTTCATCCCCTAAAGCAGCAATGGCCCAAACTGTTCCATAGGTGCCCCGGAACCAAACATGGGCATCTAGCGTCCATGATGGTCAACTCCTAACAGTGAGATGGGTAGTCTATATCTTGCAGCATCCTATCTCGCTCTGCTAGGTGGGGATCTGCTAAAAACGCCCTAAAACTGGTCTTATAGATTTAACAGCTGTTTATATATTTATCTATACCTATATGTCCGTAGTAAACCACAACAAGCACCTTTGATCCGTTAGGCACTGTTAAGAAACGACTTCACGGTTTAATCCACACAGGCTTGTTAAGCCATGATCTCAAGGAACAAGACCACGATTTGATTTTTTAACAAGCCCTGAGCCCATTAAAATTCCAAAATCACAGAAATATTTTTGTTAAAAGTCCTGTTGTCCTGACCATTTAATTTTTATTGAATCAGGATTGTCACTATTGAAGTTTGTATATGGTGCTGGTAAGTAAGGCCTGATTAATATCTTGTAGGCATGCTGTGGAATTCCAGAAGTGCTTTAAACTAAGACCGACTGACTCTAGGATACCTAGCAGCGTCGGTAAGCCTTGCCCATGTGGGCATGATTACTATCCCAGCCAGTTAACCCAGATTTAGGAGTTTTTATGAAAGCGTTTGTAACTGGCAGTACCGGTCTACTTGGCAGCAATCTAACCAAACTACTGCTCGAGCAAGGCTTTGAAGTAACTGCACTAACGCGTGAACTAACTAAGGCAAGCAAGCTGCTAGGGGAGCACCCTCACCTCAAAATCGTTCAAGGAGATTTGCAAGAGGTTGAGGGATTTACCCAGCACCTAAAGGGCTGCGATGTTCTTTTTCACACGGCATCTTACTTTCGAGAGTCCTTTGAATATGGCGATCACTGGGGCAAACTCAAGGCCATTAACGTAGACGCCACTATTCACTTGCTAGAAGCGGCGGAAAAGGCAGGGGTATCTAAGGCTATCTATGTCAGTAGCGCCTGCGGCTGTGTCGGCATTATCCGTGGCGGCGCACCTAGCAACGAATCCACGCCATTCCAAGAATTTAATTACAAAAATCCTTATTTTAAGAGCAAGCTGATGGCGGAAGAGGCCATCTCTAATTTTATAAAAACCCATGAGCTACCGGTGGTGCTGATTTTGCCAGCGGGGATGTTAGGCCCCAATGATGCTGGCCCAACGGAGATGGGACGGTTTGTTCTGAGCTATCTCAAGGGACAGGCTCCCCTAATACCCAGCGGTGGATTCCCCATTGTCGATGCGCGCGATGTGGCCATGGCCATGCTTTCCGCCGTTTATTCTGGACAGCCCAACGAGCGCTACCTGGTAACCGGCGGTTACTATTCGGTGGGAGAAATTATGCGTAACCTGGCGGAGGCCAGCGGTCAGCCAGCCCCTAGCCAGAAACTGCCTCGGTTTGCGGTGCGCATGTGGGCCTTTTTACACAATTTGATGGGGCGCCTCCAGGGCAAAAAGCCATTTTTACATGGTGATATGGTGCGCGTGATGCTGTCGCGCCAGTGGTTTGATGCATCTAAGGCCGCCCAGAACCTGAAAACGACCTATCGCCCGTTTAAGGACACCATCAAGGATACGGTGCAGTGGTATCAGCAAAATGGTTACACCCGTCAGGATACGTAGGCTGCCGCTGACATTTTATTTTATTTTATTTTACAAAAGAATACTAAATGTAACGCCACGGGTTTGCCCTTTGCCCATAATGCCTTCGCCTGTTTGTTAACCAAGCTGCGCGGGGCCATTCGAGGGGAATACTGAGGTAATCCGGTGAAAATACGGATTTCCCTAAAAGTAGATAAGCGATGCTCGGCATTGGAGGCGGTATTGATGGCAACAGTCAAACGTTGTGCAATCCTCACCCTGGGGGGGATGCTAGCCAGTAATATCGCTTTGGGCCAACGCGCTCTGGGCCAATCGGTAGTGCCCAATGGGGCCAATACGACGGTCACCAATGCCAATGGCGACTATCAGATTACTGGGGGCACCCGCTCCAACGACGGCAACAATGTATTCCATAGCTTTGAACAATTTGGTTTAGCCACGGGTGAGGCGGCCACCTTTGTTACCCAACCCGATGTCGTAAACGTGGTGGGTCGCATTAACGGTGGCACCCCTTCGCTAATCGATGGGCAGCTCGGGGTAACGGGCGGCACGGCCAATCTCTTTTTGCTCAACCCAGTGGGGGTGGTGTTTGGGGCCAATGCCACATTAGCGCTGCCGAGAGATCTGACTGTTTCCACGGGGGATGGGCTCACCTTTGCCGACGATACATTAGACGTGGTGGGGACTCCGGACTATGGCAACCTGGTGGGTAACCCAACGGGAATTGCCTTTCGCTTGGGTCGCCCTGGCTCGATTGTGAATGCAGCCAACCTGACGGGCAACAGCGCCCTGCACTTTAGCGGTGGCACCGTGGTCTCCACCGGGACAATGGTGGCGGAAAATGTTGCGATCGCATCTGTTCCTGGGGATCAGCTAATTCGCCTCAGCCCCGATGGGTCTCTTCTCAGCTATGACGTTGTCCCTGGCCATGGCATCTCCCCCCTAGAACTCTCTCCCCTAACATTGCCCGATCTATTGACCGGGGCCGGCAATATCGCCAACACATTACAAGTCAATGGCGATGGCACCGTCAGCCTGGTCAACAACGATTTAGCCATTCCCGATCGCCCCGGCACCACCCTGGTCAATGGCGATGTCACCGCCCAAAATATCACCCTACTGGGGGATACCATCGGCGTTGTCAGTGGCCGACTAGAGGCCAGGGCCAACAGGGGCGGGGGCACCATCCACATTGGCGGCAGTAAACAAGGACAAGGGCCACTGCCCACTGCCCAGACCACCTACATCAGCGCCGATGCCATCCTCGATGCCAGTGCCACAGACCGTGGCAACGGCGGTGAGATTATTATTTGGAGCGACCAAACCACCCGCGCCCTAGGGCAGTTTTTAGCTCGCGGTGGCACCAACGGCGGCAACGGGGGCTTTATTGAAACCAGCGGTCTGCAAGGATTTGTTCTGGGGGCCTACACCCCCGATATTTCTGCGCCCCAGGGCACCGCAGGGCAATGGCTAATCGACCCATTCAATGTGGAAATTGGCAATTTTGAAACCACCCCCTTTGAAGAAAACAATGGTGTGTTTTCGCCGGTGTCCCCCATGGCTCAAATTAACGTTGACGTCATCACCAACGCCATTGCCCAAGGGGGCACCGTCACCGTCACCACAGGCACCGATGGCACAGAAGCTGGCAACATTACCCTGTCTAGCAATTTGTTTTACGAAACCAGTACCGGTGAGGCCACCCTATCGTTTCAGGCCGCCGGTAGTATTTTGATCAACGGTGCCATTTCCCCCCTGTCGTCCATCGCCTTGCCCCTTAACCTTGAGCTTGCCGCCGATGTAGACAATACCGGCAATGGCCAGGTGGTTTTCGAAAATACTAGCCCAGAAAGTATACCGGGTTTGCCGTTGACCATCCTTGAGACATCCGGCGGCAACCTAACGGTGACGGCCAACAGTAGCAATTTGGCCAATACCCCCGCCATTACCCTAGCCGCCGACAACGTGATTAGCACCAACGGCTTTGATAGTGATGGACTCCCTGTGGGTGGTGCCGTCGTGTTTAACGGCACCGCCGCTGACGACAGCCTGGGGATTAAGCTGGAGAGCAATGCCGGGTTTGATGTGGGAAACACCATCACCCTGGTGAGCAACCAAGATATTGAAGTGGATACCCTGGTGGCGGATGGCAACATTACCGTTACCACACCAACGTTTTTTAGAGCCTTAGGCACCACCGAAGCCAGGGCAGCATCCAACGGCACCGCTAGCGTCATTAGCACCCAAGGCCAGGTCGCGATTACCCATGGTGGCAATGGTGAAACCCCCTTTATTGTTGGAGATGCCAGCGAAAATGGAACCGCCGCCGCCATTGTTGCCACCGCAGATGACATCTCTCCCAGCCAATCTTTTTTAGAAGATTTTGTCCAGGGAGATATTACCATCGACACCGATGCCCCTGAGGTAGAGCCGGAGCCCGAACCCGAGCCCGAACCCGAACCCGAACCCGAGCCCGAACTCCCCAACGCCGATGATTGCACGGCTGACTGCACCACCGTTGAATCACAACCCGATCCCCCCGAAGAAACTCAACCAGACCTGATCATCGATGTAGATTCGCAGCTACTGCCCGAAGCCGAGCAGGTGTTGCTCATTAACGAAAAGAAGTACACCGATGAATTCCGTGGCCACCTAGCGATTGAGTCCGAAGAATCGGTGAACCCTGAGGTGCCAAAATTGCAGGGGCAGCTAAGGCTGGCCGCAGAACAAACCGGCGAACCCACCGCCATTGTCTATGTTTCTTTTGCCTCCCCCACCGCTCAAAACCAAGATCAGGTCTTGCCTAAACAGGCCCCCCCCATTGAGGGCACCGAACAATTGGAACTGGTGGTGGTGACACCGAACGGACAACCCATTTTAAAAACCGTGCCCGTGACGCAAGCCCAGGTCAAGGACACCACCCAACAGTTTTTGCGCAGTGTGACCACCCTGAGACGGACAAACCAGGGGACCTTCCTAAGGGCGGCTCAACAGCTGGACGAGTGGCTGATTGCCCCCCTGGAAACTGAGCTCGATGGCCGGGGCATTACCAATTTGGCCTTTGTTATGCCCGCAGGTCTGCGATCGCTACCCATGGCCGCCCTCCACAATGGGGAACAATTTTTAGTCGAGCGCTTTAGCGTTGGCCTGATGCCCAGCGTTAGCCTCACTGATTTGCGCTATGTGGATGTGCGCGGGGCTGAGGTATTGGCAATGGGAGCCTCCGTTTTTCCCGACCAGCCAGAGCTACCGGCGGTGCCCCTGGAACTCAACACCATTGCCCAACAGCTATGGCCCGGCGACTTTATTATCAACGAAACCTTTACCCTCGATGCTCTAGTTGCCAGCCGTGCCCGCAAGCCCTACGGCATTGTGCACCTGGCCACCCACGGAGAATTTAAAGCCGGCAACCTGGACCAGTCCTATATTCAATTTTGGGACCAGCGGCTGAGCCTTGACCAGGTGAGGGCCCTAGGCCTAAATAATCCCCCCGTGGAACTGATGGTGCTCAGCGCCTGCCGCACGGCCCTCGGCAATGAAGAAGCGGAACTCGGATTTGCCGGGCTGGCCATCCAGGCCGGGGTAAAAACAGCCATCGCCAGCCTATGGAAAGTGGATGACGTGGGCACCGCCGGACTAATGACCCAGTTTTACACTAGTTTACAAACCGAGCCGATCAAGGCCGAGGCCTTACGCCAAGCGCAATTGGCCATGCTCAATGGTGAAATTCAGGTGCGGGATGGTCAGCTAATTTGGACCGGGGGCACCCTGCCCCTCCCCAACGAACTAGCCCAGGTGGACAGCAGTTTGTTTTCCCATCCCTATTTTTGGGCGTCATTCACCACAATTGGCAGCCCATGGTAACCCAGCGAAACACTAATTTGAGGCTATAATTAGCGGGGTTTGATTTGGGGCCAGTGCCCCACAAACTAGATTTATTTGACGCATTTTATAGGAGGTATTGCTGGTATGGAACGGTTTCGATCCCTGAGCAGATCGATTATGGGAATCTTCTTGGTGGCGGTTGCCACGCTGCTCGTCAGCTGCGGTGGTAATAACGTCGCTGCCACTCCCACCTACACTGCTGATAATCTGGCGCAGATTGCCATCTATAGCGATCGCATTCAAACATCCAAGGATCGTCTGCCCGAACTCGCTGGCTATATCCGCGACGAAAACTGGGCAAACATCGACAACTTCATCCACGGTCCCTTGGGTGAACTCAGAACCGGCATGAACCGTCTGGCATTTATGCTACTGCCCGACGATAAAGCCGAGGCCCTAGAACTATCGGACGAAATTGCCAACGATCTAGAAGCCATGAGTGCAGCGGTAACAGCGTTTGACGGCAATCGTACCAACAAAGCCTACATTCGCTTTGCCAAGGATCTGAGCACATTTCTAAATATGGTTCCTACAGAGCCAACAGACAGTACAGACGCCTAGACCCATCTCCCTTTTATCGGGAATACAAATCGATGACACGAATTGCAATTATTGGCTGTGGCATTGTGGGTGCCACCCTCGCTTACGAATTAAGCCACCATAGCCATTTGGATATTCACCTCATCGATCAACAAAATCCTGCCCAAGGCTCCACCCAGGCAGCCTTGGGCGTTTTAATGGGCATCATTAGCCACAAAGTCAAAGGCCGCAACTGGCGACTACGCCGCGATAGCATCGAGCGCTACAAAACCCTGATCCCAGAATTAGAAACCACCCTGGGCAGGCCCATTGCCCACATCCAAGGTCTCCTCAGCTTATGCTTTGACCCAGAACAACTACCCCGCTGGCAATCGCTACAGGCCAAGCGGACCGAACAAGGCTATCCCCTAGAAATTTGGACTCCAGATCAGCTACGGCAGCACTGCCCCCAAATTGCCGCCCACAATGTGGCAGCCGCCATTTACTCGCCCCAAGATGGCCAGGTCCATCCCCAACAGCTTACCCTAGCCCTAGTGGAAGCGGCCCAACTGCGCGGGGTAACGACCCACTGGCAGAGCCCCGTTTTAGGCCTCAAAACCCAAGCCGGTGCCTGTAGCCAGCTCCAGCTTCCCGAAGAGAACCTAGATGTAGACGTAGTTGTTATCTCCGCCGGTCTCGACTCCGCCGACCTCAGCCAAATTGGCACCGAACCACTACCGATGATTCCGGTACTGGGGCAAGCGTTGGAACTAGAACTGGAACAGCCCTTGGGGAATGACGACTTCCAACCCGTGATTAACGGCCACGATGTCCACATTATTCCCCTAGGAGAGAACCGCTATTGGCTAGGGTCTACGGTGGAATTCCCCCCCGGCGGAGAAGCGGTGGAGCTGCCCCTAGAAGTGGAGCTACTGCCCGAGGCAGAACGGCTAGAGCACATGCGCCAGGTGGCAACGGACTATTGCCCAGCGTTGATCAAGTCTCGCATTGTGCGGCACTGGAGTGGCCTGCGCCCCCGCCCCCAAGGCCAGGGCGCCCCGGTGATTAAACCCCTAGAAGGGTTTGAGAATGTTATTTTAGCCACGGGCCACTATCGCAATGGGGTGTTGTTGGCACCGGGAACAGCAATGACTGTGGAAACATTGTTAGGCCTGCAGGAAAACGACGACGAACATAAAGCCAGCGGACAAACAGAAGAATTGGGATAAACCCCAGCAATTTTTAAGCTGTTGGGGTGCCATGCCAGATTCTTTAACTACCCTGCATAACAATAGCGTCTGTATGTTCAGATAGTTTCATCCACTATCCCCATGGTAGGAAGTTTGCCTTAGCCTTTGTTAAAATTGATAAAAGCTCCATTCTGTCCAGGACTCAAGTTGCCATGACCAGTATGCAGGTAAAATCCGACCTCACCCCTTTGACGGTGGATTTATCATCCTTGATGTCCCAGGCCAGAATGACAGAGGAGCAGTTCTATGCCTTTTGCCAGTCAAATCGAGATTTGCGCATTGAGCGAACAGCCGCAGGTAAAGTAATCGTTATGCCTCCAGCCTTTTCAGATACTGGCAATCGAAACCTTAAAATTGCTCAGCAGGTAGCAAATTGGTCCGATCAAAACGGTACTGGGGAAGTATTCGACTCAAGTTCAGGGTTTACCTTACCGAATGGTGCCACCAGATCGCCCGATGTTGCCTGGGTAAAACTGGCACGATGGAATGCCCTGTCCAAAGAGCAACAGGCATCCTTTGCTCCGATTTGTCCTGACTTTATTGTAGAGCTACGTTCTGCCAGCGATGCCGTCAAAACATTGCAAGAAAAGATGGAAGAATATGTGGACAACGGTGCAGAATTAGGGCTACTTATTGACCGTAAAAATCGTAATGTACATGTATATCGCCCTGGTCAACCACCCGAAATTTTGACAAATCCTGACAGCGTTAGCTGCGACCCTGAACTATCTGGTTTCTCTCTCCAAATGGCTAGAGTTTGGTAAAACCTAGCTATGGGATGACGCTGTTGCCATATCTGACTTAAATATCAATGATGTCAACAAATACATAGCTAACAACCATACCCAGCCATTGCATCTCTCCCCCCCACTGTTGCAATAGCTGTGGGATCAGCTAACTCACCAATCCCACAGCTATGAGGACCACTTAATGGCAATGCAATTGGACCATGTAGTACCATTTGGCCGACTCTTTGAAGAATATCGAACCATGTTTACCCTAACACCGGCAGACCTACAGGGTTCAATTTTGAGCGTGGCCGACGGTCCGGCGGGGTTTAATGCCCAGGGGACAAGTCTAGGATATAGCATTCAGTCCGTCGATCCGTTATATGGCTTTACCGCCCCAGAAATCAAACAACGGTTCGATGCCGTGGTGGACAACATTATGGCCCAAATAGCAAATAGCCCCGACGACTGGGTGTGGGGCTTCCACAAATCTCCTAGGGAGCTGCGCCACAACCGAGAAAGGGCCATGGAATGGTTTTGTCGAGACTTCGACCAGGGCAAAGCCGCAGGCCGCTACGCCGTGGGCGAACTGCCCCGGCTGGCCTATCCCGATAACAGCTACGACCTGGGGCTATGTTCCCACTTTCTATTTTTATATTCCCAACAGTTTGACCGCACCTTTCACATAAACTCCATTCGCGACATGCTACGGGTGTGCCAAGAAGTACGCATTTTCCCCTTGCTCACCCTTGGTTCACAGCCCTCTCCCCATTTAAAATTCGTCATCGAAAACCTGACAAATCTAGGCTACCGTTGTGAGGTGCAAACTGTTGCCTATGAACTCCAGCGCAATGGCAACAAAATGTTGAGCATCACTTCCCCATAGCCACCATGGTCACCCGACGACGGTTTTTGCAAAATACAGCACTCTTTACGGGGGGATTAACCATGGGCTGCTCCATCCCTAGCGCGACGGGTCAATGGCGCATGCCGGATGAAGCCATGCCCCACGAACGGACCTGGATGGCATTTGGAGCTAGCGATCGCATCTGGGGAAAACGGCTACTGCCCGCAGTGCGCCGCAATTTGGTCACCATCGCCCACACCATTGCCCCATACGAACCCGTATCCATGGTGGTGCGGCAACAGGAATATGACCTGGCGCGCAATATGCTCGGAAACGACATTGATCTAGAGGTCGCCCCCCTAGACGACCTATGGATGCGAGATACCGGCCCCCTATTTGTATTTTCTGACCAAGGAGAAAAGGCCGCCATTGACTTTAACTCTTTAACGGTTGGGGAGAGAAACAACCCCATCGGCACGATGCGGCCATCGCCCAGTTTGTGGCCCAGCAGGCCGGGGTATCGGTGATTAACACAGAGCTGGTGCTAGAGGGCGGTTGCATCGAAGTGGATGGCCACGGCACCGCCATCATTACCGAAAGCTGTGTGCTCAATGACAATCGCAATCCAGGCATGGCCAAGGCCCAGTTTGAAGACCTGTTGATGCCCCTATTGGGACTCGAAAAAATCATTTGGCTGCCGGGGGTGAGGGGGCAGGACATTACCGACGGCCACACCGATTTTTATGCTCGCTTTGCCAGACCAGGAGTGGTGCTAGCGGGCTATGAACCAGACCCAGCCTATGCCGATCATGACATTACCAAACAGCATATAGCCATGCTCAACAGCGCCATCGATGCCCAGGGAAATTCTCTTGATGTGGTGGTGCTAGAGGCCCCCAGTACCATTCGCCCCGCCTACGAAACCTCAGACTTTGCAGCGGGCTATGGGGGGTTTTATGTGTGTAACGGGGCGGTGATTATGCAAGAGTTTGGGGATGCTGCCGCTGATAATGCGGTGCAAGCGGCGTTGCAGCAGGTCTTTCCAGACCGCGATATTGTTGCTATCAACATTGACGGCATTGCCGCAGGTGGGGGAAGTATTCATTGCGCCACGCAACAAGAGCCTTCCATAGGCTCCTAGTGTAGATTAATGAAGGGGTGTTTGCGTAAGATGAAAAAAGCATACAAAGACAAGGATTTACCTCTATGCCGCCGGTTTCTCATCCCTTTAGCAAAGGTCTACTAATTGTCTTAATGAACTATAACGATCATGCTCCGCCCCATGTCCATGTGAAATATCAGGGGGATGTTCGTAGCTATCGCATCACTATCAAAGCCCGTCAATGGCTGAAGCCGGGAAAAGATCTGCCACCTAAGTTCAAACGGTTAATAGAAGCTTGGGTAGAAGCTCATGAAGATGCATTATTGGAGCAGTGGCAGCGGGCAATGAATAACGAAGTCGTGGAAATTGTAGGGTAAAACAATGTTGTGGGAAGCGTGGAAAGCCTATGCCAGCGATGAATCCCATTGGCTAGAGTCTCAAGAAAAGGGACTGCTTAAGGCTGAGTATTTAACTGGATATATATTGCGCCTGTGGTTTGAAGAAATACTGGATGTTTCAATTTTTGATTTAGATTTTGAACCGTTGCTAATGGTTGAGGAACCGGGAGCAGCATTAGTCCCCCTAAAAGAGTTAGAGCGGTTTCAATTTGTTAAAGGAGACGGGGCATTGATCTGGCCAAATCCTGAAACCGGTAACTACGATGAACGGGCAATTGATTTAGCTCCTGAATGTGTAAGATTTTTTTGTGAGCGATATGGAAAAGTTGTTAAACCGTTTGAGGCGGCAGCAACTTAAGAAAATCCCAGTTGGCCGTAATCTCATAGCCAACTGGGAAACACACACCCTAGGAGCGCATCACAACTTTTTCAGGAAAATCCTACTGGCCATAGCCGCTGACGCTGATCAGGCGGTAGCCGTCATCCACATAGTTGTTAAATGCGGACTGGTAACCACTGGAGGACATGCCGTGGCGGGCCACCCAGGCAGAACCGGAGCGTTTTTCCCAGATAGCGGCGTAGCGATCGCGACCGTTCACCCGGTAGCCGCTCACATGGGCCAACCGATAGCCATCGGCGGTGAGTTCATCAAACTTGGCCTGATACTGGCTGGAAGACATGCCGTGGCGAGCCACCCAAGCCGGGCCAGAACGCTTTTCCCAAATCGCCGCGTAGCGGGCCTGGTTGCCCACCCGGTAGCCGCTGACATGCACTAGGCGGTAGCCGTCGGCCACATATTGGTCAAACCTTGCCTGATATTGGCTGGAGGTCATGCCGTGGCGGGCCACCCAAGCCGGGCCAGAACGCTTTTCCCAGATGGCGGCATAGCGGGTTTGGTTACCGACGCTGTAGCCGCTCACATCCACTAGGCGATAGCCATCGGCCACATATTGATTAAACCTTGCTTGGTATTGGCTAGAGGTCATGCCGTGGCGGGCCACCCAAGCCGGGCCGGAGCGTTTTACCCAAATTGCCGCGTAGCGGGCCTGGTCGCCGACGCTGTAGCCGCTCACATCTACCAGACGGTAGCCATCGGCCACATATTGGTCAAACTTAGCCTGGTATTGGCTAGAGGTCATACCGTGGTGGGCGACCCAGGGCACCTGGCGGTTTGTTTTGCGCCAGATGGCGGCATATTTGGCGGTGGGTGTGTTTTGGGCAACGGTCTGGGGGGCAGCTACCTGATCTAGGGCGGATGCGGGTACGGCAAGCAGGGGGCTAACGAGGGTGGCGGCGGTTAGGACAGCGGCGGTTAGTTTAGTGAAGGACATGGTTGGTTTCGAGTAAGTGTGCGTGGGCCAAGGGGGCGACTTGCGCCAGGGAGATGCCCGGCAGGCTATTTATGCCTTACACGGGTTACTCAGAAACCAGGAAGGAAAATTATGCAAATGGCTAAAAGTTTTAGTAAGTCCGCCCTTACAATCCCGAATCCCTTACCTTGTAGTCAATTTCCTCCACCGGCAGATTCTCACAGTCCCAATCGCCATACCGTAGCTGTAGTCTGCGCTCCTTGGCATACTCCACCAGTTGGCCCCCATACTTTTCCGCCTCGGTGCCCAACCCCTGAATCCGAATCTTGCCATTAAACACCGTTGCCCGCGCCAGATAGATCACCAAATCATCCCGCGAGGGGCGATTCACCGTCACACTGGCCGTCAGGTGGGCCATGCCCCGTTCATCCAGTTCCTGGGGCAATGCCATGGCCGTATTGCGAATGCCCCGAATGGCCACAATGGCCGCGGCCACCGCCATGGTGATGTCCACCCCGTCGTCGGTCAAAATGTGATTGTTCGACAGAAACTGAAAATTTCTCTCGCGCAAATCGTCGCGAATGCGTCGATGGATTAGGTTGTGCTGGTTGTAATGCTTTAGGGCACCCACAATGGCACCGCAGGCCGCCCGGGGTTCGCGCCAGGGAGACTCTCTCGTTTTGCCATAGACTTGGTTTTCCCCATCCCGCAGCCGACCCACATGGGTTTTTAGGTCAATGGCCACCAGCGAAATCGACTTGGGATTGCCCGCATATATTCGCTGCTTGAGTTGTTCGTCTAGTTCGTGGGCCACGGTCACATGGGCCAAGGTGGCCCCGTTGTCGGTGCCGCCCCCCGCTGGGAAAAAGGCCTCTAGTTTGAGTTCGCCAATTTCGGATAGGGTGGCAAACCGCGAGGCAACAACGTCTCGGTAGCGTTTGGTGGCTTCTCCTTGGTGGATGCGATCGCCACAGTTGGTATAGGCCAATGTGGTGACCACGCTGGGCAAACTCAGGTCCGCCCCACAGGCCTTTATGTCCGACTGGCTAGAGGCGGCAAACTGGAGCTCATCCCGCAATATTTGCAATCCCTTGATCAGGGCGTAGCGATCGCTAACAATTTCATTCAAATAATTGTGGTACGCATTGCGCTCCATGCCAAAGCTCGCGCCTAGCTTCCAAAAGTTGTTCACCCGCTGTTGGGTTGCGATCGCATCAAAAGGTAGGGTCATGGCTGGCCAATCCTAAACTCATCAAACTTCACCACATCCGACTGGGGCTTGCGGGTATCAAAGTAATAGCTACTAACGGTGCCCGCCCCCGTATCCAAAATGGAAAATGCCGTAATGTCGTTGCTGGCGATATAGGGCAGGGGCTGCCCCGCATCGTCGGTGAGGGGGGCAAGGGTGGGCACCACCGGCCTCAGACCGTTGGGGTCGCCGGTGGCGGCATAGGTTTCCGTATAGCGGCTATCTTCTGGCACGGGCCTGGGGTTGTTGCCTAGGTGCGCCCCATAGCTGTTGCCCACGTTAGACGATTCCAAAAACTGCAGCCCGCTGTCGCTTTCAAACCGATTCCAAAGGTGGGAGTGGCCATAGAAAACCAGATCGGTGTCAGATTTTTCCAGCAATGGCAACAGATATTTAACAATGTGGTCGTCGTCCTTGGGATATTCGTAGCGAATGCCCACAAGATTGCCATCCCCATCCTGATCGTAAACCGGCACCGGCGTGGTAAAGGCAGGTACCACATTGCCCCCCAGGGTATGGGGCGGATGGTGCAGCATAACAACTTTGTATTTAGCTTGTTTAAAGTCGTCGCTGGCCAGCTCTTTTTTCAGCCATTCATACTGGGGGCTGCCGGGTTCAATACTTTCAAAAATAAACTGACCGTGGCCCCAGTTTTTAGGATTGTTCAAATCTGCGGTGCGCTCCTGATAGCGTCCCCGCGTCTCCCCATCCACGGTGTACATACGCCAAATCTGAGTGACATATAGCGACACCAGCCTCACATCGCCATAGGTGGTGGCATAGTAGCGCTGGGTTTGGCCCTGGTCCCGGGCCGCTTTGGGCAACGACAAAATCTCGTTATAGGTGTCGATGTTAAAGGAGTTGTTTTTGAGCCAGCGACGTTTGCCCTCAGCGGTCTTGGCGGGGTTAAAGGCCTCGGCATACTGCCCATAAAGGCCATTGGCCGCCGCCCAGGGCACCGGGTCGTTAAATTGGTCGTTGAGGGCGGCGGTGGTGCTATGGCGCCCCATCACTTCGTGGTTGCCCAGGGCGGTGAACAGCGGAGCCGATTGGATAATGCGCCCGCCTTTGTAGGTGGTGGCGGTGCCGTCTTTTTCTAGGGTGTAGGAGCCCCGCCCCTGGAGGCAGGGAAAAAAGGCCCCACCCCGGCTATCGTCAAACCATTCGGAGGCCCGGTCGGGAACATTGACCAAATCCCCCGCAAAAAACACACCATCCACCTGGCCCATGGTTTCTTCTACTTTTTGCAAGTTGGCCGCCGTCATCGGCATCAGCTGGTGGTCGGAGGTTAGCAAAATTTTCAGTCCCTGACCGGCGGGGGGCGTAGCGCTAAGGCGAAAGGCATCACTGCGCAACATCTCACCGGAGGGGCCGGTGCTCGTAACAAAATAGGCCATGTCCAAACCAGGCCGCAGTCCAGTAATTTCGGCCTCATGGCGCCAGATGGGCCGGAGAGTCACCTGCTCGTAGGCCGTGGCCGTATGGGACTGGGCATCTTCGCGGGTGCGGCTCAGCTGGGTGGTGTTGGCCGCCACTACGGTTTCAGCAGGGCCGTAGGTAACGCTGTGGTCACTACCCTCAAATTCGGTAAACCACACCACCCGCACCGAGTTTTCGGTGGGGGCCTGCAAAAAAGGATCGGTGAGAAAATTTTCTGATGCGGGCATAGATGACGGTGCCACAGTGGCCTCCGGTGGATGGGTGGATAGCTGCACAAATAACACCACACCGAGGCAAAACAATAGGCCTAGGACGACTAATGTGCCGATCTTTGAATTAACGTGATGGGGGCCGGGGTTGGCTGAAGCCATGGCAGATTCCTGAAAGTTGCTGAAGATCAGGTTTATTTGGCTGATTTCAGTCTAGGGCTTGTTAAAAATTAAAATCATAGTCTTGTGCATTCAAATCATGGCTTAACAAGCTTTTTAGGCTTAAACCGTGAAGTAGTTCCTTAATAGCCCATAGATAGTAGCCAATTAGTGAACCATATCAATGAAATTGAGCCAGGAACTGGTTAAGTTAAGGGAACAATAAAGGAACTGCACCAAACTAATTAAAGTCTTAATTAGATAAGCAGGAGTTAAGTTAAGTCGGAAGTCAGAAGTCAGCAAGGACACTCTTTCCGAATTCCAAACTCCGAATTCCTATGGCAAACGTCCCTATGATTCCTCAACCCAATTAAAAAATTGTCTAAAGCCATCGCTAATTCTGAAATCTACAAGGAATGATTAAATGTGACAGTCTTTTTCACCGAAGTAAAAGATCGCCTTCTCCCAGAAAAAAACAGCGTCCTAATTTCTTTTAGCCAAACGTTAATGTTGTTGCCTTAATTAGTAACTACAGCAAAATCCTGTTCCTGCGTCACTCCATGGCCAAGTCCTATCTATCAAAACTAAATCGTTGGCTAACGCCCTTGGTGCTCACATCCATTGGCTTACATGGTTTGGTGCTGGCCCTACCAATGCCCAGGCTGGTAGAAGAAGAACCCGAAAAGACGGAACTGGTGGAACCCAAGGTAATCCAGGTGGTCACATTGCCAAAATTGGCAACGGGGCCGTCCGACGCGCTGCCCCTACCAGAACCGCCGGAAGAAGCCCCCCTGGAACTGCCGCCGGAGGGTCCACCGACGGAGGTGGCCATCGTCGAAGAAATTATTGTCACGGAGCCGGAAATTCTAGAGTACCTAGAGCCCGAGCCGGAAACCGAGCCCGAACCCGCAGTTGGCCAACTGCCCGAAGAGGACAACACGCTGCCACCGCCTGAACCACCCACCCTAGATGACCGCATCGCCACGCGGGATAGCTATAGCAACTTTGATGGCACCCGCATGGGTAATGGGGTGACCACCAATCGACTAACGGAAATTTTTCAACAGACTGGCAGTTTTCCATTGCCGCTGAGGGCATTGGAGGGCACCCTATCGTCCATCGTGGTGCCGCTCCAGGACTGTCTGCCCGACCAGCCAGGCGATGCGGTCAGCGTTATGGTTAACGTCGATGCCGATGGGGCACTCATGGGAGATCCCCAACTGCTAAACAGCACAGGCTACGAGGTCCTCGATGCCAAGGCCCTAGAAATGGCACAAGCGGCGGATTATGCCCCCCACCATACGCCCGGAGAACCCAAAGGCTATACGTTTAACATCAAGGTAGATTACGAAGCTTGCAATGTGGCCGCTCTGTTAAGGTATCGGGCTTAGGCGACTTGGGAAGCCGGAAGCTTGAGAATTCAGAATTCACACCTACCCAATTCCCAATCGCCCTGCCAGGCTGGGCGTCAACGGCAGCAGGGTGGCCAACATCAAAAACAAGATCAGCAGGGCTAGGGCCGCTCGGGCATCGTCCGGTTCGCTCAGGTCGTCGATGCAGGGCCGTTCGTCGCCCCGTTGCAAAAACAGAATCAACGCCGCCCAGTAGAGGGCCAAGGGATTGGCCAGGGCAATTAGGGTGAGCACCACCAGGGTAACGGCGGTGGTGCGACCCAGGGTTTTGCGACCATAGATGGCCTGGACAATGCGACCACCGTCCAACTTACCAGCGGGCATCACGTTTAGGGCCGTAATCACCAGCCCCAGCCAGCCCATGAGCACCAGCGGGTCCACATCAACAAAATCGACGGTTTGTAAGGTATCCCCCAGCACCGTGCGGGCTAAGGCACCCACCAGCACAGATTCTTGGAAAAACTCCACCGGTAGCTGATAGGGACTGCCAGGGTGGGACAGCATTAGCCCCACGATGAGCATGGCCAGGGAAAGCAGGCCCCCGGCGGCGGGACCGGCAAAGGCAATGTCAAATAAGACAGAGCGATTTGGCAGAATGGACTCAAACCGGGTAAGGGCACCGAAAGAGCCGATCTGCCAGGCGGGCAACGTAAAGGGGAGGCCCAGCTTAATGTTGTGGCGGTTGGCCTGCCACCAGTGGCCGATTTCGTGCACCCCGAGGATGGCCATCACAGATAGGGCGGTGGGCAGTACCTCAGTCCAGCGTTGTGGGTTATCGAACAGGCTAAAGTCTTTGAGCAGGGCACCGGTTTCCAGGCTGGTGATAAATGTTGAGATCGCAAGGGCCACCACCAAAATCCTCTGGGGCACCGTGGCCGGTTTCGGATCCATCTCACTGGGCAGCACAATCACGGCGGGCCGATCTTCAGGGCCGTTAATCAAAAACAACCGGTAGCGATCGTCAAACCGATTTTCTAACTGGGCAGTCAGGGCCTTAACCGTAGCCTCCGGTTCCCCCCGCAGATTGCCCTTAAAAAATACCCCCAACCGATAGGGCACCGTTTCCGTCCGAAAAAACGTATCCACCCCAAAAATAGATTCAATCTCAGCCAGATCCTCAGGGGGGATCACCGGCGGAATCTTAGGTTCGGTCTTACCTTCGGCCGCTTCGCCGCTGTCGCCCTCGGGCTCAGCGGCATCCCCAGAAGACTCTACTGTAGCTGTGGCAACGGTTTCCACAACGGTGGGTCGGGGGGCAGCTTCGGCCAAGGCCCGTAGCTGTCGGCCCAAATATATATAGATGCCAGTGGACAGCACCACCAGGGTGAGTACCCAGGCAATATTCAAATAAATGCCAAAGGTAAACAACCCAAAAAAGGCGAGCCAGGGCACCATCAGCACCACCGACTGCAGCCAAGCATACATGCCCAGTTTGCCATCGGGACGGGCGCGAATAAATCCCCAAACCAGAATGCCAACTGCAGCTAATAAAATTAGGACCGTTACCATTGCGCAGAAAACCTGAGAGCGTTATCGAAACCCGACAAATACACTCAAAAAATTAGGTGTATCAAGGGCTTCAAGATATCACGGCACCAGAGAAAAAACCACTAACCATCACCGTTACAGCAGCCCCAGCCATACCCTGGCCAGATTGGGGCATCGCCGAGCGGGGGACGGCCCCCCAAGACTTTCCAAACCGTAATACTTCAGCATTTTTCAGCAATGGGAAGAAATGCGGTGGTATATTGACCAAAATTGGTCTTTTAAGAACTTGGACCTAAACAAGATTTAAGTCTGTCAAGGGTGTGCGGTGATGAACAATAACATCAAGGGGAATGGACGGCTCGGTCCTTGCTTGCTAAGTGCCTGCCTGATGGTGGGAATGCCCTTTAATCAAGAGGTTCGGGCCGATGGCCCACCCATCCCCGACAATACCCTCGGTGCCGAAAGTTCATTGCTCAACAGCCTAGATCCCCTCACCCAACTTGTCGCAGGCGGAGCCATCCGAGACAGCAACCTATTCCATAGTTTCTGGGAGTTTAACGTCCCAGAAAGCAGCAGTGTGTACTTTGCCAACCCGGCAGCCGTCGAGTCAATTTTGACGCGGGTAACGGGGGACAACCCATCCACTATTTTAGGACGACTGGGGGTGCAGGGGGACGCTAATTTATTTTTACTCAACCCCAATGGCATTGTTTTTGGGGAAGCGGCAACGCTGGATGTGAACGGTTCGTTTTACGCTTCAACGGCAGAGGCAATCTCCTTAGGTGACGGCGTATTTAGTGCCACTGAGCCAAGCAGCAGTCGTTTGCTGACGGTGGACCCAACGGTGACATTTTTTAATCATTTACAAACTGGACTACAAACCGGGTTGGGGGATATCAGCAATAGCGGCGATTTATCGGTGGGTAGCGGCGAAACACTGACGCTATTTGGGGCGACGGTGCTCAGCGATGGAGCCTTGTCTGCGCCGAGGGGGACGGTGCAGGTTTTAGGGGACCTGGTGGGTTTAGTGGACCAGGCGACGGTGGATGTGTCGGGTGCGGACGGCGGCGGCACGGTGTTGATTGGTGGGGACTACCAGGGGCAGGGAACCACGGCGGAGCGGACCACGGTGGGGGCCGATGTGGTGATTGCGGCGGATGCGTTGGAGACTGGCGATGGGGGTCGGGTGATTGTGTGGGCGGATAATGCCACGCAGTTTTTGGGGGAGATTAGGGCCCAGGGGGGACCCCAGGGTGGCGATGGTGGATTTGTTGAGGTGTCGGGGCTGGCGGTGTTGGATTTTGGTGGGGTGGTGAATACTCAGGCGGTGGCGGGAGAGTCCGGGCAACTGTTGTTGGATCCGGTGAATATTTTGATTGCGGAGACACCTGATGCGGGATTTACGACGGTGGAGCAGACGGATGGGGTATTGGCTGATTTTTTGTATGGCGCGTTGGAAGATGAAGGGCAGAACAGTCATTTGACGCCGGGAACTGTTGAGGCATTGTTGGCGTTGAATGATCTGACCCTGGAAGCAACAAATGTTATTCTTGTTGAAGATGATATAAATTTGTTTAGTGAGAATCAACTAAGACTGCGAGCTTCCGTTATTGGGGTACTTGGTGCTCGTTTAAGACAGTTTGGAGGTGGGGATATTGTTTTAGAGACGCCCCAAGTGGACGGTAACTTTATTCTAGTAGAAGCAGGACAAGTTCTGAACAGTGTAGCTTTTAGTCCTAGTCCAGAGGGAGGAGATATGAATATCACCACCTATGACTTATTAATCAGAAACAACGGTGTTGTTGGTGCAATTACTGCTGATGAAGGAAATTCAGGACAAGTTAAAATTTTAGCGGCAAATGACATTATCGTCGATGGGGCTAATGCTTTTATTATCAGTCAAGTAGGCTCAAATGCTTTTGGAGATAGTGGGGGTGTTTCGATTACAACCAACAATCTTTCTATCCAAAATGGTGCAACAGTAAATTCGAGTACTTTTGGTAATGGCAAAGCGGGTCAGGTTGATATTGCCGCCACAGGAAATATCACGGTTGATGGGAGCGGTTCTGGCATCGGTAGCACGGTAGGCGAAGGAGCAGTAGGCGATAGTGAAGGTATTTCAATCATAACCAACAATCTTTCTGTCCAAAGTGGTGCAGCCATAATTACAAGCACCTTTGGTAATGGCAACGCGGGGAAAGTTGAAATTACGGCCACACATGACACTATAGTTGATGGGACTGATTCTTTTATTGGCAGTGAAATAGGCTCAAATGCCGTTGGCGACAGTGGGGGTGTTTCGATTACAACCAACAATCTTTCCGTCCGCAACAGTGCACAAGTCAGTGGTAATACAAGTGGGCAGGGTAACGCAGGTCAGGTTAAGATCACAGCCACAGGTAATACTATAGTCGAGGGAACTAACTCCTTTATTGGTAGTGAAGTGGTTCGAGGTGCAATTGGCGATAGTGAAGGGATCTCAATTATAACTAACAATCTGTCTGTGCTTGATGCAGCGATACTCAGTTCGAGTACCTTTGGAGAGGGCAACTCAGGTCAGGTTAAAATTGTAGCCAGAGGCGATATCACGGTTAGTGGCATTGGTTCTTTCATTGACAGTCAAGTAGGCGGAAGTGCGGTTGGCAATAGTGGAGGTATCTTGCTTGTAGCCAACAACTTATTGGTCGAAAACGCGGCAGTAGTCAGTGCGAGTACTTTTAGCAAGGGTAATTCTGGTCAGATTGAGATTCTAGCTACAGGCAATACCACAGTTGATGGAATTAATTCTGGAATCACCAGTGAAGTAGGCTCACTAGAAGCGGTCGGCAATAGTGGAGGTGTGTCAATTACAACGAACAATCTATCTGTCCAAAACAACGCAGTCGTCACTGCAAGTACTGGTGGAGAGGGGGACTCAGGGCAGGTTAAGATTACAGCAACAGGAGATACCATAATTGATGGGACTGGCTCTTTTATTGTTAGTGAAGTAATTCCAGGTGCCGTTGGCAATAGTCAAGGTGTGTCAATTACAACGAACAATCTTTTTGTTCAAAATAATGCACAAGTTAGTACAAATACCTTTAGCAATGGCAACTCGGGGCAGATTGAAATTGTAGCTACAGGCAATATCATAGTTGATGGGGCCGACTCTGGCATCGGAAGTGAAGTATTACGACGTGCGGTTGGAGACAGCGGAGGTGTGTCAATTACAACGAACGATCTCCACATACTCAATGGAGGGGCTATTAGCACGAATGCTGGTGGAGTAGGCAATTCAGGACGAGTTGAAATTACAGCCATAGGCGACATCATCGTTGATGGAAACAATTCTTTTATTGGTAGTGAAGTAATTCGACGTGGGGTTGGTAATAGTGAGGGTGTATCGATTAAAACCAACAATCTCTCTGTTCAAAATAATGCGATTGTCAGCGCAAGTACTTTTGGTAATGGCAACTCAGGTCAAGTCGAGATTTTAGCTACAGGTGACATTTTAGTTAGTGGAAACAACTCCTTTATAGACAGTCGAGTAGACGGAGATGCTCTTGGTGATAGTGGAGGAGTTTCAATTATAGCAAGCAATCTTTCTGTTCAAGATAATTCACAAGTCGGTGCGAGTACCTTTGGAGAGGGCAACTCAGGTCAGGTCGAAATTTTGGTCACAGGCAATGTCACGGTGGATGGAACCGATTCTTCTATTGATAGTCAAGTGGGAGAAGGTGCGGTTGGCGATAGTGGAGGGGTTTCAATTACAGCTAGTAATCTCTCTTTGCGCAATGGCGCATCTGTGACAACTCGTACTGATGGTAATGGTACCGCTGGCGTTTTACGCCTACAGTCTAATCCTGATACTGATCTCAATGTAGTTTTAGCAGAGAACGGTTCGATTAATACTCTTACAAACAGTCAGAAAAATGGAGGTGACTTAATTATTAGAAGCGATCGCACCCTCACCATTCAAGGCCCAGGGGAACTCACCACCGAAAGCCTCGGCACCAACACCGGCTCCGCAGGCAATCTCAACATTACCGCCAACTCAGTCCTCCTAGACGATGGCGTTGAACTGTCTACCCAAACTGCCTCCATTGAAGGGGGCGGCAACATTAATTTCGACGTAGACCGAAGCATCATTCTCCGCCGAGGCAGCTTTATCAACGCCGAATCCACCAGCGCTACACCTGGCAGCGGCAGCGGCGGCAACATCAACCTCAATGCCAGTTCCCTCGTCGTCATCCCAGCCGAAAACAGCGACATCATCGCCAATGCCATCGGCGGCGACGGCGGCAATATCCAAATCAATGCCGCAGGCATCTTTGGCCCAAAACAACAAACAGACCTCACCACACCTGAGCTGCGCGCTAACGGCATCAGCGATATCAGCGCCAGCTCCCAATCCGGTCGGTCGGGCACCATTGACCTAAACGCCGACTTTGAACAAACCCAAGCCCTAGACGAACTACCCGATAACTTTGTTAACGCCGATCAGCTAGTCGCATCCAGCTGCATTGCCCGCAGCGACAATAACGAAAATAGCCTGTTACTCACCGGAGCTGGCGGTCTGCCCCAACAACCCGGCGAACCCCCAAGAATTAGCTACCCCACCGGCACCGTGCAAGCGTCTTCCACAGCAGCCCAACCCATCCAAGAACCCCACAGCATCTACCAACTAGCCAACGGTCGCCTAGTCATGGGACGCCCATGTAACCAAAACTAACCCCAAACCTTTTCCCAGCTGCCGAATTCAAAATTCAAAATTCCAACTTTCTACCCCATTTTCCAGAAACATTACGCATTAAGCATTAAGTCAATACCCCTAACCCCACCTTTCGGGATAAACTGCGCACAGCTGCAGCCCTAAGACATTTTCCTGTATGAGCGCCCAAGAGCCGTTTGCCCAAAAGCCGCCCACCGCGGAGCCTTCGTCTGCTGATGCCATGCCACCAGTTCCATCACCTCAATCTTCGGAACGTTTTACCCTGGACTACAACCCAGATCCCGATTTCGCATCCCTGGCGGAACCCCACAGTGAGGAAATGGCTCTGACGCCGCCCCGTGGCCCAATAAAACTGCCAGTGCCGTTGTTTATTGCGATCGCATCCACCCTGATTACCCTAATCGGCCTGGGGTTAAATAGCTTTTGGCTAATTTGCTTTGGGTCCTTGGCCGCCCTAGCCATTTCCATTCGGCTGGCCATGCCCACCATGCGGGCCATCGCCAACGACCTATCCCCAGAGCAGCGATCGCTCATCATCGCCATTCCTGGCCTGGTGCTAGGCATCTTTGGCCTGATGCAGGTCAGCGGCATCAACGCCAGCTTTATGCGCTGGGGAGCCACCCGCGAATGGGAATGGGAAGCCATCGGCGCCCTGGGCGATTTCCTCGGTGCCCTGGGCCAAATCTTTATCGCCGTACTGGCCCTATATGTTGCCTGGCGACAGTTTATAATTTCCCGCGACCTCACCACCCAGCAAAACCTGATCACCCAGCAGCAAACCATCGATGCCTACTTCCAGGGCATTTCCGAACTGGTGCTGGATGACGAAGGCCTGCTAGAAGACTGGCCCCAGGAACGCATCATTGCCGAGGCCCGCACCGCCGCCATTTTGGGCAGCATCGACGGCGAAGGCAAAGCCAAAGTGCTGCGGTTTTTGTCCCGGTCTAAGCTACTCACCCCCCTAGCGCGGGACCAGCGACTGGGGCGTCCCATTTTGGATGGGTCCGGGGGCTACGCCGAAGATCGCCTCAATGGTACTCGGGTCATTGATTTGGGGGTCATGCTGGCGGCTGGGGATCTATCGGGTAACGACCTGCGCTGGGTGGACCTCAGCGGCATTAACCTGATCCGGTCTGACCTATCCCAATGCTCCCTGGTGCGGTCCGATTTGGCCCGTACGGTGCTGTGCGACGCCAGCCTGGCGGGGGCCGACCTCATGGGCACCCGATTTTTCTACGGCACAGCGGAAACCGCCACCCCCAGAACCCGCACCGACACCCCGGACTACGACACCGGGGAATTTACCGGAGCCGTGGTAGAAGGCATGGACCTATCCGGGGCGCAACGTCTATCGGAAAGCCAACGCTGCTACCTGTGCCAGTGGGGGGGCAGCAAAACCCGAGCCACAGTGCCAGGGGGCTGTCGGGATATTCCCAACCGCCTAGGAAGATAGGTTTTTGGTCTCCCCTACGGGGGCCGCATTCTAGAACATTTAGCCAGGGTGACCCTACGGAAATCTGCTGGTATAAAAATTTTTTGTAAGGTTGATGCAATTCCGACTTGATTTCTCTATGAATCAAGTCAGGTTTGGGTAAATTAGACTTGCCCCTCGGCCGCTCTAATAGTGGCCAAGGTGGGCACCACCGTCCGATTGCCCCTTTTTTACCCGCCCATGGCCTCCAAAAAGCTGCCTAAAAAGCTTAAGAAGCGCTCTAAAAAGAAAAACCAAAAAGCAGACGATACTGCGGTTTCCACCCTGAGCCCCAAGGAGCAACGGAGAAATGAACGGGCGGCGGCCAAGGCCCGGGCCCAGCTAGTGCAGTTTACGGTCACCACATTTGTATTGGCCGCTGTGGTGGGGCTGATTATGGGATTGCTAGTGGACCCCACCCTGGGGGTGGCGGCCACCGCCGCCCTGCTCTGCCTCGCCCTATCGTTTAAGTACCAGCGCGAGGCCTTCTACGCCTTTATTATCTATATTCCGTTTTCCGGCACCGTCACCTATATGCTCGGGGGCAATTCGTTGCTGCAGCTAGCGAAGGATGGCATTTATGTGCCGGCGCTCATTGGCGTGATGCAACTGTGCCAGAAAAAACGTCTGCCGATTTTGTTGCCGGAAGCGATTAAATTTCCACTGGTGCTGGCGCTCACCATGATTTTTATGAACCTACTGCTGGTGAATGTGCCCCAGCAGTTTGAAGGGGGCGGCGATCAACCCATTTTGATGGGGGTGCTGGGCATTAAGGTGCTGTTGGGCTATTTGCCCGTCATCACCTGCATCTATTATTTGATGCGCACGTCGAAGGATCTATATTTTTTGCTACGGATCCAGGCGGCCCTGGTGATTGTGGCCTGCCTGTTAGGCTTTTGCCAATATTTTATGTTGCTCACGGGCATCTGCCCCAGCACTGAATCGCTGGGGGCCCAGGGCGATGAACTGTTTAAGGCCTCGCTGCAATCGCGCTGTTTGGTGGGAGGGGCCTTGCTATACAGTCCGTCCCAGGGGCAAATCCGTTTGCCGGGTACGTTTGTGGCCCCCTGGCAGTGGGGATGGTTTTTAATTTCCAGTACCTTTTTTAGTTTTGGGACGGCGTTTAACGATCGCTCACCCATTTGGCGATTGGTGGGCATTGTGTCCCTGGTGATGGTGTTTGTCATGTCGGTGGTATCTGGCCAGCGGATTGCCCTATCTTTGGTGCCGGTGGTGGTGGTGTTGCTCAGTGTGATGACAGGGCAAGTGGCCAACTTGAAACGGTTTTTGCCGGTGGGGGTGGTGTTGGCGCTAATTTTGGTGGGGCTATCTCTCCGCAACCCGGAGGTGGTGCAGGAGCGCATTGCCAGTTTCCAGGACCGTTGGAACGCCTCCCCACCCCATGCCTTTGTGATGCAACAATTTGAAGAGGTATCCCACGCCCAGGAGGGAATTTTAGGTAATGGGGTAGCGCGGGCCACCAACGCGGCTCGTATTTTTGGGGATGTGCGGTTGCTGGAAACCTATCACCCCAAGCTGCTATACGAACTAGGCCCCCTCGGGCTGCTGACGATGTTGATTTTATATGCGTCCTTGTCGGTGGCCACATTTAAGGCCTATCGCAAAACGAAGGATAAAAACCTGCGGGGCTATGCCGCCTCAATGTGGGTATTTGTGCTGTTTATTAGTTTCTTTCCCTATTACTATCCTTTGGATGTGGACCCGGTGTCGGTCTATTACTGGCTGGCCGCTGGCATTACGCTGAAAATTCCCACCCTGGATAAGCAGGAACGGGAAGCGGCGGAACCGAAAAAGAAACGGCGATCGCGATCGCGTAAAAAGAAAGCCCCCCAGGAAGAACCCCAAATAGCTTAATTAATAACCCCTATGGTTTCAGAATTATTCATATCCGTCGTTATTCCCACCTATGGGCGAGAAGCTGTTCTGTGTAGCACCATCAAAAATGTTCTAGAACAAACCTATGCGGCCTTCGAAGTCATCGTCGTCGATCAGACCCGCAACCACAAACCTGCCACCGTAGAATTTCTCAACAGCCTCCAGACCAATCCCCAGGTCAGCCTCTACACCGTTGACTGGGCCAGCCTCCCCGCCGCCCGCAACTACGCTATCGAACGATGCCACGGCGACATCATTCTATTTTTAGACGACGATGTGGAACTGCCCCCCGGCTTCCTTGCCGCCCACGCCCACACCTACCAAACCCGCAGCGACGTTGGCGCCGTAGCCGGGCGCGTGTTCGACCGGATGAAGCTGGCCGAGTCTAACTCCGCCAAACAGATCGACACCTTGCCCCCCGAGGCCATGGATCCCGGCATCGCCTGGTACCACATCGACCTGGTGCACACCGTCAAACCCCAGCAGGTGCTCACCGCCCGGGGTTGCAACATGTCCTTTCGGCGCGATGTCTTTTCCACCCACGGCCTCCGGTTCGACGAACGGTTTCAAGGCAGTGCCGTGCGTGAAGAATCGGACTTTTGCCTGCGGTTTCGTCGGACCGGTCTCAAAATTTGGTACGACCCCAAAGCCAACCTCATCCACCTCGGCGAAGAAACCGGCGGCTGTCACGACATCAGCACCCGGTCTTTGAAATATCAGCTCACCTTTTACCACAACCATTTTTTAATGGCGTTGAAAAACCTAACGCCCTGGCAGCTGTTGCGACTCTCGCACCGGCTGTTCGACTGCCATGTGTTGGGCAGGCCCCCGTGCAACAAAAGCGGCTCCCCCATCAAAGTCATTAGCCGCTTTGGGTTTTACACCCTAGGTTTCCTCAAAGCCTGTTGGACCCTGATGAGCACTGTCTCCAGCCAGGGCAGACTGCACAGCCTACCGGCCCAGACCATGCCCGCACCCCGGCCCCAAGCCAGCTCCCCCACGGAAGCCCTCACCGGTTCGCCATAGGGTGGGCACGGCCCACCGATTCCCCCCGCACTCCTTACCCATTCCCCAAACAACCCATGAAAGTTTTAGTAGCTAGCCACAGCTACATTGTGGAGCTGAACTGCGAAAAACTACGCACCTTAGCCCACATGGGGCACGACGTCACCGTAGTGGTGCCCAAACGCTGGAATCCAGGTGGTGTCCAAAACCGAATCGTAGAACCCGAGCCCCGGCAGGATGGCTCTTTTCGCGTTGTTCCCATTTCCAACCTGAGCCAAAACAACCAGGGGCTGCTCAGTTTTGGCTGGGACATTGTCCCCCTCCTCAAGGCATTTCAACCCGACATCATCCAGGTAGAACAAGGTTCTAAATCTCTCGGCTATGCCGAATTAATCACCCTCAATCGGCTGCTGGGGGGCAACGCCAAAAATCTCTTTTTTACCTGGTGGAATTTACCCTACGAACTCAAGTTCCCCCTATCGCTGCTAGAGGCCTATAACCTCAACAACACCGATGGGCTGGTGGTGGGCAACCAGGATGGGGCCGATATCCTCAAACAGCGCGGCTACCATGGCCCCGTGCGGGTCATGCCTCAGCTAGGGGTGGATGAACGGCTGTTTCGCCCCACCCCCCAACCGCAGCTGCGGCAACAGCTTTCAATTGCGGAGGGTGAGTTTATCATCGGCTTTGTGGGCCGCTTCGTCCCGGAAAAAGGCCTGCTTACCCTATTCAAAGCCCTGGCCACCCTGGTAAATCTACCGTGGACGTTAGTGTTGCTGGGGCGAGGTCCCCTCAAGGAAGAGCTGCAAAACCAGGCAGATGCCCTCAATATTAGCGATCGCATCCGCTGGATTGAGAGCGTGCCCCACGACGCCGTCCCAGACTATATCAACCTGATGGACACCCTGGTGCTCCCCTCTGAAACCACCTATGAATTTAAAACCCTCACCTCCGTGGGCTGGAAAGAACAGTTTGGCCATGTGTTAATCGAAGCCATGGCCTGCCAAGTCCCCGTCATCGGCTCCGATTCGGGGGAAATCCCCCATGTGATCGACGATAGTGGCTTAGTCTTTCCAGAGGGGGACCATGGGGCCCTAGCCGACCGCCTCACCCAGGTAATCAAACAGCCGGAGCAACAACAAGCACTGGCCCAAAAAGGCTACGCGCGCGCCATGAAACACTACACCAACAAGGCCCTGGCAACAGAGCTGTTAGGGTTCTACCAGGAACTATTAACGTCCTAATTCCCCATCTCCAATTCCCCCGCCCAGGCCACACATCCGTGGATACACGCAAAATCCATATTATTTTCTACAGCGAAAGTAAACTCAAGATCGGAATCCTCATTGAGACTTTATTCGTAATTTAGGCTTAAACAAAAGAAAAAATCGAACATATGGAGAACCTCGGGCCGTTTTTACCCAATCGGTTTACTCCGAGATTTTATGCAGAGAGGATGACAAGCTTCATCAAGAGTTTTTGGTTGCATCGATAGATTCACCCCTGAACTTGTCTACACTAAATTTATTCAACATGATTCATTGAACTGGTGGATAGATTTCGTAGACCCGGAACTTGGATAGGCCAGCCACTGTTGCTAGCCATAGTAGTAGTGCTGTCTGCCTGCAGCGGCGGCGGCGGCGGTGACAGTACAGAGGCAACAACGGTATCAACTGTCACAGAGTCAGACCAGCAGCTGGTTTTAGAAGTGCAGCCCATCCAGGTGTGTGACGATGATGGGCTGGTCTGTGCCCAAGTGGAGCTGTTTGAAACCATTGCCGACAAAATTTGGGACCAGGCCAACCTTGACATTGCCTTTTTACCCCTCAACCAGCTCAATGACAGCACCTACCTAACCACTGACGAAGACGAATTTTTAGACCTGTCCTTTTCAGGGGCCGCCGGGTCATTTGGTCGCCATCCCGACTCTACTAGCACCACAGGTCCCATTAATCTCTGGTTTGTGGATGTGATCGAAACCTCCGCAGGTTTAGTTCAATTTGGGAATGCTTGGATAGGTTCGAATGGGGTGCTGATCAGCGATGATATTTTAGATTTCAACAACGGCATTGGCCGCTTAGACGTAATCGCCCATGAAATTGGTCATAATTTAGGGCTGCGGCATTCTACCCTGGGGGCCGGTGCTGCCGATAACCTATTGACCGGTGGCGGTACGCGCACCATTCCCGAGTCCATCGACGATATTTTTCCAGATGGCGAGCGGTTATCGCAGCTAAACTCCCAACAAATTGAACGGGTGAGGGAAAGTAGTTTTGTCCAGCCCTCATCGACCAATCAGTTAGCCCCTGCCATTGAGATCTCAGAAAGCGATAGTGTAGTGTTATCGGCCTCTAATGTGCCCGTTGCCACCGCCCAGCCCCTAGCCGTTCCTGAACAATCACCGTCCCCATTAACTTGGCTGTTACTATTGCCCCTAGGACAGCGAGTCCATCGTCACTTTAATCGCTGATTTCCCTACTCGCTAATTCAACCATGGCTAAGGCCCTCAAGGTTCTACAAATTGTGCCTTCCATATCATTGGTATATGGCGGTCCCAGTCAGATGGTGCGGGGGCTGAGCACATCCCTAGCCAAGCAGGGGGCTAAGGTCACCGTGCTGACCACAGACTCCAATGGCGATGAAGGGCAAGCGCCGTTGGCGGTGCCCCTGAATCAGCCGGTGGCGACTGACGGCTACGAGACTATTTACTTTCGCTGCGCCCCGTTTCGGCGCTATAAGTTTTCACTGCCGCTGTTGCAGTGGCTCAGACAGCATGGGGCACAGTACGACATGGCCCATATACATGCCCTGTTCTCACCGGTCACGAGCCTGGCCGCAACGGTGGCTCGACGGCAACAGCTACCCTACATTTTGCGCCCTCTCGGTACGCTAGACCCGGCGGACCTGGCTAAGAAAAAACAGTTTAAACAACTGTATGCGGCGTTGCTCGAGGGGCCTAATATTCAAGGCGCAACGGCGCTACATTTTACCAGTGACCAAGAAGCCAAGGTATCGGAGCGATTTGGGGCGCAAACTCGAGATATCGTCTTGCCGCTAGGGGTGGTGTTGCCAAACTTTAGCTGTTCAGAAGCTGAAGCAAAGCGGGCAATTCGACAGCGCTATCACATTCCCGATGGGGTGCCGATTGTGCTGTTTATGTCTCGCATTGATCCGAAAAAGGGGCTGGATTTGTTGCTGCCTGCGTTAGAAGCATTACACCAGTCTGGCCAACAGTTCCAGTTTGTTCTTTGTGGTGGCAATCCCCAGGATCAGGGGTATGTGGATGCCATTGGTGAACAGATAGGAAAGTCTGCCCTCAAGCATTGCACCACGGTAACCGGATTTGTGACAGGAGAGCTAAAGGGCCAGATTTTACAGGCGGCCGATGTGTTTGTGTTGCCCTCCTACTATGAGAATTTTGGCATCGCGGTGGCGGAGGCCATGGCGGCGGGGAAACCGGTGGTGATTTCGGACCAGGTGCATATTTGGCGAGATATTCAGTCCAGTGAGAGCGGCTGGGTGGTGCCCTGCGATCGCACCATGCTCACCCAATCGTTGGCAGATGCCCTGGCCAATGTGGCCGAATGTCGGCGGCGGGGAGAGAACGCCTATCGATTTGCCAAAGAGAATTATAGCTGGGATGCGATCGCAGCGCGCATGGTTGAGACATACCATCAGCTACTATAAAACTGCGTTGGGCCATGTCTGGGGGCCATGCCTAGGGGCCATGCCTAGGGGCCATGTCTGGGGGGCCATGCCTAGGGGCCATGGCCATGGCTACATCGCCTGCCCGAAGGAAATCTCCTGAATCAAATGCCAGCGATCGATCAGGTACTGCTGCGCCTGGGACCGTGCTTGGGCGGAAAGAACCACCCGTTGATCGATTCTGGCTAGTAATAATCGGATTGTTTCGCGATCGCAAGCTCCCTGTAAGTGCATGGCTGGAGTTTCTTCGACTACCGACCAGATCAATCTCATTAGACCCGTATCCATCAGCCTCTTCCTCATGTAGAGAACTTGAGAACTTTTATCCACCCTTAAAGTACCATATTTTTATATTTCCTTAAGATTTCAGCAATGCAATAATCCTACTAATTTTCTAAATACAACGCGATTATCCTCTAAATCCCTTTCTGTGCAGTGCTTTGACCCATTCCATTTAATATTGGTGCCATCGCGCAAAAAGAAATCTCAAAAAGAAATGCTCCCTAGACCAGGCACGTCCAACCCAACCCCAAACACAGCAAGATAGAAATTCATTCAATGTTCGGGATCATTTTTAGCCCTGCCGCTCCTCGGGCTGCCTAAGCAATTCCGATGCCCAGCCATCAAAACAGCGCGATTTATCCCCTAAATCCGCAACAGCATATTTTCTTATTCCATCAACTGAAATTGTTCTAATACGTGAATGCATGAACTAGGACATTTCCGTGTTTCCACTGGCTCTCCATGCTATTTCATTGGGAATTTATATTTTTTGACAGCTTTTATTCAGCTAAAGTACGAGTTTGAACCCGAAATAAACTTCGTACCATAAAAATAGCCTACACGTGTCTAAACCCTAGACATACAACAACTTGCTATGAGCTATAGAATTCAATCAAATCAAGCCCTCAGACTGCTCCCCCCCGCCTCTGTAGCTGCAAGTCTCAAGGGAGTTCGACAAAATATTGAATTTTATAGCACCATCATCCGCACCCTGCCCGATCTCGTTTGGCTAAAAGATCCCCAGGGCATGTACTTGGCCTGCAATCATCGCTTCGAACAGTTCTTTGACTTCTCTGAACAAGAAATATTGGGTAAAACAGATGACGATTTTGTAACGACTGAATTAGCGAAGTTATATCGAACCCGCGACCAAGAAGTAATCCTAACCAGGACGCCATCCATCTATGAAGAATGGACGACCTTTGCGTGCGACGGACATCGTGAACTGCTCGAAATCCGTCGGCTACCGATGTATGCCGCCAATGGCACATTTATCGGCGTCCTTGGCATTGGACGCAATGTCACCATCCGCAAAGAATCAGAAGAAAAACTCCAGAAAAGCGAGGAACGGTTTGTCCTAGCAATGCGGGGAGCTAATGACGGTCTGTGGGACTGGAATTTAGCAACCAACGAAGTCTATTATTCCCCACGCTGGAAAAGCATGCTGGGATATGACAGCCATGAGCTAAACCATGATTTAAGCACTTGGCAAAACCTGGTACATCCAGAGGACAAAGCCAGGGTCTTAAGCTTGGTGCAAGCTTACGTGGACGGTAAAACCGATGCCTTTGATGTGGAAATGCGCATGCAGCACAAAGCTGGCCATGAAGTGTGTGTGCTATCCCGCGCATTTCTCGTCCACCATGAAGCCGATGGCAAAGCGATGCGCTTAGTCGGCACCCATGTTGACATCACAGCTCGCAAAAAAGCGGAAGCCTTTGACGAAAAACATGCCGAAATTCTCGAAATGATTGCAACGGGAAAACCCGCATCAGAAATCTACATAGAAATCGCCTTACTCTACGAAGGACGCCATCCCGGTCTGCGATGTTCAATGCTGGAACTAAAAGACGGTCACCTGATGCATGGGGGCGCCCCCAGCATGCCCAAGGAATATTGCGAGGCGGTGCATGGCCTAAAAAATGGGCCTAATGTGGGTTCTTGTGGCACATCCACCTATACGGGCAAACGGGTTCTGGTGGAAAATATTGAGACCGATCCTAAATGGGCCAAAATTAAACATGTGGCCATGCCCCACGGTATGCGCTGCTGCTGGTCCGAGCCAATTAAAGACTCTTCCGGGCTGGTCCTCGGGGCCTTTGGCATGTATTACGACTATCCGGCCCTACCCAATGAAGAAGAGTCTAACGATTTGAAGTCTGCGGCCCGGCTGGCGGGCATTGTGATGGAGCGAGACCATGCCCAGAAACGCATCCGAGAATTAGCCTATAACGACGAATTAACCGGCATTTCAACTCGGGCTCATTTCTATCAGAACCTGGAAACATCGATCAAACGCGCCGATCGCAACGCATCCCGCTTGGGTCTTTTATACATTGACTTAGATGATTTTAAAAGTGTCAACGACAGCCTCGGCCATGATGCTGGCGATTTACTGCTCAAGGAAATTGCCAAACGGCTACAGCAGGTCACCCGCAACATTGATTTTGTTGCCCGCCTAAGTGGGGATGAGTTTTGCATTCTCGTCAGTGACATCAGCAGTGACTATGCGACGGCCCATGTGGCGCAACGGTGTTTGGAAATAATCTCTGCCCCCGTGGAACTCTCTTCCAGGAGGGTGACCCCAGCCTGCAGCATTGGCATTGCCCACTATCCCGATGATGGACAGGATCTCACCACGCTACTAAAAGCGGCTGACACGTCCCTGTATGCCGCCAAGGAACATGGTAAGCATCAATATGCGTTCTATCAGCCAGAACTGACTCAAAAAGCCGAATACCGGTTTCGGGTGGAGCAAAGCCTCAGGCAAGCCGTCGAAAAGCAACAACTATCACTGGTATACCAACCCCAAGTCGATATACACACCGGCAAAATCATTGGGGTTGAAGCCTTGTCGCGCTGGCATCACCCCAGTTTAGGTGAAGTGCCACCGACGGAATTTATTGCCACCGCCGAAAGAATCGGGATGATTAAGCCGTTAACGGAATGGGTCCTTAGAACGGCCTGCAAGCAAGTTGTTGATTGGAGACAGGCAGGGGTATCGAACATCCGCATGGCGGTGAATATCTCCCCGGTCTATTTTTTAGATAAGGATTTTGTCACACTGATCAAAAATGTCTTGGCTGAAACGGGGATAGTGCCCTCCGAACTAGAGTTGGAAGTGACTGAAAGTGTGGTCCAAACCGATCAACAAAATCTCTCAATTTTTAGCGAGTTAAAAGAACTCGGTGTGCTATTGGCAATTGATGATTTTGGCACCGGCTATTCTTCCTTCGCCTCCCTCAAACACCTGCAGGTGGATTGTTTAAAAATCGACAAATATTTTATTCATGACATGCTGGCGGATCATAAATCGAAGCGCCTAATCGGCTCTATGATTGAGATGTGCCAGGGGCTAGACCATAAAATTGTGGCGGAAGGTGTTGAAACCTCTGAACAATGCCACACCCTTCAACAGTTTGGCTGTGAAATGGCCCAAGGATATCTATTTAGCAAGCCCATTGGTGCCGATGAGATTACGCAGCTTTTGAATTGTAATAGCCATTACGGAAAAGGAATATGGCCCCATAAGCTTGATTCTTGATAAATCTGGCAACGCCCAGGAAGATCAAGGGGTTTGAACCACTGGAATTTCGATGGCGAACATGGCTCCCTTCCCTGGCACCGAAAGGCAACGCAATTCTCCCTGGTGATGGTCCACAATGATTTTGTAGCTAATGGAAAGCCCCAATCCAGTGCCCTTGCCAATATCTTTGGTGGTGAAAAACGGGTCGAACAGGCGGGATTGAACCTCCTTGGGGATACCGGGGCCATTGTCGGAAATGTAAATGCCAATGCGATCGCCAGGCAGGGACTTGGTCTGAATGCGAATCGTGGGCTGCCGATGAGAATAGGCGGTTTCTTCTGCTCGCCTCAGTATTTCCAGGGCATCAATGCCGTTGGTCAAGATATTCATCAGCACCTGGTTGAGCCGTCCTGGATAGCATTCCACCGTAGGCAAATCTCCATAGTCTTTGAGCACCGTCACAGCCGCCTGATCCGCCTGGGCCCGCAGACGACTTTTGAGAATCGTCAGGGTGCTGTCAATGCCTTCATGGATATCAACGGCTTTGATCTCTGCTTCACTGTGTCGAGAAAAGATGCGCAGAGATTGCACAATCTCACGAATGCGTTCAGACCCCACGTTGATCGATTGCAGTAATTTTGGAAAGTCTTCTTGAATAAACTCCAGCTCTAAGGACTCTACCTCGGTCTGTAGCTCTGTGGGCAATGTGGGCATGGCCCGTTGATAAATCTGTAGGGCTTTCAGGAGATCCTGGGCATAGTTCTCGGCACATTGCAGATTGCCGTAGATAAACGTGACCGGATTATTGATTTCATGGGCCACTCCAGCCACCAACTGCCCTAGGCCCGACATTTTTTCCTGTTGTACCAGCTGGGCTTGGGCCTGCTGAAGCTGTTCTAGGGTTTGGCTGAGCTGATGCTTTTTGTTGCGCTCTTCCACCTCTGATACCCGTAGGGCCGCTTCGATTTGCTCGCGATCGCGAATTTCCTGCTGCAGCCGAACATTTTTTTGATTCAGGGTTTCGGCCTGGGCCATTAGTTGCTGCTGTAGCTGCTGCAACTTCAGTTGGTGGTTAACTCGAGCATGGACTTCCTTGAGCTGAAACGGTTTGGTAATGTAGTCCACACCGCCTACGTCAAACGCCTTTACCTTATCGGCAACAGCATCTAAGGCACTCAGAAAAATGACAGGAATGTTGGCAGTCAGAGGGGATGCTTTTAATTTTCGACACACCTCATAGCCATCCATATCCGGCATCATAATGTCTAAAAGAATCAGATCCGGCAAAGCCTTCGAGGCCCTTAGCGCCATTTCCCCAGAGAGTACGCCGCGAACTTTGTGCCCCTGCTCAGAGAGGGTCCTGGAGAGCAACTGAACGTTTTCCGGCACATCATCGACGATGAGAATATGCCCCGTTATGGGTTGGAGAAAAGCATCACTCATAGTTCAACACCTGCTCCGTACAAGCGATGATTTTCCCATAATCGAACTGATCGACCAGATGCTGAATGGCCAAGCCCAGGGAGGGGTGATCATGCATAATGCCATCCACCAAATCAATCACATTGTCTTGTTCAGCCAAGCAGACTTCTTGATGGAGGCGTTTGACCCATTCTAGGGGCATGGTCTGTAGCATGTCGGCACTGAGGTCGGCATTGCTGGAGGGCAATGGGGACGATGCAGGATTCGCCGTATCTCCATTGGCCGTATCCCCATTGGCCGTATCCCCATAGTGGAAGCACACCTCCAGGTAGTCTGCCATTTTTTGCAAAATCAGCTCCCGTTGAATCGGTTTACCAACAAAGTCGATACAGCCCGCTGCCAATAGTCGCTGGCGATCGGCCTCGAAGGTGGTGGCCGTCAGCGCAATCACCAGGGGAAATGAGCGGGACGCAGGGACCGGAGGCTGTAGGGCCCAATGGGCTGGGTCCTGGGCCAGGGCCCATTGTTTAATTTGGCGCGTCGCTTCACAGCCATCCATAATCGGCATGTTGAAATCCATCCAAATCAAATGGGGATACCATTGTTGGCAGCGTTCGAGGGCGTCTTGTCCATGAATGGCCGTTTGCACAGAAAACCCTACCCCAGTCAGAAACTGCACCATAAGCAACCGGCTTAGTTGATTATTGTCCACCACTAAAATGCGATAATCCGGTTGGTTAGCCGCCAGTTCGACGACCGTTCGTGGTTTTACCCCAGGGGCATGTGCCGCCGCCACCCCCACGGGCAGGTCAAAGCTAAACTGGCTCCCCTGACCTAGCTGACTCTGAACCCTAATCTTTCCCTGCATAAGTTGCACAAATCGTTGACTGATAGCCAAACCCAGTCCGGTCCCTCCCCGTAGTTTGCCCTGCTGCCCCTGGTTAAAAGACTCAAACAAGTGTTGGCGTTCGTCGGGGGCAATGCCGGGACCAGAATCGGTTACGGCAAAGGTCAAAAACTGGATGGGAGAGGCCCCATGGTCTGCTGGCCCATCGGCGAGGGTGATTTGCAAACTAACGTACCCCTGCTGGGTAAATTTCAGGGCATTGCCCAGTAGATTGATGAGGATTTGCCGCAGTTTTTGCTGATCGGTCTGAATCCATCGGGGCACCTCAGGCCCACAGTCAACCCGTAGCACCAATCCCTTGGCCTCGGCTGTAACCCTCAGCATGGCTTCTAGGGTTTTCAGCAGCTTATGAATATCAAAGCTCTCCTCATTGAGGGTGGATTTACCCGCCTCAATTTTGGACATATCTAAAACATCATTGATCAGTGCCAATAGGTGTTCGCCACTCTGGCCAATGATCGCCAGGTAGTCGTATTGCTCAGTCGTCAGACCATGGTGCTGTTGCATCACCTGGGTAAATCCCAAAATGGCGTTTAGCGGCGTACGCAGTTCGTGGCTCATGTTGGCCAGAAAGTCGGATTTGGCCTGATTGGCAATTTCTGCTTTTTCCTGCGCCTTTTTGATGACGGCAATTTGGTTTTGAATCTGGGCGGCCATGGCTGAGAAGGTTTCGGCCAAGGTGCCCACTTCGTCATGGCCCCGGGGCAATTCGCCAATCTCTTCGAAATGGCCTGCAGCCACTTCTTGCATGCCTCGGGCAAGTTGTTGTAGGCGCTTAGTTAGTTGTCGAGCCCCCCTGAGCTGCAAAATGACAAGGCACAACAGAACGATAAAGGCACTGGTGAAAACGGCGATGGTTTGTAGGGTGGAGCTGCGCCGCTGCGATCGCAATTGCCCAGAAGCTTGTTCTAAAAGCTGATCGATCCTGTCCTGACTAAGGATAATTTTCGGGCCGATGCGGTCATAGTGGAGGGTGCTCTCCGCAATCGACAACTCCAGCTCAATGGTATTGCTAATAAAGACAGACACCAACTGTTGATAGGCATCCGTTTCATTCAGCAGCGTGCCCTTCAAATCGGCAGATAGGTTGGCTGTCCGAATAGCGATGTCCAGCTGGTCAACCTGATCGTTCAACTGGTTGACCAGGCGCATATCCAGGGTGCTGCTAAAGTCTTTCTCAAAAATTTTCATTTGAACAAACTTAAAGATCAGGTCTTTATTTTCAGCCTGTTCTAAAAGCTCTTCAATGTTCTGGTTTGAGGTTTGCAACCGAGGCAAAATACCATCATCACTATCTAACCCCATCGCCCGTTGCAGACTACGGGTCTTCGCCACCGAATGTTGATAGTTCTCCAGATGAACCATGGTGTTCGTAAGGGGCTCAATGATTTCCCCATCTTGAGACTGCCCTACCAACGTTTGGGTCAAGGCTTTAGCCTGCTTAAGTTGTGTCTCAAACTTTTCAAAAAAGATAGATTTTTGCGTATTAATCAATTGCGACTCATTGAGTCGGGCCTGCAATAGGTCCTGGTTGGCCTGGGTCAGCTGGTTTTTCAATAGCAGCAGCATCTGCTGTTCCGTCAAAATACGATTGACCTTGGCACGATCACGAAAATCTAAAACAGCCAAAAGTAAGGTGACGACTAGGGCGACCACGGCTAATCGAGAAAGTTGATTGAAAAACCCAAGTCGATACCGATTCATGTAGTCGCGTCAAAATTTGACCTCACTTCAGCATTTTTTCATCATCTTTGAAGGAAACTCACCCAGGCAGCACGGCTAGTAACTCCAGGCAAGCCATCATTTAAAGACTTCCAAGCCAAGCCCAGGAAAATTTTAGCGACTCCAGATTAACTAGACGCTTCCAACTCTTCTGGAGACTTATGCTGAATCATCGGCCAATTCTTGGCCACTTTACTGAAGTTTCCAACCTCATCTTGCAAAAACTTCTCTTGCACTTCTGGATTTAAGAAAACATGCAGGCGATTGTTGTGAACAGACCACACTTCTGGATCGCCATCAAATTTCTTAGCCAAAACTACGCCAAAGGTGCAATATCCACCGTTAGCAGGGGCATATTTTTCTGGATCGCTAATAAATTTGTCACGGTTTTCGGCGGTGGCAAAGTAATATTCAGCGTCATTCCATCGAAAACTAAAGTCTTGACTGCCTTTGACGGGGTCTTCATCAAGAAAATAAGTAATCGGATCGTACCCCCTGAGGGCTCGACCTTTTTCATCAATATTGACACTGTAGTTAGTGGCTAAAGATTCTGCCTCAGACTGAACAACAGTTGAATCAACGTTAGTGAGTTCTGAGCTTTGCTGGGGCGATGGAGCACAGCTACTCAAGGCAATTGTTGCAGCAAAGCCAATTAATAACGATACGGTATTGCTCTCTTTTATAAACATAAAGTGTGCGTATTAAACTAATAGTCTTAAATATGTTGACTTAATGTTCTTGACTGCCTGGACCTACTAGCCTCCAAGCATAACAAAAAAAGATTCTTGCCATACTACCGCATGCATTAGTATACCGACTAAGTTAACATTCTTGATTGGTGAGATTTACTGAACTTTCATCATAATAAAAGTTTTTCTTTGTGCTATTCATGCGCGGATACGCAGGTACATCCATTACATTTAATACACTGGCCGCGATCGCTCTTCAGGATTTTTTTGGTATCTCCGGGCCATGGGACAGCTTAGGGGACAACACCCAAAAAACCAGACAAAGCAGCCATGGGGACCATTGTATGCAATGGCCCCCATGGCTGTGGAGATTTTTTAGATAAATGCCTTAGCACCCACTATGGGCTTGTTAAAGAATAAAATCATGGTCTTGTTCCTTGAAATCATGGCTTAACAAGCCTTGTCGGATTAAACCGTGAAGTAGTTTCTTAACAGTTCCTATAGTTGAAGTTTTGGTGAAATCGACCCGCACCGTACTTTTCACATCAACCATAAAACGTTTACTAGGGCCGGCCAATCATTAGCGGCATCCTAATAGGTCTCACTAAAATAAAAATATAAGACTCACAATCTCGCCTATGGGGTCAACGGCCTATGTATTACGCCCATCTTAGTAGTCGAAGTGAGTGCAAAATCCATCAAGAAAGCAACAACTTTGAATAGGGAAGGATGGAACAGACGGGTACCCAAATGGTGACCACCGCCGAGGTGCCCCTACCCCATGATGCCGTAGTCCCAAACCCAGTCAGGGGCCAACTCCTTTTTTTCTACCTGCGCCTGTTTATTCATTTGTCGTTGATGCTCAGCTTCACTAACGCTTACAGCTAGTTCAATGGCGGTTTGGGCCGTCACTCGCTTCTTTGGCGCAGCAGCTTGGGGCAACCGATAGGACGTACGTTGGATGGGGGGCATAGCACAGTACCTGAATTATTTAATATATGGACTCATTCAGAGATTCACGGAAACATCAGCAATTTTCCGATGAAAGATTTCAAGGGGATAAATCTGTTATTTAGTTTATTCATAAATCCGTACAGCCAATAAATTGTGAAGACGAAAAAACAAGTGGCATAGTGGTTCCAGAAAGGGCAATAATCTGGACGCATCTGCCATACTGAACTAGGAGTAGTATTTAACCAGTCAGGTATGCGCCATGCCTAATCAGTCGGCCCAAGTTACCACCGCCCAAGGGCAGCCCGCCGAGGAGTTTTGGCAAGTAGCCCCCATGCCAGAAGACTGGGGCGGTGATGGCAGTGGCCGCATGCATTTATCGGGCCGATGTACTGCCATTTCTAGGGAACACCTGCCGGGTCAGTTTCAATTTTTCCATAGTAATACGGTGCCGAAAGAGAATAATTGGCACATCGGTGGGGCATCTATTGCTGGGGTGGCACGGCAATTATTAACCTGGCATCCATGTGGGGCTTCCACGGCTAGGGTGTTTTTGCCGCCAAAGTTTGAACTGCCGCCGGGGATATTTACGGCCGATCTAGAAATATTTGTCCTACGCGGCAGCATCCAGCTGGGGGATTGGCGACTGCGCACCCATGGTTATTCGTTTATTCCTGCGGGGGTCAAGGTGGGGCCAATCAAGGTTAGCCCAGGGGAAACGGCGGAACTACTTTGGATGGAAAATGGTCCGGTGCCGTTAAAGTATGAACGAGCCAATAGCAATCATCCTAAAGCCAGGTTAGGAGAGTTTATTCCAGCCTTGGATAGTCAGCTACTCCCCTGGGGAAAAACCCAAACGGCCCAGTTTGAGATCGCGAAAAAGAAGTTTCTCAGAAAAGATGCCCTGGGCGGTGGGGCTTGGCTATTGGCGATCCTCCCCCACTACGATGGGCAACATCCTTTTATTCAAACCTATAATGAAGACGGTTATTGTTTGTCGGGTTACTGTGATGTGGGCGACTACCATCTGACCCGAGACTATGTTTGGTATTGTTCTAGCTTTAGCGACCTGCCCAAACATAGCACCGTTGACGGTGGTCTCTTTTTTGTGCGGGCCGATCGGGATGTTTCCCAGGTGGGCAGGGTTTTATCCCATCCGTTTGCTTAGGGTGCTAAAAATTGTTCCACAATCTGGGCAATTTCATGGGGTATCTGATTCATCATGCAAATGGTGCCGTGGTCTAGCTCAATGACTTGATGGTTGGCGATGGCCTGGGTCACCCAAAATCTGTTTTCGGCCTTGGCCAGCCCCTGTCGTTCAAATTGGTTGACTTCGTCTAACCCCCACAGCAACAATGTGGCACTGTTAATTTGTTGAAATCGTGCGGCGGAGTTGGGCCAATATGTGGTGGCGGCCCTAGCGGCATAGGCGGTGCGGCCAAAGGCTTTTAGGTCGTCTAACACCCAGCGGTGGTTTAACCCTGGGGAGCCGATGTACTCCAAACGGGCATTCCACCGCTCTAGGAGGTGGGAACCGTCGGCTTGGAGAACAAAGCCGGTGGCATATTTTTTGTTCACATTGGCGGTGGCAGTGGTGTCTAATCCGAGAATGTTGCAGAGAATTAGATGATTTACCCGTTTGGGATAGGCGGCGGCAATTTCTCCGGCGACAAAGGCACCGAAGGTGTGGCCGAGGATACTGACGGTTGGGAGGTTCAGGGCATCTAGGAGTGCGATCGCATCGGCGGCATAGTCCGCCATAGCATAGGCATCTGGGGGCGTATCCGAGTCCCCAAACCCCATCATATCCATGGCAATTACCTGGCGATTTGTGGCCAACAACGGTATCAGTTCCAGAAATTCATCGCTGCTGCGGGGGCTCATGTGTAGCAGCAACAAAGCTTCTCCACTTTCTGCCCTGCCCGCGGTGCGATATAGCAGCTGTCCATGGCCAGTGTCTAAAAAGGCCCGTTTGATCCGTGGTGTCATAACCGTCCATCTCTAACTCGGGCTATTGCACTCGATGTTCTTTAATCAGGGTGCGCTGGTAGATCTCTCCTTGCTTAAACCAGTGCCAGGTGCGGGCACGGTGGTTATTACACTTACTCAGGTGAATCATTTCGTAGACAAAGGCATCGGGAATGCCCTTGTAGGCAAACCAGAGAATGACCAAGGAATCATCCGCTTCCCAGGCTTTACCCTCAATGCGTTCGGTGTCGAACAAAAGCACCTTATCCTGGTAGGCACCGGGAAACTGATATTCTTCTACTTTGCCATCGGCCCAGGTGTAGCGGTTGGTTTGAAAATAGGGATAGGGCTGATCGTCGGGAAACTCACAGGTAATTCGGCATTCATGTTGGTCGAGAATGGTGCCATCATTGTCCACGGTAGTATATGCACCGCCCCATACACCTTCATGGCGAGTGAGTACGGGCATTGCTTCACGAATGGTAGACATGGGATTAACTCCTCCATTGGTTACACAGTAAACAAACGCTTAGGCCTAAGGCACCACCAGATTCTCCATCAGACGGTAAACAAACGCTTAGGCCTAGGGCACCACCACCAGCTTCCCCATCAGACGATTTTGCTCCATTTGGACTAAGGTGTCGGACATGGCCTCTAACCCGGGCACAGGATTGACCACCGGCTGCAGCTGCCCCTTAACAATGGCCGGCAAGACCAGATCCCGCAGGGTGGTCAGGGTGGTGCGATAGTCCCGGTTATACCAAAGGGCAATGCCGGACAGTTGAATGTTACGGCCAATCAGTTTAACCAGGGGGAGGGTGGCATCTAGCCCCGTAGTATAGCCATAGGAAACAATACGTCCCCCATTGCCCATGGCGGCCAAACATTGGGGCAAGGTGATGTGGCCGCCCCCATCCAGAGCCACCTGCACCCCTTGATTTTTCGTGATTTGTTGCACTTCTGCCACCACATCCTGTTGCCTGTGGTGGAGCACATGGTCAGCCCCTAGGGTGCGCAGGTAGTTGATTTTTTCTGCCGAACTGGCGGTGGCAATCACCTTGGCCCCCAGGAGCTGGGCCACACGAATGGTGGCGGCCCCAACGCCACCGCTGCCCGGATGGATCAACACCCACTCCCCCGGCTGCAGCTTGGCTTTACACACCAGCCCCATAATGGCGGTGAGATAGGCAATGGGCAGGCTGGCGGCCACCTCAAAAGCGATATTTTGGGGGAGCATCAACAGTTCTGCGGCGGGTCCTAGGGCAGTTTCGGCAAAGGCCCCGGCAACATGGCCAAACACCCGCATACCGGGGGTAAAGTCTGTTACGTTGGCCCCCACGGCCTCCACTTCCCCAGCGGCTTCCTGGCCAAGAATGTGGGGCAGTCCCCGGTGGCCATAGCCCTGATATTTACCATAGGTGGTTTGCAGGTCGGAGTTGTTGATACCTGCCGCCCGGACCCGAATTCTCACCTGATCAGGACCTGGGGTCGGCACATCTACTTGGTCTATTTGAACCGCGGTTGGTCCCTGGTACTGGTGGATACGGCAGGCTTTCATAGATAAGGTCTCAGGCTCACAACAACATACGGGCAAAGCACTAAAACCACCACGGATCGGGTATTGAAGATGTTTTTGCTAACAAGACTTGTTTGCGCATAAAGCGCTGGATGGAGGCAGGACCCATGCGGGAGCCCCCTAGACCCGACAGCTTAAAGGCATTTTTCTCGCCTTCGTACACCAGGGCCGTTAACCCAGCATCGTTGAGGCTAATGGCCCCTGCCTGGATCTGTTGTGCCACGGTTTGGGCTTCGTCTGGGGCACCGGCAAACACAGCGGCACTGAGGCCATAGTCTGTGTCATTGGCTAACGTAATCGCCTGCTCCACGGTGTCAAAAACCATTATGGGCATAATCGGCCCAAAGGTTTCCGCCGTCATCACTGCCATGGTGTGGTCCACCTGGGTCAGCACCGTGGGTTGCAGCCACAGCCCCCCACCGAGAGTTTCGATGGTGCCGCCACAGTGCACCACGGCTCCTTTTTCCAAGGCGTCTCCTAAATGGGACCTAATGAGGTCAGCCTGTCTCTCGGCGATGATGGGGCCGATTTGGCCACTGTTGGGTTCAGGATAGGCCAGCTGTAGCTGGTTGGCCTTTGCCACCAGGGTTTCTACAAAGCGATCGCACACCCTACGGTCCACATAGATCCGCTCAATCGACAAACAGGACTGGCCCCCATTCACCACCGAGCCCCACAACAATGCCGTGGCGGCCTGGTCCACATCTGCCGACGCTAAAACAATGGCCGGGTCTTTGCCCCCAAGCTCAAGAAATGCCGGAATCATCCGTTTTGCCGCCGCCGCCGCCACCACTTTACCCGTGGCCACACTGCCGGTAAAACAGACCAAATCCACATTGTCGATGAGGGCAGCGCCGGTCTCACCAGCGCCGGGAATATAGGTGAAAACAGTTTTTAAAGCGGGCACGGCTGCGATCGCAGCCAGCATCACCTCCATAAACCGAGGCGTAATCTCACTGGGTTTAACCATGACGGCACAGCCCGCCAACAGGGCCGGAATTGTATCAATGGTGGACAACAACAGCGGAAAATTCCAGGGGCTGATCACCCCCACCAAACCATAGGGCACCAGCTGGGGACGCAGTTCAATAAAGGGAATGGCCGCTGTTTTAGGAGGGGCAGGAGCCACTAGATCTGGGGCCAGGCTACACCAGCGGTCCAGCCCCGAGAGAAATGAGTCCACCTCTAAAACAGATTCGGCCCAGCGGCCGGTGTCTGCCGTCACGGCCTGGATCAATGCATCTTTGCGATCCAGCAGGGCCTGTTTCCAAGCCCGCAATACGTCAATGCGATGGTTGATGCCCAGGGCCTGCCATTCTAACTGCCCCTGGCGTAGTCGGTCACAGGTGCTGGCCACCTGTTCAGCCCTGGGGGGAGTGATCTGGTAGTCCACAGTGCCGGTGCGGGGATTGCGAACGGAAATGGTGGGGGCCACGTTAGATCACCCCCAGCTGTTCTAAGCGCTCAATCACGGTCTTTTGGGTGGCCCCAAAGTGGCTGCGCTCCACCCCACCCGCCGCCATGGAATTGGCAGGATAAATGGGAAACTGTTTATAGATGTCGGCATAGGCATCCAGCCGCTGGCGGGATAACAGATTCTTAATGTTGGCCCCTCGCCGGTGGCGCCGCAGGGCGCCCAGGTCAATATCTCCGTAGGCCGCCATACTTTCACCGGAGCCCGTTGCTGCCAATACGATTCCCCGGTAGTCAATAATTTTAGAGCCCCCATCCACCGATGCATCCAAAATGGGGGTGTTGGCAATGCCAGCGGTGTTAGCCGACACCACATACATCATGTTTTCCACCGCCCGCGAGATTTTTGCCGCCTCCTTCCGGACATCGCCATACACCTCAGATGTGGGGTGCAACAAAATTTCCGCCCCCTTCAACATTAAACAGCGGGATACCTCAGGAAAAAGAATCTCATCGGAGGCCACGGCCGCCAAATTGCCAATGGCGGTTTTAGCAACGGGAAACACCCCATCGATGCCATAAATGTCTAAATATTTATCCCACACATCGTGGGGGGTGGGGGCATACATGGAATTGATGCGACGGTAGCGCAGCACCATATCCCCGGAGGGATCGAGTACAAAACAATTCTGGAAGTATAGATCGGGAAAGTTGGGATCTAATTCATAGGCATTGCCCGCCAGAAAAATCCCTTGTTTCTGGGCAATGGTGGCCAGGGTGTCATAAATGGGATCGTCCATGGCCAGACAGGCCTTGGCCCCCCACTCCCCAATGGATTCTCCCATGGGAAATCCGGTGAGCCAATATTCTGGCAGTACCACCAGGCGACAGTCGGCACCAATAAAGGCACGGGCAGCGGCAACTTGGGGACCCAGATTTGCGATCGCGCCATGCATCACCTCCCGTGCCTCGGCGGCACTCCCCAGGCGATTTACCGCATTGCACTTTAGCTGTAGCGCCAGGGCTGAAAAAGCCGTCGTGGTCATCGTAGAGTCTCTCCTGCAAAATAATTTGATTACGCAAGGGATAATGGCCGTTTCAAATACTGCCCACGGGCAGAACCCACCACATTGCCCTGGTCATAAATCAACTGCCCCCGCAAAAAAGTCTGTTTCACCCGCCCCGTTAGCTCCATCCCTTCAAAGGGGGTATACCCCTGTTCCGAGAGAGAATTTTCCGCCTGGACCACAAAGGTGTCATCCGGATCTAATAAAACCAAGTCCGCATCGTAACCAACGGCAATATCCCCCTTACACAACAGCCCGAACCGCTGGGCCGGATTCCAACTGAGCAGCTCCGCCATGCGATTGTAGGACAGCCCCCGTCGGCTGCCTTCGCTAAATACCCCCGACAACAAATATTCTGTCCCCCCAAATCCAGATTTTGCCAACCAAATATTATCTGGATCCGTCAGACTCGCCTTTTGCTCCGCAGAACAGCAGGCATGGTCACTCACCACCCAATCCACCTGACCGCTTAACACCGCATTCCATAGAAAATCCACGTCCTGCCGCGACCGAATCGGGGGATTCACCTTCGCCCACTTACCGGCGGCGGCATTCACATCCAACAACAAATGGCCAAGGGTCACCTCCCGCCGAAAATTAATGTGGGGAAATGCCGTCTGCATCCGCAACGCCGCCTCTAGGGCCTTACGGGAACTCAAGTGAAGCAAATTAATATTAACGCAGTCTGTCTCGTAGGCTAGGTAGGAGGCAATACAAATCGCCAGCCCCTCGGAATGGGGCGGTCGAGCCGCACTGTAGGCCTTTAACCCCGACAGAGTCGTATCCTGCTGCACCAGCTTGGTATAGGCGGTTAAAATCTCCGCTATTTCACAGTGGAGGCTCAAGCTGAGGGAATCTTGGATGGCCGGATATTGCTGCCGCAGGCGGGCTAACTCCCGCATAATAAATTCAAAATGGGCAAAGTCGTATCGATCTTCTTTTTTGATCATCAAAAACAGATTTTGCTGATCCGAAAGACCGTGGAGACCATGGCCGCCATAAAACATAAAAATCTTAAAGGACGTCACCCCCTGCTCTATCAGCCAGGACATTTCGTCAATGTGACCGGGGCTAATGGGGGCCAGATGGTAGCCATAGTCCACAAAAAAATTGCCCGCCGACCGGGCCAATAATTCAGGAAAAAACTCTCCATAGGGGCCTCCCTTATTTAAGTAGTACTGCCCCGTCCGAATGTAGTTCATGCTGGTGGTCACCCCACCCATGGCCGCGGCCTTACTTTCTGCCACGGCATCCTGCTCTAGGGGTTGGTAAATACCGATGTGCATGTGGGCATCCACACAGCCAGGAAACCCCAACAGATTTTTGCCATCAATGACTTCAGTACCCTGTTCCAGGGAAATATCGGGGGAAACCTGGGCAAATTTGCCATCCTTAATTCCCAGATCGCACACCTCTACCGTGGAATGGTTTGGGCGCACTATCCGCACATTTTTAATAACCGTATCAAGACCTGACGTCGCAGCCACAGCACCCCTATCTGAATCCAACGATTCGTTATGATTAATCTTAGATAGGTGAGCTAACTTTGAATAACTCCGAGAACGCCAGGATATTAATCTTCTAGTTTCTTAACACCTAAGGACACACAGGGATACGCAAGTACATATGACTAGTTTTAACGAGTATAATCAAGACCCGCAGCAGTTTCCATTTCTTAGTAGCTTAAAATCGGCCTGGCAAGCTATAAAAGAAGAATTTTCTGGCTTTATGGCCCACAGCTCTGCAGAAGAGCAAGGGATCGCAGCCCAGATGATGGGCCCCCAAAGTAAAACAATTAGGACTAAGGGGGCCAAAAAATATAGCGCCTTTGGCATTTTATTCCAGGGCTATCTAATAGATGATTATATTCGCACCTATAACATTGAGTATCCAAGCTGTGGCACAACAGAGGCTGCGACGAAAGTCCAGGCTTTAAGGGAACAATATTTTGCCACCCTGACCCAAACCGTCACCACCGTTAACCAGGCCAATGGCAACATTCTTAGAAATGTTTACTTTGGCACGTTTCATCCCGGATTGGATATCAAACTGCATACTAACGACAACCCCCATATGTATCGCGGATATCTAGGATTGATTGTGCCCGAGGGCGATATTGCCATGAAAATTTGTCACGACAAGCTCTACTGGCGGGAAGGCGAATTTATGGTGTTGGACCACAGCTACCCCCACTGTCCCCACAATTACACCAATTGCGATCGCACCGTCCTGGTTGTAGATTTCTTTAAGCCCCATAAGCCCAGGAAAGAAGTGACCCAGTTTGAACAGACCCAGGTAGCTCAACGGATGCAAGATAATCCCTACAGCTTAGGGGTATTTGGCCAAAGTGATACAGCCAGGGAAGCCGATTTTGTTACCTATGGATTAGCCCATCAACTGGAGTGGGATAAGGCCTTGGGAAGTTGAGCCCAAAAAAGCTTAATGCAAGCTCGATTCCATGGACAACACAGCAAATTGCCATGGCTAATTTAGGGTCCGAATCGACCTGTGGACTTGGCCAATAGCCTAGATCTCCAGAATCAAGCAGACCCAGGACCAGCAACGCCAAAACAATCAGAAGGAGCCCGATGGCCAACAAGGAAATGTTTGCAGCCCGTGAATGGGTAAAAGTTCGTAATGCCACCACAGAAGAAGAATCGTTTCTTACCTGGAATGGGGCGGTGTATGCCTTTATCCCTGGCCAGCCAAAGCACCATCTGTTTAATATCGTGGGCATGAACGTCAGTCGCTGCCTGGACAACCACGATGAAAGCTGGAACTTTGTGTCACGAGAACTAAGCTTTTATCTCGACCCAAAAACCAATGAGATTCTCCACCGGTGGCAAAATCCCTGGACCGGCGAAACCGTACCGGTAATACACATTGCCAATAGCCCGGTCCAAGGCAGACAACCCTATGCAGGCGAGTATGGCGCCAATGTGGACGGAGACTTTACCACCTTTGCATTTGATCTATTTTCGACCTATCCTAACCCCCTAGCAGGGGACGATCGTTTCCTTGACTACAGTCCCCAGGAAATTTACCAGGCGGTTGAACTATTCAAACTCACCGTCCCCACCAAAGCCCTACGAGATCCAAGCATCACATCCATTTCCCCCGTGATTTTAGGCTGGGAGAGAATTGGGCCTTGGGTTCCCTGGATGAAAATGGGTAGCCATCCAGGCCATTTGATTTATAGCGCCAGCGGTCGTAAGCTAGCTGGTTTTGAGGAGCTGCCTGGGCTATTAAAAGAACAAATTCAGGATAGAATTCCCGTCTATCGCCATGCGCCGAAATCTTCCTTCAGCACTGACAATATTACCTCCTGGCGCTATTTCAAAAAACATTTTGAAGCCTATTTAGCCGGCAAGGAGTTTCCATTGCCTGATTGTTAATGGGATGTCGATGGCTTCCCAAGGAAAGTCCAGGTATAACCATCTGGGGCCTTGAAGGAAAAGCTCCGTTCTCCAAATTCATTGACCATAATGTTGGTTAATGCGGTGGCGGGGCTATGGCGAATCAGCTCATAATACGCGTCTACATTACCGACTCGATAGGTATATAACGATAGGCCCAAGGCCCCGGGTCGTGAATAGTCTGAATAGTCTGGCAGCGTTAGGGCTTCAGGAAAGCGCACGATGTACAACCGCCCGGAGCGGGCTGCCTGCCAGTCTGTTTTAGACGACCGGGGATCATCAAAGGCGGTGACCCAAAACCGTTCCCCCGGCTGTAGGTCAAAAATCTGTCGTCCTCCCCGCGCCGTTTCATAGGTACTTTCCAACTCATCTTGCACCCGCAAAAGCCCCAAGGTCTCATCATAAAACCGTAGGGTTTCCCGACTGTCGTCCTGCAGCACTAGGCCCATGTGGGTAACCTGGCTAGCCTGAAATGGAGATGCTAAATTGGGCTGACCGTAGTCTGGCACCGTATAGTTAAACCGCTGAAACATCACCTGGCGGGTTTGGGGCTGCAACAACAACATCTCGCGCACGCCCACCAGCGGATCTAAAAAGGGACGTCCCTGGGCGGTGGGGTAAATCACTGTCCATTGGGGTGGGCCATAGCGAATGGGCAGCCCCTGGGCTTCTGCTTCCGCCGCATGGTTCCAAAGATTGGCCACATTTAGGGTCAAACTGGTGGCCCAACGGTTTCCCCGCACTTTCATGGGGGCCATGCCCAGACCTTGACTGGGGGGGCGATCCCACACCATCAGCCGAATCAGGCCATGGTCCGCCGCTTGGTGATCTAGCCGCACAGACCGCAGCGATGACTCCACACCATACAGCTGTTGGGCAAACTCTGCCGATATCTCACCGGTTTCTCCGGGGGTATAGCCAAACTGCTGCCAATATTGAATCAGCGGTTGAGCATTTTGGGTGCCAATGCAAACTTCGTAAATACCTTGGATGGCGTTGGCTTCCTGGGACATGGCACACTAAAACCTAACAACAACTTTGCCACAGTTTTGACCACTGAGGAGGTAGTTTACCGCCTCTGGAATGGCCTCAAGCCCGTAAAAATCGGTGGGATCAACAGCGACGTTTAGTTGGCCCTGGGCAAATAGGGTTAGCAAGCGATCGCAAGCGGCAGGAATCGCCTCGGCATATTGGGGCAACAAAAAACCCCGCACCGAAGCAGCCTTCCAAAACAGTTTTTCGTAGATGCGGGGACGCACCACCGGTTCAAAAGATTGACCATATTCCGAGATAAACCCCACAATCACAAATCGCCCTCGCACCGCCAGATGGTCTACCCCCACATCGAACATGTGTTTACCCACGCAGTCGAATACTAAATTGATCCCCTGGGGATATTCTGTGGCCAGCACGTCGTGAACATTCTCTTGGCAATAGTTGATGATGCGATCGCAGCCCAAATCCTGCAACAGCCGCACCTTAGTTTCCGTTCCACAGGTACCAATCACATGGTTGCCCGCCAACTTTGCCAGCTGCACCGCAATATGGCCAATCCCTCCGGCAGCGGCAGTAATTAAAATAGTCTCTTCACTGCCCATGTCCCCCACCTGTTCTAACCCCACCAGTGCCGAGGTGCCCGTGGGCATCAGCGTTAAAATCTCAGGAACAGCCTGGGGAATTTTCACCGCGTGCTTCCCATCTACCAGCTGATACTCCCGATAGCCACCGCCCCTGGACGTAGTCGCCACCGTTTCCCCAACCCTAAATTTAGCCACGGCTGCCCCCACCGCCACAATTTCCCCCACCGCTTCCACCCCCATATCAAAAGGAGGCGACAAGTTTACATAGGGCACTTCGCCCCGACACAGTAATGTATCAAACCCAGCATTTACCCCAGCAAACCGATTGCGCACCAACAGCTGATGGGCCAACGGCTGGGGCATATTTATCTCAACAATTTCCACCGATGACGAAAAATCATCGCTTAGCCGCTGGGCCATCAGTTTGCGGTAGGTCTGGGGTGGCACAGCCTAAGCCCCAATCTGAAAGATCACACCCAAATATTCTCGATAGGCACAAATTTTATCGCCCGCCACATCAAAGGAAATCGCCGCCTGGTTTTCATAGGGATGGCCTAACATTTTCCCTTGAGAATGCACCTCAAACAGAACCGTATTGCCCTCACTTAACGTGCGTTTTAGCGTCAGCAATAGACCTTCAGGAAAGACCTTTGAAACCATGGCAAAAAAGGCAGTCGCTTTTTCCTTCCCCTCGTTGTGGCCTTTGAATGGCCCCGCCGGAAACCAAAACGTAAAATCGTCACTGAGCCATGTCAGGAAACCGGCCCAGTCACCGGTGGATAATCCGTGGGAAAAGTCTTGAAAAGCACCTTGGGCAACCTGTAGCGTTTCGGGACTCGCCGCTGCCATGGACATCACTCCAGCTTACATACTCGGTCAGGATATCAGTAGTATGGAAAGCCGCATTGACATCGTCGTAAACTTTCACGATCAAGGTACTCCAATGGAAAACCGTTGCTGATGTAGTAAAGGATCAGCAACGGTATTAGAAATGCTTAGTTGAATAGGGTGGGTCTAATATAGCTTGGCAGTATTTTGCGAGCTACAGCACTTATCGAGAGATAGAGTTTACTTACTCACTAGAACCCTCATCAAGGCTTGAGCTTAGTAGTCTATTAACGTCAGTGCTTAGGTTACTAACATTTTGCGCTAAAGCACTAAATCTTTCTTCAGAAATACCAGAGCTGCCATCTAGACCATCTTCTCCAGAAATACCTTCTGGGCCTCGCTCACCTGTAAATCCTTGAATACCTTGGGGTCCTTGGGGTCCAACGGAACCTTGGGGTCCAACATCACCCTGTTCGCCTTTTTCACCCTGGAGCCCTTGCTCGCCCTGGGGGCCTATAGGACCCTGGTCTCCTACATCCCCCTGTTCGCCTTTTTCACCCTGGGGGCCTTGTTCGCCAGTGTCGCCTTTTTCGCCCTGGGGACCGACATCCCCCTGTTCGCCTTTTTCACCCTGAGCCCCTTGCTCACCAGTATCTCCTTTCTCTCCCTGGGCACCGCGTTCGCCTTGGGCACCGCGCTCACCTTGGACTCCCTGGATACCTTGCTCGCCGCGTTCACCCTGGAGTCCGACAGGTCCGGGCGGTCCCTGTAGTGCCTGCATTTCAGGCAGGTCTGCAATGACCGCTGCGTTTAATTGTCCCTTGGCATCTAGCGACGCTATGTGGCGGGCAATTTGCATATTGAGCATGGCCATTTCAGGGGTGCAAATGTGCGCATTGGGATCGTCGATTATCCCTGTGCCTACCATGTACTCTTTAGTGGTGTTAACGGTGGCCTTAGCTGCAGTGCCAACCCCCATCAATACCAATAACAGCAGAATGGTATTGACGGCTAATACGCCCCAATTGCCTGCCCCGAGGTTAATGGAAATATATTTGATATAGTCACGGCCAACTTGAACAAGTTTGTTGGCGCTACCGGCCTGAGATACGTTTGTAGATGTCATGGCTTTTTCCCTGAGTGGCTATTGTGATTTCGTCAATTACTGGGCTTGTTCTGCAACGTTGGGTAACCCCGCATCGCCACCGGAACCTTTACCCACTAGGTTTAGGGACCAGGCCAGACCACCAAAGGCAACTACGCTAATGAAAAAGACCGAAATAATAAGATTCAGGTTAATGGATGTGGTTTGGGTGTAGTCTCCGCCAACCTGTAATGCATTTTTGCCTACGTTTTTTGCAGATTGCTGTATGCGATTAGAGTCAGTCATGGGTATCTCCAGGGGATAAGTTTGTAGCATGGGACTACCGTTAAGCTATTTAGGGCAGTCCACTGTAGTAAGCGTTCGTAGTAGGTAGCTTCGTCAGTAGTTCAGTAAATTCCTAATAGTTTTGGCGTAGATGGCAAGGTTTAGACAAAACAACAAGGTACCTTGATGAAAATTGGGCATTAGGGCAAACTTGGCAGGACAAGGATGGATGATCTAGCGCCAGGTTAAACCAATGAATTCTTGTATGGCAGTACCCCAAAGAGCCATATTTGATCATCTTAGGCATTGAGGCATTTATCGGCTGATCGCCCACTTACTTTAGTCAGGAAGGAGCTGGTAAGAACCTAATTCACGGCTTAATCCGAAAAGGCTTGTTAAGTCATGCTTTTAGGGAAAAACAGACTACATTACGGGGTTCTGAGTCTTGGTTCGAGATGTGTATAGCCCCAAGGCGGCAGGTGAAGAACCAGGGCTATCTGACTAAGCTTTCCTTTAAACCAAAACAAAAAGAGAAAGCTGGAGTCCCAGCTTTCTCTTGCAAATATCTCTCATTTTTAGATGTTATTTTTGAGATGATTTAACAGAGCATCTCAAAAAAACATAGCTATAATCTTTTCGAATTTTCTAGGGAACCCAGAAGTAACGCTTTACCAGCTTGCCGGTTCTGTTGCACCACTCATCAACACTTACCTGACCGCCACCTTTTACGACTTCTGCCTGCTGATCAGAAATAGATTGCCACAGAACAGACTTAGATACTTTAGTTTGCTTAGCCATCGTTAGCCCTTTGCCATTTAGAAAAACATCTAGAGTGTTGAGCGAACGGGTCCGCGTTTCCTCTATGTCTACTATGTTTGCATTGATACAAGCCCAATGAATCGATATGACTGCTGAATTTCTGACGGATGTTTTATAAACATAAGATAAAGACAATGTCTCAAGTATGAAGGGTTAAGCTCCCCCTTAGACTATTGCTCGTATTTCTACGTATTTTCCGCAATCAAGTAATTCGAGGCTCCACTATGGGGGACAATTCGTTGCTGGTTCCATAGTCATCAACTATCCCATGGGCAATGTATTCGAGGTTTTGTACCCAATCCGAATTCAGTAAACCCGATGCCAAAGGGATAATCCGGTAGGGGCACTCCTTTATGGATGCCCTATGCAATCAGTCAGAATTTCGTGTTAAACATTATCTAAAGCCGCAATAAAAAAGCCGGAATCCTAACAAAATCGGGATTCCAGCTTTCACTCAAAAATGTCTCTTACTTTGCCTATAACCTTCAAAAGACTGTTGAAAATCAGCCCTTTAAGCAATCCAATTAGTGCTTCCTAGTAACTGTAACGAGTTTACCTGTGCGGTTGCACCACTCATTGTAGGAATAGGTACCGCCACCTTTTACGACTTCTGCCTGCTGATCAGACATAGATTGCCACAGAACAGACTTAGATACTTTAGTTTGCTTAGCCATCGTTGCCCCTTTGCCATTTAGAAAAACATCTAGAGTGTTGAGCGAACGGGTCCGCGTTTCCTCTATGTCTACTATGTTCGCAGTTACACAAGCCTAATGAAATGATACGACTGCTGAGATTTCGATCTATTTTCTGTGAGCTTACTATGAAGACAATGTCTCAAGCATAAAGGGTTAAACTCCCCCTTAGGGCAGTGGTCATATTTCTACGTATTTACCGCAATTAAGTAATTCTCATTTCAACGGTTGATGGTGATCGTATTTCAGATTCCGTAGACTTCAGATATCTTCTAAAGTAGTCATTTAAAAAGCTGGAATCCTAACAGAATAGGAATTCCAGCTTTCACTCACAAACATTTCTCATCTTGCCTATAACATCAAACGGGGGCAAGTTGCCAAGGTGCTTCCTAAGAGAAAAATTAGGCTCCAGGTAAAATAAAGACTCGGTACATTACCTTCCATGTTCTACCACAATATACATCGTAGGATGAATATCCACCTTTGGTGACTTCTGCTTGCTCATCGGAAATAGGTTGCCACAAAGCTGTTTTCGATGGTTGAGTACGTTTTGACATGGACCGTATTCCTTTTTGACTAAGAACAATAGCTGCAGAATGAAGTGCATTTACGTATTTCTCCTGCAAAATTATGTTCCCATGAATACACGTCTAGCCTAATAGTATCGCTACTGAACTTTCGCCCCTTGTTGTGTGGGCTTAAGGTAAACGGCATGCTGTATTTATAACGTCTTGATATCCTCTGCAATTCCTGGAGTAAAGCCTCCGTATTTACCACAATATCTACGGCTAATATAGCCTATCGGTTATCCCAAAATCTCCTGGATTACCAATAGGCAAAGGTTGGAGCCTTGTTATAGCAGGGCTTCAACCTTTGCCTATCATAGATTTCTATTGCTCTGTCTACAAAATCAAAATCAACAGACTTTCAGCACGCCACAAAAGACAAAACTAGGCTCCAGTCAAAACAAAGGGTCTGAACCTTAGCTTCTACGTCTTGCCATATTGTAGGAATATCCATCCTTTACGACTTTGGTTTCCTTATGAGACAGAAGCGCCACAAACCTTCCTTAAAAGGCTTGTTTGACTTAAACATACTATCAACTCTTTTTTAGAAAGAGCAGAAAACACAATTAAATGTACCACAAGACTTTTCCGGTACGATTGCAATTGTATGTATTGGTAGCATGGACGTAATGCGAGCCGCTACTCCAACCGCCTTTGATGGTTTCTGCCTGTTGGTCAGAAACAGATTTCCACAAAACTGTTTTTACTGCTTTGGATGATTGAGTGCGCTTAGCCATTGAATAATTCCTTTAGTAGGTAGAGAGAACAATTGCAGGGTTAAATATGTCCGTTGTTTTCCCTGATGTAACTATGTTCGCATTGGCACATACTTAAACTAATAGTGTCGCCACTGAACTTTCGCCCCGTGGTTTGTGAGATTAAGGTAAACAGAAGGCTGCATTTATGAAGTCTTGATACTCTGCTTCTAGCAGCCTCTATCGTCTCCGTATTTACCGCAGTTCTAGCATTTCATATCAACCCCAATAGCGATAATCATTGCTCCATGGGAATAATCAAGGGCATTCAGGCCTTGATTATTCCCTGCTTAGGTATCTACCGCGATGATGACTCCTCACTATAAAGCGACGCGAACTCTACGTTGGCACTGGTCCCTATTGGGTGCTGGCCTTGTTTGGGGGATCCATGCTGTGAGTATGGTGCCCGGTGCGATTGCTCAGATTACTGCTGACACTACGCTAACGCCTTCCAGCAATCCCGGCGATCAAAACTCCATCGTTAATCCAGCGGCAACAGTTAACGGCAGCGCTGCCACCCTGATTCAAGGCGGGGCCACTCGCAGCAATAGTCTATTTCACAGCTTTCAAGACTTTAATGTGCTGACAGGGGAGCGGGTCTATTTTGAGGATCCGACAGGAATCGACACCATATTTAGCCGAGTGACGGGCGGCAGTGCGTCTAATATTTCAGGCACCCTAGGCATTGATGGTGCCGCTGATTTATTTCTGCTTAATCCCAACGGAGTGATTTTTGGTGCAGATGCCCAGTTGGATATTGATGGTTCATTTGTGGTGACCACAGCGGAATCGATTGATTTTGGCAACGGGGATAGCTTTAGTGCAACAGCGCCTGGGGCAGTTCCCCTACTCACCGTTAGTACCCCCGTTGGTTTGCAATATGGTGCAGCCCCCGGTGAAATTCGGGTGAATGATTCAGGTAGTGAAATTGTTGTGGATCTGGCCACACAACTTCTGGATACGAGCTTTCGTACGGACGATGGTTTGGTTGTTCCGGCGGACCATTCCCTGGCACTGCTAGGGGGAAATGTGACCCTAGATGGGGGCAAGATTACCACCCCTGGAGGAACGGTGGAAATAGCAGCGATCTCCACCGGCTATTTACCCCTGGGCAATACAACAGACGGACTTTTACCGTTCCAGCTAAATGCTGGCATTCCCACTATTGATTTACCCTCTGGTACAGAATTGGGCGATTTGGTGGTGACTGGGGCAGGAGCCATTGACGTTAGCGGTGACCCATCGGGGAACGTACAACTGTTGGCAAACACGATGGATTTCAACAGTGGCAGCGCGATTCTCTTAGAGACTTTGGGCAGTACGGATGGAGGTTCTTTACAAGCGATTTCACCGGGCAGCATTACCATCGAAGGAGCTGCATATACTGGGGCAATCCCCCCTTCTCCACAATTTGACCCAGTGGTCAACAGTACCTGGACGACGGTAGTCCCTAGCGGTAGCACAGGTGCTGGCGCTGATATTGCCATCAATACCGGGAGCTTGAATATCTCGGGAGGGGGAATTTTAATCGCCGAAACTAATGGCGATGGCGATGCTGGCAATGTCACCATTAACGCCACAGATATGACCATCGGGGAGATGGATCTTACCTCCAACATTAGTGTGTTTGGGACCTTTGTTGGCTTTGGTGTCAATGGTGATGGCGGCGATGTCACCATCACCACAGAGCGCTTGTCGTTAATCGAGGGCAGTTTTACAGGGATATTCACCCGTGGCAGGGGTGATGCAGGCGATCTCACCATCACCGCAACAGAGTCTGTTACTCTCGATGGGCAATTGCCAGAGTTTGCATTCTTTCCTGCATTAACAAGACTGATCACAGAAGCTGCGCCCGTAGATGAATTTGGTAATCCATTGGCCGTAGGCGGTAATGCCGGGGATATTACCATTAATACCCCTAACCTAAGGATATTGAATGGCAGCCAGCTAAGCTCATCTAATAGCGGCACTGGCAATGGTGGAAACATTAATATTGTCGCCAACACGGTTGAAGTAGATGGTTCAGGGGAGGCCTTTGCGGGAGTGGCTAGTTTTTCTCCCCTGGTGTTTGCCACTGAGGAATCGCCTAGCTTTATTTCTGCCGAGGTAAGCGATCCGGCAGGGGCGGGCAACGCCGGTGTGATTCGCATCGATACGGACCAGCTAAAGGTGAGTAACGGGGCCTATATTTCGAATAGCACCTTTGGTGATGGGGCTGGCGGCGATGTCATTGTCACAGCCCAAGACTCGATTGAACTGACCGGAACTGGCATAGATGAAACGTTGATCAGCGGGATTTACAGCCGGGCGGTGGTGGGTAACGGCTCCGGGGGCGATATTTCCCTGACGGCTCCCCAAATAACAATTCAAAATATGGCCACCGTAGATGTAAGTAATGTGGATCGCCTAAGTGGGGCACCATCAGGCACCGGACCTGCTGGCAACATTAGCCTGGCAGGGGACACTATTCAGCTATCAAATCTGGCGAGCCTCAATGCCGATACCCTCAGCGGTGAGCAAGGAAATATTACTGTTTCAGCCAGTGACTTTATCCTGGACAACGAGAGTCAAATTAGCAGCAGTGCGGCGGGCACCGGCAGTGGCGGCAACTTAAATCTTACCGCCAATAATCTGCGGTTATTGAACAATAGTCAGTTTATAGCCAACGCGACCGGCTCAGGCGATGCGGGCAATATTGTTGTCAATTCTCCCCAGATTCTATACTTAAACAACAGCCAAATTACGGCATCTGGGGGTCAGGGTAACCTGAGTTTTACGTCACCGGTAATGCTGTTGCGCAATGGTAGCCTGGTCGCCACCGATGCCAGGGGAACCGCCGTTGGGGGCAACATTTTAATCGATGCTGATTTTCTAATTGCCCTGGAAAACAGTGACATTACCGCCAATGCGGAGGAAAGCTTTGGTGGACAAATTGTGGTGAATGCCCAAAGCCTGCTGGGCACAGATTATCGTCTGGTGCTAACGGCTGAAAGCGATATTACCGCCAGTTCCGAGCTCGGGCCAGATTTGCAAGGAACGGTGGAGTTAAACACCCTGGAAGTAGATTTGGCCCAGGGGCTATCGATTTTAACCGAAGATTTTAAAGGGAATAACACCGTGGCGAAATCGTGCGAAGCCAATGCGGTAACCAACTCACTGGTAACCTCCGGGCAGGGGGGAGTGGCGCTTGATCCAGCCGAACCCCTACACGGTAGCAACACCTGGATCGATCAGCGACAAAGCACCTTTGAGCAAGGTATCAACAAGGACCTAAATAGCGATCGCACAGCAACGATGGCGACGGGCACCGATGAACCTGCGGCAGTCGAGGCCCAAACGGTATTAATCACGGACGGAAGCGTTCGCTTTGTGGCCACAGCCAACGAAATGGACACGTTTCACGCATCGGTTTGTCAGCACGCTAGTCGCTAGATGGCGGGGTGAGCTTACACTCGATGGCAACTTTAACGCTGCATTCCACAGAGCTAGACGCAATGTAGGGGATTTGGGCCGTAGTATCCAGGCCAATGCCAAATTCGAGCACTACTTTCTCCACCTCAACGTCGGTGAGGGCGGTGTCGCGAATGTCTTTAATCAGGTGGGTGGTATAGGCTTTGACCAAGGTGCCCACCCGCTGGGCTGGGGTATTTTGGGGTGCCGTGGCTGGTTGCTCAGCAGAGTCGTTAGAGCGTGAAGTGCCGTGACGGTTGGGATACTGCCAACCTTTGGAAACACGGCCATATTCTTCTACTTCTTCATCGGTATCAGAACTTGGGGATGTTGAACCGGGCAATGCCGGGTCATCTTCCAGGTCATTGTTTTCTATAGACTGGGTTAGTTCGGTGGTGTCAATATCTTCGTTAGACTGGACATAAATGATGGTGTTGTCGTCGAGGCGGAAGGGTTTGACTTTGCCCATGGTGTGTATTTTACAAACGTTCAGCCCCATTCTGACTCAAGATTAGGATCTCTGGAATTTCCCTCTGGGAAAGCCTACTTTCGTTTTTAATCGTAATTTAGGTCTCTCCCGAGCATCGTATTGAGCTTCACGTATTGAAATTCGTTAAAATCAATGGGCTGCAATGGGTCCCAATGAATGCCACGGATTGTTTTAATTGCCGGGTTTGAAGCCTTTAATACACAGCTATACCAGCAGGCAGCCGATCTAGCCCAGCAGCGCTGCCCTGAATTGGACATTCGGGTATTTTGTGACGCTGACCTCACCAGCCAACCTGATGCCATAGCAGCAGCCCTGGACGGAGCCGACGTCTTTTTCGCCAGCCTAATTTTCGACTACGACCAAGTCCTCTGGCTCCGGGAACGAGCCCAGGACACTCCCATTCGCCTAGTATTCGAATCGGCCCTGGAGCTGATGGCCCTCACCCAGCTAGGCAAATTCGTCATTGGCGAAAAGCCTGGTAAGCAAGGCGGCGGAATGCCCAAACCGGTGCAGTTTATCCTCAGCAAGTTTGGCAGCGGCAAGGAAGAGGACAAACTGGCCGGATATATTAGCTTTCTAAAAATTGGCCCCAAGCTACTGAAATATATTCCCGCGCGGAAGGTGCAGGACCTGCGCAACTGGTTGATTATCTACGGCTACTGGAATGCGGGCGGTACTGAGAATGTGGCGTCGATGCTGTGGGTGCTGGCAGAAAAGTATTTGGGATTGACCGTGGGGGAGATTCCGGCGGTGATTGAGACACCGAATATTGGGTTGTTGCATCCGGAGTATGAAGGATATTTTGAGTCGCCGAGGGCGTATGTGGATTGGTATGGGCAGAGGCCGGGCTTCGATTCCGCTCAGCCCTCACGCGATTTGCAAAACGTCTCCAATGGACAAGATCTGCCCCGTGTCGGCATTTTGCTATATCGCAAGCATGTGATTACGAATCAGGCGTATATCCCCCAGTTGATTCGTTATTTTGAGGAAGCGGGGCTGGTGCCGGTGCCCATTTTTATCAATGGGGTGGAGGGCCATGTGGCGGTGCGGGACCTGATGACCACGGGCTATGAACAGGCGCAGCGGGCATTGGGCAATGTGGACTGTCCGTCTCTTTCTAAAGAAGCGGTGCGGGTGGATGCCATTGTGTCCACCATTGGTTTTCCCCTGGTGGGGGGACCGGCGGGGTCCATGGAAGCGGGACGCCAGGTGGCGGTGGCGAAAAAGATTTTGGGGGCGAAGAACGTGCCCTACTTTGTGGCGGCACCGTTGTTGATCCAGGATATTCATTCCTGGACCCGCCAGGGGGTGGGGGGACTGCAAAGTGTGGTACTCTATGCCCTGCCGGAACTGGATGGTGCCATTGACCCGATACCGTTGGGGGGCTTGGTGGGGGATCAGATTTATCTAGTGCCGGAACGGGTGCGACGGCTGACGGGACGGGTGAAAAAGTGGATTGAGCTGAGGCGGAAAGAAACCCAGGAGCGCAAGCTGGCTATTATTCTTTATGGATTTCCCCCTGGCTATGGGGCCACTGGCACAGCGGCATTGTTAAATGTGCCGAAGTCTCTTTTGTCGTTGTTGCATGCGTTAAAGGTCCAGGGGTATCGGGTGGGAGAGCTGCCTGAAGATGGAGAGACTGTTATTGATTGGGTGAAGGTGGCGGATGATGAGAATCAGTGGATGGGCTTCGACTCCGCTCAGCCCACGGTGCTACTGGGAGGAAAAGGAGAACTCCCTAAACTTTCTATTCCAGCTAAGGTAAATGTGCGAACCTTAGAGAAATGGCTGGGATACCTGAAAACTTCAAAAATCGAAAAACAGTGGCAGTCTCTAACTCAGAGTGGGATTAAAACCGTTGGAGAAGACTTTCATGTGGGGGGGATTCAGCTGGGGAATGTGTGGATTGGGGTGCAGCCGCCGTTGGGTCTGGCCGGGGACCCGATGCGGCTGATGTTTGAGCGGGATTTGACGCCCCACCCCCAGTACGCGGCTTTCTATTCCTGGTTGCAAGAAGACTTTCGGGCCGATGCGGTGTTGCACTTTGGTATGCATGGCACGGTGGAATGGCTGCCGGGGTCGCCGTTGGGGAATACGGGCTATTCCTGGTCGGATATTTTGTTGGGGAATTTGCCCCACCTGTATGTGTACGCGGCCAACAATCCGTCGGAGTCGATTTTGGCGAAGCGGCGGGGCTATGGGGTGCTGGTGTCCCACAATGTGCCCCCCTATGGACGGGCGGGACTTTATAAGGAACTGATCGCTTTGCGGGAGCTGATCGCTGAGTTTCGAGAAGATCCCCAGGCCAACCGGGTATTGCAAGATGCCATTCTCACTAAGATTACGGACACTGGTTTGGCAACCGACTGCCCGCTACCGGAGCTAAAGGCCCAGGGGCTGGAGTTTACCCTCGACAATGCCAAGCTGTTTAGCAATGCGGTGCTAGATCAGTACTTTGTTACCCTCTATGAGTATTTACAGGTCTTAGAAAATCGATTGTTTTCCAGCGGTCTCCATGTTCTGGGGCAGTCGCCGGATGTGGACGATATTCACAGTTATTTAGAAGCGTACTTTGGCGAACGCCTGTCACCGGAACTGATAGAACAGATTGCGGCCAATACCCTACCGGATAAGCCCCAGGTCGATGTCTTAGCCAAACGCTATCCGGCCAGTGAACCCTTAACGCCGCTGCTATTAGATGAGGCCATCACCATTCGCCAAGGGCTGGCTCAAACCACGGATGAGCTGACTAATCTGTTGCGGGGGCTGAATGGGGAATATATCCCCCCTGCCCCCGGTGGCGATCTGTTGCGGGATGGTCCGGGGGCATTACCCACAGGGCGCAACATCCATGCCCTGGACCCCTATCGGATGCCCTCCCCGGCGGCCTATGAACGGGGTCGGGCCATTGGTCGGAAGCTGATTGCTCAGAATTTAGAAGACTCTGGCGAATATCCTGAAACGGTGGCGGTGATGCTGTGGGGGCTGGATGCGATTAAAACAAAGGGAGAATCCCTGGGGATTTTGCTGGAGTTGGTGGGGGCGGAACCCATAAAAGAAGGTACCGGGCGCATTGTGCGCTATGGGCTAACTCCCTTGGATCAGATGGAGCATCCCAGAATTGATATTCTGGGCAATCTCTCTGGCATTTTTCGCGACAGTTTTGTGAATATTATTGAGCTGTTGGACGATTTGTTTTTGCGGGCAGCGGAAGCGGATGAGCCCCCAGAACAGAATTTTATTCGTAAGCATGCGTTGGAACTAAAGGCCCAGGGGGTGGAAAATGTGTCGGCGCGATTGTTTTCGAACCCGGCTGGGGACTATGGCTCTTTGGTCAATGACCGGGTGGTGGATTCTAACTGGGAATCGGGGGATGAACTGGCGGATACGTGGCGCGATCGCAACTCTTTTAGCTATGGCCGCAGCGACAAGGGTCAGGCCCGCCCGGAAGTGCTCAACACCCTACTGCAAAGTACCGGCCGCATTGTGCAGCAAATTGACTCGGTGGAATATGGCCTCACGGATATTCAAGAGTATTATGCCAATACCGGCGCCCTGAAAAAAGCCGCCGAGAAAAAGCAGGGCAAGCGGGTGACCGCCAGCTTTGTGGAAAGCTTTTCCCAGGACACCACCCCGCGAAAACTGGAAGATGTGCTGCGCATGGAATATCGCACTAAGCTGCTCAATCCAAAATGGGCGGAGGCCATGGCCGATCAGGGGTCCGGCGGAGCTTACGAAATCTCCCAGCGGATGACCGCACTGGTGGGCTGGGGCGGCACTACCGGCTTCCAGGATAACTGGGTCTATGATCAAGCAGCTGAGACCTATGCGTTGGATCAGGATATGGCCAATCGCCTGCGGCAGGCGAATCCAGAAGCCTTTCGCAATATTGTGGGGCGAATGATTGAAGCCAGCGGTCGCGGACTGTGGCAGGCAGAAGAGGAGACCCTAGAGAAACTGCAAGCCCTGTATGATGTTGCCGATGAAACCCTGGAGGGGGTGGCCCCATAATCTGCAAAAATCTCAGGGTAGTATCAGATTACTTCGGTATCCTCTGGGTAGCTGTTGATCAATAGGGTGGGACCCATGGTGAAACGTCGTCGAGCATTTGCATCCGTAGGCTTAGCCCTGACTGTGGCGATGGTTCCCATGGCTTGCGCGGTCCCGCCCATCTCTGAGCCAGCGGCCCCCAGTCAACCCGCCACCAACTCTCCCTGGCAGGACGTGGGCCAGCTACCAACGTCGTTAGAATCCCACCAGATGGTGGTGCTGGGGGACTTTGTTTACGTGATTGGCGGCTGGAATGAAACCAAAGGCATTCACCGGGATGTCTTTTTTGCGGCCTTCACACCGGAGGGTCCGTTGGGTGATTGGCAACCCACCACGGCTCCACTGCCCCTGAAGCTGCAGCACCATACGGTGACTATCCACAAGGGCGCTTTTTATGTCATGGGCGGCGACAACGGTTATTGGGACGGCAGTGAGGTGACCGACCGGATTTTGCGGGCGGTGCCCAACGAGCAGGGGGATATTACCGCATGGCAGGATGTGGGTAAATTACCGGAACCGCTGACAATTCACGCCGTGACCACCCTGGATAACCAGCTCTATGTGATTGGGGGGAGCAACACCTTTCGCCCGGATAATACAACAGTCATGGATCAGGTGTTTACCGCCACCATTAATGACGATGGCTCCGTGGGAGAGTTTCAGCCGCTGGCATCGTTTCCCACCACGGTGGGCTGGGTGACGGCCACCACGGTGGATAATCGTATTTTTGCGATCGCAGGCACCCAACAGTTTAGGCCCAGCCAACTCCTAGACCAGGTGTGGGCCGCAGATATTCTGCCGGATAATACCCTCTCCCCCTTTGAACCAGTGAATACCATTACGGCTCGACAGCGCCATGCAACTGTATTGGTGGATAGAACCCTGGTTGCGATCGCGGGGGGCAGCAGCAGCGGCGTTTTGTCTCGCGTTGATGCGGCGACGGTGGACAGCGACGGTAATTTAGGCAGCTGGGAAGAGCTGGCCCCCCTACCGGAAAGCCGCTATGCCCATGGGGCGTTTGTGCACAATGGGCACATTTATGTGTCTGGTGGGTTTATCAAATACGGCAGTAACGAAACCAGTACAACAATCTTTCGATTGCCCTGGCCCCAGGAATAAGGGCTATTACCCTAGAAAGAGAATATAGAATTTTCGCCCGTGCCTCTATATTCTCTTCCAGCGTATTTCTATGCGACCGCTTTCCATGCGACCGCACTTCTATGCGCCCGCTTTCTATGCGCCCGCACTTCTATGCGACCGCCTTCTATGCGACCGCCTTCTATGCGCCCGCTTTCTATGCGCCCGCTTTCTATGCGCCCGCCTCTGCTTCGGTAACATCCAAACCCGATAGGGATTCGGTGGCTCTGGCGCGCTGGGTTTTGAGCAGGCCAATGTTGCTAGTGAGTAGGAAACTGGTAAAGCTTGAGATCGCAATCACCGGCAAAATTGTCGTATCCGACAGTACCGTCAAAATAATTGTGGTGCTAATGGGGGTTTTAGTAATAGCCACATTAATGGCCGCCATGCAGCACAGTACAGCAATGGTGGGATGAATCGATGGTATGCCAAAGGCAATGGCCAACCCTAGGCTGGCCCCGGTGAAAAATAGGGGGAAAATAAAGCCGCCGCGAAAGCCACCGTGGATGGTGAAACAAATTGCCACCATTTTGGTCAAGCAAATGCCCAGCAACGTAATCACCCCCAAGGATGCGGACTGGGCCAGCAGCTCCGTTTCAATTTGTTGTTCACTAAAAAATAAGGTGGCCGGGTAAAGCACCGCAATCCAACCAATACCAAGACCACCCATCAACGCCAACAGAATATGACGATGCTCGATCTTCTGGATCATCCACTTCACTAGGCGAAAAATGCCAATAAACAGGATACCGGCCAGGGCACCCACCAGACCCAATAAAGCCCCTTCCAGCAGATTGAACCAAGAAAGATTGGGCAGCACCCCAAAGCGACCAAAATTATAAATGCCACCCACCTCCAGACCTGTGCCCATGCGAAATACAGCGAAGCTACAAATCCCAGCTACCATAGCCGGAATAATGGCTTCGTAGTACTCTAGTCCGCGCCGATGGGGAATCTCTAGGGCAAACATCGGCCCACCAATGGGATCGCCAAAGAAGGCGGCTAGGGCCGCACCCATGCCGCAAAACGTCATCACCCGCGTATTCTCCAGAGTCAGGTTGAGCTTTTCCGCAATCCAACTGCCCAAGCTACCGTTAATTTGCACCAGGGGCGCCTCTGGCCCTAAACTCCCCCCCGCCGTAATCGAGACTAAAGACGTGGCGATCATCCCCGGTGTTTGTTTTGGATCTAGTCGCCCAGCATCGTGCACTCGGTCGATCACTAAAGCCATTTCCCCCGGCAGCCCTAGAAAATAGAGACAAAGTCCCACCCCTAGACCGCCAACCGTGGCCACGATCCAGGTGTAGTGCCAGTGGGGTAGCCAAGCTGGAAACCAACCCAGAATAAACTCTCGACCTGAATCCCAAACAATCTCTAACAGCTGCTCTAGGACAAAATAGTAAATTGTTGCCACTAAGCCTCCCGCCGCCCCCACAATACCTGCATAGGCTAGGGTGCGGAAGTAGCTTAACTGCTGGGAAGCTGGGGAGGATTGATCAGCAGTAGAAACACTATTAAACTCTTCTGAGGCAATAGTCATGAGAGCGGTGGGTTAAAGGGTGTCGCCATCGTAGCGACGCCCTTTTCCATGAAAAGTGATAACCAATACGAAATCAACAGCGTAATCCTAGACCCTAATCAGAGCTATGCGGTTTTTACATCGCCGTTCCAAATCCTCCAAGGGCAAAGGTCAGGGTCCGGAGGTGGGTCGGAGATAGATAAATATACGTAGGCGGTAGTATGGCCCCAGCGGGCATGCTGAGGGTGGGTGTCTCTACAAAGCTAACGTTATCAGTATTGTGCAGGACGATTGTATCTAAATACTTTGCCTAGGGCCTAGTTTCGCACTGTCGGTCAGGGATCTGGCTAACTGTTTGTTGTCATTTAGTTCTCCGACGGATATTCACAGGGTTCAACATTGATTGAATTAATATCTGTCTTCCTGTCGATCAAACCGTCTGTTCAGAAAAACATTAAGTCCTTACAAGGGGCCACCCCACGATCAAAAAAATATCAACAATGAACGATTTAGACTATCAGCAGCGATTGGCGGTGGCTAAGGCTGCCAAACGGTTTCGCCAAGGACGGATGAAACGTCGAGACTTTATTCGGTTTGCTAGTTTAGCCGGATTTGGTTTTAGCAGCGCCCGGTTTTTGAGTGGCTGTGGTCCATCGTCTCGCCCTAAAACATCAGCCCCAGCCCCTAATCTAGAAGAACTCCTGACGGAGGATCAACAGCTATTTCTGAGGGAGGTGGGTAAAACGTTTCGGGGCACTAAACTGCGCATTGTTACGGAAGATACCCCCGCCTGTCAGGCAATCTGGAAAGTGACCCAGGAGAGATTTTTCCCGCTTATGGGCATTGAAATTGAGTGGGAACGATTGCCCTTGGATCGGGTACTCTCCCGAGTTACCCAGGATACGGCGCGCCAGGCGGGCACCCATGATATTTTTTACATCGACCAGGCTTGGATTGGGCGATTTATTAACGACAGTGTTAATCCGCAAAGCTTGTTGGAAAATGCCGATTTTGCCTATCCCGGCTATAAATTTGATGATATATTACAACCCCTATTGGATAATGTCGCCTCCTACCAGGGGCAGCTAGGGGGAATTCCCATCGATATTCCCATTTTTATCATGATGTATCGTCGGGATATTTTGGATGAGTTGGGGTTGGGCGTGCCCACCACCATGGCGGAATATTTACAGGTGGCAAAATCCATTCACCAGGCTAAGTTTCCGGAGGTGGCGGGCACCTGCGGGCAGTGGCAGCCGGGGAGCTATGCCTTAAATTGTGATATGACCGCCTGGCTGTGGGCCTTTGGTGGATCCATTTTTGGTAAGGATAATCAGCCAGCTATCAATGATGAGAATGCGATCGCAGGCCTAGAATACATGATGGAGTTGGGCCAATATATGCCCCCCGAGGCCATCATCTCCGATTGGGAAGGGCAGGGCCATGCCTTTATGCAAGGAAAGGTGGGCATGTATATTTCCTGGACGTCGTACTTCTCCATGTTTGACGATCCGGCGCATTCGAAAATTGTCGGTCTAGCAGAAGCCGCCCCCTGTCCCCAGGAAGCTGCTTTGAGGGCCCCAGGCGATTGCAGTTTTGGTGAAGTCCCCGGCATTAGCCACCAGGGGGGCAGTTGTTTGATGCTCTCCCGCCATAGCAAAAATATTGATGCCGCCTGGATCTTTTTACAATGGATCACCAGCCCAGAAATAAGTCTTCTAGCCAGCCTAGAGTCAGGCTCCAGCGGCATTCGTAGAAGCACCTACGAACATCCCCTGACGCAGCAGCAGGCCGTTGTCGCCCCCAATACAACGCGACATATGGATGTCGTTCTAGACAGCATTCTCAATCGCATGGGGACAGAGCCCCACCTACCCAACTGGGTGCAGTTGGCCACGGGAGATTTCCCAACCGAGTTAGGAAAAATGGTCACCCAACAACAATCGGTAAAAGCCACCGCCGACCGCATAGCCACCCTGACCCAACAAGCGATTCAAACCTCTTAAAACTGGGGGATCTCTGTGAAAAAGCTAGCCCGTTTCCTATACAACAATTGGATTTTTCCCCAGCGTCGCACATCTCTGCGACAACAGCTGCTGGGATCATTTTTGCTAATTTACCTGATCCCCATGGGCACCGTTTTCCTATGGAATCAGCACACCACACGCAGGGTGTTGTTGGCGACGGCCAATCAATCGCTCCATTCTGCCGCGTCCCAAACAGCGGCTAAGCTAGACGGGTTTATGGAGTCTAACCTGAAGGTGATTGCCAGTGAGAAACGGCTACCTGACCTGGTGAACTACTTGGAGAAAGCGGCCCAGGGAACGGCCACAAACACAGAAACCGAAACCACCCTAGAGACCCTGGCAACCCTCAAAACCAAAGATCCTATTTTTATTGCCTCCTATGCCCTGATCAACCTAAACGGAGTTAACATCCTAGATACTAACCCGCAGCACCAGGGCACCTCTGAGGCTGATCAAGACTATTTCCAAGTCGCATTGGAAACTGGGGAACCCTTTGTCTCAGCCACCCAGTTTTCCGCATTTGATCAAAAACCCTATTTCTACTTCAGTCAATCCATTCGCAATCCTGCCACGGGCAAGGTGATTGGTGTGCTCCGCAGCCAGTACAGCGCCGCCATGCTACAACAGTTGATCGTGGGCCATAAGGACCTGGCCGGCGACTTGTCCTTTCCAATTCTGGTGGATGAAAACTATATTCGCCTAGCCCAGGCAGCCCCCATCGATCAAGAAACCTTAACGGGGCATTTGTTCCAAACACTAATACCGCTGCCGCCGGAACAACTAACGGAACTAAAGCGGCAGCAGCGCCTACCGGAAAAAACAACTGACCAGCTGACCACCGACTTAAGCGACTTCGCCGCAGGGGTGGATCAGGCGGGCACCAACCAGACCTATTTCACCGCCCACCTCAACAGTCAGAAAACAACGTTATACGCTGGGGTGGCATGTCCCCTCACCCAGCAACCCTGGGTGGTGGCCTTTGTGCGGCCGCAACGGTTATTTCTCCAAGGGGTTAATAAACACAATCGAAATTTGCTGTTGTTAGGGGGACTTACCGCTGGTGGTGTGGTGCTTTTGGCCGTCCGTCTGTCCAATGCCCTGGCGCGGCCCATGGCCCGTTTAACCACCGCTGCCCAGAAGCTGGCAGATGGCCAATGGAATACCCAAACCTTGCACTCCATTGCCGAGCGCCCCTCCTCCACCGATGAGATTTCCACCCTGTCCAACACATTTTTGAAGATGGCTACCCAGGTGCAGGAATCGTTTATCACCCTGGAACAACGGGTGGCGGATCGCACCAATGAGCTGCAAAGGGCGAAAGTGCAAGCGGACCAGGCCAACCAGGCCAAAAGTGAGTTTTTAGCCAATATGAGCCATGAACTGAGAACCCCCCTCAACGGCATCCTTGGCTATGCTCAAATTCTAAGCCGCTCAGACTCCGTGGCCCCTAAGGACCAGAAGGGAATCAAGGTGATTCACCAATGTGGCTCCCATTTACTAACCCTGATTAATGACATTTTAGATATTGCCAAAATTGAGGCCCGCAAACTAGAGCTGGCCCCAACACCGCTACACCTGCCCTCTTTACTACAAAGTGTGGTGGAGATGTGCCAAATTAAGGCAAAGCAAAAAGGTCTGGAGTTTGTTTACCAACCCAGCGCCCAATTGCCAGGGGGCGTCACCGCCGATGAAAAGCGCCTGCGGCAGGTATTGATTAATCTTCTCAGCAATGCCATTAAGTTTACGGACCAGGGCACGGTCAGGTTACAGGTGCAGGTGGAGGCTATTTCTGAAACCTCGGTCTCTTTGCTATTCCGGGTGATTGATACGGGGGTGGGGATTTCAGCAGAGTGTGTGGCTAACCTGTTCGAGGCCTTTGAGCAGGTGGGCGATCGCAAAAAGCAATCCGAGGGCACTGGCCTGGGGCTGGCCATCAGCCAACGGATTGTTAAATTAATGGGCAGCGAAATTAAGGTGAACAGCCAGCTAGACCAGGGCAGTGAGTTTTATTTTGCCGTCGATTTGGCCCTAGCCCAGGATTGGGAAGCATGGCAGGGTTCGCTGGAAAAATGCGATCGCATTGTCGGCTACACCGGCAACCGGCAACAGATCCTCGTGATCGACGACCGCTGGGAAAATCGCACAATATTACAACAGCTATTGTCTCCCCTGGGGTTTACCCTACTCGAAGCCGAAAATGGTCAAATCGGGTTAGAACAACTCCAGGCCCACCAGCCAGACCTCGTCATCACCGATCTCACCATGCCTGTCATGGATGGGTTTCAATTCCTAGAACAGGTGCGCCACCAGGAACACCTCAAACACACCAAGGTAATTGTGTCTTCAGCCGCCGTTGCCCAAAGCGATCAACAGATGGCCCTAGCCGCAGGCAGCAATGACTTCTTAGCCAAACCCGTGGATGGCCATTTACTCCTACAGCTGTTGGCCAAGCATTTAAACATCCAATGGACATATGAGTCTCCCCCCTTGCCCCCCGAAAACACCTCCAGCCACACCTTGGTGGTGCCCCCCACCGACGTGCTCAAGTCGCTACGCACCTTTGCGGACAAGGGCGAACTACGTCCCTTACAGGAGGCCCTAGAGCAAATCGTCAACCGCAATTCTGACTACGTTCCCTTTTCCGAAAAAGTATCGAACCTAGCCAAACGGTTCCAAGCCGAAGAAATTGAGGAGCTTTTAGCCAGCTATATCAATCGTCAACCGACTAAGAGCTGAAACTTAATCTAAGTGAAGGGATTTTTATTGCTTCACCATGGGTTTAAGGGAAATCTGAACATAGTTCCTGGTTTATCCATCAAGACATCTGTAACAATCACAAAGGCAAAACAATGCTAGACGGGGCCAATATTTTAGTTGTTGATGACACGCCTGCTAACTTAGAAGTTGTTACAGATACCTTAGTATCTAGGGGATATAACGTATCTACGGCCATCAGTGGCGAACGGGCACTCACACGCTTACAAAAATATATCCCCCACCTAATTTTGCTAGACGTGCAAATGCCCGGCATTGACGGCTTTGAAACCTGTCGAAAAATCAAAGAAAATCCGGACATTGCCCACATCCCGATTATTTTTATTACCGCCCTGACGGATGTAGACAGCATTACCCAGGGCTTTAATCTGGGTGCCGTCGATTACATTAGTAAGCCTTTTAAAGAACCCGAACTGCTGGCCCGGGTCAAAAACCATCTCAGCCTCCAGGCATTGAACCATACCTTAGAAGAGAAGGTATCCCTGCGCACCGTTGAATTACAAAACGCCCTGCACCAACTAGAGCGATCTAAACTACAGCTGGTGCAGCAGGAAAAAATGTCTGCCCTAGGTCAGCTGGTGGCGGGGGTAGCCCATGAGATTAACAATCCCATCAATTTTATCCACGGGAACCTCAGCCACGTACAAGACTATGTTCACTCTGTTTTAGCTCTCCTCAGTGTAGAGTCGCAAGCCCCCGGCAAGTCAGCAGCTGCCCACACGGATGGCGATCTCGACATCGAATTTATCAAAACCGATCTGCCTAAAATTTTAGACTCCATGAAAATGGGGACCGACCGCATTCGTCAGATTGTATTATCCCTGCGCAACTTTACCCGCATCGATGAATCTGAATTCAAAACCGTTGATATCCATGAAGGTATGAACAGCACGCTGCTAATCTTGCAGCATCGCCTCAAAAAGAAGCTAGAGCGCCCGGCCATTGACGTCATCCGTGAGTATGGGAGCCTGCCCTCCGTGGAATGTTATCCAGGACAGCTCAACCAAGTGTTTATGAATATTTTGGCCAATGCCATTGATGCCTTAGAGGAAGCCAGTGCCAAAAAAACATTTCACGATATCGAACAAGCGCCGAATCGCATCACAATTAAGACAGCGAAGGTGGATCAGGAGTGGATTCAGATCACCATTAAAGACAACGGCATCGGCATGCCTGAATCGATTCGTAATCGAATGTTTGAACCCTTTTTTACCACCAAAAACGTTGGCCAAGGCACCGGCATGGGCATGCCCATTAGCTACCAAATTATCCACGAGACCCATGGTGGCCAGATAGACTGTATTTCTAACCCTGACCAGGGTACAGAATTTGTAATTCGCATTCCCCTGCGCCAGTCTTGCCCATTGCCCCAGCCATAGCGGCCATTATTTTGACAGACGCTGCTTAGATAACCGCCGATAGAGGGTGTAGGCCACCGCAATTAAGCTAAAGGAAAACAGGGTGGTTAGGGTGCCCAAAGCATAGAGGGCAGGGGATGTAACATTGGTGGTCATGCCAAAGATTTCTAGGGGCAGCGTATTGTATTGGCCCGATACTAGCGAGGTGCGCGTAAACTCATCGTAGGAAAGGGTAAAGGTGAGCAGACTGACGCCGATTAAGCTCGGGGCAATCAGGGGCAATACAATTTCTAAAAATGTGTTGCTATCACTGGCGCCCAGGTCCCTGGCAGCTTCTTCGTAGGAGGGGTTAAACCGATTGAAAATACCCAGCATAATCAAAAAGGCAATGGGTAGGGTCCAGGTGAGGTGGGCGCCCAAACCAGAGCTATACCAGCGGGTGGGCCATTGCATCACCTGAAACATTACCCCCAAACCGAGGGAAACCAAAATGCTAGGCACAATTAGGCTAGCAATGCTGAGGTAGAACAACGCGGTTGAGCCGCGAAACCGCTGGCGAAACGCCATGGCAGCGGAGACAGACATGCTGGCAACCAGGATGGTAACAATGCCGCCGAGCACCAGCGATCGCAAAAAGGGTTCCACAAAATTCCCCACCCGCTGTTCTTGAAACACCTGCCCCAACCAGTAAATCCCAAAGCTACGCACCGGAAATGTCAGCGTCCCATCAGGGCCCTGGAGTGACAAAATAAAGATGGTAATCATCGGGCCGTAGAGGAAGATGATAAACAACCCGAAAAAGACCGCTAGCAGGTAAAAAGACAGGGACCGCTTCTTCATAGTTCTTTCCGAATATCCACCAGGCGCAAAATCGACACCACCACCGCAAAGGTAACCGCCAACAACACAATGGCATTGGCCGCCGCCAGGGGATACTGCAAGCTGCCAATCTGGGTTTGAATCAGCTTACCAATGGATGCCGCTTGGCCCCCACCCATCAGCCGCACGGTGACAAATTCCCCCATCACCAGGGTGACAATAAAGATAGACCCAATGGCGATGCCCGGAGCCGACAACGGCAAAATCACCTCTTTGAAAACGCTCACCCCCGACGCCCCCATATCTTCCGCTGCCGTAATCAGGGTGCGATCGATGCGCATCAGGCTATTAAAAATGGGCGCAATCATAAAAATAACGTAGAGGTGCACCAGCCCCAGCACCACCGCAAAGTCGGAATATAACAAAAACTCCAGGGGTTGTTGCGTCAGCCCCGCCCCCACCAATAGCTGATTTACCAGGCCTTCTCGCCCCAAGAGAGGCAGCCAGGAAATCATCCGAATAATATTAGAGGTCCAAAACGGGATGGTGCACAACAAAAACAACAGCACCTGCCACCGCAGCTTGGGCACATGGAACGAGAGGAAGTAGGCCACCGGATAGCCAATGAGCAGGGTAAATAGCCAGGTGAGGCCAACAAATTTAAACGTATTTAGATAGGTTTTGAGGGTGACATCGGAGGTAAAAATGCCGATGTAATTGTCCAGGGTAAAGGCGGGGGTCATGGAGTAGCCATTGAACTCCCAGAAGCTAACCACCCCAATCAGGACAATGGGAAATACTAAAAATAACCCCAGTGCGATCGCTTGGGGCGTTGCTAAAAGATAAGGTTTTACGTTAGTCCAGGCTTTAGCCATAAACAAAGAATGATTTTGCCAGAAAATCCCCTCCTAGGAGGGATGCCCTTTGGGCGGGGTGGGTTTTCGGTCTATGTCGTCAGAGGTCAACCCACCCCTGCCCCTCCCAGGAGGGTATCTATACTGGAGGGAGCGTTTACCTACGAAGCAATAAACTCATTCCACTTCTGAACGAGATAGGTGTTCTCCTGCATAGTAGAGTTCCAGCAAACAATGTTGCCAAAGCGATCCTTAAAGGAACCACCGTCGCGGACAGCGCCAGCCTTCGCCAGGGTCTTCTCAAAGGGATCTACCATATCTACAGCGGCGGGCTTGCCCTCATACCAGAAGTCCCACTCCTCAGCAGACATATACTTCTTAGCCGTCTCAGGGGCCGCACTGTAGTAGCCCTGGCGACCGAGGAAGGCACCGACCCAACCCTCAAGCATCCAGTTCATATACTCATAGGCCGCATCTAGCTGAATGCCGCTGAGGTTCTTGGAAAGACCAATACCGCCGCCCCAGCCGCGATAGCCTTCATCTAGGGGTGCATAAATGCACTCAATGCCCTTCGACTGCACCGCAGTAACGGCAGGGGACCACATGGACTGCAGCACCACTTCACCAGAGGACATCAGGTTCACCGACTCATCAAAGGTCTCCCAGAAGGCACGGAACTGCCCCTTAGCCTTCTGCTCTTTCAGGATATTGGTGATCTTATCAATCTCTTCCTTGGTCATGTTGCCCTTATCCCCAAAGGTCATCAGACCCAGGGCCTCAGCCACCATGGCGGCATCCATAATCCCAATTTGGGGAATGTTCAGAATCGAGGTTTTACCCTTAAACTCTTCATTGAACAACTCACCCCAGCTCTTAATGGTGCGACCCACCAGGTCAGGACGATAGCCCAGGGTATCCGCGTTGTACTGGAAAGGAATTAGGGTAGCAAAGTCGGTGGGGGTGGCGGAAAATTCTGTCGAATCTGCTCCGGCTAGGTACATCACCTTATAGGGGGCCGTACCCTGGGACTTTTCGACGGGCAGCCCGTCAAACTTACCAGAGGTAAAGAACGGCACAATTTTGTCCCAGGCCTTGATTTTAGATACCGCAATGGGTTGCAGGTTCCCCGAGGGAATCACCAGGGGCAAGCTAAAGTACTCACCATCAAAAATGTCGTATTGATCGGGCTGGGTAATGGCAATCTGATTGTTCTCTTGGGTGCTCAGGGCCCGCATTTCCAGCTTAAAGCCGAGGTCTTCTTGAGCCTTGTCACGAATTTCGTTGATCTGAGAAACGCCAGTACCAATGAGGCGCAGCGTAACGTCCTTAATTTGGTTTGTGTTGACCTCAGGACCAGGAGCGGGATTGTTGGGAGTACCCTTGGGAGATGCACAACGCGTAGTAGCAATAGCGGCCCCTGTGGCCAAACCAGTGTAGAGCAGCTTACGACGAGTGATTTTAGTCATGAGTTAATCCTAGAAACGGGGTCAAGTGAGCTCTGTGAATTCAGTAGATCAGCAAGTGTAGACTTAATTGATCAATGGGCGAGGAAAACACAGTCGTTGGCAGACCATTTCAGCGAAACAGTCTGTCCTTCTTGCAGAGCAAGACTTTGGGCATCTACTGTCCGTAGGGTATGCAGTAGAGGTTGTCCGGTGGCGGTTGCTAGCAGGGCCACGCGGGTAACAAATCCGGTAAGTTCCACCTGGGTAATGCGGGCGGTGATCGTGTTTAAAGGACTCTGATCAGTAGCCGCATCGCCACGCTCTAAGGTGAGCAAATCGGGGCGCACACAGCAAGCGGCCTCTGTGCCAGGCTGGGTGCCATTGCCCGTGGCATAGAGCGCGCCGATCCCCTCAACATCGAGCTTAATTAAATCCTGGCCATCGGCTTGGGGGGTGGCATCTAGAACTTTGCCTGCAAAAATATTGTTATCGCCAATAAACCGGGCAACAAATTTAGACGCCGGAGCCTTAAACAATTCGGCAGGGGTGGCAACTTGGTCGATGTGACCATGGTTCATCACCACAATTTGATCGGAAAGAGAAAACGCCTCTTCCACATGGTGTGTGACCTGGATAAACGTGAGACCAAACTGTTTCTGGATTTTTCGCAGCTCTCCCCGCATACGCACCCGCAGGTTCTCATCCAGGGCGCTCAGGGGTTCGTCTAACATCAGCACCTTGGGTCGGGTTACCAGGGCACGGGCCAGGGCAATGCGCTGCTGCTGACCGCCACTAAGCTGATGGGGTTTGCGCTTCGCCGTATGATCTAGACCCACCAGGTCCAAAATCTCATTTACCCGCTGCTGCCGTTCGGCCTTAGGCATACCCTGCATTTTGAGACCAAATTCAACATTCTGCCAAACGGTCTTGTGGGGAAACAGGGCATAGTTTTGGAACATCATGGCGGTGTTCCGTTTGGCGGCAGGCAGTTCGTTAACACATTCGCCGTCGATCAATACCTGGCCGCTAGTCACCGACTCATGGCCCGATATCATCCGCAGAGCGGTGGTTTTGCCGCAGCCGCTAGGCCCTAGCAAGCAACAGTAGATGCCAGCAGGGATATCCAGGGTCATATTTTCAATGGCAGTGACCGAGCCATATTTTTTAGTGACTGACCTCAGCGCTACACCAGCGGCAGCCTCACTGAGCACTGTGCTGGAAGATGGCGGATTTTGGGATGCTGCTGGGAAAGACCGATCAGCGCTAACCGCCATGGTCATTAATCTCCTAATGCTATTTGCAAGATGGATACGAGGCTAATGCAACCACTATGGGCGGACTGGCTAGGAATAAATGTTCCTAGTGAACATGGATATAAGCTTCAAATGTGATCTAGACAACAGATGATGACAACATTACCAACGGCTGTCTAGGTCTGAAGCAAAGTTCAGCTTAACTTTAGGATTAGGGGCTATTTGGGGCAGAGGCCTTTTAGTACCAAGGGTTTTATGGTCATGGCTTCCTGACATCACCCAAATTATGCTTGATTGTGCCGTTTAGAGTATGGATAACGGCTAAAGTCTCCAATGCAGACGTCACACTAGCAAAATCGCATCGTTAATGGTTAGGTCGCCTGTCCATGCATAGATAATAAGCAATGTTTTTTATAGATCTAGACTTGGGTGTGATGTGACCGTAATAAGAGGATGCATTACACCCCCTTTGATCTTGTTTGAGCATTGGATGGTTTCAAGAATCCATCGATAGGTAGCGATTTAATGCCTGCAACAGTCGATACTGTATTACTTTTACTACAGACGCCCCTTAAGCGAAGTCGAAAGAACACTTCCTTTAGCAAAGCAGAGTCGAAGCTAAAGGAAGAATCAGTTGAATTTTACCTACTTATTTTTCCGGCATCCTTCCGCGTTAGGCTTGCCCATTCCCATAGGGGCACACGACGACGCTCAGCTAACAAGCCCTTTAGAAAGGCTTCACAAGCTTACAAAGACCGACAAATCTCTCAAGGACAAAAGACTTAGCTGACCTTCACGTTTGCCTTAGCATCACCAACAGTTTCAGAACAACGATAGTGCTGGTCTAGCTTTAGCAACGTATGCAACAAAATATTGGCCCCTTGAATACAGTGTTCGGGCGACGTGTATTCAGTTTCAGAATGACTAATTCCACCCTGGCTGGGCACAAAAATCATCCCCATGTCCGTAATGTTGGCAATGATTTGAGCATCGTGGCTAGCGCGACTGGGCAATGCCTGGGTGGGTAGGTTCAGCCGTTCACAGACCTGGCTAATGGCATTGTAAATGTGGGAATTCACCGGCACGGGCTCATTGCGCAACTGGGGCTTAATGGAGATTTTAGTGCCTGTAGCATCAGCAATGTCAGCCATCTGCTGTTCCAGATCTGCCAGCATGGCATCCAGCCGCGCATTGGACAGATCCCGCATATCCAGGGTCATCTCCACCCGACCTGGGATCGTATTGGCCACATTGGGCGATAGCTTCATGGCACCGACGGTGGCCACCTGATCGCCGTAGCCATCCCCTGTTTTTTCACCGATACGATTCACCGCCAACACCACCTGGGATGCGGCCACTAAGGCATCCTGGCGCATGGTCATGGGCGTGGTGCCCGCATGGCTGGCACTGCCATCAATATCGATCAGATACCGGCGCTGGCCCACAATGCCGGTGACTAACCCCATGGGATTGCCCGCTGCTTCTAGCACCGGTCCTTGCTCCACGTGCAGTTCCACAAATGCCGCTAGACTTGCCCGCTGGGCGGTGGGTAGCTGGTCCCAGTTGCCACCAATGGCTCGCACCCCCATTTCAATGGGTTCATAGTGGGGATGTTCGTAAAAATTGGGGTCCAAATTGGCTTTGCCCGCCATGGCCTTGCTGCCAATCATGGTGCGTTCTTCATCGGCAAAGACAATCACCTCGATGGGGTGGTCCGGGCGAATGCCTTGTTCGTGCAGGGTGCGGGCTACTTCCACGCCAGCAATAACGCCATAGGTGCCGTCGTAAATGCCGGCATTGGGCACCGTATCTAAATGGGAGCCGGTGGCTAGGGCTGGGGCGTGGGGGAAACGCCCTTGGTAAAGGCCGATCATGTTGCCAGCGGCGTCAATGGTCACCGCCATGCCCGCCGATTCCATCCAGCTGCGTACCAGCTTGCGGGCAACCACATCTTCTGGGCTAAAGGCCAATCGCCTCACCCCACCGTTGGGCAAGGAACCGATGGCGGCCACATCGGCCATCATTTGCATTAACCGCTCACCGTTAATCCTCAGGACATCGACCGTTGTAGAAGACTCAATAATAGCTGGCGACATAAGTGGCATCCCCTAAACGAACCTGATGATTTAAAGATGGTGAGTAATCACACCTCTTTAATTTTAATTAATTAACTTGTCATTGTATAAATTCCCACCCTAACGATCTGTAACGACAGTTACTCTAATGCCGCTAAACAAAAATGGAGTCTGACGCCATGGCCGATCAGGGTACAACGGTGGTATTTATTTGTGGTTCAGCCCTACGGGGGCAGCCGGACCATGGCAATTTGCAGTCCGCTACGTTTTTGAGGGAGGCGAAAACCACCGCTAGCTATCGGCTGCATTCGGTGAAGGATGGTTGGCATCCCGGTATTTATGGGGTGGCATCGGACGGGATTTCTATCCCTGGCGAACTGTACGAACTGACCGCTAAGCAATATGACTATTTGGTGTCCACCGAGCCCCCGAATATGTATCCGGCTGAGGTGAGCTTGGAAGGGGGAGGAAGCGCGATCGCAATGCTCTATCCCCAAACCCTAATTGAAGAAAACAACTGGCCGGACATTTCCCACCACGGTGGCTGGGCCGCCTATAAAGCCGCCGAAGGCTAACCCGCAATGAATCCAACGGGGGGTATCCCCCCGCCTTTGCCGAGCCTGAATCGCCTCATCCAACAACGGTTTGCTTGCACCGCCGCCAAAACAGGCCCACTCCCCCCAACAGCCCTAACACCATAGAAGGCTCAGGCACAGATTGCGGGGCGTTAGGGCCAGGGGCACCCGCCCCATCGGGGGTTGTAATCGCCACAGAACCGCCCGTGATCGTAAAATCGACCGTAGTGCCATCGGGGTCGCTCCCCAAAAATTCTGTTGTTGCTGAAAATGCAGCCGTTACAGTGCCTAAATCAAAGCTAGTCACCGCAGGCTGCAATGGCTCCACCGTTGTTGCCAAAGCACCCAGGGCATTTTGGGTAGTCTGGGGCAGAGAAACCCCAGGATTGTTAAGCACATTGTCGGCAAAGGTGACAAATTCACCAATATCTAACCCCACCCCAAAGCTAATATCGCCGATCAGCTTACAGGCACCCGAGAGACAATTTCCCTCTCCCCCAGTGTTGTAAACATCAATTACAACCGAGTTAAGGTCGCTGGTAACATTAAATATGCTCGTAGAGCTGGCCAGGCCATTGCCACTAGAGGTGAGCAGGCCAATGCCTGTGAATTGGGTAATATCAAACAACTGGGTAGCTAAGGGCCAGTCTATATTTACCCCAAAGTCTGCCAAAAAAGATTGCACAGTGCTCTCATACACATCTTCCAGTATCGCGCTAGCAAAGGCATTGTTAAATGAAATTTCTCCATCCGCGAGCTGGCTAGGATCGTTTAGCACCGTAAAATTGCCCACAACATCCCTGGCCTCCACATTCAGACTGTTGGGCAGTGTTATGCCGCTTGCCCCCACCAGTAAAGGGTTGAAGTCAACTGTGAGGCTAGCGTCTGTGGCGAAGCCAAAGTTCAGGGTGCTGGCTTGGGCCGGTGTGGTGGCCACCACACCCAAAGCTGAGAGGGCAATTCCAGCAGCAAAAAACAATTTATTCAAGGTGCGTTTCTCCAACAAATAACAAACAGCCTAAGGAGCTGTAAGAAATTAAGTCATGGGGTAAGACTGAAAGGCTTGTTAAGCCATAATTTAAGCCCAAAAGGCCATGATTTTAATTTTTAACAAGCCCTAAACAGGCCCGTGTAGCTCACATTTAGCCTGCCCAACTAGTTTGAAGGTAAGAACAAGCCCCCTCCGTCGTTTGCTAAATTCTGATGAAAACAAGACAATAAAAGAGTTTTACGGAACACCCAAGGAAAAAATAATATCAACTTATTTTGGTTTGTCGGTAGTTCTCAGGAAAGACAACAACCTTATGCCCACTCTCTTTCTCCCCAATTATCCCGAACCCGTTTCTCCACAGCCAGCCACAGCGGGTTAAGAAATCCGGTACATGGGGCCGATGCCCCCAGAAAACCGCTAACCTAGTTGCGGTCTGGTTATATTTGGGAGTATCTTGCATGGTTTGGCAACGTCCGGATGGTCGGCAACCCGATGAATTGCGTCCGATAAAATTTGAACGAAACTTTACTCGCTATGCGGCCGGTTCCGTATTGGCCCACTGCGGCAATACCCAGGTGCTATGCACCGTCTCCGCATCTACGGACCTGCCCCGCTGGCTAAAGGATTCGGGCCAGGGTTGGCTCACTGCCGAATATCGCATGCTCCCCAGCGCCACCCACACCCGTGCTAGACGGGAATTGATGAAACTTTCGGGCCGCACCCAGGAAATTCAGCGGTTGATTGGACGTAGTTTGCGGGCCGCCATTGATTTGGAAGCCCTAGGCGAGATTTCCCTGACGGTGGATGCGGATGTGATTCAAGCGGATGGGGGAACTCGTACCACATCCATTACGGGGGCCTATGTGGCGTTGGAAGATGCGATCGCATCCCTGATTGCCAACGGCACCTTAGAAAAGTCTCCCCTGAAGCACCAAGTCGCCGCCATATCAGTCGGCCTCTTAGAGGGAGATGCCTTCCTAGATCTGAACTATCCAGAAGATGTGGCCGCCGACGTCGACTTTAATGTAGTACTCAACGGCGACCTGGGCTATGTGGAAGTGCAGGGCACCGCTGAAGCCAATAGCTTTAGCCGCCAGCAGCTCAACCAAATGCTCGACTACGCCGAAGGGGGCATTAAGCAATTGATGACCTTACAAAAGGAAGCTCTATTACAAAGTTAGGGAATTGCCCAATAAAAAAGCCCTAAACAAACTGGGGCAGTGGGGACGCGAGCTGACACGGTTTGCTAATTTCTCTGGCAGTGGCCATCAGCACAACTCCCCGGTTAAACATCTACAAACATGAGTAAAGAAGAACTAGCCAAAATATACATTGATCTTCCTAACCAGTGGGCGATTGGCGGAGGGTCCCTATGGGCTACTCCCCTGGGGAACAATCTCTATCGCATTGAAAATGTTCCTTTCTATGCTTACGGATTAAATTTTAAAGATAAGGAGACCCAATAGTGTTGGGTCTTCCAATGTAAGCTATGGGCAGAAAACCAATTTATCCAAAATCAATCGAAGCATTAGAAAAAATGCATACGGGCTCATTGCTGAGTCGATTGAAGCAACTACAGATGTGTGAAGCCTCTTTAGCCGCATCAGATAAAGAGTTTGCCACTGAAGGACTAATCGAATTTAAAGATACCGAAGCCTGGGCTAACGCCTACGGTGAGGTTAAAAAGGTGTTGTCTTACCGAGAGCATATTCCCCGCTCCAGAAAGAAATCTGGCGACTGACCCCGTATCGCCATTGTTTGACCATCGACCATGGTCTAGCTGTTGGCTTAAATGACGGTTGCTTCCGCGTCTGAAGTATTTAGAGAAAGGGCAAAAATTGCGATCGCTAACGTTAACCCACCGGCCACAAAAAACGGCATGCCATAGCCAAAGGTAACCAGCACCCCAGAAATAGCCGGGCCAATGGCGTTGGCAATACTCAAACAAGACGAATTCGTCCCCAACATTTCCCCCTGTTCCTCCTTCGGTGTGCGCAGGGACAACAGCGAATCGATCAGCGGCATGGGAAAGGCATTGACAATGCCAAAGAAGACTAACAAAATCCAGAACGCTTGAATGGTGGGAAACGACGGATACAAAATTAACAAGATGCCGCGCATAACTAAAGCCCCCACCAGCAGCGTCACCAGGTTCATGCGCTTACGCAGCGGCCCCAGCAAAAATACCTGGGAGAGAAAGGCCAGAATGCCAAAACAAACAAAGGCAAAGGCTAGGTTTTTGGTATCTTGCCCCAGCACCGTTAAAAAGAAGGGCTGAAAGGCAAAGGTAAATACGGTAAAGGTAGCCCCATTTAGAAAGGTCATGATAAAAATGCGACCCACCCCCGGTTTACGGAACGATTTGGCCAGTCGGCCAAAGCCAAAGTCAGACCAGGAAAGCTTGAGGGTGCGATCGCACTTAGACGGCGGATGGGTTTCCGGCAACACCAAGAAACACAGAATGGCCGCCACCAGCGCCATCACCGCCGACACCATAAAGCTCATACCCAAGGGGCTTACCCCCGGCAGGGTGGGCAAAGTTTGGGCAAAATACGCCAGCGGCGGACCCACCACAAAGCCCAACCGAAACATGCCGCCAAAAATACCAAAGGCCTGGGTGCGCTGTTCGGGGGTGGTAATGTCGCTCACCACCGCCTGGGCCACCGAGTTATTGCCCCCGGTTAACCCGTCCAGCATTCGCGCCAAATATAACCACCAGGCAAAGGGGCTCACCGCTGCCAGCAGGTTAGCCACCACCGTCCCCAATAGGCTGATCACCAATAGGGGCTTGCGGCCAATGCGGTCCGACAGCCGCCCCAAAATGGGCGTGCCAAAAAACTGAGATAGGGAAAAGGCAGTGGTCAATAGACTAGCCGCCAGGTCACTAAGGCCAAATTCCTTGGCGTAGGGATAGAGCGTCGGAATGATGATGGTAAAACTGACGGAGTTAATGAACGCCACCAGGGTGACAATCCAAAACTGCAGCGGCAGACGCGACTTAGCGACCATAGAAAAGCAGTGACGTAAAGTTTTGTAACCCTGTTAGGATATCAGGCCGCTTGGGTCAGTGCGCGCTGAAGCTGATTTCAGGGATAAATTCGCCATGAATTGCCCCAGGGACTTAGCGTTCTAGGGGCTGATGAATAAATCAATTTTGATAGTTATAAGGAACGGAGCTGAACAAACTTGTTGTATGGAATAGCAAGCCTCCACAATTAAGTTCTATGACCGCGCACAATTCCCATACCCCTGGCTCTCCCCAGCTTAAATTGGCAGCGGCAATCCCACCGTCCACTAATGATGACAATAATGGTTCGAGACGGGCATCAATGGAACCCGCCCCCGCGACCAATGACATTTCCATAAATGTTCCCGCCCCCATCACCATTAAGCAGCCGGATCAAAATAAATGGGAGACTCTGAAACAGAACGGTTGGGCGATTGTAAGTGTCGTATTGGTGCCGTTGGCGCTGTTGTTACTCACCAACATGATGGAAAAAGCCAATGAAACAACAGCCCAAAGTAATCGGGAAACAGAGTCAGTGACTGGAGTTTAGACAAATAATCTCATCAAGAGCGATCTGCCATTGAGACAGATCACTCCATGGGCGACTCTG
>NZ_JADOER010000009.1:207331-345315 GCF_018739865.1 Leptothoe kymatousa TAU-MAC 1615 | reverse complement strand
GAGGGAAAGCCTTGCTGGGTAGTCTATTAGGCACGTTGCTTGGCTAACTCCCTGAATCCCCTATTGAGCCTCCTTTTTTTATAAAGAGTATCTTTAGAAATCAGAAAAAAACAGGGTTAATACGACATGGAATTTATTCCCAACGACGAAAGGTTTCAGGACCAGTGGTATCTCAATAACACTGGTCAGGCAGGAATTACACCAGGATTTGATATTAATGTGCTTCCAGCCTGGGAAAGCGTCTCTGGGGAAGATATCGTTATCGGAATTGTTGATGATGGCGTTTTCTCTACCCACGAGGACTTAGCAGATGCCTATCGTTCTGACTTAAGTTTTAACTTTATCGATAATGATAATGAGCCCGGCAATGGAACCCATGGCACTAGCGTGGCTGGTGTTGCCCTAGGTAAAGGTGGAAATGGTGTAGGGATTACGGGAGTTGCACCAAATGCCGAATTGGCCAATTTAGAGCTACTCAGTGGAGGCTTGCTGACGACTCAACAAATCGAACAAGCACTTCTGTTCAAGAATCAGGATATCGATATTTATAATAATAGTTGGGGACTACGTCGTTCAAACTTCAGTCAGCCAAAGGATACATCTTTTCTGGCACAGGGCGTAGCTGAAGGCAGAAATGGATTAGGAAGTATTTTTGTTTTCGCTGCAGGTAACGATTCGTTTGACCAAGGCCTGGATATTAACGATACCAACTACGCTAAGTCTCGCTATACGATTGCAGTTGGAGCCGTTAATGATGAAGGTACAGAATCTGATTTCTCTGTGCCAGGCGCGGCTCTCTTGGTATCTGCGCCAGGGGAAAATCTCTTAACGACAGATACTATTCCATTTCGTCCAGAAGCCGTAGATAGATATGATGAGGTTTTCGGTACGTCTTTCTCGGCTCCGTTGGCTTCTGGGGTGATTGCATTAATGCTAGAAGCTAATCCTGCTTTGACCTGGCGGGATGTGCAGCATATTTTAGTAGAAACCGCCCAACAAAATGATCCAAATGATGAAGACTGGGCAGTTAACGGTGCAGGTTTCTCCGTTAATCATAAGTTTGGCTTTGGTGTTGTAGATGCGGGCGCTGCAGTTGCGCTTGCGACAAACTGGGAAACAGTAGGACAAGAAATTTCCTTTAAATCGGGCGCGATCGCAGTAAATCAAGTACTGCCTGATCAAGATGCCACAGGGTTTACATCTACTTTTACAGTGACGGAAGACATCGATCTAGAATCTGTCGAGGTTGTAATAAACGTTACAGATGGAAGCGAAGTAAGTATTGTCCTAACTTCGCCTGATGGAACTCAGTCGGTACTAGCAGGTCCTGAAGGCTCTGGGTCCGGAAACTATGTTAATTGGACACTGACTTCCACCCGCCATTGGGGAGAATCTGCCATTGGCGAATGGAAACTACAGGTGGCGGATGTCGTCGATGCTGGAAACCTTGACAATAGACTTAACTCAACTTCGGATTGGAGTTCATGGGAGCTAAATCTCTTTGGGCAAGCTCCTCAGACTGAGCCTGCTCCTACTCCCGAACCACCGGCTCCTGAGCCTACACCCGAACCTGTAGTTCCTACTCCCGAACCTGCGCCCGAATCACCAGCACCCGAACCTGTAGTTCCTACTCCTGAACCACCGGCTCCTGAGCCTACACCCGAACCTGTAGTTCCTACTCCCGAACCTGCGCCCGAACCACCTACACCAGAACCTGTAGTTCCTACCCCTGAACCACCGGCTCCTGAGCCTACACCCGAACCTGTAGTTCCTACCCCTGAACCGGCACCCGAACCACCTACACCCGAACCTGTAGTTCCTACACCCGAACCGGCACCCGAACCACCTACACCCGAACCTGTAGTTCCTACACCCGAACCTGCGCCCGAACCACCTACACCAGAACCTGTTGCTCCTACCCCTGAACCGGCTCCGGTTTTGGAAGGAACTAATAACAATGATGTCCTGGCATTTACTGAAGCAGATGAGATTATTGATGCTAAAAGCGGTGATGACACAATTGCCGGTGGTCTAGGCGACGACATCATTGATGGTGGCGACGGCAATGATATTTTAAGGGGAGATTTAAATCTTCGTGGGCCTCAAGATAACATTGCTGGTGGTAATGACGTTATCTCTGGTGGTAATGGCAATGACACCATTGGTGGTAAATCCGGAGACGACATTCTCAGCGGCGATGCGGGCGATGACCTGATCTACGGCGATAATGGTAACGATACCCTTATCGGCGGTACTGGCAATGATGTCTTGGTGGGAGATAACTTCTCTGAAGCTAGTGGTGATGACCTATTTGTTTTCGGATCTAATGATGGGACTGATACCGTTCTTGATTTTGAAGTTGGTGCAGATAAGATTGCCTTACTAGAAGGTGATTTAACCTTTGCCGATTTGACCATTACTCAAACCGATAACAATACTGTTTTGGGAATTGCCAGCACTGGTGAAACCCTGGCCATCTTAAACGATGTTCAAGCCACTACCCTGGGCGAAGATAGTTTTGTTGTCGTCTCAGATGTTTCGTCTGCAAGTTAAGTAGATGGCCGAAACTACGCATAGTCTCTGAATGACCTTCCCCCAAAAAAGTGGACATATCGCTTTATTCGTCAGAGATTGCACTGGTGTTTACCCCATCTCGGCACCGCTCAACAAACCGAAACCTGGAGTGATCTCATGCCCTTAATGAGTTGGCAACTTTGGTTGGCACGTCACCACACCTTAGATACCCCATTACCGTGGCAGAAACCCTTAGCCAATAACACTCCTGGAAGGGTTGCCAACGGCTTTGCTGCACTTTTAGTGACCATTGATTGGAACACCCGCTGAATCCCCCAAACCCCGAGGAAAGTCACCGGGGTGGCCCACCGGCAAACTCAGGACACCGCGAAAACGATTTCCTACGGTTAGAAAGACCTGTTCCAAACCCAAAACTGAGCCTGACGTCGCAGCCTAACTCCAACGATGACGCGGTTAACCTAAAGCTCACCTCTCTTATGGGATTGGGCCAGATACTTCATGGATTACCAACAGATTTTGTCTAAACTACAGTATAAAGCTTCTGTGGAAAACCTTAAAATTTCAGTGAAAATACTCGAGCATAATCAGTAATAGTACCGATGTAATTCAAAAAAAGATATATTTTCGAGTATACGCTTGTGTCAAGTCGTTCAATGCGGTTGTATACCTTGATAAGTTTTTCTCAAAGAATCGACATTGACATTGTCTACTCTCTAACTTTTTTTCAAAGGTTTTCTACAAGGGAGATTTAGTCTAAGGCCTTATTGTCCAGATTTGTTAAGTATTCTCAACGTCGTATGAATGGTATCTGTATTCTCAGTTACTTGCCATGTCATATACAGATGAAACTAGGAGATTTTGGTTTATTTGGCTGATGTACTATCTGAACATAAAGCTTAATAAATAAGCTAGTGGTTGAAGGCTATTAGCGAGAGTAACAGCAATGGTATTCAGTTTATTATTTTCTCCTGATTCTCGAAAATATCTTAGGTATATATCGTTAATCTGAGAAAATATTTAAATTTTAAACGACAGCCTGACCCGTTCTAAACTTAGAAGATTCCTCGTACTTTGTTAGAGGTATTGATGTCTAGCAGATAACCCCATTCACACAGCAATTCTCAGTATGACAATATTGGCCTATCCTCCCACTGCTTTTGAGGGCAGCCAGTGACTGAAAGCCCTATTTTCTCGTTCAGAAAACCTACCTTCAAGGTCCAGTTTTCGTGAAAAAAATCTCATACTGAGAATTGCTGCCATTTACACCTATTAAATAACCCAAAAAAACCTCTAATAAATAGCATTACAATCCAGTGCATTACCAAGAGTTACTTGACTATATTCTCTAGCACCGTATAGTAAATCTATAATGAAATCTGCGAAAACGCTGACGCTATCGTCTGTCCTGAAGTCTAAGGCGATGGAGCGTAATGTTGTTGCGATAATACAAGCGCTGGATGAGCAGTGTATTTCTCCTAATCGCTCTAATTTGTTATTTAAAGGACTGTATGAGCAGGTTATTACTGTAGTTGGCCAATTACGAGGTTTTGGGATCAATCGTAATGACCGGGTAGCCGTAGCTTTACCTAACGGACCGGAGGCTGCTGTAGCGTTTCTTGCGATCTCATCCGGTGCCACCTATGCCCCCCTCAATCCAAATTATCGTGCCCCCGAGTATGAGTTTTACCTCAAAGACTTGGCCGCCAAAGCATTGATTGTGCAACCGGGCGTAGCTGCTCCCGCTAAGGATGTGGCTCAACAGTTAGGAATTCCTGTTATTGAATTATTGCCTCGCTTAGATGCAGCAGCGGGCATATTTGAATTATCAATTCCAACCAGTACAGTTCCTGAAACGCCAGATTTCGCTGAACCTGACGATACGGCTCTAATTCTCCACACTTCAGGTACTACGTCACGTCCTAAAATGGTGCCCCTGAGTCACTGCAATCTATGTATCTCTGCTCAAAACGTTAAGACCGCTTTGGCTCTAACTGAGACTGATCGCTGTCTGAATGTGATGCCTTTGTTCCATATTCATGGCCTGATTGGAGCCCTGCTTTCTTCTATGGCAGCTGGAGCCAGCGTAGTGTGCACACCCGGATTTTATGCCCCTAAATTCTTGGGATGGCTAGGAAACCATCAGCCTACCTGGTATTCGGCAGTGCCAACGATGCACCAGCAAATTCTAGGTCGCGCCGCCACCCACACCACACCGATCAAACCATTACGTTTAGTGCGTTCTTCCTCGGCTCCGCTACCACCTCAGATTATGGCTGAGCTGGAGCAAGTTTTTAATGCACCCGTCATTGAATCCTATGGCATGACTGAGGCCTCCCACCAGATGGCCAGCAATCCGCTACCGCCGAATCAGCGCAAGCCTGGTTCTGTGGGAGTTGCCTCTGGTCCGGATGTGCAAATTATGGATGAGCAGGGTAATCTATTGCCCACAGGTGAGGTGGGTGAAGTTGTTATCCAGGGAGATAACGTTACCCATGGCTATGAAAATAATCTCAACGCAAACGCGACAGCGTTTACAAATGGCTGGTTTCGTACCGGTGACCTGGGCTATTTAGATACTGACGGCTATCTATTTCTCAAGGGGCGGATCAAAGAAATCATCAATCGCGCTGGCGAAAAGATTTCTCCCCGTGAGGTCGATGAAGTGCTGCTAGACCACCCAGCCATTGAACAGGTCGTTACGTTTGCCGCTCCTCACACTCTGCTAGGGGAAGATGTAGCCGTAGCCGTAGTTCTTAAAGCAGGCGCATCCGTTAGTGAGCAAACGCTTAAAGAGTTTGCAGCTGAAAGATTAGCTGATTTCAAAGTCCCCCGTGTGGTGTTATTTCTGGATGAAATTCCGAAAGGGCCGACAGGGAAACGACAGCGCATTGGTTTAGCCGAAAAGCTGGGTTTAACGGCCTCGGATCCCACAGAAGATAGACCGGCCTATGCTGCACCACAAACCCCAATTGAGGAAACTTTAGTTGATATCTGGGCCGAGGTGTTAGGGATTAGCCCCATTGGGGTATCCGACAACTTTTTCCAATTGGGTGGAGATTCGATTTTAGCCGCTCAAATTATTAATCGAGTCAGGGCAGAGCTTCAGGTTGAGCTATCATTTTTGATCTTTTTCCAGCAGCCTACCATTGCTAACATAGCCATCGCAATTACCCAACTGCAGGCCAAAACAGTGGATTCAGACGAGATGATCAAACTGTTGGCTGAGTTAGAGTCTCTTTCTGACGACGATATTCAGCAATTGGTCAAGTAAAGAACTTAGTATCAGGTTTAGCAGTTTCTACTATTCCTACTTTAATAAATAAATTTTGTTCTATAAAACAGCCATGACGACTGTTCAGAGAACATGGTTCAAAGCAGCACTCAAAAGAGGATAACTTATATGTTAGGAATTGTTGGAGGTTTGGGGCCATTAGCATCGGCAGAATTTGTCAAAACACTGTACGAATATAATCTATCGATGGTGGAACAAACCCTACCAAAATGTTTTCTATATTCAGATCCTAGTTTTCCAGATCGCTCTGAAGCTATATTAAATCATTCAACCGCTAAGTTAATGGAACGATTGGTTGAAACAATTCAGCATCTTATCGACTTAGGGTCTCAGAAAATCATTCTATGTTGCACAACAATTCATTCTTTATTACCTAGGCTTCCAGAGGAACTTAAGCAATATGTGATATCGCTCATTGATTTAATCATGAATGAAGTGATTGAAAGGCAGGAGAAATGTTTATTGCTATGTACTCACGGGAGTCGTCAATCCAGAGTTTTTCAGAATCATGAGCTATGGACAAAGGCAAGCCCCTTTATTGTGGTTCCTAATGATGATGACCAGGAGAAAATTCATGCTTGGATATATCAAATAAAGAAAAATAAGGTGGAGAAATCATTGCTGGCTGAGCTTGTTCAAATGACTGACAAATATAATGTCAATGCATTGATCTCCGGATGCACAGAATACCACCTAATTACTAAAAAGTTTGTAAGCGATAATGCACCGAAGATATCTAAGATTAATTTTATTGATCCTCTAATGAGATTGGCTAAAAATTTAGATCGATATTATTGAAATATTTTTACGATATTCCATGAACAGCAATGCTCTTGCATTGCTAATTACCAAAGGCGCTCTGCCGTTTGACAATCTGTTGAAGTTTCGATACTCCCTTATTTAAATACCTATGCCAACAATGATAAGCAATTAATCAAGTCAAGAATTTAGCATCAGGTTTAATGAATTCTACTATTTACACCCTTATAAACTTTTCCTATCAAATAGCCATGACTACTGTTCAAAGAACATGCATTAAAACAGCATTAAATGGTCGAGATATTATCCCCTTTATTGGTGTATATGATGTCTTTTCTGCATCCATTGCTGCCAAATATTATGATGGTGTTTTTATTAGTGGTTTTGGTTTTGCTGCCAGCTACTATGGGCTACCAGACATTGGTTTTATTGCCTGGTCTGATATTGTTGCCTTTGTGCAACGGGTAAGAAAGATTTTGCCTCACCATTTAATTTTGGTAGATATTGACGATGGCTATGTGGATACTGAAGTTGCCTGCCACGTGGTATCACTGTTGGAATCTGTTGGTGCATCTGGCGTGATTCTTGAGGATCAAAAGCGTCCCCGGCGATGTGGCCATGTGGATGGCAAATTGCTGATGGAAAAGGAAGCCTATTTAGAAAAACTCCATAAAGTTTTAGCGACTCGTAAAGACCTATTTGTCGTAGCCCGAACAGATGCGTCAGATCCGGCTGATATTCTGGATCGAGCCCAATCTTACGCTAGTGCAGGTGCAGACGCTATTTTAGCTGATGGAATTACGGACTTAAAGGTGCTCAGAACCCTTAAAACGAACGTTAATAAACCGTTGGTTTTTAACCAAATTGCTGGGGGTAAATCGCCCACATGTAGTTTGGAGGATCTAAAAAACGCGGGTGTTTCGTTGGTTAACTATAGTACCCCTTGTTTATTTGCAGCCCAGGAAGCACTAGAAGCAGAAATGCGGCGGCTGCGAGAACGCAATGGCTTTTTGGAAAAGAACCAAATTGGAGTGCCGGAATGTACAGTTCATCTGCATCGCAATCTGGCAAATCGAGATAGTGATCGCTATCTAGTGCATTAAAGGAACAACCGGGGCTGACATGATGAATAACAATATTGAGCAACAAATTGCTAGTCTATCTCCTGCCAAACGGGCCATTTTAGAGCGGCGATTACAAGAAAAGGCTGTTCAGCCTAAACCACAGATAGAAAAAATTGATCGCTCAGGTCCATTACCGCTATCGTTTGCGCAGCAACGGCTGTGGTTTATTGATCAGCTAGAACCAGGGAATCCTGCCTACAATCGTCCCACCTACTTCCAGTTAACGGGAGTGCTTAATGTTGAGGCATTAACCCAGAGCTTGAATGAGATTGTGCGTCGTCATGAAGTGCTGCGGTCTCATTTCCTCACCATCAATGGTCAGCCTGCTTTAAAGATTCAACCTGTACTTTTAATATCACTCCCCGTAATTGATCTCAGCCAGCTATCCGGTGATGAACAAAGCGAGCAGGTACAAAATATTGTTTGCGAGGAAGCGCAGAAACTATTTGATTTAGATAAAGATCCTCTTATCCGATCTCAGTTACTAAGGCTAGGCGAAAGGGAGCATCATTTACTCATCACACTCCATCATATTGTTTTTGATGGCTGGTCTGCAGATGTTCTTAAACAGGAAATTGCTACTCTCTATAGCGCATTTTCTACCGGACAAACTAACCCATTACCGAAACTCCCTATCCAGTATGTTGATTATGCTCATTGTCAGCGTCAGCAGTTACATGAGTCAGAATTACAGGCACAGCTTACCTACTGGAAATCTAAGCTCAGTGGTGAGCTACCGGTTCTAGCATTACCCACAGATAAACCGCGCTCGACCCAGCCATCCACTCAAGGTGAGACCTGCTTATTGCTATTACCTAGGGCTCTAACAAATAAGCTTAAATCTCTGAGTCAGCTCAAAGGTGTCACCCTGTTTATGATGCTATTGGCTGTGCTCAATGTGCTGCTATATCGTCAGACTGGTCAGGATGACATTATTGTCGGCACACCTATTGCCGGTCGTCCTTGTGTTGAAACGGAAAACCTGATTGGTCTATTTCTCAACTCTCTGGCATTACGTATAGATCTAAGCGACGAGCCGACCTTTGAGCAATTACTGTCGCAGGTGAAGAAAACCACCTTAGATGCCTATGCTCATCAGGATGTCCCCTTTGAGAGACTGGTAGCAGATTTAAATATAGAGCGACATTTGGCACGACACCCCATCTTTGAGGTAATGCTTAACTTTGCCAATTTGCCGGAAACTACCAAAAAAATGGCAGGGGTTAGAATACATCCGATGGCAACAGGTCATAGTGATTCTAAGTTCACGATGACACTGTATGTTAATGAGCAAGATAATCAGCTTCACCTGAAATTGGTGTACCAGAAAGCTCTGTTTACAGCCAAGCGTATGGAGGACTTGTTAGATCAATTCCAGCAGCTACTAGAGCAGATTGTTATTGATCCCTGTCGTTCCATTCATGCCTATTCATTGGTAAGTCAAAAAGCAACCTTTTCTTTGCCAGATCCAACGGCATTCCTGGCAGAAAGCATTTATGAGCCTGTACCTTCTGTGGTTTTTGGGTGGCGAGAACAATCACCAGAAAGGTTTGCGATTTGTCAAGGAACTCACAATTGGACCTATGGTGAGTTAGTTGAGAAAGCAGATGGTATTGCAAGATATTTGTTGAGTCAAGGAGTGAAATCGGGGGATGTAATTGCCATCTCTGGTATTCGCAGTTTCGGTCTTATTGCCAGTGTCCTGGGTGTACTCAGCGCAGGGGGTGTGCTGTTGCTGATTGATCCCTTACTACCTGATCAACGTCGTCAGGCTATGCTACAAACAGCAAACGTTACACGGCTACTATGGGTAAGTTCTGCACTCAACATCTGGCCTGAGACCCTGGTTACTGACGTTATTAGTCCTGAGACAGCAGAGGTCTCGAGTGCAAGTGAAATACATATTAATTTTCAGCAGCCATTACCTATAATTCAACCTGATGATCCAGCTTATATTTTCTTTACCTCTGGGACGACAGGTGTGCCCAAAGGGGTTTTAGGCTGTCATAAAGGGTTAGCCCACTTCCTTAGCTGGCAGAGAAAAAATTTTGAGATTGGGCCAACCGATCGGGTCGCTCAACTCATTGCTCTGTCCTTTGATGCGGTGTTGCGCGATATCTTTTTACCCCTCACCAGTGGTGCAACCTTGTGTTTGCCTGCACCAGATGCTGACTTATCCGCTGAACAAGTACTATCTTGGTTGCTACATCAACAGATTACCGTTTTGCACACAGTACCCACTCTGGCCAAAACCTGGTTAATAAATCGGTCGGAAGGACTTCAGCTACCTCAGCTGCGCTGGGTCTTTTTGGCTGGTGAACCGCTGTCTAGTCAGCTAGTTAAGCGATGGCAGGAGGCATTTTCTGCAGTGGGGCAACTTGTGAACCTGTATGGTCCCACTGAGACGACCATGATTAAATGTTATTACCCGATACCACCTGAGCCCATTAAGGGAATTCAGCCAGGTGGTATCCCCCTTCCTGAAACCCAGGCATTGATTTTCTCCCGTAGTGATCAGCTGTGTGGTTTGGGTGAAATAGGGGAAATTGTGCTGCGAACTCCCTTTCGTACCCTGGGGTATATCAATGCCCCTGATAAACAAAAACAAAAGTTTCGACCTAACCCTCATCGCGACGATGCTGATGATATCCTCTACTATACAGGTGATTTAGGACGCTATCGCTTAGATGGCTCCATTGAGATTTTGGGCCGTGCTGACCGCCAGGTAAAAATTCGAGGTGTACGTATTGAACTTGGGGAGATTGAGGCCAAACTCCTTAACCAGGAAACTATTCAGGAGGCCATCGTTACAGTCCATGAGGAAAATGACACAAAGCATTTAATTGCCTACGTTGTGCCTCAATCAGAACAGCAATTTATCCAGGTAAAAGAGCTGCGTCAATCTTTACGACGGCATCTACCTGAAGCAATGGTGCCATCAACTTTTATGTTACTAGAGGCCTTACCCCTCACCCCCAATGGCAAGTTAGATCGACGGGCGTTACCAGTTCCTGCTTTCAACCAGCGTCACCTAGACAATGAATATGTCGCTCCAAGTACTCCTGTGGAAGAAAGACTTGTCCAAATTTGGAGTGAACTACTGAAACTAAAGAAAGTAGGTATTCATGATAATTTCTTTGAGCTAGGAGGACACTCACTACTAGCAACGCGGATAATTGCACGCGTTCGCAACGAATATCAAATTGAGATGTCCGTAGCAGTTATTTTTGAAGCTCCTACTATTGCTGAACTCACAATTCAAATCACTCTGGCAATGGGAAGCAATGAACAGGGTGAAATAGACCATGAAGACTATGACCAGATGTCTGCTCTATTGGATGAACTGGATGAACTGTCAGACGACATGGTGACTCAATATTTGGCTGATTAACTTCTTATTTATAACCTTACTCTTTTTTGCCTGCTATAGAAACTAATTTAGGAAACAATTATGACTCATGAGGAATCTCCCCAATCTAAATCTATAGATACCCTAGCTGCTCGTCTTGCTAGGCTTTCTCCTCAGAAACGAATGCTGCTGGAAAAGAAATTACGGCAGCAAGCAAGTCAGCAAGCAAAGCAAGTTACGACCACAGGTGTAATTTCCCACGTATCTGATCGAGATTCTGCACCGCTGTCTTTTTCTCAACAGCGGCTATGGTTTGTAGAGCAGCTAGAGCCTGATGCTAATGCCTATCACATACCAACTGCTCTAAGATTGGTGGGTGATCTAAATATCAACTCTCTTAAACAAACCCTTAATGCAATTATTAAGCGGCATGACTCTCTGCGTACAGTTTTCCCTATAGTTAATGGGAATCCTGTTCAGATTGTTAAGGAGGTAACATCGCTGGAATTGCCAATTGTCGATGCGACAGATTGGCCTAATACTGAACGGGAGAATAAGGTTCAGTATTTTTTAAATGAGCAGGCTCATCAACCATTTGATTTAACTAGTGATCCTCTTTTACGAGGGAGCTTACTCAAACTGGCTGAAAATGAGTATATTTTACTTTTGGTATTACATCACATTGCTTCTGATGCCTGGTCTAAAGGCATTCTCAAACATGAGCTGAGTGTCCTTTACAGTGCCTTTGTTGAAGGTAAGCCTTCGCCGTTATCACCATTGCCAATTCAATATCTTGACTTTGCCTGTTGGCAGCAGAAATGGTTGACCGGAGATGTACTGGAAACTCAGGTGAAATATTGGCAACAGGCGCTGAGTGGAGCTCCTGCTCTGTTGAATTTGCCTACGGATCGACCTCGTCCTGCTGTACAAACCTACACAGGATCCAGACAACGCTTTTATGTCGATCAAACTATTACCCGTGCGCTGAGGGCCTTGAGTCAGAGTGCTGGAGCTACATTGTACATGACTCTGTTGGCAGCACTCTCAGTTTTATTGTCTCGTTATAGTGGCCAAGAGGAGATTATGGTAGGGTCTCCTATTGCCAATCGTAATCTTCAGGAAACCGAGTCACTGATTGGTTTTTTTGCTAATACCCTGGTGATGAGATCTCGACTCCAAGGTAATCCCTCCTTTATAGAGCTATTGGAACGGGTTAGAAAAACTGCCCTTGGGGCCTATGCCCACAAGGATATTCCCTTTGAACACCTGGTATCAGAATTAAAACCAGAACGTGACCAGAGTCATTCTCTCTGGTTTCAAGTGTTTTTCGCCCTGCAAAATGTTCCTCACGAAACACTTGATTTAAAAGGTTTATCGGTTTCCACTGTTCAACTTGAAGCTCAGACAGCCAAGTTTGATTTGACATTTGGTGTTTATGAGATAGATTCGGGCCTTAGGGGAGTGGTGTCATACAATACCGACCTGTTTGATGCAGCTACCATTCAACGAATGGTAGATCATTTCCAAGTGTTGCTTGCCGCCATTGTGGAGAACCCTAACCAGCATATTCTGGAACTACCAATTATCACAGTTCAGGAAAAAGAGCAGCTTTTAAATCACTGGTCAAGCCGTTATCAAGTTAGTAATCTGCAGCCTAAATTACTACATCAGCTATTTAAACAGCAGGTAGATAAGTTTCCTGAGCAAACTGCTGTTATCTACCATAATCCCATTAACCCAGGGGTACAGCAATCGTTAACCTATCAAGAGCTGAACTGTCGTGCTAATCAATTGGCTCACTACCTAAAGAAAATGGGAGTGGGACCAGATGTATTGGTGGGCCTTTGTCTGGAACGCTCGGTTGAGATGGTGGTAGGACTTTTGGCAGTGCTTAAAGCTGGTGGAGCCTATGTTCCTTTGGACCCACACTATCCTAAAGAACGCCTGGCCTTTATGCTATCTGACGCGCAGATATCTGTGCTATTGACTCAAACAAATTGTTTGAGCACTCTACCCGAGTTGACCGTTCAAACGGTGTATTTTGACCAAGATTGGGATGAGATCGCACAGGAAAGTGCCCAACCTCCAAAGATTGCGACAACCCTTGAAAACCTGGCCTATGTCATCTATACCTCAGGATCTACCGGCATGCCTAAAGGCGTGATGGTGCAACACAATTCCATCGTTAACTTTACCCAAGCAGCCCTGACTGATTATGGAACAACGACAACAGATCGCATCCTCCAATTTGCATCCATTAGCTTTGATGCCGCTGCAGAAGAGATTTATCCTTGTTTAGCGGCGGGAGGGACGTTAGTCTTACGTACTGAAGATATGCTCAGTTCCGTTGACCAATTTTTGCAGACGTGCCGAGACTGGCAGTTGACTGTCCTAGATTTACCCACAGCCTATTGGCAGCAGATTGTGGTTGAACTGGCTGCAGGCAACGTCACATTACCTGAGACCCTACGGTTAGTAATTATTGGTGGTGAACGGGTATCCCCAGAATCAGTGAAGCTCTGGCAGAGCAACGTCAGCGACTTTCCTCGCTTGATCAATACCTACGGACCAACAGAAGGTACAGTGGTAGCCACGGCCTACCCCATTGAGACGACTACCAATATTCAGCAGGAAGTACCTATTGGTAAAGCGATCTCAAATGTCCAAACCTATGTTTTAGATCAGCAATTGCAGCCTGTTCCCATTGGGGTCCCTGGAGAACTTTACATTGGTGGAACTTGTTTAGCACGAGGCTATCTCAATCGTCCAGAGTTGACCACTGAGCGGTTCATTGCGAATCCATTTAGGCATGATTCCCAGGTCCGACTGTATAAAACGGGAGATTTAGTCCGATATTTACCGGATGGCAACCTGGAATATTTAGGTCGCCTCGATGATCAGGTCAAGATTCGCGGGTTTCGTATTGAACTGGGTGCTGTAGAAACCGTTTTAGTTCGGCATCCAGGTTTGGAAGAGGCAGTTGTAATAGCTTGCCCAGATACCTTAGGCAATCAGCAGTTAGTAGCCTATGTAGTAAGCAAGGATAATACTCCAACAGTCAGTGACTTGCGAGCTTTTCCGAAGAAATCTCTTCCCGAGTATATGGTTCCGTCAGTGTTCATCAGTTTAGACAGTCTACCTTTGACCCCAAGCGGCAAGGTGGACCGACGAGCGTTGCCTAAACCAGATTTGAATCAGAGAAATTTGGAAAACGATTTTGTTGCTCCTCGCAATCCAGTAGAAGAAACATTGAGTGAGATTTGGAGAGAAACCCTAAAAGCAGAAAAAATTGGTGTTCGCGACAACTTCTTTGAACTCGGTGGCCATTCATTGTTGGCTACTCAAATAATATCTCGTATTCGTCAGATCTTTCAGCTGGAACTCCCATTACGCAGAATTTTTGAAGCCCCTAGCATTGAGAGTTTAGCTGAACAGATTAATCTTGTTCAAGATGGTCATAGCGACATACTTCCGTCAGCCATTGTGCCGATTGAACGAGAGACTCGGCAGATAACCCCTGGGACATTGACAATACCAACCAATAACCATCACCGCAATCAAGGGGAAAACGTTTGGGTATTCCCAACCTCCTTTGCTCAACAACGACTGTGGTTTGTTTGTGAGTTGAAAGGTAGTCAACCTAACTATACAGCAACATGGAAGCTAGAAGGAGTGCTTCAGATAGAAGCCCTAGAACAAGCTTTGTCAGAACTGGTAAGACGCCACGAGATCTTACGCACTACTTTTACGGCCATGGATGGGTTACCGATGCAAGTAATTAGTTCCCCCATCCCCGTAACACTGCCAATTATTGATTTGCAAGGATTATCAGCAGCAGAGCAAACTAATCAACTTGAGCAACTGATGTTGGAGAAAACACGACAATCTTTTGATCTTAGTCGTGGTCCACTGATGCAAGCAATTCTGATATGCCTGGGGCCAACCTCTCACGTCCTATTCTTAAGGTTACATCACATTACCTATGATGGTTGGTCCTTAGGGACTTTACGGCATGAGCTATCTATCTTGTATCAGGCCTTTGTCCGTGATGAACCATCTCCACTTTCTGAACTACCTATTCAGTATGCAGACTTTGCCGTCTGGCAGCGTCAGTGGCTGAAAGGAAAAATTCTTGAGGTTCAACTTAACTACTGGCAACAACAATTGGCAGGAGCACCTGCCTTATTAGAGTTACCTACAGATTACCCTCGCCCGGCAATACAATCCTTTAAGGGGGGAGGGATCCACTTTAATTTGGGCCAAGCTTTGACTAAAAAGTTAAAACACCTTAGCCAGGAGTCAGGAACAACGTTATTTATGACTCTGCTGGCAGCTTTTCAAGTCTTATTGTCTCGCTATAGTGGACAAGATGATATTGTTGTAGGTTCTCCGGTAGCTAATCGCAATCACCGTGAAACTGAATCATTAATTGGTTTTTTCCTCAATATGTTGGTGTTACGCACACAGCTACAGGGTAACCCAGACTTCCACGAGGTATTGAATCGAGTTCGACAAGTAGCCCTCGGTGCTTATGCCCATCAAGATATTCCCTTTGAAGAACTTGTATCCTTACTCAAACCAGAACGCTCCCTAAGTTATTCTCCCTGGTTTCAGGTAATGTTTGTTTTCCAGAATCTACCCTCTGGAAAATGGGATCTGCCGGAACTGACCGTAACGCCATTGAAGCTCAAGCGTGACCAGCGCAATGTCATGTTTGATTTGACCTTGATTATGCACGAAACCAATGATGGCTTGGCAGGTAGGCTGCTGTATAAAACTGAACTCTTTGAGCAAGATACGATTAGCCGCATGGCAGGTCATTTTCAAACGTTACTGGAAGCAGTTGTTACTAATCCTGATCAACTAATCGCGGATTTACCTTTGCTCAATCAGACAGAGCAATATCAATTATTGACAGAATGGAATCCAATCCCAAGGGTATCTGTTCCAGCAAAGTGCATCCATCAACTGTTTGAACTTCAGGCTGAACGAACACCTGATGCTATCGCTGTAGTACATGGAGAGCAATGCATTGCCTATAGTGAGTTAAATACTCGAGCCAATCAACTGGCCAGATATCTCCAGACTCTAGATATTGGCCCCGATAGTTTAGTTGGCCTCTGTGTGGGACGTTCCATAGAAATGTTGGTAGGTATGCTGGGGATTCTTAAAGCAGGCGGGGCCTATGTACCACTAGATCCGCACTACCCTAAAGATCGCTTGGCTTTTATGCTATCGGATGCTCAAACCTCTGTGCTGTTGACCCAAGAACAGTGGCTCAGTTCTTTCCCTGAGATCTCTGTTCCGACCATATGCCTCGATCGTGACTGGAAAGTAATTGCTCAGGAAAATGCCCAAAATCTAATCAGTGAAACAACACCTGCACATCTAGCTTATGTGATCTACACCTCAGGGTCTACGGGAACTCCTAAAGGTGTGATGGTGCAACATGATTCTATTGTCAATTTTACCCAAGCTGCAGTGGCTGACTATGAAACAGCTATGGGAGATCGTATTCTCCAATTTGCCTCCATCAGTTTTGATGCGGCAGCTGAGGAAATCTATCCATGTCTAACCACAGGGGCAACTTTAGTACTGCGTACTGATGAGATGCTCGGCTCAATCGAGCAATTTTTGAAAACCTGCCAAGACTGGGAGTTAACTGTTCTAGATTTACCTACAGCTTATTGGCAACAAGTTGTTACTGAACTAGTAGCTGATCGGGTAACCTTGCCAGAGCCTCTGCGATTGATCATCATTGGTGGCGAACGAGTCTCTCCCGAATCTGTCAAAACCTGGCAGACTCAGATTGGTGATTATCCTAGACTAATTAATACTTATGGGCCAACAGAAGGTACTGTGGTAGCCACAGCCTACCCAATTGGAGCTAACGTAACGATTCGGCAAGAGGTGCCTATTGGTAAAGCTATTACGAATATCCAAACCTATGTTTTAGATCAGCAATTACAGCCTGTGCCCATTGGAGTACCTGGAGAACTTTACATTGGTGGGGCCTGTCTAGCGCGCGGTTATCTCAATCGTCCAGAGTTGACCACTGAGCGGTTCATTGCGAATCCATTTAGGCATGATTCCCAGACCCGACTGTATAAAACGGGAGATTTAGTCCGATATTTACCGGATGGCAACCTGGAATATTTAGGTCGCCTCGATGATCAGGTCAAGATTCGCGGGTTTCGTATTGAACTGGGTGCTGTAGAAACCGTTTTAGTTCGGCATCCAGGTTTGGAAGAGGCAGTTGTAATAGCTTGCCCAGATACCTTAGGCAGTCAGCAGTTAGTAGCCTATGTAGTAAGCAAGGATAATACTCCAACAGTCAGTGACTTGCGAGCTTGTCTGAAAAAAACTCTTCCCGAGTATATGGTTCCGTCAGTGTTCATCAGTTTAGATAGTCTGCCTTTGACCCCAAGTGGCAAGGTGGACCGACGAGCGCTACCTAAACCAGATTTGAATCAGGGAAATTTGGAAAACGATTTTGTTGCTCCTCGTAACCCAGTGGAAGAAACGCTAAGTAACATTTGGGAAGAGCTACTAAAGCAAGAGAAGATTGGTATTTACGACAACTTCTTTGAACTCGGTGGGCATTCATTACTGGCTACTCAAATGGTGTCTCGCATCAATGAGAACTTTGAGCTTAACCTCTTGCTTAGAAATATATTTGAGGCTCCAACCATTGCTGAGTTAGGTAATCGGATTACAACTTTACTAGACATGCAATCAGCATCTAATTCTTTATCAAATCAAGCTATGGAGGAAGGTGAATTATGACACTGGTAAGTTGTTATAACCAATAGAGATGAGACTAAATTTTAAGGATATTCTAATTGCTAGTAGAAAAATAAAAATATGGATACAAGAGAATATCTAAACACGTTTATTGGGTTTCACCGGTCAGAAATTGACCAATCGATTTGCGATCGCTTTGAGCGCATCGTTTATCAATTCCCTGAACGAATAGCCATCTCTAGTCAGGGTAGGAAGGTCACTTACACTCATCTTAATGAGAGCGCTAACCGTCTTGCCCACGTCTTGAGTGCTCAGCAGAAACAAAATTCTGATCCTGTTGTCCTGATGCTAGATCACGATACTCCAATTCTAACCGCAATTTTAGGAGTATTAAAAGCTGGCAAAGCCTATGTTGTTCTAGAGCCTAGTTTACCAAAAGCAAGATTTGACACGATCTTAGCTGATTTTGGAGAGCCCATTATCATCACTAGTAATCAACATCGGAAATTCGCGGCAACTCTTAAAAACGGAAACTGCAATGTTGTTAACTTAGAACAATTAGATATTAATCTCCCTAATATAAATCTAAGCTTATCAATTCCTTCAGAGACAGTAGCTGCTATTTTTTATACTTCTGGATCTACAGGACAACCCAAAGGAGTCCAACGCACTCATCAGGACATTTTACATCGTATTTGGTTAGAGACCAATGATTATCGTATCTGCAGTGATGATAAAATTGCTCTCCTCTATTCTGCAGGGTTTGCAGCATCCGTTGCCGATATTTTTAATGCTCTTCTAAATGGAGCAACCCTTTGTCTATATGACTTTAGAGAATTAGGGATAGCAAATTTAACCCCTTGGCTACAACGAGAAGAAATTACTATGTTTCATCTACCTGTAGCCCTATTTCAGCAGTGGCTTCATGGGCTTGAACAGCAGGAACAATTTCCTAAATTGCGCCAAGTGACCCCCTCAGGTAAGTTATATCGACGTGAAGTAGAGCGTTGTTGGCAACACCTGCCAGGAAACTGTACGTTAGTACAGCGCTTTGGTGCTAGCGAGACAGGAATGTGCACTCGCTTTTTGGTTACTCGTGAGACATTACTTTCAACTCCAGTAATTCCTGCTGGCTATCCCGTTGCTGATACAAAAATTCTGTTATTAGATGAGAATAGCCAGCCTGTAATTGGACATAACACTGGTGAAATTGCCATAAAAAGTCGTTATCTTTCCTCTGGCTACTGGCAAAAACCTGAGCTTACTAAACAAAAGTTTTTACCTGATCCTAATGATCCTCGGGGTCAAATTTATCTAACAGGCGATTTGGGACGATGGCAGTCAGGGGGCTGTCTTGAACATCTTGGACGTAAAGATTTTATGGTGAAAATCCGGGGGTTCCGGGTAGAGCTAGGTGAGATTGAAACAGCTCTTAATCAACATCCTCAAGTCCAAGGAGCTATTGTCATTACCGATGAACCTCAGCCAAATGAAAAGCGTTTAGTAGCTTATATTACAGCTAGTCAAGACAGCTTAAATTCGAACAGGTTGCACCGTTTCCTAGCTACAAAATTGCCGAACTATATGGTGCCATCGTCGTTCGTATTTTTAGATACATTTCCCCTAACCCCCAATGGAAAGATAGATCGACAGGCATTACCTACTGTCGATCAAAACTGGCATTGCTCAGAGCATAGAATAGTGGCTCCTCAAACACCGGTTGAAATACAACTGGCTCAAACTTGGTGTGATTTTCTTAAGCTTGAACAAGTGGGCATTTACGATAACTTCTTTGAATTAGGCGGACATTCATTACTGGCCACTCAAATAATGTCGCGTATTAATGAAAAGTTTAAACTTAATCTTTTGCTTAGAAATTTATTTGAAGCTCCAACAATTGCTGAACTAAGCAATCGGATTACAACTTTGCTAGAAATGCAAGCTGCTTCTAATTCTTTATCAATTCAAACTATGGAGGAAGGTGAACTATGAAATCTGTTGTTGATTTGATATCTGAATTGCAAGCATCTCAAATTAAGCTATGGATTGAAAATAAACGCCTGCGCTATGCAGCCCCGCAAGGTGTAATTACCGATGAAATTTTGCATAGATTGCGATCGCACAAAACAGAAATTATCGACTTTCTTGGTCAACTTGAAGGCGATAACAATCAAATTCAGCCTGTAGAACGGACAAATAAGCTACCCCTTTCCTTTGCCCAAAAACGCCTTTGGTTACTCCACAAATTAGATCCCGATACGACAGCCTACAGCATGCCGCAGGTTTTTCGGATTAAGGGAGAGCTGAATATTACAGCTCTAGAAAACAGTTTGAGTGAAGTCATTAATCGTCACGAGGTTTTGCGGACCACGTTTCGAGAAAGAGAAGGTCAAGCTGAACAAATTATTCTATCTGCTGAACCTATAAAATTACCGGTTGATGATTTGCAAACGTTACCCGAAGTAGAACGGGAACATGAAGCTAAAAAGCTGATTTCTAACGAGGTTAAGCAACCCTTCGATCTCAATAGCCAAAAACCCCTTTTGCGCCAACGCTTGTTAAAGCTAGCGACAACAGAGCATATTCTCATTATTAATATACACCATATTATTTTTGATGGCTGGTCCGTCGGTCTCTTTTATAATGAGCTTTTTAGCATTTATACCAACGTTTGCAAGGGGCAGTCTTCTTCCTTCCCGTTGCCCAAGATTCAATATGCCGATTTTTCTAACTGGCAAAATCAGCAATCTACAACAGAAAACTTTAAACAACAGCTTGACTATTGGCTGCAGAAACTGAGTGGTCCGCTCCCCTTACTACAGTTGCCGACTGATTATCCCCGTCCCAGTCAGCAAAACTTCCAAAGCGCTAGTTGTAAGCTAACAGTATCAGCCGATCTGACATCTCAACTAAAGTCCCTAAGTCAACGGTTTAATGCAACGTTGTTTATGACGCTGTTAGCCGCTTTTAATGTTCTGCTGTATCGACATACTGGCCAAGAGGACATTATTGTGGGCACGCCGATTGCTGGCCGACCTCAAGGGGCAACAGAAAAGCTCATTGGTTTGTTCCTAAACTCACTAGCATTACGTGCCGATTTAAGTAACAGTCCTACATTTGAGCAGCTTTTGGAACAGGTGCGGGAAACAACGCTTAATGCCTATGCCCATCAAGATGTACCCTTCGAAAAGTTAGTGGCAGAGCTAAATCCAGAGCGTTCTTTGGCACGGCATCCAATTTTTGAAGTGATGCTCAATTTTGTTAATATTCCTAAAACTCAAAAGCCAATATCAGACATCAATGTCAGTCGAATAAAGTCTGGTCACGGCGGTTCTAAATTTATGATGACGTTATACGTCAAGGAGTCTAAAAACCGGCTCCACCTGAACCTAGTTTACCAAAAGGCTTTGTTTCAATCATCGCGAATGGAGGACATTGTTCAGCAATTCCAAGGCTTATTAGAACAGGTTGTCCAAAATTCTACGCTTTCGGTTGATCACTATTCACTAGTGAGTGAGGCAGCAAAGGCTTATTTACCAGATCCTACTGAAACAATGCTGGTCAGTGAATATGAGTTAGTTCCTGATCTGGTAAATCTTTGGAGAGAACAATCTCCTGAACAAAGTGCGATTCTTCAAGGGACTGATAGTTGGACCTACAGGGAGCTGGTTGAGAAAGCTACGGATATTACACATTATCTACTGAGTAAAGACATCACACCGGGGGATGCGATCGCAGTATCCGGACTACGCAGCTTCGGCCTTATTGCCAGCATATTGGGTGTTCTCAAAGCTGGAGGTGTACTTGTCCTGATTGATCCTCAGCTGCCTGCCCAACGACGTCAAGTAATGCTGGAGGAATCCAAGGCCTCCTGCCTGCTATGGGTGAGTGCTGAAACGGATATTTGGACTCAGGCTATTTCGACTGAGCAGATTAATCCAAATACTGCAGAAATTATCAGTGCCAAAAAACAAAAAGTTGTTATAGATCAGCAGAAGTTGCCTGCCATTCAACCAAATGATCCAGCCTATATTTTCTTTACATCTGGAACAACAGGCAAGCCCAAGGGTGTTCTTGGGTGCCATAAAGGGTTAGCCCATTTCCTCTGCTGGCAGCGCCAAACCTTTAAAGTTGGCCCAACAGATCGGAGTGCTCAACTCACCGCACTGTCTTTTGATGTAGTGCTGCGCGATATCTTTTTACCCCTCACCAGCGGGGCAACACTGTGTTTGCCTGTTCCCGAAGCTGACCTGTCTGCGAATCAGGTACTACCCTGGCTACATCAGCAGAAAATAACCGTTCTACATACGGTCCCTACACTCGCTAAAACCTGGTTAATGAATCGTCCTGAGGGACTCCAGCTACCGCACCTGCAATGGGTTTTTTTTGCAGGTGAACCCTTATCGAGCCAGCTAATCAATCAATGGCGCGAGGCATTCTCTGCAGCTGGTGAACTAGTTAACCTGTATGGTCCCACTGAAACCACCCTGGCCAAATGCTACTACCCAATTCCGGCTGAGCCCACAGAGGGTATTCAACCCGTTGGTATGTCTATCCCTGAAACCCAGGCCTTGATTTTCTCCCGTAGCGGTCAACTCTGTGGTCTTGGAGAAGTGGGAGAAATCGTGCTGCGGACCCCCTTCCGTACCCTGGGCTATATCAATGCGCCTGAAAAGCGATATCAGCAGTTTCGCCCCAACCCCCATCGCGATGATTTAGATGACATTCTCTACTACACAGGGGATTTAGGTCGCTATCGACTGGAGGGCGATCTCGAGATTTTGGGTCGCGCTGACCGCCAGGTGAAAATTCGTGGTGTTCGTATCGAACTTGGAGAGGTCGAAGCAACGCTAATTCACCAGAGTGCTATCCGAGAAGCTATTGTCACAGTCCATGAAGACAATGGGACAAAGCGACTGGTCGCCTACGTGGTCCCTCAGCCAGAGCAAACTATACAAGTAAAGGATCTGCGCCAGTCTCTACGACAGCAACTCCCTGAAGCGATGGTACCCTCAGCCTTTGTTTTGCTGGAGGCACTACCGCTTACTCCCAATGGCAAAGTAGATCGTCAAGCATTACCCACTCCCGACTACGGTAATCGCTTAGACTCTGTTGATGAATCAGAGGCTCCCATTGATGAGTTAGAACTTCAGCTAGTCCAGATTTGGCAACAGATACTAAACGTTCCTGTCGTGCAGATCACCGATGACTTTTTTGACTTGGGTGGTCATTCTCTTTTAGCCGTCCAACTATTTGCTGATATTGAGAAGACCTTTGGTAAAAAGTTACCTTTAGCGACCCTTTTTCAGGCTTCTACGATTAGAGAGATTGCCCAGATTATCCGCCAGAAAGATTGGTTAGCCCCTTGGGAATCCTTGGTCGCCATTAAACCCACGGGCACCAAACCGCCCCTATTTTATCTCCATGGGGGCGGTGGCAATCTCCTAATATATCGAGATTTAGCCATGGCATTAGGCGAGGATCAGCCAGTTTATGGTTTACAGCCTCGTGGCTTAGACGGCAAAATTCAGCCATCTAACAGCATTTATGAAATGGCAGAATTTTATATCTCCCAAATTCGAAAGATTCAGCCCCAAGGGCCTTACTATCTTGCCGGTTTATCCACTGGGGGCACCATTGCCTGGGAAATGGCTCAACAGTTTAAGCAGCAAGGAGAATCCGTAGATTTATTAGCCCTGTTTGATACAAGTGGCCCCAATTCTGTTGAACTATTACCCCTAGCACCACGTGTAGCGTCCGTTTTAACTTGGTTAGGTGTAGACACTATTAAACGAATTTGGAATAAACCTGGTAAGCTTTTCAAGCAATTTAAGCAACCAAAATCTATTGACCTGACTAATCCTACTCGCAATGAGGATGGAAAAGCCATTGCGGCTACAGTTGAGAAACAAATAAATGCAAAACTAAAGAAGTACAGTGCAGCATCTGATCAAATTAGTCCACTTGAAAAATGGACTAATTTGATGTTGATATCGCTGATAAAAAAATCATCCCATCCCTACTATGCCAATATTTTTTGTAGTGGGTTAGTGCGCAAAGTCAAGCGAATGTTACCGACTGAAATTACTACTGTAAATGTGGCTAATGTAAGCGCTCGAAAAGCTTACAAAATTAAGCCTTTAGATGGAAAAGCTATCTTATTTAGGGCTAGTGAACGACCACCTGGACTGAAGACAGATCCAAATTTAGGCTGGAAAAATTTAGCCCTTCAAGGATTAGAAACCTATGAAATTAAAGGCACTCATACATCTATTGTAAACTCCCCAAAACTAGCGGCTAAATTGAAACACTATTTGAACAAGATACAAAATACTAATCACTAATTTCCATGCGATTACTTAGCTATTTGCTACGAAGCTCTCCCTATATTGCTGTTTTAGCAATGTTAACTGCTTTTATTAGTGGTATTGGCAATGCCAGCTTAATCACACTGATTCATACAGCACTTAATACTGATGAAATTTCCAGTCAATCGGCCTGGAAATTCATGGTCCTGGTATGCTTTGCCCTAACAACAGCAATTATTTCTCAGATTCTACTTTCTTATTTATATCGTAAAGCTGTTTTTGACTGGCAGTTACAACTAAGCCGAGAAATCCTCAAAGCACCGCTACGTGAATTAGAAGAAATCGGAAGTGCTGATTTATTAACTGCGTTGGTAAAAGATGTCACTTCTGTGGGAAGCTCATTGCTGCCAATTTTGCCGTTATGCACCAATGTTGTGATTGTGTTGGTATGCTTTAGCTATCTCTTTTGGTTGTCGTGGCAGCTATTTGTGGCAATGGCAGTTTGCATGCTGATTGGAGCTCTCTCCTATAAACTCGTGCTGTTTAAGGGGCATGAAATTCTCAAGTTAGCGAGGGAAGAATCCAAGCAACTGATTGAATATTTTCGCTTATTGACTGGAGGACTTAAGGAATTAAAACTCCATAGCCATAGACGTCAGGCTTTTCTTGATAAAAACCTTGAACCAACTGCGGCTTCTATACAAAGACGTTTCTTTAAGTGGAGCGTAATGCATTCCTTAACCCAAACGTGGGCTAAGTTTTTGCTGTTTTTTGTAATGGGATTGATTATTTTTATCTTTCCTAAGTATATAAAATTTGATGCAGAGATTCTGACGGGGTATATCCTGACGTTGCTATATGTACGCGCTATGTTGTTTTCAATTATGGGCGCAATGCCAACCTTAACGAAGGCTAATGTTGCATTTGAGAAGATTGAAGCTCTGGGGTTAAAGCTTATCCCTGAGACTTCTCAACAGTCAAAATTACCAGATGCTATAGAGTCTTGGCAGTCGGTTGAACTGGTAAATGTGACCCATACCTACTACCGTGAAAAAGAAGATAGTACTTTTACCCTTGGACCCATTGATCTGAAATTTACCTCTGGCGAAATTGTATTTTTAGTGGGGGGTAACGGCAGTGGCAAGACTACATTGGCCAAACTTATTACAGGCCTATATTTACCTGAAACTGGCAACCTATACATAGATGGCAAAAAAGTAGTCGATAATAGTAGAGAACACTATCGTCAATTATTTGCGGTAGTATTTGCTGACTTTCAATTATTTGAAGATCTTCTGGGGTTAGAAAATCCCCATTTGGACATCCATGCCCAAGAATATCTGACAAAGTTACAGTTGAACCACAAAGTGCAAATTCAGGATGGCAAGTTGTCTACAACAGCGCTATCCCGTGGACAGCGACAGAGATTGGCTTTGCTTACCGCTTATTTAGAAGATCGGCCGTTCTATATTTTTGATGAGTGGGCCTCTAACCAGGATCCCATGTTTACTAAGATCTTTTATACTCAGTTTTTGCCAGAGTTAAAGGCACGGGGGAAAACTATTCTAGTGATTACCCATGATGACAAGTATTTTGACTGGTGCGATCGCATAATTAAACTCGATCATGGTCAAATTACTACAAAATTAAAGCCTGTGGCACTTTAATTCCATAAGCAGTCTGCTAGGCTATGTGAGCTTATGGACAGGTATGAGCTATGGGTAATAAAAACTGGCAACAAGGGTTAACAAATTGCCTGTGGGCAACAATTATTGGTCTTTTGATCGCGGGCTGTGCCGTTCCCCAGGTTAGTGCGGAGGAGCGCTTGTTTCTAGACCTGTCGGTGGAGCCGGTGGACCATGTGGTGCTGCCCATGGAGTCGTTTGACGGCACCGAAGTGGGGGGCCTATCTGCCATTGCCTACGATCGCAAACGCAATCAGTACTATGCCCTCTCAGACGATCGCCAACAACCTCGGGTGTATACCCTGGCCCTGGAGTTAAGTCCCACCGCCATCAACGATGCCAAATTAACATCCGTAACTTTACTGAAAGATGAAAACGGGGCCGCGATCGCACCTTTGGATGCAGAGGGTCTGGCCCTCACCCCCAGTAACAGCCTGATTATTTCCAGTGAAGGGTCCTTTAGGCAGCAGATTCCCCCCAAGCTACAGGAATTTGACCTGGCCACCGGGCAGCTAAAAAATACCCTGCGCCTGCCGGACCGCTATTTATTTGGCACAGACTCCGACGGCAATGCCCCCAAGCAGCAAACCCAAGGGATTCAAGAGAATATCGGCTTTGAAGCCCTCACCATCAGCGCCCCCGGTGGCTCCTACGAACCCTTTCGCCTGTTTGCCGCCACCGAAGGTCCCCTCTACCAAGACCTGGATTTAGATCCAGAAATTCCATTTAAAAACCGCTGGCTCCACTATTTAATTGATCCAAACTCCGAAGGCTTGGGCCGTTCCACCCTGCTGTCGGAGCATTGGTACCCCATGGACGATGCCCCCCTGGGGGCTGTGGTCAACGGCCTGTCAGAAATTTTAGCCATTGATGTGGGGGGCCACTTTTTGGCCCTAGAGCGCGCCTTTGGCCTCCAGGGGCTGTCGGTGAAGCTATACCAATTGGCCACCGGGGTGGCGACGGATACCAGTGCGATCGCAACCCTCCAGGGAGACATTAGCGGCATCACCCCCATCCGCAAGCAGCTCGTCGCTGACCTCACCCCATTGGCCCCAGATAACCTAGAAGCCATGGCCCTCGGCCCCACCCTCAAGGACGGCAGCCCTAGCCTGATTCTGGTCAGCGACAATAACTTTGACAGTCGCCAAGAGACCCAAATCTGGCTGTTTAAGCTTATTGGCCTTTAGGCAGCACCGTGCCCTGCCTAAAGGCTGAACAGTAAGCGCCTCAACCAGCCACGTATTTTTCTTTCTTCAAAGAATGTGGAATACACTTAGTCAACTTTATATTTCAGTAATCCCAATGGCCTAGAACAGTGGCGTTAGAGGCCGTCCCGCCAGCTGTAGCAACGCTTACCAAAGTTTGGCTCCATGTTCTTGCCACCGTCTCCACAGATCATGAGATAACGTTTCTATACACATATTCTGTATAATTCTTGCTAATCATGAAGGAGGCTTAAGCGCTAAAGGATGAAAGTAATCGTATTAGGTGGAGACGGCTTTTGTGGCTGGCCCACTGCACTGCATCTATCAAACGCAGGTCATGATGTGACCATTGTCGATAACCTGTCTCGACGCAATATCGACAATGAGCTGGAAATCGGTTCCCTAACTCCCATCAGTTCCATGACCACGCGTCTGGAAACATGGCAAGAGCTAACGGGCAAGACTATCGATTTCCACAACCTGGACATTGCCCAGGAGTACGACAAATTCTTTCACCTGGTTTGTGACTACGCCCCCGACGTGATTGTTCACTTCGCTGAACAACGGGCCGCTCCCTATTCCATGAAGTCGCCCAAGCACAAGCGCTACACCGTTGACAATAATCTCAACGGCACCAACAACGTGCTCTGTGCCATCGTCGAATCCGATCTAGATATTCACGTGGTTCACCTAGGCACCATGGGGGTTTACGGCTACGGCACCGCTGGCATGAAGATTCCCGAAGGGTATCTCGACATCCAGGTGGTAACCGACACCGGCAAGGTGATCGAAAAACAGATTCTGCACCCCGCTAACCCCGGCAGCATCTACCACATGACCAAGACCCAAGACCAGCTGTTCTTTGCGTATTACAACAAGAACGACGAAGTCCGGGTAACCGACCTCCACCAGGGCATTGTGTGGGGTACCAACACCCGCGAAACCGCCATGGATGAGCGGTTAATCAACCGGTTTGACTACGATGGAGACTACGGTACTGTTCTCAATCGTTTCTTGATGCAGGCCGCCATTGGCCATCCCCTAACGGTGCATGGTACCGGCGGTCAAACCCGTGCCTTTATCCACATTCAAGACACCGTTCGCTGTGTGGAGCTGGCCATCAATAATCCCCCCAAGAAGGGTGACCGGGTGAAAATTCTAAACCAGATGACCGAAACCCACCGGGTGCGCGACCTGGCTAGAATTGTGGCCGACATTGCCGGGGCTGAAATCCAGTACATGGAGAACCCCCGTAACGAAGCGGCTGAAAACGAGCTAATCGTTGACAACCAGTGCTTCTTGGATATGGGTCTCCAGCCCACCCAGTTGGACAAGGGACTGATGTTGGAAGTAACAGAAATCGCCAAGAAGTATGTTGGCCGTTGCGATACTTCGAAGATTGTTTGTACGTCCAAGTGGACCAAAAAAGCGTCCACAGCCCCCACTCCCATCCCCGCTAGCTAGGTGGATATTCAGGCTATGGAAGTTAGAGTTCGGAAGTTTTCGTTTTCTGACTTCCGACTTTATTAGTAGACGGCAGGAAGTAAGACTCAGTGGGTGATTCTGCTGGGCTTACTTCCTCTTTTTTGGGCCATAACGGTCTAAATAACTGTCCACAGGGGCTTGAGCCTTGGACAATTTCACGCTTGAATAATCAACAGCCCAGTATTTTTTGATACACCCGCATTCAACCACTGCTAACCGTATGCGCATTGCTCTGTTTACCGAAACCTTTCTCCCTAAAGTCGACGGCATCGTAACTCGCCTCAAGCATACTGTCGAACAGCTCCAGGCCTTGGGGGATGATGTCTGCGTGTTTTGCCCAGAGGGGGGCCTAACAGAATATAAGGGTGCCAAAATTGAAGGGGTGTCTGGCTTTCCCATGCCCCTGTACCCAGAGCTAAAACTGGCCTTGCCCCGGCCCTCCATTGGGGAAGGCATCGAAGCGTTTAACCCTGATTTGATCCATGTGGTGAATCCGGCGGTGCTGGGGTTGGCGGGGGTTTACTATGCCAAAGCCCTAGAGATTCCTTTGGTGGCGTCCTACCACACCCACCTGCCCAAATATTTAGAACACTACGGTTTTGGCATGTTTGAAGGCATGCTGTGGGAGCTGCTGAAGGCGGTGCACAATAACGCTCGCGTTAACCTGTGTACCTCCACGGCGATGCAGGATGAGCTCACCGAGCACGGCATTGAAAATGTGCAGGTGTGGCAGCGGGGTGTGGATACGGACCTATTTCGCCCCAGCTTGGCCAGCCGAGAAATGCGCGACCGACTGAGCGAAGGCCACCCCGATGCGCCGTTGCTGCTCTACGTGGGTCGCCTATCGGCGGAAAAGGAAGTGGATCGGATTAAGCCGATTTTAGAAGCGATTCCCGATGCGCGGCTGGCCCTGGTGGGCGATGGCCCCTACCGCGAAGAGCTAGAGGAGCATTTTGCTGGCACCGCCACTAACTTTGTCGGCTATTTAGGTGGCGAAACCCTGGCTTCTGCCTATGCCTCGGCGGATGCGTTTATTTTTCCATCCCGCACCGAAACCCTGGGGCTGGTGCTGCTGGAGGCCATGGCGGCCGGTTGTCCCACGGTGGCGGCCAATGCGGGGGGCATTCCCGACATTGTCACCGATGGCACCAATGGTTTTTTGTTTGACCCCCACGATGACGATGGGGCAATTAAGGCCACCCAGCGGCTGCTCGCCGCCCGTACCGAAAATGAGCTGCTGCGCCGCAATGCCAGAATTGAAGCGGAGCGCTGGGGCTGGCGCGGTGCTACCCAGCAGTTACAGACGTTCTATGCGGAAGTGCTAGCCAAGGATATCCCCATGGTGGCCTGAGGGCCGGTGGCTTAGGGCCTTAGGGCCGTTTGGACGTTGATAGGTATTTGATTAAAAAATTGATTACCGTTTTGGGTTTGATCGGCTTGGTGATAAATGCGGCAGCGCCGACCATTTTGCCCCGCATCCGATCGACGATGCGATCGCTATTGGCCACCAGCACAATGGGCGTTTCTTTGAACATGGCGATGCGGCGCACCTGGGCGCATAGTTCGTAGCCATTGGCCACGGGCAAGTCCAGCTCTAGAAAGATTAGCTGAGGTTTGTGGTCAATGAGTCTGGGCAATACCTGGAAGACATCGGATACATTGGCGTAGCCATAGCCCGCCCCTTGGACGATTTCGGCCATGGTTTGGCTATCGGCGATATCGTCGGAAACATACACAACGGAGGTGTGGCTCGTTAGGTCTGCATAGTCTAGGTCGGACGATTCGGGCGGAATCGGAATCGGCTGGCGCAGTTCCGCGTGGCGCACCAGCAGGGCATCAATTTTTTGCAAAACGTGTCGTGCCGTGGCAGGCTTACGTTCGTAGGTATCGAACCCGGTTTGGAGCAGCATTTGCCCAGATACATTGGGGGCGGCCATGGCAATCACCGGGATAGACCAGGTGGCGCTCGATTCTTTAAGGATTTTGATCGCCTGCCAGCCGTTCAGGCCCTGGGCGTCCACATCCATCACAATTAGGTCCGGCGCTTCGCTAACGGCCATGGTCAGCCCCTTATCCCCTTGCTTGGTGGAGACGACATCGTGTTCGTAAAGGGCAAAGGCTTGTTCGAGGACCTGGCGACTGGAGCGATTACTATCGATGAGGAGGATTTTAGCCATGGTCCCTCACCTCAACAATCTCTAAAAAAATAAGTTTTAGGATGTTTGGTGGGATGAATTGGGCACTAAACACTTGAAATGCTTGATAGGCAGGCACGGGTGGGAAATATTCAGCTAAAAACATGGTATTTCCCCTGTTTTAGAGGTCAGTGACTTTTAACAGAATATACTAAGCAAAATTACGGAAAAAATTCAACTAAAGTCGGAATATTATTGAGAAATCTGTATTTTTTTTGAATTGGCTGGTCAAACTGGATGGAAAATTGCTAACGGGCTTACGTGGTGAATTGGCAAGGTGTGCTTATTTTTACTTGATGGGTCAGTAGGATTGCGTGGAGTCCACCCCGGATCTCCTTTCAAGAGGGGCTACTGTGTATACATAAGTCAGAGAGAATAGCTAAACCTCTTCATTTCAACGGTTTCAGAATTGTCTGACAAGGGGGGGACGTTGCATAACAGAATTTTGTCTAGGATTTTATTTTCGTGCATACGCCTTACTGGCTTTTCCCAAAAAGCATCCTTACGTTTAGCCGCACTGTAATATCCATTAAAAAAATCTGTAACATGCCCAATTTTCTGTGTCCTGGGGCATAGTTAAAAGCTAGTGTTCTAGCTCCCACTCCAAACATGCATAAGAGTAATGTCCTTGGTCTTGGGTTAATGGCCCTGCTAACCGGTTTAACCGCCGCCTATTTTTTCCGTGCCCGTGCGGTTGCCCAGGCCACTGCCCCCACCGGGTTAGTGGTTAAGTCTAGCCCCCACAGCGTTGATGAAACCGAAACCCGATTTAAGAAGGTTTTGGAGGCCAAGGGGCTAAATCTGTTCGCCACCGTTGAGCACGATGCCAATGCCGCCGGAGTGGGTCTGGACCTGCGCCCCACCCGGGTGGTGATTTTTGGTAACCCGAAGATTGGTACGCCCCTGATGCAGTGTCAGCAAACCATGGCCATTGACCTGCCCCAAAAGTTACTAATTTGGGAAGATGAAGGGGGCGAAACCCAGCTAGCCTATAACGATCCGCAATATTTGGGCGGTCGCCATCGCCTCAATGGCTGCGGTGTGGAAAGCTTAAAAACCATATCCGGGGCATTGAATAATTTGACCAATGCTGCGATCGCGCCCTAGCCCTAGCCCTAGCCCAAATAGGCCGACAAACAGGTGGGCGTTGTTTTTGTTCTCAGCTCCACAATGCCCGCCGTTTCCCCAGACTGGGAAAAGAGTTTTTCCAAATTCTGACGCTCGGGGGATTGGGGCCGTTGCACACTTAGCTGCAACAATCCCTTGCAGATCAGGTCTTCTAGCTGGGCCTGGTTGGCCGGTGTCACAAACCGGGACCATTGGGGCCTTAGTCGCTGGATGGTTTGCAGGGTTTCGTATAGGTCTTCGTTGATTTGATAGGTCGTAAAATACGGATCGTCTGGCACAAATAGCTCAATGTGTTGCTGAGTGTCCCCCAGACCCGACTCAATGCGGAACCTCAGGTTTGGCAAGAGAGATAAATAACAATCCTCTCGGCTAGGGGATGCCAATAGCTGACGCATGTGGAAATAGCCTGCCACAAAATCGTAAATTCCCTGGGTGGGGTTATGGATGGTGCGACAGAAATAGGACGCCGATGGCTGCTGAGACTGTTGTTGAATTAGGATGTAGCCAAAGTTTACGGCCTGCAAACCTGCCCCATGGAAGTTGTTTAGCCACCTTTCCAGTTCAGTATTGTACTCCTCTAAACTTTGGCCAAAGGGGGCATGGCTGTGGGGCACCGAGAACAGCACATCGTCGCGATCCGCCGTACACAGCACTAGCTGATGGGCCTTGCCCCCACCCCACCACTGGTTTAGCTTGGCTTGATATTGTTGAACATCCACCAGGTCTGTGACAATAAACACCTGCCCCTGGGGCTTTAGGTGCCTAGCACTGTCACGGATAATGGCGGCTAAGATCTCTTCTCCATTGGCGCCCCCATCGCGAAACCCAAGGTCTCGACTGGGGCTGGGCACAAAGGGAGGGTTGGCCAAAATTGTGTCGAAGGTTTGCCCCGCCACCGGCTGATATAAACTGCCCTGGTGAAACTGAATATTGCGAATATCATTGAGCTGGGCATTGAATCGGGAAAACCGAATCGCCCGGGGGTTGAGATCGACCGATGTGATTTGCTGGCCATAGCGGCTGGCCACTAGGCCTTGGACGCCGCTGCCACAGCACAGGTCTAGAATCGCAGCAACAGAATGGCGGGGCGCCGTATACACCAGCCCCTGGCTGTCGGCTCCGATGTACATCACCGGACTTTCGTCCATGCTATCTTCTGACAGCAGCATATACCGGTGGTCCGTGGCGATATACAATCCCTCCACACAAAATAGGTCAATGCGTGACGACCATTGTTCCCCCCGTTGAATCAGCAGCCCTAACCCTATGAGTAGCTGGGTTAGCGATGGGCCTAAAATCTCCTGTAGGCGAGTTTGGGGTAAGGCCACCCGCAACAGAAATAGTCTAATCAGATCGTCTAGCTGGCTATGGCCTAGGCGAAAACGATCGTAATAGTGCAGCCGTGTGGGTTCAATGGACTGCAACGATTCCACATCTAGTTTTTGGCAAATTGTTGTCAGGGTATAGTCGGCCTGCTGCAAACAATGGCGCAGTTCCCCTAGCTGATGTCGCAGGGTAAAGTCGCTGGCTTCAAAGGGGGCCAGGGTGTGGGCACTGGCGCTGGGCAAAGGAGAGTCTATGCTATCTTCGGCGGCTTCCCGGTGGGCCAGCTTCACCCCATAGTGTTTTAGCTGTTCGTGGGCCCACTGGATCTGTTGGGCCAGTTCCCCATGGGTCAGACACAGTTGATGGCGAATGTTTTCTTGCCAACCGGGTTGGTCGGACACCAGGGCCATTAGGAGCTTCACCTGGTCAAAGCTGTAGCTTCTGGGCTGGGTTGGCTGATGCAGCTGGCGCCCTCGGACGCCATTTACTTTAGAGGCCAGGCGAATGGCGGAACTGAGGCTATGGCCGCTCACCTTTGCGGGGGCCTTCAACTCCGATTTTTGGTTGGCACTTCCCGTAAAATGTTGTTTAGAAAGACCACTTTCTTCGGCCAGGTTCACCAGGGTAGAGCTGTTGAGGGGATCAAAAATCCAGACGACGTCTTGGGTGACTCGGCTATGGAGCGGCCCCATGACAGGAGAGTCGGGGAAGAGAACGCTGGTCTCTTTGTACCGGGCTCCCAGCTTAGATAGCTGCTTGAGTTCTGTGTCACTCCAGGGACAGCGATCGCACTTCCCAAAAAAGAGCGCCCGATCCAATTTTGCCATTAGCTCAGTAACGGCGGGCTGGTTGGGGGGCAACCCTTGGGGCACCACGGCATCGCCCGTCTTCGACAGATGTTCTCCATAGTTTTGCACCCGCACGTGCTTTTTCGCAATCCACACATTTTCAATGGCCAGATAGTCAATATCCGTATTCAAAAAGGTTTGGATCGCCTCTGCCGGTGTTTCCACAATGGGTTGTCCCGCCACATTAAAGCTGGTATTCAGCAATACGGGTGGTCCCTGGCGCAGATCCACCAGCTGATGACAGAGCTGATGAAAATAAGGATTGTGCTCGGCGGTTACCGTCTGGACCCGTCCGGTGCCGTCCACATGGGTGACCGCCGGAATCTGTTGTTGCATCTCGGGCTTAATCGGGGCCACCATTAACATAAACGGCGATTTTCCATCCAGTTCAAACACCTGGTCCACCGCTTCTAACGGAATTACCGGAGCAAAGGGACGAAATGCCTCGCGGAATTTTACCCGGGCATTAATAATGTCGCGCATCCGCTTAAATGTCGGATCCGCCATAATAGATCGGTGCCCCAGGGCTCGGGGACCATACTCAGCGCCCCCTTCAAATCGGGCAACAATATTCCCCTGGGCCAGGGCCTGGGCACTGCGCTCCACCATGTCTGCGGGGGTTAGTTCTTCAAACTCAATCAGGTCTTCAAATTGTTCTAGGGCCTGACTAACCTGGGGTGGCCCATAGCCATGGCCCAGGGTGGCCTGGGTCAATGCCGGCCGCTTAACACCCCCCTGTTGGCCATAGGCCCATAGGGCGGCCCCAGCCGCAATGCCACTATCACTCGCCGCCGGAAAGATAAAAATATCGTCCAACCCTAGGTCTTTAAAGAGTCTGTAGTTGGCCACCGAATTTAGCCCCACTCCGCCAGCGATGCAGAGCTTTTTCAGCCCGGTGCGCTCCATGGCCAGTTTAACAATATGCTTCAGTGCCTTTTCCAGCTCCGACTGAATCTTGTAGGCTAAATCTACCAAATAGGGCCGTAAATAGGGTTTGCCCTCGCCGTTGTCGTAGGTCTTTTCTAGGGCCGCTATTTCTAAAAAGATGTCGTAGGGAGAGATGGACAGGCTATAGCTATTGTCCACGGGTTTAATCCAATCATGGAAGTTAGCCTGTTCTCCACCAAAGGGGGCTAACCCCATCAGCTTTCCAGCCTCCGCATGGCTAACATTGGTATTGCCCATTTTAGAAACAAAGCCAGCTTTGCGGGTGACATATTCGTACAGAAACCCGAGGGTGGACAGACCGGTGAGATGGGAGTCAACAGTTTCGCTGTGGAGAGTTGACAGAGTATGGCCATGGCCCTCGTAAAGGGTGTAAGATTCCGTACGGTGGTCTTGATGGGTGGTGCCTGTGGCGTCGATCACCAGCACCAACGCGTCGTCAAAACCCGATGGCCAATAGGCTGAATAGGCATGGGCCAGGTGGTGGCTGGGAATTGCCAAGACCCGGTCGGCAATGTCCGCAGGCAGCGTATTGCGCATAATTGTCGGCGCAAAATCATGTCCTGGCATATTGGCGGTTACCGCTGTTAAATCATTTAGGGTAATGCCGCAGCTATCCAAACAGTAGCGAATGGCATCGTGGGGAGGCTGCATTCGCGCTGTTACCCCAGGCGATTGCAGCATAAAGCCAATGCTATATTTTTGTCGATCCAGACGTTCTTGTTCAATGGCCACCAAGATCTCACCATCTTTCACGATGGCAGCTGAACGCTCATGGCTGAGGTTCAGCCCAAGAAAGTACTGGGACATATGTGCCAACCTATGGATAAAATTGCAGCGCCGTTAAATAACTGAAATGGCCCCTAACCCGCTTGTACTGACATAAAGCAACGTACAAAGCGAATGGCTTGCCAAATCTGCAACGACAAAGTTGTTTTTAGTACTGTAATAACTCCGATATTTTTTTTTGCGGAGTACTGATGATGACAATACCATTTACAGCTGTGATAGGAGTAAAAAAATTGCATATTCTCGAAAACGGAGCTAAAAATTGCCCCTGGAACGAGTTCAAAAAATCTTTAATTTCCTAGCGGTTTAAGGCCCTAGGAAATTAAAACGATCTTTAAAATCTGTTAGAAGTAAAACCTGTGCCGCTGCGGGTATGGGAATGGTTTTTAGACTGTTGCGGATGCCATCGGGGTAGCAGTTTATGCTTTAACCTAGCAACGAAATTTTGTGTGGCCACATAAAAACATTGGTTCTGCTCCCACAGCCATTAGGGACATTGTATGCAGTGCCCCTAATGGCTGTGTCTGGCTACCGTGTATACACATCTCGAACTAAAGCTCAAATTCCTGCATTGGCCCCCCTTTATGGAAATATCTACGTTTTCCTAATTAGGCGTTCTGGGGTTTCCCCAATCCTGGGGGGATTTAGGGGGGCCTTCGACAGCAAAAGCGATTTTACGATGACTTGTGGGTACACCGTAGCTGTGTCTGGATATTTAGATATCTATGTTGGTGCCGTTCCCTATCTCTCACAGTAAAGGCGGTTGGCCAGGCTAGGATCTAGGACGAACGGATTTTCGTTGCCCTGTTGTGAGGCGATGGCCGTACTGCGCTGCTGTTCTTGGGTACTGACTGGGTCAATGGCATTCCAGCTACATAGAACATTCCGCTGCTGTTGAAAGAAGCCGGTATCTGCCTGGTTGCGATAGATGGTGTAGAAGTAAAACTGGGCCCGGGCGATGTCCCCTTTTACTTGTTCCCTGGGTTCAAAGGCCCCTTGGGTAGCTTCGCTGTAGGCGTCGATATTGGTGGTGGGGATGGCGTTGGTTTCATCGGCAGCAATTAACCACCATCTGGTTTGTGTGTCATCAATTTCTGCAAATGGTAAACTGCCGCGGCGGCTATTGACGCTGACCTGGGATGGAAACAGGTGGTGCAAATCGCTTTTGGCCACCCCCGTTGCGCCTCTGCTCTGGGGCCAGGAATGTTCGGCATTTAAACCTCGGCCATTTTGAAACGCATCGCTGCGGGGGGTGCGGGAGTTGGGGCGAATGGGTTGCTCAAAACCTGAATAGATGCCGCGCACAACGCCGTTATTGTTGTCTAGTTGGCTAAACATGTAGTCTCGGGCACGGCGATAGCCCAAACTGTTTTCCACATCAAAGTCTTCTGCTAACTGACGCCGCAGAGCCTCCCCCCTTAAGTTTGGCAGGAGAGTTTCCTCTGGGCTGCTGCCAGGGTTGTCTTCAGGGGGGACTGCTGCTTCTGGGTCCGGCGCGATCGCACTTTCAATGTAGCGTTCCACCACCCACCGTTCCTCACCGTTGGGCAACCTAAGCTTGACCCAGGTGCTATTGGCCACCGTATCTATTACTTCAGCCACTGTTCCCGTGGCCGCTCGGTCCACCAGGCTCGGGGATGAGGTTTCATGGAGCGGCACCCCTTGGGGATTAGTGGCTCTTAAAATAATGCGATCGCCCGGTGATAGATCTAAGGCAAAGGCCGGGGCCACCATTAGGCCCAAGGAAAGGCCAACGGCTAAGCAGAGGCTCAAAATCTTTTTAATCATCATCGGCTATTATCCCTAGTGTAGATACAGCAACGCTATTCTATTGTTCATACTATGACCACTGCTCCCTTGACCTGGCCTGAGTTAGAAGCCCTCGACACGATTCAACCCGAGCGGGTCAATGGCCCCACCAATGCCCAGGCGCGGCTGCGGCTGTTTGGCCAAACCGAAGCCGACGTGCGGGTCACCCTATTTCGCGATAACCATGCCTGGTGTCCCTACTGCCAAAAGGTGTGGCTGTGGTTAGAGGAAAAGCAGATTCCCTATCGCATCGAAAAGGTGACCATGTTTTGTTATGGGCAAAAAGAAGCCTGGTATAAGAAAAAGGTGCCCTCCGGTATGCTGCCTGCGGTGGAACTAGACGGTCAGCTGATCACCGAAAGTGACGATATTTTAATTGCCCTAGAGCGGGCGTTTGGTCCCCTGGGCGTTGCTATGCAGTCGCCCCAGGCCATGCCCCTGCGCCGGTTGGAAAGGCTGCTGTTTCGGGCCTGGTGTAGCTGGCTGTGTCAGCCGGTGCGGTCGGCCCGCCAGGAGCAGTTTAACCGGGAGCAGTTTGTTGAGGTGGTATCCAAGGTGGAAGCTGCCCTAGCCGCCACGCCAGGACCTTATTTTTTAGCAGATTTTAGTGTCGTCGATGTGGTGTTTACGCCCTATGTGGAACGGATGAACGCCAGTTTGTTTTACTACAAAGGCTATTCCATGCGAGAAGAGAATCCGGGCTTTGCCGCCTGGTTTGAGGCCATGGAAACCCGACCCACCTACCGGGGCACCCAAAGCGATTTCCATACCCATGTGCACGATCTGCCGCCCCAGATGGGGGGCTGTTGGGAAAATGGGGAAGACCAGGCCAGGGCCAACCAGCAACGGGTGGATCAGGGGCCTTGGCTGGGGCTGCCAGACGTGGGATATGCAGAGCCCGAAAACTCTCGCGAGGAAGCGCTGCACCGGGTGCTAAAACATCGGGAAAATATCGTTCGGGTGAATCCGGTGGATAGTCAGATATTTGATCAAGCCCTGCGCTGTGCCCTAACGACCCTGATGCAGGGAGAACCGTGCAAGCCACCCCAGGGCAGTGATGGGGGGCTGCGCTATCTGCGCGATCGCATCAATGTGCCACGGGATATGTCCATCTATGCTGGCAAGCGCCTGCGGACGGCCCTAGAAGCAACCGCTTCCCTGGTGGGCGATGCCCAGGGGCCAGAAATTCCGGTGCGCAATCGCTATGACCAAAACCCGGCAGACTTTGCCCCCGACAGGGAGGACAGCCCCACCCTACCGTTTGGGCTGAACTGGCTAAAGCGCTAATGCTTGGGGCATGGTGCCTCCTTAGGAGCTGTTAAGAAACCACTTCACGGTTTAATCCTGAAAAGCTTGTTAAGCCATGATTTCAAGGAACAAGGCCATGATTCTAATCTTTAACAAGCCCTTAGCGGTGGAGTAGTACCCCTAGAACCAAAGATGGTTGATAATATAAGCGTTGTCCAAATCGTTAATCCATCATGCCTGTACCCAGTAATCTAGCTACACTAGATGGTCAGCCATTAAGTCCCGATGCGATCGCAAATAAAGTCGTTCTATTCGTTAACGTTGCCAGTGCGTGTGGTTTAACGCCCCAATATAGCGGCCTAGTCGAACTAGATCAGAAATATGGCGCCCAGGGCCTAGTCGTTGTCGGCGTGCCCTGCAACCAGTTTGGTGCCCAGGAACCCGGCACAGCGGACGAGATCAAGGACTTTACCAAGACCAAGTACGACGTAGACTTCACCCTGCTAGAAAAGCAGGACGTTAACGGTGCTAACCGTAGCCCCCTATATCAGTTTCTAGTGGGTGAAGGCGACGATATCGAATGGAACTTTGGTAAGTTTGTCGTCGGTCGTGACGGTGAAGTTGTTGCCCGATTTGACCCCAAAACCGCCCCCGATGCCCCTGAGCTAAAAGCGGCCATTGAAAAGGCCCTATAGGGCTAAAAGCGGCCAAGGGGAGCGCCCAAACACCCAGGCTAAAGGCCGTAGGGACATGGGATGCAATGCCCTTACGGAAAAAGCTTTTCGGTGCCAACGCCTAGGTTCCTGAGATTTACAAAATCCATACTCTCTTAATGCCCCTTTGTTCATTTTTGGATAAAGGGGCATTACCCTAGGGGCCGCCAACACCAGACAGCCGCTTTGCCCTACCCTAGGGGAGACCGCATAAAAAATTGAGCCATGAACACTCTTTCCCCAACATCGCCTAGAACGGCGATCGATGTTGGATTAGTCACCGCCAACCTGGAGCGTTCTTTGCACTTTTATCGGGATCTGCTCGGCTTAACGGTGGTGCAAGAACTGACAACAGCCCTGATTGGGCAAGGGCGCATGGTGCAGCTGAGCCATGGCCAGTCACTACTCAAACTCGTGGAGTTTAAAACAACACCCACCCACCCCATCAGCACGGATATTGCTGTCGCATGTGGCTATCGCTACATCACCCTACTGACAAACAATATCTACGAAATTTTGACAAAACTAGAGCGGGAAGCCGCTATGATACGTTTGAAGGCAACTCGGCTTCCCAATGGCTCAATAATTGCCATGGTTAAGGATCCTGATGGTAATATCGTCGAATTTTCCCAAGAACCCCTGGGTGCTTAGGTTGTTGCGCCTTGAATTTATTTTTTATGATGATAATTGATTTGCATAGATTATCATTTAATAACTTTTATTTATAAAAAAGTATCAAGGCCAACAGTGCAGAGATTTCTCAGGGGAGTATAAGGGAAAAGGTGCGTCTGTTTAGGACGTGATTCATACTGTTGTTGATTTCAAGAGCGATGCGATCTGTCCCCACAGATCTTTCAACCGTTTCTGAAAAGTCATAGTGAAAATCAGCAACGCCGAACTGTATTTCAATGAGTCCACCCTATTATGAAAAAGTTTATACATCAGCTGTTTAGCCTCCTCGACAGGTCCTGGTGGTTAGAGATTTTAGCCGCTTCCCCTAGCCGTGGCTACTATTTTGGGCCGTTTGAGTCGGAAAGTGAAGCGCTGCAAGAACAGCGTCGCTACGTGAAAGATATTGAAGGTAAAGGCAGTGAAGTTTTGCTAGTTTCCGTTGTTCGCCGCCAGGCACCCACCAATAGAATGGTTGAGTATTTTTAAGCCTAGGCCAGCGATCCGTCGCCTGAGCTACCTTTAAATATCTCAGAAAGTATCTCTTGCAACAGAGGGTTTCACCCCACATACGTATTTCGTCATTAGGCCTGTAGCCCTACGCAACAGATTTACAGGTGTCCCGTTTTTACATAGATTAGGCACCCTTCTTCGCTGAAGGGGGTGTGGACACTGTTGGGCGGGTTGCGTAGCCAGGTACCTTTTGGGTAAACGCCCTGTTCGTCGGCGAAGGTGCCCTCCACAACAAAGATTTCTTCCCCGCCCCAATGGCGATGGGTTTGAAATTTTGTATGCGGTGCCCATTTAACGAGGGCAACTTGCTCCGTGCCAAAGCTGTGTAAAGGCAGCACCTGGAGCCCAGGGATCAACCCCGGCACAAAGGGTGTGTTGTTGGTATCAATGGTGACCTGTTGCTGATCTGCGGGATCCATCTGTTGCAGTTTTACTAATATGGTTGCCCCCTCTTTGCTGTAGGGGGTGTGGCTGGAACCCACCGGATTGCGCACATAGGTGCCCGGGGGGAAATCTCCATGTTCGTCAGAGAATACACCGCTTAGCACAAGAAACTCTTCTCCGCCACCATGGGTGTGGGCGGAAAAGTAACTGTCAGGGGCATAGCGCACCATGGATGTGGCGCGTGCTACTTCTTCACCATCGCGTTCTAACATTTGCCGCTGGACACCGGCCATGGGGGAATCGACCCAGGGTAAGCTATCGGTATGGACAACAACACGCTGGCGGTAGTCGGTGTGTAATTTCATCGGTTATCTCCATCACTACAGGGACGTTTTTGTCAGCTAAAGATAGCATTTTCGGAAGTGGGTGTTAGGGGGTAGGAATGCTGAAGGAGGGCCATTTTCTAACTCGGAGTTAGGGGTTAGGAATGCTGAAGGAGGGCCACTTTCTAACTCGGAGTTAGGGGGTAGGAATGCTGAAGGAGGGCCATTTTCTAACTCGGAGTTAAGTAGGTGATCCTAAATTAATTTTCAGATATCGAGACCCCCTCTTCCCAATTCTGGGGGAGGCCAGACTCAAAGCCCCCAAAATTGGGGGTTTGGGGGCAGAAACAAGCAGTTTAATAGCTTGGTTGTATCTTGCAAAAGATTGAGTTCACCTAGTTATACTGATTACGTCCGGCCATCACACCGCCGTCCACATCCCAAATAGCACCGGTGACCCAGGCGGCGTTGTCGGAGAGTAAAAATGCGATCGCATGGGCCACATCCTCCGGCGTACCCACCCGACCCATGGGGTGAAAACTGTTGAACCCCTGCAGTGCTCCGTGAACGTCGTCCTTGGGGATAAAGCCTTCATAGATGGGGGTTTCCACCACCGCTGGAGACACCGCATTCACCCGAATATGCTTATCCGCCAGCTCCATGGCAAGATGTTGCGTCAGGGAGTGCAGCCCCGCCTTGGCCATGGAATAGGCGGAGGATGGGGTGGCCTGCACCGCCTGCTTGGCCCACATGGAACCGATGTTGACAATGGCCCCGCCATTGTTGTTTTGGATCATGTTGCGGGCCACGGCCTGGGTAATAAAAAAGGTGGCCTTGTTCAGGTCCAAATAGAGATCGTAGTCGGCGGCTTCGTAGTCTAAAAACGGCTTGGGCAAAAACACCCCGGCCGCATTCACCAACAGGGTGGCATCGCCGTGGGTCTGGTTAATTTTGGCAATTAGGGCCTGCAGTTTCTCCGGCTGGGAAATGTCGGCCCGCTCGGCCACCACGGTGCCGTAGGCCTTGAGTTCGTCCACAGCGGCCTGGAGCTTTTCGGCCCGGCGACCCACCAGCACAGCGGCCCCACCATGGTCGAGCACAGTGCGGGCAACGGCTTTGCCCATGCCGCTGCTGCCGCCGATAACAATTAGCTTTTGGCCGGTAAATGATAAAGACATGATGGTTCCTCGTGGTTAAGTGACTTTTACCTACTAGTTGGTAGTTTATAAAATAAAATATCTACTAGTAGGTAGTTGAATGTGGACAAACTACCCGGGGTGGATGCAAGCAGCCATAGCCCACCAGGTTTGAGCAGCCCCCTGGTGGGCTATGGCTGGTGGGCTATGACTTAGAAAACTTGGCGGTTAACAAGGGATAAACCACCTGCTCGAAGGTGGCGGTGCTATTGTCTGCTGAACGGGCCAGCAGCTGGGCCCCTTGAAGCATGGCGATTAAGCCCTTAGCCTCTTGGGTGACCGACGGTTGACAGGTCCAAATCCCGTCATCGCAACCTTGCTGCAGTAGTTCGCCCAGCCAGGCTTCGGTATCGCGGAAAAAGATTTTAATCTCTGCGTGCACGGATTCGGGGAGTACGGCAAAGTCTGCGGCCAGCATGGCACATAAACAGATTTGACCATTGCTCAATCCGTCTCGGTAGAGATTGGCAAACTGGATCAGCTGTTGATCTAGGCTGGCTCGGGATTTGGCAATGCGATCGCAGGCCTTTCCCATGGTTTGCCGATATTGCACCACCAGCTCCTTCACCAGCTCATCCTTAGACGGAAAGTGATAATGGATACTCGCTTTGCGGATACCCACCTGCTTAGATATATCAGCGTAACTAAAGGCGCTATAGCCCCGGTTACGCACCATATCCTGGGCGACATCCAATATGCGTTGGGCAGTGCTTTTTTCCATAATCAAAGTATCTACCACCTAGTAGGTAGATGTCAAGCAAGACGATCTAAAAAAATAGATCGGTTTCTCCCCTGCAGACAGCAATAAATAAAAAACTTGTTGGTCCTGCGCAATCCGCTAACGTTTTTATGCAAAAGATCGCAGGGAGAAAATACTGAACTATTCGTTTTTAATTTTAAGATTGATGTCTCCTTAATCAAAAAGAGTTTAATAAACATAATTTAAGAGACTTCGTGTATCAACGGATTCAGCGATTCCGGAAGTTTGTTCTGTCAATTTATAAAAGTCTTCTATGTTTAAGGGCATACTTAAACATAAGCAAATGAGCCTTGAGCCACCCCTGAAAATCACATTGATTGGAAAAATAGAATGGCACACGATTTAGACCTAATTTGTACCTTTCTGGACAAGTCTCTGAACAAAGAACCCGTCATCATCAACAGCAGCTATCTCAGGGCTCATAATATTTGCGACAACAATCAGCTCTTCGTCAAAAACGAAGGTCTCTTAGCGTCTAGCCATTTAGTGCAAGATCCCCACTGCTTTTTAGTGAAGCTAAGCTCCCCCTACTGGCAGCTGATCAACAAAATTTTGCTAGAAAAAGGGTTTATCCCCAACGAAAGCAAGGGCAACACCGAGTTTTACACCTATCAATACAGCAAGGTGCCCCCGGCCTATGAGGTCAACTGCACCAGCCCCAATGAACTGTGGCGCAAGTGGTGGATCCAACGCAACCAAAAAAGCACGTCCATGTGGAATCTAGATTTCCTAATTCGCACCCGCAGCGAGTGGTACCCCGTGCGCGATATTGAAATCTCCAACCATTCCATCTTTATCCAAACCCTGGGGCAAAAAATTCGCCTAACCGAAAACGACGTAGCCGTTTGGTTGCACAAAGCCAGAAATAAGGTCACCCCCAAGCGCCAGGCCGTTGCCCTAGAAAGCTATTCTCGACGCAAATATGCCGTCAGAAACGCCAGCTAGGGCGATAAAGAACAGTCCAGAAACCATTCATAGCCTGCCTTAAACGCCGCCTTGCCATTTGTTTCCACAATGCTGCCGTGGGCCGGAATCACCCGGTCAAAGTCCCAGGCCAAAACCTGGCGCACAGAATCTGCCACCGTCGCCTTATCGCGGGTGCCCCACTTTTCTAAACGGCTGGGTTGCAGTTGGTTGTAGCCCCCTAAAATGCGGGTGCCCAGACGCACAGAAAGACTGCTATTTTGACCAAAGTTAAAGGCGATATCCGTAAGAATTAGGCTGCGGCTGGGGCGATGGTAGAAAACCGTTTCATTGGCCATGCAAATCCCCTGGGGCAAGATCGACGCAAACCCACGGAACGGCATGTAGTCCAGTTCGCCATTAAAACTGCCAGGTTGGTTCACCAGGTCATCCAGCTTTAAGTCGGGTCGTTTTTCCGCGAGACCCTCCACCCCCCACACCGTTGCATTGGGATATAGGGACTGCCCTTGGCCCACAAACATATGGTGAAACAGATTGGGCGCAATGATGTGGCGCACTGTACCCAGGGTATCTAACTGAAGACGATGGGCGGCATCCAGGGCAATGGGAGAAATAAGCACCAGGTCGCCGTTGCCCAGACGTACTACGGTCATGCGGGTGCCTATTTCTAGGCCGATAAAGCGAAGGGGCTGGCTGGCGCACCACAGGTTATCGGCAATGGGGGTAAGGTTCATCGGTTCAAGTTTTGTAAGGTTAACAGCTTTTTTAGGCCCCCAACCCCCAATACTGGGGGCTTTGATGTGCATTTCAAATTCGTAGATCTAATCAATTACTATTTTTTGGGTATTTTTAGTCGAGGTCTATGATGGTGTCCTGATGCATCATTCAAAAAGAATTAGGAGCACAACACCCGAAATTGCGGCGGCAGCTAAACGGTTACGAAAGAATATGACTATCGCTGAACAGACACTTTGGACCGCATTAAAAGCTCGTCAGCTAGATGGATTTAAGTTTCGGGCACAGCATCCGATTGGTCGCTTCATTGTTGACTTTTATTGTCCTGCCTGTCGTTTGATGATTGAAATCGATGGTGCTATTCACGATACACAACTTGACTACGATATCGCTAGAACAGAACAGCTCGAACGCTATGGTTATCAAGTTTTACGGTTTACCAATGATGACGTAATCCATCATTTATCAGACGTGCTGACTACTATTCGTCAAACAGTCACTAAATGAAAACATGATGGATGTTTTCTAAGATCCAGTAATCGTCAAAGAGGCCAAAAGTCGTTTATTCCCTCAAACTCCTAATTCTGGAGGCTTTGAGTTTAGTTTCCCCCAGAATTGGGGGACGGAAGGGGGCCTCGATAGGCTTGGCATAGTTCCGGCCATCTACTTATATAACGGGGATATATCGATAGTCAGCATGCGCATCAATTAACGTACGTAAAAACTTTCGGTTCGATTACATTTTCAGCAATTTATCGGCTGTATACTCACCCATAGTCCCCGATTGCAGCCCCTTCCATGAACCCCTTCCAGGATGCGTTTATTTCCTATGGTCGTGCCGATAGTAAGCAATTTGCCCAGGAGCTTAGCAAACGCCTCACAGCGCTAGGCTACAAGGTTTGGTTTGACTATAACGATATTCCGCTGGGGGTGGACTACCAAAGGCAAATCGATGATGGCATTGAAAAGGCGGATAACTTTCTGTACCTGATTTCGCCCCATTCGGTGAACTCAGACTACTGCAATCTGGAAATTGAGCAGGCGCTAAAGCACAGAAAGCGGATTATTCCGCTGCTGCATGTGGAGGAGATCAGCTACGACACCTGGCAGTATCGCAATCCAGAAGACACCAAGGACCAGTGGGAGGCCTATAAGGCCGCAGGTAAGCATTCCCATTTTGCCAATATGCACCCAGCAATTCGCAAGATCAACTGGGTCTATTTTCGAGAGGGCACCGACGACTATGGGGACTCCTTTGAAGGACTGCTGGAGCTGCTGAGCCGAGAAAAGGACTATGTTCATCAGCATACGATGCTGTTGAAGGATGCTCTGGAGTGGGAGCGTAATCAAAAACAAACACGCTATTTGCTCACTGGGGAAGATCGACAAAACGCAAAAGCATGGTTGGCCATTCGGTTTAAAGAGAGTCAGCCGCCGGTGGTGCCGACGGACCTGCACTACGAGTACATTACCGAAAGCATCAAAAACGGCGATAACCTGATGACCCGGGTGTTTTTGTCCCATGCAGAGGAAGATGCTGAGACTACGGATCAGGTGAGACGCACTCTAATGCGGGCAGGGATTACCACTTGGACCTATCGATCGGATATTGAATTTGGCAGCGACTTTGAAGCGGCACTGAAGCGGGGGGTGGAAGAAGCGGACAATGTGTTGTATTTAATGTCCCGCAATTCGCTGAAGTCTAAATATTGTCAGTATGAAATAGACTTAGCTATCAAGCTAAATAAGCGGTTAATCATTATGCTGGCGGGGACCGTGGATGAGACGGATATTCCGGTGGCCTTTAGGAATCTGCAATATATTGACCTGACCGATAACGAGACCGAGGAAGATTACCTTAAGGATGAGGACGACCTGCTGCGGGTGCTGAAGCAGGATGCGACGTATTTTAATGAGCACAAGGTTTTATTGACCAAGGCGCTGAAATGGGAGCGGCAGCAGCGGAACCCGTGTATTTTGTTGCAGGGCTATGAGTTGCAACATGCCCAGGCATGGCAGGATGTTGCCCAGGCTAGGGATACTAATGGCCCGACGGAGATTCAGACGGAGTTTATTGAGGCCAGCAAAAAACAAACAGCAGCGGTGTCGCCGGATGTGTTTATTTCCTATTCGCGGGCCGATTCGGACTTTGCGCGGAAGTTGAATAATGCATTGCAGCGGCAGCGTAAGCGTACCTGGTTTGATCAGGAGAGTATTGCGTCGGGGGCGGATTTTCAGCAGGAGATTTATAAAGGGATTGAGACATCGAATTTCTTTTTGTTTGTGCTGTCGCCTCGGTCGGTGAAGTCGCCCTATTGTGCGGATGAGGTGGAGTATGCGGCGAAGCTGAATAAGCGGATGGTGACGGTGTTGCATCGTCCGGTGGAAGCGAAAGATCTGCATCCGGAGTTGGCAAAGGTTCAATGGACTGATTTTAATGCTAATGAGGGAGAGTTTGAGGCGAACTTTAAGGAGTTGTTGCGGACGTTGGATACGGACCCAGTGCATTTGCGATATCACACTGGGTTGTTGTTGAAGGCGATTGAGTGGGATGAGAAGGGGCGGCGAGAAGAGGTGCTGCTGCGGGGGAGTGAGCTGACGGAGGCGCAGCGGTGGATAGTGCAGGCGGCGGAGAAGGAGCCGAGACCGACGGTGTTGCAGGGGGAGTATGTAGCCTCAAGTCGGGGAGCGTTGGAGACTGGTCAGGCAGCAGAGACGAAGCGGCAGCGAATGGTGATTGGAGGATTGGCTTCGTTGTTATTGTTGGCAATGACTGTTGGGGGTGTTGCTGTTTGGCAATGGCGAGTAGCTAAGCAAGCGATTAAGCAAGCTGCACTAAATCAGGCGCGGTCGTCGGGTCTGCTTTCTTTATCGCTATTGAATGAAGGTAAAGATTTGGATGCGTGGACTGAAGCTATTCGGGCTGGTACTGCTTTACAAAAGTATCAGGTTATCCAACCGGAGGGACTGAATGTACTGCAACAAGTCTTATTGAAAAGCAACCAAGTCCATAGTCTCAATGGGCATGATGCTAGAGTTAGTAGTGTGGGCTTTAGCCCCGATGGTAAAACCCTCGTCAGTGGCAGTGGTGACGGCACCATCAAATTATGGAATGTGGAAACAGGAGAGGAAATACGCACTCTTAATGTTCATGATTCTTTTGTCCATAGTGTAGGCTTCAGCCCCGATGGTAAAACCCTCGTTAGTGGCAGTGGTGACAACACTATCAGACTCTGGGATGTGAATACAGGAGAGGAAATACGCATCCTCAATGGGCATGAGTCTGAGGTCCTGAGTGTAGGCTTCAGTCCCGATGGCAAGACCCTCGTCAGTGGCAGTTGGGACACCACCATCAAACTCTGGGATGTGGAAACAGGCGAGGAACTCCACAGCCTCAACGGCCATGATCATTGGGTCAGAAGTGTGGGCTTCAGTCCCGATGGCAAGACCCTCGTCAGTGTCAGCAGTTGGGACACCACCATCAAACTCTGGGATGTGGAAACAAGAGAGGAACTTCACAGCCTCAACGGCCATGATGATCGGGTCAGAAGTGTGGGCTTCAGTCCCGATGGCAAGACCCTCGTCAGTGGCAGTAGTGACACCACCATCAAACTCTGGGATGTGAAAACAGGCGAGGAAATCCGCAGTCTCAATGGCCATGATGATGGGGTCGTTAGTGTGAGCTTCAGTCCCGATGGCAAAACCCTCGTCAGTGGCAGTGGCGGCAACACCATCAAACTTTGGGATGTGGAAACAGGCGAGGAAATCCGCACCCTTAATGGCCATGATGATGGGGTCGTTAGTGTGAGCTTCAGTCCCGATGGCAAGACCCTCGTCAGTGGCAGTAGCGGCAACACCATCAAACTCTGGGATGTGGAAACAGGCGAGGAAATCCGCACCCTTAATGGCCATGATGATTGGGTCATTAGTGTGGGCTTCAGTCCCGATGGCAAGACCCTCGTCAGTGGCAGTGGTGACAACACCATCAAACTTTGGGACTTAGAGGCTCTAAGCTTAGATTCATTGGTTGTTCGTGGTTGCGATTGGGTCCGCTATCATGTGGCCCATAATCCAGTCGAAATTAGCGATGAAGATCTGGCATTGTGCGATGGCATCGGCACAGAATTGTAGACAAATTGTTGCAAATAATGAATATCTCGTAGGGGCGATGCCTTGTGCTTGCCCGGCAATACCGTCGCCATGATCCAAGATTTCCAAGAGAAAATCACGTATCATGAGATTTTGCATGGGTACCTAGCAATGTCGCAGGGCAACCACAAGGGTGTGCCCCTACCAAATATCAGGATTACCGATTTCACATTTGCCAATAGAATATCTTGGAACAACACGGTTCTCGATTCATCCCACCAATCAACAACAATGGAAACCCCAGAAACCTGTCAGACAATCCTGCAAGCAGGTAAAACAACAACCGAAAAAGCCCTGCAACTATTCGACTCCCTAGCCCCCGTCAACCTAGACTTTATGCTAGGCCGCTGGCAAGGCTCCGGACTGCACACCTCCCACCCCATGGATGGCATGTTAGAAGCCTCCAACTGGTACGGCAAAGAATTTATCGAGCCCGAAATCGTCTATCCCTTATTTTTTTAGACTCCTAGGGGCGTTTCGTGTCCACCAGAGAAAATCTGTAAGGCTTATGACTTCGTTTATGCTGAATCGAGATATGATCGAATGAGAAGCAAAACCAGCTGCTTGGGGTCCCTCCGAGTTCCCCAAACCCCCTGGGCAGGGCCGGGAGGCCGCCCTACGACCCAGCCTATCAGGTCATCTCAAATGGCATTAAATAGGAGTTACGGCGGGGACGATTAATCAGGTTATCGTATTGTTATTTGGCACGATGTTGTTAGAAAATCTTTTCCATCAGGAACGGGGATTGCTGGTGAGTTACTGGGGTTTGATATCTGCGATCGCAAACCCTAATTCCCAGCTCATTTGATATCTGCGATCGCAACGTCTAATTCCCGAACTATCTGATATAGCTCATCAACCCTAGGATTAGGTACCCGCTGTATCGTCACAATAGGGTATTTGCTAACCTAGTGATAGCTGCTTTGAATGCCGTCTAAGGACCGCTAGCCCATGACCCCAGCAACGACCCCAGATACCCTAACACCCGCTGAACTAGCCCCTCAGATCCATGAACTGGTAATCGAGGACGATACCCCTGTGGATAATTTCTTCTCAGCCAAACTCCAGCGCATGCTGATTGAAATTCTCTACAGCTCTTGGGCCAGTCTGGGAATGGAGCGTCCCTTTATCGCCGATGCAGATATTGGCATTTTTTCATCGGTGCATCGTCCGCCCATTGTGCCAGACGTATTCATCAGCATGGATGTAGAAGCGCCTCAGGACTTTCGTGAAAAGAAAAATCGGACATATCTGGTATGGGAATTTGGCAAGTCCCCCGATGTCGTTGTCGAGATTGTATCTAACAAAGTGGGTAATGAGCTGGGCAGCAAGCTGCAGGACTATGCTCGTCTGGGAGTGACCTACTATGTAGTATTTGACCCATTACAGCAGCTGGGAGATGACGTTTTACATATCTTTGGACTAACCCATGGGCACTATGAACCGCTTGAGCAACCCTGGCTAGACCGCATTGGACTAGGACTCACCCTATGGGACGGCACCTTTGAAGATGTAACCGCTACCTGGCTAAGATGGTGCGATCACGATGGCCAACTCTTACCCACCGGAGCAGAGCGGGCCGCTCAGGCAGACGCTAAGGCAAGTGCAGCAGAGGCAAAAGCGGCTAAATTAGCAGAACAACTACGGGCGCTAGGGGTGGATCCTGACCAATTTACCTAGCTGCACCATGGGAAAAAGGGACTGCTGGTGGGTTACTGGGGGTTGATATCTGCGATCGCACCCTCCAATTCTCGCACCATCTGCTGTAGCTCATCAACCATAGGACTAGATGAACGCCGTATATCCCTAATATACTCAGCGGAGTTAAAGCCGCACCCGATGGCTAAAAGACTAACCATGGGGGCGTCTATTAAATAAAGACTATAACTAACAAACTCCCCTCGAGTGAGTGCCGCCTGGCCATCAAAGCGTCCATCAGCTCCCAGCAGTTCCCCCAACCCAGTGATCTCCCTAAAAAACTCCAGTGCCCCGTAGGCCGGATCAGCCGGGGTAAGATCTGGAATCTCCGCCACGCTGCCGACGGCTGATTTTTGCCTAGCCGTGTGGGCACTGTCGGCCTGTTTCCCGTTGAGGGTTCTAGTCAATGCCCGTAGCTCAGTTAGGTGCGATCGCACCTGACCAAGGGCATCAAAGATGTCAGAAAAGGATTGCTCAGTGTTGATAACAGTTTGGTTTTCTAAAGCAAATTCAACCGGATCGGTGGTAAAAAAAGAATTTCCAGCAAACAATACGCGACTATAAATAACCTCAAGCTGACGCATATAGTCAAGATAGTCAGCTTGGGTTAGGGGCTGGTCTAGCTGAAATGAACCGTCGTCCAGTCGCATATCCAAACCAAACTCTTCCTGCAGCCGATATAGATCCGCATTACCGTTATAGGGCGCAGGCACCGCCAATTGTTTAGACCTATTTTTGGTTTGTGTGGCCCGCTGTTCAGCGCGCTTTTCAGCTCGCTGAGCAACCTGTCCTGCCATTTCAATAGCCCTGGCTACCTCATTGCGCAGGCTGCCAGATCCGTCCCCATTCAAGCCATCTATGCGAGTCCACAGATAGCGTTCTTTCTCTTCAAAGTCCAAGCAAAGCCTTTCCAGTTCTGCCGAGTGGGCGCGCTCAAACTCCCATAGCTGCTGGGAAAAATAAGCCGTAGAAATGATAAAGTCCGACCGGGTCAGCGGCTTACTTAAATCGGGGGCATTCTCCACCAGTGGTAAATCACGACTTTCTGCCCATAGTCGGTCCGAGCCTCTTCTGGACGGCTCCATAGCCAGGGCGGGAGCCAGCCAGCTACCGACTAGAATGCCTGCCAGGGCTAGAACGCTGCATGAATGACGTAGAAACATAGTGGGGAGAAAAATCTGAATATGATTACAGGGGTGGGCCGTGTGACGATGAGGTCTACATAGATTACTCAGCGCCAAAACGCACTTTTATGCAAAATACTCAAAAATCGCCGTTGCTGATTTTGGGGATGAACCGATCTGATTATGATGCAATGGATCAGAATTTCTCAGATGAAAACATCCCGAGGATCGGCAATGCCCCAAAAAAATATACGGTTCTCGGTCCACTCCACCAAACAAAAATGGAACCCCCAGAAAACGCTCAGTCGATCCTGCAAGCAGGCAAAACAACCACCGAAAAAGCCCTCCAGTTATTCGACTCCCTAGCCCCCGTCACCCTGGACTTTATGCAAGGCCGCTGGCAAGGCTCCGGCCTCCACACCGCCCACCCCATGGATGGCCTGCTGGAAGCCACCAACTGGTATGGCAAAGAATTTATCGATCCTGAAACCGTCCACCCCCTATTGTTCCTAGCCCCCCAAGGAGAGATTATCAAAGTCGCCCCCCAACCCATGGCCATGAAATGGGGCTTAAAGCTGCCCGGTCTCAAAAGCGAATTTATGCAGCCGCTGCTGGGGCTAACCCCGTCGCTGCTAAAAACAGAAGAGAGTCAGGCCAGACTGCGGATGATGGACTATCGCGGCAAGGTCAGCGCCACGATGATTTATGATTATTTGCCCATTAATGATGCCTTTCGGCAGGTGGATGATGATACGGTGCTGGGGGTAATGGACTATAAGGAATCTCCCCAGCCGTTCTTTTTTGTTCTAAGGCGAGATTCTGGAGAATAGGCAATGAATTTAGGGGAAATCCAGAATTTTCTCCCCTCTTGGGAGGGGGGCCGAAGGCGGGGTGGGTTTCGAACAATGGCGCTAATGGTCAACCCACCCCATCGCCCCTCCCAAGAGGGGAAAAGCTATTCTGCTTTGCCTAACCCCAATCCACCTCGTCTAAAAACGACAATGGATTGCCCATATTAGTCGCAAAGCCTAAGATATTGCGATCGCAATGTTCATACACCACTTTGCCATCCCCAAGGCCATAGGTGGCTCCCCGCTGGGTAATGTGTCTCACATCCGGCACATAGGTGTTCCACTTGCCCAACACCTCCGCCATATTCCGCAACCGTAGGGTAGCCAGCTCAAACGGTCGTTGAAACCCTTTCCCCCCAGCTCGCTTAAAAAACTCTCCCTTAATCGGCGGTAATGGTGGGGCCTGCACCACTTCTTCATCTTCGATTAGCTGGGGGGCATTGCGATCGCCCAGATAACCACGAAAAACTTCCGGTAGTGTGCCAGGGCTACCAATGCCGGCACACATTAGTAACAGATTTAACCAAGCATTTTGGCGCTGATTAAACCCCGGTACCGCCAGGGTTAGCCCAGGGTATAGGCCCAGTTCTTGGTGTAACGCACCGTCGGGGTCGAGCAATAGGGACTCTTCGGGGAAGCCGGTGTAGGCACAGAAGGCTTTACCCGAGTTGCGATCGCCAATGCCCACCGCCCGCACGGTTATCCCCTTCGTCGCCAGGCTATCGGCCCCGCGCCGCAGCCACCAGGCATATTCCAAACTGTCAAAGTCGCCCAGTTGGGGCCACACCAACACCAGCTGCCGGGTTGCTGGCACGACCAGCGAAACGGTGTCGCCATCGCTCACCCGCTGTCCCTGGGTGCGGCTCAAAATGTTATGCACGCCTGCCTGCGTTTCTACCGCCATGGTTGACTCACCTCACTCAGCTGTTCCTGTTCCTCTGGGGTGAGGGCCCAGCCCAATGCCCCGGCGTTTTGGCTGGCCTGGCTAGCATTTTTTGCCCCCGGAATGGGCACCACTGTCCCCTGCCCCATTAACCAATTTAGCGCCACCTGGGCCGGGGTTTTGCCATGGCGCTGGCCAATCTCCTGCAATGTCGCAATCACCGGGGCAATTTTCTTTAGGCCGTCCTTGCTAAAGCGGGGATCCAAACGGCGGGCACCGGTGGGAGGCTGATGGTTTTCCACCGTATATTTGCCCGTTACTAAGCCCTGGGCCAGGGGACTATAGGCCAAAATGGTCACCCCTAGGTCCTTGGCCGCGCTCAGCACCCCGTTGGATTCAATCTTGCGATGCAAAAGAGAATATTGCACCTGGTTCACGGCCAATGGGATCCCTTGTTTTGCCAGGTAGCCATGGGCCTGGTGCATCTGGCTGGCGGAATAGTTACTCACCCCGATGGATTGAATTCGCCCCTGTTTCACCTCAGCGGCCAGGGCATTCATCAATGTTTTTTGCCCCATCAAAAAGTCAAAGGGCCAGTGCACCTGGTAAAGGGCCACCGTTGGTAGCTGCAGTCGCTTGAGGCTGGCCGTGAGGGTATCTGCCACGGCTGAGGCCGAAAATCTCCAGGGCAATGGAAAATATTTAGTCGCCACGGCAACGGGGGACTTTGTCCCCTGTAGAAACTCTCCCAGTAGTTCTTCGGACTTGCCTAAACCATAGACCTCCGCCGTATCAAAAAAGGTGACGCCCGCCGCCAAGGATGCCTCAAATGCCGCCCTAACGTCTTCGATGCCATAGCCTTTGCCATACTGCCAGAACAAGGAATCGCCCCAGGACCAGGTACCCACGCCAAGGGCTGAAACGGTTGGCCCATCAGCCCCAAGCTGTACAGTCTGATGTGTTGTTGCGCCATTGGGTGACTCTGCCATGATTTTTTGGATTCCTATGGTGTCCTGTAATTTCAGTATATGTACCGGGGGCCTGGTTGTTTGTCTACCGAGGAGACTTGATGCCTGCCTGTTGCCTGGTACTAAGTATAGAATTTCGGGAAAAGTAAGCCTGCCCTGGGCATCTGGCTAAAAGCTTTGGGCAGCAGGCAAAACAATCTACCCCGTGGCAATTGTCGTCGTTTTCTAGGCATTTGATGAATAAACTCTACACCGCCCTAGTTCGGCCTAGATATCATCAGTTCCGCTACGCCGTAGCCATTTTAGTGGGCTACACGGTGGGTGGGTTTTACCTATCTAGCTGCGACGTGGGTGCGGCGACGTGGGGACTTATTTGTCTTTTGGTGGGCTATACGGCCATAACGGGCATGGGGGGAGTGGTGCTATCGGCAGCCTGTTTCTCCACCATGGTGATTGTCTATGCCTTTATCCATCCTTGGCCCATTACCAAGGCAATGCCCATTCCCCTGACACCGCCTCAAATTTGGTCCAGCACCTTGATTACCCTTTGGCTCTTGGGAAGCTTGCTGATCGTATTGTTGGGGGCCGGCGTGAAAGAGTTTGCCCGGCAACAGCGCTTTCCCTGGAAATATACCGCTTTTCTCGGCGGGTTGAGCTACCTCGCCCTCGCCCTAGGCCACAGATTTCACCTAACCATTACGACCTAATCGAACTCAATGTTTCCTAGGATAAATTCGCAACGGGGTAACCAAAAATCTCAGCCTGCTAGGGAGCCTGGCACCAGGGGGGCTAGAACGGCTGATAGCCTTTTAACCCTGGTCAATCCCGCCGTTGCCCAAGAGTTCAGTGGCCAACAGTGGCAGGAGATGCGCCGCATTGTTAACCTGGCCATGGGCAAGCCCTCGCCCAAAATTGTTGATCTGAACTTCACCGTCGATCTAATTATTTCGCGGTTCTATTTCAGACTGCTGGTGGGGGAAGATACGCGCCACAAAAATCGACGACAACAAAGCACAGGCAGCCGCATTGGCAATTTGATTGCGGCTGTTGGCTTAATCATTGCCCTTAATGTGGTGGTGAGCGTCTCGGTGGTGGTGATCGGCTACTTGGTTAAATCTGCCATTGGCGTTGACCTGATGCCGGGCCACTGGAGAGATTGGGTAATGAACCGAATCTAGTTACCTAGCTGGCTAGATACTCACGCATATCGGACTGGCGCTTGCGCAGGCGAGTTAGGGCTTCGCGCTCAATTTGGCGCACCCGCTCGCGGCTAATGCTAAGCAGTTCACCAATTTTGGCCAGGGTCATGTGCTTGCCGTCGTCCAAGCCAAACCGCAGGTGTAGCACCCGCTGTTGTTGGGGGGTGAGTTCCGCCATTAGCCGATCGAGATCCTTGCGCAGCAGGGACTGGGTGGCATAGTCCTCAGGTGTTTGACCTGGATCTTCTAGCAGGTCTCCTAGATTTGTATCTTGGTTGTCGCCAATGCGTAAATCTAGGGAGAGGGGGGTGCGAGATTTATCTAGATATTCTCGCACCTGCTTGGGGGTAAGCTTCACTTCGTCGGCTAATTCCAACACAGTGGCGGCGCGACCCAGTTTCTGAGAAAGCTGTCGCTGGGCTTTTTTAATCTTGTTAAGCTTTTCTGTAATATGAATGGGCAGGCGAATGGTGCGGCTTTTCTCCGCAATTGCACGGGTAATGGCCTGGCGAATCCACCAGTAGGCATAGGTGGAAAAGCGATAGCCCTTGAGGGGATCAAACTTTTCTACGCCCCGCTGCATGCCGATGGTCCCTTCTTGGATTAGGTCCAACAGGTCAACGTTGCGCTTGATATATTTTTTGGCAACAGATACGACCAGTCGCAGGTTCGCTTCTACCATGCGGCGTTTGGCCAGTTCGCCAGCTTCGACAGCCTGGGTTAGCTCAGCGATGGACACCCCAGCGGCTTCGGCCCATTCCTGCTGGCTAGGCTCTCGCTCTAGGCTTTCGCTTAATTCGTTACGTTGCTTTTGAAAGGCGACGAACTTTTGAACTTGCTTGCCATAAACAACTTCTTGTTCATGGGTCAAAAGTGGTACGCGCCCTATTTCTTTAAGGTATGTACGAACCAAATCATTGGATGTTTGAGAAGAATTCATACGAGTGATGTGTTGATAGCGCGAACTACAGAGAAAAAATGACTCCACCTCGTTGTCGAGGCAGTACGGGTGAAATGGAAACTACTCTACGAAGCGTAGGGATTAAAAGATAAAAGCAACCCCGCGTACCCTGAAAACACCTGTGGGTACCCAGACGTTTCTCTATGTATACAGATGAAAAATCATATGTAGTGAAATAACAATAGAGAAAATATAGGCTCCTGAAGCCTTAAAACAGGAATAAAGTCACGCGAGTTTGCTTAGGACGTTAGTGATGCTGCGTTATTGTGTGTCAACATTAGCATATTTTAAGTAATGTAACTTTCCTGAGAGAATATTTTTTCTACTCCAATTTATGGGGCATGGGTAGATTGGTCAGGGAAAACGCGTAATAATTAGGTGTTAGAGTAATTGATCGCATTGGAATCAGCTGCATCAAGAATGACAAAACCGCTTAAAAAATGTGAAGTATCTTTTAAGAAGGTTGCCTTGAAAGGTAAAGGTAATATCACGATTTCTTTCGTTTTCGGTCGATAGGCTTAATAAGCAGAGGTCGTACAGCCCTAATTTTGTTTCTAATATTTGACAAATATGGGCACACCTGGAATCTATCCCCAAGGCCCCAGACCTATATTCGTTGATAATAGTTTCAGTATTTTTGGGGAACTAAGGGGCTGTTAGGCAACTACTTTGTGGTTTAAGCATGAAAAGTTTGTTAAGTCATGACTTAAATACATAGGGCCATGATTTTAATTTTTAACAAGCCCTAACCCAGCAGCAGGCTGTCGTCGGTGAGGGCATCCCCAGCAAATCGGCTGAGTAAATCGTTAATGGTGAGGTTGGTTTTGTCGGCCCCGGCGGCATCAAAAATAATTTGGCCTTCGTGGAGCATTAGCAGCCGATTGCCTACGGCTACGGCCTGGCGCATGCTGTGGGTCACCATTAATGTCGTTAGGTGATGTTCGGCTACGAGCTGGGCGGTGAGCCCCATGATGAAGTGGGCGGTTTTGGGATCTAGGGCGGCGGTGTGTTCGTCTAGTAGCAATATTTTGGCGGGGGCCAGGGTGGCCATTACCAAGCTAAGGGCCTGCCGCTGACCGCCGGACAATAGGCCAATGCGATCGCTAAGTCGATTTTCCAGCCCTAGTTCCAGGCTAGCCAATGTGGCCCGAAACTGATGCCGCAGCCGGTTGTTGAGGGCGGGCCGCAATCCTCGCGGTTGGCCCCGTCGAAAGGCCAGTGCCAAATTTTCTTCGATGGTTAAATCGGCGCAGGAGCCCGCCAGCGGATTTTGAAACACCCGTGAAACGAGGGTGGCCCGCCGGGCCGTGGACCAGGGGGTAACGGTTTGGTTTTCGATGGTGATGGAGCCGCGATCGCAACCAATATCGCCGCTAATAACATTCAACAATGTGGACTTACCCGCCCCGTTGCTGCCAATCACCGTAATAAATTCCCCGGCAGCAATATCCAAATTCACCCCCCGCAGCGCCGGTTTTGCCAACGGAGTACCAAGGTTAAACGTCACATGGATGTCAGCAAGGGAAATCATCGGTTAATTGAAATACATCGGAGGGTGGGCACCGCCCACCAATTAATCAAAATAAAGGATGTTGGGGGGAGCATTTCGTGCATACGCCTAGGTCAATTACGTTTCAATTTTGCCAACAAATTTGCCTGGGGCAACACCAGCGCCAGCACCACAATCACCGCCGTCACCAGATTTAAATCCTGGGCCCGCAACCCTAGAAAATCCGCATTTAACGCAAAGGCAATCACCAGGCGATAGACCAAACAGCCCAAAATTACCGCCAGGGTGGCCCAGCGCACCGTGCGGCTGGGGAACATCGCCTCCCCCAGAATCACCGTGGCCAGACCCACCACCACCGTACCCACCCCCAACGCCACATCGGCAAAGCCATTCACCTGGGCAAATAGCGCCCCCGACAATGCCGCCAGCGCATTGCTCAGGGCCATGCCCAACAAAATTAACCGGTTTGTGTAGATGCCCTGGGCATTGGCCATTACTGGATTCATGCCGGTGGCGCGCATGGCCAGCCCCACATCGGAGGTGAGAAAAAAGTCCATGGCCAGCTTGGTGAGGCCTAACCCCACCAGCAAAATCACCCAGATGGGGAGAAGTTTTTCTAAACCATCAAATAGGGTGGGCTGGTTGAGCAGCGGCACATTGGGCCGGCCCATAATGCGCAGGTTAATGGAGTAAAGCGCAATCATGGTGAGAATGCTGGCCAGCAAATTGAGGATATTAAACCGCACGCTCAGGAACGCCGTGCATAGACCGGCCAAGGCCCCCGCCGCCATGGCAACGCCGGTGGCAAGCCAGGGGTTAACGCCTTTGGTGATCAGGGTGGCGACCACGGCGGCCCCGAGGGGAAAGCTGCCATCTACCGTCAGGTCTGGAAACTTAAGCACCCGAAAGGAGAGGTAAACTCCCAGGCTAAGAAAGCCATAGAGCAAACCGGTTTCAATGGCTCCAAGAAAGGCAACAAGGGACATTAGTAGCTAACGGACATCCGTTAGCTATTCAAGCATCAAACAGGTAAGGGGGGCAGTCTCTCTAGATTGTTTTCGTTACTTCAGGGAAATAACGGCTACGGGATGACGGTTATTCAAATACCTGGTCGGCGCTGTTCTTAATCAAATCGGGAATGGTGACCCCCATGGCTTCGGCGGCGGCTAAATTTACGGCCAGGTCTACATTTTTGGCTAGCTCTACGGGAATGTCGCCGGGGTTCTCACCGCCGAGGATGCGGGTGACCATATCACCGGTTTGGCGACCGACTTCGTAGTAGTCAAAGCTGGCGGTTGCGATCGCACCCCGCTTCACCGAATCCGTATCCCCGGCAAACACCGGCAGCTGGTTCTCATTGCCCACCTGGATCACCGACTCCAAGGCCGACACCACCGTATTATCCGTGGGCACATAAATGGCATCCACTTTACCCACCAGGCTCTCCGCTGCGGTGGCCACATCGGCGGAGGTGGATACGGTTGCCTCTTCGATGGTAAACCCCTGGGCCTCGGCTTCGGCATTGAGCAAATTCACCAGGCTAACGGAGTTAGATTCCCCAGCGTTGTAAATCACACCCACGGTTTTTGCCTCCGGGGCAATATCGGCCACCAGGGCCAGGTGCTCATCAATAGGGGAGAGATCGCTGACGCCGGTAACGGTGCCACCGGGGGCTTCCAGGCTGGGCACCAGCTCTGCACTAACGGGGTCAGTAACGGCGGAAAATACCACGGGAATGGTGTCGGTATTGCCCACCACCGCCTGGGCCGAGGGGGTGGCGATGGCGACGATCAGATCCGGGTTGTCCCCCACAAACTTTTGGGCGATCTGGGCCGCATTGGCGGGCTGGCCCTGGGCACTTTCCCACACCCATTTGAGCGAGCTATCGGCTTCTAAACCTTCTTCCCTTAACTTGTCTTGGAGGCCATCGCGCACCGCATCTAGGGCCGGGTGTTCCACGATTTGGGTAACGGCGACGTAGGGAATATCGGCATCGGTGGTGGCGACGGGGTTGCCGTAGTTATCGGTGCCACTGCCGCCACAGCCGAACAGGGTGGCACAGAGTAGGGCGGGGGCGATGAGAGTTTTGGGGGAAACGTGTGTCATGGATAGTGAAGTCTCTTAAACAGCAAGAGGTTAAAAAACTTCCCCTCTCGGGAGGGGCTACCTCCTAAGAAGGGGCTACCTTCTAGGGGGATAGGTATTGGCCAAGGGCCTAGTCACCGCCGTACTGGGCTTTGAGTTCGGCGACGCGGTCGTCGTCTAGCTTTTGGAATAGGGGGGCGGGCACGGCAAAGGGGCGACCGGCGGCCAGGATGGTGAGGTCCGTGGCGGCGGCCATGGTGCTGTTGCGCTCGTCGTCGGTGAGCTGCAGGGCGTCATACAGGGTTTCTGCGGCGTGGGGAATAAAGGGGGCGCTTGCGATCGCATATAGCCGAATCAGGTTAATGCAGGTGCGAATCACCACCGCCGCTTCGTCCTTGTTGGTCTTAAACAACGACCAGGGCGCCCGCACATCGATATATTGGTTACCCGCCGTCCACAGCGCGTTCAAGGTTTCCGTCGCCCGCCGAAATTCCTGCTGGCGCAGGTGGCCCCGCAATTTTTCCACCAGGTCTTTGCAGGTGGTCTCCAGCTCCGCTTCCGCCTCACCGGGGGTGCCCCCTTCCGGCACTTCTAAACCAAACTTAGACTTGGTAAATTTCAAAATGCGGTTAACAAAGTTGCCCAGGTTGTCCGCCAGTTCCTTGTTTACCCGGTTTTGGAACTGTTCCCAGGTAAAGGCAGAATCAGACGATTCGGGGGCGCTGGCCATGAGCATATAGCGCCAGTAGTCCGCCGGGGCAATGTCCAGGGCCTGGTCGAGGAACACCCCCCGTTTGGAGCTGGTGGAGAACTTGCCGCCGTAGTAATTTAGCCAGTTAAAGCCCTTAATGTAGTCCGCCATTTTCCACGGTTCGCGGCTACCCAAAATGGTGGCGGGCCACATAATCGTATGGAACGGCAGATTGTCCTTGGCCATAAACTGGGTGTAGTGGATATCTTCGCCTTTCCACCAGCTTTCCCAGTCGTTGCCGGTGCTTTCGCCCCAGGCCTTCGTGGCCGACACATAACCAATGGGGGCATCAAACCACACATAGAAAACCTTGCCTTCAAACCCTTCGGCGGGCACCGACACCCCCCAGCTGAGGTCGCGGGTAATGCCTCGGCTTTGCAGCCCTTCGTCTAGCCACTTGTTGGCAATGGCGGTGGTGAGTTTGGGCCAGTGGGTTTGGGCATCTACCCAGGTGCGTACCTCGTCGCTGAGCTTGTCTAGCAGCAAAAACAAATGCTTGGAGCTGCGTACTTCTAGGTTGGTGCTGCCGGAAATGGTGGACTTTGGATCGATTAAATCCGTGGGGGACAGCACCTTGGTGCAATTTTCGCACTGGTCGCCCCGGGCCTTTTCATAGCCGCAGTGGGGGCAGGTGCCGGTGACATAGCGGTCTGGCAAAAAGCGTTCGTCGTCTAGGGAATAGATCTGGCTGATTTCCCGTTCTTCGATAAAGCCGTGTTCTGCCAGTTGCTGGTAGAAGTGCTGGGTGAGCTCGTGGTTTTCGGGGGCGGAGGTGCGGCCAAAGTAGTCGAAGGATAGGCCAAACTGTTCGTAGATGTCCTTTTGCTTTTGGTACTGCCGGGTGCAAAATTCGGCCACGTCTAGTTCGGCTTCGAGGGCGGCAATTTCTGCAGGGGTGCCGTGTTCGTCGGTGGCACATATATAGAGGACGTCTTCTCCTTCCTGGCGGAGGAAGCGGGCGTACACATCGGCGGGCAACATCGACCCCACCAGGTTGCCCAAGTGCTTAATTCCGTTGATGTAGGGAAGTGCGCTGGTGATCAGATATCGCATTCTAGGTTTGCTTTGTCGTGTGCCAAGTCATGTGCCTTATACACCCTAGCGGTTTAGTTGTTTTGGCTCAATAGTAGCGGGGTTTTTGGTTTTGTTTGGGGATTTTTTTGGGGATTGGTAGGGGGCTAAAGGGGGCGTTTGGGGTTGCGATGATTTTTTTATCCGTTATGGGTGGGGCTGTTGCTGTATGACTTGGCAGAATTTAGGGGGTTGGTAAGGGGGCAAAACCGGTTGCTTGGGGTCCCTCCGAGTTCCCTTTTCGGAAGTATGAAGGTTTTCTCAAATAGCATACTGGGTTTCCCATGGGTAGGGCGGTCTGTCGCCCTACGACCCCACAGAATGCATCGGGTTATTCTCAATTGCGACAATAGGGGTTACGGCGAGGTCTATGGTTTAGGTGCTGCCTTTTTTGGTGGATAGACTTTTTGGTAGCAGAATTTAGGGGGTCGGTAGGTGGCAAAACCGGTTGCTTGGGGTCCCTCCGAGTTCCCCAAACCCCCTGGGTAGGGCGGTCTGTCGCCCTACGACCCCACAGACTGCATCGGTTATTCTCAATTGCGAAAGTAAGGGGGGTACGGCGAGGTCTATGGTTTAGGTGTTGCCTTTTTTGGTGGATAGACTTTTTGGTAATGGTATTGCTATTGGCGTCTGTAAGGTCTCATATGGATGTCTATGGGATAGTCTGACCCATAGACACCACCGTAACCCCTGCCTCACCTGATTTTTTGCGATGTAGGGCAGCTTACTTTCGGGGGGTGTGGGGGAGTTAGGCCCCCACGTACAGGAGGGGTTCGGGGAGGAAATCCCTGAGCAGTTGGTTTTGCATTTTACCGGTACTGTTTATGACGGTATACATAAAACAGTGCCATTTGAGAGTGGCACTTTGATGAGGTGCATTATGCCGCTAATTTCCCAAACTGTGACCTTTAAGGGCAAAATCCATAAAGCTGAGGATCTAAGCGCGATCGCATATTTCCATATCAATAACACGGCGTATCTGGCCGTTGGGTCAGACGAAAGTAAAAAGCGGGTGCAGCTGCTAAAAAATACCTCTGGCCACATCTACGAAGTGGATCGGGACCTGGAAATTGAACTGCCCGCTGGGAAAGATGCCCTGGAAATTGATATTGAAAGTATTGCCTTTGATAATGACAAAACCTGTCTTTACATAATTGGTTCCCATTCTCAGAAACGACGCACGGTGAAAGTGGCGGAGAAAACGGCGGCGGAAAATCGTGACCGGCTGACGGATGACAGAATTGAGAAAGAAAGCGATCGCAACCGCATTTTCCAGGTTGCTCTTAAGCCAAAAAGCGGCAAGGTCAAGGATATTCAACAGGTTGACAACCTAAAAAAACTGTTTGCGGAGGATAACTACCTAAAGCGATTTGTCGAGATTCCTAGTAAAGAAAACGGCATTGACATCGAAGGTTTAGCATTCCAAGACGAGCGGCTTTATCTCGGCTTTCGCGGTCCCATTTTGCGCGGCAACTATGTGCCGGTGATGGTAATCCCCAGCAAAGGGTTTGAAAAAGAGATAACAGACTACGAGATTCGGTTTGTGCAGCTAAATGGGGGTGCCATTCGCGATATGACCGCCGTGGATGGGGGATTTTTAATTATTGGTGGACCCATGGGGGATGCACCGGGACCCTACGGGATTTACTTTTGGGATGGGTCGGACATGGTGTACGGCACCGACCGTCCGGTGCCCATGCCCCCTGCCTGCATCCGGTTAGAGGAGATTGTGCCCCCCATTGGTGACGATGGTGCCATGGGTAAGGCGGAAGGGATTACGGTGGTGGAAGAGACCGCAACTGGCTATCGGGTGCTGATTGTTTTTGATAGCCTAAAGGACGGTGGTCCGCAGCTATGGCATATTCATAAGCCATAGGGGCTGGCCTATTAAGTCGTCTTAGATATTTGTGTGGCGAGTGGGGTGCAGCCTTTTAAGGATGTAGCCTAGCACTGCTCCGATGGTAAAGCCGAGAACCGGGGTGAGTTTGTCATAGGCGAAGGGAGCGGTAGTGCCTTGGCCGAAGAATGCCATAAAGGTGGAGGTGATGGCCAAAATCATTAGGATGCCGCTGATGATGGCGATGGCATAGATATTTCTCAGCTTGGGAACGATTAGAAATTCCATTAGCAATGAGTAGGCCAAGAGTTGGAAAATAGCTAGCCGCAAGGAATAGTCGAGGATAAGCCAGCCGATGGCTAGGCCGATGTTGAAGTTGCTGGCCCAAATGTTGATTAGTACATAGCTGACGGCTATGGTGACTGGCGGCATTAGAATGCCTAGGAGCAGGCGGATTAGTCGTGATCGGTGCGCAACGCCAGCCATAGGTAAGAATTGTGGTCATTCTGACTTGGTTTACACACTGTAGCGTTTCTCGCGCAGAGTCGAAAGAAACCTTCCTCAACTTTAGATAGGTAAAACTGAATGACCTTTTTACTATGGGTGATAGTTCCAAAAAACTAATTCACGTTGCTTACAGGTAAATTAAATAATCTCGATTTTTTGAATATCCTAGAATATAAAGAGGTAAGGAAATCCGTTCCCTAATATTATTTTGACAATAAAATAGAATTATGAGATTTCAGCCTACAGTTTTTGAACTCAAGAGATTACGCAGAAAATTTAGATGATTTGATTACCAAGTTATTAGTAATACTTGAAAAGTCTTTCATGGAAATATTTCAAATTTATATAACGACACCTTGGCATATCTTAATGAATAATCTCAAATTAGCTAATTTATTCAAATTACCTCACTCTTCTTATGGAATCTCAAAAAACTGAAGCAAATCGACGAATTAAGGAAGCCTTAGACACAAAAGCAATAAATTTAGATCTATCAGGTTTGCAATTAGAGACTTTTCCAGTATTAATTACCAAACGACTTTTTAATTTAAAGCAACTCAATCTTAGTAATAATAAATTAAAGATAGTACCTAAAGTTTTAGGTCAGCTCTTTAATTTACGCCAGCTAGACCTTAGCAATAATCAATTAGATACTTTGCCAGTAGAATTAGGCCAACTCTCTAATTTAATTCGGTTAGACCTTAGTAATAACCAGCTAATAACAATACCAGCAGAATTGGGTCAGCTCTTTAATTTACACCAGCTAGACCTTAGTAACAATCAATTAGATATTTTGCCAGTAGAATTAGGCCAACTCTCTAATTTAATTCGATTAGATATTAGAAATAATCCTTATCTTGTCTCACCCTCTCAGAAAGCTTTCAAGAAAGGACCAAAAGAGGTATTACAAGGAATTGAATTAGTAAAACAGCGAATTGAAGAAGCTTCTTATACAAATATACTTCAGCTGGCGTTTCTTGACCTGAATGCGATCCCTCCGTCAGCTTTCAAACTAACTAATCTTGAAGAGATTGATCTTCGGAATAATAAACTACAAACTATACCCCCAGAAATAGGAAGACTCGCTAATCTTGAAAAGATTGATCTTCGGAATAATAAACTACAAACTATACCTTCGGAGATAGGACAACTCATTAGTCTGAAAGAGCTTAAGCTCAGCGCAAACTACTTAACAGATGTGCCTAAGGAGCTAGGATTACTTAAGAATATAGCTCGAATTGAGCTTCGAAATAACCAGTTGAGAACTGTTCCGAAAGAATTGGGGCAGCTTACAACTCTTACTTGGTTGGACCTTAGTGCAAACCGATTAACAAGTGTTCCTAAGGAGTTAGGATTACTCAAAAATGTAGATCGAATTGATCTTCGCCTGAACAAGATAATCACGGTACCTAAGGAATTGGGGCAGCTAAAAACTCTAACATCACTTTATCTAAGTGGAAATCCTAATCTTCAATTTCCGCCACCGGAAATAATGGAGCAGGGGACACAGGCTGTTTTAGCCTACATGCGAGCACAGAAATTTCATGATAAACGTCAGTGGATTTCTAAGTTGTTAGTTATAGGAGAAGGAGGAGTCGGTAAAACATCACTTCTTCGTGCTCTCCGCGGTGAAAGTTTCGAGGTTCAACAATCTTCGACTCATGGAATTGAGATAAACGCATTAAAGCTGAAACACCCGCACGAAGAAGATGTCTTTATGACTTTAAATACATGGGATTTTGGTGGTCAAGAGATTTATCATGCTACCCATCAATTTTTTCTTACCAATCGTTCTCTATTCCTCTTGGCCTTCAATGCTCGTCTTGGTTATGAACAAGGTAAACTCATTTATTGGCTCAAAACAATTCGCGCGAATGCTCCAGAATCTCCGGTCATTTTAGTCGCTACTTGGTCAGATGAACGGGATGCTGATCTCCCTCTCTCAGAACTAAAAGAACAATTTCCTCAAATTGTTAGCCTTTATGAAATTAGTAACAAGACTGGTGCTGGGATTGATGCACTAAAACAAACTATTACTAATACGGCAGCTGAATTGCCACTCATGGGAGAAGTATGGCCTGCTACCTGGCTAACATTTGCGACTAAAATTCGTCAAATCAAATCCAAGCAGGCTACAACTGAACAGTTCTGGTCCGCGATGGATAAATGTAATGTTTCGTATGAGGGGCAGCCTATTCTTGCCAACTGGATGCATGAGTTGGGAGATATTTTATTTTTTCAAGATAACCCTGGTCTTAATAATTTAGTGATTCTTAAACCACAGTGGGTTACAGAATATATCAGCAAAGTTCTCTCAGCTGAGGCTGTTATTAGTAACTTTGGAATCTTCACTCGTCAATGCATGAATGAGCTATGGAGGCAACTTTTGCCTGGATTGCGAGAATATTTTCTTGAACTGATGGAACAGTTTGATCTCTCTTATAAAATACCTGACGATCCAGAAGATAAAAGTCTAGTAGTAGAGCGTCTAGATTATGAACCACCTGATTTTCAGGGATTGTGGAAACAAATAAAAGAGGAACCTAACTGTAAAGAGATTACAATGAAATATCAGCTCAGTGAAATTTTAGCTGGTATTCCGACCTGGTTTATAGCTCGTCAGCATCGTTTTACTCAAAATCTCCACTGGCGAACTGGTGTATTATTTGGCGACGGACGTAGTAATCCCAGGCATTTAGGTCTGTTACGAGTTACTCGAGATACTCGCACAAATGCAGACCATGTGACCCTCACCGTTCGTGGACCAATGCCCCATAGCTTCTTCGGCATCTTGCGAGAAGGGTTTGAACTCACCCTTAAGCGCTATCCAGGTTTACAAATTACCCGGCTAATTCCCTGCCCTGATCCACTCCACGAAGACTGCAAACATGAGTTTGACTATGCCAACCTCACTAAACGGCTGGAACGAACACCACCCAAGGAAACCATTGACTGTGAGCAGTGTCTAGAGACAATTTCAGTCACGCGATTGCTCTTCGGCTTGCACTACACCACGCAAAATGCCGTAATTGAAAAAATCGATTCTCTGCAAAAGTCTATGTCTCAGGGCTTTACAGAACTCCGTGAACTTGTCCAGCGGGACCTTATCCGCGAAATTCGTACTGTCCAAAAACAACTCGAATCCCCCTGCCCCAGCATTTTCGTCCTCCGTCCCGACGACCGTAAACCCTGGCAAAAAGATCTCGGCTGCCAACGCATCAACCTGCAACTCTACTGCGAACATCCCGGCTGTCTCCACCCCGTCAAAGCAGGCGGTCTCTACCCCATCGACAACCCCAAGCAGTGGCTTAAGGTAATGACGCCCCACATCAACCGCCTCTTCGGTATTCTCAAATACGTCACCCCCGTCATCGGCCCCTGGATTAATCTATCCGCCCCCATCTACAGCGAACTGATCCAAAATGACCTGGCCCTTACCGAATCCTTAATCGATAAACTACCAGAAGTTAAATTCGACGATGAGGATCGCAGCTTTATTGACGACGAACGTGGTGATCGCCCTAGCAAAATCAGCGGTGCCGCCCTGCGCATGTTGCACCAATTCCTAAAACAAAAAGACCCCGAACAAGTCTGGGGTGGCCTTACCCGTACCACCACCCCAGAAGGCGACGTGCTCTGGCTTTGCAAAGAACACATCAAAGAGATTTACCCCACATCCTAACCATGGGGTTCCCAACGGCTTAGAATCCGCAAGCCTTAGCCGTTTTTTCCCCAGCCGCCGCCGAATGATTACGAATCCGATCGCAACCCCAAGTCACCCACTCTGCCAAACTTCCCCCTTCCCAACGGCGCAAAAAGCCATCGCTGTTGGCGCTTAAAATCCACTGCCCATCGCCACTAAACAACACCGTACTGGCCGTGGCATTGTGCCCCGTCAACGGTTCACCGATGGGATTACCCTGCAAATCCCACAGCCGCAGGGTTTGGTCCCGGCTGGCGCTGACAATATACTCACCATCGGGGCTAAAGGTGACCGCCACTACATCACTTTGGTGGCCATTAAACGACGTGCCAACGGGTTCGCCGTCCCCCGTCCACAACCGCAGGGTGCGATCGCGACTGGCGCTGACAATATACTCACCATCGGGGCTAAAGGCCAGGGCATTAATATTATCCCGATGACCCTCAATCGGATCTCCCATGGGGGTCCCCTGCAAATCCCAAAACCGCAGGGTGCGGTCATCTCCACCGCTCACCAACCGGGTGCCATCGGGGCTAAACACCACCGCATTCACCCCGTCGCCGTGGTCCGCCTTGGCAACAGAATTGCCATCAAAATCCCACAGCCGCAGCGTTTTATCATCACTGGCACTGGCCACCAACCGCTGGGTAGGATGGATGGCCACGGCATTCACCCTATCCGTGTGAGCATCCCCCGTGGCGAGGGTTTGCCCCTGGCCATTCCAGAACCGCACTGTTTTGTCCGCACCACCGCTGACAATGGTGCGCCCATCCTGGCTAATGTCCACCGCCAGCACCGCACCGCCATGGCCAACAAAAGGGTCCACATCGCTACCCAACAGTTTTATGGTGCCGTCATCCCCGGCGGTCACCAGGCTTTGGCCATTACTGGCCATGGCATTAACCGGCCCCCTATGCACCTCAGTGGCCCGACGTTGCAACACATCCCGCAGCGACCAGAGCCGAATAGTCTCGTCCTCACCACTGCTAATAATGGTCTCCCCATCGGGGCTAAAGGCAACGGAATACACATAGTATTCATGGCCAATGAGCGTTGGCCCCACCGGCTGCCCGGCCCGGTCCCACACCCGCACCGTATTGTCGTCGGCACCGCTAATAAGCCACTGGCCATCGGGGCTAAAGGCTAAGGAGACCACCGTGTCGCTATGGCCTTCTATTTGGTGCAACAACTTTCCCTGGCGATTCCACAGACGAATTGTTTGGTCGGTGCCGCCGCTGGCAATAAGCTGGCCATCGGGGCTAACGGCCACCGCCAGGATGCCCCCTTGGTGCCCCTCCAGGGTGTTTACCCGCTTTCCCTGGGCGGTCCAAATATACACTAGCCCATTTTCTCCACCGCTAATAATCTGTTTGCCATCGGGGCTAAAGGCCACGGACCACACGGTGCCGTCGGTCTGAAACGGTGGTGTGACTAACTTTCCCTGGCGGTTCCACAGCCGCACGGCACCCCCCTGGTCGCCGCTGGCAATCCAGGCACCGTCGGGGCTAAAGGCCACTGTTTTTACATGGCTGTCGCGTTCGGTTAGAAAAACGCCGAGGTTGTTCCCCTCTAGATCCCACAGCCTGACGGTGCCATCGGAACTGGCACTGGCTAGGGTTTGCCCATCGGGACTAAAGGCCACGGACCAAATGTCATCGGTGTGCCCCTGGAAGGGACTGCCCACCGGATTCCCCTGGGCATCCCACAGTCGTACTACATGGTCAAAGCCACCGCTGGCAATCAGTTGCCCATCGGGGCCATACACCGCCGACCACACTGCGGCATCGTGGCCGGTTAACCGATTGCGTTCGGTAATGGTGCCAATGGCGTTGCGCAAAGCAGAACGCACGGAGGGTCGAATGTTCCATAGCTGGGATCGGCTTTTGCCCACCAGTGCCAAGGTTTGGATCAAGCCTTCCACGGGCTTTACCGCCAGGGACCGGCTCACCCGTTCGGCGGTTTGGTCCAGGTTTAGGCGACTGCTTTGGCGAAAGGCAAAACCGCCCGCTACGACGGCAATGGCGGCGAGCACGCTCATCGTCGCCAGCAAGGATTGCAACACCCGCACCCGTTGTTTGTCGCGCCGGGCTTCGGCGTCTAGGGCCGTTTGGCTGGCGGTGATAAAGGCCCGTTGCTCTGGGGTAACGGCGGGGCGTTTTTGTTGGGTGTGGGTTGTGTGCAACCACTGGGTTGCGATCGCGCTTTCCGCCCCCCGCAATAACAAATCCTGGCTTTGGTCTTTTTGTTGCCATTCCAAAGATCGCTGTAGCCATTTGGTATGGCTTTGCACATGGTCCCGATCCGTATCGAGAATGCGCACCAGCTGGTTAAAGTGGGTGGTAAAGTTCCCCCGCCGCTGACTAAAATCGAGCCACTGCACCTTGGCCAGCTCAGGATGGAGATCGGCGGTATCGATGGGATGGTGCAACAGGGTAACCAAGCGCTTGTTAAACCGGGCCGCATGCTCCACCTCCTGTTTACAGTAGGGAGACTTTACCGACCGGGGGGACAAAATAAACAAAAAGTTGTCGGATATTTCAATGCCCCGGTAAATCTCTTGTTGAAAATTAGCCGTCCCTGCGGCAATACTTTCTTGATCGAACCAGGTGGTTTTACCCTGGCTTTGCAATGCGTTGTTTACCATGCGGGCAATATCCCCATCGGCACTGGAATAGGAGATAAACACATCGATGGATGGGGGCGGTGGGTGTTTGATACTCGCCTGGATAAAGGCCTGATGGTACTGGGTGGCCCCATGGGCCGGTCGGCCTAGGGCCGTCTTTAACCAGGCTTCCCCCTGGCGCAGGTCATAGCCCCGCAACAAAATGCTGGGATTGTGCTGTTGCCGTTTCCATTTTAGGGCCTTTGTCAGCAGGGTTTTATGCTGGTCGTAATAGACCGCATCCTGTTTGAGCGCCTTAATTAAGGCACTCTCGTCTGAACCGTAGTCGGCCGGTGCCACATTGTCGGTCAGGTCAATATACTGCAATTCCCCCAGGGGACCATGGGGCACTGCCCCCGGCAATGGCCGCACTAAAACAGGAACTATCCGCTTGTTGAGGGCAATGGCATAGTCCAGCTCCTGCTGGCAATATTGAGACTTAAGCGAATCGGGGGACAGCAAATATACCAGCGTATCGGCCTCTTCAATGCCCCGCGCCACGGCTCGCTTAAAGGCGTCCCCGGTGGCAATGTCGGTTTGGTTGGTCCAAACGGTCAGGGCCTGCCGTTGCAGGGAATGGCGAATGGTGTGCATCACCGCCGCATCGGCCTGGGCATAGGCCAAAAACACCTGGGTCATGTTGTTGTGGGCGTTTTTGATGCTTTCGGTAATAAACTCGCAGTGGAGGTCGGTGGGCTCACAGGGGGATTGAGATTCCCCAAACCGACGCTTTAGCCAGGTTTCGGCGGCCTGGCGGGTTTCTCCCAGCAATAGAAATTCGGTTTGTTGTTGCTGCCGCTGCCAGGCTAGGGCCCTGGCCAGTAGCCGGGTGTGCTGTTCCACATAGTCCCGGTGGCGCTGAACAATATGGCCCACATCGGCCAGCGCCGTTGCCACATCATCGTTTTCGCGCATATACACCCAGTTGATTTTGCTAATGCCAGGGTGCATATTGGCAAAACTAGAATGGAGACCCTTGGCTTGGTAGTCTTGCCACTGGGCCTCGGTGCCGTTGGGGTTGCGCTGCAGCCAGGTATCGCGCGAAATTTGTTCTACATGCAAAATTGGGATAATGCGCTTTTGGTAGCGGCAGGCCAGCTCAATCTCCTTGGCACAATAGGCAGAATTGACGGCGTGGGGGGCAATCACAAACACAAAGTTGTGGGCCTTTTCTATGCCGCTATCGATCTGGTTTTGAAAGTCCACCCCCAGGGGAATATCGTTAAAGTCGCACCAAACCCGATGGCCCGCATCGGTTAGCTGCTGAACCAATTGAACGACAAATGCCTTACTGTCCGCCCGCCCATAGGAAATAAAAACGTCGTAAAAATCTCCCATGGCCCCGGTGCTCCCCCTGTGATTGGCGACTAAAAGTAACTCAGCTCAATTTCGATATGGGTTTCTGTCCCCGCCACCAGCACGACGGCATCCCCAAACTTGGGTGGCCCCACGCGCACAGTAGGGTTGCGGGAAAAACCAAACCCTTCGGTGGGCATGCCCACAAAGTTACGGTTGAGTTCGTTGTCTTCATTGGCATCGTGGAATACGGATACGGCATAGCTACCGGGGGCCAAATCCTCAAAAATAACCGCAGTTTCGGTGGCGGCCTGGCACAGACTTTGCAATGCCTGGTTGCGATCGCTAGGAAAGCCGGTACTGCTATCAAACAGGTTCAGACACACCTGCCCCTGGGGTGCTTTAAAGCCGCGAATGTCCACCGTCAACTGAGCCGGTTCTGTTTGAGCCTGCCCGGGATAGGCCCCCAGCAGCAGGGTTACGACACCTAACACAATTTGATACTTCATTTGAAATTTCCCCAGCCATTGTTCCACAGATCTTGATTATGTTCTAACCCATTGCCTCAGTAGTCACCACGGTCTGGTAAATAATTGTCAAAAAATTGATATGTCAAAAATTAGCTCCCCTACACCAGGCGATCCCAGCCGTGATCCAACGGCTATGGCTCAATCCTAGGATTAAGAAATACTGATGTTTAATCCCTAGGGAACACTAGCCGTCATTATTAGAAAAACGCAATCAATTAAATCCATAATTGACATCGCTAGCCACAGAGGACTGAGCGGAGTCGTTCGTGCAACGTCTCCCTCGGAGTTAGTCCGGCAAAATTGGAAGTTATTTAATCGGCATTCCTTAGACACAGTGCTGCGGAGCTAAACCATCACCATGGCATACCTATGTGAACTCGCCCCCGGTCACCGGGTCTACCTAGACAACCAGGGCGATCAAACCACCATTACCACCCTTATGGCGCTGCCGGGGCAGCAGCAACAGGCTACCAGCACCAGTACTACAGGGGTGTGGACAGCCCCACCCACGGCATATCAACAGGCCGGTGGGGCCATTTTCAAGATTTTCACAGCCCAGGGCGAAACCTGTATTTATGTGCAGGGCAATAGCATTAGCACCGCCACCAGTGCCCCCAGCGCTACATCACAACAGCTATCGGTGCAGCTCACAACAGAGGCGCCCCCATCGCCCCCCACCATGGAGCCAATGTCGCCCATGACCATGGATAAGCCCATGGCGATGGGCAATATGCAAATGTCCATGAACCCAATGGAAATGCGCATGGGCAATATGGAATTAAAGATGGATTCCATGGCCCAGCCACCGGCTAGCCCGCCGCCCCAGCCGTCAGCTGCGCAACAGTTTTGTACTCAATGTGGAACAAAAGTAGCACCAGAAGATCGTTTTTGTGGCCACTGTGGTCATAATCTAAAAAAACAGAATTAGTAACACAAGGTAACTGCACAAAAATAACCTCTCCGGCAAGGATAATGAGGGGGGCGATAAGCTCAATCTGCGGAGACCATAGTGTTCGACGCTAAAGGGTTTTAGATTAAATAGCTTGTCTAACAGGAAAGCGATATCCTCTCTTTTTAGAATTTTGTCGCAGCGCGCAAAATTCTAAACCACCTCGCCAACGCCTAAAGACGCTATTTGGGACAACATAGATATTTTTCCGAGGGTTCTAGGGCGGCGGTCCGCCCTAGCCATGGGGGTGTGTGGAACTCGGGGGGACCCCACGTAGCGGGTTTTGCGAGTTACCAACCATAGTAGGGCATGGATTAATAGCGATCAGAGTTGCTCAGGGCTTTCCTGAAGGAGGCTATCGCTCATTACGAAAATTCAGGTTTGGCGGGAGTTACGATGATATCAGATAAACATTACTGGATCTAAATCATGAATTTGTTTATTAACAGCTCCTCTTGTTTCAGCATTGGGGTTGTTATTAAACTTAATTCGGTATTAAATTTTACTCAGATGTATGCATGCTTACAATTTACGATGTCGCTTACCGTTAATCAGTGGAGTATGCGCTTAGAGAATACATGCTGTGTTTAACACCTACGATCCCGGCGACTTTTACGATGAACTGTTTGTCAGTCGCGGTGTGCCGCGACCGGAGGCAGAACTGTTGGTGCAACGCATTAGCAACATTTCCATCGATGAGCTGATGCTACGGCAGCAGATGGCGCAAAACATGCTGTTTAAGCTCGGTGTAACCTTCAACGTTTACAACGACAACCAGGGCACAGAACGAATTTTTCCCTTTGACGTGGTGCCCCGGGTGGTGCCCAGCGAAGAATGGCAGTGGTTAGAGCGGGGACTAAAGCAGCGCATTGAAACGCTCAACTGTTTTTTAGACGATATCTACAACGACCAAAAGATTCTCAAGGACGGAATAATTCCCCGGGAGGTGATTGAATCGGCCACAGGGTTCCTCAAGCCCTGCCTGGGCATTAAGCCCCCCAAAGGGATCTGGTGTCACATTACTGGAACAGATTTAGTTCGCGATCGCAACGGCAATTGGTACGTGCTTGAAGACAATCTCCGCTGTCCCTCGGGGGTGTCCTATGTGCTAGAAAACAGACGGGTGATGAAGGGCGCCTTCCCGGCCCTATTTGAAGCCCTCAACATTAACCCCGTCGATGCCTACCCCAGCCAGCTACTGGCCTCCCTGCTGCACCTGGCCCCGGATACTATGCCCGACCCCCAGGTGGTGCTGATGTCGCCAGGGATTTACAATTCCGCCTATTTTGAACATTCTTTTTTGGCCCAGCAAATGGGGATTGAACTGGTGGAAGGGCGCGACCTGGTGGTGGCCGATGGCTATTTACAAATGAAGACGACCAAAGGGCTAAAGCGGGTGGATGTGATCTATCGACGCATTGATGACGACTTTCTTGACCCCCTCACCTTCCGGCCCGATTCCATGCTGGGGGTGCCAGGGCTAATGGACGTATATCGCCAGGGCCGGGTTGCGATCGCAAACGCCCCCGGTACGGGCGTCGCCGACGACAAAATGGTCTATAGCTATGTGCCCGACATGGTGCGCTACTACCTGGGCGAAGAACAGCTAATTCCCAACGTGCCCACCTACCTATGCGAAAATGCCCAGCAACAGAATTATGTCCTAGGCCATTTGGATGAGCTGGTGGTTAAAGCCACCAACGCATCCGGCGGCTACGGCATGCTGGTGGGTCCCCATTCCACCGACCCCGAACGGGATGCCTTTGCGGACCAAATTAAGGCCAATCCCCGGGGCTACATTGCCCAACCCACCCTGTGTTTGTCGCGGGTGCCCGCCTTGATCAACAGCGAATTCCAGGGCTGCCATGTGGACCTGCGTCCCTTTATTCTCCACGGCGAAGACATCTATGTGAACCCCGGTGGCCTCACCCGTGTCGCCCTGAAAAAAGGCTCCCTGGTGGTGAACTCTTCCCAGGGTGGGGGCAGTAAGGACACCTGGGTGGTGGCCGCCACCGCGAGCTGATCTGCTTTTGGTTTGGACTTTTGTTTTTTTGACGGTGGGCGCGCCCACTTTACGATTACTGGGCTACGATTTTGTTTTTGACAGTGGGCGGCGCCCACCCTACGATTTTAATTCTCTATTTTCTCTCCCATGCTAAGCCGCGTTGCCAACTCCATCTACTGGGCCAATCGTTATGTCGAGCGGGCGGAAAATGTCTCTCGCTTTGTTGATGTTAATCTCAACCTTTTGTTGGATACCCCCATGGGCACTATGCAACAGTGGGAACCACTGGTGGTGACCACCGGCGATCAGGCCCTGTTTAAAGAGCGCTATGGTGAGGCCACCGCCGAAAATGTGCTGAAGTTTCTCACCTTCGATGCCGAATATCCCAACTCCATTCGTTCCTGTGTAAAACTGGCGCGGGAAAATGCCCGCTCGGTGCGGGAGATTATTTCTTCGGAAATGTGGGAACAGTTAAATGAGTTCTATCTGCAAGTGGAAGATGCGGCTAAATCCATGGATATGTCCAAGCTCTATGCCTTTTACCCGGAGGTAAAAAACGCTAGCCACATGTTTGCCGGGGTGATGAATGCCACCATGTCCCACAATGAGGGGTGGCACTTTGGCCTATTGGGACGCTATTTGGAACGGGCGGATAAAACGGCGCGGATTTTAGATGTTAAGTACTTTATTTTGTTACCATCGCTAGCGGCGGTGGGCAGTCCCTTGGATAATTTGCAGTGGATCGCCCTGCTGCGGTCCGCCAGTGCCTATGAGATGTACAGCAAATGTCAGCATATGATTAACCCCAGGGGTGTGGTGGATTTTTTGGTCCTCAATCCCGAGTTTCCCCGCTCTATTCGCTGCTGCATTTTAGAGGCGGAAAAGTCCTTGCATAAAATTTCTGGCACCCCTGCGGGCAGTTGGCGCCTCAGCAGCGAACGGCGGTTGGGCAAGCTGCGATCGCATTTAGAATACATCACCCTAGAAGAGATCTTTGAAATCGGCCTCCACGAGGTTTTAGACCGTCTCCAGGATGACCTCAACCATGTCGGCAGCGCCATCACCGAAAACTTCTTTGGACTTCCCGTGTTAGCCTAGGTCGCCGTGCACTATAAGATTATCCACAACACTCGCTATCACTATGTTCAGCCGGTTAAACTGGGGGAGCATTCCCTACGGTTGCAGCCCCGGGGAGATGGCGCACAGCACCTGGACCGGTTTACGTGTGAGATTTTGCCGACCCCGCAAAAAAGTCTCGACTGGTTAGACCTAGAAGGCAATATTTGTCGCCAGGTGTGGTTTCCAGACAGCGAAACCAGCACCCTCACCATCGTCACCCAGTGCGAGGTCGAAACCAAGCGGACCAACCCCTTTGACTATCTCTCTCCCAACTGGGCCCTCACAGCCCCCATCGACTATCCCAGGGCCCTCCATCAACGGCTTTTGCCCTATCTCACGCCGCTGCTGCCCGATAGCCCCACCGTGGTGGACTGGGCGCAACAGCAGCTGCATCGAGTCCATGGCAATGTGGCCCTGTTTTTAACGGGCCTGACCAATATTATTTACCAAACCTATACCTACGAAACCCGCCAGGACGGTGATCCCTGGCCCGCGGCTAAGGTGCTCACCGAAAAGCGAGGGAGCTGCCGCGATTTTACCGTTTTGTTTATGGCCGCCTGCCGTGCCGTTGGCCTGGCCGCTCGGTTTGTTAGCGGCTACCAACAAGGTGACATTGGCACCCAAGCCGAGCACGATCTCCATGCCTGGCCAGAGGTGTATATTCCCGGTGGCGGCTGGCGTGGGTTTGACCCCACCCTGGGGTTGGCCGTTGCCGATGGCCACATTGCCCTGGCGGCTAGTTTAGACCCGACCCAGGCCGCCCCGGTGGGGGGCATATTGCAGCCTGGATATTTTAGCCAGAGCACGATGAAAGCAACTATTCAACTTAGCTTATTGGAGCTGTGAGGCGTTCTGGCCAGAGTCCCTAGTCTCTCTCGCTGGCGGCGGGATCCGACAGGCGGGGCTCCCCTTGGTTATCGTTTTGGGGATCGTTATTGTCCCAGCACTGTTCTAGCTGGTAGCGTTTTTTCTCTAGGGTGTAATCCTTTGTCCAGCAGCGCTTGAGTAGGTCTGTGCGATACCCCACCGTAAATTTAGCAGGATTGAAGACAAATTTTACATCGTTGTCAAAAACGGGCTGGTTGAGATAGTCCCACATGGCAAACAGCAACGAAAATTTTCGGAATGGTGGTGTAGTCATGATTTAGAACCCTCGACATTTTAAGAATACGACTGGTAAACCCACGGCCCACAGCTCATTGCTGTACGGTACCCGAGCCATTTTTAAATAGTTAGGAGCTGTTAAAAAACTCATGGCTTAATCCGAAAAGGCTTGGTAAGCCTTAATTTCTAGGAACAAGACCATGATTTTAATTTTTAACCAGCCCTTGATAAGAATGAAATTTTCCCTACACCAAACATCTCAACCAAGGATGCTAAACAAATAATGTGAGATTTTTGTGAAGGGACTGCGCCTTACCCCAGAGCATAAAGACAAATACCCTTAATTGAATGTTTCTAGTTAGAGTATTCCCCCTAATGGGTGGCTTAAACAGCAATCTCCCCGAAATAATAGCGAAGGAGAGGTGTAAGACAGTAATTTTTGTTGATTAATATTGTTTAACGTTTTACATTTCGGACTTTTCCCATAAAGAAACCTAACAAATTGCGGATAGTTTCCCCCAATGCACTGGCATATATCGAGGTTTCAATTTTCTTGGTTTTGAGAAATATTGGCTTTCCTATCCCTGAAAATGAGAGTTTTTTGGCAAATTATTGGGCGTCAAACAGTTGATTTATCTTCCATGGAAGATTAAGCCATTGCACGTAGTTTGAATAGTTAAGGTCCCCACTGCTAAACGAGCTAGCTTATCGATACAGCTGATTGGGCGCATTATCTGGATAAAACCTGATGGAACCCCAGGGTTGACCCTGGGGACGGACCCCCAGGGTTTACCTGGGAACGGAACCCTAGGGTTTACCTGGACGGAACCCTAGGGTTTACCTGGGGCGGTTCCATAGCCGCCGCCGCCGGGGGTCTCAATGACAAAGCTGTCTCCGGGGGCCATGGGGGCCATGGCCTTGCTGGTTAGGGGTTCCACGGTGCCATCCCGGCGCACAATATAGTTGCGACCGGTTTGCCCCGGCTGCCCTCCCTTGAGGCCAAAGGGGGCCACCCGGCGATGGTTGGAGAGAATTGCCGCCGTCATGGGTGCCCGAAACTGGATGCGGCGCACCACCCCATCGCCGCCCCCATATTGCCCCTGGCCGCCGCTGCCCCGGCGGAGGGTAAATGTGTCTAACAGGACGGGGAAACGCCATTCTAATACCTCTGGATCGGTGAGGCGGGAATTGGTCATGTGGGTTTGGACGGCATCGGTGCCGGGATGATCTGGCCCCGCCCCGGAGCCACCGCAGATGGTCTCGTAGTACTGGTGCCGATCGCTACCAAAGGTGAAGTTGTTCATGGTGCCCTGGGAGCCGGCCATTATGCCCAACGCGCCGTAGAGGGCATCGGTGATGGCCTGGGAGGTTTCCACATTGCCCGCCACCACCGCCGCCGGATATTGGGGGTTGAGCATGGAGCCGGGGGGAATAACAATATCTAAGGGTTTGAGGCAGCCCGCATTGAGGGGGATGGTATCGGCCACCAGGGTGCGAAAAACGTAGAGGACGGCGGCTTTGCCCACGGCTGCCGGGGCGTTGTAGTTGGTGGTTTGCTGGGGGGAGGTGCCGGTGAAGTCGATGCGGGCGGTGCGGCGGTTGCGATCGCACTCAATGGCCACCTGGATCCGACAGCCGTCATCCATTTCGTAGGTAAACGTCCCCGGATTGAGCACCTCAATCACTCGCCGCACCGCTTCTTCCGCGTTGTCCTGCACATGGCGCATATAGGCTTGCACCGTGGCCAGGCCGTAGTGGCGCACCATTTTGTGCAGTTCCTGCACCCCCTTTTCATTGGCCGCAATTTGGGCCTGGAGGTCGGCAATATTTTGGTTCGGATTGCGCACCGGGTACGTTGCCAGGGTGAGCAGCTCCAGCAAGGCCCGTTCTCGAAACTGGCCCTGGTCCACCAGCTGAAAGTTGTCGATCAGCACCCCTTCTTCTTCCACGGTGGTGCTGTTGGGGGGCATGGAACCGGGGGTGATGCCGCCGATGTCCGCATGGTGACCGCGGGAGGCCACATAAAATAGGGGGCTGGCTGTTCCGGCATGGGTCTCTTTAGTCTCTTCTGGGAACACCGGGGTGATCACGGTGACATCGGGCAGGTGGGTGCCGCCATTGTAGGGATTGTTGAGGATATACACATCCCCCCGTTTAAGGCGGTGGCCCTTAGCCGCCATCAGGCTTTTAATACTTTCTCCCATGGAGCCCAGGTGCACGGGAATGTGGGGGGCATTGGCCACCAGCTGGCCCCGGTGGTCAAAAATGGCACAGGAGAAGTCTAAACGCTCCTTGATGTTGACCGAGTAGCTGGTCTTTTGCAGGGTAAAGCCCATCTGTTCGGCAATGGCCATAAACAGATTGTTGAAAATCTCCAGCATCACCGGGTCGGGTTTGGCCAGGGTTTGTGCGGTTTGGGAAGGCGCGGCTTGGGAAGGCGCGGCTTGGGCAACGGAGACCTTAGAGAGAATCAGGTGGTTGCGATCGCTAATGTCCCCGCGCCAGCCCGGTTCAACCACATTGGTGCCCGTGGCCGCCACAATAATGGCCGGTCCAGCAATTTGGTCCCCCGGCCGCAGGTCGCCCCGCTGAAATAGGGGGGTGACCTGCCAGGTACCCTGGGTAAACATCGGCACCGTGGTAACCGCCGTTAGTTCACAGTTTCGCGGTGTGGTGTTCACCGGTTCTGGAGGCAGGGGCATTTTCCCCACCACCTCCACCGACACCGCCTCCACCACCAGCGGTTTTTCCGCCATGGTAAACCCATAGCGCTGGCGATAGCTTTGCTCAAACTGGGCCACCATGCTGGCCAGGTCGCCCCAGGGCACCATTAGGGCCGAATCTGTTCCCTCATAGCGCAGGTGTACCTTGGGCAAGGTGTCCATGCGTTGTTCCGGCACCCCCTGGCGGCGGACCTCGGCCTGGGCCGTTGTTGTCATTTCCCCTAGGGTTGTTTGCAGCTGGGGCAACAACTCCGGGGCCAGGGGCTGTTCTATCGCCCCCTGGCGCAGGGCGCGCACATCCGCCAGGCCCATGCCATAGGCCGACAGCACCCCCGCCAACGGATGAATAAAAATGCGCTCCATGCCCAGGGCATCGGCAATCAGGCAGGCATGTTGCCCCGCCGCCCCGCCAAAGCACACCAAGGTGTAGTCCGACACATCGTGGCCCTGCTGCACCGAGATTTTCTTAATGGCATTGGCCATATTTTCCACCGCAATGGCCAAAAAGCCTGCCGCCACTTCCTCCGGTGCTCGGTTGTCCTGGGTGTTTGCAAAAATCTCCTGGGCCAGGGCGACAAATTGCTGTTGCACAATGTCCCTATCCAGGGGCTGGTCGCCCTCGGGGCCAAATACCTGGGGAAAGAACCGGGGCTGAATTTTACCCAGCATCACATTGCAGTCGGTCACCGTTAGGGGCCCCCCCTGGCGATAACAGGCGGGACCGGGGTGGGCCCCGGCAGAGTCTGGCCCCACCCGATAGCGACCGCCATCAAACTGCAGCACCGAGCCGCCCCCCGCCGCCACCGTATGGATGGCCATCATCGGCGCGGTGATGCGCACCCCCGCCACCTCCGATTCGTATACCCGTTCATATTCGCCGCTATAGTGGGACACATCGGTGGAGGTGCCCCCCATGTCAAAGCCGATAATTTTATCAAAACCGGCCAGGTTGGCGGTTTGCACCATGCCCACCACGCCCCCCGCAGGGCCGGATAAAATGCTGTCCTTGCCTTCAAATAAATGGGCATCGGTGAGACCGCCATTGGACTGCATAAACATAAGCTTAGGCGTTGTTTTTGCAAAGCCCCCAGCATTGGGCGTTTGGGGGCCATCCGCTCCCAGTTCCAGGCCCCCCAGGCTACTGGCCACCCGATCCACATAGCGTTTTAGAATTGGCGACAAATAGGCATCCACCAGGGTGGTATCTCCCCGGCTCACCAGCTTCATTAGGGGGCTGACCTGGTGGGATAATGAGACCTGGGTAAAGCCGATATCCTGGGCTAGGGCGGCCACCTGGGTTTCGTGGGCCGGGTAGCGGTAGCCGTGCATTAATACGATGGCACAGGCGCGAATGCCGCTGTCGTAGGCGGCCTGGAGTTTGGGGCTCAACGTGTCCAGCTGCACGGGCTGCAGTTCCTCACCTTGGGCGCTGTAGCGTTCGTCCACTTCCACCACCTGTTCGTAGAGCATTTCCGGCAGGATAATCTCGCGGGCAAAGATGTCGGGGCGGTTTTGGTAGCCGATGCGCAGGGCGTCTTTGAGGCCCTGGGTGATGATTAATAGGGTGCGATCGCCCTTGCGTTCTAACAAAGCATTAGTGGCGACGGTGGTGCCCATTTTGATGATTTCAATTGCCTCGGAGGGCATAGGGGCATCTGGTTCCAGCTTCAATAAATCCCGAATTCCTTGGATGGGGGCATCGGCATAGCGGCCTGGGTTTTCGGAAAGGAGTTTGTGCACCTGTAGCTGGCCGTCGGGGCGGCGGGCGACAATGTCGGTAAAGGTGCCGCCGCGGTCGATCCAAAACTGCCAGCGGGATTGGGTGGGGTCAGCCATGGTTAGGGGGAGTGGGCGACGATGCCCAGGGTGCAGATTCTATTAATTGCTTACCATGTTGTTTGTTGGGTTAACCAGCAACGGCACTATCCTAAGATTCAAATGCGCTACTTCCAGGCTATTCCCAGGTTATCTGCCGTTTCTCGTTAATGTATTCTTCAGCGGCTTCCAGGCTGTTAAACCGTGCTGGATACCGTTGATGCAAAATATCAGCTAGTTGGTCACAGTCTCGGTCCTGATCAATTTTAATATCGGCGGGCAGTGGAGAATTACAGAGCAAGGGTGGGTTTTTACCCTCTAATTGATTTGTGGTGAGTTTCTGAGTAGTTCGCAAATCTGTAGCAAGAAAAATGGCGCTGTAGAGGTTGGCTCTGTAGAGGTTGGCGCTGTCGAGGTTGGCTCTGTAGAGGTTGGCGCTGTAGAGGTTGGCGCTGTAGAGGTTGGCGCTGTAGAGGTTGGCGCTGTAGAGGTTGGCGCTGTCGAGGGTGGCGCTGTCGAGGGTGGCTCTGTAGAGGTTGGCGCTGTCGAGGGTGGCTCTGTCGAGGTTGGCGCTGTAGAGGTTGGCTCTGTCGAGGGTGGCGCTGTAGAGGTTGGCGCTGTCGAGGGTGGCGAAGGAGAGGTTGGCTCTGTCGAGGGTGGCGAAGGAGAGGTTGGCTCTGTCGAGGGTGGCGAAGGAGAGGTTGGCTCTGTAGAGGTTGACGCTGTCGAGGTTGGCTTCTGGTGTGAATCTTTCATTGGCCAACGAGCGACAGTATTCACCGGTGGCCCGTTCTATAAGGTAGCTTGTCAACGCTCCCCTCCTCTTTCCGCAGTCCTTGGTAAGAGAATTTACACTTCCCCGTGGATCATTCCTCTCGGCTCCATTCAATTTACTGTAGAGCTGGTCTATCTTCCATTGATGCAACGAGTAGTCCACAATGGGGGGTAACAATAGCAGTAAACTAGCTATTTTTAACCAACCTAAATTGCGTTGCCTAACACTTTTTCTCAAAAAACTACAGGCCACATCCGACAGCGGCAAAATCTCCGATTGCTGCTTCTGAAACCGCAGCGCCTCCTTCAGCAAAAACCCCTGCAACAAATACCCTTTCGCCCGATTCTGCCCCTGCCAACTAACCGCACTGGCCTCAATCCGCCGCTGCTGCCGCAACAAATCCCGATTGTCCTCAATCCACCGCCGCAACAACCGCCAATGGCGAATCAACGCCTCATGGGCCACATCCACAATCGCCCGCCGCTCCTTATTCTCCCCCTTGCCAATCACCTCACTGGTCACCAACAACCGATTCTCCTGGCTGGACAGCGTCTCAATCACCGCCCGCACCCGCGCCGCCGGATGCAACGGCTCCGACACCAGGTTGTCCAAAAACACCCGCCGCCGGGTATCCTCAGTGCCCTCCCCCAGCTGGGTCAACTGCTGAAAAATATGCCGCACCGTCCGCTGCTGATCCCCATCACAGCTATCGTAAATCTCCGTGGCCCGCTGATCCAGGGTGCCGTTAATGCCCCCCAGCTCCTGATAGGTGGCCAGCATTAGCGTACTCCCCTGCCGCCGCTGCCACAGTTCTTTCAGGGTATATTGCAACAGCGGCAAACTCCCCGGTGCCCCTTGGATATCGTCTAAAATCTCCGTTACTAAAGCCGCTTCCACCATTAGGTTCGCCTGCTCAGCGGGCTTGCAAATGGCCTCCTTTAACTCCTCCGAGTTCAGGGGCAACACACTGACCATATGGTCCTGCACCCGCTGGGCCAATCCACCATAGTCCTGTTCCAAACATTTGCCCACAAAGTCCGCCCGCATGGCGATAATCAGGCAAAGTTTCTCCCCGGTCTCTTGCAGTGCCCCCATTAAACAATTAAAAAACTGTTCCCGTTCCTCCGCGTTGTTGCACCGGGTAAACACTTCCTCAAATTGGTCAATCACCAAAATTATCCGCTCCGCCCTGGATGCCTGCACCAACCGCTGCAGCCCCGCCGCCCCCTCCTTTAGCAGCCCCGCCGCCCGCCCCAATGCCTCCGCCCGGTCCAACTGCGATCCGCCTTCTGGCACAAACGCCGCCGCCAGGTTCTGCATTGGATGCACGTCGGGACGGGTAATTAAAATCTGCCACCGGTCGCTCCCGGCAATGCGCCGCCCCTGGCTCAACCGATGGATTAACCCGGCCCGGAGTACGGAGGATTTGCCATTGCCCGAGGCCCCCACCAAGGCCATAAAGTTGCCGGTGCGCACCTGGTCTAGCAGTTGGCCAATTAGCTTCTCCCGCCCAAAAAAGTATTTGGGGTCTTCGCCGTTGCAGTCGAAAAATTCCAGCCCCTTGTAAGGGCAGATGCCGTTGTCAACAGGCTTCTTCAGTTTTTCCTTAGCTTCTGCCTGCCAGGGTCGGGTTAATTTAATCGCCTCGCCAAAGTTGGTGCACACTGGGGTTTGCAACTCCCCCTGCAGCGCCTGGTTCACATAGGCCACTAGATCCAAATTATTGATCCACCGCCCCGGCAACCGGGAGGGCTCCAGCCCGTCCAGCAATGCCTTGGTCAGCACGCTGTATTCACTGTTCAAATCTTCCCAGGAGGTTTCAAAATCCCGCGAGGAAGCAATAAAGCACCGGTCCCGGCTGTCGCTATTGCCGGGATTCGCCGCCCCCACGTTAACGATCAAAGACCCGCTGTGGCAGCAGTCTAGCCAGATAATTTGTTGTTTAACTTGGCTTTCCGATAGCAGCCACTGCAGCCACCGCAATGAAATTCCTGTGCTGGGATGTTTGGGATCGGTGTCGCTGGTGGCCAGGTACCCTTGGTCAAAGCCTTCGTCATCGCGAATGCCGTGGCCGGAAAAGTAAAATAGGGCGGTCTCGGGGGCCTGGTTACTCTCTGGTAAAAACAGCCGCTTTAGGGCCTGCTTTAGCTGCTGCTGGGACACCGGCTGCTTTGATGACACCGTGGGCCGATTGCCCTGGGTCCGGTCAAGGTGCTCCGGTATGCGCCAAATTTTAAACTCCCCGGTCTGCCCCAGCCGCTGGGCGATGGCTTCCCCATCCTTGGCTGGAGCTGTCAACGGATTTAAATACTGGTAGCTATTGATTCCGACGATTAGGGCATCGCGGCTCATGGGTGCGGCTGATGGCTGATTTTAATGTCAGCATAGTATCCTGACTACGCCTACGGTAGTACCCGCCCAGGTGATTTTTTCCGCCGCCGCCGCTCCCATGCCCCCATCCCCCTGCACCATTCGCCCCGCCCTCGCCTCCGACTTAGCCACCGTTCTCCAGGTGGAAACCCTTGCCTTTGGCCAGGAGATCGAAGCCAACCTGGTTAAAGACTTACTATCCGATCCCACGGCTCAACCATCGGTTTCTCTCCTGGCCTGGCAAAACAACCAGGCCGTTGGCCATATCTTGTTTACCGCCGCCCACCTTAGCCATACGGCGGCGGCAATTTTGGCCCCCCTCGCCGTCATTCCCACCGCCCAACGCCAGGGCATTGGCACCCAGCTGGTGCAAGCCGGGTGCTCCCACCTCGCCCAAGCTGGCGTAGACCTGGTGTTTGTCCTGGGCGATCCCAACTACTACGGTCGCTTTGGCTTTACCCCCGCCCTGCCCCTCGGCCTGGATGCCCCCTACGAGCTACCTGCGGCCTATGTCAACGCCTGGATGGTGCACGATTTAAGCGACGACAAAACGCCCGTGATTCAGGGAAAAGTGACCTGTGCCGACAGCCTAAGCAAACCTGACTATTGGCAAGAATAGGATGGGAAAAACGGTCAAAACGGCCAGGCCAAAAAGCCTGCCATTTGGCTGGCCAGGGTGGTGGGGTCAAAGGGTTTGAGGATGACGCCCTTGGCCCCGGCTTCGTAGAGCCTGCGACGGTCGGCGGCCTGGGCCTTGGCGGTGAGAAAAATAATGGGGATATCGGTGGTTGCTGGATTTTGTTTGAGGGCGGCTAGGGTGGCCAACCCATCCATCCCCGGCATGGCCACATCGAGCAAAATGGCATCCGGTGGCGTTGCGATCGCAACGTCCAGCCCCGCCTCACCAGAATTTGCCGTAATCACCTCCCAGTCGGTGCTCAGGGTAATGCCAATTTTGGCAACGGTTTGAATATCCGTTTCATCATCGATTAACAAAATTTGGCGACGGGTCATGGTGATGGGTCTTCCCTAGAAGACTTAGGCAGCGTAAAACAAAACGTACTTCCCTGGCCGTGGATGCTCTTCACCCAAATACGACCGTGGTGATGTTGCACAATCTCCCGACAAATGGCCAACCCCAGCCCCGTTCCCCCGTGCTTGCGCGTATCGGACGCATCCACCTGTTGAAACCGCTCAAAAATAGTTTCTAGTTTGTCTTCCGGTATCCCGCGACCATGGTCAATCACCTTAAACAAAATCTGGTGGGGCTGGTCCACCGCCTCTAGCAATACCGTTTGCCCCTGGAGCGAAAACTTAATCGCGTTGCTCAACAGATTGGTCAAGGTTTGTTCAATGTGGTCTGGGTCGGCATAGATGTCGGCCTCCACCGGCACAATGTTGACCGTGACCCCATGGGCCTGGGCCATGGACCCCATGGCGTGGGCCGCCTGTTCTAGCAAGTCCGCCACCCGGCACCGCACCTTGATCATTTTGATCAACCCCGACTCAATCCGTTCTAGGTCGAGCACGTCATTGATCAGCCGGGTGAGCCGCTCGGTGTTGTTCAGGGCAATTTCCAATAGCTCCTGGCCCTGGGGGGCTAAATGGCCCAATTTTCCGGTGGTTAAAAGCTTCAGGGACCCATGGATGGAGGTGAGGGGGGTGCGCAGCTCATGGCTCACCACCGACACAAATTCATCCTTTAGCTGGTCCGCCGCCTTGTGGGCACTAATATCCTGGGTCAGGGCAAAACAGCCCTTCACCTTACCTTTTTGGATATCGGGCTGGTAGCTGATGCTCACCCAGCGATAGGCGCGATCGCTCTTGGGCAGTTCCACCTCAAAGGTGACCCGTTCTCCCTTTAGGGCCTGGTGCAAATAGGGCTGAATAATCGCATAAATATCCGGCCCCAGCGCCTGGCTCAAACGCTGCCCCTCTAAACTTTGGTAAGGCACCCCCAGCCAATTTTCATAGGCGCGGTTATTAAACCGATAATATTCCTGGGCATCAATGTAGGCAATCAACACAGGCAAGGCATTGGTCGTAGTACGCAGCCGTTCTTCACTGCGGCGAATAGATGCCGCTGCTGCCATCTGCCCGGTCAAGTCTTGTAGCACGATGGTGTACCACAGGCCCCCATCCATGGAATTTTTGGCCACGGATACCACCGCCGGAAAAGTCTCCCCGTTTTTACGCCGCCCCGTCACCGTGCTAGTGCCTTCCGCCACGGGCCGAGCGCCAGATGTGCCAAAGGTATCCCGCTGCCGCCAGTTTGTCAGGGAAGAGGGCTCGGGCAGCAACCGCCCCAAGGGCTGCCCCACAATATCCTGGGCCCCATAGCCAAAAATGTTTTCCGCCCTGCGGTTAAACAGCTGGATCTGCTGGTCTTGATCAATGCAAATAATGGCTTCTCCCGCCATGTCAAAAATGCTGGCCAGCACCGGTTGGCACGTATCTAGCGCTTGGGCCGCCTGTTCCGCAGGCTCAGCATCGGGTTTCTCGACAGCCACCACTTCCAAGGCCGCCCCATAGATCCAACCGGCCTTTTTCGTCAGTTGCCAGCGCAGCTCACAGTAACTGCCGGTGGCGCTGCGGTAGCGATTTTCCAGGGTTACAGCCGACTCCCCCAGCTGGGACAACACGTCAAAGGTGGCCTCACAGTCCTCTGGATGGACAAAATCGAGAAATCGATGGGATTGCAGCGCCGGCAGCACATAGCCCAACCGCGACGAAAATTCAGGATTTGTCGTGTGGAAATAGCCCCCAGCATCTAGCACACAGAGCAAACTGGGTGCGATTTCAAAAAACATCCCTAGGGGTGGCAATGTCAATGGCAAATTAGCATGCTGCTGCTCAGAACTGACCATAGACAATGCTGCTCAACATCTGGCAGTTTTTGAGGATACGGCTAATGCCTGTCTATCCTAGCGAATGAAGTCGGAGTTCGGAAGTCGGAAGTCGGAATGTAGCCCAGTTCCTTGTGTAGATTGCATAGAACCCAGGGCAACCCAACAGCAGAGACTCCCTGGCTAAAGCCTATTTGTTTGCCGCCAGAAAAATATAACTACTAAAAACCTCAGATTTTCTTCATATTTGTTCTGTAGGCTGTAAGCGTTAGGAGGTCACACCATGCAATATCTCTACAGCTTCGCCAACGTTAGCCTTATCCTCCGGGTGATGGATCGATTGGCCCATTTGAGCCATCTACCCACAGAGTCGCTAACCATTATGTATTTGGTGGATCGCTGGGTGCTCCGGCTAAATCTGAGCAGGCCCCTACCGGCCAGCCTGGAGCGCGACCTGATTGCGTTTTTAAAAGAAAATGGGATGCCCCATACTCCTTCTATACAGATGCTCAGTGCTTTTCAGGATTTGGATAAGGGGAGCACGGCTACCCAGGTGATGAACAGCTACCAGGTGATTGTTGTTTCCCATGGTGACCCTGACCCCTTGGGGCTGCAAGATTTTTGCTCCCGGTTTGTGGAAGGGCTGGGCTATTATCCCCCCAGTTTGGTATAGGTGCCTAGTTGGGCATAGGCGCCCAGTTGGTGTAAGCGGCTGCCCAGTCCATATAAATTTTCTAGAATGGGGTTGGCTATGCAAACGAGTCTCAAGCCAACCTTGGGAAGGGAGATGATCAAATGTGCTCTAGCCTGAATGTCGCCCCCATCGCTGGGGTCATACTGACCTTGGGAATTACTTCACCTGTTCTGGGGCAAACGGTGCCTGCGCCCAGTCAGGGCTTTTGGGTATCTGCCAATGTGGTGGCGGCCCTGGCCTATCCTAGTAGTTCTCAACGATTTTTTGATGCGGGGCGGGCCCAGTTTGAGCAGGAAATTAAACGGCTCTCGGAACCGGATGAGCAAACAGAGCCGCTGCTGACGCTGCAGTCGGAGGCGTTAGAACAGTTTGAGCAGCAGCCAGAAAACCAGTCTTGATAATTGGCATTTAACACCATGATTTCCCTATAAACTGATAGGTCATTGTGCCCCTTGCCCCTTGCCCCTATGACAGATCAGATCGGTCTGTTTGGTGAACAGCCCGTCGCCAAACTATCCCCCGAAACCTGGGAGCAGATACCGACCCGTGCCACGGTTGCGATTCCCCCTGGTGCCTACGATAGCTTGGAGCAAATGGCCCAGCATTGTAGCCAGTGTCAGCGGTGTGATCTGGCTAGCGATCGCACCAATGTGGTGGTCAGCCGGGGCAATCCCAATGCGTCGATTATGATCGTTGGGGAGGGGCCAGGGGAGCAGGAGGATGAGCAGGGGCTACCCTTTGTGGGCAAGTCGGGCCAACTGCTGGATCAGATTTTGGCCTCGGTGCGGTTGGATACGCAAAATGATGTTTACATTTGCAATGTGGTTAAGTGTCGGCCCCCTGGCAACCGCAACCCGACGGCGGGGGAAATTGCGGCCTGTGTACCTTTTTTGAAAGAACAGATACGTTTAGTGGATCCGAAGATTATTTTGCTGACGGGCAATACGGCGTTGAGGGGCCTATTGGGCATTAAGCAGGGGGTTACGAAAATGCGGGGCAATTGGATGGAATGGGAAGGCCGCCATTGTATGGCGATTTTTCATCCGGCCTATTTGTTGCGCAACCCTTCTCGGGAAAAGGGAAAACCCAAGTGGCTGATGTGGCAAGATATTCAGGCGATTCGCAAGAAACTAAATGAGACCACAGCTTAAGTTGGTTGGCTTCGACTCCGCTCCGCCAACAGATTTTTTTAGCTCAAATGGATTTTTGCATACGCCTCCATTGCACCACGAGCCCACCCTGGGCAGCTTTGAAGAAAAACAAAAACACAAAGAATCCTACGGCAGAACCCTGGATAGCTACCAACGGTTTTTCGGTGTAGAGCCCCCAGCCCAATGCTGGCCTACGGTGGAAGAACGCTTTCGGCAAGAGCTACATTTTGTGCGGGTAAAGGTGGGACAAAATTGGCTTCTCCCCTATTCCCTCGTTAGCAAGGGCATTGTTGTTATCTTTTCTCTCTTGTCAGTGCCGCTTATCAGTGGCGTCTATTTGGTTAATGCCGACGGTGCTCCTAACCCAACAGCGGTTGCCCTGATGGTATTTTCCCTGGGAATATTAGGCTATGGCACCGTGCAGTTTGTGCGGGGGGCCATAAGCGCCAGCAAAAATCGCCATCGCCCTAGCGTGCCGGGCTGTAACGGCTGTGCCTCATAGTGGCTGCACCTACTCAACAGAAATGGCATTGGCCCGACAATCGATCAGCCATCGCTGAACGGCCTGGCCCACACTGCCCTGACTGCTGTCGCGGGGCGGCAGTAGGGTGTTGTCCCCATCCCCAATGGCGGAAAACATAAACACCATTTGCCAGCCCGTTTCGCTGGGGGCAAGAAACAACCAGTGGAAGTGGTTAATGGCTGTTGCATCCAGGCCAGAATACTGTCGTTCTAGGGTAGTAAAGAACAACTGCCGTAGGGTTTGGCCACTGTGTGGACTCGTGGTGTAAACCCGTTCATTAATATCCAGCGGTGCCCGCTCTGGCTGGTTGGCGGTGATCACATAGGCGGGCCGATAGGCGGTGGCAATGTCGGCCACGGTGCTTTGGATAATGCGGTTCGCGTAGCTGGGGATATCTCGCACCAACAAGGTGGAAACGGTTTCGAAGTCCTGGGGGCAAGCGCGTTGGGAACGGATAAAGGCGGGAACCGTGGGAGAAGAGATCGGCTCGGATGGTTCTGGCACCGGCTCCGGTTCGATCTCTTCGGGCGGTGCTGGGACAGCCTCGGGTATGGGGGGAGTCACCGGCGGTAGTGCCGGTAGCTGGGCCTGGCTGGGCGCACCGTGCAAAAGCACCCCCAGCAGAATAAACAAGTCTATAAACAACGCCTGCGATCGCTTAGCCACCCGGCCCCCTACTGGCTATAAACATCTGATTTTGAAAGTGGTTTTTAAGAGGTTTTGCCATTGTCCCCCCTACCCTGGCGCCACAATTTCATCACAGATTTTTTGCAATGCCACCGCCGGATCGGGGGCTTGGGTAATGGGCCGACCAATCACCAAATAGCTAGCCCCGGCGGCCATGGCCTGGGCCGGAGTCATGGCCCGTTGCTGATCGCCCATGGCCGCCCAGGTGGGGCGCACGCCAGGGCAAATCAACAAAAAGTCATCGCCGCAGATGCGGCGCAGTTCGTTGGCTTCCTGCGGTGAGCACACAATGCCCCCCAGGCCACTGTCTTGGGCCAGCAGCGCCATTTGGGTGGCATAGTCCGTTAACTCCAGGGAGACCTTGAGCTCGTAGGCTAAATCCCGATTGCTAATGCTGGTGAGCAGGGTAACGGCAATTAGGGTGGGCGGCGGGCAGTCTGCCTGGGCCGCACCTTCTAGGGCCGCAATTTGGGCCGCTTTTAGGGCCGCCCCCCCAGCCGGGGCATGGACGGTAACGAGATCCACACCATGGCGACCGGCGGCACGACAGGCCCCGGCCATGGTGTTGGGAATGTCGTGGAATTTGAGGTCTAGAAATATACGCTTTTGGCGCTGTTTTAGCTGCTCTAAAATGGCGGGGCCAGCGCTGACAAATAGCTCTAAACCCACTTTCCAAAAGGTCACCTCAGGGATGGCGTCCAGGAGTGCGATCGCATCCTCCATGGTGGGCACATCCAAGGGCACAATAATTCGCTCAGCTACATTTGCCATCATTACGCCACCAGCCTCACGAACTTTTTCTTACCCACCTGCAGCACCTTACCCACCAGCTCATCGGGGCTCGCAAATTCCACATTGGGGTCCGTAACTTTATCCCCCTCCAGTTTTACCGCCCCCCCCTTAATCTGTCTGCGGGCATCGCTGCTGCTGCTACACAGGGGGGTGGCCCCCAACAAATAAAACACCTTCGCCGGGAAGTTTACGGCAGTCAACGAGAACTCGGGCACCGCTTCTGCCTGGCCCGCCCCCCCCTGCACCAAATTAATGGCATCCTTCTGGGCCTGTTGGGCCGACGCCTCCCCATGGTATTGACCGGTCACATCCAACGCGAGCTGTTTTTGCGCTTCCCTAGGGTTCTCTGGCAAGGTGCCCAAGTCCCGCTTGGTCAGCAGCTCAAAGTAATCCGAAATCATATTGTCGGGCACCTTTTCCAGCTTGGAATACATCGACAGGGGATCTTCCTTTAGCCCCACATAGTTACCCAACGACTTAGACATTTTCTGGCTGCCGTCCATCCCCAGCAGCAGCGGCAGCAACATGCCAAACTGGGGCGTCAAGCCAAAGTGACGCTGCAAATCTCGTCCCACCGCCACATTAAACTTTTGGTCGGTGCCCCCCAGCTCCACATCCGCCTTGAGCGCCACCGAATCGTAGCCCTGGAGCAGCGGGTACAAAAACTCGTGCAAATAGACCGGGTTACCCTGGTCGTAGCGCTTCGCAAACCCCTCCTTGGCCAGCATCTGCCCGACGGTCATGGTGCCAAGCAGCTCAATGATTTTGCCCAGGTCCAAATCCGCTAGCCATTCCGAGTTGTAGCGAATCTCCAAACGCCCAGGGGTATCAAAATCTAAAATGGGCCGCACCTGATCGATATAGGTCTCAGCGTTGGCCTTCACTTCAGCCTGGGTTAGCTGTTTGCGCACCTCAGATTTGCCCGTCGGATCCCCAATGCGGGCGGTAAAATCTCCAATCAATAGAACCGCCGTGTGGCCCGCATCCTGAAACGCCCGTAGCTTTCGCACCGGAATACTATGGCCCAGGTGAATTTCCGAACCCGTTGGGTCAATGCCCAACTTAATGCGCAGGGGGCGATCGCTTTGCTGGAGCCTGGCCAACAAATTTTCATTCGGGTCCTTAGACTCAGCCTGGTGGGGAAATACCTCACTGATACCCCGGTAGATTCCATCAAATTCCCTGGGAATAGCAGGCATTACAAAATTAGCAGCCTCGGTCATGGTGTATTGCTATAGATAAAATGGGCATTGCTGATCATTGCCGGGGCTTCACCTGAGACAGGCGAATGCCTTGCATCATTAGATAGAACGGGGTATTCCATCAATCAGCCATGGCTCAGGGCGGGCAGCAAACGATCAAAACAACAAGGTGAGCTCGGCACAATGCACTAAGTTTTCAAAATTGCCTAGACATTTGACCAGAATCAACTATAGTTGCGGATAACCTAAGTCTCCTATTGAACAAATGGGAAGTCGCCAGGGAGTACTTAATCATAGAACTCCCGGTTAAGGCTAGAGCGACCTATTCAATCAAGCTGCTAGAAACCATAGGGATAGCAGTAGCCTTGCCCGTTGGCCGCCTATTTTGTAGTTGCTGATTTAGTGGCAAATTGCCCCTGTTCCAGGTGAAACCCCACCCTGGGGATCAGCAGCGCCCAAGCTATTCTACTGGTCGAATGGACCAGCCGAACGCGTCGTCGCAAGATGTATCAGAGTTTTTCTACCCAGCCCCAGTTTTTCCCTCGGAAAAACAAATTCTTTTAATTTGGATGTTATTTATCTCCTTTTAACGGCCATGGACCGTATAATTTATGGCCTGCCGTGTATTTACGTAAGGATGTAGCGTATCTGTGGCATTTAATACCCTTCGTCAATCCCGAGTTCCATTATCCATTACAGGGGAACCCAAACTGCTGAAGCACATTCAGGATGTACTCCAGATCAGCGGAGCTACATTGCTGACTGCAACTATGCTGTGCAGTGCTGTGGCGGCAGGCGGGTTAGTGGGCTTGGCCATTAGTTTTCGAAATCTGCCGGATGTGCGGGCCCTACGTAACTACATCCCCACAGAAACCAGCTACATCTACGACATGGAGGGCAACCTCCTCGATAGCCTCCACGACGAAGCCAATCGGGAAGTTGTTGATCTCAACGAAATCTCCCCCAATCTAAAGCGTGCCGTACTGGCTGTGGAAGACAGCGATTTTTATACCCACAGCGGCATCAACCCCGTGGGTATTGGGCGTGCCTTTGTGGCCAACGTGCAGGCCGGTGGCACCGCCCAGGGTGGCTCCACCATCACCATGCAGCTAATTAAAAACCTGTTTCTCACCCCCCAGCAGGCCATCAGCCGTAAGGTGGCCGAGGTGGTGTTGTCCCTGCGACTGGAGCAAATTTTCGAGAAGGATGAAGTTCTCGAAATGTATCTCAACCAAGTGTATTGGGGACACAATACCTACGGTGCGGAAACGGCGGCCCAAAGCTACTTTAATAAGTCTTCTAAGGATCTAACCCTGGGGGAAGCGGCCCTTATGGCGGGGCTAATCAAGGCACCGGAAGGGTTGAGCCCCTTTGTGGACTACCAAGCGGCTAAGCGAGAACAAAGCCTGGTGCTTGACCGCATGGCAAAGCTGAAGTGGATTACCCCAGCCGAAGCGGATGCGGCGAAAAAACAGCCTCTACGGTTAGGTAAGGTCACGTCCTTTATTTCCAGTAAGGCCCCCTATGTAACCGAGGCCGTTGTTCAGGAACTGCAGGAACAGTTTGGTCAAGAAGCTGTGGTTAAAGGCGGCATGCGGGTGCAGACCACCATTGACATTAAGTTGCAAACCCTGGCGAAGCAAACGGTGAAATGGGCCCACATCAATCGCTTTGGCAGCGGTGCGGTGGCGGACCAAATTGCCCTGGTGGCGGTCGATCCGCGCACCCACTACGTGAAGGCCATTGTGGGTGGTGTAGAGCACGAAAGCAGTCAGTTTAATCGAGCTGTGCAGTCCCGCCGTCAGCCCGGTTCATCCTTTAAGCCCTTTGTTTACTATGCGGCGTTTGCGTCTGGCCGCTATACCCCAGACAGTATTGTCGGTGATAGCCCCGTTACCTATCCCGATGGCTCTGGCTACTATTCGCCCAAGAACTATGGCGGCTCGTTTATGGGCAATATGCCAATCCGGCGGGCCCTAGAGCTATCCCGCAATATTCCGGCGGTCAAACTTGGTCAATCCGTGGGGATTTCTCGGGTGATCGACATTGCCCGCACCCTGGGCATCGAAAGCCCCATGGACCCGGTCATTTCCTTACCGTTGGGGGCGGTGGATCTGACGCCCATGGAAATGGCGGGGGCCTATGCCACCTTTGCCAATAATGGCTGGCACTCTGACCCAACACTGATTGCCCAGGTGACCGATAGCGATGGCAATGTGCTGTTGGATAACACGCCGAAACCCCAACTGGTATTAGATCCTTGGGCAACGGCGGCCCTAACCGATGTTTTACGGGGCGTTATTGAGCGGGGAACGGCCACCAATGCCCGCATTGGTCGACCGGCTGCGGGTAAAACAGGCACAACGGACTCCCAGCGGGATGTGTGGTTTGTGGGCTATGTGCCGCAGCTATCGGTGGCGGTCTGGGTTGGAAATGATGACTATAGCCCCATGGGGCGTAGTGCCACGGGCGGCAGCTATGCGGCCCCTATCTGGCGCGACTATATGGTGCAGGCCCTACGCAATGAGCCGGTGCAAAACTTCCGTCGCCCGTCTGAGTTTATTCGTCCGTAGGGGTGTGGGCACATAGCCCACTTCTTTCAAATGTCCCCTGAACGAAGTCTGTCCCCTGAACGAAGTCTGTCCCTTGAGCGAATCTGTCCCCTGGGCGAAGTCCGTCCCCTGAGCGGAGTCGAAGGGGGCAGGCCGGATTACTCTTTAATTTCGGACTTCATGCGGTCCAGGGTCATTTGCATCTGTTCAAACATCTTTTGGGGCGTCATGCCAAACTGCCCCAGATGGGTCTTCAGCTGTTCCATGGTTAGCTGGGCGGTGAAATCTTCAGACAGCTCAAATCGCTTCATGAAAACGCGATAGCGGTCCATGATACTTTCCATCTGCTCGATGTATAGCTTTTTGCCATCGCGATCAAATTTGCCATAGCTGCTACCAAGCTGCATGAGGGACTGATAATCCTGAAAGAGTTTCGTGGCTTCTTGCTGCACGATCTCTGAATCAAAAAAGCTCATACATGTACTCCCAGGGACTTAGTTTCGTTGCCTATCTGCTATCTTTCTAGGCGTTTTAGCCAACTACTCTTTCAGGTTAAAAGCTCCTGGCTACGGACGCAAAGGTGAGATATCCCCACCATGGAGATAAAGATAGGCTGCAGCCCATTGCTAACGACCTAGCAGACGCTTAAACCATCCTTGTTCTGACGATGATGGTTTGGGTTCCGGTTGAAGTATTTGATTGGTTGTTTTGCGTTTTTCGGCTATGCGCTTTTCTAGCACCTCGCTATATTTTAAGGCGACTGAGTGGTTGGGGTTTAGCTCCAATACTCGTTTCAGGTGTGCTCGAGCCATGCCATAGGACTTTTTCATCAGATAGGCTTGCCCCAACATGGAATGTAGCTCAATGCCGTTGGGAATAATTTTTAGGGCCTCCCGCAGTTCTTGAATGGCTAAATCGTAATTGCGCTGGCTGAGATAGGTGCGAGCGCGAATGCCATACTTCTCGGCATAGTTGATGACTGGAGGCTCGTTGGTAGCCGGTTCGGCTGCGCCCTCGTCGGTGGAGGGTTTAGGTTCGTCCACCGGCACCAAGCCTGTGCGCTTGGTGCGAATGGGTTGGCTAATTTTGCGGTGTAAAAATGCCAGGTTGAGCTGACTGAGCCCGGATAAAACCCGAGCAAACATTTCTGTGGAGTCAAACTGCTGGGCAATTAGCTGGTTAACGGTGTTCTCGTAAAAAACTTCTACTTCGGCCTCGGGAATACGTAACAGCTGCTGAGCACTTTCGAACGATGGGGTGAGCTTGCTCTGGCGGTCCAACTGGCGGACACGAAAGCGCATGTTGGCCAATGCTTCAGACCGACTTTTTTCCTGCTTGAGACGCTGGTAGGCGGGGTTGATGATGCGGGCGATTAATTGCTCAGAGGCTTGGCTAATGGGGGCATTGCTGCCAGCTTGCACATCGGGATGTAGGAGTTTAGCTATCTGCCGATAGCGCTTTAAAATACGACGATCTTCAGCATTGAGAGAAAGACCGAGGGCGGCATAGGGGTCTTTCTCAGCAAGTGTGATCCATTCATCTTGAAATGACTGTGCGTTGGTCATGCAAAGGTGGGGTCAGAACTGGCTCACGTATACTTCATCAACAGGGTGAAGGGGTTGGATTCCGGTGGTTGTGCGAGGAATATTGCCGAATGGCTATGACCGGCTAATACCAAGATACTTACTTGCTGACTCCTGTCAGTTGATTGGAAGTTCCATGCTTTATCTGTTAGACGAAAATTATAGGGCCTCAAATTTTGTCAAGGGCGTATTCTTTAGACCCTTTACAAAATTTGTGGGGCCTAATGCTCCTTCTAGATTCTAGAGCCTACAGCTGAAAAGTGTGCGGATAAGGAAGATGCATATTATTAGACAACTAATGTTGATGGGTAGATTTTAGTGACATTGTGACGACATGGGAAATTAGTCGTATCACCCAGGGATAGTTTTGAGTATGATAGACCGCAAAACTAGGTTCTACGGCTTTATATGGCTAAGGTTCAGGGAGATGATGAAAAAAATAAGCGAATTATCGCTGCCTTAGCACTGTTGGGAGCGATCCAGCCGACGCCGATACCTGTTGCCGGTATCCATAAGTTTTATGGGGGGCAATATGGCTGGGGTCTGCTTTATTTGCTGTTGGGGTTTACCCAGGTGCCTCGGGTGGCCAGCCTGGTGGAAGGGGTTTGGTATTTGGTGGAGCCCCAGGTAGAGAAGAAATTTTGGGCGGCTAAAACCACTGGGGTGGAGGCCTCTACGGCTGACACCCTGGGGAATACGGTGGAGGCGGTGGCCAGCAGTCTGCGAGAAATTGAGCGTTTACGCCAGGAAGGGCTGCTGTCAGAACATGAGTTTGAACAAAAGCGGCGCCGTCTGTTAGAGCAGATGCCTTAGGAGAGCCGTGGGTAAGCGACAGACTTGGAAACGATTGATTGTACGGCAGGCCCTGCGGGGGCTAGATGCCCTAGAGGGCCAGTTAAATCCGTTGAAACGCAAGCTAAGGGAAGATAGCTACTATCGATTTCAGTCGATTGATGAAGTGCGTTTGGGAGAACAACTTGGGGTATGTATCGATGCCAACCGCGCCACGGTGGATGATTGGCTGCGGTTGCCGGGGATTTCGATTCACCAGGCGCGCACCTTGGTGGAATTGAGTCGGACGGGGGTGCCGTTGACCTGTTGGGAAGATGTGGCTGCGGTGACGGGACTGGGCTTGCCGCAGCTCCAGGCGTTTGGAAAAATGGTGAAGTTTTATTATTACGACCCCGATAGTGCTATTCTGCCGCGACAAATAAATGTGAATCGGGTCAGTGCCGGGGAACTCATGGCCATTCCTGGGATGGAACAGGCGTTGGCGCAGCGTTTAGTTTACTGTCGTCAACGCTTTGGTGCCTACAAAGACTGGTTGGACATTAAGCATCGCTTGCAGCTTAGGCCCCAGACCATTGCTAGATTGGTCCACTATTTGCGGTTTTGAGCTGCATATTGTTTGGGGCTGGCGGGGATTTAGGGCTTGTTAAAAATTAAAATCAGGGTCTTTTTCCTTAAAAGCATGGCCTAACAAGCCTTTTCGGATTAAGCGCCGTGAATTAGTTTCTGAACGGCTCCTTAGTGGGAGGAAACCTCTTTCCCATACCAGAGATGTGCACCAATCTGTTGAGTGATTGTTTTATCAACTTCTGGTGATAGCACTCACACCAATCTTTTAAAAGGAGGAGTTTACTTAAGGGGTATGCAAATTCTATGGGAATCTCCGGGGGCTGACCGTGGAATTGAGTAGCTTTATATAAGTACAGATGCGGGTCCATGCAGGGAACAAATAACGGCGGCAAAGGCGGCGAAACAATCAATCGATGCATTACGGCGGTTGCTATGACTATTGCGATCGCAACTATCTACACCGGAATGATCACCGAGGGGCAGATGGTGCAAGGGGATGGTCTAAGGGAGCAAATTCAAACGGTCTTTAAACATTACAAGCCCGAACTTCAAATTACGCAGGATGCGGAAGAGCCCCAGGAGAGTTTGGCCACCCTGGTCTTAACGACCCAGGACGGTGTTTCCGGCCATTAATCAACAGTTATTATTTGCTCATATAATATCTGCTGAGTATAAAATGATGCCGCGCCAATCTTTCTACGACCGATTAAAATTTGTTGCGGTTTCTCTCTAGAAAGCAGGGTTTAGGCGATTTGCTGGGCGGGCTCCCCTAAAATAGAGCCATGGCACACTCTCTTCTCACCGATGCTAGCCGTCGTCTAGACAAGGCACTCCAATACGTCACCATTTCTGACGATGCGGCAGAACGCCTGAAGGCACCTAAGGCAAGTCTAAAAGTCTCCATCCCTGTGCGCATGGACAATGGTTCCCTCAGGGTTTTTGATGGCTATCGTGTTCAGTTTGACGATACCCGTGGTCCCACCAAGGGCGGTATCCGGTTTCATCCCCAGGTAAATCTGGACGAAGTGCAGTCCCTGGCATTTTGGATGACGTTTAAATGTGCGGCGGTGAATATTCCCTTCGGTGGGGCCAAGGGCGGCGTCACCCTTAACCCCAAGGAACTTTCTAAGGCGGAACTGGAGCGGTTAAGCCGGGGCTATATCGACGCGATCGCAAACTTTATCGGCCCCGACACCGATATCCCCGCCCCCGACGTATACACCAACCCCATGATTATGGGTTGGATGATGGACCAGTACAGCATTATCCAACGGCGACGCAGCCCGGCGGTGATCACCGGCAAACCCGTAGCCCTAGGGGGCAGCCTCGGCCGCAACACCGCCACCGGCACCGGCGCATTCTATGTGATAGAAGCCATGATGGCTCACCAGGGCCAGGACCCAGGGAACACCACCGTGGCGGTGCAGGGGTTTGGCAATGCGGGCAGCGTCGTAGCGCGCCATTTGTTTGATGCGGGCTACACCGTGGTAGCGGTGAGCGATTCCCGGGGCGGCATCTATCGACCCGAGGGGTTGGATATTCCCAGTTTGCAAAAATTCAAAGCAGAAACCCGTGCCGTGCAGGCGGTGTACTGCGACGACAGCGTGTGCAGCCTGGTGGACCATACGGTGATTACCAACGAAGACCTGCTGAAGTTGGATGTGGATATTTTGATTCCAGCCGCTTTGGAAAACCAAATCACCTCAGACAATGCGGCTGAGGTAAAGGCCCGCTACATTTTTGAAGTGGCCAATGGCCCCATTAGCGCTGACGCCGACGAAATTTTAGACGCCAGCAGCAGCATGGTTTTTCCCGATATTTTGGTCAATGCCGGTGGCGTCACCGTCAGCTATTTCGAATGGGTGCAAAACCGCAGCGGTTTGTATTGGACGTTAGACGACGTTAACCAGCGGCTAAAACAACAGATGGTCACCGCCGCTGAAACCATTTGGCAGCTGTCCCTCGCCCATAAAAGCTCGGTGCGCACGGCGGCCTACATCCATGCCCTCAACGGATTGGGAGCCGCCATGGATGCCCGGGGCACCCGGGCCGACTATGTTCAGCCGCTCAGCAAGGCTAATTAGGAATTTCTGGGGCAATCCATGGGATTGATCTAGTCCTAATTCCCGAAAGATAGGGCTGCCCTGGCAGCCTAATCGGTCGTTTCCATCGGCTGGCAATCTTTCGCCACCCTTCACACAATGGGAAACCCAACTAGGGGCGTAAGGCTATAAAATTGCTAGGCACTCTCGCCGGGCCTGGGATGACCAACCAAAAACCATCAACTGAACCGTCGACTACACCGATTCAGACATTAATTAAATCCAATGCCAAACTGGTGGCCATTGCCGTTGCGATCGCGGTGGTCATCCGGCTATTTGTTGCGGAACCTCGGTTTATCCCGTCCAATTCCATGGACCCCACCCTCCGCATTGGCGATCGGCTGCTGATCGAAAAAGTCTCCTACCGGTTCCATCCTCCCCACCATGGCGACATCGTCGTATTCGAACCGCCACCGCAGCTCCAGGCCGTGGGCTACCGGGCAGATCAAGCCTTTATTAAGCGGGTGATTGGTCTACCGGGGGATACGATGAGGGTGCAAAACGGCCAGGTGTATCGCAACAACCAGCCCCTGGATGAAGGCTATATCCTGGCCCAGCCCGCCTATGAAATGAACGCAGTGACGGTGCCTGACAATACGTTGTTTGTGATGGGGGACAATCGCAACGACAGCAACGATAGCCACATTTGGGGATTTTTGCCCATGGGTAACGTGATTGGCCATGCCACCCTGCGATTTTGGCCCCTGGAAAATGTGGGCAACGTTTAAGAATTTGGCTGAAGTCAGCAACAATAATTATGAAACAGATGTAAGACGGCGGAATACCGAACCTCTTTCCTAGCTAAGCTTTGCTAGTCTAATCAAAGAAAATATCCCAGCGGCTTGGCCGCAGTGCGATCGCAACGAGGAGCTTAAGCTATGGCAGCAACTGACTTCAAAGATTATTACCAAGTTCTCGGGGTCAGTAAGTCTGCCAGCACAGACGATATTAAACGTGCCTTTCGCAAGCTGGCCCGTAAATATCACCCAGACGTTAACCCTGGGGATAAGGTCGCCGAATCCAAATTCAAAGAAATCAACGAAGCCAACGAAATTTTATCGGACCCCGAAAAACGTCGGAAATACGATCAGTTTGGTCGCTACTGGCAGCAAGGTGGCGGTCGACCTGGTGCTGCCCCCACCGACTTTGGTGGCTTTGACTTTAGCAACTACGGCAGCTTCAACGAACTGCTAAATGAGCTCCTCGGCGGTTTGGGCGGTGGCTTTCCCGGCGGTGCCCGCACCAGCTATCGCCAGTCAACGGGTGCCCCCGGCGGCTTTGGCTTTGAAACACCCGGGGCCGCAGGGGCAAGCAGTGCCCAGTTCGATCAAGAAGCCAGCATTACCCTGGCCATGGGGGATGCCTTTAACGGTGCTCAAAAGAAATTTCGCATTGGTGGCGATGCCCTCACGGTAAAAATTCCAGCCGGGGTAAAGCCGGGCAGCAAAATTCGGCTGCGGGGTAAGGGGCAAATGAATCCCTACACCCAACAGCGGGGCGACATATACCTAACGGTGGATATCCAAGACCATGCCTTCTTCAAGTTTGATGGGGACAATAACCTGCTGTGTGAGGTGGCCATTTCCCCAGATGAGGCGGTTTTAGGGGCCAAAATCGACGTGCCCACCCCCGACGGCAGCGTGACTGTAAATATTCCGGCGGGCATTCGCTCTGGGCAAACCCTGCGGTTGCGGGGCAAGGGCTGGCCCAAGCCCAAGGGCAGTCGGACCGATCAGCTGGTTAAGGTGATGATCAAAGCTCCTAAGACGGTAACGGATAAGGAACGGGCTTTGTACGAGCAGTTGCGGGACCTACGCAGCTACAATCCCCGCCAGAGCTTACAAAACGTCAAGCTTTAGGTTTGCTGCTGAACCCATATTTCGTAGAGGGTTCTTTCGGTATTTGCCAATAGATAAGCTATTCCACAGGGTCTGTCGCAAGACAGACCAAGACAGACACCTTCCTGCGACAGGGTTGTTGAAAGACAGGGGTGTTTTTCTATTCTGTTTTAATGCCCCCAAGGCAGCATCGTCTAGATTGCATTAAGGCCGATCTGCAAGGTCAGTAATATAGCGTTCTCCATTAAATACCAGGCTGGGCTGGGTGATTTCAGCATCATTGGCCCCAACAGTTTCGGCCTCAATAAATTCTGATGTTGGTTCTATTTCTGTGAATGCTTCGGCGGTGGTTGCGTCAGGGACTACCTGGAAATCTTCAGGGCTGGCCAGGGCATTTTCAAGCTCTGCCACCTGTTGCAATTGCTGATTAAACTCTGCGGCCACCTCGGTTTGGTTTTCCAATTCCCCGGTAAAGGATACCAGGTCCGAGGCCACCTCGGTTTGGTTTTCCAATTCCCCGGTAAAGGACACCAGGTCCGATAGGCCCATTAGCAAACTGCGCACCTGGTCTCGCAGGGCGGGGTCACCGGTCAAGGTGTCCACATCCGCCATAATCTTTTGAGCACTTTGAAACACATCTCGGGCCGATTCGATGGTTTGTTGCAAGAGCACCAGGTTTTCGCTGGTGCCCAGGGTAGATGAAATGGTGCGCAGGTCCTGGGAGGCAATGGCAGCGTTACTGGCCAACAGCTCAATATTTTCTACTAAGGTCCCGTCTTGAATCACTGGTGAGAGGGTATCCATGGCTAGCCGCAGCTGTCCGGTGCTGGCGCTAATGTTATCCAGGGTAGTGGTGAGGTTGTCCTGGTTAGTAGCCAGGAGTGCATTGACCTGGGTTAAGGTTTGATCCAACTGAGCCGATGTACGTTCGGCGCTTGCCTCTAGCTGTTCTGCGGCACCGGAGACGGTCACCAAGGTTTGCTGAGCCGATGCGGATAGGGGTTGGATTTGGGTGCGTAAATCTCTGGTGATTAGGGTAACTTCATCGGTTAGGTCAACAACATTGCCGGAAATTGCGCTGGTATTCTCTAGAATTTGTCGTAAATTGTCGACACTATTGGGATCTTCAAGGGTTCTAGAAAGAGCGTCTGAGATTTTTTGTGAGGACTCCAACAGGTCTTCGTAGTTGACCCCCACTAATCCTTTCACCTGATCGCCGTTGCACAAAATTAGATCGCTATTGCAGGCACTGTTCACCGGTCCAGGCATTGAATCATCGATTTCATTGTCCGTTAACGCTGGCTGAATGGAGACGGTGGTTTCGCCAATGAGGCCAGACTGACTGGTTTTGATGATCGAATTGGCGGGAATGCGTAAATCGCCTCGGTTAATTTCAATTTCTACGGTGACCGTATTAGACCCTGGGGCAATCTTTGCAATTTGCCCCACCGGTACGCCTCGATAGCTAACGGCAGCGCCTTCTTGGATGCCATTAGCACTGTCAAAATTCACCAGCAGGCGGTAGCTGCGTTGGCCGTAGGTGAGCCCCCGTAGCCACATGACCAACCCGCCAAACAGGGCTACTCCCGCCAATATAAGTAGCCCTACAGAGCCTTCACGAATGGTTCTTGCACGCATGGTTTGCTTATGGGTTGATGGGTAGATGGTACAGCCAGTCGCGCACCTTGGGTCAAATTATAGGGCCCGTCAATATTACTCAAAAAATGGGGTTTGGCGTCAATTGGCGACTCGAATGGGGCCGTCAGTGGCGGCATTGAAAAACTGCCGCACATAGGGGTTTGGCGTAGTGTCTATTTCGCTGACTGGCCCCATCCATTGGATCGATCCTTTGTGTAGCATGACTACGCGGTCGGCGGTGCGACGAATGGTGCTGTCTTGGTGGGTGACGATGAGATAGGTGCTACAGCCACGGTTGCTGTGGATATTGCGAATTAAATCTTCGATGACGGTGGAGGCGATGGGGTCTAGGCCAGCGGTGGGTTCATCGTAGAGCAGCAGCGTGGGCTTGGGGGTATTTTCTTGGGGATTGGCAATGACGGCGCGGGCAAAGCTGACCCGCTTACGCATGCCGCCGGATAGTTCAGCGGGGTAGCGATCGCAAATATTGGGTAACCCCACCATGGCCAAGGCTTCTTTGGTTAGCTCACGGATTTCTGCGTCGGGTAGGCTGGAATTTTGATAGAGGGAAAAGCCCACGTTTTCCTGGACCGTGAGGGAATCAAACAGGGCTGCCTGCTGGAACACCATGCCAATGTTGATCGGATCCTTGGCATCTTCAATGAGGCCCTGGCGCTGCTGACCGGTCACAAAAATATCACCGCTGTCGGGGGCCAATAGGCCAGCAACGATTCTTAAAATAGTAGATTTGCCCGTGCCAGACGGACCAATTAGGGCCACCGCCTCCCCTGGCATCACCGTTAGATCAACGTTATCTAGCACCTGATTGCTGCCAAATTGCTTGGAAATACCCTTTAGTTCCAGCAGCGGTTCTTCCTTATCGTAAGGGGACGGGGGAACAATCAGGTTAACTTCGGAGACAGACATGGCGGTGGTTGTTACAACTCACTAACAAGCTGGGGACAGCTTATGACAAGATAACCCATGGTTATGAAAAGGGCGTGAGAGATAGCAAAATGCTCTTATGGATTAGTTTAATCAGAAAATTTTTAAAGCGAAATATTCGATTTGTTTGGCGTGAAACGAAGGACCTAACCCCGGTGCATAACCGTTGGGTGCGCTGGCTGCTGCCGGGCCTGTTGGTGAAACGCTGGCTATTTTTAAGTACGGTAGGGGTGCTAACGGTGGGTCTGGGGGCCATGATTTGGCTCAAATTGACGCCGGTTTTCTTTACCGTTCGGTTTGTGGAAACGGTATTGCGCACCATCACTCAGCTGATTCCCAGGTATATTAGCGGACCCTTAGCAATTTTGTGTGGTCTGTCTTTGATTATTTGGGGCCAAAGCCGCACCCTGGGGGTGATTACGGAAGTGCTCTTACCCAACAGTCAGGAAAATAGTCTGTGGGATGCGATCGCAAACCATCGCAAACTCAACCGAGGCCCTCGCATTGTGGTGGTGGGGGGCGGCACCGGCCTCTCCACCATGCTACGGGGGTTAAAACGCTACAGCGCCAATATTACCGCCATTGTTACGGTGGCGGACGACGGCGGCTCTTCGGGGCGCCTACGGCGGGAAATGGGGGGACTGCCGCCGGGGGATATTCGCAACTGTTTGGCCGCCCTGGCGGACCAAGAAAAGCTGGTGACGGAACTGTTTCAATATCGGTTTAGCAGCGGCAGCGGCCTCAGTGGCCATAGCTTTGGCAACTTATTTTTGGCCGCCATGAATGAGGTCACCGGCGACTGGGAGGAGGCCATTGCTGCGAGCTCCCAGGTATTGGCGGTGCGGGGGGAGGTGCTGCCCTCCACCCTGAGCGATGTCAAACTGTGGGCCGAACTGGACGATGGCCGCCGCATTGATGGCGAATCCAATATTACGAAGGCCCGGGGCCGCATTGTGAATATTGGCTGCACCCCCGCCGATCCGCCGGCCCTCCCCAAAGCGCTCGAAGCAATTCGGGAGGCGGACTACATCATCATGGGGCCGGGCAGTTTGTATACCAGCATTGTGCCTAACCTGCTGGTGCCAGAAATTGCCGATGCGATCGCATCGACCCAGGTGCCCCGGATCTACGTGTGCAACATCATGACCGAACCGGGTGAAACCGACGACTACAGTGTGTCCGAACATATTCGCGCCATCGACCGCGCCTGTGGACGCCGCCTATTTGACGCGGTGCTAGTGCAGAAGCGCTCACCGTCCCCCCTAGCGTTGGAACGCTATCGCAAGGAAGGGGCAGAGCGCGTCATCTTTGATCGAGATGCTGTCATTGCCTCGGGCCGTCGCATTGTCATTGCCAATGTGATGAATGAAAGCCCAGAGGGGATGATTCGACACGATCCTCCCCAGTTGGCCAAGGTGCTTATGCGTTGGCATTCCAGGGTCTATTGATCCAGACAGGGAACCCGCAGGCTATCGAGGCCCCCTTCCTCCATTCCCCCAAGCCTTGGTGAAACTAGGCCCCAAGCCCCAAAATTGCGGGCTTGGGGCCTAAATAACGTTTAGCCCCTTTGTCGATGACTTGCTCGCAGAAATTTCCTTAGTTAGGAATGGGCTGCCGTTCCCCTAGGAGGCAAAAAAGCGGCGAGACACCCAGCTAGCGATGCCGCTAAAAATGGCCCCCCCCATCAAAATGCTGATGGACGGCATAAACAGGGGATCCCACAGGCTATACCACAGGTCGAACCCCAGATTCACCTGGGCCGCTCGCCCTGCGACGGCGACTACAAACCAGCCAAAACTAAACAACACAAAGAAAAGGTTGATGGTTAGGGCCGTATTGAGCCAGTTCATTAAACGCTCTTTCATGGAGGCAGATTAAAGCAGTTGCTGATTGTAAAAAATAGGGCAATCGGACCACCATTGGCAACCACACTTGCCCATTTGAAATCATAGTGCGAATCAGGAATGCCAATTCCATAGCCGATAAAAAACCATGAATTGCGCTGTACCGAATGGCGCTAAATCAAGACGCTTTTAATCAATATTTACAAAAAGCAACGGGGCGGTAATCTGCCTCGATTTAGCCTATAAACCCTCGATTAAGTATCGTTAATCTCGATGCAATTTTTTAGGACTTAAACAGTAACCCATCCAGAATGAAGTTTGAAACGGCCATTGTAAGTCGACAAAAAGCTGGCCTTAAATAGTTGATTTCCTCGCTGGTTTAAACAGAGAAAACATAAAAAAATATGGCTGCCCTGGGACGGATAGCCATACTGTAGAAGTTGAGTTTTACCGCAATCAAAATTACCGAACGAGGGGTGAAACCCTACACTACATCCACATCCAGGCCATGGGATGCCTGTAAATTATCAGGATCAACGTAGTGACAAACTGACTCATCAATACAAATTAAAGCCCAACCAGACTTTTCAATTCCCATTAATTGATACGGCCCATCTTGCACAAAAAATCCCTTATGATTTCTCGTTTCAGGCTTGACTTCTACAGCACGCTTATCCATTTTGAGGCTCCTTGCAACGGGGTGAGTTCCAATAAAAAAGGAAAACTTATCGGAATCTTTTCTTAATCTTATCAGTTCCTTTTTAGTCCGTGCATTAAGTTATCTGATCAGATAACTTGACGAAAAAAACGCGGGGATCATTGCCCCGCAACCCTTACAAAAAGCTAAAGAATGGCTATTTCTGCTAACTGAAACGGATCGACTCTTGGCAGGTCCAATAGAGGTTTCTCAACAAAAGTTAGTTAAAATGTGTTAACCACCTTTTGGGTGTTTTCTATTAGCTATTCCATGGAAAACCCTCTTCGGCTAAGGGTTTTAGCCATTGAAGATCCATTTTTCTACGCGTTTTAGGTTGTCCCAATCGGGTTTTCGGCTTAATCCTTCTTTAAAATTCTGCCGAATATCGTCTTGAACTTCTTCCACGGACATCACTAATTGCGTGGCAAGTTCCACATGTTCGCGCACACCTTTTTTGCCACTATCCAGGATGGCAATGGCCATATTGATGTGGGCCTGGGGATCTTGGGGGGTGATTTTGATTGCTTTTTGGGCCGCTTTATAGGCGGCCTTGGGCTTGTCAGCCAAAAGATAGAGCCACGATAAACAGGTGTAGAGTGCGCTGTTTTTCGGTGCTTGGGTGCATAGGTCTTTAAAGAACGGGATTAGCGTATCGACGCTTTCTCCAGATTGATAACGATTAAGTCCGTCCTCAAACAGTTCGTCAATGGTTTGGCTCATGGGGAGGTATCTGCTCAAAAAACCTCCCCATTTTAAGCTGCCTTAGGATCTGCCAAAAAATTACTTCACGGGTCGATCCTGAAAGGTGTGTTAAGCCATGGGTTCAAGGCACAAGGCCTGGATATTTGGTTGTTAACCAGCCCTTAGGCGCTAAAGGATTTGCCGCAGCCACAGGTTTGATCGGCGTTGGGGTTAGTAAACTGAAAACCGCCGCCAATTAGGGCATCGCTGTAGTCCAGCATGAGACCATATAGGTAAAGCATGCTCTTTTTGTCGCAGATGACTTTGAAGCCTTCGTAATCAAAGACTTCATCGTGCTCGGTCACATTGCTAATGGACTCAAAGTCCATCATGTAGGACATGCCAGAACAACCGCCCTGGCGTACCCCCACCCGTAAACATAGGTCGTCTCCCTGCTTTTCTTTGAGGGCTAGTACATGCTTGAGGGCGGCTTCGGTCATCATGATGCCCTGTTGCGATTGGGTGGCTTGGGTCATGGGTCGTTCGTTTATTGCATTATTAGTTGAGTCTAGTTTAGCTCAGCCTTTGGCGGAGATTGTCTAGAGGTTTAATGATTTTCATTGACTAAATCCCGCTGATACTGTCTACTCTGGATCTCTGCGTTGAAATAGTTGAGCAAATCTTTAGGCTGATGGCTATTGTGACCATTCTTTTTCACAATAGAATCTGTCCGTCAGCGTTCCTCTCGTCTCTCACGTTGCTACTCTCGCCTAAGTATGCCTCCCCTGAGTCCTTTTACCCGTCGTCGTATTCAAAAGTTGCCTAAAACCAAGAATATTTGGGAAGGGGGAATTTGCTCTCTGTCCAATGGGGCTGGTGAAACGCGGGACTATATATTGTGGATTGATGGCCAACAGGGGTATGTACGCAATGTTGATATTGTTGCTGCCGATAGCGGCCATGAGGCGGTGGCTCGCAGTTTGCTCAAGGCCATGGAAAACCCCCAAGGGCCAGCGGAACCGGGCCGTCCGCAAACGGTGTTTGTCAACGATCGAGAGCTACAGTTTTTTTTGCGGGGGGTGCTGCAAGAGTTAGATGTTGATGTGGCCTATCGCCCCCAGCTGCCTTGGTTGGATGAGGTGTTTGAGCATTTGCAATCTCAAGTGCCATCGGCGTCTTCCTTGCCAGATGTTTATGCTGAACAGCTGTGTGAGCAGGCCTTGGCCCTATGGCATGAGGCTCCGTGGTATTTGCTAAGTGAGCAAGAACTGCTGGCCATTGAGGTCAAACGCTGGGACATTGACACCCTATATGTGTCGATTTTGGGCATGGCGGATGTGGACTATGGGTTGTTGTTCTATCGGAGTTTAGAGTCGCTGTTGCAATTTCGAGAGCGGGTGTTGGCCTGCGATCGCAGCGACGGCCTCCTATCCCCTGGTGCATCTCCCCAGATGCTACAACAGATTTTTCTCACCCAAGATTGTTTCTTTCTCAACTACGAAGTAGATGTCCCCGGCCAGCTAGAACCCACTGACTACGACTTTGGCAGTATCCATCCCCTAGAAGGGCTGCGCCACGACCTGGATGAAGCCGAAGCCGCCACTCTGATTATTGCCCTAGCTGCCCTCAACCGATTCTTTAAAAAAGCCCCAGACAGCCTCAACGTTTTAGAACCCATCACAAAAACGTTTCGCGTTCCCAACCCCCTGGAAGAAGAGGGTCCGAAGCAATGTGCGGTCACCATCAAGTCCTTGCCAGACGTATCCGCCAGTCTGCTAGAAGAAACCGAGCTCAGCCTGGATGACGACGATGATCCCATGGGCCTGGTGCCCATGCTCAATGATGATCTTGTGCCCAACGGTGCCCTGATTTTACTCACCAAGCTAACGCCCGACAAATTAAAACATCTGCGCAACAACAAAACCCATCACCAGCCCCTGCCCACAGAGATCAAAGCCTCCAAAGCCGCCTGCCCCGTTGTCATTATTCAAACCTCACGGCCCAAGGCCCAAGCTCTGGTAGAACGTATTCAGACCATGGGGGGGCTACGGTCCATTTGTTTTAACCCCGGTCACGACCCATTTAACCAAATCAACTTTCAACTCGGCATCTGGCAGGCCGGGGACACCAGTCTGCATCTTTTCCATGAATACGACATGGACAGCCCCCAGCACTCCGAAGCCCTAGATAAATTTCAGAAACAACAGGCCAAAAGCAAGGGACGCTGCGCCATTGTGATTGCCGCCGGGGCCACCGGACAGAACCGTGGCAATCCACAGCCGAAAGATATTGTGGGTCTGTTAGAAGTCAACTTTTGCGCGCCGGAAACCTTGAATTTACAGCCCTTAGTGTTGAGCTATCGGATTGAGCCTTAGCAAGGGGGAAGTGCCTTTTATCCCCCTTGCTAAGGCTTTGGGGTGGGTCACCCCGGCCACCGCAACACAACAACTTCCTCCCGCAAATCCACCTCCGTCTTCGACGCTCGCCGGGTCCGAAACAGATCAATATTCACCAGCTCATAGCCCAAATCTTGCGCAATGGTGGCCAACAACGACCCCGTGGGAATATGCACCTGCAAATAAGACGCCTGTTCCCCCACCACATAGGCCAGCTGTGCCCCCGGTCGCAAACAGGGGCGCAAATTGGCCAGGTGCTTCACCATGCCCCCAAAATATAGGGTTGTTGCCCGGGCATATAGCCGAGAAAAGCCGCTGGTTTTACCCAAATCCGTCCGCCGTTGATTGATGGTTTTCGCCAAGGCCAAAATCTGCGGATACTTCTGCACCCACTGATCGTCCGTATCGTCGCTATACACGCAGCGACTGTTGGACCGTAGCAACTCGTGCTTCACCGCCTGTAGCCCCGCTTTATTTTCTAAAAACCCCAACAGCACAGACTCTAACCGAGTGGTGCGGGTGTAGTCTTTCTCATTTGGGTAAGGGGGAGACGTAATGACCATATCCACCGAATGGGGGGGCAAACAACGATGGGGTTGGCGGGCATCCCCCAAATGCACCCTGCCCAGCGGGGGCACCTGGCCGATGGTGTCTAGGTCGGTGGCCATCATTTCGATCCGCTTTAGCCACAGGTCCACCACCGGGGCATCGGCCTTCTGTTTGCGAGACACCCCCACCTCGGGGGCAAAGCGTAGGTTGCTGGCCGGAATGGCCGCATTTGCCAGGGCCAGCCGCTGATAGTGCCAGCTGGGGTGCCGTTCCCGATCGATGTACCCCAACAGGGTTAGAATCTTTTGTAGGGGACGAGGACTAATGGCATTTTTGAATAGCAGGGCGGCGGCATCTGTCGGTAGGGCCGGTGCCAGGTCTAGCAGCAGCGTCAGCTCATGGTGCGCTAGGTTAGCAATCTGCCGGGCAGATGCTCGCAAGTCGTCTGGTTTAACCGACCAGTCTAACTTTACGCTAGAGGCAAAATGAGCCATTGGGTTAGCTTCGATACCTCGGGCCGGAATCCCTAGCTTTTGGGCTTCCACCAAGGTGGTGCCGGTACCGGCAAACGGATCTAAAACAAGGGTATTGGCGCTAGCGGAGAACCGCTGCAAATAATGTCTGACCAAATGGGGCGGAAACGATAGGACAAAACGATACCAATTGTGGACGGCCTGATCCTTTTCACTGAGCTGGTTACGAGCCCTATTTCCCAGGTCAAGGCCCAGCAGCGCAGCATCGGACTGTTCAGAATCGGAAAACTTAAGCGACGCCATCGAAAACGTTGGTGAACCCCATGATTGGATGGTTTAAGTAAACAGCAGCCTGGGAAGTCGATTGAAATCAGTTCAAGGTTGTACTAAGAGTTTGATACCTTAGTCACAGATTGAATCAGAGGCAGTATAACGGATGTTGCCCTTCAGTACAGATGAATTATCTTAACAAGCGCGATCTGCGTGCGGTTAATCAATCCAAGTGAGACAGCTACGACAGAACAACCGAGAGCTGGTTGTGCGCTTTTCTAATTGGGGTCGCCCCCATATTGCTGGAGGGGTTACCCATCTGGCCCGCTTGGGTGCCCTGAGTTTGGGGCTAATGGTTTGGCTGGGCTATCGCCAGGCACCGATCATGTGGCTGATTTTTATGGCCTTTGGCATTTTGTTAATTTTGCTAGAGCCCTTTGTGCCTATTTTGTACCCCGAGGTGGCCACCTGCATTTTTAATAAGGCCTCCAACCTGTTTACGGTTGTCCATGAGATTCCCCGGGGCCGCAAACGGCAGCGCCGGTTGAATCAATACCGCTTGAGCCACATTGAGCAGGTGCACGTATACCGGCAGCGGGTGGGGCTGTGGCGGTGGAACTATGTGATGGTGATTCGGCTATCGTCCCCTAAAAATACGCTGATCCATGTTAATGGGTTTTCTGATCAGGTGCTGATTCAAACTGGGCTTAAGCCCATTAAGCTGCTGACTAAAACGGTGAGATACCATCTGTGGCAGCGCACATTGGTGGATTGGTCATTTATTACGGTGCCCCAGGGTATTGCTGCCGATGACATTGGCCGTAGAATTATCGCCCGCAACCCGATGGAACGTTTGGATAAGCACGACCTGAGACGCTTAGCCTATGCGATTGAAACGTTTATTTGGTCGCCTTGAGTGGACCTGCCGCCATAGCCCCAAACTATAGTCCCAAACTATAGCCCCGGCCTAGCCATGGGCTACACCGGGGAGGTACAGGTTATATATTTTGGACGTTGCTAAGGGAAAACGTGGGGCAAGTGTTCTTGCATTAGTCCGTTTGCCATAGCCAACTGCCATAGATAGAAAACGTTGAGAAAACGGTTACTTAAGAAGACGGGTAATGCGGATATCGTATTCGGTGGCCCTAGGATAGTCCTGGCCAGCCTTAGACAGGGCTGAATCGTGGGCGTCGGTACGTCCATTGGCATTAATTTCGTAGCGGGTGGCCATAATGCGGCTGGTGGCATTATTTTTGCCAGCGCACTCTTTTATGTCAACGAACACTTCAAATGTGTGCATGATGGGCTCTCCTTATTCACCAGGTAGCAAGTATTGGTGAATATCCAAGTATGTTGCGTAGATCTGGGATCACTGATGTGCAAGCTGAAAAGACTTGATTAATCTTGGGAGTTCTATACAACTTTCTTGAGAAAGATAAAGCAATGTAGTCGGCCATGGTGGTGGCGTGGCCCCTTAGCAAAACAGATGATTTTTGGTAAGGAAGTGATGAATTCATCAGCATGATCTCATCAGGCCAAAAGCGGTGCGGTATGATATCACCCGAATGAACTGCATTACTGGCGTAGCGCAGTTGGGATATCTATCATTGGAGAATAACCGTGACTATTTACATTGGTAATTTGTCATTCCAAGCCACTGAAGACGATATTAGGGATGTCTTTGTAGAATACGGCGAAGTTGCTCGCATTACGTTACCTGTTGATCGCGAAACCGGGAAGCGGCGCGGGTTTGCCTTTATCAACATGGTTAAAGACGAAGAGGAAGACCTGGCCATTGCCGAACTTGACGGCGCCGAATGGTTGGGGCGCGAACTGCGGGTTAATAAAGCCAAACCCAAAGGCGATGACAATCGTCGGCCCAGTCGGAATAGCAACTTTTCCCGTAACCCTCTCTAATTAAAATTTTGAAGAGCGGTGTCTAGGGCAGCTCTATTACCATCCCTTCACGCACCAAGGACACGGTGGGGGCAATTTTTTGTAGCTTATCTGCCAATGCATCTAGGGTTTCATCGGTTTGGCGAGGGCCGTAGTGCACCAAAACCAACTGCTTAACCTGGGCAGCCTGGGCTAGCTCAATGGCAGTTTGCCACGGCGGTGTAGATGATTGGGACGTAATCTGATGGCACATGTCAACGTAGGTGCCATCGTATATTAATAAATCGGCCTGATGGGCGAGAAATAGCAGGTTCTCGTTCATCTGCTCATGGTTCGTATCGGTGGCGTAGACCACTGATTTATTGCCATGGCGCAAACAATAGCCCAAGGCGTTTCTGCCGCCACTTAAGCCAATGGGTTCAATTGTCACATCTCCTAGGCGGATGGTATCCCCGGGCAAAATGTTGTGAAATGCCAGGGATGCCTGCATGGTTTGCAGGGGCACCGAAAACCCTGGCTGCAGCATCTGGGTGGACAAACATTGCTTAATGGAGGCTCCGTTGGTGGCGGTGCCGCCATAGATATGAAACTGATTACCCGGTTCGAAGGCAGGCCAGAAAAAGGGTACGCCTTGAATGCGGTCCCATTGGGTATGGGTAAAAAATAGGTGGCCTTCTACTGGGCCAGGAATCTGGCAAAGGGTTTCCCCTAGGGCCCGCAGGCCGGTGCCCCCATCAAAAATAAATCGCTGCTGGTCTGCTAAAACTTCGACGCAGACGGTATTGCCGCCGTAGGCTGATGTGGCCGCCCCGGGTATTGGGATACTGCCACGCACCCCCCAAAACTTTACTGCGAGGCTTAATTGGGACTTGTGTACATCTTGATTGCCCAGCATAGAGGCCGTTGCATTCACAGCGTGTAGGTCCAAATTGCACGCACTTTCATAGTCGGCTGCCCTCACCCCGATTAGAACTCACTACGTTTTGTATGCCCAAAGTATTGAAGTAGATGCAATAGCAGATGCAATAAAACCACAGTTGAATCGACTTATTGCAAGTCTTTCAACTGTGGACTCTAGGGACACATTTTATACGTTGATGTGCCCGTAGGATACTTATAGCTTGGCGCCCATAGTTCAAGGCATAGATGATCCCTGGAAGCTTTAGCTAACAACTATGGGCGCAGCCAACTGCTGGATGCATCCAGCAGTTGGCCATAACTTAAGCCATGGTCAATTTGTGGAAATGTCTGCAGCACGAGCTAAGGGCTCGTGCCCTAAACCTACCAAAATCAACAATCTTTGGCATTCACGGAAAAGTGACGAACCGCTTACTTGGCAGCGGCGATGCACTGTTCAACTAGGGGCTGAACCGTTTCTACACCTTTCCAGCCAAGAATTTCAGTTACCTTTTTCTCTAGATTTTTGTAAGTCTTAAAGAATTCTGCAATTTCATCTAAACGATGAGATGCAATATCATCTAAGGATTTTACGTTTACATAACGAGGATCTTCAGCAGGAACACATAAGATTTTTTCGTCGCGATCGCCACCATCGATCATTTCAAGCATACCGATGGGACGAGCGGCAATAACGCACCCAGGAAATGTAGGCTCATCCATTAGCACCATGCCATCAAGGGGATCGCCATCATCCGCCAAGGTGTTGGGCACAAACCCATAGTCATAGGGATACTGAACGGATGAAAACAGAACGCGATCTAGAGCAAACGCATTCAGATCCTTATCAAACTCATACTTATTCTTGCTGCCGCCGGGGATTTCGATCAGCACATTGATCACTCCTGGCTTAGGTTGAGCAGGAATACGAGATAAATCCACAATACTTCTCCAACTACTGATAACTAGTCGAGTTATACCCATTTATGGCATAACCCGATAGCATTTTAGGAGAAAAGCGCCCCGGCACCCATGGTCAACGAATATCTTATTCGTTAGTTTGTATAGCAGAGTAGGGCAAACCGCCCAGGCGTTCGAGATTGGGTGAAGAGAAGTAGGCCACCGTGAAGAGTGGCAAGGTCAATGTTGCTAGAGCGATGACTGTACCCAAAAACTGCACCAGAGGACTATGGTGAGGTTCGGAATTGGACTCTAACTGACTGGCGGATTCCATGCTAGAAGATGTTCAAAAATCAATTAAAAAGAAATTGCGCCAATATGGGAGGCGCCCATGCCTAAATTTAAAGTCTTAGTAACCCTAAGGTGGTCTGTTCATAGAAAAGTGGGTTTCGAAGGGTATGGAACATCCACGGGGGTAAACATCAAATAATCTGCAGTAAAATCCGGACCGGCAGGCAAGATTTGCCAATACTTTTCCTATGCTTCAAGGTTAACACTGCTTTGGGAATCTGGCCCAATCAAGTGCAACATGTATGGACTAACTGACGTTACTTGAGCTGAAGTTGTTTCAAGTTCAGTTGATAAATAGGGCGATTAACTGGGGCTTTGGGCGGTTAACGGTCCTGTTCAATCAGTTCTCGAATGACTTTGAGCTCTGCTAAAACTTGACGCAAAAGTTGATGGGTGACCGTTTCGGTGGGTTGATTCACCTCGATGGTGACTTGCTTAATGCCTAAAACATCCTGGGCAAAACGAGCCACTTCATTGGGATGAAACATTAATGGGTCTTCTTTGTGCTGCCTTGTTTCTGGATTTAGCTGCTTGGGCTCAAAGGGGGGATTTAGAATTAGGGCATCGGTATTGGCATAGCGATAAACCGATGCCCGCGACCGATTGAGCACTTTTTGTACAGCTTCCACCGTCATTAGATTTTGGACATCGGTGGCTGCATCTACGGCATTGATCGCCGTAGTAATTCCATCCAGGGTGTTAGCTAAATCGGACATGGAGGCAACTGATCTTTGTTTATAGCTAGACACACTTTACTCAGATTGAAGCTCAAGTCAATACTTAGCTGTCTATTGTTAAGACATTATGCTGAACTTGACGGTGAACCAGGCGGGAATTGGGACGTCGGAATTGGGGCAGGGTGAGATCGCTAAATAGCACTATTGCCGACAAAGACTGTGCCCGGCGGCGCTGCCCCGGCGGCCCTAAATGTTGGTTTGGGTCAACTGTTGTAGTTCCTTTTCAATGGCGGCAAACTGTTGATCGATCGAAGCCAACGTTTCATGGGTATTGAGGGTATCTAAGGTATTGCTTCTGCCAACGGTTTCTAAGTGTGAACAAAGTTTGGAAAATTGCAGCGCCCCGATCATTTGACTGCTGGACTTGAGGGTATGGCCGGCATATTCCAGATCCTTGGCGGAGTTGTTTTTTATGCCGTTCACCATGATTTCCACTAGTTTTGGAGATTCTTTCATATAGAGGCTGATGATCTCCTTAATGTTTTCCGGCGTATTGCCACCGATGATCTCCAGGGTTTGCTTGAGGCCGTCAATGTCAATTGCTGGGGAAGCCTTGGCTGGCTGGGGCGACTTTTGTTTCCTCGATTTATGGGCGGTCTTTTTTTTGCGAGGTTTGGCACTCGAACGGGTGGGCTCTGGTTTGGGCGGTGTTACGGTCTCTGCCGGCGGCGTGTTCCCTTGACGGCTGGGGCACTGTTGGAGGGCAAGGGCCAACTTTTCTAGGTCTACGGGTTTGCTGATGTAGCTATCCATGCCAGCCTTTAGGCACCGTTCTCGATCGCCCTGCATGGCATTGGCGGTCATGGCAATGATCCGGGGTTGAGCCTTGGCGGGGAATATTTGGCGAATTTTCTGTGTGGCGGTGATGCCATCCATTTCGGGCATTTGCATATCCATGAGCACCACGTCATAAACCTGACGTTCTAGGGCCTCAATGGCTTCTAGGCCATTGCCAACAATGTCGGCTCTATAGCTAATGCGTTTGAGCTGTTGGGTGGCTAGCTTTTGGTTGATGCTGTTATCTTCGGCTAGTAAGATGCGCAGGGGATGTTTTTCTCCCTGGTGGGCATCTAATTCGGTGCTTTGGGCGGAGACTTTTCTGACGGTAACCCGCTGCCCCCCTAGGAGGGTGTTGAGGGCATTAAACAGCTGTATGTGTTTGATCGGCTTGTGGAGCAGCACCTCAAACTCTTGATCGAGCATGTCTTGGGATAACTCTCCTCGGCCAATGGATGTGAGCATAACCAGGGGGAGCGCTTCGTAGTCAGGTAGCCGATGAATTGCTTGGGCTAAGCTGAAGCCGTCCATCTTGGGCATTTGCATATCCAAAATGGCTAGGTCAAACACGGGCCCCTGATCGAGTAAATCTAATGCGGCCTGGCCAGAGTTAACGATGGTGGGCACCATCCCCCAGGTTTCGGCCTGGATGTTGAGGATTTTGCAGTTGGTCAGATTATCGTCCACTATGAGCAGCCGTTTGCCAGCCAAGAGGGAGCTGTCCAGGTCAAGTTCTTCTTCATCCTCTGCGGCAGCGGGCACAACGATGGTGAAGTGAAATGTGGTGCCCACGCCCACTTCACTTTCTACCCACATGCGGCCGCCCATTTGCTCAGTCAGCTGTTTGCAAATCACCAGGCCCAGCCCGGTACCTCCATATTGTCGGGTAACGGAAGAGTCCACCTGGCTAAAGGCCTTAAAGAGGCGGTTCATTTTTTCGGGGGGAATGCCGATACCCGTATCCCTGACGATAAAGTGAAGCTCATGTTGATTGTCTGAGGGGGATGTCTCAGAGTCTTCCGAGATGACTTCGATCACCACTTCTCCGGTGTCGGTAAACTTAATGGCGTTACCGAGCAAGTTGACTAAAATTTGTCGGAGCCGGGTGATGTCTCCGACCACGAGGCGAGGGATGGTGGGCTCAATTTGATACGCCAGCTCTAATGACTTTTCGGCCGCCTTGGGGGCCAGCAGATCTAGGGCCTCTTCCACACAGTTGCGGAGGCGGAATGGAATGGATTCTAATTCTAGTTTGCCGGATTCAATTTTGGAGAAGTCGAGAATATCGTTGATGATGGTGAGCAGGGCATCACCGCTGCTGCGAATGGTTTCGACAAAGTCGCGCTGCTCATCGGAGAGGGTGGTGTCTAAGAGAATACCGGTCATGCCAATGACGGCATTCATGGGGGTGCGGATTTCGTGGCTCATGGTCGCGAGAAAGTCCCCCTTGGCCTGGGTGCCGGCGACGGCTTCGTCCCGAGCATGGGCCAGTTCAATGGCGGTTTGTTCCCGCTCAATGGCGCCGCCAATCCACTGGGCCATGAGGCGCAGTAGCTCTTTGTCCACGGCTTTGAAGGTGTTGTCAATGGCGTGGCGACTGGCAAAGCTGAGGGTGCCGTATACGTCACCATTGACGACGACTGGAACGCCAATGTAGGCTTCGTACTTAAATGCTTGGTAGCAGGGATGGTTGTTCCAGCGAGTGTTACCGACCTTGGTGATGTATATGGGGCGGTTCAGCCTGATAACTTCTGCGCAAAACTGTTGTTTGAGTTGATACAGGGTGCCCTGGGTGGTCACACTGTCGGACAGTTGGGAGGCGATCACTTCATATTGTTCGCCGTCTATTTTGGCTAGGGTGCCGATTTCTAGGTTGAATTGTTGTCGCCCCATCACTAATAGTTCTTGGATGGAGTCTGTGAAGCTTAGGTGGCGAGAGGCGGTGACTTCGTACAGGGCACGGATGGTGGTTTCACTTTCTCGCAATGTGCGCTCAATGGTCTGGCGTTCGGCAATTTCTCGCTGGCTCTGTTCGTAGAGCTGGGCTTGGTAAGCTGCGATCGCAACCTGATTAGATAGCTGTAGCAGTAAATTCACCTCGTCCTCTTGCCACGGCCTTGGGCACTGGCAGTGGTGGGCCACCAGCAGGCCCCACAGATCATCCCCCCGCACAATGGGGACAATTAGCGTAGCCACCACCTGTAGCTCTGCCAAAAACTTTGTATAGCAAGGGTCTAAATCCGCCGTGTAGATATTATCAACAACGGTGGTTTGCCCTGCTAAATAGCGCTGGGCCTGTTCCTGCCCAAAACATCGATCCTTTACCGATGCCCCCAACAGCGCGTTCAAATCTGGGCCGACCGATTCAGCCACAACGGTACCGTCCCAGGTGACCTTATCATCGAAGCGATATACCAGCACCCGATCGGTTTTGAGAAATTTACGAACTTCTAAAACAGTAATATCCAGGCTCTCTTGGAGCACTAAGGACTGACGAATCTGTAAAGAGATAGAGCCAATCAGTTTTTCCTTCTCAATTTGTTGTTTAAGGGCGACCTCTGCCTCTAACCGATCGGTAATATCATTGATGGTACCCGCAATCCCAATCACCTCAGTTTCAATGATGGGATAGGTATGCAGCTCAACCTGGCGAAAATTACCATGCTTGGTCAACAGTTTAACCGTGGCCGTATTGGCGGTCATTTCACCCCGCATTAAAGAGGCTAAAATCGCGTCTATTTGGGCGCGATCGTCCGGGTGAATGTAGTTAATCAGGGGCCGGTCTAAACTCTCATCCACCGTAAACCCCGTGATGGAGCGCCAAGCTGGATTAAGAATACTCCAGTCACCCTGACGATCGATTTGAAAGATAACCTCTTTTACCGTAGCAATCAGATCATGGTACTTTTGCTCGCTACTCTGTAGGGATTGGGCCGATTCTTGATGCTGCAGGGTTAACCCCAAATGGAGCATGGCGGGCATCATGGCCATCAGCTGTGGATTTTCGGGCCTGACTGCACAGCTATAAAACACCAGCACCGCCTGTACCGTGTCGGCCATAATGATGGGAATGGCCAAAGCGGTACGCAGATTAGCGTCCTTAGCAATTTTAAACCTGGCATAGGTCTCTGGCGTCAGGGTGGCAATATCCTCAATCCATTCAGGTTTCTGACTCACCCATACACGTCCGGGTAAGCCTTCTCCGTGCTTAAATTGAAACCCCAGGCTTTCCTTGCGAAAGGATTGGATATGGGTGGCCTCGTGCCCATAGGACACTGAGCTACACACCAAGGTTTGACCATTGGCATGGGGCACCCAAACCTCGCCAAAATCCCAGTCAGTGGTTTGACATCCCTGGGATAGCACATCTGACAAAAACTGCGCAAAAATACCGGATTGTTGTGTCGACTCAGGTATCGATGCTAGACCTGCCCCATTCGTATCTTTAGTTTTTGGATTGTGGTTCAGCGAATCTACTTTTTCGGGCAGTGCCGTAGCGGATGAAGTCATTTGGGTTACAGAATATTGCATGTAACATTGGTCGGATTGTTGAAACCCATCGGTATTCCCATAAACCTCAGAATTCCAAGTGAACCAGACGTTCGATCGATATCGAAGGGGGTAGGCTTCGACAGTAAGCTCAGCCCACATCCACCAAGGAATGCCCCTGCAGGATGGCCCCTTTTGATGAACCGGGCTGACTGAATTTAGATTTGGCAAGTAGGTGAACTGAATCTTTTGTAAGATACAACCAAGCTGTTAAACTGCTTGGGTTTTGCCCCCAAGCCCCAATTTTGGGGGCTTTGAGTCTGGCGTCCCCCAGAATATAGCCCAAGGGGCATTCAAGAAAGGGGGACGGGAGGGGGCCTCGATATCTGAAAATTAATTAGGATCACCTACTTACTAGGGCTGGTTAAAAATTAAAATCATGGTCTTTTTCCTTAAAAGCATGGCTTAACAAGCCTTTTCGGATTAATCCGTGAATTAGTTTCTTAGCAGCTCCTTAGATACCAGTAAAGTTTGAACTAATGTTTTAGTACCCGTTTTGATGGACCAACCAACAGGCCGTGATGAAAAGCCGCTGCCAATGTAGGGAATGAACCCCAAAATGCCAGAAATTCTCCCATAGCGAGGAGGGGCATTGCCTGCAATGGGGTTAAACCACAAAACTATTGTTCTGACATAGTTGTTTTTCCACAGCTTCAACGGTTAAAGGGGGGGCAAACAAATAACCTTGGCCAAACTCACAGCCTAGCTTTTTTAATGCCTGCAATTGTTCTGGGGTTTCAATCCCTTCGGCCACAGCCGTCAAGCCAAGGTGTTTACTCAAGGCCAAAATTGTACTGACCACCTCATAATTGCTGTTATTGGCATGCATTTGGCTGACAAATGAGCGATCGATTTTAAGCGAATGCACCGGTAAACGGTGGAGATAGTTCAGAGACGAATACCCTGTGCCAAAATCGTCAATACTGATGCGGATTTGTTTAGCCGCCAATTGGCTAAGTAGTTCCGTCGTTTGTTCAATATCTTCGATTAGGATACTTTCAGTAATTTCAATCGTAATTGCACTGCCTGCTAAATTAGCCTCACTTAAGATGGCATCTAAGTCCTGCAATAGGGTGGACTTACGCAGGTCCTGGACAGAGAAGTTAATACTTATTCTAAGCTCGTCGCTATGGTTAACCTGGCTTTTCCAACGGGCAATCTGTTGACAGGCTTGATAAAAAACCCAATGGTCAATGGACGTGATTAACCCCGTTTCTTCGGCAATAGGGACAAAATCATCAGGATCAATGGTGCCCCGTTGGGGATGATGCCAACGGATGAGGGTTTCAAACCCAATAATTTGTTGATTTTGTAGGTTAATAATGGGTTGATATCGCAGGCCAAATTCTTGATGCTTAATGGCTTTACGGAGATCTGTCTCTAACGTGAGGCGGTTCATGGCTTGGGTATGCATGGCCGCGTTAAAAAATTGGTATGAATTATTGCTTTGTTTCTTGGCACGATACATGGCAATGTCTGCATCGCGAATTAGATCAACCGCTCGGCCATATTTGGGGGAGCCCAACACAATGCCAATGCTAAAACTAGTAAAAATTTCGTAGCCATCGATGTGCAAAGGGGTTTGGCTGTCTGCAAGAATGCGCTCGGTGATTTTAACAACTTCGTCGGTGTTGTTAATCTCTTCTAGTAAAACAACAAACTCATCTCCCCCGAGTCTGGCCACTAAGTCAATGGTGCGTAGATGACGCTGTAGTTGTTGAGAAACGGCGATTAACAATTGATCGCCCACCACATGGCCCAGGCTATCGTTAACAACTTTGAAGCGATCTAGGTCTAGAAAAAGAACGGCGTAACGATAACTTTGCAGTCGTTTAGCACGATTAACCGCTAGGTCTAGACGTTCGGTAAGGAGGGAACGATTGGGCAAATTGGTCAGCGGATCGTGGAGGGCATTGTATAGGAGTAAGTCTTGGGCCTGTTTCAGGGCACTGATATCGCGGCACACACGAATCAATAAATTGTCTTTAGTTAAGCTTAAAGACAGGCCTTCGGCAAAGGTGGTGCCATCCTGACGGATTGAGACCGCTTCTCCCCGCCAAAGTCGATCCTGTTCTAACTTGGGAAAAATATCTTGCTCAAAGCGTTTAATTTGTTCTGGAGAATACAGCGTTTTCCAACTTTTCCCAATTAATTCTTCGGAAGCGCTATAGCCAAATAGCGTCAGGTGGGAGCGGTTTATGTAAATAAAGACACCATTTTGAACGATGCCAATGCCATCGGTGGCGGCTTCAATGGCGGCAAGTTGGCGACTAACGGCTATTTCGGCCTGCTTCCGTTCAGCCCGATTTTTAGCATCCCTTAATTCTCTACGTACGGCTTCAGGCAGCCGAGCCAGGCTATCCTTCATGACATAGTCATGGGCCCCAGATTTCATCATCTCTACCGCCAGTTGCTCACCAATGGAGCCTGCGACCACAATAAAAGGAAGGTCAATGCAGAGGTTTTTGACTATTGCCAGGGCAACTGGAGCACTGAAATTAGGTAGGGTGTAGTCGGATATGATGATATCCCAGGGATGGCTTTTCAGTAGTGGCTCTAGTTCCTGCGCCGTTTCTACCCGTTTCCACTTGGGTGAAAACCCATTGCGACGAAGTTCCCTAATGACCAGCAACGTATCATCTTCTGAATCTTCAATCACTAATACATTAAGGGGCTCACTCATGCCTGTATGGTCTCTAGAACATTTTTGAAGAAGATAATCTAGTCTAAATGATTAGCTAATACATTATTAAATGTTCTAAATTTAATTCTCAATGTAATGGGTATCTATTCTAGTAAAGGCTCATTTATCACTGCCCAATATAAACCCAATTGGTAAACGGCATCGGTAAATTGCTGAAAGTCAACAGGTTTCCTTACATAACTATTGGCACCCAAATTGTAACTTTCGACAATGTCGCGCTGCTCATTGGACGATGTCAAAATGACAATGGGCAAGAGGCGAGTTCGTTCGTGGGCCCGCAGACGTTGTAAAACTTCTAGGCCGTCAACCTTGGGTAGTTTCAAGTCCAGCAGCACAACGCTAGGTAGCGGATCAGCCACTAGTAAAAGGGTTAATGCCTCTTCTCCATCTCGTGCCACTTGAATCGGATTCGTAATGTGTCCTTGTCTTAGGGCGCGCAGGGTTAAGCGTTCATCATCGGGATTATCTTCAACCAAGAAAATAGAACGAGTGGATATCTGTTTGTCAGACATTGATGTACCTGTGAAATAAGGAAGTCTAAGCAAGTCTTTTGCGGAAGATGGCCGTTTCTTCTAAAAAATGACTTTCAAGAGTCTTTTTTCTCTTGTTCTATACTACTGGCTCAAAATATCCGCATTTCGGGCTATACCTTAATTGAAAATGGTTTTCCTCTATTGCTCCAGGGCTTGCCCCACGACCAAGTTCAAGGGTGAATGAGGCTATTGTTGGCGTGTATTAGCTGATCAATATTACAATGGGGATAGCAGGTAAGTGGAGTCTTGTGCTTGATTATCCGCACATCTGCTGATTTTATGCTTTGTCACCTAATGCTTTGCAAGATTTTGTTATCTTTGTGGACATATGTTAAAGAGTGACTATGCAGTGGACTGTGGCTTAATACGCCACCACAGTTAAAAACAAACGCTGCCTAGAAACTGAGCGCACCTTAAGAGAATTTTAAATCTGATTCATTTTTTCCCCTAGTCCATAGAGGCTGTTCTGATGGATTTGGAATGGTGAAGAAAAACGTGGCCCCTTGCTCGACGCCGGCATCTGCCCATACCTGGCCACCATGGCGATGGATTGCGCGCTGAACCGTTGCTAGGCCAATGCCCGTGCCTGAAAATTCCTCCACGCTGTGTAACCGTTGGAACACGCCAAAGAGTTTGTGACTGTAGGCCATATCAAAGCCAGCGCCGTCATCTTTGACAAAATAGACGGGGGTTGGAAAGTCTTGAGCTTCCGCAGCTAGGATGCCAAATTCAATGCGGGCCGTAGGATGATGGTGGGTAAACTTCCAGGCATTTTGTAGGAGGTTCATTAATACCACCTGCATCAGTGCGGTATCTGCAAAAACCTGCAATCCAGGGGTGACGCTAATGTCTACCTGACGTTCGGGCTCAGTTTTTTGTAGATCATGCAGTACCTCTTGGGCCAGGGTACTCAAATCCACCGTATTGTAGGATAGCTCGGACCGCGATACCCGGGAGAGCCGCAATAGATCGTCGATTAAATCGCCCATGCGGTTGGTGTTGGCTCGAATGCGCTCAAAAAAGTATTGGCCTTCTTCATCAAACAAATCGCCATAGTCTTCTAGCAGTGCTTGGCTAAACCCATTAATGGCGCGCAACGGTGCCCGTAGGTCGTGGGATATGGAGTAAGCAAATGCTTCTAATTCGTTGTTCGATGTTTCTAATTGAGCCATGGACTGGCGCAGTTTTTCTTCGGCTTGTTTGCGATCGCTAATATCCCTCGTAATGCAGTGGAAGATGATCTCGTCTTGATATTTAATCGGTGTTAGGGTGATTTCTGCCCAAAAAATTTCTTGGTCGGAACGCTGATGCACCCACTCAAACCGGAAACAACACCGTTGTATGGCTTCTTCAATCATAAATTTCACCTTGGTGCTAGAACGTTGACCGTCGGGCTGTCGTTCCGGTGAGATTTGCAATGGGTTCAGGGCTAATAGCTCCGCTTTGCTCGGGTACCGCAGCAGCTCTACAGCGGCCTGGTTGCAGTCGATAAATCCCTGCTGTTCTCCCAGCAAAAAGACGGCATCGGCTGACTGATCAAACAGGGTTTTGAGCCGATCTTCTGACGCGGTTAGTTGTGCGGTGCGATCGCGAACACGCCGCTCCAATTCACGATTGAGCTGCTCCATGGCGTGTTCTGCCCGTTGACGTTCCAACTCAGCCGCCGCCCGGGCCGCAAACACCTGGAGAATCTGCAATGAGTGCTCGGCATTGGCGATGAGCTGGCGGGAAAAAATGCAAAGCGTTCCCAGGGATTTACCTTGACGATTCTTGAGCGCCACCCCCATGTAGCTTTCCACCCCCATGGGGGCCAGCCTTGGGTTTTGGGGAAAGCAAGCGATGACATCGCGCTCACAGTGATAGGCCCCCAGGCGAATAGCAATGGCGCAGGTGGTGCCCTCTATATCCACAATCTCAGTGGGGAGATGTTGGCCATCTCCCCAGGCGGCCACAAAGTTTAATTTAGTATCGTCCACCAGTTCGGTGACAAAGGCATGGGACGCATGGAGGGCTTCAGCGATGTGGCAAACCAGAGCATTAAAAAAGTCAGGACCGGTTAACGCCGCCGTCCCTGCGATGAGATTTTGCAGGGCATTTTCCGCCCGTTGTCGTTCCAGTTCGGCGGCGGCGCGGGCTGCAAATACCTGCAGGATTTGCTCGGCATGGACTGGATCCGACAAAATCTGTCGGTGAAAAATCGCCAGCAGCCCCATGGCCTTGCCCTGGCGATCCTTAAGCGCAACGCCAAGATAGCTGCGCGCGCCCATTTGGGCAAGTTTGGCACAGGTTTGGCAGGGTGTTAATTCGCAATAGTAGGTTTCATGTTTATACACTTCCGCAGAGGGTGTATTAAGCAGCGGCAAGGACTGAGGGGGCATCAGCTTGCCATCTGCATAGTAGGCAAGGGGGATTTCCTCATCCCCGAGGCGCTCTGCCATCAATGCGTGGGATACCCCCAGTGCTTCAGTCAGGTAGCGCACCAGGACGGGAAAGAAATCTGCCTTGGCCGTAATAGCCGAGCCCGCCACCAGGTTTTGTAGTGCCTTTTCGATGCGCTGACGTTCTAATTCCGCCGCCGCTCGGCTACCAAAAATATTAAGAATCTGCTGGGCTCGTTCAGGATTTTGGAAAGGTTGGCGATCAAAAATACACAGGCTACCGAGCACCTGACCCTGGCGGTCCCGTAGGGCCACCCCTAAATAGCTGTCCATCCCCCTAGCGCGATGGGGATGGTTGGGAAAGTGTTGGGAAAGACCCTGGAGACATTGGTACGAGTAGTCGGTTGCCAGCTTGACACAAGGCGTATCCGATAGGGCGTAGGTAAAATTGGGCTGCAGTTCGCCATCCATCATAAAGGCTAAACTTTGCAACTCTTGATCCACAAATTGAGTCACCAATGCGATGGAAACTTCGAGGGCGGAACTGATGTGTTGAACCAGGGCAGGAAAAAAGTCCTTGCCAGTGATTGCCGCGGTGCCCGCCACTAGGGTTTGCAGCCGTTGTTCACTTTCTTGGAGGGCGATGGTCCGTTCATCGACCCGCTGTTCGAGGGTTTGGGAATAATTCTCTAATTTTTGATTGGCCTGTTTAAGCTTTGCATTTACCCTAAACAGTTCTTGAAATAACTGTTCCCGTTCGGTTTCTATATGTTTGCGATCGCTAATGTCCTCGACACAGGACCAAATAAATTGTTCTCCACCCTGGTCAATCAGAATGCCCGACAGCCGGACAGGCACTAGATGGCCATCCCGATGGAGATAGTCTTTTTCATAGGGACCATACCGTCCCATTTTTTTTAGGTTTTCGAGTTGTAAACGGTCATCATGGGCATAGGTTTGAGGCGTAATATCCCCGATCGTAAGCGTTAACGTTTCGCCAATGGTGCGCCCTAAAATTGCCGCATAGGCCGCATTCACATCCACCAAGGAACCGTCCATACGACATAGGACAAGACCAATGGGGGACAGGTCAAACAGGGTTCGCTGGCGAACTTCTAACGCTTGTAGTGCAGTGGTGCGTTCGACCACCTGTTGCTCTAATGTTTGGGTTAAACCGTGGAGTTTTAAGTGGTTTTTTACCCGGGCCAACAGTTCTACTGAGTGCACGGGTTTAGTCATAAAATCGACGGCCCCTAGGGAGAATCCGGCTGTTATTTTCTCCGTATCGGTAAATGCCGTCAGAAAAATAATTGGAATATGGGCGGTATCAGCATTGGCCTTAATGCGTCGACAGGTTTCAAACCCGTCCATAGCTGGCATGTGCACATCTAGTAGCACCAGATCGGGCAGCTTCATTTGCAGCACGGTTAGGGCTTGTGCACCGCTGGTTGCGGTGAGAACGTCATATCCCGCAGAGGAGAGCGTTGCCAAGATCAGCTTTAAATTGCTGGGGGTGTCGTCTACGACTAAGATCCTATGGCTGCCAGCATAATGGTATTTCATACGTTAGTTTTGTCGTACATTAAAGAAGAAAGTTGCCCCCATTTCCACGGCGGCTTCTGCCCAAATTTGGCCTCCATGGCGATGAATAGCGCGTCTGACCGAAGCCAGACCAATGCCAGTGCCCGAAAATTCCTTAACACTATGTAACCGTTGGAACACGCCAAAGAGTTTGTGACTGTAGGTCATATCGAACCCAGCGCCATCATCTTTGACAAAATAAACAGCGTTGGGACAGTCTGGCAGCTGGGGGGGGAGCACCCCAAATTCGATGCGGGCGGTGGCATGGTGGCTGGTAAACTTCCAAGCATTTTGGAGGAGGTTCATCAACACCACTTGCATCAGGGACGCGTCGGCCAAAACCGTTAACCCGGGCGTGATAACAATATCGACCTGGCGGTCAGGATCCGAGGCCTGTAAATCATGGAGTGCCTCTTGGGCAAAGGCGCTCAGATCAAAGGTGGTGTAGCTCAATTCAGAGCGAGATAACCGCGAGAGCTGTAGCAAATCATCGATTAGCGTGCCCATGCGGGTGGCGTTGGTCTGAATGCGATTGAAATAGTCCTGGGCTATGTCATCGAACAGGGGGCCATAGTCTTCGAGCAATGCTTGGCTAAAGCCATTGATGGCTCGCAGCGGTGCCCGTAAATCGTGGGAGATGGAATAGGCAAAGGATTCTAACTCATTGTTTGAGGCTTCTAGCTGGGCCATGGTTTGGCGAATTTTTTCTTCCGCCTGTCTGCGATCGCTAATATCAATGACCACCCCATCCCAAACAACATCACCATTTTCTAATTGTCCTGGCCGAGCAATCTGCTGGATCCACCGCAGCCCTTTTTGGGGCAAAATCAGGCGATGCTCACTGATTAAGGGGCTAAGGTTTTCCGCTGATCGTTGCATGGCCGCTCGCACCTGGGGAATATCATCGGGGTGGGTTCTTGCCCACAGGGGATGATCGCTTCCGTTGATAATGGCTTGGGGCTCCAGTTCAAAAATCTCTTGAATCTGGGAGCTGGCATAGAGAATATGACAGCTCCCGTCTAGATGTAGAACGCAGCGATAAATCATCCCTGGGATGTTTTCTGTGATCCGCTTAAATTGAGCTTGGCTCTCTTCTAAGGCTTGTTCGGCCGCTTTGCGATCGGTGATATCCAGGGTCAGGCCGTCCCAGATAATAGCCCCGTTATCCAGCAGTTCTGGCCGAGCAATGGCTTGAATCCACCGCAGCCCCTTTTCTGGCAGCATCAGCCGATGTTCCACCTTCAGCGGTTGCAGGGTTCTGGCAGATTCCGCAGATATTGCCTGGGTGTGCATCCGATCGTCAGGGTGGATTCTCTCCTGGAGATGGGAGATATCTTGGAGCACCACATCGGGCTCAAGTTCATAGATATCTCGAACCTGGGAACTAACATAGCTGAGCCCACAGCTACCATCGGGGTGGAGTACATAGCGATAAATCATCCCCGGGACATTTTCAGTGATGCGCCGGAAGCGGGCCTGGCTATCGTGGAGGGCCTGATCCGAGGCTTTGCGATCGCTAATATCTCGCAAAATTGTGGAAAAGTATTTTACGTCCCCGTTATCTGATTTGTGGGCAATAATCACCTGGGAGGTGGGAATCTCTTCACCGGTTTGGGTGAGCAGTGCCGTTTCCCCCCGCCAGGTGCCGTGTTGAATGGCGGCGGGCAATCCCTCTGCTCGAACGAGGTCGTAGGCCCATTGGGGATATAAATGCGAAATCTGCACCTCTTCTTCAAAGATTTTTAAATCGGGGCGCAGGTTTCTAAACGGCTGATTTTGCCACAGAATAACTCCTTGGGGCGGCCGACAAATGCCCACAAAATCCGGTGTTGCTTGGAGTATCTGGATCAGTCGTTCCTGTTCTTGTTCAAGCTTTTTGCGATCGCTAATATCTCGACAGATGCAAATCACTTTGCCATCGTCCAACCGAAACAATCGACTCTCCTTAAAAAACAAGCTGCCGTCCTTGCGTATGGCTGTAAATTCTCCACTCCAAGATCCAGTTCCCATGCACTCAGATATGGCAGTTTCAATCAGCCGCGTTTCTTCTTCCGAAGGGTGTAAATTTCCCCAGTTTGTGTTCAGCAGCTCCTCAGGAAGATAGCCAAAAAGGTCCGCAAACGCCTGATTCAAATAAATCAAAATATCATTTTCAAGAATCGCAATGCCATCAATGGAAGATTCAATAACTTTAGATTTTAGGGCCAAGGATTGTTCCAAAACCTGGGCATTTTTTAGGCCGATGGCAACTTGGGAAAATAGAAAGTTCAGGGTAATGATCCGCGCAGACGAGATTAACCCCCGATTGTTTGACGAGTCCAAATATAAAACGCCAGTCAGCTGATCTTGGGTCACCAGGGGAGCACAGAGAAAACTTTTGGGGCTACGGTTAATCAAATAGGCATCAACCATGGGAAAAGTATGGTCCAGCTGGTCTGAATAGATCAGTTCCCGTGTGTTTTTAACGTAGTTTATAAGCTTTGAGGGGGCGTTAATCTGCGAAGGTTCCTGCGCTTTATAGATATCCACCGTATCAGGCGTGGCAACCAGCCTGATGTCCCAATGGTCTTCGCCATTGGGTAAGGCCAAAATTAGGCGATCGCCGCCAGAGTTTTGCAAAATGACATGGCTCAACTTTTCCAGCAGATCATCCAGCTGAATCGTCTCTGTGAGGGTTTGGGCCGCCTTTAAAACCGAGCTAAAATCAAAGGCTTGGTTAAGCCCATCAGGAATGCCGCTGGCAACCCGAGAAGAATAGTTTGAAACTTGTGGAGAAACAAGATTGGCTAAGGTTTCGAGTGGGTTGATCACAACCCTCGACGACTGAATTAGTTGGGGGTACCGCTGTTCTAAATCGCTTGTTTTTGCATGGGCCCCCCACTCGCCATAGCAAGTGTAGGCAGCCTGGAGGTATGGGGCGGCAATTTTTTCCTTGCCCCAGGCCAAATAAAATTTACCGGCTAACTCATTTGCCAAGGCTTCATCCTGAAGATAGCCATGGGCTTTTGCCCCAGCAATGGCGCGATCATAGGCTTCCAAAGCAGCCAGGCGATCGCCGTCCAGTCGATGGCTCTCTGCCCACAGCAGGTCGCACTTATGCTGATAATAATGGGGATTGTGGGTGGCCCATAGTTGCAATTTCTCTTTGCCCACGGCCACCCAATGTTCTAACTGAGCGATATCAATGGATGCCGCCCGGGGAGACTCCAGCAACAGCGCTAGACAGGTTAATGCCCCTGTCCAAAAGAGTAGGGATGTGTAGATGGTGCCAATACCAATTCTCGCCAATTGGTAGGCTTGTTGCTGACAGTGCCAGGCCTCGTCATAGGCCTGGAATAGGTAACAGACCACTGATTTATTCACATAAAACCCCCAAAGCCCAAGCAGGTCTTGCTTCTTTTCCAGTTGAGCGATGTCCACTGTTGTATCCAGTGCTTGCATCCCCTGACTGACGTCAAAGGCAGGGTTCATCAGGGATAAAACCACCTGATGTAGCATTCGGTTATAACTGAGGGCAACATCTTGCCGAATGCGGGCAAGGCCCTGGTTGAACTGCTGAATTTCGGAATCCAATGGGGCCAGTCTATGGCCAGCAAGATAGGCGTGGGTGCAGTACGAGCAGGCGCTGTAGCCGACGTAAACTAAATCCCCTGTTTCTAACCCTACGGCGTAAGCTTGCTGAAGCGGGGCTAAGGTGGTTTCAACGGGCTGCTTCCAGTGAAACAGTAAGGTATTCAGCACCCAAATAATATGGCTGTCGTGGACGATGGTGTCAAAGTGTTCCCGCAGTTCTAAGGAGGCCTGACCAAACTGATAGCCAGTTTCAACATCCCCCAGGAGATTGCAGTTTAAAATGCCGTAGCGGGAGTAACCAAAGATAGACTCTGGCGTATTGCCATGGATCAAGGACAGTTGCACCATTTTCAGCCCAATGAGCACATACAGATTGGGGGTTTTCGTATAGGCTGAAGCCCCCACTTTGATCAGTAAGCACAGTATGGCTTGGGTATAGGCAGAGGAACTCAGGGGCAACCGCAACACATCCTGGGCGGAGCGTCTTGCCAACAATCGTCGGGTTTCATGTAAATAGGCCTTAATGTCGTTTTCAGTGGGCTGGTGGGGAAACGTAACCTCCAAGGATTCCAGGATTTGTAATCCCAGCGTCATTGCCTCCGGGAATTTGCCTTGAATGGTTCTAGATTCCACCTTAAATTCATAGGCTTTAGCCACATCCAATGTCTCTTTTGCCCGCTGTTCTATTAGCTGGGTAAAGGCATCTATTTCTGCCCATTTCCCTTGCAGATAGGCGGTTTCAACGGAGATATTGTAGATATCCAGGGTGAGCCCATAGTGGGTTTGCCAACTGTGGGCAGACAACAGCTCACGACAAACCTGCAAACAGTCATTGGCCGTGCCATAGGCCGTATTAGAAAGGGCCTGCTTTGCCGCTTGCAAATTTAACTGAATCAACGTTTGCCGTTCAGCGGCATCCACAACCAGCCGGCGGCCCAAATTTAACTGACCAACAATATCAAAAAGACGTTCCGCCCTTAGTGCTAAGGGGGTACCGTGCAGCCAACGTCTGCCAATTTCCAGATGTATCTGCTGGGTTTGTTGGTCTGAAATCAAATGGTAGGCAGCTTGTTGCACCCGATCATGTAAAAAGCGATAGGGAATTGTAAAATCGGATAATCCCGTTGTTTTTTGCGGTTGCGCAAAAGAGTTTTTGGAAAAACTATCAGTGCCACGCAGTTGGGCCACAGAGTTTTGGGAAAAACTATCAGCGCCGCTCTGTTGGACCACAGAGTTTTGGGAAAAACTATCAGCGCCGCTCTGTTGGACCACAGAGTTTTGGGAAAGATTTTCAGCGCCGCTTTCAGCGCCATTTGCCGCTGGCCGATCAGCATTAGCCTTTCCCTGGAAAAATCTATAGGTATTACTTTCCGGGATGATCAGTCCGGCCTGGAGCACCTGCCACAGTTCAAGGGCACTTTGCTCCTGACTGTTTCCACACACCACCGCTAGGGTGGACAGGTCAAACTGATTGCCAATGCAGGCTGCAATTTGTAAGACCCGTTGGGTGGCCGTGGGTAGAGTTTGCAAACGTTCTACCATGTACCCTACGACATCATCGGTCAGGGCTAATTGTTGCACCTGGGTCAGGTCGCACTGCCAATGGCCTTGGTTTGCATTAAAGGTGACGTAGCCATCGTTATGTAGGCCGGTTAAAAACTGAATGGTAAAAAAGGGATTGCCTTGGGCTTTTTGGTAAACAAACTGGGTTAAGGGTTCAGTAATCGTCGGTGTACACAACAGCGTATCGGCCACCAGTTGATTAATGTGGTGGGGAGATAGGGGCGTCAACGTTAACGGTTGTACGGGGGCCTGCTGTTGGGCCATCTCATTTAGGGCCAGCTGCAATGGATGGCCCGCCAGCACTTCGTTATCTCGATAGGCGCCAATTACCAAAAGATATTCCGTGGTTAAATTCGCCTTCGCAACCAGTAATTGGAGCAGGTTTAAGGACGCGAGATCGGCCCATTGCAAATCGTCGAGAAAAATAACTAGGGGATGCTCTGCGGTGGCAAAGAGCTGTACAAATCTTTCAAATACGAGATTAAATCGGTTTTGGGCGGCCCTTCCCGATAGGTGCGGTGCGGGAGGTTGCGGGCCGATGATGCATTCCAGTTCGGGGATGACGTCCAACAGCACCTGACCATTGATGCCGACGGCGTGTAGAATTTTGTCTTTCCAGGTTGCTAATGTGTGATCCGATTCGCCCAGTAGCTGCCCCACCAATCCACGGAAGGCCTGCACAAATGCAGAGAAAGGAATGTTGCGATTGAATTGGTCAAATTTTCCTTCGATAAAGTAGCCGCGCTGTTGGGTAATGGGTTTGTGGATCTCGTTGACTACGGCGGTTTTGCCCACACCGGAGTATCCGGTCACGGTTAACAGTTCTGCACTTCCCTGGGTCACCCGCTCAAAGGCAGCCATCAGCACCTGAACGTCGGCGCTACGTCCGTAAAGTTTTTCGGGAATAAGGAAGCGATCGCACCGATCCTTTGTGCCCACCTCAAATTCGGCAATCGTCCCCGTCGTCTGCCACTGCTCCCCACAGGTTTGCCAATCATGGAGCAGCCCCAGGGCACTTTGGTATCGGTCTTCTGCATTCTTAGCCATTAGCTTCAACACAATGGCCGATAGCTGGGGGGGCAGCTGCGGGTTGAGGTGATGGAGGGGGGCGGGGGGTTTGGCAAGGTGGCTATGGATCAGCTCCATGGGATCCTCCACCTGGAACGGCAGCACCCCGGAGAACAATTCGTATAGCGTGACCCCAAGGCCATAGAAATCGACCCGGTAATCAATGCCCCGATTCATGCGCCCGGTTTGTTCCGGGGCAATGTAGGCCAGGGTGCCTTCCAAGCTATGGGGGGATTGCAGATCCTGGCTTTCTTTGGGCAGCAGCGAGGCGAGGCCAAAGTCGGTTAGCCAGATTTGGTGGGTATGGGGGTGAATCAGAATATTGGCGGGGTTGATGTCTTTATGCACCACCCGATGCTGGCCGAGGCCATGGAGAATGGTGGCCAGCTGCAGCCCAATGGATAACCGTTGCGCAACGCTCAGGGGCGCGTAGTTTTGCCCGTACTCCTTTAGTGAAACACCCCCCACATCTTCCATGACCAGGGCATAGCCACGGTGCCACGGTTTTAGGGCCAGGGGTTTGACGATGCCGGCAATGGGTAAGTTGTTGGCAATGGTGAATTGGTTTCGAAAATGGAGCAGTTCGCTGAAACTGGGTTGGGGCGATCGCAACAGTTTGATCACCACGGATTGGCCATCTGCGGCTACGGCCCGATACACAAGGGTGCGACTACCTTGGTATAGCGTTTCGGTGAGGGTGTAGCCGGACAAAAATGGCAGTGGTTGATCCGTGATCGATGACATAGCAGTGACTGCCTAACTTTAGGTAACAGGGAACGGCTGGTTTTGTATATGGACTGCCCATGATGGTATCTAAACTTGGACCATCGGGAGCCGTCCTATACAAATCTCGCACCAAGACTTAGAACCCCGTAATGTAGCCTGTTTTCCACCCCGCATTGCCTGGGTGGTTATTTTTTTTGTGCTCCCCCCGAGTTCCCGCCATTTCTCCTCACTCTTCACTCCTCACTCTTTACCCTTCACCCTTCACTCACCCCATTATTTTAAGTCTCAAGTTAAGATTCTAACTCCCAATATAAGTCTTGAAAAGAGGTAGATAATCTCATGGTAAGACATAAAGCTTAGGCTGTGAATTTGGTTAGATCGCCATGGTCATTTGCTAATTTTGTCGATGATTCGTAAGGTCTACCGTATTTAGATGGGGCTATGGCAATTCTTAGTGCGCAGGATTTACAGCGGGCGAAGACGCTGATCTTTGAAAAGGGTCGCCTATTGGAGCGAACGCTGTATGGCTATATGTTTGAGTCGGGCGATCGCAACTTATGTTTGAAGGCGCTATTGGCCTATCAAAATGCGGATGGGGGCTTTGGTAATGGTCTAGAGCCGGATGTATTATGTCCGGCGAGTACGCCCATTGGTGCGGAGTCGGCTTTGTTTGTTTTGGATATGTTGGACTATGACGCGCCGGAGGTGATCGGTCCCTTGTTGGGTTGGTTGGAGGCGCATCAGCTGGAGTCGGGGGAGATTGACTATCCACCGGCCACCCTGGCGGACTATCCCCATCAGCCATGGTGGAATAAGCCGGATTGCGATCGCATTTTGGTTTTGGCTAGTCTGTTGAGCCAATGGCAGCCTGAACGGCCCAATTTGTTTGCCAAGGCGCAGCAATATTATGAGCAATCTGGGCCAGGGGAGGCGTTTAGTTTTTATAGCTATCCGGTGTTTGCGTATTTGGCCCGCTGTGGCCTAGATGAGAAAACGTTTCAGGGGATGGTGCAACAGCTACCGTCAATTTTGCAGGAGAATGCGGATCATTTTCCGTTGTTTGGTCGCTATTGGTATCACTTGAAAGACTTTGTGGCGCAGGATGTGTTAGACCAGGCGGCGGAGTCGGTGGCGATGGCGATCCGTGAGGATGGGGGGATTGTGCGGCTGTATGTGGATTTGCCTTGGTGGCAGTCGATTTTTACGTTGGATAGTTTGATGTTGTTAAAGCGGTCTGCATATTTGTAAGGGGTGATGGATGGCGTAAGTTATTGGTCGTTTGTAAAACCAGCTGCGTGGGGTCCCGCCGAGTTCCCTTTTCGGAAGTATGGGTCGATAGGCCATGGTTTTGTGTGGTGGTTGATCGGTGATCTGGAGGTGGATCTGTGGATCGTTTGGGGAAAGGCTGTGGTTTGTGGGTTTAATCGCCTGGTGGCAGGGGGTTGAGGTACAGTCTAGGGGCGCTGGGATGGGGCTGGTGGGCTCAGAAAGTAGGGGGCTTATTTTTAGTCCATTTTTAGTCCAGCGTTGAATTAGTCGTCTGTCAAAGCATTTTTGGTAGGAGTTGCAGGGTTTTGATTAACTGCGTTATACGCAACTAATCAAAGGTTTTCTCTGAGCCTATGCAGACATCCGATACCTCATCCCCTCCTGGGAGGGGCGAAGGGGTGGGTTGACCTTTTGCGCTAGTTATCGAAACCCACCCCGCCTTGCAGGCACCCCTCCCGAGAGGGGATTTAGTCGGCATCTTGCTCAGTGTTTGGAGTCTCAATGGCTTTGAGTTTCGCAATAAAGTCGTCCAGCCTTGCGGGCGGTGTTGGGCATTGGCTTAGAACATCAGCATCAATCAGGACCGCATCGATAGCTTTTGGTCGCACCTCAGTTTGCAAAATCTGGTCAAGTTGTTGAAATGCGGTTTCGGTATGACCTAATGCCAGGGTGTAGAGGGCCTTGTGGAGATTGTCCCAGTCGTCATCTTCAAATAAGGGCAGGGCCGTTTGCCATGCGATGTGGGCTTGGTCGATTTGGTTTTGTAGGGCATGGGTTAGGCCCACTTCGGTAAAGGAATAGGCGCTTTCGGGGCTGAGTTCGGCTAGTTTTTTGTAGGCTGAGAGGGCTTTGTCGTATTGTTTTTGCTCGCGGTATAGGTTGCCTAATTGGGTGTGAGCATAGGTATATTGGGGATCGATTTTTAGCCCATCGTTAAAAGCTGTAATTGCCTCATCGTGACGCTTCAGGTCACTGTAAGCAATGCCTAAATTGTTGTAAGCCGTCGCATATTCTGGGTTCAGCT
>NZ_JADOER010000009.1:0-207167 GCF_018739865.1 Leptothoe kymatousa TAU-MAC 1615 | reverse complement strand
CAATCGCTTTTTGATACGCCTCAATCGCCTCATCGTGACGCTTCAGGCCCCTGTAAGCAATGCCTAAATTGTTGTAAGCCGTCGCATCTTCTGGGTTCAGCTCAATCGCTTTTTGATACGCCTCAATCGCCTCATCGTGACGCTTCAGGCCCCTGTAAGCAATGCCTAAATTGTAGTAAGCCGTCGCATCTTCTGGGTTCAGCTCAATCGCTTTTTGATACGCCTCAATCGCCTCATCGTGACGCTTCAGGTCACTGTAAGCATTGCCTAAATTGTAGTAAGCCATCGCATATTCTGGGTTCAGCTCAATCGCTTTTTGATACGCCTCAATCGCCTCATCGTGACGCTTCAGGTCACTGTATACAGAACCAAGAATATTTAATGAATAATTTTTCTCTCCTTCTAACTCAATCCCTGATAAAACATTTTCAACAGCTTTCTCATTTTGCTTAAGCCCATGCTGAGTTACTCCTAAAGCGATTAAATGAGACCCATTATCAGGATTTAGCTTAACAGCTTTAGCCAGAGCTTTGGCACCTTCCTGTGAAGGTACAGCCTGGCTGTTTCTGACAGAAAACATCCAACCAATTTTCTCAAACGTATTGGCCAGATCTTTTTTCAACCTAACCGCTTCCCCAGGCAACTTTCCCTCCACACTATTACATACCGCCAAGGCCTCCTGATTGCGTCCCTGCCGTTGCAAAAATTGCCCCTGCTTCAACAACAAAATACTGCTAAGTTCAGCCTTATTCTCATCAAACCAGTTCCGCCGTTCCAGCGTCTTTAAATCATCTAAAACGTTGTTCAACGCCTCTTCATCCGTTCCCCCTGCCAGCACCATCCCAAACTGCCCCAGCCGTTTCCTATTTTCTTTCCCCATCGCCGCCCTAAAATACTCCGCCACCTCCAGCAAACCACGGCTCCAACTGCGGTTATACTGCCATCCCTCCACAAATCGCGGCACCACATACCGCCAGCCATTGTTTTCACTTTTCCACAAACGATGGTGCGCCACATCCAATACCAGCTCCGCCATCGCCTCATCTTCCAGCGTTTCCGCCGTATCCGTAATCCCCTGGGTTTTCTCCTCTAGCTGTAGCTCCAACCACGCCAGCGCATTTTCATTCAGCCCCTGCAACCGCTCACTCGTACGCCGCAAATCGCTCAACAAATACCCCTGCAAAAACCGATTGAGCTTTTCATCCAGCCGCAGCTGCTCCACCAAAATAAACGAATACCGCTCCCGCAACGTTTGCAGCCGTTTTTCTAAATCCGTCTCATCCAACATCGCCCGCAATAGCCCCGCATCCGGGCGACGCATCAGCGCCAATGCATAGATCGCCTGTAAATCTTTTTCTTTTTCCTTGGCACTAAAACAGTGCATCAAAAACCGCTCGCTGGTTTCCGTCACCACCCGATCATAGGCAGACACATCAGTGCCCAGGGGCACCTTCTCCACTGGCGCAATAATCTCTTCTAGCGGTTTTCCCTCCCGATACATCACCGCCGCCTGGCGGATCACAAACGGTATCCCCAAACTAAACCGCGTCACCGCATCCGCATCCTGCTCATTCAGCGGTCGATCCGGCACCACCTGGGCAAAATAATCCTGAATTAAATCCAGACCAAACTCACTTAGGGACTTGGCATATAGCTGGGTTTCTGCAAAGTCGCGCTTGTACCCACGAAAATATAAGCTCCCCCGCTGCCCACTATCCGCCAGGTTAGCTCGCCCCGCCACCACCCATTGGGTGCGCCCGCCGCTCTCCTGAATCACTCGCCGCAGCGTGTAGTCACACTCGGGTCGATCCACAATTTCATAGGTGTCAAACAACAGCGTTAGTGGTTTCCGCTCCGCCACCCTGGCAATGCCTTTCCCTAGGGCTTCCGCCAAACGCTCGTCGGGCTGGGCATAGATCTCATATTCCGTTGGCGTTAGCGACTTTTGCACAAACCGCCGCGCCTGGTACAACCCCTCCGCACCCACCTGAAATGTATTATCCAGCGTGGTTTCTAATGTTTTTTGATCGATTGCCCCCGCCCCTGGATACAACCGAATTAATGTGGCCATTCCCTTGGCCCCCAGCTTACTCACCTTGTCCGATAATTCACTGGTCGCCTGGGATGCCTTCATGGCATCCTCCACCTTAGACTCGGTATTTCGCAATGCCTGGATAGTTTTCTCGTAATCCTTCAGGTCATTCCCCCAGCCCGCCTTTACCAATGTGCGATGCAGCACATTCAGCATCGCCTCCGGTTCAATAAAGTCATGGCCCACCTGCAAATCCAGGGTCAGCTTTTGCTCATCCTCCCAGTCTAGAAACAGGGTATTAACCTGGCCCTTAAATTCTTCCGCTACCAGCTTTCGCAACCGTCGCACCAACGACGTTTTGCCCATGCCCCCTGCCCCATAAAACAGCAGGATCGCCGCCCGGTCTTCAGTCTCCGAGGCAGGCTTTAATTTAGCAAACGGCTTTGAAAACGTTGGAAAATGCTTTTTTAACCCTGTGGGCAGTTTCTCTAGCAACATTCTTCGAAACTGCTGCTGCTCCTCGGTTCGAGCTAGAAAAATATCTTCCACCATGGGCAAAGGCTAATGCGGTTTTCCAAATTTAGGGCAATCTGCCCACAGTTTAGCCACAAATCCCCCAAATCAGGCCCCATTGATAAAAAAGTACCCACCCAGGTACCCCAGATGGAGCAAAATACCCCCCACCTTCGTCACCACAACTTGCCCCCTTCCAAATTCCCATCCGGTCAGTGCATCCATAGCCAAAACGTAATACACCCCCATCCACATCAAGACTCAAACCAGCCAGAGCCTATAGATGTATGACCTCTCCATGATCCAGTGGATCTTGAACCACCAATATCGACTGGAAACGCGCCTAAGCAAAAAAGGGGCCAGACACACCTATATCGCCACAGACCTCAACACCGACCAGCCGGTCATCGTCAAAGTACTCCTATTCGGTCCCGAGTTCCAATGGCAAGACCACAAACTCTTCGAACGCGGTGCCGCTTCGCTCCAAACCCTATCCTTTCCCGGCATTCCCCACTACCTCGACTACTTCGATACCCAGCTCGGTAGCTACCAAGGCTTTGCCCAGGTCCAGTCCTACATTCCTGCCAAATCCCTACAAGAACACCTGCAATCGGGCCGCACCTTTAGTGAAAATGAATTGCGCCAGCTAGCCCTCCAGCTCCTAGAAATTCTGGCCTATCTCCACCAGCGTCAGCCCGCCGTCATCCATCGCGATATTAAACCCAGCAACATTTTGCTAGATGACAGAACCGGCAACCATGTGGGCCAGGTACACCTGGTAGACTTCGACTCGGTCAAAACCGGGGCCACCCAGTCCGACTACACCATCACCATTGTGGGCACCTACGGCTACATGCCCCCGGAGCAGTTTAGCGGCCAGGCCAGCCCCGCCTCCGATCTCTATAGCCTGGGGGCCACCCTGATCTATGCCGCCACCGGCAAACACCCCGCCGACCTGCCAAAAAAACATATGGGCATCGAGTTCCAGACCCAGGTCAACCTCAGCCAGCATTTTATTATTTGGCTCAAGCGTTTAACCAACCCCGACCTAGACCATCGCCTCCGGTCCGCCGCCGATGCCATCCAGGCCCTAAATGCCCCCACCCCAGGGCAATCTTTGCCTGTTTTATCCCAGCACTCCATCGATTTTCCCATCCGGCTACCGGCCAAACCCGTGGATAGCAAAATCATGGTTAGCCAAACCGACCATCCCCAAACCCTAGAAATTTTGCTGCCCTCCAGGGACCTGCACCCCACCCTGTTCTGGCTGTTTCTCCTTGTCGGTGCCCCCACCAGCCTAATCGCCATGATGATCTTTTTTGGGGGCATATTTGCCTTTATGAATGGTCGCTTGGGGGTGGGGTTGTTGCTGTCGCTAATTCTGTTGCCCGTGGGGGCAATCGCCGCAGTCACCATACTTCCGGCCATCCTCTCCTTTTCGCAACAGGCCCGCCTACGTATTACCCCACACAACATTACCAAAACCTACGATTTCTTTGGCCTCCGTCAACACCGATCTCGCCGCGTCGCTCTCCAGCTAGTGATGAATAAAACCACCTCCCGCGTCAGCCTCAAAACCTCCACCCATTCCTTTAACCTATCGACCATCACCCTCAAAGAACAAGAATGGCTCGTCCAGGTGCTTAGCAAATGGTTGCAGCTCACCATTAAATACATCCCCTGAGGAAGTCGGAAAAGGCGCACATTCTGTTGATACCGAATCGCCCCATTCACGTGCTTAAATTAGGTCTCAAATCAAGACTGAGTTGACTCGGGTTGAGTCTAGATAGGAATTATTCAGTCTTGTTTTGAGATAGGTAAAAATAAGCCCCAAACAACCAAGGCAAAACCAGGCCCACATCCGAAAACCCGATCACTTTCCCTGTATCTAAACCAAAGAGTTTCCAGTAACGCCTGGCCCCCTGCTCGGATACCAAAACCCCAAAAATCTAAACCAGGCCATTAAGGGCGCAGCTTCTTAATTCCGACTTCCAAATTCCCCCTTCCCACTGATCGCTGCAAACCCTAATCCTGGGTATCCAAAACAAAGAAGCCAGGCCCATGACACCTTAATGAACCAGTGGATCTTAAACGAACGCTATCAGTTGCAAAAGCGCCTTTGCCAAAAGGGGGCCAGACACACTTTTATTGCCAAAGACCTACACACCGATCAGCGCGTCGTCGTCAAAGTGTTGCTGTTTGGCCCCGGCTTCCAATGGCAGGACCATAAGCTATTTGAGCGCGGTGCCGCGGCCCTACAAACCCTGTCCTTTCCGGGCATTCCCCAATACCTCGACTACTTTGATGTGGAGGTAGGTCGCCACAAGGGGTTTGCCCAGGTGCAGTCCTACATTCCGGCAAAATCCCTGCAAGAACATTTGCAGGCGGGCCGCACCTTTAGTGAAGACGACATCCAGCAACTGGCCCTACAGTTGCTGGAAATTTTGGCCTATCTCCACCAGCGCCAGCCCGCCGTCATCCACCGGGATATTAAACCCAGCAACATTCTCCTAGAAGATAGCACCGGCAACCCTGTGGGCCAGGTGTACCTGGTGGATTTCGACTCGGTCAAAACCGGCATTTCCCGGTCCGACTACACCATGACCATTGTGGGCACCTATGGCTATATGCCCCCGGAGCAGTTTAGCGGCAACGCCCGCCCCGCCTCGGATCTTTACAGCCTGGGGGCCACCCTGATCTATGCCGTCAGCGGCAAACATCCCGCCGACCTGCCCCAAAAAGATATGGCCATCGATTTTGCGGACCAGGTTACCCTGAGCAACAACCTGGTGACCTGGCTAAAGTGGATGACCAATCCCAATTTAGACCGTCGTTTGGCCACCGCCGCCCAGGCCATGCAGGCCCTTAAAGAATCCACCCACTGGACGGCACCCTCGGAACCTCGGGTTCAAGCCGCAAAACAACCCGCCAATCTACCAAAACAGACGGCGATCCTTTATCAAGAGCCGGTTCCCACCCTCAGCCCTACCACTAGCCAAATTATTGTTAGACAAACTAATCAGCCCCAGGCCACCGAAATTATATTTCCCGTTAAAAAAATTGATTTAGCCAACATTTCAAACGCCCCCGGCGGCCTGCTTATACTGTTGCTACTCTTGGCCTTCTTGCTGCTAACCCTTGGCATGGAGTTTATCTTCCTGATCTTTTTTTTCCTGTTCTCGCCCCTGGGGTGGTTGGCCGCCATCCTCCTGATCGCCATTCTGGGCAAGCCGAACAGCCTAATGCAGCGGAAGTTATGCATCGAAGCGAACTTCATTACAGAAACTCGCCTGTTTAACCAAACCCGTCGCTACTATGCCCCCCGCAAATCGTTGCAGCTGTTGAGCGATCAGCGGCGGTCGTATGTAAGTTTAAGAACACCTAACCACACCTTTGAGCTACCCACCGAAACCCAGGCGGACCGAGAATGGCTGTTGCAAACCCTAAGTCAGCAGCTCCAAATACCTGTTCAGGAACATTCTACGCTTTGGGGCCTTTAATTCTATTTTCGGTCGGCATGGATATAATCCACAAAAACAAACTTAGGCTCTAGCCAAAACCGTAGCCCCGCCGCCCCGCCCAACCCCAGGGTGCCCAACCCCAATAACAACAACCCTGGCCATAGGCGCGCCCCATCCGGCAACACCGCCACCACCATCAAGCAAACCACAAACCACCCCGACAAGCCCCACTGCAACCGCCGAATATTGGTCAGCGCCCCTCGACAGCTCTGGCAATGCTGCGTGTGCTGATGATACCGATCCAGCATTTGCCGGTGGTCCTGGGTCTCGGTGGGGCCTGCGCGTTCCCAAAAAGGTTGGCCTGGCAGGTAGCGATCGCACCATTTGCGAAACTCAATCACAAACCGATCCGCCGTAGCAGGCAATTTATAAGCCGTTTTCCAATTCTGAGGTTGTTGTTTTAGCCGTTGTTCCTGCTGGTGCAACAACACCATATCCCCATCCAACACCTGGTTGCGCATGGTCACATGGGGCCACCAGCGCGGCATCAACCGATGTATCCGTTGGGCAAAATTGCGCGGAAACTGAGCCACAATTCGGCATCTCCCTGGCACCGTCGGCACACAGTAGGTCACCAGCCCCACTTTTTTTCCCGTATCGCCAAAGGTCATCGCATACTCTACCCGGCAGGGGGGCTCAAACGTTAAATGGCTGGTAAACCGTCCCTTCGTTTCCGATTCGATCCGCTCCATCGTAGATTGCAAAATCTCCATCAACAACGGTGCGGCATTGGCCCGATCTCCCTGCACCCCATGGTGGGCAAAGGATACATGGCTGGGGTCAACAACATTTTCCACCAGCGTTTGCCAGTCATAGGCCAGGTCCCGCCCATAGGAATCCCACACAAACCCCTTACTGGCATCAATCTGGGGCGACAGGGGCAATGGCGTTTGCGCCGCCAGATCTGCACTGGCGGCATCGGGCCAAACCCATAGCAAATCATTCTCGGTTTGGGTGGGTAATGCGGTGGCGCACAGTTGCGATCGCTGCTCCGGTGCAAAGTCCGGTTTGGCCTGGGGCACCGATTGACACACCCCTTCGCCATCAAACTGCCAACCGTGGTAGCTACACATCAAATGGCTCGTTTGTTCATCCACCCGACCTTCGCTCAGGGGCGCCAGCCGATGGGGGCACTGATCCAAAAACACCCGATAGGTTTCCCAATGGCGCGGCTTCCAAATCACCATGGCTATCCCCAGCACCGTCACCGCCGTCGGATGCTCGGGCCGCAGATCGACCACCGGCGAAACCGGGTACCAATGGTGAAAAAAATTGAAGGTTTTTGTAGATGCAGCATCAACCATAAACGTTTCCCACTGCGTGCTACCGAATTGTATCGTCGCCCAGAAAATTAACCCGTTTCGGCGAAAAAGCGTAATACTCCCTATGTATTTAAACGCACAGTTTTAGGAAACGCCTCGGTTCTCCAGAGCTTTTGCGCCACACTGTTCGCACAGGAAATTGTAGTATTTGCTAGAAAGATCCACCCTAAGGGACAACTAGGTGTCATACCAGCTCCAAATTTAGTAAACCTGGTTAAAAAACGCCCCTTCGCTTTATAAAGCCATTTAGAAAATTAGCCCGCTGCCACGGAAAACCCCAGGCTTTGTGTGTAATTACAGTCTTGGGTACCCTGGACCATCCGGGCTTATCCTTGGAAAATAGGGCGTATGGCGAATGAACCAGCAGATCTTAAATAACCGATATCAACTGCAGACGCGCCTGAGCAAAAAAGGGGCCAGACACACCTACATTGCCAAAGACCTCACCACCCATCAGCCGGTAATCGTTAAAGTATTGCTATTTGGCCCCGAGTTCCAATGGCAGGACCACAAGCTGTTCGAGCGGGGGGCCGCCTCCCTCAAAACCCTATCCTTTCCCGGCATTCCCCAATACCTCGACTACTTCGACACCGAGCTAGACAACCACAAAGGCTTTGCCCAGGTGCAGTCCTACATTCCCGCCAAGTCCCTGCAAGAACAGCTACAGGCGGGCCGCAGCTTTAGCGAAGACGACCTCCACCAGCTAGCCCTACAGCTGCTCAAAATTCTGGACTATCTGCACCAGCGCCAGCCCACCGTCATCCACCGAGACATTAAACCCAGCAATGTGTTGCTCAGCGATCGCACCGGCAACCACGTGGGCCAGGTGTACCTAGTCGACTTCGACTCCGTCCAAACCGGGGCCACCCAATCGGACCACACCATGACCATCGTCGGCACCTACGGCTACATGCCCCCAGAACAATTTGGCGGCCATGCCAGCCCCGCCTCCGACCTCTATAGCCTTGGGGCTACCCTGATCTATGCCGCCACCGGCAAACATCCCGCCGACCTCCCCCAAAAAGACATGCGGCTGGAGTTTGCCTCCCAGGTCAGCCTGAACCAAAACCTGACTAACTGGCTCACCTGGCTGACCAATCCCAATCTCGACCGTCGGCCCAGTTCCGCCACCCAAGCCCTAGAAACACTAGAAAACCCAGGCCAGCTAGTTCCCCAGGCCAGTGCCGCAATCCAACTCCCCGGCAGACCGGCCAACAGCAACATCATGGTCAGCCAAACCGATCACCCCAAAACCCTAGAGGTCCTTATTCCCCCCAAGGGATTACCCCCCGGTCTTCTGTTGTTATTTATTCTCGTGGGCACCCCCATCAGCGTCCAAACCTTCAAAATAATTCTGATGATATTCGCCGCATTTCTCAGCGGCAACCTTATCGACGGGCTTATCCTTTTAGTTGGCCTGCCTGCGATCGCTGTCGTCATTAGCATTGTGATTTTGCCCTTTGCCCGGCGGCTCTTACAACAAACCAAACTACACATCGACCCCGACACCATCACCGCCACCTACAAATTTATCGGCACCCGCCACCGCAGCGCTTCCCGTTCCGACGTTCAGCTCATCAGCAAACAAACCCCAAAGTCCGCCACAAGAACCTTCACAGAATCCACCATCACCATCAAAACCGCCACCCACACCTTCACCCTCCCCGCCGCCACCCAAACAGAACGAGACTGGCTAATCCATACCCTGAGCCAATGGCTGCAAGTTCCCATCGAACATATCAAGTAGAAAAAGCAGGAGCTGCTAGAGAAGGCGGAAGGCGGAAGGCACTCCTTTATGGCTTCCAAATGCAGTGGTTAGCGAGCTACATTCCAATTCTTCAGCCGCAAATATTCGCTCAAAAGTATCAATTCAGGAAAATATCACCTCAATAAAATTAATCTCAAACTAAGATTAATAATCTTATATCAAGACTCATTAAAATACAGATAGTCTTAGTTTGAGACGAACAGTCTTGGTGAAGTAATTCAACACATCCAAACCTGAACCACAAAAGGTACCCCATCGCCAAATTTGTACCCCCGCCAAATTAAACGATATGATCACCCCATACTAACGGGTGTACATATGGCTCTCTTCTCTTTCTCAGGTACACGTCCCAACAACCTAGGTGTCACCGACGGTCAGCTGCTAGCCTGTCCCGGCACCCCCAACTGTGTCAGCACCCAAGCCGATAGCGGCGACAAAGAACACTACATCGCCCCCCTGACCACCGATAAGTCTCCCGCCGATGCGATCGCACACCTAAAAACCATCATCGAAGGCATGGAACGCTCCACCATTATCGAAAGCACCGACACCTACCTCTATGCCGAATTTTCCAGCAAGCTTATGGGCTTTGTGGACGACATTGAGTTCTATGCCACGGCTGGGACAGTGCAAATGCGCGCCGCCGCCCGCCTAGGCAAGTCCGACCTGGGGGTAAACCGCAAACGCATGGAAGCCATTCGCACCCAGTTTCAAGCCTAGTAGTGCATTGATCTAATCGCGCTCCCACAGCTTGATGCCACCATCAGTACTAGCAGAGACCAGAGTATTGCCATCCGGGCTAAAGTCTAAACTGGCAACTTGACTCTCATGGCCAGTTAATGTGGCAAGTTCGTTGCCATTGCGGTTCCATAACTTAATCGTATTATCGGTGCTACTAGAGGCAATAAGATTGCCATCGGGGCTGAATCTAACGACCAAAACAGTGCCCCCATGGCCAGTTAGCGTGGCAAGTTCAGTGCCATTTGTGCTCCATAGTTTGATGGTCTTGTCTTTACCACTAGAAGCTATCGTAGTCCCATCAGGGCTAAAACTTACACTGCCAACCCAATCTTCATGTCCGTTAAATGTGGCTAATTCTGTGCCGTTTATATTCCACAGCTTGACGGTTTTATCCTTGCTAGCAGAGACAAGCGTATTCCCGTCAGGACTGAAACTTACTTCGGATACCCAATCTTGATGGCCGGTTAATGTGGCAAGTTCAGTGCCATTTGTGCTCCATAGTTTTATTCCATCTCTCCCGGCAGAGGCGAGAGTATTCCCGTCAGGGCTAAAACTGACGCTATAAATTGTTCCCTGATGTCCAGACAGGGTAGAGAGATTATTACCGTTGGTATCCCATAATTTAATGGTCATGTCGCTGCTGCTACCGGAAGCAATAATATTGCCATCAGGGCTAAAACTCACACTAAAAACCGCTCCTCTATGGTCGGATCCCAGAGGACTTTTAGCAATTTCGTTTCCCCGCAGATCCCATAGTCGAATGCGGCCAACGCTATCACCAAAGGCAATAGTTTTCCCATCAGGGCTAAAAGCAATGCTGCGAATAAGACTGCCAAAACTGCCAACGTAGAAGCTATTCCGTTCCCTAAATGTAGCTGAGGAGTTAGAGGTAAAGTCCTTTTTGCTAGATTTACCTACATCATTTTTGCCTACCGGCTGTTCGCCAATTTTTCCGGTTTGGACTATTTCCTGGTTGAGCGTGCTCTCTACTTGAGTTAGGGCTATTTGTTTATTTTGTGAGTGCTGTGCTTCTTTCTGAGTCAAACTGCCGCAGCCCATCATCGTTAATGAAATTATGGCCACTGTAGCGATATCGCCCAGCGAGCCCCCTACCTTTAGACTCAACAATAAGGTCGAAAATTGTGGGGTACCCATAACTCGCCTGCAAAGATGTACAGCTTATTTATGCACAATCATGGGAGAGAACAAACACAAGAGCACTACTAATAATCTCACCAGCACAACCAATCTCATATTGAGATTAAGCAAAAACAACTCAAGACTTAAGTCAAGGCTGCTTATCTTATTTTGAGACTTGATTTCTAGTCAAGATCACTTCTTTAGCGCGTCACATCCAACTTTATTTAAAGACTCCATTAGACCATATACCTAGCAACCGTTATCTCAGATACGACGTACAACACAGTGAGAACGTACATTGAGACTGCTGCAAGATCTCAGTCATCCAGGAATTAGTCTAAAAAACAAATCTCTACAATAAGGCTAACCTCTTACCAACAGCAGAATGCATCGAGCCATTGCGGAGCAGGCACCCCCAGGTCCTTCACCGAATATTGGACAGTCAGCATCAGCACAGACCTGTAATGCTCTTTGATCGATATCGAAAAGCTGTATATGTTTGTCAACATCGCTAGCTAAGCCGCGCAGCCTAGATAAGCTGTCATTGCCAATCAATCAATGGGCCATCTCAGCCTTTCTTGGACCCGAGAATCAAAACAGGGACCAAGCAGCCAGCTTTGGCTCCAACCAAAACTTGAATCACAGCCTTGAAAATAATGGTTTTAATTTCTTCTCTATTCATAGCCTTGTTGTGTCTTTAATCAGATTCCAGGCATGTCTATTTTTGAGACATAGTGTTATTTATTTAAGACCAACCTTAAGGTTTTCAGTCTTAGGGTGAGACGAAATATTAGGGGTGTGATCGCACCTCCCCTTGCCTGTTCTCAAGTAAATATTAATGAGTATCATTATCAGACTTAAAAGAAGATAGCGAGTCTTTTATTGAGACGAAAGTATTTAAGGAATTTAGCCTTTTGCCCTACTGCTGCATCAGCGGCGAAAAGATGGTCAATCCCCCTGGAACACATTCAAACTCAATCGGGTTAGCATCCCATAGCTCCCCATCCACCACCAGTTTCTGGGGCGGATCTGTCTTCACCTTCAGCCGTTTGGTGCGCAAACACACAATGTCTTCCCGCTCAAACTGAGACTTCACCAGGGCCGAGGTAAACAGGCTGGCCATCATATTCATCCCCTGTAGCCGGGTTTGGGGCACCGCAATGGTGACTTCTAGCAGGCCATCGTTGGGAATCACATCGCCAAATCCCTGGGCCATCACCGATGTGGGCGGTGCGGCATTGGCCACGGTAACGGCCACCGCCACATCGTCTATGGTCTGGCCATCGATTTCAATCTGCACTTGAAAAGACTCTTGAGTGAAAAACTGTTGTGCCCCGGAAAGTAGGTAGGCCAAGGCCCCCAGCTGATTTTTTAGTTCTCGGTTGGCGTTTTCTACGACCTCGGCTTCAAACCCCATGCCGGCCAACAGAATCATGGGAATTTTGTTGCAATAGGCGGCATCCACCACGCGGGTATGGCCAGCGGCAATGGCTTCACAGGCCTGTTGCAAATCGGTGGGAATGCCCATGGCCACGGCAAAGGCGTTGGCGGTACCGCGCGGAATCACCCCCAGGGGAATGCCGGTTTCCATGGTGGCCCCTGCGATCGCAGATACGGTGCCATCGCCACCGGAGGCAATGATAAAACCGGGTTCAGCCGTGGTTTGGTTTGCCTGGATGGTTGCGATCGCCCCCTTTGCCTGGGCAATCACATCCACATCGGCCTCGGTAAAAATCGTGTGCAGATTCACCTGGGGTACCAAAATCTGACGGATCAGCGCCAGATCGCGATCGGGATTTCCCTGCCCCGCCACCGGGTTAAAAATCAAATAGGCATCCCGGCGTTTTGCCACCGCTTCAATCGCCAGCTGCGCCGTAATCATATTGGTGGCCAACAGCACATTGTGCAGCGTACACACCCGCAACAGGGCCCGAATATCTGGTTCGTTGGGGTTAACGCTCACCGGGTCCAATAAAAAAATCACCCCGGTCACATCGCCAGAGACCACCCGCGCCGCTATTTGCAATTCGCCCCCCTGGCTGCCAGGGGCCAGTCGTTCCACCGACAGCCCTGTCACCGTGGCAATCAGCTGCCCCGTATTTTCCGTGGCAATCAGGTGATAGCGCGACAACACATGCTGATAATTGGTTGCCAGGGCCACCATGTCGTTCTTCTTGGTGTCATGGGCAATTAGCGCAAGGCAGTCTGGCATAGCTGTGGAAAAAATAACGGGTTTTCAAAGGATAGCGGGCCTTCGCTGACCATGTTACCGACATCCCTAAAGGGCTGGCCCCACTCCGGTCAAAATCCCCCTGGCCTACTTTTCATAAACCGCCAGGCTAAATCTATCCAATTGCATCGTCCCCACTAATTCCTGACGGTTGGCCAGGGTATATCCAGCCCCCAAACGGGCCTCAATATCCTGCCGAATCTGTTCTGCCTCATCTGCCTTTGGCGCTTTCCACACCGGTCGCATGGCTTCTAGCCAAAGCACCTGGTCATACTCCGCCGTGGCTAAGGCGTCGTTTAACGCATCGGGCAGCATCGCCGGGTCGGTGGCCAACAACTTCACAGGCGTCTCGGCAGGGAAGTAATACACTAGCCGCAACACATGCCCCCAGGCCTTAGAATTCATCGCAATCAGCGTTGACTCGGCTGGGGTGGCCGTGGCCGCAATCTGTTGAAACACTTGCCGCTGCCGCAGGGCCATATCCGCCCCATTTAAACCGAGATAAACCGCCAGCAGCGTAGCAATCGCAAACATTTGCCAACGGTGTGGCAAATGCACAATCCAGGCGGTAATCAACAACAACAACCCTGGCAAAATAAACATTCCCGTACGGCCAAAGCCCCAGGCCAGGGTAGATTGACCCGAGAGAATGTCGAATCCCAACATCAGCAATAGGGGCAAACACCCCAAACTCAGTACCACCAGCAATAGCGACATGGACCGATGGCGCAATAAATGCCATAGCTGCCCAATCATTAGCGCCAGACCTAGACTCACCAAAACACCCACGCCCAACACGAATGCGGTTGGCAACCCTGTGGCCCAGTCGCCCACTGCCAGCTGAATGCCCAACACCTCGAGGATGCCCTGGATATGTTGCACCATGGTTTCGAGCCAGCTACTGTTGTTAGCAAACCGTTGTAGATCCACATTTCTCAGCTGTTGGGGCACCCCCCAATAGATCCAGGGGCTGGCCAAACCGACGGCACCCAAGCCACAGAGGCCGTAGTGCCACCAGCGCTGTCGGTCTTGAATTAAAAACACAACCCCCAAGGCAACAAAGGCAAGGGCAGAGAGATAATAGGTTAAAATCCCGGCGGCCATGGCCAGGGTCAACAGCACATACCACCCCAGACGACGCCCTGGCCGTTGGTAGCACAGTTGCACACCGGCCCAACCGGCCAGGGTGACCCACAGCACCGTTGGGCAATACATGCGCACATTGAGGGAATGAAACCAAAAAAATGGATTTAAACCCAACAGGGCCGCAAACACCAGGCCGCCCCGCTGATTAAACAGGGCTTTGCCCATGCCGTAGGCCCCAAAAATGGCCCCCAAACTCAGCAATAGGTTCAGGCTCCGTAGGGCGATGGCCTGGTTGTTGGTGACCAGCAGCCATAGATATTGGCATAAAAAGAACAGGGGTGGATGGGGTTCTCTTCCCACCAGGCCCTGGAAGAGGGGTTTAATGCCCTTGAGGATGTCACTAACGCTGTCCAATGGGGGGAGCTGTAGCAAGGGGCTATAGTTTGCGAGGGCAATGGGGACACCGGCAGGATCGCCATAGCTGATGCGCTGGGTGGTGGATAGCAATAGGGACAGCACTTCGTCGTACCATAGCTCTCGGCCGTCAATATAAACGACGCGGAGCAAACAGGCGATCGCAATGGCGGCGAGTAAAATCCAGTCCAGTTTCCCCCCATTGGCTGACGGGCGAGTTGGGGATGTGGCTAACTTGCTGGGGCGCTGGGACACTAGATCGCTGCTTTTTTACTTCTTTTTTACTTGGGTTACCCGCCAGTTTAGCTTTAGATTTAGCCAAAAGTTCCAGGCCGTAACGAGGGCGATCGCAATTAGGTTTGCCGCATATCGATACTGCTGTCCAAACACGACGTTAAACAACAAATTTAGCAACAGCACATTTAATGCCAAACCCAACAAACAAACCGCATTAAACTTCAAAAACCGCTTCAGCCTTGCCCCCATCCCCTGCTGCGATTTTGCAATGTCGCCAAAGGTCCAGGCATCATTCCACAAAAAGTTGTTCAGGATAGCCACTTCCCCGGCAACAAGTTTGCTACGGGTGAGGCCCCAGGCCAAGGTGGTGGGGTCGCTCAGTAAATACAGCATCGCCATATCCACAAATACACCGCTCAACCCCACCAGGCCAAACCGTAGAAACCGCCCCAGGGGAAACCGTTGGGCCATGCGGGCAATTTTGCCATCCACCCGCAGCCGCACCAAATGGCCTAAATATTCCACGTACTGCCGCCAGGTCACTTTACTTTCCCCCACTTCCCGTTCCTGAAACACATAGCCCACCTCGGCAATGGTTTTCACCCGTCCTCGGCCCAGCACCTCTAGCAAAATCTTGTACCCCAGCGGATTTAAGATCGGCCCGGCAATGGCCTGGCGACGCACCATAAAATAACCGCTCATGGGATCGGTGACTCGACCCACCACCCCCGGTAAAATCAACAGGCCCAACGTTTGTGCCCCCCGCGACAACAGCCGCCGCGCTAGGCTCCAGTCGCTGACGCCCCCCCCCGATACATGGCGACTGGCGACGGCCAAATCCGCGCCATTGAGTATCTGGTCTATCATCTGCACCAGTGTCTCCGGCGGATGCTGCAAATCGGCATCGATCACCGCCAAAATTTCCCCCCGTGCCACCTGCCAGCCGCGAATCACCGCTGACGATAGGCCCCGCTCCTGCTGTCGCCGCATCACCTGTAGGTGGGGATGGGCCAGCCCTTGGGCCACTTGCCAGGTGCCATCGGGGCTGTTGTCGTCCACTAAAATGAGTTCGTACTGCTCGGGTAAGCGCCGGTTTAGCAAGGTTGTCAGCTGGGCTACCAAGTTGCCAATATTGTTGCGTTCGTTGTAGGTGGGAATTACCAAAGAGAACAACAAACTGTGATGGGGGGCAATCTGGAGCGGCCCCTGGGGCGCTCTGACCAACTCGGTAGTGTATGTCATAGAGGCAGGATTTGGGATGCCGCCCAAGGCGCATCAACACATGGGACAAATCCTATCATTAGTGGGTGGGCCAGGGGCTTGGGGCAGTGCCAGTGGGTCGTTTGACCGCGCCCTACCGCCCGTTCAGGGAGTTGGGGGTGGAAAATGCTGGCCTGGCGGTGGCTTCGGTTTGAATTACGCCGCGATAGAAGGGATAGTGGCCGAAGGTGCCCAAGGATTCAAACGCCAGGTCTATCTGGTTATTTGGCAATTTATATAGAAACCGCTGCTGCTCGGAAATGGAACAGGGCTGGATCGGATCGCAGATGTAGATAAAGGAGGTTTCGTTTTGGTCGACGAGGGCCGCCGCTAGCTGTTCAATTTCTGGATCGGTTTTGACCCGGAAGAAAATTTTGGAGCGGACGCTGGGCCATAGCTGCTGGGCCACATGCTGGTGAGACATGGCCACCCACCGTTCGTCGTAGTTGCTGAGGGCCTTGATGGCGGGCACCACCGGGGCCGCCTGCCGGGGCAGGGAGGTGGAATTGGTTAAGGGGTCGCGGTAGTCCCGTAGACCTCCGTTGACGAGGTTGCTATGGCTGCCGATGACGATGATGCATGCGATCGCAGCAAAAAGTTTATTCCGGGTATTTTTATCGAGCCACAGGTGTCGCAGGGCGGCGGCCACCACCAGCCCCACCAGGGGAATCAGAATTAAGTAAAACCGAGGGCCCCACTGTTCGGTATCGATGGCCAGGGGTGCCGCCAGGGGCACAATGACGGCAAACAAACCACCCACCCACACTAGCCGTAAGGCTGTTTCGCGGGCTTGTCCCTGCATTAACCACGGCAGCCCCAACCCCAGGAGCACCGCTGGAAAATACCGCAACAGGGCCACCACCAGGTGAATATAGTTGCTCTGCACCTCGGCTAAACGCTGGCTTACGGAGATGGCGGTGTCTACCTCCAGGGCATTAACACCCAAGGGATGGCCATAAATCACCGCATTTATCGCCAACAGACCGAGCACGGTGGCCCCCATGGCGCCCAAACAAGTTGAGACCAATAGCCTGGATAAGCCCTGGGGAATCTCCAGTTGCAGCCATTTGGGCAAATAGGTGTGGGGCAATAAACTCAGGGCCATAAACACAGCCAGCACCAGCACCAGGCAGAAAAACTCAGACCGCAGCCAGGTGGCAAGACCAATGCAAACACCATTCACCAGGGCCTGGTTAAAGCTAATGCGGCTGGTAAATCCCTCGGGCAAACTGTGGAATAACATCCCCGAAATGCCCCAAAAAGCAAGGGCTACCGCCAGGGTATGCTCCCAGTACATCGCGCCATACAGCGTCAGGGGAGAGGCAAAAATAACCAAACTTAAACTCAGGGCAATGATAGTGGAGCGCACCTGCCAGATCCGACACACCTGCCAGATCCGTCCCCAAATCACCCACAGCGACATAATCGGGATGACATAAAATCCGCGGTAGCCCAGGAGCCGATAAAACGGAGCCGTAATCACAGAAAACGTGAAGGGCGCATCAATAAAGTAGTTGCCCTGTTGCTCGTAGGCATAGGGCGGGGTAAATGGATACAGACCTTGGCGCCACAGGGCCAACACCCACGGCGGTTGCGAAATATTGAGCGACACCTGTTGCCACGAGCCCCAGGTTAATTGCTGGGATAGTAGCGCCCGCAATCCGGCATCGCCATTGAAAAATACTCCCCCCTCACCGTAGGTCAATAACCCCAGGCTGATGCCGATGCCCAACAGCATCACGAAACTTGGCAATAACCAGGACCGCCACCCCTTAAAACTCCGCATGAATTATAAAAGCGTATGGTTTAGCTAAGTTCACAGGGCTGTCCGCATTTCTCAGTACAGTCTGGGTGTTCTTGATAACAAGCTTTAAATTTCAGGGGGGCTTATGTAAAGCTACGTAACGGAAGCAAGAACTTCACTTGTTTAGTTGACGGCAAAGGAGTAATCAATTAACTCCTTAATCAGCCCCTCTTGTTTTACATTAACCCTTACAAAAATCCGGTAACCCCACTAACTGAGCGCAGCCGTTCGCAAAGCGTCTCCCCCAGGAATTAGCTAAACCCAGCTAATTCATACCCCCCTTTCGCTAGCTGAGCGCAGCCGATGCCCCCTGCTAGCTGAGCGCAGCCGAAGCTAAAACCCAATCGATGCAATCCCCCCCCCCGCTAACTGAGCGTAGTCGTTCGCGAAGCGTCTCCCCCAGGAGTTAGCTAAACCCCAACCAATCCACCCAAAAGCCATTGACTCCCCATGAAAAAGGAGTGCAAGATACTTGCACTCCTAAAGAACGATATTAGTTCAGCATTTAGCCAGGGCTAATGCCCCGAACCTGAACCTATACAGCACTCAATGTGGGAGTCTGCATAGAATCGATCAGAATCTGAGCAACCTCTGGGCGGCTAAACTCAGGGGGAGGGCACTTGCCTTCCCGCAGCATGGCACGCACCTTAGTACCGGATAGGTGAATGCGCTCTTCCTTCGTACTGGGGCTAGTCTTAGCCGTGGCCATACCCTGGGTACGGGTGCAGTAGAAGGCGTGCTCGAACTTAACGGGCTGAATCTTCAACTCATCGGAGTTAAATTCGTCGAACAGCTTCTGGGCATCGTAGGTGCCGTAGTAGTCGCCCACTCCAGCATGGTCGCGACCAACAATAAAGTGGGTGCAGCCGTAGTTCTGCCGTGCGATCGCATGCATAATCGCTTCGCGGGGGCCAGCGTAGCGCATAGCTGCGGGGAATACCCCCAGCAGGGTGCGATCCTCAGGGTAATAGAAGCGCATGATGGTCTCATAGCACTTCACCCGCACATCCGCCGGAATATCATCCGACTTGGTCATGCCCACAAGGGGGTTAATGAACAGACCATCAACGGTTTCTAGGGCCGTCTTAGTGATGTACTCGTGGGCCCGGTGAATGGGGTTGCGGGTTTGGAAGGCCACAACAGTCTTCCAGCCACGGTTAGCAAACTCTAAACGAGTCTTTACGGGACTGAGGCGGTACTGCAGGAAGTTATCGTAGGGAATATCATTCACCAACGAAATGGGGCCACCCAAATAAACGGGGCCTTCAGCCTTCATGGCTTTTACACCAGGGTGGGCGTCCTCAGTGGTCAGATATATCTGCTGAGCTTCATGGTCCTGGTCGGGAGTAAACTTGCTCTCCACCGTCATCACCGCCATGATCTCACCGTTGGGATGAGCCAAAGCAATCTGACTATCTAGACGACACTTTTCAGCATCGGCCTCAGAAATCTGTAGCGTTACAGGAATGGACCATGCCAAACCATTGCTGAGACGCATGGTATTAACAATGGAATTATAGTCAGCTTCGTTAACGAAACCTTCCAAAGGGCTGTAAATACCAGTGGCAATACACTGTAAATCTGCAATATTGCGAGTGGAGAGGGTGATTCTTGGCAGTGCATGGGCCTTTTCAAATAGGTCCTGACGCTCATTACCCTCAAGGGAACGATTTACTAGCTGTTTACCATGAGGTTCAATTAAACCAATAGCCACAAATTTATACTCCTAAGCGTCTTATTCGTAAACTAGAACGTTTCAATAATTGAAATCGAGAAACAAAAATACTATTTCAACCGTAGAATTGCTCCTCTCGTTTCCAATGAAGCAGTTTTTTGTAATTTATTCTAGTGAGATATCACCCAATAAAAATTCTGGAACTTACTTCAAGGATTGTCAATTAAAGGTGGAACAACTTTTTGAGGTCTTTAAATAAAAAAAGTACCGTTATCAATTTTCAGGATATTTTTAGTGGGATTGTTCAATTCTTTGTAAGCCTGGGCAAGTACTTGAGAATTTAGGAAACAAAAGACAAAAGCCTGGTAAGACAAAGCTCCGGCCACGTTCACCAGATTTTCGACAAATCACTGCTAATTTTGCCCCTATCCCACGGTCAGGTAGCTGAGGCCGTAGGGGTTCACCCCATAGGTCTCTGGAAATATCTGATAGGCCTGCCAAAAAACATAGGCCGACATTACCGCTAGAAAGATTCTAAAAATAAGTTTGACGGTTGCATCGGGGAGTTTGGGTAAAAATCGAGTACTCAGCCTAACGCCGAGCAAGCTCCCCAAACCTAGGGTGAGACCCGGCATCACCAACAAGTTACCTTTGGTGCCATGGACCAAACAAGCCGACAACGCCACACCGGCCAAAACCCCCAGGCTAGTTTGAATGGCGGCCTTGATATGTCTGCCCAGCAACAACATTTGCAGGGTGATCATAACAATTCCCCCGCCCACGCCCAATATTCCGGTTAATAGACCGGCAATGGCACCCACGAGAAGCTCAGAGGCTAGAGGGTTAAGTGGGGAGACGCGCTTTCCGTTGGGTGCAGTGGATAATTTTTGACGACAGTCAATTAGATAAATATTGACGATTAAAAAGGCCCCGAACATTAATAAAATCATGTGGGCGGGTATTTGGGTCGCAATTAGCACCCCTAGTTGCACCGTCATTAAGGCGGGCACCCCCAGGTACACCACGCGCTTTATATCCAGGCAACCTATGCGCCAGTTTTGAATACTGCCGGCTATGGCCGTAATGGCTATGGCCAAACTGCTGGTGGCCACCACCTTAATGGGCGCGTAGCCCAATGTAATCATTAGGGGAACTAAAATCACGCCCCCCCCGATGCCTAGCAGCCCGGCCAATATGCCGGTGACCACCCCTCCGCTGGCCAGCAATAGCCAACTTTCTAATACCATTTTGATCGCACCCTAATAGATATAAGTGGGAGTAAGTGTATGTGTGTTCCTGTTGGGGTCTGCTCAAAAAAAGCGACCCAAATTTTACTAACGAATAAGAGTAGATGCTGAATTATATTATCGTTTCCAGAGAATATTTTAAGTCCCCTGGGTGGTCTGCAGACCACCCAGGGGACCCAACTAGCGGCGCTTAGGCCGTCGTCAGTTCAGGAGACTGCATAGAGTCTACTAGAATCTGAGCGATTTCGGGGCGGCTAAATTCAGGGGGCGGGCACTTGCCTTCCCTGAGCATGGTGCGCACCTTGGTGCCGGACAGATGGATGCGCTCTTCCTTGGCACTGGGGCTGGTCTTGGCGGTGGCCATCCCTTTGGTGCGCGTGCAGTAGAAGGCATGCTCAAACTTCACCGGCTGAATCTTGAGCTCATCGGCGTTAAATTCGTCGAATAGCTTCTGGGCATCGTAGGTGCCGTAGTAGTCGCCCACCCCGGCATGGTCACGGCCAACAATAAAGTGGGTGCAGCCATAGTTCTGCCGTGCGATCGCATGCATAATCGCCTCCCGAGGACCGGCATAGCGCATGGCGGCTGGGAATACGCCCAACAGGGTGCGATCCTCCGGGTAGTAGAGCCGCATAATGGTCTCATAGCACTTCACCCGCACATCCGCCGGAATATCATCCGACTTGGTCATGCCCACCAGGGGGTTAATAAACAACCCGTCCACGGTTTCTAGGGCCGTTTTAGTGATGTACTCATGGGCCCGGTGGATGGGGTTGCGGGTTTGGAAGGCCACCACCGTTTTCCACTCACGGTTGGCAAACTCCAGTCGCGTTTGCACCGGGCTGAGGCGATAGTCCAAAAAGTTGTCATAGGGAATCGTGTTCACCAGAGAAATCGGTCCCCCCAAATAGACGGGGCCTTCCGCCTTCATCGCCTTCACCCCAGGGTGGGCGTCCTCGGTGGTGAGATAGACTTTCTGGGCCTCATGGTCCTGGTCGGGGGTAAACTTGCTCTCCACCGTCATCACCGCCAAAATGTCGCCATTGGGATGGGCTAGGGCAATCTGACTATCCAGCCGACACTTATCCGCTTCATCCGCCGGAATCTGCAGCGTGACCGGAATCGACCAGGCGAGACCATTGCTGAGGCGCATATCGTTCACGATAGACGTGTACTCAGCTTCATTAACAAACCCTTCCAGGGGACTATAGATGCCGGTGGCAATGCACTGCACGTCGGCAATGTTGCGCGTAGACAGCGTAATGCGCGGTAGGGCATGGGCCTTTTCAAATAAATCTTGGCGCTGGGGGCCATCTAAAACCCGATTTACCAGCTGTTTACCATGGGCTTCAATTAAACCAATAGACATAATACAACTCCTATTTTGTCTCTCGTATACAACAGCCCTAGCGTTCCAAGACCAGGGCAAATAACCTGATGAACTGTCATTAACCGTCACACGACGCGACAGATTTAGACGATGGGGTGTGCTAGGGCTGTTGCCAGCCGCCAGCGGTTTAGAACCCTCCCCAAAATCAGGTGCCTGGCTTTGAATTGATCGAGTGAAAGCCGCATTCTTTATCGGCACTGTTTTCCCACCACCAGCGCCCTTCTCGCTCGTGCTGACTTGGCAAAACTGCCATGGTGCAAGGTTCGCAGCCAATGCTAATAAACCCCTGCTGATGCAATGAGTTGTAGGGCACTTTGTTAAATCGGATATATTTCCAGACTTGCGCCGATGACCAACTGGCCAGGGGATTAAACTTAATCAATTGATTGTCGGCGGTGGAAAAAGCCGTATCGGCTTGGATGACCGGAATACTGGCGCGCGTGTCCGGACTCTGGTCTTTACGCTGCCCAGTGATCCAGGCCTCTGCTGTGGCTAATTTTCGACGAAGAGAATCCACCTTACGAATCGCACAACATTCTTTGTGGCCATCTTTGTAAAAACTAAATAGCCCTTTTTCTCGAACTAAAGTTTCAACTTTCTCAGTGTCTGGAAAAAGAACTTCCAGGTCGATTTTGTACTTCTCTCGGACTTGGTCGAGAAACTGATACGTTTCCTTGTGTAGACGACCTGTGTCAATGGTGAACACTTGGATGTCACTTTTGATTTTGGTCGCCATGTCAATTAGAACGACATCTTCAGCACCACTAAATGAAAGTGAGATGTTATCGAACTGCTCTAAGGCAAACTCAAGAATTTGCATTGGAGACTTATCCACATACTTCGCTTGTAACGCCTCAATATCTAAACTTTTAGACTTGATCGGAGTCTGAACCATGAGACCTAATTTCCCCCTCTAATTAAGCAATTATTAACTAGGCAATTTTTTGCAGTTGAATCCCTTGGACGTTCACCGAGCTGCCGTTTAATTTTTTCTTTTGAGAGGCCGTCAACCGCTGTTTGATCATGCCCAGATAGTCATTGCGAAACTGTCTGAGTTGATAATCTTGAGGATCAAACAACTCTAGATCTAGCCATGCTTTATGCTTGCCCAATGCGCTACGTTCTTTGGCAGATTCAATGGCATCATCATTGACGTTAGCCGAGGCCGAAGTCATGAAACTGTAGCCGTACAGGTCCATATAATCTTTGGTCACTGTCTCAATAATTTCAATCTCTTCTGCACTCAGTGCCTTTTTGAATTTGTCGATGTTGGCAGCGATGGGGGCAAAGCAATTATTTTCCCACAGAGCCGATCTACCGGCGATGCTTTGAGCCTCTGGAGAGGCTGAGATATCTAGCATTGTCGGTAGAAAATCAATCTTAAAGAACTGACATACCTTACGTAAGACCGCCTCTTGATTGGTTAAAAAGTCTTCGTAGCGAATGGTTAAAACACGGTCAGGAAATTTGTCAGCTAAGGCTTTAGCGGCCTTGTGAGCCTTCACCCAAGTCAGGCTGTTAAGCAGCGTATCGTAATCATGGATAATGGCGCGGTTGATGCTGCAAATCTGTGCCCTTGGATCACGGACAACGTTCAAAAACAGCATGTCATCAAACAGAGAAACTAGATCGGAGGCATAATGAATGTTGTCGAGGGACTTATCCATTACGAGCTTGGCATTATTTTGTTCCCCTGCCTGGAATAGCATTTCCCATGCAACCATGTGAACGCTGCGGGGCTTATCTTTTATCGTATTAAAAATACTCACGGGGTCAAGCGCCACCCCATCCCACTTCACCATGGTTGAGTTTTGGAGCCCGACCAAATCAACTGCCATCTGGAAGTAGTTCCAATCGTTGCTCAGATCTCCATAGGCAGGCACCAGTGGCATAAAATCCACTATGTGCATGGGATATGGCGAATAAAAGTCTGGACTAGCGTTGAGTCTTAAGCGTAAGGCGTGACTGCCACACCGTCTAATGGGAATCATCAGAACAGGCGTGGGACGATTAGCCTGCTGTTGGTCTGTTACGCCTTGCGACATAGATATACTCTCCTAATAAATGGCAACCGAATATTGCGCGTAGCCTTGCTACGACCGCGTCTGACACCCCAGAAAAAAACACTGGGAATCTCTTTCCAAGTGGAACTTGAAAACCTATTTATATTTATTGAGAAAGCCCACTGTGGAGGCTTTGAAAATCTCTACTGGACGAGAAAAACCATCAAAAAACTGATTTCTTTTCCCACCATTTCTTAAATGGAAATTTTTATGTGCATCTGATCTGGACACCCTTCACACCACTTCCAGGAGCATAGTCATAATCTCTACCAAGGAAATAAATGACCTGTGAGTTTACCAAAAACCCTAAGAATTTGTGTATTCCATAGCTCCAAAGACGTCCCTAATAAACGTCTTAACTTTATGTCATTAATATTAGCATTGATTAATTAATTATTAAATTCTGGTGTAAACACTAATATTCATTTGTTTGCATTACTGTCGTTTACGATACAGGCCTGTAGGTTCAATTTTTGGCAAATAGTCATCAATTGGTGGCTAATCAAAGCGTCTAAGACCCTGGATTAATTGCAATGGTTACCGCAAAAATAATGGCTGCGAAGACGTTGCGTCCGTATATATGTTGTTTTGAAGGTATATAACTATACGGCTATTGTTCAATGTGCTTAGAAATATCCTAGCGCTGCCGATCCTTATCTAAGGCCGCGTCAAGGCTGAAACTTGGCATTCGCTCTGATGAAGAGTAAAGAGTAGCTCGTCATCTCGTTTAACGCTTTACTGGCCTTATCCTAAATTCTAGGGAAAGCCAACACCAGAAACGGCGATATGGGGATTCTTGCGAGCATGGCTGGAATTGGCCCCTTGGCCACTGATTGAATAAATGTATGGCTCACATGTGGCCGCAATGGATCTGCGACCTCCCTAAACTCTATCAGGAGACAGTGCAATGAATAGTCAGCCCCTATTGAAGCTTCTGCGTTATTTGTTTTATGCCATTTTAGTCTGTGGCTTGATCTATATACTGATTCCGATAGAGCCGCTAGTATTATCGAAATTGTCTGTTGAAACTGTGGTTCAACGGCTTTCTATACTTATTATTGTGGCTTTGTTTTTGGAGAGGGCTCTGGAAGTGTATGCACTCTCTTACTTCTCTCAAGAGAAATCCCGGCTTGCGACTCAGTTAGAGCAGCGTCAGTTGGAGTTAGATTCGCTCTCTCCCGATGTGAAAGCAGATGCTAGTAATGTAGGGGTGAAGGCCGCTCAGCTAAAGCTTTTGAATGCTAAGGAAAGTTTGCGGTCCTACAAACAGCATATTCGCCAAAGTATTTTGCGCGTTGCCATCGTCTTTGGCCTATTGATGGGATTAGTGGGCATTCGATCATTGGAAGGGATTATTCAGTATCCTGCCCCCGTTATCACCCTAGAAATATTTCGGTTATATCTTTTTAGAGTGCTAGACCTGGGGCTGACGGCAGGCCTAATTGCGGGGGGCAGTGAGGGGATCCACAGTCTGATTAAAAAGCTGTACAGCTTTTTCCCGGATGCGTCTCAAACCGTGGCGTCGTCTTTACAGGCAGTCGGTAAAAATGTGTCTTAGGCGCTGTCAATCAACGACTTCATGGTTTAATCCGAAAAGGCTGGTTGAGCCATGATTTCAAGACATAAGGCTATGATTTTATTTTTTCACAAGCCCGTAACCCAGATCGCAACCATGCCCACTATGCTGGTTTAGCGGCAGGAATGACTAAATCCACCACTAGTGGGGCGTGGTCAGAGCCTGTATCGGTGCCAGTGTGAACATCGGCTACTCGAATCTGTGGGCTCACCAAACAATGGTCGATGGGAATTTGTAAGGGAGATATGAGCCACTGGGTCCAGCGAGGTAGCCCAAAATAGCTGCCCACCCTTGGCCATGTGGGCTGAATGCCAAAACCTTGCCGAGTATTTTTAAGCTGAGTTTGTTGGATAAAATGTTGATAATAGGGTGACCACATGGTGATATTGAGATCCCCTAGGAAGATGACAGCATCTGTCTGGGCTTTGATATATTGCCCCACGTCATTGAGTAATGTGTTGCGAGACAAAAACATTTTTGACTCTATGGGCGGTAGTGGATGGACAGCGACTAAGGAAATAGGGGTGTCGAAAACTTTAAAGTGGGCTGTTAGAGACTCCCTTGCGTAGCGGCCAAACTGTTTTAGGTGTATGTCTGTGAGCGGGTATTTGCTATATAGAAGAATGCCATCCTCTGGGGTCGTGCTGTAAGGATAGTCACGCTTTAGGGCTGTGAGCTGTTGCTCCATAGGGCGACCAGTCTCTAGGAATAACGCTAGGTCGGGCTGTTCTTGGTCTATTAGTGTGAGGGCTGCGCCAGCATCCTCGTTGTTGAAATTGAGGTTGGCTAAAACAATGCGATAGTTGGTCGATGGCCCCCCTAGGCTAACTGGAATATACCAGGGCATCACCTGGGCAGATAGCAGGGCAGTGCAAAATAAAATAACTAGCAATAGCCGATAGTTGCGCAGGAGTGCTGCTGTGGCTGCGATTATGAGGGCTGCTAGAAAATATTGAACTTGAAAATGAGAGAAAATCTCCAGGTATAGGGACCAGCCAAACTGGCTCGTTGCCATGGCTAGACCCGTGAGTGCCAGGACGCTGGTCAGGCAGATATGGGAAAAAATGTTGTAGTGGCGTTGCTTCATAGCGCAGACTGGGCCGATGATATGGGCTACTGAGTCTGAGCTACAGGTGGTGGATGTGGATTCCAGAGGGGCAATTTGAACTTTGTAAAAGCTTGATTCAGGCTTGGTTGAGTCAACCGTGCTGGTATAGAAAAGTACTTTAAATAGCGGGTGCGGTGTTTGATAACCGATGGCACCACAGGGTGAAATGGATGGATGCCAGCAAGCCCATGAGTTGGAGGCTGGATGGGTTGAGGGGGAGTAAATTTACCATGGATGGACAGCCTGCTGGAGAACCGGGTTGCTAACTCAATCAACAGGTATAGCTTGATAGATTCCGGCAAAAGTGAGGTGATGGTGGGCTGAACTTCATATGTTGTGAATCACCCGTTGATGTGACTGGGCTGTGCATGTGTTTATCATGATTTGACCCTGAATGCTCTGGACGTTAACTTCGTAACGGATAAACTCTCCTTTGGGGGCACGTGCGATCGCATTCTGCATCACCATGGGGGCTAGAGTTGTAAGGATGCTGGTTTGGGGAACAATGCTAACTAGATTGTTGTTGTCACCTACGCTGACTAAGCATCGACCACGTAGGCGTTCCATTGTTCCCGACCCTCTAGGGAGAAGCCGGGAAGAAATTGTTACCATTATCGATGGTAAACGGCGGTGAGGCTTGCGCTGTCGAGCATATTGGCACGGATCATAAAGCCAACAAGGGCATTGCTAGGATTTTCCGGTAGGTCCAATTGTGCCGTACCCAGCGCATACACCGTAAAGGTATAGCGGTGGACTTCGCCGGGCGGGGGGCAAGCACCCCCAAAGCCTATGGTGCCATAGTCGTTGCGAATTTCAATCGCCGCGCTCGGCAGGCCGTTATTGAGGCTTGCATTTTGTCCAATGGAGTTGGTAGATGCGGGGAGATTCACCACATTCCAGTGCCACCAGCCTGAACCTGTTGGTGCATCTGGATCGTATACATTGATGGCGAAGCTTTTTGTGTCTGCCGGTGCGCCGGTCCATGACAACTGTGGTGATTGGTTTTCTCCTTCGCAGCCAAAGCCTGCAAAAACGTGGGTGTTGGTCAGGGTTTCGCCTTCGGAGACTGTTGTGCTGGTTAAGTTAAAGCCCTGGGCAGCGGCAGGAGCCGCGATCGCAGTGGTGAGCAATACGCCAAGGGAAAGAATCTGACGAAGCATGGTTGTGGTCCTTGTTGAGCATTTTCTACACTCTGAATTTATCAAGGACGGTTTGACTATACTTCCACCAGTCGGGCAGAAACTATCGAAAAACGCTCAACCTTCCACCTTGCGGATCTCACTGGGCTTGATGCCAAAGCGCTTCTTAAACGAATCTGAAAAGTGGGACGGCGTTTTGAAGCCACAATCGAATGCGATCGCAGAAATGGGAATATCTGTTGACTGCAACAGGCTGAGGCCGTGTTCAAGCCTTGTGTTTTGCAATATTTTCGAAAACCCTTGCCCAGACTTGGTTAGCCAACGCCGCATGGTGGCCTCACTAATGGCAAAGTGTTCCGCCACTTCACCGGACCGCCAGGGATGGCTTAAATCTGTTTCAATTAGCCTTCTTACCTTGCTGAGGGGATTCTCTTCTGCCTGGGGGGTGAGATAAATGCCGTTATGTTTTAGCCAGATCAGAGGTTCCAGCAGCCGATGCTGTTTGATCGGTTCGGGTAGTTCTGGGTCATTTAGGGTGGCCTGGACCGTATTTAAGATTTGCCCAGACTGATCCGATTGCAGGACTTGGATGCCCGTTGGCTCCGGCCTTTTGTCGGAGAAGATGGTTTCTATCATAGGGTGCGGAAAGCAAACGCCGGTGGCTTGATAGTCGTTGCCAAACACGGGGCGATTTTCCAGCGTGACCATGGACCCAGGGGGAAATATAATCACATCTTCGGCATTGCCAATCAGTTCGCCGTTAATGGGGCACAAGACTCTTTTGCTCCCCACCTGGATAAAGAACAAAAAGGTATATTGAAAATAAAGGTCGGTAAATGTGGCTGTCGTGGCCTGAGAGATTGACAGCACAGACACTCTTGAATTGTTCTTAGCTTTGGATTTTTCCATTTTCTGTGCGCTCAGTCGATGTTCTGGGTTTTGCTCAGAGCCAATAGGGCTAACAAGCCACCGCCGAGTTCGAGGACCAGGTAGGCGTACATCAAATAGTTAGGCGCGCCATCAACGATAAAGCCGATGGTGCGAGCCCCTGCCATGGAGAGCAGCACAACAGTCACGGCAATTAAACTGGGGCGAATCTGGTTGATGGCATGAAGGTATAGGATAATCACCCCAATGGCGATGGTCATGCCGCCATAGGTTGCCCGGAAGTCCACAAGGTCTGAGGTGTTAGTCAGCTCGGTCCCTGTCACCAGCATGGACATGCCGTTTGGGTTGATGGTGAAGGCCAGACCGTAGAGGATAAAGACGATGGCCGCTAGGTAGACGACAAATTTCGAGAGATTCATGGGACATGTTGCATTATTATTCATCCTACCAAACTGGAATGAACATCTCACCAGCCCTGATTGGGGACTCTATTCAGCTCAAGTGAGATCGCAATCTTTGGATGCAAGTCTCCGAAAGAGCCAATGGTGGTCAAGACGATTCGGCTCATTCCTGTGCCTCTCTATTCGCTATACTGCAGAAACATGATGGGTTGATTCTACTGCTTTGCTACGCTATAGGTCGGAGCTTCTGAATGGCATTGCTCACGATCCCGTATCATTTGGGAATAAATGGTTTCAGAGTATTGTTCGACAGTTTGTTAATTTCATTTGCGGCGGCTTCATCCAGATAGAACAAGATTATCGCTTGTCCATTCTCTTTGAAGTAAAATCGACAGCCATCGCATTCAATGTCGTCCATGGTGTAGGAAAGCATCAATGTGTTAGCCCAATCATTGTTGATCTCAATGTCCCAGTTGAGATCGCTACCGTTAATTTTGTATTTCAGCCTTGCCTTGCCCGAGCGGGTATCAACGAAATCGTCGATATCTGTGATGAGGTTTGGTTTATTTGCGACTTCGCAGAGCCGATTTACGATCGTGGTGTAATTGTAAGCGGTGCGTTTGTCACGCACCCTACCTGGCTAAAGCAGCACGGATTCGCTCAGGCAATCGCTCTAAAATTACTTCAGCATCAGTAGAGGAAAGTTGCTCTTGACGTTTGGCTTGCATAGCATCACCGCTACATTAATTCGATCAGCAACACAATAAGTGTAAAAAATAAGCTTGAGAAGTAGTCGAAATTTTGACGTCGGCCAATTATTTATTAGGTCTACTTTTTCAGTCTATCCATCCAAATTGGCATACTACACTGCAAACCGGTAGTCTATCCATCCCAATCGGCATACTATACTGCGAATTATCCATATAGCACCCCAATAAAAAAACAACCTGCGAAATCATCTTTCGCAGGTTGCCCTAGGATTTAACTAGATGCCCTTACAGCATCTCCAAATGTCTTACTTGGCAGCAAGAGCCCCTTCAACCCAGCTATCAAACTCAGCCTGATTGTCCGCAACCCAAGCTTCCGCATGGCCACGAATTGCCTCGGGGCTATCCTCACCATTTTCCATTAGCTGGTTCTGAGCACTCACATCATCCAAAGGCAGCTTAGCCAGCGTAAAGAACGTAGCCGCCACCGGATTTTCATCCACAAAGGTCTGGTTTGCCACAATCACCTGTTGGTCCACACCAAAGCCAAGGTTTTTACCCTCCGCAGACGTATCCGCTTCAGAGACTTCGCCTTGCTCTTCGGGTAAAGACGTATAGGGTACCTCGAGCCAGGTAACATCTTCCCCTTCCTTAAGGACACCATGGACCCAAAGGGGTGTCCAGGTGTAGAGAAGAACAGGGTTACCCTGATCGTAGCGGGTCATAGTGTCCGCTAACAAAGCAAAGTATTGACCCTGGTCATGCTGTACCGTATCTCGCAGACCGTATTCCTCTAAGTGATGCTCAATTACTAGCTCACAGCCCCAACCAGGGTTGCAGCCGGTCAAGTTAGCTTTGCCATCGCCATCGGAATCAAACAGAGCCGCAATTTCTGGATCCTTCAGCTGATCTAAGGATGTAATACCGTACTCATCTGCGGTAGCTTTGTCGATTTTGTAGCCCTGGAGCACATTGGGAATATAGACCCCCGTACGCTCTAGCTTTTCATCGCCACCGCTGTTGTCGAAAAAGCCTTGGTGTAGTTTTTCCCAGTGGGCTGTGGTGAAGTCGATGCCGCCGTTGGCCATGTCCACATGCATGGAGGCATATTCTAGTTCCTTGGGCTTATTGATGGTGTAGCCCAACTGCTCTAAACCGATATTGACCACTTCGGTTTGGAACAGTTCTTCAATCAGGCCATAGCTGGCGGTGACGTTCACACCATCGCCGGGCAGGGCGTTGCCGTCGGTGGCTTTGTCTGTTTGTTGGCCAGAGGTGCAGGCGGTGAGGCTAAGGGCGATCGCAAGTCCTGTAAATACAGGTCGCGCACAATTCATTGCAGATAGCTTTAGATTAAACATTGCGGTTCTCAAAATTATGTGTCGTGGAACAATTGAAAAGGCTGCTGATTGCGACTCAGTGGGTGAACTTAAATCTTGCCCCTGGTGATGAAGCACGGCCCACCTTGGACTAAAAGTGCCAAGGCTAATCGAATGAAAACCCCCTAAAAGGGGTTAGAGGACCCCTGAAAGCTCTATATTTAGAGCTTTTAATCCAATTTTGTCCCTTTAGTGGACAGCCCTCAATTAGCGTTGGATTTTGAATCCAATGTGGGTTTAAGGCTCAAAACCGACTTGGTGCAAGATCTGAGTGAATCTTTTACCCACTATGGCAATCAGCGATCTATACAGCTTACTGAGCGGCTAATGCGGCCTCTACCCAACCATCAAACTCAGCTTGGTTTTCTGTAACCCAAGCTTCGGCGTGGCCACGAATGGCATCCAGGCTGTCTTCACCATCCTGAACGAGCTTATTTTGGTCGTTCACAGCATCAATGGGAACTTCCACCAGGCTAAAGAATTTAGCAGCGGCGGGGTTGTTATCGATAAATTCTTGGTTGGCCACAATCCGCTGTTGGGCAATGCCAAAGCCAAGGTTTTTGCCATCCACTAGGGTTTCAATGTCATCTAAGTCATCCCCCTGCTGATCGGCGAATGAAGTATAGGGTACTTCAACCCAGGTGACATCTTCCCCTTCTACCAGGGTATTGTGGAGCCATAGGGGCGTCCAGGTGTAGAAGAGAATGGGCTTACCTTGTTCAAAGCGGGTAACGCTATCGGCAATCAGGGCAAAATATTGACCCTGGTCCTGTTGTACGGTGTCCCGCAGGCCATACTCGTCGATGTGGTGTTCAATAATTAGCTCACAGGCCCAGCCGGTATTGCAGCCGACCATGTTGGCTTTGCCGTCGCCGTCGCTGTCGAATAGGGCGGCAATTTCTGGATCTTTGAGCTGATCCAAAGTAGTAATGTTGTATTTCTCCGCTGTAGCCTTGTCGATTTTATAGCCCTGGAGCACGTCGGCCACAATCAGCCCTGCCCGCTCTAGCTTTTCGTCGCCGCCGCTATTTTCGAAAAATTCTACCTGGTTCGGATCCCAGTGGGCGGCGGTAAAGTCGATGCCGCCGTTGCCGATATCCACGTGCATGGAGGCATATTCCAGCTCCTTGGCCTTGTTAATGTCATAGCCCAACTGCTCAAGGCCAATGTTGACCACCTCGGTTTGAAAGGCTTCTTCAAGCAGGGCATAGGCCGGGGTGACGCTGACACCTGCGCCCGGTAGCCCACCGGCAGCTTTGTCGGTGGCTTGTTGCCCACCACCGGTACAGGCGGTGAGGGTAAGTGCGATCGCAAGCCCTGTGAATGCGGGCTGAACTCGAGCAACGGGCCATTGCTTGAATTTAAAAGTCATAGTCTTCAAATTCCTATGCGATAGAACAACTGAAGTGAAAAGGAAAATCCAATTCTGTTAAGTGTGTTAGAGAACGTAGTCCCTAGGGGGTGGATACGGAAGGCCGACGCTGGCTGGTGAGCTTACGCAGGGCTCCCCACGGTCCGCGATCGCGCCAATTGAGGCTGTTTTGAGACGATTTCCCCACATTTTGGGTAATGCGGTCAAGCACAATGGCCATCAGCACAATGCCAAGGCCCCCCACCGCCGCCAGACCCACATCCAAACGGCCAATGCCGCGATTCACCATCTGACCCAAGCCTTCCACGGCAATCAGCGAGGCAATTACCACCATGGAAAGGGCCAGCATAATGGCCTGGTTCACCCCCGCAAGAATGGTGGGCATAGCCAGGGGTAGCTGCACTTCCCACAGCATTTGTTTAGGGGTGGACCCAAAGGCCAGGGCGGCTTCTACGGTTTCTTCCGATACTTGGCGAATGCCAATGTTGGTCAGGCGGATGAGGGGGGGAACGGCAAAAATAAAGGTAACAATGACCCCTGGCACTTTACCCGTCCCAAACAGCATCACCACAGGCACCAAATAAACAAATGCGGGCAGGGTTTGCATCGCATCTAACATCGGTCGAATAATGGCCTCGGCTCGATTGTTGCGGGCGGAGGCAATGCCTAGGGGCAACCCCACCACAATGCACAGCAGCACGGCCACAATCACCAAGGATAGTGTGGTCATGGTTTCGGTCCAGGCCCCGATCATGCCAATGGCCACCATGGCAAACAAACTCAAGATGGCAATCTTGCGAGTGGCAAACTGCCAGGCAAACAACACAACCACCGCGATAAAGAGAATGGGCGGCAACCATTGCAGAAATGCTTCGATGGCATTGAGCGTATGGCTGATGGGAATTCGAATCAACTGAAACACCCAGCGAAAGTTAACCACTACCCACGCGACAGCAGCAGAAATCCAATCTCCCAGGGGGATGATTTGGCTCGACTGGTTGAAGAACAACCAGTTAAAAATGTCTGGAATCATAATTAAACAATTGACAATTTAAACGGCAGTGGATAGTGCTTGGGGCACATCGGCTTTGTCGTTACTAAGGCGACCAATGCTCGCCAGAATATCTGACTGCTCTACGACGCCTTTAAACTTGCCAGAGCGATTGATCACCGCCATGGGCACCCCAAACCGAGCCAGATGGAAAATTTCTTCCAAGCTGGTGCTGGCCTTTACCACCGGGAAATCGGTGCTCATCACCGATTCCACATCTTGCACATTGCTGGTGACGGCGTTTTGCAGTTCGGCTTGATTGAGAATCCCAATGGGCTTGCCGTGGCGATCGACCACATGCATGCGGGTCAGGGCATTGCCCTGCATTTGGTCTAGGGCCGCTCGGGCAGAGCCCTTGCCGAGGATAAACGGTACGGTCTGGCGAACGATGGAGCCTGTTTTGAGCACCTGGGCGCGATTTACATCCTGGGTAAATGCAGCAATGTAGCCATCCACCGGATTGGTAACAATCTCTTCCGGTGTACCCACCTGCACCAAGTGGCCATCTTTCATAATGGCTACCCGGTCGCCAATTCTCAGGGCTTCTTGGATGTCATGGCTAATAAACACAATCGTCCGCTTGAGTTCCGACTGCAGCCGCATCAGTTCATCCTGCATTTCCCGACGGATTAACGGGTCCAGCGCACTAAAGGCTTCGTCCATTAGGAGGATGGGGGCTTCGGTTGCCAGTGCCCGCGCTAATCCAACCCGCTGCTGCATACCACCGCTCAAGGAACTGGGGGCATAGTTGGCCCACTGGTGCAGACCTACCACATCGAGCATATGCTGGGCCTTTTCATGGCGCTCCGCCAAAGGCAGTCCACACATTTTCAGACCGTATTCAACATTTTCTAAAACGGTTTTGTGGGGTAATAGCCCAAACCGTTGAAACACCATGGATACTTTGGTGCGTCTAATTTCTCGCAGCCGTTCTTGATCAACTCGGGTCACATCTTCCCCGTCAATCAGAATCTGACCGCTCGTCGGTTCAATCAAGCGATTGATGCATCGTACCAGAGTGGATTTCCCTGATCCCGATAGGCCCATTACGACAAATAGCTCACCCTCTTCAATAGAAAGAGAGACATTAGCTACACCTAAAACATTGCCTGTCGCTTCCAGGATATTGTCTCGGTTTCCACCTTCTTGAAAGAGCTTTAACGCTCTCTGAGGATTTTGTCCGTAAATCTTAATGAGATTTTCAAGTTTGATTTTTGGTTGGGAACTAGGCATTATCTAACAGCTAATTTGTTTACTCTGGAAAGGCTGGGCCAGAACAATGTAATCGTTGCACTATGCGGGATGATTAGATCGGTAAACTTGCTAAAATCTCCATCCGTCAATGCATTTGGGGATATATCGACAATCTCCTTTTCTTATTTAAAATTTACAGTGCGGGTTTGTTAAAAATTAAAATCATGGTCTTTTTCCTTAAAAGCATGGCTTAACAAGCCTTTTCGGATTAAGCCGTGAATTCGTTTCTTAACAGCTCCTGGCGACATCAGGAAGATAGTTCAACTTTGTTACCTTATCGAAGAACGTTGGATTCTACAATGTTGATGTCTAGATAGCTTAATTTTTGTGTCTATGTTAAGGCGCGATAGAACATTTGCTCCCCTGTGCGTTGGTCTATCGCTGTAACCCCTGACTAACTTCGGGACGTTGAGGCTAGGCGTGTTTTGGGAGATATTTATATTCTCCAAAACGTGCTACTGGAAAATGTTGATGTAACCTTTCTTCTTTTGGAATTAATGGGGAAGAGAGCCTGGTAAAACCTTTAAGGTGTTGTTTGCATGGGACATGCTCTTTGATGGTGGCTTTTATGGCGCTATTGCCAGCTTTGATGGCGCACATTGCCAGCTTTGATGGCGCACATTGCCAGCTTTGATGGCGCACATTGCCAGCTTTGATGGCGCACATTGCCAGCTTTGATGGCGCACGTTGCCCGTTGGAGGCCGTATCAACCTGCGATTTTAGTTTGGGGACGGGTATATGGCCCCGTTTGGTGCGCCGGCTATATCCAAGCGTCATGGGTGGCGGTGCGATCGCTAGCCGTGCCATCTCCGGTATTTGCCACCCCCCGAGGCTCAATCAGTAGCATCTTGACCTCACCCTCAGCATAGGGTTTATGTTCTACGCCCTTGGGGATCACAAACATTTCACCAGTTTTCAGGGTGACGCTGCCATCCCTAAAATCGATGCGTAAGATGCCATCAAGTACAATGAATGTCTCGTCCGTATCTTGATGTTCGTGCCAGATAAAATCACCTTCAACTTTTACCAACTTCAATTGGTAGTCGTTCATTTCAGCAACGACCTTCGGCGTCCATTGGTCGCTAAATAGAGAGAACTTTTTGTTAAAATTAATCGACTCGTATTTCATACTATTGTCCCAGGCTTAAGAGGGAAAAGCCATGAAGCTAATCCGAGTGTTTTTGACTGCCGCCATTATACTGATGCTACTTCAGGCAGAAACGCCCCTGAGGGTCATGGCTTTGCGGGTGACTAAGCATTGTCCCGGCTGTCGCCTGAGGGCGGTACGCATTCGGAACGCGGATTTGTCTGGGGCCGATTTGAGCAATGCGGATCTTCGATGGGCAGAGTTAGAGTCTGTAAATCTCAACAATGCCAATTTGCAGGGGGCCAATTTACGCCATGCCCGCATGTATGATGTGACCACTAAGGATGCGGATTTCTGTGGTGCAATTCTGATGGATGCGGTGAAGGGCTACTGCTACTGATATATCGACGTTAGACGTTTGCACCTGGAAAATACCTATGGGTAGTAGGGGGAGCCCATGCAAGGCCCGTATCGCCCATGGCGGTTTGCCGTAAAGCCTACGTTGTTCTCTTTTTTGCCCTATGGCTTGAGTCTGTGCAAAAAAACGTGGGGAGTCTCAGCGGTTTTTTGCCCCACTAATGCAAAGTAGTATAGGGGGCCTCCATCGATAGGCGATGGCGATGGCGTTCTAGATGATGAATGTCCAAGTATTCAGAAAAGATTAGCTCTCGGATGAATCGGGAGAATCTAGAGATATTTGAATTGTCGAGGAACGTCTCTTTAATATTAAAGGCTACCCAGCCATTGGTCTGGACAAACTGGAGCGCTTGGAAGAATGCCTTGGGGGGAATATATCTCCAAAGCCAAGGGCCGCCACTGACGTGAGGAAATCTATGGACCAGCTATTGCTCTCTTCTGATAAGTCGGGTTGTGAATTTGTGGAATGTGAAATCTGCAACGTGGATTTACCCACCGTTTCAGATTGAGTAGGATGGGTTTCCGTGTGTAAATTTTAGGATGCCGGTCCATGAACAGCAAACCTATTAACAAATTTTGTCCCCGTTCTGGCAAAGATGTGCGCGAAGATTCCCTGACCACCTATCGGGGTAATACCGTTGGATTTTGTAATCCCCAGTGTTGTAAAGAGTTTGCGGCTGACCCAGAAGCCTGTCCTAGCGATCGCGCCTATTTTGATACTTTACTCAAAGAGTACGAACTAGCAACAGACTTAGATTAGGGCTTGTTAAAAAATAAAATCATGGTCTTTTCCATTTGAATTGTGACTGAACCAGCCTTTCGGGACTAAACCGTGAAGTAGTTTCTTAACAGATCCTTAGTTACAACTGCCCTATGGAAACCCTGTAGCTTGTTATAGCTTAAAACCACATTTGGGAACCTTGAGCAAGGCTGAACTCAAATGGAGGACCTGGTGCAGCGTTGCCATAAGTTGAGGGCGGGGTGCGATCGCAGCATTGCCTGCAATGATTTCCTCGCGGACCCGTCCCGTACCCATGGGGCGTCCATGCTCCTTTTCTCCTAGCCACAAAAAAACTGTTGTCCTTTGAAGAATCCTGGAAATGAGTCGCTCAATACCCAGCCGAAGCCGCCAAAATCGACGATCAAAAAGAAAAAACCGCACCCGGCATCGTGGCCGATTTTCTTTACCTAACTCCCGACTGTGCACTGCCGACTGCCATCCGGGCTGTTTACATCAGCAGGCGTCCAGCCAAACAATCCCTCCCCAGGCTGTGTCAACGAGCGGCCCGCCGTCATGCCCAGGTGAAACGGATTAGGGGAGAGGGGCAACTAGCCGATGGTTCAACCATTGTGGCTACCTAGCGACCGAGGATGGGTTTTCCTGATGCTTAGTTTCAGTCTTTGCTAAAGATCTTTTCATATTTTTCAGAAAGCCGCTGTACCTCAGTCACCCTGCCAACCAGTTTCTTCTCGTCATCCAGATAATTAAAATACTGCCAAACCATTTCACCCTGCGGATTAAGCTCAAAGCCTCGCCCGGATAGGGAGTCAGTAATCAATAAATTACCATTGGGCAACCATTGGTTTTTGCCCTGGATTTGTGTATAGAAGGGGTTCTTCCCACTGCCCTCAAAGAAAACCTCTTTAGTATTGGCAATATTGTCTTTGAAGGAAAATTTCAAAATCCGACTTTTGAAATTTTCTGCGTTTAGATCATCCCCTTGGTTGTTATCAAATACCGAAATAGTATTGCCATCGATAAAGTCTGGATCGTGCTGATTGATAAATTCACCGATGATCATAGACTTAATTTCATCAGTGTCTTCATTAAAAACCATCACCGCGTTGATATTGCGCAGAGAAATCAGCACATCCCCCGGATTAAAGACACCTGCTTTCATATCAGAGGGGAATGTTTCCACATCATTCAAATGGGTGGGGTCCAAATTGTAAACCTCTGTCTCATAGCTGGGGATCGACCTTAAATGTAAAAGTCCTGCGTACCCATTTTTTCTAAGCAGCTCAGGAACATTCCATTCCTTTAAAATCTCTCCCTCCGGCGACACCTTTAAAATCGTGTCTTCCCAAAAAGGTGGGATTATGTGGGGGATAAATTCATTCTTTTCTGTTTGGAATTTCATCCCACTGACCCATAGATTGCCATCATCATGCAAATGCACAGAATGGTGGGTTTCATAGGGTAAACGCCAAACGACCTTGCCATCCAGGTCTACACGCACAAGACCCATATATTCATAGTTGAAAACCAGGTCGCCGTTATCCATCACCACGGCGCCATGGATAGTGGTCCCCGGTCTCTGCTTGGGTGCTCTTTCCGGGTGCAGGTGATCGGCATCGGGCCAAATATCAAACCAATCCAGCTCCCACCTGTGCAGGGTATTGCCTTGGGCATCCATGATGTCTGCAACAATCAGATCATCAGTGGCTAGCTTTGTGACTAAATTCAATCCTGGGTAAGGGTTAGGCGCCGTAACCTCTGGGAACGATTGGTCTAAATAGTGATAGTGAGGGGGTAATTCACCTGAAAATTGTTTGGAAACGTGCCCAAAACCTTCCTTGGCGGTCACAAAATATTTATAAGGAAAAACCTCTTCATCACGAATGATATAACCGGCTAAAAAGACAATAAACGTACAGGATGTAATAAAACTGCCTAAGCTTAATTTATGAAAATCAATTTTACTGTTTACTGTCATTAGTTCATTCCTTATAATTTTTCCAGCAAACTGCTAGTGCAGCATCAACGTTAAAAGTTCGGATTGTTTAAAGATAAAGAGTCAAGGGGCAAGGGTAACGCTGCACTCTTTAATGGCCCCAATCCTAAATCTTAGTCTTGAAAGACCACTAGGTAGGACTATCGTCTGGCCCAAAGCCCAGCTAATTGTATGCAACGTCCTGTAAGGATTGATAAATTGTATTTGCCTTCTGCAGAAGGGCCTCAGGAATCAAAGAGGTGTCTAACTTTTTAGGTCTTGGACTACCGATAACACTTACCTTTTGGGCTAATGTGTCAGGGGCATTACTGTCTACAATTTTGCCCAAAGCCAGGAGACCATGCTCGGGGTCCTGGCACAGCGCATCATAATTAAAGAAATGGGCTACCTTAGAGTTTTCCCTAAGTAGGTGCCCATAGCTCGCGACCCAGTATTCCAACCAAAAAGTTATGGATTCAGTATCTGTGGATATCCGCTGATCGAGCCATCCATCAAAGTCTATGGGGCATAGATTTTCACCAAAGTCATAGTGCCCTATGGCTTTCATATATTCTGAGGCGAAGGCGTCTGTTTTATGGATATTCAGAAAATTTCTATGCTGTTGCAGCATAGACGCCGCATGGTGGATGGGATTACGAAAGGGAATTAAGATAATTGCATCTGGAAAGAGATGTCTCAGGGTATGTATACGGGCGATATTGGCATTGTTTTTGGATATGTAACGTGCCGTATTAGCAAGTTTATGGCGACGTAAAAAAATAATCTTACGCATATGGGAGCGGAAGAAGTCATTAAACTGTTTATTTTGTTCAATATCCCAAGGAATGATGCGATCGGCTTGATAGTGTTTGCCCCAGAAGGCTGTCCAAATCACTTCTTCCAATGCTTCAGGGCTATCTGGGCTAATGTGCATGCCGTCGCCGTGGGCACGTTCCTGGGCCTCAACTCTCTGCTGGAACATTCTAGAATATCTGTTCCACAGGCAGGGAATTAACACAAACGGCATGTCCCGATAACAGTGGGCGGCAAACTCCCGATTATCGGCCAGGCATTCAAGCAGCAATGTGGTGCCTGCCCTAGGCAAGGCGGTAATAAAAACAGGTTTTGGTCGCAGGGGCGCTAATGTTTTAGCAAATAGTTTGTCTTCTAACCTGGCTACGGACACTTGCGTGGCGTAGGTTTTGAAAGACATTCTATGCAGGGCCTGATCCAATGGAGAATAACTGCTGTCAGTCTCTGGGGGCTGGCGCCGTTGGTTGAAAAACCACCAGCCGCCAAACATCAGGGTGCTAACAACCAAAAAGTGAGGCGATACGGTGAGGGCTAAAACAGTATCTAATGCTATCAACCGAGACTTGTCAGCTATCCACAAACATCCTAACGGCAAAGCTAACGCAACGATAGCGCCAAAGACTAGCTTGAAAAACAGTCCAAATAGCTTGAGGGAATTCTTTTGTAGACCAACTTCTTTTTGTCTATCACTCAATTGGGGCGATGATAGAACTTCGAGGGAATTTAAGGCGGTTTCAATAACCATTCCCCCCGTCTTATCTAGCTGAAAACTCTTTAAAAGAAAAGCAAATATAACAATCAGCAGAATAGAAAGTGTCCACTCTACCACGGTTAGCCTTCCTCAGTTTCGCATAGGGGCTCTTCGGTGCTGGCAACAGTGTTCTGTTTACTGAGCAGTCGTTTGATCGGGAACCATAGAAAACCGAATAGGGCGGCAACAATTGCCACCGCAAAGGCAATGAACGCCGCAATGGAGACTAACCCTGCCCCCGGACCCACATAGGCCATAGCCGGTGGAGACGCCACAACAGTTAAAAATATGGAAAATAGAAAATATTGAGTGAATTTATAGCAGAATTTCATAAGAGCTTTAAATTAACGAACGAACGTGGGAACAGACATAAAGTTAGACGATAGGGTTCGCCAATTTGTTACCAATTTGTGAAAAATTTAAATATCGCCCGCTAAATTATAAAAATTAGCAGGCGATATATTTTTCAAGCTATGGGTTTTGCTGTTTGTACTTAGTGAACCAGTTCCTTAGAAGCCTTGGGATTAGGCAGCTTGAGCGTAATTAGCTCCGCCAGCAGCACAAACACCGCCGATACCCACAGGCATCCTACCAGACCGTAGGTTTGAAAGATCAGCCCAGACAGCACCGTTCCCGCTAGGCGCCCCCCGGAGTTGGCCATGTAGTAAAAACCCACATTGAGGGCAACTTTGTCAGCTTCGGTGTAGGCCAACACCAGGTAAGAATGCACCGATGAGTTAAAGGCAAAGACAATGCCAAACACCATTAGCCCTAGAACAATGGTTTGCCCTGGGGGACGACCGAGCTGGAGTGCGATCGCAATAGTCGCCGGAATCGCCGTCAGCAGCCCGGTCCAAAACCGAATGGTGCTAGCCTGGGGCGGGCCGCCCGCCCCAAACCGACGCAGCAACGTTGGTGCCAACGATTGCACCAGGCCATAGCCAATCACCCAAATGGCCAAAAATCCCCCCACCTGCTCAAAGGACCAGTTCAAGACGCTATGGAGAAAAACCGGCAGGCCTACCACAAACCAAACATCTCGGGCCCCGAACAAAAAGAACCGAGCCGCCGAGAGACTATTAATCTCTCTTGTTTTAGAAAATAGCTGGCTAAATTTCACCTTGGCTTTCACCTTGCCCATGCCGGCGGGCAACCACAGCCCCGACACCAGCACCCCCATCAGCCCCACCGCCATAATCACCAGGGCATTAACATAGCCAAAGGTGGCCAGCAGCAGTCCACCCAGAAAGAACCCCACCCCCTTCAGCGCATTCTTAGACCCAGTGAGAATGGCCACCCACTTAAACAGCGACGACTGCGCGTTCTGCGGAATTACCAACCGAATAGCGCTTTTCGAACTCATCTTGGTGAGATCTTTTGCCACTCCAGAAAGGGCCTGGGCCACCATCACATAGGGAACGGCCAAGGCCAGGGGCCAGGCGTCATTCACCGGTGTCAGCAATAGCAGCGCTACAATTTGTAGGGCAATGCCGCTGTAGAGCGTCAGCTTTACCCCAAAGCGAGAACCAATCCAGCCGCCAAATAGGTTCGTAACAATGCCAAAAATTTCATAGAACAAAAACAACATTGCCACTTCCAGCGGCGTATAGCCCAGGGTATGAAAATAAAGCAACACCAGCATCCGCAGCGCCCCATCGGTAATGGTGAAGCCCCAATAGGCGGCGGTCACAATGGCATAGTTGCGAATACCAGTTCGGTCAATTGTGGAAGAAGCATCCATGGCAGTAGAACATCCGGTTACGTTGTTTAGAAAAGAATTAGGCATGGTGAATTAGGAAGTCGCTTTTTTCCAACTTCCTAATTCCTAATTCCGACTTCTTAATTCCCCCCTTGGGCCACCTTGCGGGCCAGCTCGGCCATGCGGCAGGAATAGCCCCATTCGTTGTCATACCAGGCCAATACTTTTACCTGGGTGCCATCGTTCACCATGGTGGATGGCGCATCAATAGTGGAAGACCGGGGGTCGTCTTTGTAGTCGATGGACACTAAAGGTCGCTCTTCGTAGCCCAAAATGCCTGATAACTCACCCTCAGACGCTGTCTTAAATAGCTCGTTTACCTCAGCTTTGGTGGTGGGGCGCTCCACCTCAAAGACACAGTCCGTTAGGGAGGCGTTCAACAGCGGCACCCGCACCGCCAACCCGTTGAGCTTACCTTCGAGTTCGGGATAGATCATGCTGATGGCCGTTGCCGAGCCCGTGGTGGTGGGAATCAACGACATGCCCGTGGCCCGTGCCCGGCGTAGATCTTTGTGGGGGGTATCCACAATGGTTTGGGTGTTGGTTTGGTCGTGGATGGTGGTAATCACCCCGTGCCTAATGCCTAGACCTTCTTGCATTACTTTGACCACCGGCGCTAGGCAGTTGGTGGTGCAGGAAGCCGCCGTGAGCAAATGGTGCTCATCGGGCTTATAAAGGTGGTCGTTAATGCCATAAACGATGTTTAGCGCTCCCTGCTTTACCGGCGCGGCCACAATCACCTTTTTCACCCCCCGCTGAAAATAGGGATCCAGCAGTTCGGGGGTCCGAAACTGGCCAGAACATTCCAGCACCATATCCACCCCCAAGTCTTCCCACGGCACGTCACCGGGGCTGGCATATGCGCTAAAGCTAACGGGCTTGCCGTCTATCAATAGTTCGTCTGCCGTGGTGGCTTCCACCTCTGGCCGCCAGCGCCCATGGACCGAATCAAACTTCAGCAGGTGGGCGGCGGCCACACTGCCCCCTTTAATTTCGTTGATGTGGACAAACTCTAGGTCTGGCCAGCCCCAGCTAGCCCTTAGCACCAGGCGTCCAATTCTACCGAAGCCGTTAATCGCAACTTTCGCCATAGAAATCCCAAGGGGAATGTACCGACAGTTTTATTATTTCAATTCAGCTTGAACTGTCAAGTCGTGTAGACGACGTTTGGCGAAAACGTTTCAAAATTATTTCAAGTATGGGCGTCGGACAGTGTGGGGCCCACCACAGCCCCATCAATTACGAAAAAGGAGCCAGGGCTATTAGTCTGGGCAGTTACGGGCGGGTAAAACTGGGCTGTTGCGGCGAAATTCTGAGAAATATTGCTCTAGCACAAGGAACTGTTGCAGGTTCAGACGATAGTAAATCCAGCGGCCTTCCTGCCGACCCTGGACAATGCCTGCTTCTTTTAGGGTTTTTAGATGAAAGGACAGCTTCGATGCGCTGATGCCCAAATGCTGTGCGATGTCACAGGCGCAGAGTTCCTGGTCGCGCAATAGCTCCACCACCTGCACGCGGTAGGGGTCAGCAAATGCCTGGAAGAGTGACAGTACAGGACTCTGGGTGGTCGTTGTCATGGCGCTAGTTTGAATCTATTTGAAATGATAGCGGTTCCCTTGGGTAAGCGGGGAAAAATGGCGTACTTGCTGATGATATGGATGGATCTTGCTGGATTGCTATATCATTCCAAGTTCCACGCTAATCTTCCCCTCAGACTCTTCTCAGGGGAGGCTGGCAGGATGTATTCATCGAGTTAGATGGATGAACGATTTCAATGGAGACGCCTATGAAGTGTGTCATGTTTGTGTGTAAGAAAAATTCGTCTCGTTCTCAGATGGCGGAAGGCTTTGCAAGAATTTTAGGGGCTGGCAAAATTAAGGTGACTAGCTCTGGTTTGGAAGCTAGCCAGGTGCGTCCAGAAGCGATCGCAACCATGAAGGACATTGCCATTGACATCACCCACCAAACCTCCAATGCCCTCAGCGAATTTAAGCCAGAAGACTTTGATGTGGTCATCTCTATGTGCGGCTGCGGTGTGAGCCTCCCCCCCGAGTGGTTAGAGCGGGACTATTTTGACGATTGGCAGCTAGACGATCCCGCCGAGCAACCCGAGATTTTTCCCCGAGTGCGCGATGAAGTCAAAGAGCGGGTCGAGGCCCTGATCGAAACAGTGGTTTAGGGCGAGATGCCGCAACGCTAATTTTCTAGCCCAAACCCCAGCTAGTGGTCTGTCCAGCGTAAGATTTAGGATAAGGTCAGTAAAAAGTAAAGGGTAAACGAGATGAAGCGTGACTCTTTACCCTTTACTCTTCATCAAGGCAGAATCCCAATTTTTAGCGTTGACGCTGCACTAGCCGTATAGTGAAGTGAGTCTGCATTTATGGGGTATTCCCATAGGGCTCTGGCCATGTCCCGGTTATTATCTGCTTTGAGAGAACGTTAGCTTGTTCTGAAAAATCTGGGCTAAAGCAGCCAAATGATAGGATTCAAGAACCTTCTGGCATTTACCAACTGACCGACGGTCGGTGGGTTATGGGTCAGGAATGTTCTTGATGTCACTGCATTTGCCCCCAATGAAAAAATGTTATACCTCTTTGCTATGGCTAAGTTTGGCCTTGGCACTATTGCCAGCCGCAATTTTTTTTCGAAATAGTTCTGTCGCTGCGGCCCCCATTCCAGATACCACAGTGGGTACCCAAGTCAACTCTGCCATACCTAACCTGTTCCTAATAGACGGTGGCACCACGGCGGGGCAAAATCTATTCCATAGTTTTGAGTCCTTTAACATTGACCCTAGCGAAACCGTCTTTTTTATTAGCGTCCCCGACATTGCTAATATCTTTAGCCGCGTAACCGGGGGCAGCCCGTCCGAAATTAATGGCTTATTGGGCACGTTTGGTTCAGATGCCGATTTATTTTTGCTCAACCCCAGCGGCATAGTGTTTGGCCCTAGGGCCAGCCTCAATTTGCAAGGTTCGTTTATTGCCACCACGGCAGACGCGGTTGAATTTGGAGATGGTGGCACCTTCAGCGCCCTTATCCCAGGTTCAGAGCAGCTGCTGACGGTTAATCCATCGGCTTTTTTGTTTAGGGGCACCCAGCCAACCGGGGACATTGTTAATCGGGCCCGTACCCTAGCGCCCCTAGGCAGCCCTAACTCGGGGCTGCAGGTGCCAGCCGGTGAATCTCTTGTTTTGCTTGGGGGGAATGTTCTCTTTGAGGATGCGCAGTTAACCGTATTTGGGACCCGCACAGAAATTGGCGCGATCGCAACCAGTGGCCAAGTCGGTTTCTCCCCCGACACCTATGCCCTGGCGATACCTTCTACCGTAGATAAAGCAGATATTGACCTGAATAATAGTGCGATCGCGAGTATCACAACAACCGGCAATGAAAACTTTGCCATATATGCCGACAACCTAACGCTGTCTAATGCATCCATTGCCTCTGCTATTGTTACTGCGCTGGTGGCCACGACAAGTGAACAAGTAGGAGACATTAACATCACAACAAACGACCTTGTCCTATTGGGGACGAGTCAGCTGGGCTCCATTGTCTTTGGCCAAGGTAATGCTGGCGATATTCTCATCGATTCTAGAAACACCGTGGTGCTAGATGGCCTTAGCGATAGCCCCGGTGCCCCTTCTCTGATCAATACAATTAGCCCCGGTGCCATTGGCAATAGCGGCAACATTACGATTTCAACCGGTACCCTGCAAGTAGTTAATGGCGCATCGATTGTGTCGAGTAATGCCGGTACAGGGAATACAGGCGATATCAATATCAATGCAACTGAAAAAGTAACCATAGGTGGGACGAAAACGGATGAAACACTAAGCTTGTTAATTAGTGCTGTTCAAGCAACAGGCGTGGGTAATAGCGGCAATATCACCATCGCTGGTGGCGCTTTAGAACTAGTTAATGGCGCTAACCTAGGGGCTACATCATTTGGGGTAGGCGATGCTGGTAACTTAATTCTCAACATCCGAGATGACGTCGTGATCGATGGTAAGAGCGATCAACGTGCAGTGATCTTAACCTCATCGTTCTCAGAAGCTGGGGGCGACAGCGGCAATATTGAAATTAATGCTGGCAATCTCAATCTGTTGGGTAAAACAGCATCTATATCTTCGGGGGCATTGGCAACAGGAGACGCCGGGGATATTATCCTAAACATTGAAGGTAATATTTCAGTGGATGGCATCGATAACCCCAATGGGATCATTAGTGCAGTGGGTCCAGAGGCCATTGGCACCGGGGGCAATATTACTGTTGTTGCTAATTCTCTTTCCCTGCGCAATGGTGGAGGTATTGGCGCTGGCACGTTGGGCCTAGGCAATGCCGGGGATGTTTCAATTAATGCCCAAGAGAGTGTTGTGCTGGACGGCGGCACCGACGACGCTGTTTTTGAGTTCCAGGGGAATGTCTTCTTTGATGGCACAGACATTGCTAGTTCTGGTTCGAGTTCCATCACTAGTTCCGTGGGCATGGACGCCACGGGCAATGGTGGTGAGGTAAAAGTTGTCACGAACAGTCTGACCGTCACCAATGGAGCGCAATTAGCCACTAGTACCTTTGGCCAGGGAAATGCGGGTAATATTCGCCTCGAGATACAAGATCAGGCAATTTTTGATGGCACCAGTGCAGACCAAACAGAGCCCAGTGCCGTTTTCAGCACGGTCAGGGAAAATGCCATCGGTGATGGCGGTGATATTGAAGTTATGGCCAATACATTGACCATTTCCAATGGTGCCGAATTAAATACGGGTACCGCTGGTGCGGGCGATGCGGGCGATATTCGCATTAGGGCCGCAGAACAGGTGCGCCTCGACAATGGAGAACTCTCAGTTATTTCTCGGTCTAACAACCAGGCCGGCAACATAGATGTCATCACCAACCGTTTAGAACTGGTCAATGCCAGCCTGATCAATGCGGAGTCCGATGCCGTAGATGGCGGCAATATCTCCCTTACCCTAGACGACATTTTGTTGCTCCGCACCAACAGTCAGATTACGGCTACCGGGGGCACAGCTGCCTCAGGGGGCAATGGCGGGAATATAAACATTGTTGCCCCCCTGATTGTTGCTATTCCCACCGAAGATAGCGACATTACTGCCAATGCCTTTACCGGATCTGGTGGTCAGGTCAATATTACGGCCCAGGGCATCTTTGGCATCGAATCACGACCCCGGCCCACCCCCCTTAGCGATATCACCGCTAGCTCTGAACAAGGAATTAGCGGTGCCGTTAACTTAACCACCCTGGATACGGGCTTTATTCAAAACAACCTGACAGATTTACCCACTCTGTTTGTTAATACCGATACTCTCATCGCCACCTCCTGTGTGGCATCGGCCCAAGCAGACGGTGCTTTAACGTTAACGGGGAGTAGTGATCTGGCTGAAGCTCCAACGGGGCGTTTTGGCAGTGCCTACTCCACCGGTGGGGTGGAGATCATGCCTCCATCGGTTGGATCTCAGTCAAATGATAGTATTCAAGAGCCCGCAGGTATTTTTCAGCTGGCCGATGGTCGTCTGATTATGAGCCAGGAATGTTCCTAATGTGATCCACTGATGCCAATAAAACGTTTTCGCCGCCCCGGAGTCTGTGCTTGAACCTACGGGTATCTATCATACCCATGATGGCCGCTTGGTCATGGGTCAAGACTGTTAGCGTTTTGCGCCACGGTTCGTTTTGAGTGGGCTAGGGGGCCGTTGATTTTGCCATGGCATTTTTGTGTCTGACACAAGACACTAAGGGGCATCCCTTTGGAAAGGTGCCTCGCTTAAGCTATGGCTATCGCTGCAAATGAGCTACAACGGCATGAAACATATTCTTTTAGGCATAGTGGTGGTGATGGGGTGTCTGGCCCCAGCGGAGGCCAGTCCTACGGTGTTGAGCCAGCCGGGGTCGGTTCAGGCCTCCCCCGGCATTGTCAAGTCTTCTCTGTGGGCTGACTATACGCCCCGTCAGCGTGCGATCGCAGTTGCCGTTGCCAAAGTTGCCGATGCCTACTATGCCCAAACGGCTACCCCCCTGCCCGTTACCCCAGAAACCGTGGCCATGGTCCTGCAAGCCATCGAAGCCGAACCCGTTGATGCCGCCTTTATTTATGATCGCATGGCGGCCCATAGTTTCACCAGGGCAGATATCTCCCAGGTTGATGTTCTATTGGACCGTGTTCACCGGCAAATTCAAGCCCCCTAGGGGATTAACCATGGCAAAGATAACAATATTTGCCAAGAACAGACTCTCCACGGTGGTTTAACCCTTAAAAACGTCGAATTTAGTGGAAGCCAGACCTTAAAAAACACGGTGTACTGTCTAAAACAAAACAGTACACCGTGTTTTTTGAGATATTCAAACTGAGCTATTCGTTACCAAAACGACGATTACTGCTTTTGTTTGTTGTCGTCAGCAGCACTCGGTTTAGGCAGCTAATAGCTGGAAAGATAGGTTTCCAATACATTAAGCTGATCGGGATTAATACTATAGTACATCCAGCGTCCTTGCTGTCGCGCTGTGACAAGACCGGCTTGCTTAAGTGTTTTTAGGTGGAAAGACAGTTTTGACTGAGCAATGCTAAGGCGCTCACACATGTCGCCTACACAAAACTCTCCTTCGCGCAAAAGCTCTAAAACTTGAATGCGAATTGGTTCAGATAATGCGTGAAACCCTGAAAATACGTGATCTTTATTGGCTGAACTTTGCATGATGATAGATTAATGAAACACTAAACCCCATATCCAAGGCACATAGGTAGGATGAAACATACTAACCCATGTGATTTGAACTTTTTTTAAATTAACTAAAGTTAAATCAGCTGGCCATCCGAACAAATACGCGAGATTTGTTAACATCAATTGCATTTTTATAAAAATCTTTATTTAGCAGATGCGTTAACAATTTTTCTCTGCTTGCGTTAAGTTCAGATTTCAGTCTTGAAGGTGTGTATTAGTTTTAGCTGGAATCGTGCATAGTAATCGATTAATAAATGCTAAACCCTTGAGCTACATTAAAAGGCTAGTAAAGTCAAACGCACCTTTATAATTCCTTTAATGTAATTAAAGCTGATTTTTCTGGCCATCCGAACAAACACGCGAAGTGGACTTAAATCAACTGTTCTCTGGCTGATGAGACAATCGCCAAAGCTGTTAATGAAGCTGTTGTTGCACGTAATATTCCTGACCCAAGTGAGGTCTGCTGATAGCCATGAGCGATCGCAACCGTAATTTCCCTATTTGTCCAGCCCCCTTCTGGACCAACCACAACGCGAAGCGATTGCTGAGGCGAATCGACCAGAAGCGATTGTACACGTGTTAACAATGTAGGTGCATTGACGCGAGCAACGCAAAAAAAGTTCCCCGAATTGTTAGGAACATTGTTAATCCAATGTTCAAAACTTTCAGGGGCAAAAATTTGAGGCACATGGCCCCGTTCGCATTGCTCAGATGCCTCCTGGGCAATGCGCTGCCAACGCATTATTTTTTTAGGGCTCGGCTTGAGTAGGGTACGGGTGCTGAGAATAGGATAGATTGCCGTCACCCCCAGCTCTGTTGCTTGACGAACAACATCATCAAACCCAGCCTTGGGCAGGGCCGCCACCAGCTCCAGACTTGCAGGTGGTGGCTTTGGGGCCAGGTCAGAGAGAATTTTGGCTTGCCCCGATACCTCCATCAGCTGGCTGCGCCATTGATGGCCTGCCCCATCCTGGGCAATAAACAGATCCCCCGACTTGAGGCGTAACACCCGCTGCAAATAATGGGTTTGTTCGCGGGTTAGTTGTAGGGTGTCTGATGATCCCAGTTGATCTGGGTCAATGGTAATCCGCTGCATCCGTTAGCCTATATCACGTTCTCTCCATGGCTAAAAGTGTAAGCCGGAACAGCCCTAACGGATACCCACAAACCCCGTGTCTTCTATGACGGCTTGTCCCTCAGGAGAAAGCAAAATATCGGCATAGGCTCGTCCAGCGGTTTCGTCAATGGCTCCATCGGCTTTGACAATCACAAATAGGCGTCGAGTTAGGGCATAGTCCCCAGACCGAAATCCTTCTTTATTAACAGTATTCTTTTGATTAAAGCAGTTTTGCCCTGTTCTCCAAATATTGTCGAAAGGATTTACAAAGTTTTCGGGCTGTTCTCGACTAGAAACAGGAATGGCATAGATGGCACATTGGTTCACAATTTCAGGGGCCGAAGCGTAGTAAATGCCCCCTGGATCATTGGCGACTTCCTTGACGCCGGTCGTCGTATCGCCCACAAAGACTACGTTTTCTCCAAAGGCCTCCGCATCCACAATGGATTCTAGAAAATATTCAGATGTACCCGCCGCCGCCGCCGTCCGGCTATAGGCCGTCAGCGGTATATCAGGGCCTCCCAGCTCCGACCAGTTGCCAATTTCGCCTCTGTAAATTGCCTGGATTTGCTCAATACTCAAACCGTCCATTCCCAGCTCTGGGTTTACGGCCAGGGCAATGCCATCAATGGCCGCTGGTATTTGTTCCAATGCGAAACCTCGCTGTTGGGCCGCATCATATTCATTGCCCTTGAGGGGCCGGGAGGATTCTGAAAACGACAGCTGACCATCCAACAGCATCTTAATGCCGGTCCCCGAACCCGGGGGATCGCTAGTGGGCAAGGTATATCGCAGTTGAAAGTCCGGAAATGCAGCAGCAATCACTGCATTCGCTGGCTCATGTATCGGTACCCAGGTGGTGCTCCCACCATAGTTGAACAGGCCCTTAGGCACCTCTTGCACGGCCGCTATGGCGTTGCCGTTGTCTTTTGGCGCATCTGCTGGTGCGTTGACCGCACTGTTATTGCGGCTATTATCTTGCGTTGAACTCGAATTTTTATTGGATTGTAAGGCTGGTTCTGACCCACCGCTTGCTAAGAATGTGATAAATCCAAAAACGCTAGCAATGAGCCCTAACCCGACCAGAGTAATAATCAGAGGAACGCTACTTGAAGACTTTTGCATAACATTATTTAAGGACTGATTCGTCCTAATTAGATGAAAGGCTGGTTAAAACCCGATTAAGTACAACTAAATCTAGATAACTCTGAAAAGAGGGGTAGCCTGCCCCCAGGTATGACCAGTTCTAATGAACAATCGAGGGCCTGTAATAGCGCACATTTTTTCAGAGTATTCCCAGTGCCGTTATAAAAATTCACTGTCGGTCAGCCTTATTTATGCAGCAGGTTTATTCCTTGCTTGGCGGATTCAGATTGCAGGGCAATATTTTGTAAACGTTAGATTAATTTCGGCCATAGAAACTTCAAAGCCGCATCATAGTGAGCGTTTCTAGGCCTGGGTTCAGATGTACGGAAAAACAACCTGCAGGGCAATATTTTGTAAACGTTAGATTAATTTCGGCCATAGAAACTTCAAAGCCGCATCACAGTGAGCGTTTCTAGGCCTGGATTCAGATGTACGGAGAAACAACCTGCAGGGCAATATTTTGTAAACGTTAGATTAATTTCGGCCATAGAAACTTCAAGGCCGCATCACAGTGAGCGTTTCTAGGCCTGGGTTCAGATGTACGGAAAAACAACCGGACTCTCAACCTAGTTTGTGAAGAATTAGTTAACTTTGGTCGCCATGTTCATTGCATGGTGGGAATTGCCCCTGGGAGGTTGGCGTATGTGCAGTTTTAAGACGACAGGCTGGCTCCGTCGGTTGGCGATGACCATAGGGAAAAGTTAGGAGATAGGTGTAGGAAAATGTAGAGAAGTAAGAAAATGTATGGCAATCAAGGAAAACAGGTGGATTGAGCCTCTGTTTCGAAGATCAATCTGTATGATTATTCAAGGGTTATAGAAAAAAGACCATATGAACTTTTCGTTGAAATATGGGTTTTTCTAAGTAAGTCCAGGGCAGGCTTAATTAGGTTTTTAGTTGCCCAAATTTGCCCAAATTGTATTCTAGATATTATTTTTATACCTTTAAATGCTTATTCCATCAGGGTTTGAGATATGGCAGCTGTCTTAAAAATTGGCGATTCAGAGCTAGATATTCGGATGCTACTGGATCAGTTACAACAGCATCAGCTTTTGCCCCGGTTGGTGCAAGAAGTCGTTTTGGATAATGCCATTGATTCGGTGGCCTGTGATCCTGAAGAGGCCTATCAAACCTTTTGTCGCCAGCGCAATTTGGTGACCGAAGAGCAGCAACAGGCATGGCAAACGCAGAATAAGTTCACCCAAGAGCAAATGTATATGACTGCTCTGCGGCAGGCCAAAATTGCCAAGTTTAAGGAAGACACTTGGGGTAACCAGGTGGAATCCTATTTTTTGGAGCGTAAGGTTAAGCTGGACCGAGTGCTCTACTCCCTGATTAGGACTAAAGACCCAAGTTTGGCCCAGGAACTTTACTTCCGATTAAATGATGATGGAGAATCTTTTACAGATCTGGCACGCCACTATTCCGAAGGCCAAGAAGCTCAAACCGGTGGCTTAATTGGCCCGGTGGAGTTAAGTGTTCCCCACCCGATGATTGGACGGATGCTTTCAGTCAGTCAGCCGGGGCAGTTGTGGTCCCCCACTCCCATTGGCGAATGGTACGTGATTACGCGGCTGGAAAAGTTTGTGCCGGCACAGTTTGACGAGACCATGCGTCAGCGGTTGATCGATGAAATGTTTACGACATGGCTTCGAGAAACAACGCAGGTTACTGCTGTGCAGCCCCTTTTGCCCTGAGACATCAGCTGTTTATGCGTGACCCGTTCACGCTCATAGTTTATGACTTATACGTTAAATCCTATACATCAATATTTACGGGATGTAGCCCCCTTCCAAAATCTACCGCCGGATGTGCTGCAGACATTGGCTGAACAAAGTCAAATGCTGCGCTATCGCATGGGACAGCCGATCCTTCGGCGTGAAACGATGCCCCACCAGGTGGTGTTAATTCGCGAGGGCCAAGCTCGCTTATTGGGATACGATCCCTACACTAAAAGTCCTATTACTCTAAAGCTGCTGGGCCCCGGCGATATTTTGGGACTGGCGAGCCCCGCTCGAGGGGTGCCCTGCGAAAGCGCGATCGCATCCACCGAGATCGTTGCAGTGGCCATTCCGGTTATGGCCATCAGTCAGCTCATCAATGCCCATGCCCAATTTGCCGCCACTGTTCAGAGCCAATGCTACCTAGCCGAGCTATTTGAGCTGCTCAGTAGCTACTTTGAAAAACAGGCCCACAATGTGGGGAACATCGCCGAGCTGACCGAAGAAGTTTTGGGCTCCGGCGTGGTTGTCAAAGAAGTGCCCACGGGCCAGCTCAAGTACAGCGACCTGGATAATCAAAAGCTGTGGTTTATCAGTCGCGGTCGCGTAGCCTTTCACGAACAAGGGGCGCAGCTCAGTCCTTCCATGGCTTCGACCGAGGTGTTGGGGCAAGAAGGGGCGCGTTTAGTTGGGATTCCATCCCAGGCGCTGATGCAGCGGGTGGAAAAACAAGCCACCCAAGTGCTAGATGGCGACCCCTGGGGCGATACCAAACAGCCGGAAGATGTCCCCGAGATTCCCATTGCTCCAGATATTCCCCGGGGCATGGATTTAGATACGGGGGCAGAACCTAGCAACCAGCCCTATCCCCACATTCGTGCCCGGGGAGATCTAGACTCCTTGGTGGCCTGTTTCGAAATGCTGGCCAAGCATTTTGGCATGCCCTTCAAGCGAGATGTGGTGCGTAAAGTTCTGAAAAATCAGAGGGAACGCCTGGGGCAGGTCTCTTTGCCATCCTGTGGGGCCGTGGCCGATATGCTTGGGCTGAAGCCTCAGCTAGCCAAGGTGCCGGCTAGCGCCATTGGTCGGTTACCCAAAGTGGCTCTGATTAAATGGCGGGATAGTTACGCCCTGTTGTACGAAACCAGCCCTAAACAGTACGTCATTGGTAGTCCCCAAGACAAAGAGCTGGTGCGTCATTCGCCCCAGGCCTTTGCCGAAATCTGGGGGGACGAAGGCGAAGTCCTATTGCTGGAAACGACCAACCAAACACCCCAGCAACGGTTTGGTCTGTCGTGGTTTGTGCCATCCCTCCAGAAATATAAATGGATTTTAGTCGAGGTCTTGGTTGCCTCGTTCTTCTACCAAATCTTTAGCTTGGCCAATCCGTTGATGATTCAGGTGATCATCGACCGGGTAATTGTGCAGCAGAGTGTGGATACGCTCCATGTGCTGGGCATTTTCCTCGTGATTGTGGCCATCTTTGAGGCCATTCTGGGCAGTTTGCGTACCTATCTATTTGTCGATACCACGAATCGGATCGACATGGCCCTGGCCTCCCAAACCATTGACCACCTGCTGCGGTTACCGCTGAAATACTTCGACCGGCGACCGGTGGGTGAACTGTCTAGCCGAGTGAACGAGCTGGAGAATATTCGTCAGTTTTTAACCGGTACCGCGTTGACGGTGGTGTTAGACGCAGTCTTTTCAGTGGTCTACATCATTGTGATGCTGATCTATAGCGTCAAGCTAACGGCGGTATCCCTGTCGACGATTCCTCTGTTTTTGGGACTAACGTTTTTCGTCTCGCCCATTGTCCGTCGCCAGCTGCGGGCCAAAGCGGAGCAAAATGCGAAAACCCAGTCATTCCTGGTGGAAGCCCTATCGGGTATTCAGACCGTTAAAGCCCAAAATATTGAGCTGAACACCCGCTGGAAATGGCAGGACCGCTACAGTCGCTACGTTAGCGATGGCTTTAAGACGGTACTCACCTCTACCACCGCTAGTTCTGCTAGTAACTTCCTCAATAAGCTATCGGGGTTACTGGTGCTTTGGTTTGGTGCCTACTTGGTATTAGCCGGGGAACTGACCCTGGGTGAATTAATCGCCTTCCGGATTATTGCTGGCTATGTGACCCAGCCCCTGCTGCGCCTGACTCAGCTGTGGCAAAACTTCCAGGAAACCGCCCTATCCCTAGAGCGTCTGAGCGACATCATCGACCATCCCCAGGAGCAAGAAGAAGAGCAGCGTAGCCAGATTCCCATGCCGGATATCAAAGGCCATGTGCGCTATGAAAACCTGTCCTTCCGATTCGGCGCGTCCGGGCCATTGCAGCTGTCGAATATCAACGCTGAATTTCAGCCAGGGCAGTTCATCGGCCTCGTGGGTCTGAGTGGTTCGGGTAAGAGTACCATGATGAAACTGCTGCCCAGACTGTATGAGCCCAACTCTGGCCGCATCTTGATTGACAATTACGATATCAACAAGGTAGAGCTATATTCGTTGCGCCGTCAGGTGGGTATTGTGCCCCAGGATAGTCTGCTGTTTGAAGGGTCAATTCAGGAAAATATTTCCTTGACTAACCCCGAAGCGACGACGGAAGAAGTGATTCAGGCGGCCAAGATTGCCTGCTGTCATGACTTTATTATGGAGATGCCGGTGGGCTACAACACTCGCGTTGGCGAGCGGGGGTCATCCCTATCGGGGGGACAGCGTCAAAGGATTGCGATCGCCCGCACAATTATTCAAAATCCCCGTCTACTAATCTTGGACGAGGCCACCAGTGCCCTCGACTACGACACCGAAGCCCAGGTATCCATCAACCTGAAAAAGTGGGCTAAGGGCCGCACCGTCTTCTTCATTACCCACCGACTAGGTGCGCTCCGCTCGGCTGACAATATCCTAGTTATGGACCAAGGGTCTATCGTTGAAGATGGTACCAACGAAGAACTGCTAGCGCTTAAGGGTCGCTACTACTGTCTATATCAGCAACAAGGGAACGGTTAGCCATGACATCTCAACAAGTACAAAACGGTGGTGTCCCAAATAATGCGCCAGGTCAGGCTAGTTCCTTTGATCAGCCTGTCATTCTTCGCCAGTCACCGCTGTGGTCCCGGGCCATTGTGTGGGCCATTCTTAGCGTCACCAGTATCAGTATCCTATGGGCCTTTCTGGCCCAGGTCGAAGAAACCATTCCAGCCCAAGGCAAATTGGAGCCGGTTGGTGTAGTACAGCCCGTACAAACCCCGAGCGGCGGTGTGATCGAAAAAATCCACGTCCGCGAAGGAGACCTGGTCGAAAAGGGGGATGTGCTCATCACCTTCAACCAGGAAGCCGCCAGAACTGAATTAGCGTCTCTCAAAAATATTCGCAACCAGCTCAATACTCAAAGCGAGTTTTACCGCGCCCAGGGCAACGGGGGCAGGGGCTCCGGCACCATTGATTTAGAACAGCGCCTACGGGAAAAAAATGAACTGCTGGCCAGTAATCGCATCTATCAAGCGCAGATAGATGGCAATACAGCCGGTCTCTCAGATACTGAAGCCGCTGAAGCCAGCAGTCCCCGCCAAGAATTTTTGACCCGACAGGCCCAAAACAAAAATCAAATCAAAGATTTGGAAGGACGTTTGGAGCAAGCCCGTCTAGATTTAGAGAATGCTCGGGCTAACTTGACCAATGCCCAAAATGATTTGAGCACCAACGAAGAGATTCTTGAGCGCTTGGAATGGCTTGAGTCTAAGGGGGCGGTTGCTGAACTTAGCCGACTGCAACAAGCCCAGGAAGTTAGTGCCCGCGTTGCCCGCCTGGATGACGCTAAGACACGTATCGATAACCTTGAGGAAGAAAGTCGTCGCCTTGAGGCGCAGATGAGCCAGGCCAAACAGGAAATGGCTCGATCTGAGGCTGAATTTAAGAGTGCGCGTGAAAGTCAGATGCGTAACAATCGTGAGCGCATTTCGACCATTGACAGTAACTTGGGGCAAACGGTTTTGCAAAACGAAACCCAGGGCCTGGAAATTGATAGTCGTATTGCCCAACTCGAAGAGCAGCTTCAGTTTCGGGAGCTAAAGGCCCCCGTAAGCGGTGCCGTATTTAATATGAAGGCTAACCAGCCAGGTTATGCGGCTAATTCCACCGAGCCAATTTTAGAAATTGTTCCCCAGGAAAATCTCATCGCCCGCGTCTTTATTCCCAACAAAGACATTGGCTTTGTGCAGCTAAATGACGATTGTCGGGCTGCGGTACGGGCTGATGATCAAGCTGGCATCGCAGACAGTTGCAAACAGGTGGATGTGCGGATTGATGCCTTTACCTACAGCGAATATGGCGACGTTGACGGGCACCTAGTGCGCATTGGTGACGATGCCCTCCCCCCCGATGAAATCTTTCCGTTTTATCGGTTCCCTGCTGAGATTCAGTTACAATCTCAGGTTTTAGAATCTCGTGGTGAAACTTACACCTTGAGGTCTGGTATGTCGCTGAATGCCAATATCAAAACCGAAAAACGTACGGTTATTTCCTTCTTCACCGATCTCTTTGTGCGCAAGAAAGACAATTTCTTCTCCAAGTAAAGACGAAACGTAAAGACGAAGAAAATACTCTAATCGGTTAACACCCTAACCATCACCCATATCCCCTTCTATTTGCCAAAGTACAAAAATAGAAGGGGATATCTGTGTTTCCCCTAGGCTTGGGACACGGTAGGGGACTTTGCTATCCAAGGCATACTTCAGACAACTTATCCCATTGCACAAAACCATGGAATTTGACTTTTCCCATTATCGGAGATTGCTGCAGCGCCACCATTGGGCATCGGTGGTGATGGACGGGGATAGCCCGCGTTCGCCGGTCATCAGAGTCAAATAGGTCAGGAGTGAAGCCCGTAGAGGTATGAATAATCTGCCTATGCGGCCTTATCATCTATGGCTTCCGCTGCTTTGACCTGAAACTTGAGACGATCTTCGATGTAGTCAATCACTACCTGGCTACCTTCCACAAAGGTATTTTCTAAAATTTTGGTCGCAATGGGGTTTTCCAATTCTCGTTGGATTGCCCGCTTTAACGGTCGTGCCCCGTACACCGGGTCGTAGCCCTTGTCCGCCACATAGTCGATGGCAGATTCTGACACATGTAGGGTAATCTTTTGGTCTGCCAGCAGCTTATACAACCGCTTCAGCTGAATCGTGACGATGGAGCGGAGTTCATCCTTCGTTAAGGGGTGGAAGATAATCAAATCATCCACTCGATTGAGAAACTCTGGACGAAAATGTCCCCGCAGGGCGCCCAATACCCGTTCCTGCATCTCATTAAATTGGGACTCATCACCAGCCACATCCAGAATATGATCGCTGCCGATGTTGCTGGTCATCACAATGACGGTGTTGCGGAAATCCACCGTTCGCCCTTGGGAGTCGGTGATGCGACCGTCGTCCAAGACCTGCAGCAAGATATTAAATACATCTGGGTGGGCTTTTTCCACCTCATCCAGCAGTACGACAGAATAGGGATGGCGACGCACGGCCTCTGATAGCTGCCCCCCTTCTTCGTAGCCCACATATCCAGGGGGGGCACCAATCAAACGGGCAACGGAATGTTTTTCCATGTACTCTGACATGTCCATCCGCACTAGGGCTTCTTCTGTGTCGAACAGACAGTCGGCTAGGGCACGGGCGAGTTCAGTTTTACCCACCCCGGTTGGTCCCATAAACAAAAACGAACCGATGGGCCTGCCGGGATCTTTCATGCCAGCTCGGGCTCGACGAATAGCTGCGGATACGGCAGTCACGGCTTCGCTTTGGCCGACCACCCGCTGGTGCAAATAGCCCTCTAGTTGCAACAACTTTTGCCGCTCGGTTTCCATTAATCGATTCACTGGAATGCCGGTCCAGTTGGCAACAATCTCGGCAATGTCGGCTTCGCTTACCTGTTCGCGCAACAGGGTAGAGCCCTTGTTCTGCATCTCTTGCAGCTGGCCGTCTAAAATCTCTAATTCTTGTTGTACGGCTTCTAACCGTCCATATTTAATCTGGGCAGCTCGGTTGAGGTCATAGGCCCGTTCTGCTTGTTCCACTTGGACCCGGAGCTGATCTTCTTCTTGCTTGAGGGCGGTAATGGCATCGAGTGCCTGTTTCTCTGATTGCCATTGGGCGGTTAGTCGCTGCTGTTTTACCGAGAGTTTTTCAATTTCTTTTTTAATTCGACTGAGGCGCTGTTTTGAGGTGCGAGAGGTGGACTCTTCTCCCTGTAGGGAGAGTTTTTCCATTTCTAGCTGTCGCAGCCGTCGGTCGATGGTTTCTAGCTCCACCGGCTTGGAGGTGATCTCCATTTTGAGTTTGGCGGCGGCTTCATCAATCAGATCGATGGCCTTGTCGGGTAGAAAGCGATCGCTAATGTAGCGGTCTGACAGGGAGGCAGCGGCCACCAGGGCAGAATCGACAATTTTGACCCCGTGGTGGGCCTCGTAGCGTTCCTTGAGACCCCGCAAAATGGAAATGGCATTTTCCACACTGGGCTGACCGATATAGACCTGTTGGAACCGTCGTTCTAGGGCCGCATCTTTTTCGATGTGTTTGCGATATTCATCCACGGTGGTGGCACCGATACACCGCAGTTCGCCCCTGGCTAAAATCGGTTTTAGCAGGTTGCCCGCATCCACATTGCTGTTGCCGCCTCCGGCACCTACGACCGTGTGCAGTTCGTCAATGAACAGCACCACCTGGCCATCGGACTCGGCCACTTCTTTGAGTACCGAGCGCAGCCGCTCCTCAAATTCTCCTCGATACTTGGCGCCGGCAATCAGGCTACCAATGTCTAAGGAAATTAACTGGCGATCTTTTAACGATTCGGGCACATCGCCATTGACGATGCGCTGGGCCAGTCCCTCTGCGATCGCAGTTTTCCCCACCCCCGGTTCACCAATCAGTACCGGATTGTTTTTAGTGCGTCGCGATACCACCTGGATTACCCGACGAATTTCTTCATCGCGGCCAATCACCGGGTCTAGCTTGCCGTGCTTAGCTTCCTCGGTTAGGTCACGGCCATACTTTTCTAAGGCTTCGTAGGCATCTTCCGGGTTTTGTCCTGTGGCCTTTTGCTTGCCGCGCACCTGGTTAATGGCTGTCCGCACATGGGACACATCTAGCTCAAAGCCCTTGAGGATGCGTCTGCCAATGCGTTCATCTTCCGCAAACCCCAGCAGCATGTGCTCCACAGAAATAATGTCATCCTGGAGCAGTTGCCGAGCCGCTTCCACCTGATCCAACATGCGATCTAGACTTTGACCCAGATATAGGCTGCTATCGGCGGAGGCCCGCCCCCGTGGCTGTCGCTGGGCAAAGGTTTCCAGCTCCTGTAATAGCAGTTCGGGCTTCAGGCTGGTTTTATTTAAAATGGTATCCGCTAATCCCTGTTGCTCCAGCAGCGCCACCATCACATGTTCAACCTCAAGATATTGCTGACGAAAACGTCGAGCCACATCTTGGGCCTGAACAATGGCATCCCATGCTTTGGCGGTAAATTTGTCGGGGTTGGATGGCTGCATGGGGTTTGAGTAGTTCTGGCAGGGAAACGATTAACCAGTATATCAATTGGGGGCGTGCCCTCGCGGGGCTCGTGTTTTGAAGTCAGAAATCGGCAATCGGAAGTCAGAAGTCGGACGCTAGTTAAAGTCCTAATTCCGAACTCCTAATTCCAAGCTACGCCGTTGCCACCGACTCCTGGGGTGGGGCTACCGGTTTATCTTTCAATTGAATCAATTCAACCTTGTAGCCATCGGGATCGCCAACAAAGGCAATGACTGTGGTGCCGTGTTTCATTGGACCAGGCTCCCGAATGACTTGGCCACCCCGTGATTTGATGTCTTCGCAGGTTTTGTAAATATCGTCTACGCCGAGGGCAATGTGCCCATACCCTTCACCCAAATCGTAGGACTCCACCCCCCAATTGTGGGTCAGTTCTAGAACAGTGTGGTCGCTTTCATCGCCATACCCCACAAAGGCTAGGGTAAATTTGCCACCGGGGTAATCTTTTTGGCGTAGGAGAGTCATCCCCAATACATCGCAATAGAACTGAAGTGATTTTTCCAAATTGCCCACTCGCAACATTGTGTGCAATAAACGCATCGCAGTTTGCTCCTTTGGTTCAGTTTGAATTAATCCTAACGCTGCTTTTCGGTCCCTGGTGATCTCCTAAAAAATTGCCTTTGTGGCTTCAGGAGATAAAGGGATCTATAAAGTGGAGCGTTTATTTGAATGTGACCCCTAGAATCGTACCGAGGATCAGCAGCGTTGGAAAATTTGTAGGTAGGTTGATGTGCTTTTACTTACATTTTGCTAGGTAACCCTATCGTTGATGCAGGATAGCACCGTATGCTGGTTTATCGTGCAATGGCGTTGGGTTTACCCGGGCGATTGGCACCATGACCAGTGAGTCCTACTGCCTGTTCATTCACAGTTAATCCACAAGGAAATACCGATTAATGATTGACCTACTCGAAACCACAATCGAAGAAATTCGTGCCCGCGAAATTTTGGACTCTCGGGGTCGCCCTACTATTGAAGCCGAGGTGTATTTATCTGTGGGTGCTGTGGGCCTAGCCCAAGTTCCCAGTGGGGCATCGACCGGTACCTTTGAGGCCCATGAACTGCGTGACGGTGATGCTCGCTACGGTGGCAAAGGTGTGCTCAAGGCGGTTGACAATGTGCATGAAAAAATCGCCCGGGAACTGATGGGCTTAGATGCCCTAGATCAGATGGTGATCGATCGCACCATGATTGCCCTAGATGGTTCGGAGAATAAGGCGAACTTGGGGGCGAATGCGATTCTGGCCGTTTCCTTGGCCAATGCTAAGGCGGCGTCCCAGGCCCTGGGGTTACCGCTCTATCGTTATCTTGGTGGGCCCTTGGCCAATGTGCTACCGGTGCCCCTAATGAATGTTATTAACGGTGGTGCCCATGCCAATAACAATGTGGATATTCAGGAATTTATGATTGTGCCCAGTGGTGCCGGCAGCTTTCGAGAAGCGCTGCGCTGGGGGGCTGAGGTCTTTGCTAGCCTGAGCAAAGTATTGGATGAAAAAGGTTTGCTCGGCGGCGTTGGGGATGAAGGTGGTTTTGCCCCTAACTTGGGGTCTAACCAGGAAGCCTTGGAAATTTTGATCGCAGCCATTGAGTCGGCTGGCTACAAGCCTGGTGAACAAATCTCCCTAGCCTTAGATGTGGCGGCCAGTGAATTTTATAAGGATGGTCAGTATATCTTTGATGGCAAGGCCCATTCCCCGGCGGAAACCATTGACTATCTAGCTAAGCTGGCCAGCCAGTATCCCATTGTGTCCATTGAAGATGGTCTCCATGAGGAAGATTGGGATAGTTGGAAGGCGCTGACTGACAAGATTGGAGATCGCACCCAACTCGTGGGCGACGACCTATTTGTCACGAACCCTGTGCGGTTACAAAAAGGGATTGACCAAGGCGCAGGTAATTCCATTTTGATCAAGCTCAACCAGATTGGCTCCCTAACAGAAACCTTGGAAGCCATTGACCTGGCCACCCGCAATAAGCTCACCTCCGTGATTAGTCACCGTTCTGGTGAGACGGAGGACACTACCATCGCCGATTTGGCGGTGGCGACACGGGCCGGGCAGATTAAGACCGGCTCCCTGTGCCGTAGTGAGCGGGTGGCCAAGTACAATCGCCTGCTGCGCATTGAAGATGAGCTCGGTGCCCAGGCGGTTTATGCCGGTGCCATTGGCATGGGACCTGGCCATGGCTAAGGGCTAAAAACTTGCCATTCTTGGCTTTAAAAAAAGCAGGGTGTGATCACAAAGCACCCTGCTTTTTGCTTCTTCGAAAAGAGCTGAATCTATGACTCTAGTGAGATACATAGAGCCCACTAAAATAGCTAGTGATACGAACATTCGTAAAGCCGCGGTTGCCTAGGCCTGCTCGCAATGCTCTTACTTGCTCCGAGGGCTCAAATTCAACCTGATAGTAGGTCCCAGTTATCAGCGGTGCGTCTTGATTGATTAATGGATTTTCCAGGCTTAATGGGTTTAGTTCGTTGAAATTGATCGTTTAGTTGTTTTGAGACCCACTGTCTGTTGGCAAGCTAGGTAAGCCAGATGGGCTTGTTGGCAGTGTGGTGCTGCCCGGCGATAGGGAACTGCCGGGGGTGGTGGGAATTGGCGTAGTCGTGGACGGATTTAGGGGGGATATGGACCCTGGCAAGGGAGACCCGGACCCGGACCCATTGATTAGGTCTTGAATCTCGGCCGGAATATCTCCAGGGTTGGTACTATCGCTGGCAGCGCCAGGGGTTTGACTACCCGCCGGTAGGGTTGCTAGTGCCACCCGGTTGCCACCGACTTTGCGCAAAATATCGAGCACTCGCACTACATCGTCGTAGCGTGCATCTTTGGCGGCGTAGAGCACCACGATCCCCTGGGCATTACCTTTGTAGAAATCATCCACCAATCCCAGCAAATTCTGTTCCAGAATCGGGTCCTGGTCTAGATAGATGCGGCCGATGGGATCCACGCTGACATAAAGGCGATCGCGACCGGTGGTGAGAGCGGCTGGGGGTAGGGCGGCTCCGGTGCTGGCATTGGGTAAGTCCAGGCTAATGGCTTGCTGGCGGCTACCGACGGCGGCCAAAATAAAGAAGGTGAGAATGCAAAAAACGACGTCAACTAGGGGGAGTAGTTCAATGACAATACCGTCGCTTTGTCTTTCATCTATATCGAGTTTCATATTGCTTAGATCCTAGTTGACCGACATACCCAGTTCGCTCGGTTTACCGTTGCTTAAGGACCAAGCCTGACGGTAAAGCAGCTCTAACTCACTACCTGACTGGCGAAAGACTTTTGCCTGACCAAAGACTAAGCCTTGGAACAGTCGATAAAACATCAGACTGACAATGGCGATGATTAATCCGGTGGCAGTGGTGAGAAGGGACTGACCAATACCGGCAGCGGCACCGCTGGTGGCACTACCAATGGCTAAATCATTCAGGTCTAATGAACCAAGGGAGCTCATGAGACCCAGGACAGTGCCCAGTAGGCCCAACATCGGAGAAACGGCAATCACCAGTTCGAGGACTTTGTCACCGCGACGCATGGCGGCGAGTTCTTCGTTGGCGGCGGTTTCTAGGGCTAAGCGAAAGACTTCGGGCTCTTGATCTTTTAGCTTGAGGGCGGCATAGAGAAAACGACCCATGGGTAGTCGGTGAGCCCGCTGGGCAATCTCTGTGGCGGCGGTCCATTCGCGCCGCGCGGCTTCTAATACTCGACCGGCAACTTCTCGCTCACGGGTAATGATGCGAGACCAGAACCAGATGCGTTCCATAATGGTGCCGAGAGCAATCACTGAAAGGACTAGCAGGGGCCACATGGCCACGCCGCCTCTCACAAATAATTCGGTAATGTTCACGCGTTTTCTCCCCTACGCTTCCTCAGACGCATGTTACCCTGCTCGGGTCCTAAATCAGGCACTATATTCGGTAAGGTTATTTGCCTTACTGATGGCTAAATCTAGAATTTCATTTGCAGTGCGATCGCAAACACCTACGGTGCCTAACTGCTGTCGCATTGTTTTGTAGCCCTCCAGCATTTTCTGCCGCTGATCCGGATCGTTCAACAGATTTAGCGCCACTTGGCTGATGGCGTCCGGAGTTGCGTCCCACTGTACAAACTCCGGCACAATCGACTCCATGTTGACCAAATTCACAGGTGAAACATAGTCAGCCGAGAACTTGAGTAGGAATTCTGCGACCCAAGCCGTAATCCGATTTAAGCGGTACATCACCACCTGGGGCACATCCATCAGGGCAATTTCTAGATTGGCAGTGCCCGACTTGGTAATGGCTAAATCCGCAGCTGCGATCGCCAGAAGTTGATCCTCTTGTGCGACCACCTGTCCCTTTAGACCGTAGGCTTGCATCGCCTGTTCCAGGGGTTCACGAAACGTATCCCTAGCCAGGGGCACCAGGAACTGTAGTTGCGGCAGTTGGGCCTGTAGCTGTTGGGCTGCCGTGAATATGATCGGTACTACATAGGTGAGCTCCTGGGGCCGAGACGCAGGCAGCAGCGTGATCACCGTTGCGTCAGCCGCAATGGCTAACTGTTGGCGCGCGTCGCGTTTCGCTTCGACTGGAGAATAGTCCGCAAACTTATCCAGCAGGGGATGCCCCACCCAGGTCACCTGGCCCCCCCTGTCTCTGTAGTATTTTGCTTCCCCTGGAAAAATTGCTAAAACCCGATCGGCAATGGACAAAATCTTGTCCGTATCACCGGGCATCATGGCCCATACCCAGAGCTGGGGAGCAATAAAATAGGCAATGGGGGTGGTGGGATAGTGACGACGGATAAATTTGCCGATGCCCACATTGGGACCCATGTAGTCAATGAGCACCACCACATCTGGTGGGGTTTCCGTCAAATGTTGTTTAGCCCTGCGCTGTAGTTTGAGGGCCGCCGCCGCATGGGGCAATGCTTCAAACAGGCCAATGGAGCTAACGGGCACCGTATCCCCAATTAGGGTGGCTCCAGCGGCGGCCATGCGCTGTCCCCCCATGGCACTAATTTCAATCGCCAGGCCACGCTCAGATGCCTGACGTTTGAGCCCTTCCACTAAGAAACTGCCCTGCAAATCGCCAGAGACTTCCCCGGTGTGAATAAATACCCGCACAGGACGGGACCAACTAATATCGGTAGACTGCATGGTAGAAGCAGATGCTAGAACTGGCGGGACCTTAGTGACGCGACGGGACATGTCGCCCTGGAATCACCCCTCGCCGCCCCGGCTGTTGAGACGCCACTAAAAACCTATGGAGATGTTGCACGTACTCGTTGTTGGCAACAGACTCTAATTTGTCGAGGGCCTCGCTAAAGGTCAGCCCCGACCGATAGAGCAGGCGATAGGCTTGCTTGAGCCCCGTATATACGCGCCCCGATTCTAAATCGCCGATGCCGGAGCGTTTCAGACCCACCTGATTGAGCCCGCGCACCCGGGATGGATTGCCCTCTATCATCATGTAGGGGGGGGCATCCCGCTCAATCCGGCTCATGCCTCCTATCATGGCGTGACGGCCAATGTGTACAAATTGATGAATCCCCACTAGACCACTGATGCGGACATTGGATTCGATATGGACGTGGCCGGCCAGGGCAACAGAATTGGCGATAATCACATTGTCTTGAATCACACAGTTGTGGGCCACATGGGCATAGGCCATCAACAAATTGCCATGGCCTAAACGGGTAATCTCACCAAACCTTGTGGGGCGATTGATTGTGACATATTCGCGAAGATTGTTGTCATCGCCGATGGACACCAAGCTTTCGGACCCATCGTATTTTAGGTCTTGTGGTTCTAGACCAATCGCGGCCCCAGTAAAGATGCGATTGCGTTTACCAATCTCGGTGTGACCATCGAGCACTACGTGGGAACCAATTTCACTGTCCTTGCCAACGCTAACTTTTTCCCCAATCACGGCGTAGGGGCCCACTTTAACACTGGGATGAACTTGGGCCCTCGGATGGATGACCGCCGTAGGGTGAATCAGAGCAGTTGGGAGCATTGGTTCCGTTTTATTCAACCACAGAAAACATAAGGGTGCCTTCGCACGCGAGTTGACCATCGACCTCGGCTTTGGCTTGCATTTTGCCGAATTTTAGCCCGCGTACACTGAGCAATTCTGTTGTGATGACCAGCTGGTCACCCGGCACAACCGGACGGCGAAAACGAACTTTGTCGATGCCCGCAAACATGCATAGGCCATTAACACCAGGCATTTGAGTTAGCACAATGCCACCAACTTGAGCCATGGCTTCCACAATCAGCACCCCTGGCATAATGGGACGCCCAGGAAAGTGTCCTTGAAAGTGGGGTTCATTGAACGTGACATTTTTTAGGCCGACTGCCTGTTTGCCAGGAACATAGTCAATGATGCGATCCACTAGGGCAAAGGGATAGCGGTGGGGAAGGAGTTCTTGGATTTGTTCTAGGGTGAGGGTTATAGGGGAATCTTGCTCGGCATTAGCCGGTTGAGACTCTTGATTAGTATGTGTTTTATCTTCAATGATGGTGGCCATAGACTTTTTTTGACAGCAACGGCGTAGGTGTTTTCGGCTCATTAAACCTAGTCCACATCAAGAATTGTTTTTCCTGTAGAGAAAAACTACAGGGACAATCTGGAATGTGTTTTGGATGCCAACACATCTGCAACACAGGCAGTCGCTAACTGGCGAGCTAACTGCACGTGCAAATTGTGACTTGCGCGATAAGCGGTCACATGCATCGTAGGGAGAACACCTAATAAACTGAGATCCCCTACTAAGTCTAAAAGTTTATGACGTGCCGGTTCATTTGGAAATCTCAGGGGAGGGTTAAGCCAGCCTTGTTGGTCGCAAACGAGGGCGTTTTCTAGGCTGCCTCCCTTGATTAGTCCCTGAGATCGCAATCCTTCAATTTGGTGCGCCATGGCAAAGGTGCGAGCCGGTGCCACCAGTTCAAAAAAGTCTCCATCATTGGGAGACCAGCTATGCCACTGGTTGCCAATGGCCGCTACTGGAAAATCAATGCCATAGCTAAAGCGCAGCTGCGATGCGGGCACGGCCAGCACATAGGCATCACCCTCGCGCACAACAATGGGCTCTGACAGCTCAGGCAAGGTTTTTGGGGCGGTTTGTTCAACGGTGCCCACCGCTTGAATTTGGGTGCTCCAGTCTGCGGCTGAGCCATCCATTAAGGGGACTTCTGGCCCATCGATTTCAATGCAAGCGTTGTCAACACCTGCGGCCCATAGTGCCGCCAGGATATGTTCCACTGTGCGCACCTGGGCCCCGTCGGAGCCACCCAGCTGGGTGGATAGCTGGGTTTGATTCACCGCCGCCACCGCCGCTGGAATGGCAGTGGAGCCTAAATCAGTGCGCACAAATGTGCGATCGCTATTGACTGCCGCAGGTTTGATGGTGACTTGCGTTGTTTGACCTAAATGCAGCCCGATTCCCTGGCAGGTGACCGGAGTCGCCAGGGTGTGCTGCATGCCTAGGGCCGCCATTAGAAGCGCTCTCCAATACCAAAGTGAATGCGGCCATCCCCTTCATCGCTAAAGCCGTAGTCAAGGCGCAGCGCTCCTAGAGGGGTTTGCACACGAATACCCGCGCCATAGCCAAAGCCATTGCCGGGCTTGCCACGAATTTCGGCTGGGTTACCGGGCACGTCGTCCCCGGTGCCTAAGTCTGTGCCATAGTCCACAAACAAGGCCCCACCCAAGAAGGAGGTAAATAGGGGGAAGCGATATTCCGCCGTGGCCTGGGCAAAGGAACGACCAGAACCCAACTCACCCTCATCAAAGCCCCGCACCGAATTGGTGCCCCCCAAGGAAAAGGCCTCATAGGGAGGTAAGTCGCCCAGCACCGTACCCCCTTGAATATTGAGGGCAAGGGCTTGGGGACCATCGCCAAAGCGCAGTAAATTCACCGGAATATAGCGGCTATAGCTGGCCCGGACGCGATTGAAGAAGATGGAGCCTTTACCCACGGGAATGGTTTGTTCTGTCCCCAGGCGCAGCAGGCTACCACTGGTGGGGGCAACCGGGTTATTACGCTGGTCCCAGACCAAGCTAAAGGGCACGCTCAGCAAATCGTCTTTGCCATCGCCGCTGAAACTTAAATCGTTGCCTAGGCTGTCCTCTGGCGACAGGTCTCCATCGCTATCGCGAATGGAGATGCGCTGATATTCCACCCCGACGGAACCACTCCAGCCATTGTCCAGGGGACGGCCAAAGGACACGCCACCACCCAAACGATTTACCCGAGGGGTATCGCCGTTGGGCAGGTCAATGTCGGTATCGCCACCATCAAAGATAAGAGAAATGGACCGTCGGTTAAATCCATTGACGGTGTAGGAGGTGCGGTAAGGGTCACCGGCAATCCAGGGGTCAGTGAAGGAGACATCAAACAACAAGTCTCTTTCGCTCAGCTGTAGTTCCGTCCGTAAGCTGTGGTTATTGCCCCCCAGGTTGTCCTGTTGATAGCTGACGCTACCAAACACATCGCCGGTGAGGTTAAAGCCCACAGCGGCGCCGACAGAGCCGGTGCTGGCTTCATCGATGTTGACCACGACTTTCACCTTGCGCGGATCCTCATCACCGGGATCTAGGGAAAGGCGAACGTCATCAAAAATGCCGAGGCCAAACACCCGCTGTAGGTCTTCCTGGATGTTGTCTTGGCGAAAAACATCCCCTGGCTGAGTTTCAAATTCTCGAGTGACGATAAATGGGCGGGTTTTACCATCCACCGGCTCCCCATCGACAACGCTGTTGCCATCTTCGTCGATGTAGCGCACTTCGATGGATTCGATCACCCCTTCGGCCACAATCAGGGTGGCCACCCCCGTATCTGAAACCTGGGGAGCCGCCGTCACCTGGGCTAGGACGTAGCCCTGGGAGCGATACCACTCGTTTAGCTCTAAAATGCCATCCTGAAAATCAATCAGGTTGAGGATGCTGCCGTATTGGTCTCCAAAGATTTCGTCAATCTTTTCTTCGGGGAGTACACTTTCGGCGCCATCGGTGCGGATGTCAACGCCAGTGAGAATCGGATTGGGTTCTACGCCAAAGGTGACCCGCACCCCTAGATCGGTATCGTCGGGTCTGGCCCTAACATTGCCAAAATATCCAGTGGCAAAGACGTTGTTGATGTCTTCCTGGAGCTGGGTACGGGTAGCTGCGCGCCCGGGACGCAGGGTAATGGCCTGATAGACAACATCCTCTAGGAACGGATCTAGGGGGCTACCGTCTAGGGTGACCACGTCCAGCTCTGCCACTAGGACCTGGACGTCTTCTTCCGATTCTTCCGCCGGTGCCTCTTCGACAATAGTGTCGTCGCTGGGGGGCTCTGCGGTGTCCGGTGAGTCCGTTGGTGGGGCTTCCGACGCCGGTGCCTCCGGTGGATTGTCAATGCCCTCTAGCAGGCGTTGTAGGGCGTCTTCACGGCTTTCTTCAGATGGTTCAGCAGCCGGTTCCGCCGGTTCGACATCGATGGTTTGTTGGGCCAGCAGGGGCTCATCAGCCGGTTTGGAAAACTGAGGCTCGCCAGAGTTGACGACATTACTGGTGGCGACGGCTGGAATGGGAATGTCGTGTAGCTGTTCGTTAGACTGAGCAGTTTCTGCTGTAATATTGCCCGTTGCTACCACCGGTGAAACGGGAATATTGTGCTCTACTGACTGTTCGGTAGATTGAGCAGCTTCTGCTGTGGGAATACTATCGTTGACCACAGCGTTAGGCGCTGAGGTCTCAGCAGGCGCTGAGGTCTCAGCAAGAGCTGAGGTCTCAACTACCTCAGACCCTTCTGATGCGAACACGGGTAGGCTAAATAATGTCGCAACGGTGCAACAGGCCAATAGGGTCGGCGAAAATCGCATAGACAGAAAACGTACTCCTTACACCACATGGGAACAGTAGCTCTCAAGACTGACTTAGCAAGCTTCTGTTAATGACATACACTAAATCCGGTCTGAAGGGCTGTAGCTGAAATTTCAGCGCTCCCGATGTTTTTCTGCGGTGGCCTGATGACTACACCAGAAAAACATGAACAGAATTTAATACTTTATTTTCTGCAAAATTCTACCGCACAGACTCCCTCAATACTTAATTTGTGTGTGCCAGAATTCGATCTAACACTTGCTGATAGCCTGACTCGACATCGCCTAAATCCTGGCGGAATCGGTCTTTGTCCATCACCCGGCGCGCTATGTCAGTTTCATTTTGATTCCATAGGCGACAGGTGTCTGGGCTGATTTCATCGGCCAAGACGAGGGTGCCGTCGGTGAGGGTGCCAAATTCCAGTTTGAAGTCGACTAGGGTAATGCTGCAGCCGTTGAAAAAGTCAATGAGAATTTGATTGATGCGGCGGGCCAGGGTATCTAGCTGGTGGACAATCTCGTCACTGGCAATGGCCATTGCCCGGATGCGATCGCGGGTCAGCAGCGGATCCCCCAGCTCATCTTTCTTGTAGTAAAACTCCACCAGGGGCGGTGTCAGCGCGGTGCCCAGCCCTAAGCCTGTCTGGCGACACAGACTGCCCGCCGCCAAATTTCGCACCACCACCTCCAGGGGCACAATGGTCACCGGTTTCACCCACATTTCCCGCTCGTTGGGCGATTGGAGCCAGTGGGTGGGAATGCCCTCGGCCTCTAGTAACTGAAACAGATGGGTGGATACCGCATTGTTAATCTTGCCCTTATTGACGATGGTGCCCCGCTTCTGGGCATTAAACGCCGTGGCATCATCCTTAAAGTAAGACACCAGCACATTGGGATCTTCAGTCGCGTAGAGAATCTTTGCCTTGCCTTCGTAGAGCTTTTTGCGCTCAGCCATAGGATCACCCAGAAAAATTGCATCGCTCATTTTAGCGTGGCAACCTGCGGTTCTACCTAACCATCAAAGAGTTTTCCTTTTCCCGGTGGGGCCATGGTATCCCGCCCGATAGATTCAGTTATTTCGTGGTCATCACATAGACGCCATCCCACGTGGCCGGGGGTGGATTTTTCAAATAGCCATGGGTGCGACCGATGTGAATTGCCACAGCTTTATCCCTGGGGGCCATAGCTTGAGCCTTGGTAAATATTTTCAGGGCCCGCTCAAAATCTTGGGACGTGTAGGCTTTTCGACCCAACTGATAGAGCGATAGGAACTCCTCCTGCTTCTCTAGGAGCGGTTCAGAACGCTTACCAATTAGCTGATAGATTTTCACCGGCTGCATCTTGCCCTTCACTCGGGTCAAGTCCAGCTCCCGCGCCCAAACCAGTTCCCGGCAGGGGCGATAGGTGAATTCGCTCATGACGATGTCACAGCCATACTGTTTGGTCACCCCTTCTAACCGGGCACTGAGGTTCACACCATCCCCAATCACCGTATATTCCATTTTGCGGTGGGAGCCAATGTTGCCCGATACCACCTCACCAGAGCTGAGGCCAATGCCAATATTGATTTCCGGCTGCTTCTTTTCCCGTCGGAGCTCGTTAAACCGCACCAGCCGTTGGCGCATGTCTAAGGCAGATTGAATGGCCGACCAGCTATGGTTTTCCAACGGCAGCGGCGCACCAAAGACGGCCATCAGGGCATCCCCAATAAACTTATCCAGGGTGCCTTCATGGTTGAACACCGCCTCCACCATGGTTTCAAAATACTCATTTAGCATGGAGACCACCTGGGACGCTTCCAAGCTTTCCGTCAGTGTGGTGTAGCCACGAATATCCGAAAATAGCACGGTCACATCGCGGCGTTTGCCCACCATCAGAGAATCTTCCCCAAGGGCCATCACCTGTTCGGCCACGCTGGGGGTCATATAGCGGTACAACGTGGTCTTCATCCGCTTTTCTTGGCTGATGTCCTCTAGCACCACCAGGCCCCCGCGAACGCCCCCCTTCGGGTCCGTTAGGGGCGTCACCGTCAGATTGATGCTGTGCTCAAACTGATGGATATCCAGCTCTGGATCGAGTTCCTGGTTGGCCAAACCCCACAAATTGAATTGGGTATCTCGCCCCATGAGCTCATCCACAAAGCCAGAACCACTGCGGCGAGGCTGGGCCGGTATCAGCAGCGACAGGCTGCCCTCAATGTCGGCCATGGCCACGTGCAGATTTTGCTCCGGCACATAATGCTGGGCCCCTTTAGTCAAACTGTCCTTCAGGCGGTCATCCAGCTGTTCGATGGGAATCACCTCCCACACCAAACGACCCAGCAGGGCTTCCTCCCAGGCATGCTTGACCTCTTCCGCCGACTGGCCACTGGCGGCCATGCCTTCCATGGGGCACCCCAATAGCTCCAGGGCGGCTTCATTAATGGTGACGATGCGTCCGCCCATGTCGGTGGAAATAACCGCGTCAGAGAGGCTTTGGAGGATATCTTTCTGATACTGCTTTTCCAGCAAGACGCTTTCATACAGCTGGGCATTTTCCAGGGCGATGCCCGCCTGGATGTTAAATGCCCGCATAAACGATTCATCGGAGCGGGTAAAGGGACCTTGGGCTTTGTTGATCAGCTGGCTGACGCCAATGCGCTGTCCAGAGGAATTAAACACGGGCATGCACAAAATGCTGCGGGTGACATAGCCAGTGCGATCGTCCGCCGAGCGATCAAATCGATCATCCTTATAGGCATCAGCAATATTCAGCGTTTCACCGGTAAAGGCCACATAGCCCACAATGCTGTCTTCGTCGATGGCCTGGCGCAGCTCAATCATTTGGCTACCATCGGCATTGCGCACCTTGGACCACAGCTCATTGCCATCGATAATCCACAGGGTGCTGCGATCCGCCTGCATCAGCTTGCGCGCTTCGGCCATAACCGATTGCAGGGTCACCTCTAGTTCCAAACTTTGCTCCATGGACGAAATGGCGTTGAGCAAAGCGTTTAGGCCTTTTTGGGTGCGGGCCGCTGTGTAAAAAGAATTACAGCTCTCTAGCAGCACACCGATGGAACTCGCAAAGGATTCAAACTCCTTTTCATCCTCCAGGGTAAAGCGATCGTCGCCAATTTTATTGAGCAGCTGCACCACCGCAACAGCATTTTCCCCATTGCTAAAAATCGGCATGCAGAGAATGTTCTTGGTGCGATACCCGGTTTCCTTATCGGTAGCTCGGTTAAATCTGGGGTCGTCGTAGGCGTTAGGAATATTGAGGGTTTTGCGGGTTTCTGCCACATACCCGGCAATCCCCTTACCGATGGGAATACGAATCTCAACGGCCTTTTCCCCTTCCCCCTGGGCAATTTTCGACCACAGCTCTTTATTTTCATTGTCCACAATAAAAATTGTGGTGCGGTCTGCCTTTAAAATCTGCCCAATTTTAAGCGTGAAGGCCTCCAGTAGCTCTTCCAGGAGCGTTTCCAGGGACTGGTTATTGATCAGATTGATGGCTTTGAGAAAATACTCAAACTCTTGAATGATCAGTTCCAGCAGCTCGATAAATCTAGGCTTCGTTAAATGGCGAACCTGAGACTTGAGGCGCCCGGGTGTGGTGCCCTGGGACAAGCGGGCCAACGTGCTTTCTGCAGACGACTGAGCCATAGTGATTTATACGAGTTCGCAATAAATATATTAATTGGGGGATTTGCTGAGCTTTGGGAAGCTGTGAGCGTCAGCACCCTGCTCAGCAGGGTGTTGTCTAAATTGTGTCTGCCCTATATCAGCAACCGATAAGGCAATATTGCTGGTGTATGGAAGCAGTATGACCGTAATTTTCAGGCTAAGGTCACCTATTACAGCCAGTTTTCTGCCCGTACATCAGCAACGGTGTAAGGGAACCGCCGAGATCTCATAGTGCAGTATTCAAGACCACTAATAAGGTTTCCCCGAACACTGGCAGAAGACTGCGCCACTGTATATGTACTCAGCAGCATTCCCTCTAGTTTAATCACTTTGACCAAATAATTTTAATTAGACCCTACTGCTTTGGTTTTAGCATTGATCTAATTAGGCCAAATTAGTCCAAAAATCCTAGTCAGCCCTGGTGCCATAGATTTTTGCTTTAGCCCAAAAATCCTAGTCAGCCCTGGTGCCATAGATTTTTGCTTTAGCCCAAAAATCCTAGTCAGCCCTGGTGCCATAGATTTTTGCTTTAGCCCAAAAATCCTAGTCAGACCTGGCGCCACGGATTTTGCTTTAGCCCCAAGAACCCAGTCAGCCCTGGTGCCATGGATTTTGCTTTAGCCCCAAGAACCTAATCAGACCCGGACTGATCTGGTTTTAGCAAGGGAAACGCAATCACATCGCGGATGCTGGGGGAGTCGGTGAGAAGCATCACCAGCCGGTCGATCCCCATGCCCATGCCGCCGGTGGGAGGCATGCCATACTCTAATGCTGTCACGAAGTCCTCATCTAAACTGTGGGCCTCCAGGTCCCCTGCGGCTTTTTTCTCCGCCTGGGCTTCTAGGCGCTGGCGCTGGTCCACCGGATCCGTTAGCTCCGAAAAGCTATTGGCGGTTTCGCGACCCACAATAAATAGCTCAAAGCGTTCCACTAGGCCGGGCTTGGCTCGGTGGGGCTTAGCCAGTGGGGAAATTTCCACCGGGTAGTCCGTAATAAAGGTGGGCTGTATCAGGGTGGTTTCCACCGTTTGCTCAAAGGCTTCATTCAGGATGTGGCCAATGCTGGGGCAGTCGTCGATGCCGTGGAGACCGGCCTTTTTGGCGGCGGCCTTAGCGGCATCCAGCTCAGTAAACTCAGCAAAGTTGATGCCTGTTTTTTCCGCCACCGCATCGTGCATGGTGATGCGCTTCCAGGGGGTGCTGAGGTCAATGGCCTCTCCCTGGTAGGTGATTTGGGTGGTGCCCAGGACTTCTTCTGCGGCATTGACAATCAGGGCTTCGGTAATGTCTATCATGTCGTGGTAGTCGGCGTAGGCCTGGTATAGCTCGATGGAGGTAAATTCTGGATTGTGCCGGGTGGAAATGCCCTCATTGCGGAAGATGCGACCCATTTCAAAGACCCGCTCAAAGCCGCCCACAATCAACCGCTTTAGGTGTAACTCTGTGGCAATGCGCAGATAGAGCTCCATGTCTAGGGTGTTGTGGTAGGTGACAAACGGACGGGCGTCGGCACCACCGGGTTCGGATTGTAGAACGGGGGTCTCAATTTCGATAAAGTTTTGATTGTCAAGATAGCGGCGAATGGATGCGGTGATTTGGGCCCGCTTGCGAAATGTATCGCGCACTTCGGGATTGACGATTAGATCCACATAGCGCTGGCGGTAGCGTTTGGCCACGTCGGTGAGGCCGTGCCACTTGTCGGGCAGGGGCTGTAGCGCCTTGGTGAGGATGGCATAGGTGCTGACTTTCACCGATAGTTCGCCCTTATCGGTGCGTTTGATGATGCCCCTCACGCCCATAAAGTCGCCCACGTCGGTGAGCTGTTTTAGGTGGGTAAAGGCTTGTTCATCGGTGTCGGCCATGGCGGCCTGGATGGTCTTTTTGTCTAGAAATAGCTGAATCGAGCCAGTTTCGTCTTGCAGGGTAAAAAAGGCCAGCTTGCCGAATACCCGCCGCACCATGATGCGACCGGCGATGCTGACTTTAAAGTCTGCTTCTTCTCCGTTGGGTAGGTCAGCAAATTGTTTCTGGAGTTGGGCGGACTGGTGGCTGATGTCCCAGGTGTAGGCATAGGGATTGAGGCCCAGCTGTTTCAAATCGCTTACTTTTTGTAGGCGAGCAGCGCGAATTTCGCGGGGGTTTTGAGCATCGGGCTGGGAGCTGGGCATGCGTTCAGGGTCGGTAAGTTTGCAGGAATTAATTGTATGGGGGGACTGGGGAATGGGCAATGGTTCGCCCAGCTTGTTGGGGCCTAGGTATCCTTTGTCGCAATATGCTTATTCAATAGCTGGGCAATTTTTTCCGGGGCGGGGGGTTTGGCGAGGAAGTCGTCGGCACCGACCATTTTGGCCCGCACCCGATCGATCATGCCATCGCGCCCGGTCAAGATAATGATGGGGGTTTTGTAAAATTCTTTGGTATTGCGCAGGAATTTACAAAGTTCATAGCCGCTGATGTTCGGCATGATCAAATCCAGAATAATGAGGTCTGGGCGATGCTGGGTGAGGATGGAAATTTGTTCGACGGGGCGAGTGATGGGTAAGACTTCATAGCCCATGGGCTGTAAGAGTTCGGCCATGACTTTGCTGACCAGGGGGCTGTCGTCGATGCAGGCTACTAACCCCTTGGTTTTCGGCTTCATGGCCTGGGAGAGGGGCCGGGTGGTATGGGGCGCTGGAATATCGTCAATGGGGAGGAGGTCGACCCAGCCTTCGTAAATTAAGGGCACCAGCATTTTGACGACGTCGGCCATGGGGCGTTGGGTTTGGGCGGCAATATCCCAGAGGGTGACGTTCCCCTGCATCCAGCGACTGACGCGCTTATAGCTGGCGGCGGATAGGTGTACCTGTAGCCCTCGGGCATTGATGATGATGGGTGAGAGGTAGGGAAGCTCGTGGGGGGCGACGGTGGGCAGGTGGTCGCCAGCAACGGCCTTCCAGCGGCTGTAGATACGGCGCGATCGCACCAACGACTGCTGCACCGACACAAACAGCGCCTGTTGCCCCACCACCCGGTTGTCATGCCAGCGTAGATGTTCTGCCGGGTAGTCCGTCAGGGACAGCACCACCTCTTCCACAATGCTGCGAAATGCGGCCTTTGCCTGGTTTAGCGAGATAAACTTGCGCTGCACCGCCTGGTGAATAAAGTCCACTTCCCAATAGTCGCCGGGGGTGTGCATGTAGGTAAACCAGCGACTAGAAAACTGATCGTTATGGCGTTTTAGCGAACGGTACCATCGCCGCACAGGATGCCGCCCCCCCGTGGCGTAAATTAATCGCCCCGAATAAAAATAAAGCTTCCAACATTCGCCGGTGCCCGACTCGACAATAAGTTCACCGGTTTGATGGTTGTGGGCAAGGGTTAGCAGATATTGTGCTAGAGATTTAGCCTGGGTCAACATATCACTAAATAATTAAGGCTTTGGGCCATGACCCAGAGCCTTCTTAAATTGCCTAATTTTTCAGGTATAGTTCACAAACATTGTTCGTTGAACCTAATCTATGCAAGGCAAAATGCAGCCCTGTAACAAGGTAAAAAGTAGCCCTGTCTTCTGGGGTTAGTTTGTCCACAGTTATCCGAACCCAACTATTTGTTCGTTAAACCGTTAATTTCAAACGAAACCGTTAGGAATTCTCCCCAGGCTTCCTACTTCCGAATTCTCTCTGTCGATATTCGTCTGGTGAAGAACGTTCTAAGTTGTTCTGGCGAGTTCTTTCGGTTCTTGCTGTGGCGATGGCGTGGTGAGGTCTACGTCGCTGGTGTAGCCGTTTTGTAGTTCCCACACTTTTAGGGTGATTAGATACTCATAAAAGGCTTGGAGCATGCACCAGGTAAATCCGGCGTGGCCGTCTAAAATGCCGCCCAAAAAAATGTACATGTAGAAGAATCGCACCACGGGGCGAAAGGGCAGCCGCAGGGATAGATCTTTGAGGGCGCGGCGGCGTTCTACTTCGGAACGGCCAAAGAATAGTGTCCGCCAGTCTACGCCGTGGTCCGAGAGTTGTTTGATGGTCTCTGCCGCTTCGTTAGTAGAGTAGCGGTTGTGCTTTTCGATCCAGCGGTTGAGACCTTTGCCACAGGTGTAGTGGGGGTAGGTGGCTGTTAGAAAGCCGGTGGAACCATCGCACACTTCCCGCTCGGTGTGGCCATAGTCGTCGAACCAAACATAGTCTTTGTCTAGCAGCCGTAGCTGGTAGCGGGGATATTGGGTGCTGTGGCGGATCCAGCGGTTCATAAACATGACCCGCTCGGCGGCATAGTAGCCCACGTGTTCGCCCGCCTGGGCCGCCGCCACACATTCGTTGAACAGTTCCGGCGTCATCCGTTCGTCGGCTTCTAGTAGATACACCCACTGGTGTTTGGTGGGGACGTTGCGCAACATCCAGGTACGCTGTTTGCCGTGGCTTTCGAAGGTGTGTTGAACGGTGCGTACGGGATAGTTTTCGGCGATTTCGACGGTGCGATCGCTACTAAACGAATCCACCACAATCACATCATCGGAAATTAAAGCTGACTCAATGCACGCTGCAATATCTCTTTCTTCGTTGTGGGTCAAAATAAAAATCGAAATCATTGCAACGTTCCAACGGTTTTCTAGCGGAGTCAGGAAACACACAATCAGCTATGTGTATCAGATTGCCCGCTATTTGTGGTAATGGCGCAAAAAAGGCTGACTTACCACCAATGTTTGATGTAACTTTGCCAAACCATAAAGGTCCGGAAAAATTCAGCTAGCCTTAACCTGAGGATGATATTGCCCCACCCAGATCCTAACTGACGACACCCCCCGAATTATTTTTATTTGAATGAAGATTAATAGCCATTGTGAGAGGATCTAAACCCCTCCGTTGGTTATCTTTGGCAAGGCTCGGTGTACACACATTTCGGCCTACGGTTCAAAATGCTGCATTGGCTCCCTTTAATGGCTACCGTGTATGCATGGGTCAGAAGAAAATGGCCAAACCTCTTGCCCTTCAATGGCTTTAGGGAGGGGCTGAAGATTTAGCCCATGCTCGGAGGGCTTTAGGGAACCGTCGCCAGACTCCCAATTATTTATAGCTATTTAACCGCTGCTGGGCCGCCACAATGGGGCTATCTATTTCAAAGTCGGTGCAGTCGATGGCATCTTCCGACATGGCGCTGGTGGGGTGTAGCGGACACTTCAGCACTGACTGGTTGGTAAAAAAGCTGCAATCGGCGCAGGGAATACGATGCATGGTTTGGGCTCGCTGCACACCATCGCGGGTGGCGGCCACCATTTGCCAGAGGCCAAGGATGACCACAGACCAGGCCAGCACAAAGCAAATGGGGCTGAGGTAGGGCTGCAGCCACTGCATGATGTGCAGCAAAATCAGATGGACCAGTTGAAGCAGTTGATACACAGGCAGATTCCCGATGGGGCATGCCCAACGAGGACGGGCATTGCCCACCATTTAATCGATAAATAAAAATCCTTTTTTCAAAGCGAAAATATTCGTAGCAAACTTTTTTCTGGGGTGGGTTGAGCGATGGCCCGGTTGGCACCCACCCCGGTGCCCCTCCCCGGAGGGGGTTAGGTGTTGGTCTTTGCCATAGGTTGCTGAAGGTACCCGGTTGGGGGACTGGCAAATATCAAGCAGAGTTGCTAAAACGTAGGTGCAAAATCTCTACGCTGCCCATGGATCCATTGACCATTGCCGTTGCTGCTGCCACCGTTGTCCTGACCAAAATGTTGGAGAAAACGGGTGAGACCATGGGTGAAAAGGCCATGGAAAGAGGTGGCAAGCTGCTGGATGCCCTGCGACGTAAATCTCCTGATACGGTGGCTAAGTTGGAACAGGCGGCAAGCCAAAAGTCTCTTCCCGGAGACTCGGATATTATTGATGCCGAGATTATTGAGGAAGTTGAGAAGATTGCCCAGGCAGATCCTGAAATTAAGGCCGGTGTGGAGGCTGTTGCCGATGCGGCCAACTCTGCGGGTGTGGTGAATGCTGGTAAGCTGGCAGATAAAATTGGCATCCTTAACCAGGGACGCATTGATAACGTCACCCTCAACCTTTAGCTACAGTCGCCGGGAGGGGAACCGCCGAAGAAAACCACCCCAGATTATGGTCTTGAAAATCTTGTTGCCCGCGAGTTTGTGGGGCGACAAAATGAGCTGGATGACCTTGGTAAGAAGCTAAACAACTCGGACCAGGTGGCCATTACTGCGGTGTCGGGCATGGGTGGCATTGGCAAGACTGCCCTGGCCCAGCAGTATGTGCGCACGGCAAAGGAACAATACCCCGGTGGGCGCTGGTATTTTAAGGTAAAAGAACAGAACCTGGCCACACTGTTAGTAAGTGCAGTAAAAACAAAATTTGACTGGCAGTTGCCGGATGGCATAACGGATGGTGCGGCCCAGGCAAAGTGGTGTTACGACCGCTGGTGTGAAACGTTTCCAGGGCCGCGGCTGTTGTTGTTGGATGATGTGCAGGCCTATGGTGATGTCAAAGACTGTTTGCCCGTAGACCAGACCAGCTTTCGGGTGTTGATGACCTCGCGGCAGCGGTTTGGCAGGCCGGTGGATCGGTTGGATTTGGGGGTGTTGCCCCTGGATGAGGCCATGGACTTGCTGACTCGGTTGATGGATGACGGGGACCGGGTGCGGCGGCAACAGACGGAAGCGGAGGCGCTATGTAAGTGGGTGGGGCGGTTGCCCTTGGGGGTGGAGTTAATTGCGCGATATTTGGCGCTGCATCCCAATGTGTCGTTTGCGAAATTGCTGGAGCGGCTGGAGCGGAAGCGGCTGGATGCGAAGGCGATGCGGACATTGCCGGAGGAGATTGCCTATGAGTATTCCATAGAGGCGGCGTTTGAGCTGAGCTGGCAGGATTTGACCCCAGGGACGAAAACGTTGATGGGGCTGTTGGCGGTGTTTGCGGCGGCACCGATACCGCAGGGGTTGATTGAGGGGGCGCTGCCGGAGTGGGATGAGGAGGATTTGGAGGATGGGCTGGATGGGGAATTGGTGCGGCGTAATTTGTTACAGGGTGATAATGATGGAAGCTATCAGCTGCATCAGTTAATCCGTGAATTTACGGTGAGTAAATTAGAAACTGAACTCAGTGATCAAACGTCTACATTGCAAAAAGGCGTGGCCGTCGCAGTGACTAACTTTGCTAGCGCTATTGAACCCATGGTTAGGAAATATGACCTGCCCAAGGTGGGTTTAGGCTTGCCCCATATGGCATTGGTAGCTACAGGGCTTAATCATGTTCTGGCGGATGATGACAATCCAGGTTGGGTATTTACTGGTTTAGCCAGGTTTTATCAGAGTCAAAGCCTCTGGCCAGAAGCTGAACGCTGGTATAAAGGGCGTTTGGAAATGACGGAGGAACGGTTTGGCTTCGATCATCCCGACACCGCCACGAGTCTGAATAATCTGGCTGGGCTGTACGAATCAATGGGGCGCTACAGCGAAGCGGAACCGCTGTATGCGCGATCCTTAGAAATCAGCGAAGCGCAACTCGGGCCTGATCATCCCTCCACCGCCACGAGTCTGAATAATCTGGCTGGGCTGTACGAATCAATGGGGCGCTACAGCGAAGCGGAACCGCTGTATGCGCGATCCTTAGAAATCCGAGAAGCGCAACTCGGGCCTGATCATCCCTCCACCGCCATTAGTTTACATAATTTTGCTTATTTCTATGGTCAGATGGAACGTTATGGTGATGCAGAAAAAATGTTTGTTCGAGCTGTCACCATTGCCCAAACTGTTTTAGGCCAAGACCATCCCCACACAAAAATCTTCTTTAAAAACTTTGTTGGTCTCTTACAAAAGGTGATCGAAACAAACCAAACCCAACAACTTTCAGATCATCCCCTCACCCAATCCATCCTAAAAAATCTGTTGTCCAACGATTCCGAACAATAAGCAATGGGCACGGCCACCCAGGACCTACGCTACAATACATCCAATGCTTCCTGGTTTAACCATGACCCAGGCCATCCCCAAACCCCTTACCCTCAATAATTTCCTGACGCTGCCAGAGACCACTCCGGCCAGTGAATTTATAGACGGCAAAATCACCCAAAAGCCAATTCCCAAAGGCAAACATAGCCGCCTGCAGCTAAAACTCTGCAACACCATCAACGCAGTGACCGAAGGCTCCCAAATCGCCTATGCCTTCCCAGAACTGCGCTGTAGCTTTGGCACCCGCTCCATTGTTCCCGACATTGCCGTTTTTCGCTGGCAAAACATCGCCCTAGATGATGACGGCGAACCGCTGGATAACGTGACTCGTCCCCCCGATTGGACCATCGAAATTCTCTCACCGGACCAAGCACAGAACCGTGTTGTCAACAATATCGTTTACTGTTTGCAATATGGCTGTCGTCTCGGCTGGCTAATCGACCCAGCCGATCGTTCCGTCGCCATCTATCAACCCGATCAGCTACCCACATTCCACGAGGGGCCAAGCCCGTTGATCGTGCCCGAAACTATCGCGTTGGCCATTACCGCCGAGCAATTATTTAATCTGTTAAAAATGAATTGACCAGGCATGTGCCGATGGCGGGCCGTGTTACGGCTGCTGCGTCGCAATGCCCAACCGCACCCCATCAATATTCCGAATCCGATCCATCGCCGCCACCACCACCCCATGGGGCGTCGCCGCATCCGCCCGCACCGTCACCATGGCAGGCTGCCCCGGTGCCACCAACGCCTGCACATCCGCCGGCAAATTCTCCAACGATGCGGGCCGGTCCCCCAAAAACAACTTCCCCGCCGCCGAAATCGTCAGCGTCAGCGCCGCCTCATCCTGGGCCGTGGAGGTTTCCGCCGTTGGCAAAGTTACCGGCAATCCCTCTGCCCGCGTCAGATACAGCGTAGACAGAATAAAAAATGCCAGGATGGCAAACACCACATCGATCATCGGCACGATGTTAATGGTCAAACGCGACTCTTCTTCAGGAGGCAGTTGCATAACACGGAGGGTGGGCACGGCCCACCTGACAATGAATAAAGGTGCTGTTGCTAGAAGGTGGGCCGTGCCCACCCTACAACGCGACAAAACAATCAACACCATGGACGAACTACTGCTTGCATCCCCTCTCGGGAGGGGGCCGTTCGGGCGGGGTGTGTTTTAACCCAACGCCTCCTCCAACTGACTCTTCGCTACATCCAACGCCTCAGGCAACTTCGTCGCATCGCGACCGCCCGCCTGGGCAAAGTTGGGCCGCCCGCCACCGCCACCGCCGGTGATTTTGGCGATGCCGCCGATAAATTTGCCTGCCTTTAGTCCCTTTTCCATCACTGGCTTGCTAAATGCCGCCACCAGGCTCACCTTGCCTTCTGCTGGAATCGAACCCAGCACCACGGCCCCGTCCCCTAGCTTTTGCAGCAATCGCTCCGCCGCTGTCTTGAGCGAGTCGGCATCCACCTCGCCCATGTTGGCCACTAGCACCTGGAAGTCGCCCACGGTGGCCGCTTGATCCAATAATTGGTCGGACTTGAGCAGGGCCAGTTCGGCTTTGAGGCCATCGACGGTTTTTTGGGTGGTTTTTAACTCGGTCTGTAGGTTGGTGATCCGGTCCACCAGTTCCTCGGGCTTGGCCTTAAACCGATCGCCCAGGTCTTTTACAATCTGGTCGCGCACGTTGAGGTATTCCAACACCGCCGGACCCGCCACCGCTTCGATGCGGCGCACCCCGGCGGCAATGCCCGCTTCGGCAATAATTTTGAACACGCCGATTTCGGCGGTATTACCCACGTGGGTGCCGCCGCATAGCTCCATGGAAACGCCGGGGAAGTCGATGACGCGCACTTCGTCGCCATATTTTTCGCCAAACATGGCGACGGCTCCCTTTGCCTTGGCGGCGTCGATGGCCATCACTTCGATGTGGGCACTGTGGGCTTCGGCAATCCAGGTGTTTACCTGGGCTTCCACCTGCTGCACCTCATCAGCGGTGAGGGCCCTGGGGCAGTTGAAGTCGAACCGCAGCCGGTCAAAGCTGACCAATGAACCGGCCTGGGAAATGCCGTCGTCTACGAGCTTTTTGAGGGCGGCCTGGAGCAGGTGGGTGGCGCTGTGGTTGGCCTGGGCCCGACGGCGACAGGCGCGGTCGATTTGGGCGCTGACGCTGTCACCCACGGTCAGGGTGCCGCGCTCCACTCGGCCAATGTGGATAAATAGGCCGTTGTCTTTTTGCACATCTTCGATGCGCACCACCAGGGCATCGCCGGAAAGATAGCCGCGATCGCCAATTTGGCCGCCGGACTCGGCATAGAAGGGGGTTTTATCTAGCACCAGCTGCACATCGGTGCCGGCTTCGGCGGTGTCGACGGTTTCGCCGTTGGCCAGGATGGCTTTGACGGTGGCCTGGCTGGTGGCGTCGGTGTAGCCCAAAAAGTCGGTGGAGTCGATGCCTAGCTGGGCCAAACTGCCCTGGGCCATGAGGTCGATGGTTTCGTGGGCGCTCTTGGACCGTTCCCGCTGGGCGGCCATGGCGGCTTCGAAGCCGTTTACATCCACGGTGATGCCGTTTTCTTCGGCCACTTCTTGGGTGAGCTCCAACGGGAAGCCAAAGGTGTCGTATAGCTCAAAGGCTTCATCGCCGGAAATTTGCTTGGGCTTACGCTGTAGGATTTCCGCCAGCAGCTTTTCGCCCCGCTCTAGGGTTTTGAGGAACTGGGCTTCTTCGCGCTCTAGTTCGGTTTTGATGACGGTTTCCCGCTCTCTCAGGTCAGGATAGGCGGATTCACACAGGGCGATCGCACTTTCCGCCACGTCATTAATAAAGGCCCCTTCGATGCCCAGCAGTCGCCCATGGCGCACCACCCGACGGATTAACCGACGCAGGATATAGCCCCGACCCACGTTCGAGGCGGTGATGCCGTCGGAAATCATATGCACCACGGAGCGTACGTGGTCGCCAATCACTTTGAGGGATACCTTGGCGGCGTCATCCTGTTTGAAGTAGTCCACCTTGGCGATGTCCGCCGCGGTTTGGATGATGGGGAAAATTAGGTCGGTTTCGTAGTTGTTAGGCTTTTGCTGCAAAATTTGGGCCATGCGTTCTAGGCCCATGCCGGTGTCGATGTTCTGGGCATCTAGCGGCGTCAGGTTGCCGTCGGCATCCCGGTTGTATTGCATAAATACCAGGTTGTAGAACTCGATAAACCGGGTATCGTCTTCGAGATCAATGTCGTCATCCCCCAGCTCGGGGTGGAAGTCGTAGTAAATTTCGGAGCATGGGCCACAGGGGCCAGTGGGGCCAGAGGTCCAGAAGTTGTCTTCCTCATCCATGCGGATGATGCGCTTTTCGGGGACGCCCACCTGGTCGCGCCAGATGGCATAGGCGTCGTCATCTTCCCTAAATACGCTGACCACTAGGTTTTTGGGCGCTAGCTTAAACACGTCGGTGGAGAGTTCCCAGGCCCAGGCGACGGCCTGTTCTTTGAAGTAGTCGCCAAAGCTAAAGTTGCCCAGCATTTCAAAAAATGTATGGTGGCGGGCGGTGCGACCGACATTTTCAATGTCGTTGGTGCGGATACATTTTTGTGATGTGGTGGCCCGGTCTACGGGGGATTTACGCTGCCCTAGAAAGATGGGTTTGAAGGGCAGCATACCCGCAATCGTTAGCAAAACCGTGGGGTCTTCGGGTACCAGGGAGGCGCTGGGCAGGATCTTGTGCTGCTTACTTTCGTAGAACTTTAGGAAGGCTTGGCGGATTCCTGCGCCGGTGGTGACGGATTTTTTTAACCCAGGCTTTGACGTAGACATTGGTTGTGGGCGCGCTCGGCGGACTTAAGGGTTTGCTAAATGGCTATTTATCCACAGTAGGGGAAAAATTAGCGTTGTTGGTAGTGGGTTACTGCTTTTGGGGATGGGACAGTCGGGAAATTGGCCGATGGTCCGAATCTAGGGGATGGGACCCTATGGAGGCGCAGCAACGCCGGTTTTAACTATCCATTCTGACTGATGTTGTATCAAGTTTGGTGAAACGGCAATGGTTTTGTTGTTATTTGTTGGGTGCCGTTGGTGAGGGGTAACGCACCATGATAGCAATTAGCTCAGGCGGAATGCGGAAGTCGGAATGCGGAAAGGCAGGGCGGTGCTCTGAACTTTGGATTTCTGGGGAAATCGTTCCACTTATTTCTTTCTGGGGAAATCGTTCCACTTATTCGTGGGGAAATCGTTCCACCTATATGTTGGTACTTCCGTTGGGAAAACAGGGGTATACCAAAGCCGAATTTTAGGGAGCCCGGTGCAAACCAATGTTATGGGTGCACGTCCCTGTAGATGCCCTTCGATATTGGGCGCTATCGGTCAGGATTTTGTATGACTTGCGGCTGTTTTAATTTTTTAGCGTGGCGCTGCCCTAGGCTTTCGCGGTTTGCAGGTGCTGTTCGATCAGGTCGCAGCATTCGTGCTGCCCTAGGCTTCCGCGGTTTGTAAGTGCTGTTCGATCAGGTCGCAGCATTCGTGCTGCCTTAGGCTTCCGCGGTTTGTAGGTGCTGTTCAATTAGGTCGCAGCATTCGTGCTGCCCTAGGCTTCCGCGGTTTGCAGGTGCTGTTCAATCAGGTCGCAGCATTCGCAAACGGGTTTCCGTTCGGCCATGGCGTCGATCAGGGCGCTGTAAGCGTCGGGTTGTTTTTCGATTAGGGTTTTGGCTTGTAGGGTGGACCAGCGTTGTTTGAGGGGAACTTCGGCGAGGGGCCGATTGATTTGCTGCCACAGTAGGTTGAGCTTGATGCAGTCGTCATGGCCACCTTCTGCTTTGCCATAGGTGATTTCTTCGGCGGCGATGCCGGCCATCCAGACGGTGCAGTAGCGGTCGATTTCTTGCTGGCTGATTTTGCCGATTTTGACGGCCTGGTCGATTTCGTCGGTTTTGAAGATCACGCCGCCGGTGCCGTCAATGCCTGCTTTTAGGGCTTCCCAGGCGGTGAGGGTGTAGGCGTCGATGGGGATGCCCAGGAGGTAGGCGGTGAGGAAATGTCCGGCTTCGTGGCGGACGATGCGATCGCAATATTCTGGCGAGCGCTGCGATAGCCAGTCGATGAGTAACCGGCCACCGCGACCCTGCCAACCCAGTTGGTCAATGGTCACCAACCCCAACAAGGTTGCTGTTACCGTGGCTAATCCTTCTGGTGAGATGGATAGCAACGGACCTAGCAAGATCAGCATCGTCACCGAAAATACGGAAATGGCGATGAGATTAAGGGTGATTTCACTCATTGATTCCAGCGGAGGGTAGGAAAAATTAGGGTAGCGGCGACAGCCGAACAGTATCGGCATGGGGGAGTTATGAGTTCGGAATTTTGAAGTCGGAAGTCGGAATCAGGATACGTTCCGAATTCCTAACTCCGACTTCTGAACGTATCTAGCAGTTGCGATCTCCCACGGAGCCATCGGGTAGCACGGTGTCGCAAATAATGGCCTCTGACCAGGTGGCGCCCCGTAGGTTGGCACCTTTGAGGTTGGCACCCCGCCAATCGGCATTACCAATTATGGCGGCTGTGAGATCTGCATTTTCTAAGTTAGCGCCCTGGAGGTTGGCGCCATCAATGTTGGCCTGGGTTAGCACCACATCGACCAGGTCCGCTCCGCTCAAATCGGCACCCTGTAGGCGAGAGCCGTTCATGGTTGCCCCCTCCAGGTTGGCTTCAGTCAGGTCAGCCCCTCTAAGTTCTGCCAACATCAGGTTGGCTGCCTGCAAATTACTTTTACTCAGGTTGGCATCGCTTAATTCAGCCACCTTGAGATTGACACTGGCAAAGTCTTGGCCAGACAGATCGGCTTCACTCAAGATACACACCGGACAATCCTTAAGCTCCAGCAGCATATCCACATCGTCTTGCAAATAGGCCCAGCTGGGAGCTGCAAATCCCAGTACCCCTAGCACCACTATCAGTGCTGCGCTAAGTTTGGCCACCAACGATTTTACGTTCATCCTTTTTCCAACTGTGATTATTCAGACTGCTGACGCTGATGCCCTGGCAAGCCCTTGCATCAGCAACGCTAAAGTATTCTCCCATCCATTGACGGTCAGATTAAACTCTGGCCGCTGTCATTTAGTATTACAGCTCCTTCACATCTGTGCCTGGTATCGGTATAGAAGATCACCCAGCCCTGCAGATGTAACGCCATGTTTTGCTTTTTATGTGGATGTCAACTTTTTTGTGTGCTTTTTACGCGAATTTAAGTAAAGTTAAGTACAGCTATCTATCTACTTGGAAGTATCTCAAATTTCTCGGGATATCATCTTGGGTGTTTCTACTGTCAAATTCAAAAAATTTGTAGCAGTAGGTTTTACGTAAATGACAGGGGTTAAACAACAACTGGTCCTTATCTATATGATATTGGGAACGGTCATTGTCTCAATGTTTGTTCCCATTGATTGGCAGTCCCAGGCAAAGGTTCTGAGGGATTGTATTGTTATGGCTTGGGTAATTGGCATTGTGAATTTTGCCTACCTGGGTGGCGGCCTTAATCGGTTGCTGGGCATTCGTCCTCGGGAACCTTTGGGTCTGCTGGGTATTATTTTTTCACCAATTCTTCATCGCAATGCGGGGCATTTAATTGCTAATACCTTGCCCTTTGCGATTTTGGGGTGGCTAGTTTTGCTGCAGGGGGTGGATAATTTCTATGCGTTGAGTGTTGTTATTCTCCTGGTGAGTGGTCTGGGTACCTGGTTTTTGGGGCGTCCGGCCATCCATTTGGGGGCCAGCGGTCTGATTTTTGGCTATTTGGGTTATCTAATTGCCCGTGGGTATTTAGAGGTGACGTTGCTAACCATTGGCCTAGCGTTTATTGTCATGCTGCTCTATGGCGATCAGGTCTGGAATATGTTTCCTGATGCCGATATGACAACCCTGTCTTGGGAAGGCCACATGTTTGGCTTTTTGGGTGGGGTGTTGGCCGCTTCTGATCCGGCGGTGGTAGAACAGGTCGGCGTGTTTTTGGCCCAGCTGTAGGCTCGTTGTTTTAGGCGCTGTCGGTGCTGATGTAAGCAGGCTGTAGTATTTTGCGCAGTAGTTACTGTTGCCCCTGCCGCTGATTGTTTGTAAAACTTTAATCCTCTTTATATGTTGACGCTCCGTTTGAGATCGCCCCGGTTGGTTCGTGGGTAGGTAGGGGCGGAGAGCGTGGCCCGCTATGCCAGTTAGAATGCTGGCATAGCGGGCTCTTTTGTTTTTCGGCAGGATTGGTTTAATCAATCTGTCGAGTCATCTAGCTTGGTCAATAACAAGAAGAATTGGATTGTGTAAAGTTTGTGTATACGTGCCTGGGCTGATAGTTTTTTAACGCTGCCTATGCATATAAGTGCAAACTCATCCCATATTCATTTTTGTAGCCTAACGTTAGAGCAGGTTCATTACGTTTCAGTGGGGTATCCACCATGAAAGCTGTTGCAATTGCTAGTGTGCTTATTTCTCTCGGTGCTGTGGTCAGTCCTGGCCTGGCCCAAGAAACCACCCCTGGGTCTGCTAATCCAGTTGTTGTTGCCCAGGCAGCGCAGTCCCTGGATACAGTTATTCGCAACGATGATACGCTCTACCTCAACAAAAATGAGGTGCATGAGTACAATTTACGCCTGCAGGACCGTACCGCTGTAGATGGTCGGTTTTTGCCAGCGGGCAGCATTATCCGTGGTCAGTTTGAGCCGGTGGACGGTGGCTTGCGCTATGTGGCCGATTCCGCAGAGGTGGGCGATCGCATCTTTACCCTAAGTGCCGTTTCCGAAACCCTCACAGACCGCAAAGACCCACGCCAGACCGATACCGACGATATTATTGAAGATGCGGCCATTGGTGCTGCCGGTGGTCTGATTATCGGTGAAGTTCTGGGGGATGCTGACCTGTTAGAGGTGTTGGGCGGTGCAGCGGCGGGGGTCGTTGTTGGTAATGTGACCGCGCCAACCGTAGTTGTTATTGAGCCAGATCAGTCTATTTTGCTCTATCAAAACTAGCCTGGCGTTACGATTTTCCATAAACACTAAACCCCATACTTCAGGTGCTTCGGCGGCTGAAGTATTTTCTTTTGGAAAAGGCTATAACCCTTTATGGATCAGGGCGTTACACTGGAAATCTACGACAGTGAAACAATTTCACTCCCTATATGGTGAGCGGCCGTGAGTCATTGGTATCAACTGGATCCTAGTGTGGTTGTCCAACAGGTGAATAGCCATGGTCAAAATGGTTTGACGGCGGCAGCTGCCCGTGAACGGTTGCTCAAACATGGGCCAAATGAGCTAGCGACAACAGCGGCAAAGTCTCTTTGGCAGGCCCTATGGGAACAGTTGCGAGAACCGCTGGTGTTGATGCTATTGGCGGCGGCGGTGATTTCTGTGGCTGTGGGGGATATGCGGGATGCGATCGCAATCCTGGCCATTGTTATTTTTAATGCGGTGCTGGGGCTGCGCCAGGAATATAAGGCCGAACGGGCCATGGCCGCCCTGAAAAAGCTGGCGGTGCCCACGGTGCGGGTCAAGCGGGATGGCCAGGTGCAGGCATGCTCCATGGCGGACTTGGTGCGGGGGGACCTGGTGTTGCTGGAGGCCGGTAACGTTGTCCCCGCAGACGGACGGCTGCTCGAAACCGCTAACCTGCAGGTGCAAGAATCCGCCCTCACCGGCGAATCTGCCCCCGTGGATAAACGGGCCAGTGCCGTGTTTGCCGATGAGCAAGCCCTCGGGGACCGCAGCAACATGGTGTTCCACAGCACCACCGTCACCCGTGGTCGGGGCACCCTGGTGGTGACCGAAACCGGCATGGCCACCGAAATTGGCCACATTGCCCGCATGCTGCAGTCGGTGGAGGCCGAAGCCACCCCCCTACAAAAGCGGCTGGCCCAGTTGGGTAAGTACCTGGGGGCGGGTGCGATCGCCATCTCCCTGGTCATAGCCATCCTGGGGCTGGTCCAGGGAGAAACCTGGCGACAGATGCTGCTCACGGCGGTGAGTGTGGCGGTGGCCGCCGTGCCCGAAGGCTTACCCGCCGTGGTCACCATCGCCCTGGCCCTGGGGGCGGAACGCATGCTCAAACGTCAGGCCCTGATTCGTCATTTGCCTGCGGTGGAAACCCTCGGTTCTGTGACGACCATCTGCTCCGACAAAACCGGCACCCTCACCGAAAACCGCATGACCGTCACCGTGTTGGATGTGGCCGGGCAGCAGGTACCGCTAAATAATGGAGCCGATTCCCCATCCCTTAGTTTGCTATTGCTCAGCGGCGCCCTGTGTAACGATGCTGCCCTAGATAACCACCAGGTTGCCATGGGCGACCCCACCGAAACGGCCCTGGTTACCGCCGCCGCCGAGGCCGGGTTGCCCAAACACAAGCTAGACCATCTGTGGCCCAGAATTGACGAAGTGCCCTTCGACTCCGATCGCAAGCGCATGACCACCTGCCACCGTTGCGATCGCCCCTTGCCCCCACCCTGGCAATCCCTCTGGCAGCGAGTGGTCCCCCCCAACACCACCGCCGTTATCTTTAGCAAGGGCGCCCTGCAAAGCCTAATACCCACAGTGGATCGGGTGTGGCTAGACAACCAGGTACAAGTGCTCACCGATGACCTCCGCCAGCGGATTTACACCGCCCACGATCAGCTGGCCAACCAGGGACTGCGGGTATTAGCCCTGGCCTTTCGTCCCCTATCCACGGTGCCCCATCGCCTAGAAGAAAACCTAGTGTTTCTCGGCATGGTGGGGCTCATGGACCCCGCCCGGGCCGAAGTCAAAGCCGCCATTGGCCTTTGCCGTACCGCCGGCATCCAGGTAGTCATGATTACCGGCGATCATCCCCTCACCGCCCAGCACATTGCCCAAGATTTAGACATTTCTAGCCATGGTCTGCTGACCGGCCAAGCCCTCAGCAAAATGCCCGCCGAGCGGTTGGATATTGTGGCCGAGCGTACCAGCGTCTATGCACGGGTGACACCGGCAGATAAACTACGCATCGTTCAGACATTGCAGCTGCGGGGGCACATTGTCGCCATGACGGGGGATGGGGTGAACGATGCCCCCGCCCTGAAACAGGCGGACATTGGCGTGGCCATGGGCATTACGGGTACCGATGTGGCCAAAGAAGCGGCGGATATTGTGCTCCAAGACGACAACTTTGCCTCGATTGTGGCAGCAGTGCGAGAAGGGCGGGTGATCTACGACAACATTCGGAAGTTTATTAAATATACCCTGGCGGGGAATGTGGGCCAGCTGTGGCTGTTGTTGTTGGCTCCGTTTTTGGGCATGCCCATTCCGCTGGTGCCCATCCAGATTTTGTGGATTAACCTAATCGCCGATGGCTTGCTGGCGGTGGCCTTAAGCTTTGAACCGGCTGAACAAGGGGTAATGCAGCGGGATCCCTATCGACCCAATGAGAGTATCTTTAGCCGCGGCATGGGTAAAGACATTCTGTGGATTGGGTTGTTGTTGGGCGTCGTGTTAATCCTGGTGGCCCATGGCTATTGGTCTGGGGGCAATCCGGCCTGGCAGACCATGGTGTTTACAACGCTAGCGTTTTCGCGCATTGCCCTATCGGAGGCGGTGCGATCGTCTTCAGAGTCGTTGTTCAAGATTGGGCTGTTGTCAAATAAAAAACTGCTGGGGGCAGTGGCGTTGACTTTCTGTTTGCAGTTGGGGGTGGTGTATGTGCCAATGTGTCAGCACATATTTTCGACGGTGGCATTGGCCCCCACTGATTTGGGGCTGGCATTGTTGTTGGGGACAGTAAGTTTTTGGGCGGTAGAATTGAAAAAGTTTTGGATTTCTCCCTAACCCCTACATTAGATTTGTGTTATCGCTGAACCTTGAGAGGCGTTCAATCTTCCTGAAATTCAGAGAACTTGCAGGGCAGGCAACCGTTTTCAAAGGATGCTTGCCCTGCAAGTCTAACGGCTAACCCTACTAAACAAACTGAATGCTCGCAGTCACATCATCGACCGATGCATTAAACACATCCGCCACCAATTCTCCCTTACTTTCATTACCTGCAAAAATCCACGTGCCGCCGTTTACGGCCTTAAACGTGTAATCCCCCATGGAGCCGCTTAGCTGGATAATATCCGCACCTGCCTGGAAGTCAACAATGTCAGCAAAGTCTAGATACTCATGTTCCGCGTAAAAACTACCGTGGGCATCCCCAAGCACAAAAATATCATCCCCACCCCCCCCAACGAGACGGTCAATGCCAGCAAAACCCACTAACCGGTCAGAGCTATCTGTCCCCAACAGATGATCGTTACCGTTTGTCCCCGGTACAACATTCAGCTCATTGCCAGGAATATCCAGGGGAATCAGTACCCGATCAATCCCTTGAATGATGCCGTTACCGGTTTGCACATCGGTGAGTGCATCAACAAACTTGGGGTCAATAATGTCTGGCTCATTGTCGATCAGAAAATTGCCATTGGGGGTGAGGGTGGCCCCGTCTAACAAAGTGCTAATAGAGTCGGCAATCTGAATATCTTCCAGAGTCTTTGCACCTGCCGAAACATGGTATTGCAACACAGCTTGCAATACAGGAATTGGGTCCCCCTCACCTAACTCAGTCAGGGCACCAACGATGGCATTAAAGGCACCGGGTTCATCACTACCCTCAAAGCCCAAGTCTTGGGCTAGCTGGATAAAGGCCGCATCTGTCGGAGCAAAAACTGTCAGGTCTGCATTTGGATCGGCTACAGCCGCAGTCAGTCCGGCGGTTTCTAGGGCCGTTAATAGGATGTCAAAATCCTGATTATTGTCGTCAAAAGTGCCACCGCTCTGCGCTACAACATCGGCAATGGTAGCTGGCAGCGCAGGACTAGGCGCTGGCCCATTACCAGGAATATCTAGGGGGATTAGCACCCGGTCGATACCCTGGATGATGCCGTTATCGGTTTGAATATCAGTCAGTGCTTCGATAAAACTAGGGTCAACAATATCTGGCTCATTATCGATAAGAGAGTTGCCATTGGGCGTTAGTGTAGCCCCGTCTAACAAAGTGCTAATTGAGTCGGCAGCTTGAATATCTTCCAGAGTCTTTGCATCTGCCGAAACATGGTATTGCAACACAGCTTGCAATACCGGAATTGGATCGCCGTTGCCCAAATCAGTTAAGGTTCCGACGATGGCATTAAAGGCTCCGGCTTCATCACTACCCTCAAAGCCAAGGTCTTGGGCTAGCTGAATAAAGGCGGCATCCGTAGGGGCAAAAACTGTCAGATCTGCGTTTGGATCTGCAACAACATTGGTGAGGTTAGCCGTTTGTAGTGCCTGGAGCAGGATATCAAAGTCCTGGTTATTATGGTCAAACTCGCCACCGCTTTGAACCACAATGTCGGCAATGGTGGTTAGAGAGTTAGTAGTCATGCCTGAGTCTTCTCCTAATGTTGTTGACGATTAAGCAGCAAAATCTGCACCACTGATGAACAAACTGCTGGGAGCAGCTGTTCGTCATCAGCCGTGGCCTGATCTATTGGTGTGATTGCTAACTAAATATCTGTACGGGACCGTCCAGACTTTGGATTTATTTTTTTTGCCCAGACCAAAATATTCCAACAAGCTGTCTGGCAGAGTGCCATCACTGGCGGGGCACGAATTTAACCGATCATCTTGGCTAGGGTAGACTTCAAAATTCCGAATTCAAAATTCCGAACCCCATTGGATTGCGCCCCTAGTTGACCCCAGTTAATTACCGATTGAGTCCGAGCTTGCCAGTGATTAACTGAGCCTCAAATGGCATGATGAATAGGCATCTACCCCCATGATGTTATGGCTATTCGTAAAACTGTTTTCCTAAATCGCATTAACCTGTCTTATCTCGACTGGGAAACCGATGGTGAGCCCATTTTGCTGCTCCATGGCTTAGCCGATCATGCTTTGGGCTGGTCAGCGGTGGCGGATCAGTTGGCCCAGACCTATCAACCCATTGCCGTGGATATGCGAGGCCATGGGCAAAGCGATAAACCCGATGGCGGGTATGACTTTGATACGGTGGTTAATGATCTGGTTCAGCTGATGGATCACCTGGGCTGGGCAAAAGCGCATATTGTGGGACATTCCTGGTCGGGGAAGGTGGCAACCTACTGGGCCACGCGGCAACCCGAGCGATTTTTGTCTATGGTGCTGGTGGATCCCATTTTTGTCTATGGTATGCCGGGCATTTTTCGGCTGACGTTTCCTTTGTTTTATGGCACGCTACCGTTCCTAAAAGGGATGGGGCCGTTTGAAACCTGGGATGATGCCATTGACCAGGGTAAGCGGATGAAACAATATCGTGCCTGGAATGATTTGCAAGCGGCTGTCTTCCGAGAGAGTTTGGAAGAGAAACGTGATGGCAAGATAGGTAGTAAATTTACCCTAGAAGCGCGGGATGGCATTTTTGATGCGGTGCTGAGAGTGCCAGGATTGATTGGGGATATTCAGGTGCCTAGCTTGTTTATGCAGCCAGAAGCAGGGGTGAACCGGTTTGACTGGCAGCTAAAACCCTATCGGAAATATTTGAAAAACCTAGCCACAGAAACAATACCAGGGAATCATTGGGCATTCCTGGTGGAGCCAGATGCCTTTTATCAGTCCCTGAGTAAATTTCTTGCGGTGCATCCTCAGTCTTTGTAAAAGCTGACAATATTTTAAGCAGCCTATGCCAGCCACCATGGGGCATGGCCAAATTTTCTAGACTGTATGGTCAGATTGTAAAGTCCTCTTTATAAAGAATGGTCAGATTTTAAGCTATGGCTAAGATGATCTTGATTTAATACGGGCTGGCTGTGTAAATTCGTTTGTGAACCGATGGTCGAGATTTTTTAGTCGTCTAGGTTTAGACGGTAAAAGTATGCCAAGGAATATCTGTTTTCCGAGGCCTTGAGCTACTACTGACGTGTGTTAACTACGCTGTTCTTGGGCATGCTCTAGACAAGGTTATAGACCCCATGGGTGCAGAGGTAGGTCTATGTTTTACGCCTGTGGGGTTGCAAAAATAATGCCCATGGCGAATGCGCAACAGGTTAAGGCTAATGCTAACAAGAATGATAAATGCTTTAGGATTCGCAGCGACTTTGATCGCCGCTGTGGGTCTGGCGTTGTTGTGGTTAATGCTAGGGTTTGATCGACAGAAAAATATGATTGTCACTGGTGATGGGGTGTTTGGCTCAAGCCGTCAGTATGCTGACATTGATGGCCAGACGATGTTGGGGCAAACGGCCCATCGGTCGATGGCCTCGCTGTTAGGCTAGTATTTTCTGTTAATGTGTGGATCCACGTTGTTAACTGAGTATTCTCACTGTACTATCTTCTGTTGCCCACCATCTGGGTACGTCTGTGTGGTTTGAAAATGCTGGGTAAATATTGGTGAAGTTGCCTAGTGAATGTTGTAAATGTAGTTCTTTTGATATCCAAACAGATGAGCTAGAAGTGGAGCTAGGTGGCAGTAAAATGAGGGTGTAGTCAGCCGTTGCTGATAGATGGGCGAGAAACGGAAACATGGCATCTGCTATTGGGAAAGTCTCTCGACAGATTAACGTGACGGTTTCTCCATTTCTGCGCAGTTTCTGGGCGTGTTTTTCTGCCGCGGCAGCGGAGCTGGTTTCGTGGGCAATGTTAATTTTCGCCATGGAAGAGGATTTCATTTCTATCAGTTGCTGTTCTTTGGGGTAATGGGAGCTCATCTTTGTGAGCCGGAAAGATCTTTTTTGAAAGTTGAAAATTCCATGGGGACTTCATGTTTTTAAGCGCTTGTTTTAATTGTTGAGAAGTTTCCTGATCTCCTGTGGATCTTATATTCTAGGCGCTAGGGCGATCGACCTTTTGGTAAATAAATATTTGATCTGATTTTGAAACAATTCTGTAGATATCAGGTCCATTAATCCTATGTACAACAACGGACCATTTTGCAGGATATAAAGTATGAAGCAAAAATTGATCATACTTTCGGCGACTGCCGGTGCACTAATGATCTGGGGGGGACTACTTTTTAAAGGCCGCTCCATTCCCACTGGAGACCATGTCACATATAAAGATGCACTAGCTAAGCAACTGCAGTATGACCTTGGTGTCAACCAGGCTGTATTAGAAGTGCGTCAGACATTGGACCCTGATCATGCATCCTTAGCCGAAGCTCTAACGCAGACGGAGGCCTCTCGCCAGAGTCTGCAGGCGCTACCTGCGTTGTTGAATACTCAAAATGATCAGGCCACTCAACAGCTGTGGCAGGTTGTAGAAACTAGCAATCAACTGCTGGAAGAAAAGGCATTGCTATCCGAGCAATTTCAGGTTGAGCATGGGCAGATAAAAGAGTCTCTCGCGAAGATGTCTGCTTTGCTAGGGCAGGTCAATGCAGACGGTGCATTGGGGCAATCCCTTACGCATTTGGTTGATCAGGCCTTAGTCTATGGCCTGTCGGCCGATGCGGCGGCGGCTGACCTGAGTGCCACCATTAGTCAAGTGCAGGCACTGGCGGGGAAGCAGGCAGGGCAAGGTGACATTGGTGCTATTCTGCAGCAGGCCAATGTGGTGTTGGATAGGAAGCCCCAGGTCGATCAGTTGACCCAATCCCTTTTGGCTGTGCCCACGACTGAGCAGTTGCAGTCGTTGATGGCAACCTATGAGTTGACCTATCAGCAAACTACGGTTCGTACTCGATGGTTTCAACTGGCAGCGATCGCCTGGGGGTTAGGCATGCTGGGAGCTGCGGCCTATGGTTGGCAGCTGAAAAAACAATTTTATCGCGTTGAGAAAATCGCTGATACTCTGTTTGAGAGTATGGATGATGCCTCTGTGGACGTGGATCATCAGTGGATGATTACGAGTATTAACGCGTCTGCGCTGGAGGATTTGAATCAGCGGCCAGAAGATTTGATGGGAAAACAGTTGTGGTCTGTGTTTCCTAAGGAGTTGGGGCAGGAGAAAAAACATTATTATCAGCGGGCGGTTAGTCAACAGGAGACCCTGACGTTTGAGACGCGATTGTATGCCCAAGAGCGCTGGTTGGAGCTGAGTCTAACTCCGACGGCGACGGGGCTGTCCATTGTCTGGCAGGACATTAGTGATCAGAAACGGGCAGAGTTTCAGCTGGCATTAAGCCTAGAGGCCAATGACGAAGCCTTGAAAAAGGCGGATGAGGCGCGTCAAAAAGCGGAAGCAGAACGGCTCAAGGCAGAACAGGCCAACAAAGCGAAAAGTGATTTTCTGGCTAATATGAGCCATGAGCTGCGCACGCCCCTAAATGCCATTATTGGCTACAGTGAGCTATTAGAGGAAGATGCTCAGGATATGGAGCAAACGGAGTTTATTCCTGAATTGAAAAAGATTCAGGATGCGGGCAAACATTTGCTGGGTTTGATTGATGGTGTGTTAGATCTCTCTAAGGTAGAAGCGGGACAGATGGATCTGCATCTAGAGACCTTTGAGGTGATGCCCTTAGTGAAGGATGTGGTGTCTACCATTCAACCGGTTGTTGTTAAAAGTAACAACAATTTGCAAATCCAATGTTCCCAGACCATTGGTAAGATGCGGGCAGATGCGGTGAAGGTGCGGCAGAGTTTGTATAATCTCTTGAGCAATGCCAACAAGTTTACCCATAATGGCACCATTACCTTAAGTGTTGATATCAGTATCATCGGTAAGATTCCTTGGATTACGTTTCAAATTCAGGATACGGGCATTGGCATGCTGCCCGACCAGCTAAAGCGTGTGTTTAATGCGTTTGCCCAGGCGGATTCGTCTACTACGCGCAAGTATGGCGGTACGGGGTTGGGGCTAACCATCACGAAACAGTTTGTGGAGATGATGGGGGGAACGGTGGATGTGCAAAGTGAAATGGGGGTGGGTACCACCTTCACTTTGCGTATTCCTAAAACTGTTCAAATGGTTGAGCCTGGGGGGGGTGGTGTAGAGAACCCTGTGGAAAGCCCTGTGGAGGAACCGGTTGGCAGTAGCGCCCATGGGTTGGACCGGCCGCTGTCCCTTGATGCGGCGGTGAAGGTGCCAGAGTTGCCGGGGGATGACTGTTTAGGCTGTGTGTTAGTGATTGATGATGATTTGGAATCCTGTGATGTGGTGCGCAAAATCCTTGCCAGTGAGGGATACTTTGTTGTGTTGAGCCACAATCACCAGGCGGGGTTACAAATGGCAGAACAGTTGATGCCTGACATTATTCTTTTGGATGTGGTGACGTCGAAGGTAGATGGCTGGGAAATGATTAAAACACTTAGGGATAACCCGGTGCTTGCTAAAACGCCTTTGATTTTGCATACGATGCAGGCGGATGAACCATTGGGAAATTCTCTTGGGGCAACAGATTATGTGTCTAAACCGGTGCAGTCGGAGGACTTGCTGACGGTTGTTGAGAAATACCGTCCCCAGCATTTGTATGCTTGTTAAGGGGAGGGCGTGCCAGCCCTTTAGACCTGGGCCAGAATCGCCGGGGTAATGTGTGTGAGGTCTTGCACATGGTCAAAGGCTTGGGCTGCTGGACCCACTACCCATAGGGGCACCGCATTATGGGTGTGGCATTTGCGAGATAGGTCTTCCACGTTGCCGTGGTCGCTGACGACGATTAGGGTGGTGCTGGGGGATAGGGCGTCTAGTACAGCGGTAACAAACCGGTCAATGCGTTGTAGTACGTCCATGGCGCGCTGGTAGTTTTGGGCGTGGCCTGCGTAGTCGCTGAGGTAGCATTCAAACAGGGTAATGGTGTGGTGGGCGCCCAGGTTTGCTAACCATTGGCCGGCTGTTTCGGGTGAGATGGGGGCGGTGGCGATGCCGCGATCGCACGCAATATCTCCCGTAATATCCCAAAAGATGGCTTCGCCCTGTTCGTATTCATATTGCATCCGGAAGGGTAGACCGGCGGTCATGTTGAGCAGGGTGCACACAGAGTAGCGCCACCGACGCTGGGCAATGGCTTCGAAGTAGGCGGGGGAATAAAGATTGGCCAGGGTGGCGGTGCCGCCTTTTTTCATGACTTGTTTGAACAACCCATGGGGTTCGATTAGCCGCCGCAGGGAGCCATTGGCAAACCCGGTTTGGTGTTTGCCGCGAAATTTGGCGGCGTTGTGGCCGGTGTAGATGGTGGTTTGGCCAGTGGCACTTTGGGGTAAACCGGGAACGCCCAGGGTGGCGTCAATGGGTTTGAGTAGAAAATTGGGCCGTTGGATCTGGATCTGTTCTAGCCAGGGCTGGCCGCATAGCGATCGCACCCGTGGCATGGCCTCTGGATCGGCCACCGGGTTATGGGCCCCAGCGGTACCTAAACCGAGGCCGTCTAAAAACAACAGGATAAAGTGGTTATCCATGATTTCGGTGAATTGGGCGGTGCTACGCGGTGGCTAAGGCGAGTTGTTTTAACTGGATTTGGTTGGCCTCGGCCCAGGTTTGGAGGTCTGAGAAACTGCGATCGCGATACTTACCATAGCGCTCCCGCTTATTGCGAATCCGTTCAGGCAGGGCCGGAAAAATACCAAAATTAGGCGGCATCGGCTGAAAATGCTTCGGTTCCGCCGAGCTAATAAAGCCAAACAGCGCCCCCACCATGGTAGTTACCGGCAACGACACCAGCGGCAGACCCAACACCGACCGGGCCGCATTGGTGCCCGCCAACCAGCCCCCGGCACAGGCGGCAGTATACCCTTCGGTGCCCACCAGCTGCCCCGCCGCAAACAAATTCTCCCGCCTGTGGAACTGCAGGGCGCTGCTCAACAATTCCGGCGAATTAATAAACGTATTGCGGTGCATCACCCCCATGCGCACAAACTCCGCATTTTCCAGCCCCGGAATCATCTGGAACACCCGCTTTTGCTCGCCCCAGCGCAGGTTCGTCTGGAAGCCCACCATATTCCACAGCTGGCCACCCTTATCCTCCTGGCGCAGCTGCACCACCGCATAGGGTTTTTTACCCTTATTTTCCGGCGCATCAAACGCACCATAGCGATCCGTATCAAACAACCCCACCGGTTTCAGAGGTCCATAGCGCATGGTGTCCTCCCCCCGGCGGGCCATCACCTCAATGGGCAAACAGCCCTCAAAAAACTTCGCCGTTTCCCGTTCAAAGTCCTTCAGCTCCGCCTGTTCCGCCTCACACAGCGCCGTCCAAAAGGCCAGGTACTGCTCTTTGTCCATGGGGCAGTTCAAATAGGCCGCCTCCCCCCGGTCATAGCGGGAGGCCATAAAGGCCACATCCCGATTGATCGATTCGCCGACAACAATGGGGCTAGCGGCATCAAAAAAGCTCATGTAGTCCTGGCCCGTAAACCGGCGCAGGTCCGTGGCTAGGGCATCGCTGGTGAGGGGCCCCGTGGTCAGCACCACCGTACTGTCGTCGGGAATGGACTGCACTTCGTCGCGACGCAGCTCGATCAGCGGATGCTGCTCCAGGGTTTCCGTTAGCTCCCGGCTAAACACCGCCCGATCCACCGCCAGGGCTCCCCCCGCTGGCACCGCATTCTCGTCGGCTTTAGCAATCACCAATGACCCCAGCTGCCGCAGTTCCCCATGGAGCAGCCCGGAGGCCCGATCCGTGGCCTTGGCCCCAAAGGAGTTGCTGCACACTAGCTCCGCCACATGCTCCGAATGGTGGGCCGGGCTGCGCTTCACCGGTCGCATTTCGTGGAGGATGACCGGGATGCCCGCCTGGGCAATTTGCCAGGTGGCTTCGGTACCAGCCAGGCCGCCGCCGATAACGTGGATGGGATTACGTGCAGGAACTGTCATCGTAAAAGTGTTGAGATCGATTAATTATAGAGTTGCACGGCTTGAGTTGACCAAAAAGTTAGTTAGCTTCAAGGGCAAGAACGATAACTCGGATGTTGGGAAATCTAGAGCTACCACGATTGTTTTAATTTTTCAGGATATGAACACTGCTGTTAAATCATTTCTTTCCCATCAACTGACTGACTACACCGTTACAGAAATGATCTACCAGGGGACTCGAACCACAGTCTACCGAGCTGTAGAAACAGCCACCCAACAGCCCGTGGTGATTAAAGTCCTGACTCAGCAATATCCAAAATTTTCAGAACTCGTACAGTTCCGCAATCAATATACGGTTGCCAAAAATTTACCCTTATCAGGCATTGTCCGCCCCATCGGTCTGGAATCCATCGGTAATGGCTATGCCCTGGTAATGGAAGACAGGGGAGGCGTTGACCTAGGACAGTTTGTTAAACAAAAAACCCTTAAACTCTCTGAGATCCTCAGTATCGCAACCCAATTGGCGAATATTCTCCACGAGCTTCATCAGCATCGAGTAATTCATAAGGATATTAAGCCCGCCAATATTCTAATTTATCCAGAATCTAAACAAGTCAAACTAATTGACTTTAGTATTTCCTCGCTGTTGCCCAAGGAAACCCAGGCTATCCAAAATCCCAAGAGCTTGGAAGGGACCTTGGCCTATATGGCCCCTGAGCAAACTGGCCGCATGAATCGTGTTATTGACTACCGCACGGACTTTTACTCCCTGGGGGTGACGCTGTACCAACTGCTCACCGGTCAACTCCCCTTTCCCACCGCCGATCCGTTGGAATTAATCCATTGCCACATGGTTAAGTTGCCTGCACCTGTGGATCAAGTCGCCCCGGAAGTGCCCCCCATGGTGGGGACAATCGTGGCCAAACTGATGGCTAAAAATGCTGAAAACCGCTATCAGAGTTCCCTTGGACTTAAATCCGATCTCCAGCAATGCCTGGGGCAATGGCGGTCACACGGGAAAATTACCGCATTTAAATTGGGCCAGCGGGATGAGTGCGATCGCTTCATGATCCCGGAGAAACTCTATGGCCGTGAACAGGAAGTCCAAACTTTGCTAGATGCCTTTGAGCGGGTTGCCCAAGGTAATTCAGAACTCATGCTTGTGGCAGGTTTTTCCGGCATCGGTAAAACAGTCGTCGTTAATGAAGTCCACAAGCCGATTACGCGACAAAAGGGCTACTTCATCAAAGGTAAATTTGACCAGTTCAATCGCAACATTCCATTTAGTGCCTTTGTCCAAGCGTTTCGCACCTTGGTGGGTCAACTTTTAGGTGAATCTGATGCGGCCCTTACCCAATGGAAGACAGATATTCTGAATGCAGTTGGAGACAATGGGCAAGTCATCCTGGAGGTGATTCCCGAACTAAAAAATATCATCGGGGAACAATCTGCACTATCAGAACTGTCTGCCAGTGCTGCACTCAATCGATTCAAACTGGTATTTGGTAAATTCGTGCAGGTGTTCACCACAAAAGAGCACCCTCTGGTCATCTTTTTAGATGATCTTCAGTGGGCTGATTTAGCCTCATTGAACTTGTTGAACCAATTAATGGTCGAGGCTGAGTTCGATCCGCAAACAGGCTATTTGCTTGTGTTGGGAGCCTACCGGAACAATGAGGTATTCGCGGCTCACCCACTAATGCTGACCGTTGAGAATATTAGTCAGCATATCCCCGTCAGCACCTTGGATCTTGCCCCCTTGGCCCAGCCGGATATTGTTCAGTTAGTGGCCGATACACTGCGGTGTCCCATCAACCTTACTGACCCCTTGGCCCAGTTGATCTATAAAAAGACCCAGGGCAACCCGTTTTTTACAACCCAGTGTTTGCAGGAATTACACGCGGAAAACTGTATTAACTTTGACAGCGATGCAGGGTCTTGGAACTACAACTTAGCTCAAGTTGAACAACGAGTTGCAACAGATGATGTGGTTGTTTTTATGATGGGGCGATTGAGGACATTACCATCCGAAACGCAAGGGGTACTAACGTTGGCTGCTTGCATGGGTAACCAGATCAATTTGGAGACTCTGGCAATGGTGTGTGAAAAATCGCCCCATGATGTTGCCGAACAACTATGGATCGCTCTGCGGGAAGGGTTTCTGATTCCAGAATCAGGGCACTATAAGTTCTTTTATGAAAATAGAACCCTTAACAAAATAGCACCTGATATTACCTCAAAAACTATTCAACATAACAAAGCTCAACCAACTATAATCTACCGCTTTGCCCATGATCGAATCCAGCAAGCGGCGTATTTACTGTTGTCTGATGAGGCGAGGATTACGACCCATGTCACCATTGGTCAATTGTTGCTAGCCAATACCCCCACAGAAGACTTAGATGCCGTCATTTGTGAAGTCGTATCTCATCTCAATGTAGGAATCAAACAACTGAGTACTGAACGTGACATTAGGGCCTTGATTCAGCTGAACCTTCAAGCTGCGGACAAAATGCTTGAAGTGACCGGCTACTCCACTGCACTGGACTGTATCCGAGCTGCTCTGGAGTTACTCCAAAAACTGGGCAATGACATTTGGAGTGTGGACTATAACCTGGCATTGACGCTCTATGAAAAAGCAGCAGAATCAGCCTACCTGAGTGCTGAATTTGAACTCATGGAAAGCTGTATCCAAACAGTGTTAGACCATGTGCGCACACCCCTGGAGACCGTAGGCATTTACAAAACAAAAATTCAGGCCCAAACGGCCAGCCGTCAGCCCCTACTAGCGGTAGAAACGGCAATTCAGATCCTACAGGCCTTGGGAGCAAACATTACCCTGCAGCCCTCCCCCTCGGATGTTGAAGCTCTCTTAGCTAAAACTCAAACGGCCCTTGCCGGTAGGACTATCAAGGATTTACTCAAACTCCCCCACAATCAAACCTCTGACCAATTGGCCATGATTGAAATTTTGGGAGCGGTGCATTCAGCCGCATTTTTTGCTGCCCCCCAACTGATTCCCATTGAAATTTGTACCCGCATGAACATTTGTTTGGCGTATGGTAGCGCCCCGGAATCAGCCCACACTTACGCAGACTATGGCTTGCTGTTATGCGCCGTCTTAAATGACATTGAAACCGGGTACCAATTTGGTGAGTTAGCCCTGGCCATTACCGAACAGTTTCCCAAATCGGGCTTACAGGCCAGGGCTAAAGTGGTTCACTACATGACAGTCGCCCACTGGAAAGAAGCCCTAAGAGATTTCCTAAATCCGCTTGAACAGGCCTATCAGGAAACGCTTGACTCAGGTGATTTAGAATTTGCTGCCTACGGCGCGTTTTTTCTTTGTGCCACATCATTTTTGGCGGGGCTGAACTTAGACGACCTGCGATCGCTCATTCCGCCTTACTGTCAGGCAATTGCCAACATTCATCAAGAGTCGCAATTGGGCTGGAGTCGCATTTACAGTCAGGTGGTGGCGAAATTAACGATTGGGGATCCACAGCCCTGGATACTGACAGATTCATCGTTTGATGAATCTGAGGTCAGCTCTCGATATCAAGCCGCAAGTGAAGGTATCGGCCTATTTGTTTTGTATAGCAACAAAATGGTTCTAGCTTATTTATTCGAAGAATTAAGCTTGGCAAGCGAATATGCTGATATAGCCCGACAGCATGCGCCTAGCGCTACAGCTATGGTAATGCAACCATTATTCTTTTTTTACGATTCCCTTGTACAACTAGAACAATGTGTTGATTTAACTAGCCTAGACTCTAATAGAGACTCTAGCAGAGAACACACAGATTTACTGTTGCAACGAATTGCTGAAAATCAAGAAAAGTTGAAACTGTGGGGACAACATAGTCCGGCTAACTATCAGCATAAGTACGAGTTAGTTAAAGCCCGAACGTACGCTTATCTGCATCAGTATGCTGATGCCATAGATTGGTACGATAGGGCCATTGCCGGAGCCAAAGCAGAAGACTATATTCAAGAAGAAGCCGTTGCTAATGAGCTTGCAGCTAAGCTCTACCTAGGGTGGAAAAAAGAAAAAGTTGCTGCAGTCTATATGCAAGAAGCCTACTATTGCTATGCACGCTGGGGAGCCAAGGTAAAAGTCGCTGACCTAGAAATCCGATATCCTGAACTATTAGAACCGATTCTGCAACCACCAGCGGCGGCAGGGGATATGTTGACCACCCTGATGACTATCGCTGCACCAGAGGATTCCGTTCATCCTGGCACACGCCACAGTTCCAAGAACACAAGTCTGAATGAGGCTCTAGATTTTGCCAGCATCCTCAAAGCCTCCCAAGCACTGTCTGGCACTATTCAACTAGACGAGCTGCTGTCTCAACTGACCCAAATTATTCTCCAAAACTCTGGGGGCAATAGCTGTGCGCTGGTTTTACCGACGGAACAAGGAGAGTGGCAGGTACAGGCAACGGCTAGCTCTGAACAAACAAGACTTCAGACTGTTCCCTTGGCCAATAATCCAAATTTACCAGTCAACCTGATTCAATATGTCAAAAACACCCAGAAAACATTGGTCATTAATGACTTAAAGACTGACTTACCGGTCATTGATGACTACCTCAGAAAGCATCGACCCAAAAGCATATTATGTTTACCCTTACTCAACCAAGGACATCTAATTGGCATTTTATATCTCAACAATCATCTCACCAGTGGTGCATTTACTAAAGACCGTATTTTAGTACTCAATTTTCTCTGTAGCCAGGCCGCAATTTCTTTAGAGAATGCCCGCCTCTATCAACAATCTCAACACTATGCTAAGCGATTAGAACAGTCCCAGCTACAGCTTGTCCAACAGGAGAAAATGGCTACGCTGGGCAACTTAGTCGCAGGGGTGGCCCATGAAGTCAACAATCCCATTGGCTTTCTTAACGGTAGCGTTGAAAATGCAAAAGACTATATTCAAGATCTGTTTGATCATCTAGATACCTATCAATCGCAACAGCCCCCCAATGAAGCAGTACAAGCTAGTGCAGAAGAGGTTGATTTAGACTTTCTCCTGGAAGACTTTCCTAAGCTATTAAACTCAATGCAAACTGCCGCTGATCGGATTACAGATATCAGCACCAGTCTCCGTACATTTTCTCGGGCCGATACAACCCAAAAAGTCAGCGTCAATATTCACGAAGGACTCGATAGCACCCTGTTAATTCTCAAATATCGACTTAAAGCGAATGAACACCGTCCAGCCATTGAAGTGCTTAAACACTATGGTGATGATTTATCTGAAATCAACTGTTTCCCGGCACAGCTGAACCAGGTATTTATGAATATTCTGGCCAATGCCATTGATATGTTTGATGAAATGGCAAATCACATGACCTTTGAAGATTTGGAGAAGACTCCTCAGACAATCACTATTAATACTGTTGAGTTAGCTGAGTATGTGGAAATTCGAATTTCAGACAATGGTACTGGGATGACGGATGAGGTGCAATCCAGGATTTTCGACCATTTGTTTACGACCAAGGAAATCGGCAAGGGGACTGGATTGGGACTTGCGATCGCACATCAAATCATCGTCGAGACCCACGGCGGCAGTTTAGACGTACAGTCTGAGCTAGGACAGGGCACCGAGTTTCAAATTCGAATCCCCCTAGAGGATCCCCCTAGTCCTCTTTAGGGAATCCTGCACAAGTACAAGACACCGAATTCAAGGGAATTCTAGATATGATCAGACACATCTTTAAACCCAGTAATGAGCATTACTGCCGTACCGATTACTCCCCCTCATCTACCTGGCTATGCCTGTGTTGAGACGCTTAATCAAGGCCCTCGAACAACAGTATATCGAGCTTTAAAGATAGCAACTCAGCAGTCTGTGGTGATTAAGACTCTGACCCAGAAGTATCCGAACTTTAGTGAACTTGTAAGGTTTCGAAATCAATATACGGTCGCAAAAAATCTGCCGATTGAGGGAATTGTTCGTCCTCTCAGTCTGGAGATCTGGGGTAATGGCTATGGGCTGATTATGGAAGACTTTGGTGGTATTGACCTGGAGCAATATAGTCAAAACCCCCCCCCTCAGTCTCTTAGAAGTTATTAACATTGCTATTCAACTAGTGAGAACTGACCCATTGCGGATAGCCCGCTTCGACTAATGCCTGATCACGAATTCGACAGGAATCGCACTTACCACAGGGCCTATCTCCACCGGCATAACAGGACCAGGTTTCAGGAATCGGCACCCCCAGCGCCACCGCCCGCTTGACAATATCCACCTTCGAATCCATCACCAGGGGAGCTTTTAGCTCAATGGGCGTACCCTCCACCCCCACCTTGGAAGAGAGACTGGCCAGTTTTTGAAACGCCTCTAAATACTCGGGGCGACAGTCAGGATAGCCGGAATAATCCACCGCATTGATGCCCAGATAAATCGCCTCGGCCCCTTGGGCCTCCGCCAGGGATAGGGCCAAGGAAATAAATACCGTATTGCGACCCGGCACATAGGTGGACGGAATCACATCGGTGACCACCCCATCTTGGGGCAGCGTTTGTTGCGTATCCGTCAGGGACGATCCCCCCCACTGGGCCAGGTTCACATCCACAATAAAATGTGGGTCAATGGCCAAATGACTAGCGATTACCTTAGCGGCCACCAGCTCACGGTCGTGGCGCTGACCGTAGCGGAACGATAGGGCAATGGGCCGATAACCATCGGCAATGGATTGGGCTGCCGCCGTGGCAGAATCTAGACCACCGGAGAGTAAAACAACAGCTTTTTTCATCGTTTAATTTGTATAACTGTTCTATGGGTTGGCGTTGGTTCTGCTCTGCCAGCAATGGTGGTGTTCTAAGGCGCTGTTAAGCAACTAATTCACGGCTTAATCCGAAAAGGCTTGTTAAGCCATGCGTTTAAGGAAAAAGACCATGATTTTAATTTTTAACAGGCCCTAAGCCCATGCCTTGGGAAAAGTCGTTCCTTGAGCGGAGTCGAAAGGAACGGTCACCTCACCCCCAGAAATTTGTGGGTTTGTAAACTAATGCGCCAGGCTGGATGTTGTTTCACATAGTCCAACACCAGCTGCTGGCTGTGATCGCTGGTCCACTCCGGCTGCAACAGCTTTACCGTCGTCTCCGGCACCTGGGCCGCTTGGGCCTCTGCCCACCCTAAATCGTCTGAGTTAGCAATCACCACCTTAAGCTCATGGGCATGGGCATAGATTTCGGGCTGGGGTGGCTTAAACCGTTTGGGGGAGAGGGAAATCCAGTCGAAGTCACCGCTTAAGGGATGGGCCCCTGAGGTTTCTAGGTGCAGCCGGAGTCCGGCCTGTTGCAGGGACTGGGTCAATGGCAACAGATTGTGCATCAGCGGTTCACCACCGGTAATCACCACCATAAAGGGCTGGGCCGCTTGGGCCTGGTGTACCAACTCCCCAAGGTTGATGGGGGCATGGGGTTTAGTGCTCCAGGAGATTTTGGTGTCGCACCAGGGACAGCCCACATCGCACCCGGCCAGGCGGATAAAGAATGCATTGGTGCCTGTCCAAACACCTTCCCCCTGCACCGAATGGAATGTTTCCACAATGGGATAGGCCGTAGGGTGGCCATGGCCCGCCGTTCCAACATTTGCAGTTCCAACATTTGCAGGGTGGGCACGGCCCACCGTTTCCATCGAAGTCATCAATCCTCCTCGTATTCCACCCAGGAGTCCGGCGTTTCCGACACGCACACTTTCAGCGTGACGCCATCGGGTAGCTCCTGGGATGTTTTGTCATAGATATATTTGGCAATCATTTCTGCGGTGGTTTCGTACCCTTCGGGCATGACTTCGTTGAGTACGCAGTGGTCCAAACCGCCCTTTTCCACATCCAGCTTGGCCCAGCGCAGGGTGCGAAAATCGGTGACCATGACTTCGTGGGGGCAATATTCGGAACTGTGGAGTTTGGGGGCGGCGGCCTCCATGCGGACCCGGTAGGTGTGGCCATGCATGCGACCGCAGGGGCCAGTATAGTCTTTGATGTAATGGGCCGCGTCAAAGGTAAATTCTGTTTTGAGAGTCCACTTGGCCATGGGTGCAGGAAAACGACTTGGCAGTTTTCCATCATAGGCCAAGGGTCGATCCGAGGATCGGTAGGGCTGAGTTTTTAAGGTATGGATAATTTTGTGGAGATAGGCCCTGTGTCTGTTGGTGTTCGAAAGTCGGAATGCGGAATGCGGAAGTCGGAAAGGGTACATAGTCCGACTTCAATGAACTGTATTTCCCGGATTAGGGGGCTGCCGCCAGGGAATATCAAACTTGTTTCTAGAAATCCTCTGTGGTCTTATAAAATCTTTCAGAAGACGTCCTCCCGATGGGATACGTTCTGCCATCGGGTTTGCGGCGGGGGCCCCATCAATCAATATCCCTACATGGGAATCTGCGGTTTTCAATCGCCCATTTCCCTTTAACCTTTTATCCGTGGGCTGTGCCCACTCTCCTTCATGACTAAAAAGCGTATTCTTTCAGGCATTCAAACCACTGGCAATTTACATTTGGGAAACTACCTGGGGGCGATTCGCAACTGGGAGGGGATGCAGGATGAATACGATTGCTTCCTATTTTTAGCGGACCTCCATGCCATTACGGTGCCCCACGATCCGAAGCTGCTGGCGGAGAATACCTATAAGGTGGCGGCGGCCTACCTGGCCTGTGGCATTGACCCGGAGCGTTCCACGGTGTTTGTGCAGTCCCATGTAAGTGCCCATAGCGAGCTGGCCTGGATCTTTAACTGCATTACGCCTTTGAACTGGCTGGAGCGGATGATTCAGTTTAAGGAAAAGGCGGTAAAGCAGGGGGAAAATGTCAGCGTGGGTCTGTTGGACTACCCGGTACTACAGTCGGCGGATATTTTGCTCTATGAGCCGGACTTGGTGCCGGTGGGCGAAGACCAAAAGCAGCACATTGAGCTGACGCGGGATATTGCGGTGCGGCTAAACCACCAGTTTGGGAAGAAAAAGCAGCCGGTGTTGAAGGTGCCCGATGCGCTGATTCGGGCCGATGGGGCGCGGGTGATGAGCCTGACGGATGGGACGAAAAAAATGTCTAAGTCGGACCCGTCGGAACTGAGCCGCATCGAAATTGGTGATACCCCCGACCTGATTAAGAAGAAAATTAAGAAGTGTAAGACGGACCCCATGCGCGGTCTGGAGTTTGGTAACCCGGAACGGCCTGAGTGTAATAACCTGCTGACGCTGTATATGCTGCTGTCGGGTAAGGAAAAGGATGCGGTGGCGGCGGAATGTGCCGATATGGGCTGGGGCCAGTTTAAGCCGTTGCTGACGGAAACTGCGATCGCAGCGCTACAGCCCATCCAAGAAAAGTATCAGGCCCTGATGGATGACCGGGGCTACCTGGAGTCGGTGCTTAAAAAGGGCAACGAAAAAGCGACTACCATCGCCGACCAAACCCTGACCAAAGTGAAGGACGCCTTGGGCTATGCCAGACCTCTGTAGCATTATCTGGCAGGGGGTGGTTAGTCCCATAGGTATAATTATGGAATAGCCATGTGAACTGGCCAATCCCGAATGGAGAATGCTGAATTTAGCAGGGGCCTAAATTCTATCGCCTCTAGTCTGAATTCCAGCAGCTTTGGAATAACCGTTTCTACTGCTGTGGGTAGCGTCTCACCCAGGGGGGACGGGGCCCAACTATCGGCTGGGTCCCCAATTAATGATGCTTTTTATCGCTGGCTGCTGATCGCCACCTTATGTTTTTTGCTGTTGCTGGAGACAAGGGCATTGGCATACCTAGTTTCCACCCTAGGTGTGAACAATTGACCTTTTTGCAGATAGCAACGTCACCTTTATTTAATACGTCACTTTTATGGTTATGACTAATCGCTCCCATACACCGTCCTCTTTGCTACAGTCTGCGATCGCAGCTAACCAATTCATCATCACCGCTGAGGTGATGCCCCCCAAGGGTGGCGACGCCAGCCATATGGTAGAAATGGCCAAATTGCTAAAGGGACGGGTGCACGGTGTAAATATCACCGATGGCAGCCGGGCGGTGATGCGGATGTCGTCCCTAGCGGCGGCGGTATTACTCAAGCAGGAAGGCATTGAACCCATTTGCCAAATGGCCTGCCGCGATCGCAACCGCATTGCCCTCCAGGCCGATCTCATGGGGGCCCACGCCCTCGGCATTCATAACGTGTTGGCCCTGACGGGAGACCCGGTAAAAGCAGGGGATAACCCCAAAGCCCGTGGCGTGTTCGACTTAGAATCCGTGCGACTGCTGCGCACCATTGGCCTCTTGAACCAAGGGGTAGACTTCAACGAAAAACCCATGCCCAATGGTGCCCTCGATATTTTTGCCGGTGCCGCCGTGGACCCCCAGTGCCCCAGCTGGTCCGGTTTGCAAAAACGATTTGAACGCAAGGTAGAGGCCGGGGCTCAATTTTTCCAGAGTCAGCTCATCTCCGACTTTGACCGTCTGGACAAATTTATGACCCAAATCGCCGCTCCAGCCCAAAAGCCCGTCTTAGCCGGCATCTTTTTGCTAAAGTCTGCCAAAAATGCAGCATTTCTCAACCGCAACGTGCCCGGAGTGCATATCCCTGAAGCCATTATCAATCGCCTGGCGGCGGCGGATGACCCCCTACAAGAAGGCATTACCATCGCTGCCGAACAGGTAAAACTGGCCCAATCGCTTTGCCAGGGTGTCCATATCATGGCCATCCGTCGCGAAGACCTGATTCCAGAAATTCTAGAGCGGGCCGGTGTGGCACCCACCATCAGCGTTCCGGCCGCCGCTAACGGCTCTAGCAAAGCGGTGCAGCCACATTGGGCCATGGCCTAGTGCCGCAATGTTAACAATGGCAAACTTAGCAACCTAAGTTGATGGATACCGGTCCATAAACTTAAAGCATTGAGGGCATCCTCAAAGATGAACCATCGATTTGTGTGTCGTTCAAATATCAGCGCATTGGCATTGGCCGTGGGGATGTGGGGCGTTGATGCGGTAGCCGCAACCATGCCACCACCACCGTTGCCACCCTGGTCCCAAGGGGCCAATTCAGGGGCGGCTCTAGCCTCCCCCGCGCCGTTGCCGGAAACTATGCCTGACGCTACGGCAACGGAGGCGTTGTCGCAGGCCATCCCCACGGGGCAGCAATGGTTAAACCACGTTCAAGACGACTTACTTCCCTTTTGGACCTTACCCACGGCCCTCGGTGACCCCATGGGTAACTTTCCCTCAGTGCGATGTGACAATGGCACCCTGGTGAATCCAGAAAACCCCTGCGCGGAAGTTCAAGGATTTGAAAATGATTGGCTGATTAAAGAGGAGCAGTATGTTGTTTCCCTATCGCGACAGATCTACACCTATGGCGTTGCCTTTCACCTAACCGGGGAACGCCAATATTTAGACTATGCCAAAGCGGGGGTTGACTATTTTAGACAGCATGCGTTTGATCGCGAAGCAGGGGGTGCCTATGGCTTGTGGAGTGCTGAAAGTAACGAGTGGGAGCCAGCCTTAGAAGATCGCAACCCCCAAGGACAGGCCTATGCGCTCATGGGCATTGGCTATTACTACTACCTCACCCGCGATCCAGAGGTACTACCCGATATTCTGGCCCTCAAAGAGTTTATCTTTGATACCTATTACAATGCTGAGCTGGGTATTTTGCAATGGCAGCTACAAGACGGCGAATGGGGGAACGCCCTCGATAAAATGTTGGTGGCCCAGCTGGATCAGCTCAATGCCTACATGATGTTGCTAGCACCCATTTTGCCGGAGCCGGAGCGAACAGAATGGACCCAAGATATGGTTTGGCTATCGGAAATTATGCTCGACCAGTTCTATCTACAAGAAGAAAATCTATTTCTGTTGTCAGCACTCTCCCCAGATACTTCCAGCCTGTTAGAAGAGACTGACTTTGGCCACTCCATCAAAACCATGTGGTTTATGCGCATGATTGGTATCCTGAGCGGTAACCAAACTTTGGTGGATTTTGCTGTGAACAACGGTCCAAAAATCCTTGAGCGCGCCTATTTGTCAGCTCCAGAGACTTGGGCTTCCGGTGTTTTGCCCGATGGTACCATCAATGAGACCCGCTCCTGGTGGGTGCACGCTGAGCTAGATCAGTTTACGGCGTCCTTGGCGTTGTCAGAGCCAACGGTGGCAAAATATCTCCCAGGGACCTACAACTACTGGTTTAACTATTTTGTTGATCCGCAATTCGGTGAGGTCTGGAACAACATTGATGCCTCCACCGATGAGCCCATGGAAGATTTTCCGAAACAATGGCCTTGGAAAAATGGCTATCACACCTTTGAACATGCATTGGTGGGCTACATCACCTCCAGCCAGCTACATCAAGAAGCCGCTGTCCTTTACTATGCATTTGAACAACCGCCTGAGCTAGATACTATTCATCCGTATTACTACCAGGGCAGGGTGAATGAGATTTCGATTTTCCCCCAGCCAGACTCTGTGCCGGTTTACCAGGTTCGTTTTTCAGATATACGGTAATGGATTTTATAGCAGCCATACCCGGATTTGACTCTGATCTAGTTCGATGCCCATGCCCATGCCATAGCTTAATCCGTCGATAAATTCTGTTATCACTTCCAGGGTGGCACCGTCTTGAAAATGCTCAGGCTTTGTTTCTGGATGGGGGTAGTAGATTAATCCCGGAATGCGCTGGGCACTTTCTAGCATGAGCCAACAATCAAAAAATGAAAAATCTTCTGGGGGAGCATGGTCCGCCCACTTTACCTGTTTGAACGTATATTTTGCCTGCTGGATGCTGTACTGCTGGGGGTGAATAGAAATGTTGAGGGTGCCGGGAAAATAGCGACTAAGATCCAGCCCTAGGGCTTTAAATGCAGGCCGTTGCATCCGAATCGTACCGCCGGGAAAACGTGGGTCTCCCCCTTGGCCCGAGGCCACGCCATGGCCTGAAATAAGTTTGCCGGGTACATGGATCCAGGTTGTCATTGTGTAATGTGATGTGAATTTGATGGTTAGTCTATAGTATTGTTTGTCAGCGGTGCCTATACTTGCTATATCGGTGGTCTCTATTGGCGGCTAAACGTGGGCCATAGGTAGTATTGCTAACTGTGAGAGCTGGTCGGGAATATTAAAGTAAACGGTAAATTCTGGATTCTTCTGGTCCGAGAGATGTGTATTTACTAGGTCTTGGTTTATGCCGGCTTCCTTAACTTTCAATAGTCCTGAGTCTCAGCAAGCAGCTTTATTTCGTGTGGTAACTCGGATTAGGCAGTCCCAGGATCTGCACCGTATCTTTAAGACTACGACTAGTGAAATCCGACAACTTTTAGAAGCCGATCGCGTCGCGATATTTTATTTCTATCCCCATCAAGATTGGGAAGGCGAATTTGTAGCAGAATCGGTGGGGGCTAGTTGGAAATCGGCCCTAGCAAGTCCAGTGTATGACCACTGCTTTAGTGACGATTTTGCCCCCCTATATGTGCAAGGTAAAACCCATGCGATCGCAGATATTTACGACCATGGTTTGCAGGACTGCCATATTCAAATTTTGTCCCAGTTTCAGGTGCGGGCCAATATGGTCGTTCCCATCGTTAAAGGGAAAACCCTGTGGGGACTCCTGTGTGTCCACCAATGTGAAGGTCCCAGGGATTGGAAAGCCGACGAAATTGACTTTGTCAGCTCCATTGGTGAACAGCTTGGCATAGCCATCCAACAGGCCGAATATTTACAAGCTGTCAAAGCCCGTTCCGATCGACAAAAAGTGCTGGTGCGGGTGCTGGGCCAAATCCGTAAATCCCAAGACCTGTTTCGCACATTTAAAACTACGGCCCAGGAAGTGCGGCACCTGCTAGATGCAGACCGTGTCGGCATTTTTAAGTTCGCCCCCGAACAAGACTGGGAAGGTGAATTCATTGCCGAATCCGTAGGGGCTCCCTGGAAGTCGGCCCTGGCAAATCCAGTGCACGACCATTGTTTTGGTGAAAAATTTGCGGCCCTATACCCCCAGCGAAGATACTGTAGCATTCCAGATATTTACAACCACGATCTGCAAGATTGTCACATTCAAATTTTAGAGAAGTTTGAAGTCCGCGCCAACCTGGTGGTACCAATTTTGACCAGCCAAACCGAGCTGTGGGGATTGCTCTGTGTGCATCAGTGCGAAAACCCCAGGTATTGGCAAGAAGATGAGGTGGAATTTGTTAACTGCATTGCCGAGCAGCTGGGGGTGGCGATTCAGCAAGCCAAATATTTACAGGTGGTCAAAGAACGCTCCGATCGCCAAAAGATTCTGGTACAGGCCATTTCTCGTATTCGCCAATCCCAGGATATCCATCGCATCTTTAAAACTACGGCCCAAGAAGTGCGCCATCTCCTCGATAGCGATCGCGTCGGTATTTTCAAATTTGATCCGACCCAGGACTGGGAAGGGTCCTTTATTGCCGAGTCAGTGGGGGCCCGTTGGCAATCCACCCTCGATAAACATGTGCACGATCATTGCTTTAGCGATCGCTTTGCTCCGCTTTATGTCCAAGGTCGATACCATGCTATTTCAGACATTACCAAAAGCGACCTGCAAGATTGTCACCGACAAATTCTAGAACAGTTTGAAATCCGCGCCAATTTAGTCGTGCCCATCAACATCGAAAACAAGCTTTGGGGCCTATTCTGTATTCACCAGTGCGAGGGACCGCGCCACTGGGCCCAAGAAGACATTGAATTTGTTCAGCTGCTTGTAGAACACCTGGGTGTTGCCATTCAACAGGCTGACTATCTAAAGAAAATGCAGCAGCAAAGCGCGCGGGCGGCAGCGGCTAAAACCCGTGAACAATTGCTAGAACGACAAAACCTCATTGCCAGGACGGTCAACAAAATTCGGCAATCTCTCGATATTGAAACAATTTTTCAAACCACGACCCGGGAAGTTCGGCATTTACTAGAGTTAGATCGGGTGGCCATTTACCAGTTTGCCCCCGATTGGAGCGGGCAGTTTGTTGCGGAATCCGTCGGTCAAGAATGGGATGCCCTGGTGGGAACGCTGACAGCCATTAAGGATACGTTCTTGGAAGATACCCTCGGGGGGCGCTACCGCCACCAAGAGACATTTACCGTAGATGATATCTATACCGCCGGCTACACCGAGTGCCACATTCAACTACTAGAACAATTCCAGGCAAAGGCCTATGCGATCGCACCCATTTTTCAAGGTGAAAATCTGTGGGGCCTATTGACCGGATATCAAAACGATGGTCCCCGCCGCTGGCAGTCTGGCGACGTAGACCTAATGGCTCAAATTGCCGCCCAAATGGGGTTGGCCATTCAGCAGGCCACCCTATTAAAAGCAACTCGCCAGCAGGCGGACGAGTTAATGACCACATTAGACACCCTGCGCACCACCCAGCTACAGCTAGTGCAAGGAGAGAAAATGTCTAGCCTGGGGCAGTTAGTGGCCGGTCTGGCCCATGAAATCAACAATCCTGTCACCTTTATCCATGGTAATATCGCCCACCTTGAAGAATATGTTGGCGATTTACTGCGGCTATTGGACGCCTATCAACAGCATCCAGATTTACCCGATTCATTGGTATCTTTAACCAAAGATTCCGACCTAGAATTTGTTATCCAAGATCTACCTAAGATTTTCTATTCTCTTTCCAACGGCAGTACGCGAATTTTAGAACTCGTCTCCTCTTTGAAGAACTTTGCCCGATTGGACGAAGCCGAAGTCAAAGCCGTAGACCTAGCGGCGGGTATCGACAGTACCCTACTGATCTTGCAGCACCGGCTAAAGGCCGATGGTGACGTTCCCGCCGTTGAAATCATTAAACGTTACAACGATATTCCCACCGTGGAATGCTATCCCGCTCAGCTGAACCAGGTATTTATGAATATCATCAGCAATGCCATCGATGCCCTCCATGAACATCAGGTGGAAGCCCCGACCGTGGAGATTACGTTACAAACCAACAGTTCTAATGTAGACGTGAGCATTGCCAACAACGGGCCTACGGTGCCAGAGTCGGTAATCAAACGTATGTTTGATCCTTTTTTCACCACAAAACCCCCTGGCAAAGGTACCGGCCTAGGCTTATCGATTTCATACCAAATTGTAGTAGAGCATCACCAGGGTTGTCTCACCTGTGAGTCTAGCAACAATAAAACAATGTTTCGCATCCAAATTCCTACCCAGCTGTCCCATGCTGACTAACCCTGTCTTTAGCTAGTGGTCTGTCAAGACTAAAATTTAGCATCGATGAGTGATTAGCAAAATGCTGCTAACCTCATACCCCACTCGCGATTCCCCCCTCCCTGTCCTTACTTCAATTTTTAGTTCTGACGCTGCACTAGGCCGTTTTACCACTACCCAGATGCTTGCTCCTCAGCGACTATTTTCGGTCTGGCCTTTGTCGGTGTTTGTCCCTTTTTTTCATTTCACAACATCTCGTAACTTGTCTGTGCTGTTGCTGCCTGGGGCCTCTACCCTTAGGCTAATGCCGCATTGTAGGACGTCATGATTACGCTTTACCAGTTTCCATCTTCCTTGGGAATTCGTTGTCCCAGTCCTCCATGCCTTAAGTTAGAAACCTACCTGCGGATGACGGAGTTGCCATATCAGGTGGCCGCCAATGCCGATGTGCTCAAGGCGCCGAAAAAGAAGTTTCCCTATATTGAAGATCAGGGACGGGTCATTCCAGATTCTAGTTTTATCATTAACTACCTCAAAGATACCTACGGTGACCCGTTAGATCGGCATCTGAGTGCTGGGCAAAAGTCGATCATGCTCGGGATGCGGCGACTGATGGAAGAGAATTTGTACTGGGCGATGTTCTATAGCCGCTGGGCCGAAGAAGAAGCCTGGGCCGTGGTGCGAGAACAGTTTTTTGCCCACTTGCCCGTGCCGATCAAGTGGTTGGTGCCCAATGTGGTGCGGCGGAATGCCCTACGGGATATCTATGGCCAGGGCATGGGGCGTCACAGTCGTGAAGAGGTCTACGACATTGGCATTCAGGATATACAGGCCATTAGTGATTTTCTGGGCGACCAGCCCTACCTAATGGGAGACCAGCCCACCAGCCTGGATGCGACCGGATATGGCACCCTGGTAAATCTGTTGCGGGCGTCGGTGGGGTCGCCCATGCAAGAGTATGGGCTGAAGTTGGAGAATCTTGGGGCATATTGCGATCGCATGCACGCCCGCTACTGGACCAATTCACCGGTACCAGAACCGGTGGAAGTGGGTTAATATTTCGGCAAGTTCCCCAGACAAACAATGCCATGATGGGCAGCCCTAACCCTAAACCATCCCTAAACGAGAAAATTGCCGATATTGCACTCAAAGTAATTATGACCGGTGGTTTGGCCGGTGGGGGCGTTGGGGCATTTTGGCAACTGTTTAAGAACAGCGATATTCCGCGGGCCGTTGCCACGGCAGGCAAATGGCGGTTAACTGGTTAATACAACCGCAATGTTCCAATGCGATTGGGAATGTGGGGATATTTCATATCGCAACGAATATTGGCATGGTGGGCCGTGCCTGGGGTGTTCACCCTACTGTTTCGCCAACTGCTGATTTCCCCAATCCCGCATCGCCTTAATCACCGGCCACAAACTCTTCCCACGTTCCGACAGCGTATACTCCACCCTGGGCGGCACCTCATCAAACACCTTACGATGGAGCACCCCATCCTCTTCCAACTCCCGTAAATGCTTGGTCAGCATTTGCTTACTAATGCCATCGATCTGCCGCTGCAGCTGACCAAACCGATTAATATCCTGGCTAATCAAAAACAAAATCACCGGCTTCCACTTGCCACCGATTACACTCAAACAATAGGTAACCGGACATGAATTTTCAGAAATTTGTTTGCCATAGTCGTTCATAATTGATTTTCTTGTTGCTTTCTACCGCATGTTCTAGAGGTACGGCTTTCCACCCTACCCTGAGAGCCCAAATTTCATTAGACAACATTCCCCACCATAGTCACAAAAAAATGACTACTTGTTGAAAATAGTGCATCTAATTTACCGTGGTTTTTAACACAAGCAAATGTCCTCAGCAAAATGCTAGAACCACCCAACAGGTAAAAATATATCCTCGGTATCTGGGAACGCATCACCGTTGCAATGCACGTGTTCTACGGAATACCGCAATAATCACATCTAACTATTCTCTACAACCAACAACATGACATATACAACAACCAACCCCTCACCCCAAACCTCAACCCCGGCGGATCCACGTCCTGCCGTAGCAATCGGTCACGTCAGCTTACATGTTTCGAACTTCGGCAAATCCCTTGAATTCTTTGAATTCATTGGTATGCGCAAAGTGGCCCACATGCCAGGAATGGCCATCCTTGAGTTAAGAGGCGGCACCCACCTAGTCCTAATCAAGAAAATGCTTCCTCGTCCTAATCAGGTGAGCTTTGACCTGATGGTCGATGATTTAGATTTGCATCATGGGCTATTGAAAAACGCTGGCTACACAACAACATCCATCAAAAAAGGTGGGGTCCATAGCTCTTTTGACGTTACCGAGCCATCTGGCCACACCATCACCTTCAACGATTCCCATGTTGCTGGGCCGGTTTAGTAAGAGAACTGTTGTGGTTACCTAAACTTAGTACAGCCGTCAAAGCTAAATTGAGCCTAGGGCGTGTTCAAAATTAAAATCATCGCGGTTAACTTTTTGCTAGCCTCACCCTCAAACTTATTCGTGGCAGACCTCTAGGTAATCACAACGATACAGATAGACATTATCCACAATGACGAAGTTAATTAATCTGTCCAGGCGGTGTGCCACCCTGCCCAGGCGGCGTGCCCCCTTGCCCTGGGGGGACATTGCCCCCTAACCCAGGCGGTGTGCCCCCTTGCCCTGGGGGGACATTGCCCCCTAACCCAGGCGGTGTGCCCCCTTGTCCTGGGGGGACATTGCCTCCTAACCCAGGCGGTGTGCCACCCTGCCCAGGCGGTGTGCCACCTTGTCCTGGGGGGACATTGCCCCCTAACCCAGGCGGTGTGCCACCTTGCCCTGGGGGGACATTGCCCCCTAACCCAGGCGGCGTGCCATTTAAGGGCGGGGATGTACTGGCAGCAGCACCATTATTTGGTAGCCCTAGATCAGAACTAATGCTGCTTTCAATATCTGCTGTTTGTGGAATCTCATCTATGGAAGGTAGGGGTACATTGGTGCCACCATCATTGGGTGAAGTTGTCTCGGACAATTGTGTGGGCGCTGGAACTTCCCCTAGAAAGGTAGCAGCAGGAGAGTTTTTGAACGCAGTCTCTGAGTTGGCAAAGCTGTCTGTTTGTTCTTCGGAAAAATCATTACTTCCAGAACTTGAAGCAGGTACCGAAAAGGTTGCACTACTAGTTGCCCTGTCTGATAATGGGGCTTGTTTTTCGATGGCATCCTTGATCTCTTGTCTCACTGCATCTAGGTCGTCAGACTCAATTGAACCATTGGGGTTATTGAGGTTGAGACCCTCGGCTAATCCGCTGGTTTCATAGAAAGTTCTAAGATCAAACTCTACAGGTGGCCTAACGGAATTGTTGTTTACCACCACCAACTGCCCAGAAGATAATGGTTGTTGTTGCGAACCGTCCTGATTGTAGGCCATCATCGGTCCACCAGGATTGTCTGTTAAAGCACCAATAATGGTGGTGTTGGTTTCTGGAATAAATCGAACAAATAATGCTGACCCTTGAATACCAGTGACTGCATTAGGGGTTTGAATGGTAGAACGGCCATGTCCAGGCGGCACCAGCATCAACACTGTACCGTTAGATAGCTGAAAATTGCGGGTATTTGGAGTGAATCTAAATGTGGCGTGAGAACCAATGCGAGCCAAAGAACCATCATTAAATCGTAATTCAGCTCGTGACGACGCAGACGTGCGGAGGGCATCTCCCACACTGAGTTGGTCAAAAATTCGAGCACGTCTTGCCGTGCGACCTTTAGAAACAAGATGTACGCGATTACGCAGTAGTTCGATCCTAGCCCATGTTAAAGTTTGTGCATTGGCTGAGGTCTGCAACATCAGAATACTGACAATGCTCAATCCAAAGCCGAAGAATTTGGTGAAACAATTGTTTTTCACAACAGTCTTGATAGATTAGAAAATCGAAAATGCGCGCGTGGCATAGCACCCAATGCACAAACGCTGTAAAACAGTAGATGAGAACTTTCTAGAGGTTCAGATATATCAATCTACTCTGAAATAATTAGCTAATCCGGCTTTGCTTAATATATATACGCCATTACCCACACGCTTTTTGAATAAATCACTGAGTTCCATAGAATGAACCCCCAAGGATAAAACCTTGTGTTTATCCCTGGGGGCGTTAATCCCAAGTCTCTAAATATTCTATTTTGTTGTGTTTTCTATCTATTTGTCTGTATGAACAAAAACGCCGTCGTTGGACTTAAGCAACGACGGCGTCAAGGACTTAAGCAACCGTTACAAAATCCGATATGCCCCTGTGCCCGAATCAAATTCTAGGCCCCGTTCTGCTTTTTGTCCGTTAAACGCCCGCGAAAAGACGTCCTTAATCCGGCTATTTCTCAAGGCGCTCTCATCCGTAAAATAATTGTGGTGCGCTTGAATTTGGGCCGAATCGGTAAAGTCTAAATAGGTGGCATTGCGGGCGGTTAAATTCCGGGTCCAGTGGCCCAACCTTGCTTTTTGTTCATCGCCTGCCAGTGCCTTTGATGCTAACAGGGCCGTATCATCCTCATTGATGGTAATAAACAATCGATTGCGAAAACGCACCCGGTCTACCCATGTTGCGTGGTCTTCGTTGTTGACATCGGCTGCCAGCATGACAATGTTGTCAAATAGCTGGGTCTCTCCTTGATAAATTGAGGACGACAACAATCGCTTAAAGAGATAATTGCCCATGCTGTGCATGGCTAGATTAAACTTGCACCCACAGGCGTTATCCCTGTGCTTGAGAAAGTAGGTAGCCATTTTTTCAAGGCATCGGTCAAATGCGCCGATGGAGATGGCGGCATCGCGCTTATCATCCTGATAGCTGACCAAACCTTCAACCGTGCCGCCCCCATTGGAAGGCCAGGTAAATAAAACCATTTCTAGGTTATACAATCGCTCAATGCGATGGGCAATTTCTAGGGCATCGCTAAATGCTGTATTAAATCCATGGACAAAAAATAGGGCGTTGGTTTTATTTTGGCCCATGCGTTGCTGCGCTTTTAAAAATGCGGCTTCACTGGCCCACATTTCTTCGCCGTTGTGGGTTACCCGGTCTTCCAAAATTTCCACCTGCCAGCGATCGCCCACCTTTTGGGCTTCTGCTAGACGCAGCTCATGGGGACCCTTACGGTTGAATGTGGCGCCAAAGCGTTCTTCTGGACGGGCATTGGGCTGTAGATTACGGTTGGTGACGACATACATCCGGGGGCTTGCTCCTGAGGTTTATGCTGATGGCTTCAGGTGGATCTCCAGCAGTGTCAGCCTATTCTCCGGATGCCGTAATTATCCATATGCTGCAAAGTTCGTATTATTGCATTGTGCCCAGCCGGGGAAACCCGTTTATGAATAATTTCTACCATCGCTGAATTGAGTCGTAAGGCAAAAAAACCTTTAAAAGCAAAAAAGCCTCCCTCAAACGAGGGAGGCTTTTTACTTAAACTAGACTACGCAATCAAGATGACTACGCGTTGATGGAAGGAGCAACCATAGCAACAGGAGCAGCTTCACCAGCAGCCAAGTCTAGGGGGAAGTTGTGAGCGTTACGCTCGTGCATTACTTCCATACCAAGGTTGGCGCGGTTGATAACGTCAGCCCAAGTGCTAACAACACGACCCTGAGAGTCGATGATGGACTGGTTGAAGTTGAAACCGTTTAGGTTGAACGCCATTGTGGAGATACCCAGTGCGGTGAACCAGATACCAACAACGGGCCAAGCACCCAAGAAGAAGTGCAAGGAACGGCTGTTGTTAAAGGAAGCGTACTGGAAGATCAAACGGCCGAAGTAACCGTGAGCGGCAACAATGTTGTAAGTCTCTTCTTCCTGACCAAACTTGTAACCATAGTTCTGGGACTCAACCTCAGTGGTCTCGCGAACCAAGGAGGAAGTTACCAGAGAACCGTGCATAGCGGAGAACAAAGAACCACCAAATACACCAGCAACTCCCATCATGTGGAAGGGGTGCATAAGGATGTTGTGCTCAGCTTGGAAAACAAGCATGAAGTTGAAGGTACCAGAGATACCTAGAGGCATACCATCAGAGAAAGAACCCTGACCGATGGGGTAGATCAAGAATACTGCAGTTGCAGCTGCTACAGGAGCAGAGTAAGCAACACAGATCCAAGGACGCATACCCAAGCGGTAGGAAAGTTCCCACTCACGACCCATGTAGCAGAAAACGCCAATGAGGAAGTGGAAAATTACCAACTGGTAAGGGCCACCGTTGTACAACCACTCATCTAGAGAAGCAGCTTCCCAGATGGGGTAGAAGTGCAGACCGATAGCGTTGGAGGAAGGAATAACAGCACCAGAAATGATGTTGTTACCTAGGATAAGAGAACCGGCAACGGGCTCACGGATACCGTCGATGTCAACGGGAGGAGCAGCGACGAAGGCGATTACGAAGCAAGCAGTAGCAGCTAGCAGAGTGGGGATCATTAGCACGCCGAACCAACCTACGTATAGGCGGTTTTCAGTGCTAGTTACCCACTGGCAGAACTGCTCCCACAGGTTAGCGCTTTGGCGCTGCTGTAGAGTAGTCGTCATGATTTATGAATCCTATGAATATTGTCGAGGTACGACAGTAGGTGATTACCTACTTGTATCTATCTTAGAATAAATAACTACTTTTGTAAACTTTTTAATACGCGTAGAATTTTAGGCCAAATGATTGCCCATGTTCTTTGAGTAGTACGTGATGCTACCCTTGTGTCGCTGAAACTACCTATTTACAGTCTTTTTTTGGTTTCGCTGTGTCGGTTGTCAGCGTGTCTTGGTTGTCTTTTTGTCGTGTTATTACTGTTTAGGCCTATTGAAATTCCTATTTTTCGTATGAGTGGTTGCTCACTTTTTTGTAAAAATAATTAGCTGCTTTGGGTAATTTGGTTTCCCGCATAACGTATAGTCCCGCCTATACATTGGTGCCTACTTACGAGTGCTTCAATCACTGTAGTTACTGCAATTTCAGGGTGTCGCCTGGGCAGGATAGTTGGCTTAGTCTGGCGTCGGCTAAAGCGATTCTTGATAAAGTTGAGGCGATCGAAATTCTGATCCTGAGTGGGGAGGTGCATCCACGGAGTTCAAGGCGTTCAAGCTGGCTGGAGAGGATTGAGCAGCTGTGTGTGATGGCCTTAGAGTCGGGGTTTTTGCCCCACACTAATGTGGGGCCATTAAGTTTGCAGGAAATGCAAAGTCTTAAATTGGTTAATGTTTCGATGGGGTTAATGCTGGAGCAGCTAACTCCAAGTTTGTTGAAAACGGTGCATCGCCATGCTCCAAGCAAGTTACCAGCGGTGAGATTGCAGCAGTTGACTTGGGCCGGTCAGCTCAGAATTCCTTTTACAACTGGTTTGCTTTTGGGGATAGGTGAGACTAGGGCTGACTGGGATGCGTCTTTGCGGGCGATCGCAACGTTGCATCGACGCTATGGTCATATTCAAGAGGTGATTTTGCAGCCGCATCAACCTGGGGCGTCTCAACAGTTGGCCGGTCAGCCCTGTGACGATGCTATGTTGATTGCCGCAGTAAAATGCGCCAGAGCTCTTTTGCCTGAAGATATTGCGATTCAAATTCCTCCCAATTTGGTCAGCTCTCCGGACACGATCTTGGCTTGTATCGAGGCTGGTGTTTCTGATTTAGGGGGTATTGGTCCTTTAGATGAAGTGAACCCCACTTATCCCCATCAGAGATTGGGGGAATTGTCTGATTTGCTGCTGGCCCATGGCTACAGCTTGAAACCCAGATTGCCCATTTATCCTCAATACGATCATTGGCTGCCATTAGCATTGCAAAATAAAATCCAGCCCTGGCGAGCAAGGCTGGATGGCAAATTTTAGCTGAATTACTACTGGGCGATGCTTTAAATTCGCCCTCGTAGCATTTGCGCCATTTCATTTTGACGAGGTGACATCTCTAGGGCTGTTTCCTCGGTAATCCGACCGGATTCATAGAGTGAGTAAAGGGATTGGTTCATGTTACACATGCCGTCAAAGCCGCATTTTGGCAGCAGTGCTTCCACTTCATCGAGTTGACCCCGTTGGATGTAGTCCTTAATGGCATCGGTATTGATCAAGATTTCGTGGAATGCGGCCCGTTTTCCATCAGTGGTGCGGCATAGCCCCTGGGCTACGACAGCTACTAAGGATTCAGCAATGGACACTCGAACGGCACTTTGCTGCTCGGGTTCATACATACCTAGGACACGTTCCACTGTTTTAACGGCGCTGTTGGTATGGAGTGTGCCAAAGACGAGGTGTCCGGTTTGTGCTGCCTTCAGGGCGATGTCAACGGTTTCGCGATCGCGAATTTCACCCACTAAAATCACATCAGGATCTTCCCGCAGAGATGCCTTAAGCGCATTCTTAAACTCCATGGTGTGAATGCCAACTTCTCGCTGCTTGATCAAAGACATGCGGCTGGTGTGCACAAATTCCACCGGGTCTTCAATGGTAATGATGTGCTTGGGCATGTCGGTATTAATGTAGTCAATCATCGCGGCCAGCGATGTGGACTTACCAGAGCCCGTGGGGCCTGTTACCAGCACCAGACCTTTGTGATAGTGACAAATGTCTTTCAGCACCACCGGCAAGTTCAACTGATCAATCGTCAAAATCTTGACTGGAATCAGACGCATGACCATTGCAGGGCCGCGCAGAGTATTGAAGATATTGATCCGCACGCGGGTGAAGTCAAAATGGGCCGCCCCATCAAAATCCATCGTCTGTTTAAAGTCTTGGATTTGATCCGGCTTTAGGATTTCAGCCAGCCAGCTATAAAACGTAGCCTCATCTGTTTCTGGGTAGTCCGTAGAGTCAATTTCACCACGGTTACGAAAACGAGGTACTTCGCCCACACCCAAGTGAATATCAGAAAATCCTTTATCGAAGGCTTCACGAACAAGCCGCTCAAGGGTCAGGCCACTACCAACGCGAACACCGCCTGCAGACTTTGGCATGGGAGGCGGTGCCGCCGCACGGGAGCCACCTGCACGGGCCGCCGCCATTCCGGGGGGTGGCGGTGGTGGTGCTGAACGCTTGGGGGGTGGCGGTGGAGCGGATGGCATGGGAGCGGGGCGTTGTGAATCAGTCATAAGCACCAAAAGCCTTCATTTCACGACGGACAGCATCAAAGGAGACAAGCCTATGCCTTTGAAGATTGAAGATCAAACACACGTCATCGGTCATTCAAAGCCTACCCAAAATCGCAACCGTAGGTAGCAAATTCGTACCCTTGACCAGAACCATTGGTATTACTCAAAAAGCTCAGGCACGTCCTGTGTTACCCTAGTTTAGCTTTGAAAAATTCACACACTTGGTTATTTCGGGTGTTGCAGCAAATTTAAGGGGGCTTTCGTTCTTTGTTAAATTGCTGGAATGCACACCAGGTGGAGGTTTAACCCGAAAGGAGAAAAAAAATGCCTGTTGTAACGTTGGCTCAATTGCTTGAGTCCGGGGTTCACTTTGGTCACCAGACCCGCCGTTGGAACCCCAAAATGGATCAATATATTTTCACCGCGCGTAACGGTGTTCATATTATTGACTTAGTTCAGACCGCTCAGCTGCTCGATAACGCCTACTCATTTGTGCGGAGCTCAGCGGAAAGGGGTCAAAAGTTTCTGTTTGTTGGCACCAAGCGTCAGGCCGCTGGCATTGTGGCTGAAGAAGCTCAGCGTTGTGGTTCTTACTACATTAACCAGCGATGGTTGGGTGGTATGCTCACCAACTGGTCGACCATTAAGACTCGAGTTGAGCGCTTGAAAGAGCTAGAACGTATGCAGGAAACTGGTGCGCTAGCCTTGCGGCCTAAGAAAGAGGCTGCGGTTCTACGTCGTGAGTTAGAGAAACTGCAGAAGTATTTGGGCGGCATCAAGTTGATGCGTCGATTGCCAGATGTGGTCATCATGGTTGACATCAAGCGTGAGTATAACGCTGTTCAAGAATGTCAAAAGCTTGGCATTCCCATCGTTTCACTCTTGGATACTAACTGTGATCCTGACGTCGTCGATATTCCTATTCCTGGTAATGACGATGCTATTCGTTCAATCAAGCTGATTTTAGGTAGTCTTGCGAACGCCATCTACGAGGGAGCCCACGGCCAGCCTCGCCAAGATGAAAGTGGTGAAGGCGGCGATATTTATGCCGACTATCCAAGTGCTGAAGAAGACTATGATTATGAGCAACCGTCTGCTGGTGAAGCACCTGCGGCGGATGAAGTACCTGCGGCGGATGAAGCACCTGCAGCGGATGAAGCACCTGCAGCGGATGCAGTGCCTGCAGCGGATGAAACACCTGTGGCAAGTGCCGATTCTGTGGCAGAAGGTTAATTAGGTCCAACGTTAACCTCGATTCTCGCACCCTTGCAGCTGATGTCCAACCGGGCTCAGCTGCTGATGTGTTAAGTCGTAGCTAGTTTCTGATGAAGCCAGTTATGTAAGGTCTGTTGACGCAATTTATAACGTTAGTGTAGGAGGAAATAATGGCAGGTATTTCTGCAAAGCAAGTAAAAGAGCTGCGTGATACTACTGGCGCAGGCATGATGGATTGTAAGAAAGCCCTGCAGGAGTCTGATGGCGATCTGCAAAAGGCTGTTGAATGGTTGCGGCAAAAAGGGATTACCTCAGCTGCCAAGAAAGAAGGTCGGGTTGCTGCAGAGGGTCTAGTCGCCAGCTATATCCACACCGGTGGTCGTGTGGGTGTGCTGGTTGAAGTTAACTGCGAGACTGACTTTGTAGCGCGTCGCGACGAGTTTCAAACGTTGGCCCGTGATATTGCCATGCAGATTGCCGCTTGTCCTAATGTGACGGTGGTTAAAACTAGCGACATTCCGGAAGCAGACATTGCCCGCGAGCGAGAAATTGAGATGGGGCGTGAAGATTTGGCTAAAAAGCCTGAGAATATTCGCGCCAAGATTGTTGATGGCCGCATTGAGAAGGGCCTCAAAGAAAAGTCTTTGATGGATCAGCCCTTCATCAAAGATCAGAATGTGACCATTGAAGAGCTGATCAAGCAGACTGTTGCAACTTTGGGTGAAAATATTCAAGTTCGCCGTTTTTCTCGCTTTACTTTGGGTGAAGGCATTGAAAAGAAAGAGGAAAACTTTGCAGAAGAGGTAGCTGCTCAAACTGGTAAAAAGAAAGCAGAAGCGCCTGCTGAAGAGAAAAAGTCCGCTCCTGCGTCTGATAAGAAAAAAGGCAAAAAGAAAAAGAAGTAGATTTTCTTCGTCTTTGATCGCATTTGACGTCTTTAATTTCCATGGGGCAGGCCTGCTATAGTTCCTGCCCTATTTTTATGGGCTGATTTTGCCGAGCGTTCACGTGGGTTCAGTTTGCCTTAAGAGTTTTTGTTAATTGGTTGTACCCTGTCCTCTGGAGTCTAGACTTTCGCTATAGTTTTTATACTGGGATTTACGGTGCCGTATTCTGGTTCTGTTGTTACATTATTGCTTTGTTAAACATCTCTGCCCATGGGTAATGCAAGTGGTCATATTGAACAGCAGCTTTCTAAACTTCAAACGCAAACTGCTGATATTGCCACTGAATTGGAATCCTTGGTGGATAGCTATTTACAGATTCTGAGTCAAGCTAGTAAACGACAGCTGGTTTTGGCGGCCTATCATGTGTGTACCCAAATTTATCCAGAGCGTTTTTTGGATTTGAGTTTGTCGCAGCGGGACCGATTGCAGCAGCGCTTACGTGAATTGGGTAATAGTATTCAGTCTCAGTTTGAGGAAAAATGGCAAACGGCTAAGAAATTAAGTTTGCGTCCGGCGGAAGAGGATGGTTTGGCCGTTATTCGACAGTTGTTTTTAGAGGCTGCATCCCTGCGGGATCGCTCAGGGGGGGCTGATGATGCTGAGCGTAAGTCGGATAATAGCAGCGATGAATTATCGGATGAGGCTCCATTGGAGGAGCAGACCTCAGCGGATGAGGGGGCTGCTGCGGATACATCCCAAGAGGAACAACTGCTGGCTGAAATTCGCACCTTGGTGATTGGTGGCGAGGAGTTGGATGCGGTATCCATGGCTGAAGATGCTGAAGAGGAGCCCCTGGATAGTGGATCGATGCAACCTGCTCAGTTAATGCGGCGGCAAATTTTAATTGAAAAGGCTATTCGTGATGTTCTAAAAGCGATATCGGAACAGGCTAATGAGGTTTTGCAGGCTGCCCATGTGATGCCAGAAATGCCGCAGGCTCTTTTGAATGCTGCGTCAGAATCGGAGCGGCTAGGCCATATTCCGATGAAGACTCCTAATTTAGTCAAGTTGGCCATCAAAATTGTGCATGAGCCTGGCAAGGGGCGGTTGGACGATGATGACGAGCAGATGACCGATGACGAAGAGAATGGTGAGGAATCTGAACAGTGGTCGGAGGAGGCTGAGATTACAGCTGCGATTATTACGGGGGATGATAGTGCGGGGGATGACGAGGCGGACAGGGTTAGCGATGACGGGGCAGGACCGATGCCGCGTCTTTTGCAGTTGGAGTCGTTGCCTAATTTTGTCATGATTCATTTGCGACTCTCGGAAATTGAGTTTGCTGAGGCCAATGTGGCGGTTTGGCGAAATCGTATTCGTAAAAAAATGGCCCATTTGAAGCGTGTGGGCCACGCGTATAAATCGGCGGAAAAACAGCTTGCGATCGCTCAAGCTGAAGATGCCTGGAGATCGAGCTGGACCAACGACTAATGGCCGAACTGCCCGACTGGATTCGCCTACAAAAGGCCCTGAGTGTTGAGGCGGAAACCGGATTTAATGACCTGCAGGGACACCACAAGCGGTTTAGTGAATTTCTCCGTGATAGTTTGCGTCACGCGCCGCCCTACTCCACGCCCATGGAGCAAGATCGATGGCGTACATTGTCGGAAGATTTTGATAAATATAGTGCGCTGACCTTTGCCCAGCGACAGCACCTGGTGGCCAATACCCGTCGATTCTTGCAAGAGAGTCGTCAAATTAGTGAGCGGCCTCAGGTGGCGGAGGCCACCAAATCGCCTGTCGTTGCCAAATCGAAACGGCCTAAAACCAAGTCTTTGCAGGCTACCGGGGGGCTACGCTCAAAGCATCCTTTGGAGCAATCCATCACCTACCTCAAGGGCATTGGGCCTAAAAATGGTGAACGCCTTGCCAAACTAGGTTTATTGACGGTGCGGGATGTGCTCTTCTACTACCCGCGCGATTATCTAGACTATGCTCGCCAGGTTAAAATTCGCGATCTTAAACCCGGTGAAACCGTCACCATTGTGGGAACGGTACGGCGTTGCAATTGTTTCAATAGTCCGCGTAATGCCAAGCTGAGTATCTTTGAGCTCAGCCTCTATGACGGTACCGGCACCTTAAAAATTGGGCGTTTTTTTGCAGGCGCTAGGTTTCGCAACCGTGGTTGGCAAGAGCGGCAAAAGCGTATGTACCCCATGGGGTCTACGGTCGCGGCCTCCGGCCTGGTCAAAAAAGGAAAATATGGCATTACCTTAGATGACCCAGACTTAGAAGTTTTGGGGGATGCTCAAGAGGAAATCGATTCTGACACCGTGGGGCGTGTGGTGCCGGTTTACCCGCTGACTGATGGTGTGCCAGCGTCCCTTGTGCGCAAAGCCGTGGTGGCGGCTTTACCTGCTGCGGTGGAAATTCGCGATCCGTTCCCCACTGCACTACGGGAGCACCATGGGTTGGTACAGTTGCCGGTGGCCATTGCCCACATTCACTTTCCCCCAGACAATGACGCCCTCTCCTTAGCCCGTCGGCGTTTGGTGTTTGATGAGTTTTTCTATTTGCAATTGGGGCTGTTGTCTAGGCGCAAACAGCAGCAGGCTCAAACTCAAATTCGCATGGCGCCCACCGGGGAGCTGATTGATCAGTTTTATGAGGTGTTGCCGTTTCAGCTGACTGGAGCTCAAGGGCGAGTGGTGCAGGAGATTTTGGTTGATCTGCAGGAAACCATCCCTATGAATCGGTTGGTGCAGGGGGATGTGGGGTCTGGAAAAACGGTGGTGGCTGTGGTGGCAATTTTGGCGGCTATTCAGGCTGGGTATCAGGCTGCTTTGATGGCCCCCACTGAAGTGCTAGCGGAGCAACACTATCGAAAATTGGTGGGTTGGTTTAATCTTTTGCATTTGCCAGTAGAACTGCTAACGGGATCTACTAAGACGGCCAAACGGCGGGAAATTCATTCCCAGTTAGAGACGGGAGAATTACCAGTTTTGGTGGGCACCCACGCTTTAATTGAAGACCCGGTCCAATTTAATCGGTTAGGGTTGGTCACCATTGACGAGCAACATCGGTTTGGGGTGGCGCAGCGTGCCAAACTCCAGCGCAAAGGCGACAATCCCCATGTGCTGACCCTAACGGCTACCCCCATACCCCGGACACTGGCCCTCACCCTCCATGGTGATTTGGATGTGAGTCAGATCGATGAGTTGCCGCCGGGGCGAAAACCGATTCAGACGACGTTATTGAGTGGTCGCGATCGCAACCATGCCTACGATTTGATCCGTCGCGAAATTGCCCAGGGTCGCCAGATATATATTGTGTTGCCCCTGGTGGATGAATCGGAAAAGCTAGATCTGCGGTCTGCCATTGAGGAACATCAGCGCCTGAGTGAGGTGGTTTTTCCTGAGTTTAAGGTGGGACTACTCCATGGTCGTTTGAGTTCTGCCGACAAGGATGCGGCCATCACAGCATTCCGCGATCGTCATACGCAAATTTTAGTTTCTACGACTGTGGTGGAAGTGGGGGTAGACGTGCCCAATGCCAGTGTCATGCTCATTGAACATGCTGAACGATTTGGCCTATCTCAGCTCCATCAGTTGCGTGGTCGAGTGGGGCGAGGGGCCGACCAGTCCTATTGTTTATTGATGAGTAGCAGTAAGAGTGACACTGCGTTGCAGCGTCTGCGGGTATTGGAACAGTCTCAAGATGGCTTTTTTATTGCTGAAATGGACCTGCGGTTTCGAGGACCGGGCCAGGTGCTGGGGACTCGTCAATCGGGATTACCGGATTTTGCGTTGGCCAGTCTGGTGAATGATCAAGATGTGCTGGAGCTAGCCCGTGGTGCGGCAGAGGAACTGATTTTGCAAGATTCTACGTTAGAGCTGTGGCCCTTGATCAAACAGGAACTGAACCGCCGTTACGAAAAACTGATGGGGGGCGCTATTTTTACCTGATGGTTGTTTAGATATGGGCCATTAACGCGACTTGATGCCCGACAGGCTCAATAAGCTTGCCATGCCTACCATGCCTATGGCTAATCCAAAGCCCAGCCATAGGCCAAAGGGTAGGGCAACTGAGCGGAACATTAGAAAGTTGAGCGAGACGGGGTCTGCATTTTGCACTGATAGGATTGCGATCGCAGTGACTAAACATGCAGGCAGCAGTACTAGCAAAAATTTATTCATAGCTCTAGGTCCATTCATCTTATGGTGTCTCCACCTGGGGCCAAGCGTTGGCAGTGTTGTGGTGATGCCATCTTATCGTTGCTGATGGTCAGGTTTAAGATTCCATCGTAGCCGCCGTGTGTCCTTTAAAACACTGAAGCCCCCACCATTGGTAGAGGCTTCAGCGTTTTAGGTTTTCAGTATATAAGGATCCGTTTAGGATAACGGTCAAAAACTTCTGTCAGGAAGTTTCAACCAATAGTTAGGTTTCTGTATACGTAGTTCGTATCACTACAACTAACTTAACCTGTGATCTTTAGTAATGTCTGTAAAGCCTAGATAAGTGTATTTAAAGAACCTTTAAAGGGATGTGTTGTCGCTCACATTTATAGCTTTGGTAGGCCGATGGGCGGCATCCCACCAAAACAAAGACCCTTTGCACAAAAGGCTCTTTGTAAACAGGTCCTTGGTGAAAAGGCCCTTGGTGAAAAGGGCCCTTTGCACAAAGGACCTTTGCCCGTAAGCAAAAGCCCTTTGTAAAATAGATAGTTCTGTATAGGGGGAACTGCTAAAAAGTCAGTCAGATAGAAAGTTAATGCTGCTATTGCAGCGGGTATATAAGTTCTGTCGAACTAGTCCACCCTACCGCTCACAATGTGAGTGTGCCCATAAACTCCGAGTAAATTTCAGTGAATCTGGGCTAAAGGTGACCGTGTAATTGCGTGAGTTTTGCCCGTGCTTGCTACAACCCTAGGGTTACAAAAACTTCCTTATTTTGGTGTGGATGCTGCTCGGGTGACCTCTAGGTAGATGTGTTCTAGGGTCAGTGGGCTGCGGGCAATGGAATCTAAGGTAATGCCATCAAATTTAGCTAGCAGGTCTGGCAGTTCTAATTTTTCGGGTATCCAAAAGGTGAGGCGGGTATCGTAGCGCCGCATAGTAAAGCCATGGGCCCGTGCTCGGGCAATGGCCGCGGCTTCATCCGGTGTTTCTATGGTGACGACTTCTTGGGCCGGCATGCGATGACGAAGGGTTTCTAGGCTGCCTTGCATCAGCAGATGTCCTTGCTTGAGAAAACCGATGCGATCGCATAATCGCTCTGCTTCATCCAACAAATGGGTCGTGAGTAAAACAGCCACCCTATCCTGTTTCAGCTGACGGATGAGGTCCCACACGCCATAACGAGCCTCAATATCTAGCCCCGTGGTTGGTTCGTCTAAAACCACTAGCTTAGGCTCATGGACAATAGCCACCGCTAGGCTTAGTCTGCGTTGCATACCACCGCTTAATGCCCCGACAACACTATCGGCACGGTTTTCTAATTGCACTGACTGCAGACACCTCTGTATACGTCGGTTGCGCTCAGACCCTGATAGGCCATAAATTTTCGCAAAAAAAACTAAATTCTCTCGACAGGTCAGACTTTGGTAAAGCAAATTTTGCTGCGGCATCACCCCCAAATAAGGTTTTGTGGCGTCTGAAACAGGGGTCCCAGCTAGGCTTACCTCGCCCTCGTCGGGGAATAATAGTCCACTCAATAAATTAATGGTGGTCGTTTTCCCTGCCCCATTGGGGCCCAAAAGGCCATAAATCTCCCCTGGTGATACCGTGAGATTTAAATCCGTTAATGCCTGTCGCTGACCAAAGGTTTTCGATAAGTTTTGGATATCAAGCACGTAGCTCGTATTGTGCAGCCTCATGAGAGTAGGGTATCGGTCACTTTTAAGTAAAGGTCCTAAGACAGATACCAACACAAGTGCTACTATTAAGCACGGTCCCTGGCTTAACTTAGGTCGGATTCCAGGGCATGTAGCTCAGTTGGATAGAGCACCAGATTCCGGTTCTGGCGGTCGGGGGTTCGAATCCCTCCATGCTCGTTTAATTAATATCACTACTTTTTAAAGAGTGTGTACAACCTGACACCTTAGGTACGTTGTGTTTGTTTAGGTCGTACACAAATAAAAAATACTTAAGTTTGCTATAGCATTGACCCTAACCCTATATCCTTAGGGAACTCGACTATTGGTGTTGTCATTGGGCATTATTGTTCAAGCCATTCAAAGTTTTGGTCAACTACGAATATCGACTGTACAAGTACTGAAATTAGGGGAGTTGCTTACATCTACTACGGGAAATATTGTTAAATAAATGTAATAAATAGTTAACATTGCGTCACATCTGCTTAACCCTTGGCTGCACGCTTCCTAGTTGGAATTTATACTGCTCAAGCCTCTATGGCTGAGCTACTGAAAAAAACGCTTGCCCACAGTCCCTTTGCCATTAGTTGGAGTAAAACACAAACAGAGTTTGTGCAATGGACCATTAGCAATCGTCATCGAATCGATTGTTTAGTTGTTCAACCTGCTCCTGATGGATGGGGTTTTTTGCATGAGTTGTGGGAGCGAGATATTTTGCTGCCAATTTTGGTTATTACTGAGCAAGAGGCTGTTGTTTCGCAAGCTGATTATCATGACGCTGTGATTATGGCCGCGCCCGATCAGTTGGATTCTATCGAGAGTCAAGTTAGAGAAGCTATTGATCGCTTTCTACAGCTCCCCGCCAATCAAAATGCTTTGAATGAAAATGAAAATGCAGCGGCAGAAGAAACGCGCGATAATCGCCTGTTCTTGCTCAGCCTTCAGCAACAACGTTTAACTGAGAAATTGCAAGAGCGTTTGGGATATTTGGGCGTTTACTACAAACGCAATTCCCAAAACTTTGTTCGCAATATGACTTTGGAAGAGCGCCATGAATTTTTAGATCAGCTTCGCCAAGACTATCGTCAAATCATTTTGAGCTATTTCTCATCGGACGATAAAAGTCTGAATCAACGAATTGATGATTATGTCAATTTGGCGTTTTTTGCAGATGTATCAATCTCTAAGGTTGTTGAGATTCATATGGAACTTATGGATCATTTTTCCAAACAGCTGCATATGGAAGGTAGAAGTGAAGAAATTCTACTGGATTACCGTTTAACGTTAATTGACGTATTGGCTCATTTATGTGAAATGTACCGACGTTCTATTCCTCGTGAAATCTAGCCTCAACTTTACACCCTTCCCGTGTATGTCTGTGGGCAATGATGCTCCACATCCACTATGTCTTCGGGAGTCTTCTAATGGCCTATAAAAAAACCTACATTTTAAAACTGTACGTTGCTGGTAACACCCCTAACTCTACACGGGCATTAAAAATGCTCAATACGATATTGGAAGAAGAGTTTCAAGGTGTTTATGCACTTAAGGTTATTGACGTTTTGCAAAATCCACAGCTAGCTGAAGAAGATAAAATACTGGCGACCCCGACATTAGCTAAAATTTTGCCCCCTCCTGTGCGTAAAATTATTGGCGATTTGTCCGATCGTGAGCGAGTTCTGATTGGTTTGGACTTGCTGTATGACGAGCTCAGGGAGGATGAGTAGGCGATCGCTGTTTGGAGAGCTGCAATCGCCTCAGCGCCATATTTAAGTTGAATTGACTTTAATTAATATTGAGAGTCAATACCTTTAAATCCTTTGCAATGGAGAATTGATTATGCAAGGCTTGAATTAGGTATTTTCCACGACTTAATTCTTATTTCTGATAGCTGTCTCTGATATTCGACTGTTTGAGCATTTGTGATTTTAGGCTGGGTTAAAGTTCTGTTTTCCACAGAATTAGCAGTAATGCTTGCCCTTGAAAGCTTAACCTGTTGAAATATTACTAATGCACTTTTCTCTGACAATATTTTTTAACAGGTCAATTTACTAAATCATGACTCAGTCTTCTCAAGGTGAGGTCCCCTCGAATAGTACCTTGGCGGGTGTCAAAAAAATTCGCACCATGATCGAAGGCTTTGACGATATCAGTCATGGTGGTTTGCCTTCTGGTCGCGCGACTTTGGTTAGTGGCACCTCAGGAACTGGTAAGACGTTGATGGCCGTTCAGTTTCTATATAACGGCATTACTGATTTTGACGAGCCAGGGGTATTTGTCACCTTTGAGGAATCGCCAGCTGATATTATCCAAAACGCCTGCAGCTTCGGGTGGGACTTACAGCAGCTGATCAATGATGGCAAGCTATTTATTCTTGACGCATCTCCTGATCCTGAAGGACAGGAAATCGTTGGAAACTTTGACCTTTCTGCCTTAATTGAGCGTATTCAATACGCCGTTAGAAAATATAAGGCCAAGCGCGTATCCATTGATTCGGTGACTGCTGTGTTTCAGCAGTACGATGCGGCTCAAGTGGTCCGACGAGAAATATTCCGCTTAGTCGCTCGCCTGAAACAAATGGGGGTAACGACGCTCATGTCCACTGAGCGGGTGGATGAATACGGTCCAGTTGCCCGCTTTGGTGTTGAGGAATTTGTGTCTGACAATGTGGTGATTGTGCGTAACGTCTTAGAAGGAGAACGCCGTCGTCGTACCATTGAAATCCTCAAGCTACGGGGTACGACCCACATGAAGGGAGAATATCCCTTCACGATTACGAATAATGGCATTAATATCTTCCCCCTAGGGGCAATGCGCTTGACCCAGCGGTCTTCGAATGTGCGTGTTTCGTCTGGTGTAGAGGCTTTAGATGAAATGTGTGGGGGCGGCTTCTTTAAGGATTCGATTATTCTGGCTACGGGGGCAACCGGCACCGGCAAAACTCTGTTAGTGAGTAAGTTTATTGAGAACGGTTGTAAGGCTAACGAACGAGCTATTTTGTTTGCCTACGAGGAGTCTCGGGCACAGTTGTCTCGAAATGCCTATTCCTGGGGAATTGATTTCGAAGAACTAGAGCGTGCAGGGCTGCTAAAAATTATTTGTGCTTATCCTGAATCCGCTGGTTTAGAAGACCATTTACAGATTATTAAATCTGAAATTGCTACCTTTAAGCCTTCTCGCATTGCCATTGATTCATTGTCTGCGTTAGATCGGGGGGTGAGTAATAATTCCTTCCGGCAGTTTGTGATTGGCGTAACTGGCTATGCCAAGCAGGAAGAAATTACCGGCTTTTTTACGAACACGACTGAGCAATTTATGGGGTCCCACTCCATTACGGACTCCCATATTTCCACGATTACGGACACGATTTTAATGTTGCAGTACGTGGAAATTCGAGGTCAGATGTCGCGGGCATTAAATGTCTTTAAAATGCGGGGATCTTGGCATGACAAGGCTATTCGCGAATATACCATTAGTGCCAATGGTCCAGAAATTAAAGACTCTTTCCGTAACTTAGAGCGTATTATTAGTGGCTCGCCCACTCGGGTTTCTGTGGATGAAAAGAGTGAGTTGTCACGCATTATGAAGGGCGTTCAGCCTAATGATTTGGAGTAGGCTGGCTTCTCCGTTTTAGGGAGTATTGCCGGTTAGTACGAGTGTTTGGTCCATAATTTGTATGTTTTCGAGGTTGATACCTCGTTTGAGAATAGCGGCATTGAGTCGCTGTTCGATGTCTGACTGTGAGATCCCTAGGTGCTCTGATACATCTGTCATGGGCAGGGTCAACTGGCCCAACTTGATGTTTAGATCCTGCAGGCTGATTTGGTCATCTTGAATTTCGGGGGAAGCGATAATTCCCAGGTAGATGTCGCGATTGCCCAGCATTGGGACTGTAGTTAGGAGCTGGGTTAAGCCCGTTTTGATGTCGGTTGGGAGTCCGTCTAGAGGGATCTCTGATAGGTTGACGACGGCTCCTGTTTCGATGCGATCGCTTTCAAGTTTGGTGCTAAAAGAACGAGCATGGGCTAATACTTTAGCTGTGTGCTCTTGACTTAAAAGGGCTTCACTAACGAGCTGGTTAAGTTCCGATTCATCCAAAACAAGGGTTTGCACGCCGTGTGCGGTGGTGACATTCGACAGAGTTGCCTCTATGGAGTTGCCCTCCAGAGCTTTTTTTGAGGGTGCTGCTGTTTCGGGCGCTTGCTGGAGGGGGTCTGGAGACTGAGGTCTAGGGTGTGGCGCTGCTGCTGCCGGTGTCTCAGAAATCTCATCTGGGGCAGTGAAGCTGAGTTGTTCTATGCTGTTCCAGCCGTAGGCAAAGCTGCCTCCAGCGACTGCTGAGAGGACAACTAAGCTTACGAGTAACGGTCCTTTTTGCATGGTGCTATGGTTGCCTGCCCTAAGATCTTTCAAAGTTTAGCTTCTCTATCCGTGGATAAGTCTTCTCTTAATTTCTATTCAGACAATTTTTTAAAGGCACTACCATGGGACAATCTGCTATCTACCTGGCAAATGATCTGGCCGGGGTGGGAGAAGGTTTCTTGACTCACAGTGGGTGGTTGAATGTTGCCAAAAGTACGTAGGATGCGATTATTGTTACCAATGGTGAAGGGGCTAATCGTTAGCTTCTTCCTGGTCAGTTTCTGGCTGTTTGTTCCGTCGGCTTGGGCCGATCAGGGTTCCTCTTCGGCTGCGTTGTTTGATGTGCATTGTGCAGGCTGTCATCCAAATGGGGCCAACATTATTCGCCGGGGTAAAAGTCTGAAACAGCGAGCCTTAAAACGTCATGGCTATGGGTCTGCAGAGGCAATTGCCACATTGATTACCAATGGGAAAGGGTTGATGAGTGCCTATGGCGATCAGCTGACAGAACAGGAAATTCGTTCCTTGGCTAATTATGTGGTCGAACAAGCTGAAATTGATTGGCGTGGTGACCAGTAGTCGTGGATGGCCTGATGGTTTTTGCTTGGGGTAAGTGGTTGAGTCTAGGGACCTAGTTATCAACTACTGTTCATTTACAACGGTTCCAGTAGTCAGTAATGCTATTCTTTTGTCATTTCTTATGTAGAGGATAAAGCGAACTGTATACATACTCGATATGTTCCAGTATCGTGCGCAGAAAACTCTACAACGGATTAGCGACGCTATTCTTTTTTCTTCTTGCCGTGCAGCTTAACCAAGTCATTATTGTTCATAAAGCTGGTAACCCTTACAGCAAGAGCTGGGCTGAAAAATGTGCTGAAAAATTAGAACGCCGTGGAGCCAATGTGTTGCTTGGTCCTAGTGGGCCTAAAGATAATCCCTATCCGGTTTTTCTAGCATCAGCGCACCAGCCTATTGATTTAGCTGTGGTGCTGGGTGGAGATGGGACAGCATTAGCGGCAGCTCGACATTTGGCCCCGGAAAACATTCCTATCCTGGCTGTTAATATTGGTGGTCATTTAGGTTTTTTGACGGAATCCTCCGATGAAATTGAGGATTTTGAGACGGTTTTGGATCGGTTGTTGGAAGACCGATATGCCGTGCAGCAGCGCATGATGTTGAGGGCCTGTATCCACGAGGGTAATCGTACCAATCGTGAACCTTTAAGTGAGGTCTATTGGGCCCTCAATGAGATGTGTGTGAAACCAGCATCACCGGATCGGATGATTACGTCCATTTTGGAAATGGAAATTGATGGTGAGGTGGTGGACCAATATCAGGGAGACGGTTTGTTAATTAGTACGCCCACAGGCACTACGGGCTATACGTTGGCGGCTAATGGACCGATTGTGCATCCGGGTATGGATGCGATGGTGGTTACGCCTATTTGCCCGCTGAGTTTATCTAGTCGGCCAGTGGTCATTCCGGCCGGTAGTGTCGTGAGTGTTTGGCCCCTGGCCGATCCGGCTGTGACAACTAAGCTGTGGATGGATGGGGTTTTGGCGACATCTATTTGGCCTGGTCAGCGAGCCGATATTTCCATGGCTGAACATATGGCGAAGTTTGTAATTCTTCGTCAAAATCAGTCTTACTATCAGACGTTGCGGAATAAATTACTTTGGGCAGGTGCTCGCATTAACTACACCAATAATCATCGTAATTAAAGGCGCTTAGTGTTATCTTTGCCTTTGATCCAGCCTTCAACACCGCTGCTAGTGCGTATTCTGTACCATTTTCCTGATTCTTCTAGAACGTCGATAGTTTCGTTATAGTCTATGCCATCGATGGTTTCAGAATCTGCTCCAGCCCCGGTCCGCACGAGTAATCCTGCGCTGTAAGTGACGGTTGCTTTGAATAGGACGTTTGCGTCCGATGCTTCGGGCTTGGGGGCTTCAGCGGCTGGGGTCTGGGCTTGCTCATTGCCAGCAGCTGGCTGATTTGGGCTCGATGCGTCGGGGGGATTGGTCGTTTTTGCTGCAGGAGCGTCGTTTTCGTAGACTGGTCGCTCTGGCAATGTGGATAGCTGCGTTAAGAAGTAGCGGGCCGTGGCAGCGCCAGCTAGGCAAATGACGAAGATCGCGATCGCAACACCACATATGAACTTAATCACACCGACTACAAAATTCTGTGGATTAAACCTTTGGGATGTCATAACTGCCTTAGAAAATCAGAACACTCGCACACTGTCATACGGTTATACCCTATTTCATCCAAAAAAGTATTCAGCAGTAAAGATCTTGTTCACAAGGCAGGTTTTCTGGCAAAAAAAAGGGGGTGAGTTTTCGCCTCAACCCCTTTAAAGATAGTCAATCAATGAATCTACGCATAACGCGCTAATCGCCCCAGATACCTAAATCCGAACGACAATTAAGCGCTCTCGACTAAGGTGCTGCTGTTTGATCATCAATCAGAGTATTATCATCCAAGAACGAAGCCGGTGGTTGCGTCTTGGCTTCCGGGGCACTGCCGCCCCCAGCTTCTGGGGTATTGGGTGTATTTGTCGCTGCCGCCGCATCGCCACTGGGGTTCGTTCCACCCAGCATTTCATCGGTGAACATATTCAAACCACCTTCACGGTCATAGGCACGGGCAGTTCTATCATCCAAGACCATATCCTGCAACGCCACATCATCGGACAAAAATGCCTTATCAAACGATGGGTCAAGTTCAGGTGTAGAACGCTCCTCATAGGCATTAAAACCTGTACCTGCCGGAATCAGGCGACCGATAATCACGTTTTCTTTCAGACCCCGTAACCAGTCAGATTTACCTTCAATAGCCGCTTCGGTCAGCACGCGAGTCGTTTCCTGGAAACTAGCCGCCGAGATAAAGCTATCCGTATTCAAAGATGCCTTGGTAATACCTAGCAAGACCGGAGTATATTCCGCCGGAGCACCACCCGTGATCGACATGGCTTCGTTCACCTGCTCAAGTTGACGAATCTCTACAAGTTCACCAGGCAGCATCGTGGTGTCGCCACCATCTTCCACCCGGGCCTTAGAGGTCATCTGGCGCACGATCACCTCAATATGTTTATCAGCAATATCAATACCCTGTGATTGATATACCGATTGAACCTCGTTCACCAAGAACGTTTGTACCTTCTGGAGGCTGATCATCGCCGACTCGTGTACGCCCTTAGTTTCGCGATGATACTTAAAGAAGAACTCCAGAATTTGATGGGGATTCAACGGTCCATCGGTCAGGGGTTCCGCTAGGCTTACCTGCTGACTATCGGAAACAATCATCGGCTGTCCAGGGTTGATAGTGTATTCAGAAACTACACCATCATCTTCAACAACTTTCACCTCAACCGTTTCATCTTCGCCATACACCACCTGAGCTGTACCCGGTCGCTCCGTTAATACACAAGCTTCCTTCGGTTTACGCGCTTCCAAGAGTTCTTCAATTCGCGGCAGACCTTGGATAATGTCACCTGTTTTCGCACGCTCAAAAATCAGCAGTACTAGATTGTCACCCCTTTGCACCAGGTCACCATCTTCAATGTGTAAAACCGCCCCCGTCGATACTCGATAGGGTCTTGCTGTTCTCAGCACGATATTGCCATCATTCACAGCGACAATCTGGCCCGATTCCTCAGAGAGTAAACCTTCAGCCAAGAGACTCCCATCGACCAACAGATCCCCTACTTTGACACTGGGTGGTTTACCACCTAGATCAAGGGTTGTAAGGTCGCTATCACGAACAACTAGAATACGCCGCACCGATTCTACGTCCTGACGAATACCTCGGATTTCTCCAGCTTCTTTCGCCTGGATCTCTGTACGGGCGACAACAGCCCCTGGTTGAATTTCCTGGCCTTCTTCTACCAAGAGACGAGTCTGTGTACTGCCTTGGGTTTGGTCCGCAGCGATATCCCGTCGAATCACCAGGGTTTCTAAAATCACCAGCTGTAAACGCTGAATTTCAGAATTTTCTCGATCATCAACCAACTCAATGTCAGCCGTTATTTGAGCCGCTTCACTATCCGTATCGAGCACTAACTGAGTACGGAGAATTTCGACCCCATCAACGGATTTAACCCGTTCACCATCTTTGTAGAAAATACGCTGAATGGCTTTGATCGCAATCGAGTTATCTTCACTGTCACTTACGGCGTGTTGGCTAGGGATCGTTGGCTTATCAGGAACTTCAAATTCCTGTACAGGGCGTAGCAATAAGGCAGCTCCCTCAGGAGTTTCTACATATTCAACGAAACGCAGTTCCTCTGCTGTTACTCCAGGAATTACTTCCTCCCCAGCGCTGACCAGCACACCATCCTTGCCGCTGGCTGCATCTGGACTATCCACCATATGAATAGCGCCAGGCTTAATCACGATTTCTCGGAGAATATCGTTCTTCTGAGTAACCTCAACGACACCACTAATTTGGCAGAAAATGTCTTTAACAACTTCAGTTCCGGCCTCAATGTATTGGCCATCTTCCACCATCAACAGTGAAATATCTTTATTTACCTCGTGGGCTTCTTCTGGAATCCAAAGAACAGTGCCGCCTTTGGTGACTTCGTAACCTTGCTTGCCCTTACTCTTCTTGGCAATCTCAAGGCCAGAGAACTTGATGATGCCACCACTTTGAGTGTGATAGGTATTGTCTACAAGTTCGGCAACAACCTGATCTCCAATGACCTTGGCACCCGGTGTCGCAATTAGTGAGTAACGAATGCCCTTATCCGTTTGCAAGAAGTAATGCTCACGACCTTGGCCGCTTTCGACGGCCACTTCGGTAGTGTCTAACATTACAGAAGCTGTAATAATCTCAACTTCTCGACTACCCTTGCTATCAGATCGATCTGGTAAACGTACAACACCGCCGCGTTCAGTGACAATTTTGGTCTCAGCCAAAATGCCATTGCTATCGATCATGTCACCGTTTTTAACGGTCGGTTCAGCCCCTGGGGGTAGGTTATAAACCTCTCCAGAAAGAACCCATAACAAACCACCACGCTGTGCCAGCTTAGTAATATTTCCCTGGCGGTCCTTTTTCTCTTCTTGGACCAAGCCTTCAAAAAAGACCTCTCCAGATAAGTCAGAGGTTACGTCTTTACTCGCTTTTTCTGTAACTTTGCGGACACGACCTGTGGTTGGTAATTCTGCGATCAGATCTCCCTTCGCTAATGCGGCCCCGTTGGGTACAAACACAATCGAACCCTGGGGCAAGGAAACGGTGCGAGTTTTACCGCTTTCCATGACCAATTTAGCATCGGCATTCGCCTCCATAACGAGGGCATCTTCCCCGTGGCGAGTTCGGAACGGACGAGTTCTCAAATCGTCAGGCATTTGGAATTGACCAGTCACTTTAGCCCTGATCTGAGGCGCCAGTTCACCAGTAAACGTACCGCCTGTGTGGAATGTGCGCATCGTAAGCTGGGTGCCCGGCTCACCAATAGATTGAGCCGCAATAATGCCCACGGCCTCTCCCAAATCCACCATATGGGAGTGGGCTAAGCTCCAACCGTAACAGTGTTGGCATACGGAACGAGCGGCCTCACAGGTCAAAGCAGAGCGCACCTTCACCTCTTTGACCCCGGCCTGATCCACCTCCCTCGCCATGTCTGCGTCGAGCGGCACATTGCGAGGCACAATCACTTCGCCCGTCTTGGGATGCACTGCATCCTCCGCTAAGACCCTTCCTAACAGCTTATCTTCCAGAGAAATCAATACTCGATCCCCATCAGTCATCGCGCTAAGGGGGATACATCTATCCGTGCCACAGTCAATTTCACGGATAATGACGTCTTGAGAAACGTCCACAAGACGACGGGTTAAATACCCTGAATCCGCCGTGCGGAGTGCCGTATCTACCAAGCCTTTACGAGCACCATAGGATGAAATGATGTATTCCGTTACGGTCAGACCCTCACGGAAATTGGTCTTAATGGGTAAGTCAATAATTTCACCCTGGGGATTTGCCATCAATCCCCGCATCCCGACTAACTGACGTACCTGGGAAATATTTCCCCGGGCGCCGGAAAACGCCATCATATAAACCGAATTGAGCGGATTATTCTCTTTGAAGTTACGAACAACTTCATCCTTCAGTTCTTCGCTAGTTTCATTCCAGGTATCAATTACTTTCTGGAATCGTTCTACTTCTGTAATTTCCCCTCGGGTATACCGTTCTTCGGTGTCGCGAATTTCTTCTTCAGCCGCGTCTAATAGCTTGCGCTTACTTGGGGGAACCTGTAGGTCATCCACACTAATAGACACCCCTGCACGGGTTGCATATTTGAAACCCAGCGCTTTGATCTCATCAGCCATCGCGGATGTACGGGCTGTACCGTAATTATCAAAGGACCAAGAAATTAGATTTTTGAGCTGTTTCTTATCGATAATACGATTACGAAAAATGATGTTGTTAGCTTGTTCGTTACCTTGATCTGCCATGGGGTCTCTCTGCCTCAATTTGTGACTGGCTAACTGGATAAGACTTCAGAATGTTTTGCCGTTGCTGATTCAGCAATGCTGTGGTGTTAGCTGGCAAGTGCCGTATGGACAGCATGGTTGTAGATGATTCGTCCCGGTGTGGTGTACAGGTGTTGGGAGATTAGGTTGCCGTCACTGTCTTCGCGGACCCGACGATGTTGATAACGCTTGGTTACCATGCCGTCACCGTTATCAATCACTTCGATCGGATCGCCTTCCTCTTCTACTGGTCCGTCAAAACGTAACCAAACCCAGGCATGCAGATCAACAATGCCTTGTTCATAGGCAATGATGGCGTCTTCCATACTGGCAAAGTTGGAGTCCGCTCCCTTTTGCTGATAAGGATTTTCTGCGGTGAGATAATAGCAGCCCAGTACCATGTCCTGACTAGGCGTAATAATGGGTCGTCCCGTTGCAGGGGATAAAACGTTGTTAGACGCCAGCATTAATAACCGCGCCTCTGATTGAGCTTCGAGTGACAACGGCACGTGTACAGCCATTTGGTCGCCATCGAAGTCGGCGTTAAATGCTGGGCAAACTAGTGGATGCAGTTGCAAAGCACGGCCTTCCACTAACATTGGTTCAAATGCTTGAATACCCAGACGGTGTAGTGTGGGCGCGCGGTTGAGCATAACTGGGTGATTTTCAATCACCTCTTCTAGCACTCCCCAAATACTGGGGTCATTGCGTTGAATTAATTTCTTGGCCGCCTTGATGTTGTTGACTAATCCTTGACGAATTAATCGATGAATCACAAAGGGTTGAAATAGCTCAATAGCCATTTCACGGGGTAAACCACATTGATGAATCTTAAGCTTAGGACCGACCACGATCACAGAACGTCCTGAGTAGTCAACACGCTTACCCAGTAGGTTTTGTCGGAATCGTCCCTGTTTACCCTCAATGATGTCCGACAGTGATTTCAGCGGTCGATTATTAGCACCTACGACTGTTCGACCACGTCGGCCATTATCGATGAGCGCATCCACAGCTTCCTGGAGCATGCGTTTCTCATTTCGGACAATGATTTCAGGCGCTAAGATTTCCTGCAGTCGAGCTAGGCGGTTATTCCGGTTGATAACACGACGATAGAGATCGTTGAGGTCTGATGTTGCAAAGCGGCCACCGTCCAACTGGACCATGGGGCGTAGATCCGGTGGAATTACAGGAATTACATCCAGAACCATCCAATCTGGCCGTGAGCCGGTTGCAATAAAGTTATCGATGACGCGCAACCGCTTAATTAGCTTGGCGCGTTTTTGACCTTTAGCAGTGGCAATATTTTCCCGCAGTTGTTCAGCAACTGTTTCAAGTTCTAAGTCTTGCAAGAGGCGCTGCAGCGCTTCAGCACCAATGCCAACTTCAATGCCTGAAAGCTCTGATTCTTCGTCGTAGAGCTGGTCTTCAATTTCGATCCACTGATCTTCCGTCAGTAGTTGCTTGTAGCTGAGACTATCTGCATTGCCAGCATCTAGTACTACATAGGCATTGAAGTAGACAATTTGCTCTACATCCCTTAAGGGCATATCTAGCAAAATGGCAATATAGCTAGGAATTCCCTTGAGGTACCAAACATGGGCGACTGGGGCTGCCAGTTTGATATACCCCATGCGGTGGCGGCGTACTCGCGACTCGGTTACTTCAACACCGCAACGCTCACAAACAATGCCACGGTGGCGGACACGCTTATATTTGCCACAATGGCATTCCCAGTCTTTAGCAGGGCCAAAAATTCGCTCACAGAACAACCCATCCATTTCTGGCTTAAGCGTTCTGTAGTTAATAGTTTCTGGCTTAGTTACTTCCCCTACGACTGTACCGTTGGGGAGTGTGCGTTCGCCCCACTGACGGATCCGATCGGGCGAAGCCAAACCGATTTTGACATAGTCAAAGCGCTGTTCTAGTTTCGGCATTCTCTTGCTTCCTTGTACGCGGTCTATGCATCAGGACATAGTTATGGACTGGGGAGCACTTGCTCATTCGCAAGGCTAACTAGGACCTCAAACTCTTGGCATGATTCAAAGCATTCAGGCATGACAACCACGTTGTCAGGCGATTAGTGGGTTACCTGAATGCTTTGAACAAATCAAAACTGCTAAGGTTGTGGCTCTTCTAGGCCAGGAGGAGGCGCAGCTGCAGGTGTAGCCGTTGGTGCTGCTGGCGGTGCTTCTCCAGGTGTTTCATCACGAGAGATGGACTCATAGGTCGGACGTGATGGTGAACGACGATTGATGGAGTCTGACATGAGATCAACTTCCACATCTCGACTGGTGCCATCTTCCTGGGTTTCGAGTTTATGAACCGCGATGTCTAAACATAGGGACTGAAGCTCGCGCATCAATACCTTGAAGGATTCTGGTGTCCCGGGACGAGGAATTGCTTTGCCCTTCACAATTGCATTGAGTGCTTCGTTACGACCTTGCATATCGTCGGATTTAACCGTAAGCAGCTCCTGCAATGTATAGGCTGCACCAAATGCCTCAAGTGCCCATACTTCCATTTCTCCAAAGCGCTGACCCCCTTGCTGCGCTTTACCACCTAGGGGTTGCTGAGTGACCAGAGAGTAAGGCCCTGTGGAACGAGCATGAATCTTATCGTCCACTAGGTGAACTAGTTTCAGCATGTAGGGTTTACCTACGGTGACAGCGCGGTCGAAAGCTTCACCTGTACGGCCATCATAAAGCTGAATTTTGCCCGGATCATCGATATCAAATACCCAGTCACTCCCCGTGTTGGTCCGTGCCTCTTGCAGTTTGCCATGGGTGGTTTCCATGGATGCTTCTGCACCGTACATTTCATCAAATGGGGTGATCTTGAAACGAGCGTTCAAGTTTTCGCCAGCCCACCCGAGTAAACATTCAAATACCTGCCCCACATTCATACGGGAAGGTACGCCCAGAGGATTAAGCACGATGTCAATCGGTGTGCCATCTGGTAGATAGGGCATATCTTCAATGGGCAAGATCCGGGAAATAATACCCTTATTTCCGTGTCGGCCTGCCATTTTGTCGCCTACCTGAATCTTCCGCTTTTGGGCTACATAAACGCGGACAACCATATTGGCACCGGGGGGAAGTTCATCTCCCTGCTCACGGGTAAAGACACGAACATCGACGACTCGTCCTTTTTCACCGTTGGGTACTCTGAGGGAGTTGTCCCTAACATCCCGAGCTTTTTCACCGAAAATTGCCCTTAATAGCTTTTCTTCTGGAGGCTGGTCTGACTCACCTTTTGGTGTGACTTTACCGACTAAAATATCGCCAGATGTGACCCAGGCACCGATACGAATAATGCCTGTTTCATCAAGCTGCCGTAGGGCATCCTCACCGACATTGGGAATTTCTCGGGTGATTTCCTCTGGTCCTAGTTTGGTTTGACGAGCCTCGATCTCGAATTTTTCGATGTGAATGGATGTATAGAGATCCTCATACACCAAACGCTCGCTGAGGAGGATGGCATCCTCGTAGTTGTAGCCTTCCCAAGGCATATAAGCTACGAGTACGTTTTGACCCAAGGCAATTTCGCCACCTTCAGTTGCAGAGCCATCTGCTAAGACTTGACCGGTGACTACCTTGTCTCCAGTGAACACCAAGGGCCGCTGGTTGAGGCAGGTGTCTTGGTTAGAACGCTGATACTTTTGCAACTCTTGGGCGTACGATTTCCCGTCGGCATCCGTAACGACTACCTTAGTGGCATCTAAAAAGGTGACTTCGCCATCTACGGGGCTAACGACGACCATTCCGGAGTCACGGGCTGCTTGAGCTTCTAGGCCTGTTCCCACCAATGGACGTTCGGGACGCAATAGGGGCACTGCCTGACGCTGCATGTTGGAACCCATTAGGGCTCGGTTAGCGTCATCATGCTCTAGGAATGGAATTAAAGATGTCGCTACCGAAATAATTTGAACGGGAGAAACGGCGACGTAGTCTACCTCTGATGGCGCAGTGGTAATAAAGTCCTGACGATATCTGACGGGGACTGATTCACCCACCATATTGCTATCGTGATCAACGGGAACATCCCCTGGAGCCACACGAAAATCGTCTTCTTCGTCAGCCGTCATGTAAACGGATGGCAAGTCTCGTCGAATCCGACCATTGTCGACTTGGAAGAAGGGCGTTTCAATGAAGCCAAAGTCGTTAACCCGTGCATGGGTTGCCAGGGAACCAATCAGACCCGCGTTAGGGCCTTCAGGGGTTTCAATTGGGCAAATACGACCGTGGTGTGATGGGTGAATGTCTCGTACTGCAAAACCAGCACGTTCGCGGGTTAAACCACCGGGGCCTAGGGCGCTAATACGACGTTTATGGGTGAGCTCTGCCAGGGGATTAGTCTGGTCCATAAACTGGGATAGCTGACTGGAACCAAAAAATTCTTTGATGGCCGCAACCAAAGGCTTGGGGTTCACCAAAGAAGCAGGCGTCAGAGAATCTGCGTCTGACACTGTCATGCGTTCGCGGATAATCCGCTCTAGACGATTGAGACCTACCCGTACTTGGTTTTGTAGTAGCTCACCTACGGAACGCACACGGCGATTTCCTAGGTGGTCAATGTCGTCGATGATCCCGATATCAAACTCTAGGTTAATCAGGTAGTCAATGGCTGCTAAAACGTCTTGGGGTGTGAGTACTCGTACAGCATCTGGGACGTTTAAGCGCAGTTTGCGGTTGAGTTTGTGACGACCTACTTTGCCCAGGTCATAGCGCTTGGGATCAAAAAATCTAGAGTTTAGGAGTTGCTGTCCTCCGGAGACGGTTGGAGGCTCACCGGGACGTAGCTTTCTATAGAGCTCTAATAGTGCTTCTTCTTCGCTAAACTGCCCTTCTTTTTCTAAGGTTTTTTGGAAATATTCAGGGTGACGTAAAGAATCAAAGATCTCACCATCGCTTAAGCCTAAAGCTTTGAAGAGTACCTGGGCAGATAGCTTACGGGTTTTATCGATGCGGACCCAAACCAGGTCGTTTTTGTCGGTTTCAAATTTTAACCAGGCACCACGGTTGGGGATCAGGTTAGCGTTGTAAGTACGACGACCGTGCTTATCAGTCTCTGCCTTGTAGTAGACGCCGGGACTACGAACAATTTGGTTGACAATGACGCGCTCGGCACCATTGATGATGAATGTTCCCCGATCGGTCATCAGGGGTAAGTCGCCGATAAATACTTCCTGCTCTTTAATTTCCCCAGTTTCCTTATTGATTAAGCGTGTGGGGACGTACATCTGCACCGAGTAGGTGCTATCACGACGCTTTGCTTCATCAACGGTGTATTTAGGACTTTTGAGCTTATAATCCTTACCAAGAAAGTGAAGCTCCAATTTACCTGTGTAGTCGGTAATTGGGGAAAAGCTCTCCAATTCTTCAATTAGACCTTCTTGCAGAAACCAGCGGAAACTAGAACGCTGAATTTCAACTAGGTCGGGCAGTACAAAGGAGGATTGGGAAATGGTTAAGTCAGTCATTCGTCTCCTCAAGCAGGTCAGGCCTAAACTAAGTGGGGTATAAAACGAAGGAGTTAAAAAAAAATCGTTAAAACCAGTTAATTGATAGAAGCAAACACAAGAATGACTACACGTACCGCTGGGGTAATGCAGCCAAATCAAGAATTTTCAAGTGTTTTGCTAGCATTCAATAGCTAAAATGGACGCAATGGGCAAGTTTGAAGAACAACCGTTAGGCACCAACGTCGTAAATTGTGGTTAGGTCCATGGGCGGATTCATGTTGGCTAACGTAAGGCTAACGCATAGCCGGGATAGTATATCACAAGTTAGCAGTGAAATTTAATATTCTTGTCGCTTTGTATGTTTATTTATGGAGTATGTGCTCAAAAATTAAGGGCTTTGCTATCCCTTGATTGCTAATTAAAGTGGGGTTGAATATTCATCTCCCCCTTATTTTTATGAAGTTGTGACGCTAAAAGATGTGTCAGGAAGATGAAATAGCGTTCGGGCATTCGTTGTGGTCTGAGCTGCTAGGTCCTCTAGGGATATACCGCGTAGGTTAGCTACAAACTCAGCTACGTGAAGCACATTGGCCGGTTGATTTCGCTTTTCTTTACGCTTGGGTACGGGGGATAGGAAGGGGCAGTCGGTTTCCACTAGGATGCGATCGCACCCCACCATTTGAGCCGACGCTTGCACCTGGGTCGCACTTTTGAATGTGACAATGCCACTGAAGCTAATGTAGAAGCCCAGATCTAGAAACCATTGAGTTTCCTCCGGGGTTCCGGTCCAGCAATGCATCACACCCTGCACAGGGCCATGCTCTTCCCAAAAAGCCTGCAACACCTCTCGCATGGCTGGTGCTGCATCCCGGCAGTGAATGATGACGGGCAAATTTAGCTCGTGGGCAACAGCGAGCTGCGCCTTAAAAGCTTCAATCTGACAATCATGATCGTCTGCCTTAAAAAAATCGAGGCCGGTTTCGCCAATGGCAACCACACGCTGATCGGATGAGGCTAGCTTTTTGATTTGACCAGCTAGCGAGGGGGTCCACTTATCCATATCCAATGGATGTAACCCTACCGCAAAGGACACCTCGGAAAACCGATCGGCAATTGCCTGAATCGCTTTGAACTCCGATGGCTCGACACAAGAATGGACTAGATGAGCCACACCCGCCTGTCGCCAAGCAGCTGCCACGGCATCTAAATCTTCTTGAAAGCTATCAAAGTTGATATGAACGTGGGTATCAACCAGTTGCATCTTTTAGGAGGCGGGAGCTTCATGCTGCTTGAGCGCATGGGCTAGCTTGGACTTTTGACGAGCGGCTGCATTTTTATGGATGCTGCCACGCTTAACGGCTTTGTCAATTTTGCTAAACGCCGCCGACATCGTCGCATCAACGGCCTTCTTCTTGTCATCAGAAGGCTCGCTCGCGTAATCGTTGAGCGCTGCGTAGTAAGTCTTGGTCAGAGTCTTTACGGCTGACTTATAGGACTTGTTGCGTAGACGATTGCGCTCTCCGATTTGGATGCGCTTCATCGCAGATTTAATATTTGCCACTGTTAGCCAATGTAATTTTTGTCGGTCTCGAATTATAGCACCAAATCGTGTGTTATTGGTCCTCCGGGACTCAAAATCTGGTTGGGTAATCCGGCTGGCCTAATCTAATCCGCGCTAAGCTATAACAGTCACAGTCATCCCACCCTCGCTAACCGCCTCAATGTTGCGAACTTTATACAAGCTCAGTGAAGCGCAGTCCGAACTCCAGCGCATCTGCGATCGCATCCACACCAATCAGGTGATTGAGCAAGAAGCCACCGTACATGAAATTCTAAATGCTGTTCGGAGCTCAGGGGATGAGGCCCTTTTGCATTACACCGCTAAGTTTGATCAGCAAACCCTGACCGCTAGCGAGTTGCGGATCAGCGGTGCAGAGGTCGACACTGCCTATCAACAAGTGTCCAGTGAGTTGCTGAGCGCCATTCGCCTAGCGTGTAAAAACGTGAAAGCCTTCCATCAGCAGCGGTTGCCCAAAAACTGGGTCACCTTTGAAGAGAATGGCGTTGTTTTAGGTAAGCGCTACACACCTGTGGCCCGGGCTGGTATTTACGTACCTGGGGGGCGAGCGTCTTACCCCAGTACCGTGATCATGAATGCCATTCCTGCACAAGTAGCTGGAGTGGGGCACTTAGTGATGGTGACGCCCACTCCCCAGGGGCACATTAACCCAGCGGTGCTGGTGGCCGCTCAAGAAGCAGGGGTGCAGGAAATTTATCGCGTGGGTGGCGCCCAGGCCATTGGCGCCCTAGCCTATGGTACCGATACCGTGCCCAAGGTGGATATCATCAGTGGTCCTGGCAATATCTATGTCACCTTGGCGAAGAAGCAGGTATACGGAACCGTTGGCATTGATTCCCTGGCTGGGCCATCGGAGGTGCTGATTATTGCCGACCATACGGCGAATCCTGTGCACGTAGCTGCAGATTTGCTGGCCCAGGCTGAGCATGATCCCCTCGCCGCTGCCATTTTGATCACCACCGATAATACTCTGGCCGAAAAAGTCGTGGCTGAAGTCGATCGTCAGTTGGCTGGCCATCCGCGCCAAACCCTTACCGAAAAAGCAATTGCCCACTACGGCATTGCCATTGTTGTCGATTCCTTAGAGATGGCTGCCGAATTGTCTAATCAGTTTGCTCCAGAGCATTTGGAATTAGAAGTGGAAGAACCCTGGGAGCTGCTGGAAAAAATTAGTCAGGCGGGTGCTATTTTCCTCGGGCACGATACGCCAGAAGCCGTAGGCGACTACCTCGCTGGTCCAAACCACACCTTGCCGACGTCGGGGGCCGCCCGGTACGCGTCCCCCCTGAGTACCGAAACCTTTATGAAGCATTCCAGCTTGATCCAATATTCCAAATCTGCCCTAAATAATGTAGCTGAAGCGATTGATGCTTTGACAGGGGCAGAGGGGCTTCCGTCCCATGGGGATTCGGTGCGGTTGCGGGTGCAGGACAACGATTAGTGTCGTGTTAGCGCAGAGTATATGGGGATGGCTGAGGTGATTGCCTTGGTTTGGGGGGCTCTGGCCCCAGGCGAGAATGCTTGATGTAAGGAGGGGGCTAGCTCAAGCGGTTAGCTTTCGGTTGCTTGATTGCTTTGCATCCCTAGATATAACCGCAGACGCAACAGGCTGGTGGTTTGAGCAATATTGAGCGGCAGCGTGGAGACTCCTTCTATGCGGGATTGCACCCAGCCATCGCCCCAGTGCCATTCGTGAAACCCATCCACGCCACGATGGAGCAAGAACCGAACGGATGAATCCGATAAGGTTTCTACCGTGTGGTCAATGCGGATGGGACCGACATAGCTAGAGAAAGCCTGTCCGGTATTCAGCGGTGCTTGAAAGTTATCGGAAAACTGCTGGGGCCATAGCCACTGACGGAGTTGCTCTGGCTGGGTCAAGCTTTGGTGCAGTTGGGCCACCGTTGCCTCGATTTCAATTCGTAGGTTGCTTTGTTGATAAATCCCGAACATAGCAGTGGTTGAAACAACTAGAACACAAACAACTAGAGCACAGTGGTCTAGTTGTGGGCCCGCTGACGCGACGGCAATACCTTTACAATGGTAATTGTCTAAGGTTGTGCTGTGCCACGTTTCCATGTCACTAAGGCACTTTAAAGCAGTAAAAGCAGTAGAGTGCTTTGATGTGGTGAAAGATTAGTCGTGTGCGCCCTTGGCGATTTAGGCCTAAGGCGATGGTGTTGTTCTCGTCGGGTGCAAAAGCAGGCTACTAATTTTGCCCATGGGTGCTCCGTTTGGGCAGCAATAGGACAGTAGAGAAGTCTAAGGAAAATCAGGAATATCATGGCGGATCAGCTCATTCGAGCAGTAGCAGCCGATGGCGGCATCAGAATCGTAGGGGCCATTACCACCCGTTTAGTTGAAGAAGCCAGAACGCGTCATAAGCTTTCCTATGTTGCCACTGCGGCCTTGGGTAGGACCTTAACGGCAGGGGCTTTGCTGGTTTCCAGCATGAAGCGAGAAGATTCGCGGATTAATATTCAGGTGCAGGGGGATGGTCCCTTGGGGGGCATCTTAGTCGATGCCAGATTAGATGGCACCGTGCGGGGCTATGTGTCGGACCCATCGGTGGAGCTACCCCCTAATCAGCATGGCAAGCTCGATGTGGGCGCGGCGGTTGGGCGCAATGGCTATGTGTATGTTGTTCGCGATTCAGGGCTAGGCTATCCCTATTCCAGCACTGTGGAACTGGTGACGGGGGAAATTGGAGATGATTTAACGCAGTATTTGGCCACCTCTGAACAAACACCCTCTGCGTTAGTGTTGGGAGTGTTTGTGGATCATGACGGCGTGGAAGCTGCGGGGGGAATGTTGTTGCAGGTATTGCCTAAGGCCGCCAGGGATGAACAGTTGATAACGGCTTTGGAATCTCGCCTATCGGCGCTAACGGGCTTTACGCCTATGCTGCGGGCTAAGCAGACCCTGCCTCGGATCTTTGAAGATTTGGTCGGGGATATGGGGCTACAGATTTTTCCTGAGAGTCAGCTGCTACGGTTCCATTGTTCTTGCGATGGCGATCGCATGCTGTCGGCCCTGAAGCTGTTGGGCGAAGATGAGCTGCAGGACATGATCAATAAACAGGAACCGGCGGAGGCGATCTGTCATTTTTGTGGAGATAGGTACGAGGCCAAGTGCGATCGCTTAGCCGATCTCCTCGCTGAACTAAAACTAGAAAACGCCAATCGTGCCTAATAGCTTAGGCCGCTGCCATCCGCTGGAAGGCAGCGGTGACCGCATCATCCCCGCCGACATTGCCGGGAAATAACACCACCGGTAGATTGGCAAAGTGGGGGTGCTCTTCCCCTGTGGTAATCACAGAAACGCCCGGTATTACCTGCCCTAGCAGACGCGCGGAGGTCAGGCCCAGACCCTTGCTGAGGGTGTCATTGGAGGTAATGCCCCCTTTGCTGATAAGAAAGCCAATGTCCCTCGGCAGACCCCGCACAATATCCATCAGCAAACTCGAAACAGCTTCCCCGAAGGCTAAGCGGGTGTCCACATCATCAAAGACCAACTCTTGGCGGCTGGTGTAGACCACGGCGGTTTGCCCCGCTGCATATGCGCTGGCTAACTGCGATAAAATTTCAGCCACTATGGTGCTGGCCCGGGTTAGGTCTGAGTTTAGGCGGGCTACATCTACTTCTAAACCAGCCACGCCAGGTTGCTTGAGTAAGTGTTCTAGTTGTCGTGTGGTTTTCTGGACATGGGAGCCCACCAAAATAACCCCTGGTTTTTGGTTGCGGGTGTAGCTGGCCATCTTGTCTGGGGCAATCGGCTGGGGCGGCAGGGCGGCCAAGGAGGTGAGTAGGCTTGCGGCACTGCGAAAGAGAAACTTTTTGCCTTGGGAGGCGGTTGTTAACAAGTCTTGGGAGAATCGATCTAGATCAGCTTGTTGTTGTGCGTCAACGGCAACACAAACATTCTCCTTTAGATCCATGAGGGCTGTTGTCGAATCTTTTTGGATAATGTCTAGGGTAAACCGTTTAACCTGATGGGCAGGGATTTTACCTGCGGTTTTTTCTTCTACATACTTGGGCAGATAGCTGTGACCATAGCCAAACACAGAGTCTTGGGCAAACTCGGTTTCATGGACTGGGGTGCGGATGCCGTCTGTTTCGATGTAATGGGTGCTGTCTAGGGTGATCCGTCCTGCTTCAAAGAAGGCCGGGACCATAAAGTGGGCATCAAACGGCCCTAGCTCCGCCGAAACAACATCGGTTTCTAAGGGATAATGTCCCCGCAGGGTGGAGTCTGAACGGCTAACCACTAGGTAGTCTTGAGTGTTTGTCTCTAGCAATGCCCGTTGGAGGTTTTGGCAGATTTCCCGATTGGTGCGTTCTGTTTCTGGGGCGGTGAGCGACCGGGTGTTGGCCAGAATAAAAAAGATGGGAGAGTTGTCTAGCAGACCCTGTTTGAGGGTGGCGACATCCCACTTGAGCAGTAATAAACAGCTGTGGACCGTTTGGGAGCCGGTGGGATCGTCGTCAATAACAATGATTTTGGGGCGAGCAGACATGGGCATGGATGGATTGTCTAGGGCGGTGAGGGAAAAATTGTGGGAGAGTGGCTAAGCCTGGTGAACTCAGGACTGTACTTAGGGCGTTTGGGTGGCTTTCAGGTTGTCGAGGAGTTCTCCAAAACTCTCGGGGGGAACGCCGGGCGGAATTAACAAACCCCCCATGAGAAAACTGGGGGTGCCGCGTAGTTGTAGCTGCTCGGCTAACGCTAGGTCGGCATCAACGGCTGTCTGGGCCGCTTCGCTGGTGCGATCGCGTTCAAACTGTTCCATGTCTAGCCCAATCTGTTCGGCCAATTCTTGGTAGAGGGCATCCCCCAACCGTTCTTGATTGGCAAATAAGCCATTGTGATAGATCCAAAACTGATCTTGTTGGGCTGCGGCCCAAGATGCCTTAGCCGCAGGCGTCGCTTCGGGATGAATGCTATTTAGGGGCAAGTGCTTATAGACATAGAGCACTTCATCGCCGCGTTCCTCCACAAAAGCTTTCATGTGGCCTGCTGCCACCGCGCAGAACGGACATTCAAAATCAGAAAACTTGACCAATACCACATCTGCCGTGGCGTTGCCCTTCGTTGGGGAGCTGCCAATAAATGTGCCCCTGTCCATGGACGCTAGCACTTGGTTAATCTCGTCCTGCCGCGCCCGCCAATCGGCTTCTGCGGCGTCTAGCTCAGCCTGGCTCGGGGCAGGACCTTCTGCCTGTTGTGTTGGATCAGCTTGCGCTCCAGGCCCCTGGTCAGTTGGCGTTGAGTTAGACGCACAGCCCACTAATGCCACGAGGGCAGCAGTGGTGACGGTGCGAATGAAAACCTGTTTAAATGCCATGGGACAAGGCCGATGTGATCAACTCATTAACGCTAACATTTTGTTCACCGTTGCTGATGTCGTCCATGAACCGACCTGGAAAACCTGGAGTAGTATCGGACGGCTGGGGTTAGCAGATTGCTATATGGTTGGAAAATGGGTAGTTGTCTGGGAGCATGAGCGCCATGGAAATCGTTAATCCAATTAGGCTATTGGTAACCCTGGGGGATATGGCTGGGATTGGGCCAGAGGTGGTGCTGAAGGCCTTACCCTTAATCCAGGCAAAGGATGTTCAGATTACCTTGGTGGGGAATCAACAGCGGTTGCGTGCCCTGGGCGATCAGGTGCAGTTGCCCCTGGGGGACTATGCCACGATTGATGTGCCCTTGGGGGCTGACCAAGGGTTGCAGCTGGGGCAGGGCAATGCCGCCAGCGGCGATTTAAGTTTTCGCAGTTTGCAAACCGCCATTAGCTATTGCCTCAAAGATGGCTATGACGGGGTGGTGACAGCGCCCATTGCAAAATCTGCTTGGTTAGCGGCAGGGCACCACTACCCTGGCCAAACGGAACTGCTAGCGGAGATGGCCGGTGTGGATCGGTTTGGCATGTTATTCGCAGCGCGATCTCCCATCACCCAGTGGACCCTGTGTACCCTATTGGCCACCACCCATATTCCGTTGCGTCAGGTGCCAGCAGCGCTTACCCCGGAGCTGATGACCCTGAAACTAGAGCTGTTGTTGGATTGTTTGCAGCAGGATTTTGGTATTCAGCAGCCCCGGGTTGCGATCGCAGGCCTCAACCCCCACAGTGGAGAGCAAGGACAGCTCGGGCGAGAAGAAGTGGACTGGTTGATTCCTTGGCTCCATGAACAACAACAGCGATTTCCCCAGGTCACCCTCGATGGCCCTGTTCCGCCCGATACCCTCTGGGTGACCCCGGCCCGCGCCTGGAGCGTGTCTGGCCATCCAGCCCACCACGGTTACTTAGCCCTCTATCACGACCAAGGCCTAATCCCAGTCAAAATGCTGGCCTTTGACCAGGCCGTAAATACCACCATCGGTTTACCCTTTATTCGCACCTCGCCAGACCACGGCACCGCCTTTGATATCGCCGGCCAAGGTATTGCCCGCCCAGATAGTATGGTGGCGGCCATCAACTTGGCCATTGACCTATCGATTCAGCGTCGGAAAAATCGAAGCGCTTAAAAAACTTAATTTCTCTGAATGCAAAATACTGGCCGCCCTGACTGGTCTAGGTTTATTCCCTACAAAGCTCCTAGGAAAGTTACGTAGTAGTACGGATTTTTTGGGCCAAACTGGCATTTCCTCGTAAGCCCTTTAGGAATAAGGACTGCGGGGCTCCCAAACGGGAATTTTATCGGTATAATGTACACAACATACAAGTTTTGTTTCAAGGAACCTCGGGGGAGTTAGCGCTCCCCTATTTTATTGGGCGATTTAGCTGCGGGTAAGGTATTTCCGGTTTAATGGATACCCCTAAAATCACCTGAAATAGGCTTAATTCTCTAGATCTTTAAGCCAGAATTAAGCCAAAAAGTTCCGCTGTAGCCTTGTGTTGCTGGTCAACTTGTAAGTCAGCTTGTCAGTTTTTTAATACCTATAGCTACTCAACAGGTCAATAAAAAGCTTTTTGGGGCTGAAGATATTGCTGTGTAGGTGTTTCACTCGTTGACCAGCTACTCAACACGCTAGTCAACAAACTGGGCGATAAATGGGATATTGAGAAGCCAAAACCATTGCTGTATAAGGATTCTGCTTGACTCAATATGAGGGGCAACACGCTAGTCAACAAACTGGGCATGTTGACTAACTCAACATGAACTAGAGTTTTTCCCATGCCTGACGGCTAACCGTCTCAGATATCCACCGTTGGTATCTGTCCAAGTGCGTTTTTGGTGAATGCCCCATCCATTGGCTTGCGGTCCCAATGGCGACGCCTGCATGGTGGCATCGAATGGCATAAGCGTGCCGTAGATTGTAGGGGGTGCCTGGATACTTCAGGCGATCTCTCCAATGCTCAGCTGTCTTTTGCCCATAGGCCTGATGAGCTTTAAGTTCAGGCGGCTGCCCGGCTGCTAGGCTCCATCGCTCAACCCAATGTTTAGGGTAGGGGTAAGCGGTCCTGGTGCCGGTTTTGGTGTTTTTAGGGATGTTAGCGACTAGGGCCCCATTGCGGCTTTCCAGGGTGCATAGGAATGCTTCATGGTCTCTGAGCCCATAGGTAGCCATCAGCGCAAACACATGCTTCCAGCCAGCATCTTGCACGTTATCGATGAGGGTTTCAATCTCTTTATCTGTAGGAATATCCCGTGGTTTAATGTCAGACCTTGAGTAACCGGCCTTGTATTTGCTTAGGTCAACATCAACGCCAGCAAAATTGGCGAATCGTTGCAGTCTAGTACAGGCTTTATCACGAGCTGCTTTCCTATCCTCTGGTTTGGTCAACACAGCTAAGACGATAGCTTCTGGGGTCAGTGGTTTGTCTGTTGGGAGCTTATTAAGGCCGAAGTATAGGTATCTCTTCCGCCAGTTGAACTCTTTATCCTCTGGCAGATTTTTCCATACTTCGGCCTTAAATCTGTCGAGCCAGTAACCGCAGCTATTAACCTCTCGTGTTGTCTTGGTAGTGTCTTGACCCCAATCCTCCCAGGTAAATTTTCCCCTATCTAACTGATCAGATAAGAGGATCGCCTGAGCTTTTGCCCTCCTTATCCCTGCAAGGGTTGCACCTAGCTTTAGTGATATTCGTTGTTGATGTGGTTTGCGTTTGTTGCTACCTGGTTTGGGGGGGAGTGTTGACACTAAGGACAACCGCCTTCCCCTCACCTGGATAGAAACACGATGACAGTCAGCTTTCAGCGTAAGGTTTATAGCCTTCACTTCAGCTTGAATATCCGGTTTTGCCATTGCTTAGCTGCGCTTGTTTTCTAAGAATTTGCGACAGTTGCCAACGTGATATTGGTATGTTGGACGTTTGGAGTTAGCTCCGTTGGTTTGGCGCCAGTGCTTGCCCTCGATAAGGTCGCCCGACATGCGTAAGTCATGAAGGTTGTTTGGTGTGTCCATGTCAACTAATGGCGCTGCTTCAGAGGCTTTGTACCATTGTCGCTGGTGCTGTTGAGCTGGGTTTACACCTAACAGGTCTGCCAGTATCTGTTTGACGATTGCTTTGAGTTCGGATTCAGGAATCAATCTATCAGTCATGGCTACGCGGGTATTGAAAAAGTTTGCAAATTTTCTTTGGCATCGTCCAGGGCAGCATTGAGGGCTACCGCATCGGCAGGGTCTGTTGTGTAACGCATTCGCTCCATATATGCCTGTTGAACCTCTTGCCAAGATGCGGAGTAGGGCAGATCTAGAACATCTCCCCAGTTGCGATCGCAAATCATAGAAAGGTCGCTGGTGCCAAACTCAATCTGTAGGTGGTGGCAAAGCCAGCGTTCGGCCCATTGGGGCTTACCCTGATAAGCGTTCTCTAGATATTCGACAAACTTCAGTTTGCGCCTGGTGGAGACACGTTTGCCTAAACAAGCGTGCTGCATCCATTCCGCTGGTGGGATGAACCCGTAAACATGGCTGAATGACTCAATTGGTAGGTCTGGGCTGGTGCCAGCCTTCCAAGCTTCCTTACGCCATCGTCTCAGGTCTGCTATTTGTTGTTTTGTCAGTTTGTCCACATATTCGGTGAGACGCCCTAATTCAGTGTCTGGCTCCTCTGGTAGCTCCTCACCATCAGAGAACATATGGCCACACTCAGGGCACATCTGGGCAAAGACTAAGACCTCAGCATCGCAGTCGGGACACGTTTTTGATGGGGGTGCCTGTTCAATGAGTTCACCCTGGATGGAATAGTTCTGTGCTGCCATTGGGTTCCCATAGCGGCCAACATTGCCCCCAAAATCCAAAAGGATAAAGTCTGTTTTCTCTGGGGCTGGACGGCACGCACGGCCCGCAGTTTGGTAGAACAGGCTCTTGCTCTTAGTCGCCCTGACATAGAGCACACAGGAGATAACCGGCAGATTAAACCCAGCGGTCAAACAACCAACACTGCAGATTATTTGAACTTCACCAGCCTCCACCTGTTTGAAGATGCGCTTACGTTCAGGTATGGGAGTATCGCCGATGATTAGGGCAGTAGCCACACCAGCGGTTTTAAATACATCCTGCGTAGCCTTAGCCTGCTCGATGGTTGAGCCCACCATGATCGTTGCCCTATCCCTTGCCAAGCGTCGCCATTCTCTGACCACATGGCGCAACGCCTCGGGCCTGGTGGCCTGTGCTGACATATCTCCCTCGGAGTAGTCGCCAGTACTCTTTACCCGCAGTGTTTCAAGGTCAAAGACTCCACCAATGCGGAATGGCCTGCATGGGACAACTGCACCAAGCTTGACGGCTTCCGGTGGCTGTGGTCCTTCGATGGCAATGTCAAACCTTTGTCCGAGCCATTGCTTAGAAGACAATCGCCACGGTGTTGCCGTCATCCCTACGGTGTAACCGCCACGGGATAAAACCCATTCTTCAAGATGAGGGTATTTATTATGGAATGCCGTTTCGTGAGCCTCATCTACAAAGATTAAATCTCGATGTCCTAGAATCTCATCTAGGGAATATTTACCCAGCCTTGCAGTAATGGTCTGCATGGATGCAACTATTACCGGAGCATTGCGATCGCATTTGCGGCTGCCTTGCAATGCCGAACATTCAACGCCCAGCAGCTGCAATGTCTCAATGGTTTGGTCAATTAGGACGGTATACGGAACAAGGAACACACAGGTTCTTCCTCTGGACACAGCATCACGCATCACCCAGGATGCCAGGATGGTTTTACCGAGTCCCATCAAGGCGATCCACAACAACCGGCGCTGGCCTTGATTTATAGCTCTGTAGAGCTTGACCACCATGGTTTCCTGGTAGCGGCGTAGTTTAATTTCCATGATGTCACCCCCTAGCTAGCTAAAGCCGGAAGGGCTTTGACGACATGGCACGGCACAGTTTTGAATAACTGCCCTAATGGGGTCTCTGGCTTATCCGGTGGGGGAGGTATCAAGATGGTGATGTTGTCATCGTTGATGGCCGTGACTGTCCCCTTAGTGCCTGGCGGGGGGGTCTCTGGTGGGGGTGCCTCTCCAGAGGGATAGATAACCTCCACCTGAGTGTTTACGGTGATAGGTGTTACTGGTGTTTCGCCTGGTGCCTCTGATTTATCAGCTTCAGGTTTGGCAATGGTTTCAGTCTGCTGGGTAGGCTGTTCTCCGGCAAAGTATTTACCATCCTGCTCATGGATAAACCCCTGCTCCACCAACGTTGTCAGCATTGGCAATAGTTCAACCTTCTTACCCTTTTTGGCCCTGGTCAGGTCAGCAGTTGTAATGCCATCCTTGCGAGCAATGTAATCCCGTAGGGTCAGGAGTTTGCCTGTTAGTTCCTGTTGGGGGCTGTTGAGCGCCATCAGCAGTTGAAACTGACCGTAGAAATATTCAGTCCATTGTCGGGCGATTTCGACGGTATGAGCGTCCACTGTAGCTGCCGGTTGCTCACCTGCCAGCACTGCATTGACCACGTGGAGTAATAAGCAGAACCTACCAAAGTACGTTTCAAATTTCGGTAACGCTGCCCCCATTGCTGGGTGATCCGTCTCCATAGCCCTGTCGGTCAATAGGTGCTGATACCCCATGAATGCCGTCTTTGCCTCATAGCTGAGAAGATAGTCACGCTCGGGCAGTTCATCCAGGCATTGAATCAAATCAATGAGCGTCTTTTGTAGTCCGACGTCTGAATCATCACCCGTTAGATCGAGGTAGCTGGGTGGGGCATCCGCAGTGCAGAAAAGATATCGTGCCCATTCCCCGCAGTCGTCCTGGTGAGAGCCCATGAGGTCTTTCAATTTGGCGTACTGGATAGCACCTGTCCTGGATATTCCAGTTTTTTCAAGGAATGTTGAGCCATCGCCTTTTCTGTCTTTGGACAGTGCCCCGCCGTTGAATTCGCTCAGGTCTGCCTCCGTCTCGCCACCGTCGCCTTTGCCACTGTTGTATCTGCCACGCTCGGTACTAAATAGCGAGCCTTCATCTCGATATAAGCAAAGTCCTCTAGGGTTCTCGGCATGTATCTGGATGCGGGCAGCTGGGGTGTCGTCAGTGGACACATAGCGCTTACGGACAGGGGGTGATGGCTTGGGTTCTTCTCCGTCAGAATTACGTTTCCAAGCACTTAATTCCTGCTCATAATTTTCTAGCTGCTGTTTGTATGTTTGATAATAAATAGACTCTAGTTCATGAAAAGCGCCAATGATCGCCTTTTGGGCTGGTGTCTTTTTTCGGCCAGTCTCAGCAACAATCATTGTCCTGAAAATTGGCCTGGCCTTATACCCAGCACGGGGGCTAATCACTAGCGTTTGAGTCGTTCCCAATCGGCTAGCCAATACAGGGATTAATGTTGTGACCAGGAATTCAGGGGCTGTTGGCATCGCCTCAGCCATTGACCGTAATTGCCAAGCCAGTAAACCACCATCGCCATACAAACCAGCTTCAATGGGCAGCGTGGATTGCTTGACTTGCTGGAGGGTGTTTAACCCTGTAGCAGCATCCTTGACCTGCTCAGATCGCTCTACTTCCTTTCTGCGCTGATAATAGATTTTTTCAATCTGGTTGTGTGGCTTGTGAAACTCATCAGCCAACCCTGTTAGCCGAAGCGCCAGATCGCTCCCTTCTAAGTCCTGGGCAATTAGTTCAGAGATCGCACTCCCTAAACCTTCAATATCTAAGGGGGCTGCCGTGGGTAATGCAACGACTTTTCCCTTATTTTGTCGTGGTTTAGATTGCAACTCGCCATAATTGCGCCGGGGGCCAACTGCCGCATGTATTTGCTCAGCAGTAACTCCTGATTCAATCCAGTCGCCTATATCAGCGCCGCCACTATCATTCAGCCGTTGCCAAAGCGAACTATCAGGGAATGCGTATAGCCATTGTGCCTCTGGGTAATCCTGAGCGATGGCATTGGCGTACTCAAGTCCTGGCTTGTCCCGGTCTGGGCAGATAACAATTGAGCCCGTGGGGAATAGTTTGACGTGTTGTTCAGAGTTGTATCCCTTACTGCCCCGGATGGTTGTTGTTGCAGGAATACCAATGTCCCACAAAGCATCAGCACAGGTTTCCCCCTCCACCCAAAAGATGCGTTCTCCTCGCTTCGCTCGTTCTAGGCATTCCTGGTAGCGATAGGGCATCACCTGAGACAGGAGTTGTCTCGGTTTCTTGCCAGCGATCAGAGATGTTTGCCAAATCTTTTTGTTGCCCCGATCATCATCTTTTCGGTGGACCTGGACAGTCGCTTTGCCGTCTGTGTTGTGGTAATTCCACTGCCTTACCTGAGCTTTTCTGCGAGGCTTCTGCCATTGTTCCTCAATGGGCCTGAATATCTTGGTGCCATCTTTAGCGGGATGAACCTCTCGCCATCCGTCAGGGGCTTTTTCGACACGTTTGCAGTTGTAAGTAATGCCATCACCCAGCTGGAGGCACCAATCGCCCTTGCTGCAGATCGGGCAGGGGTCTTTTTTACTGACTTCTTTTCCTGGGGTTCCCATTATCGCTGACCCCCAGTGGCAAATTGGGCCAGCCGAGAGACTAGCGTCTCAGCCAGTCTATTCGCTATAATTTCCATACTAGATTTCGCCGCTCCTCACGGCTTCAAAATGTGGACATTGCCCGGTGTTTCTCGCACGCGGGTCTTTTCATTGGAAAATCTGAAAAAACAAAAAGACCCGACCGATGGCCGAGCCCTGCCGCTAAGCGGCGGTAAGATTCTGCTTTTGCGCTTCGATTTGCTCTAAATAAGAGCCAACTGCATCGCGAACGAGTTGCCCACAGGAGATTTCAAGATCTGCCGATGCTTTTGTGATATTGATCCGTACTTCTTTCGGGAACTCTACAGTTAATGTCCTGACTCTGCTCGCTCGCTCTGCAGTTCCTCGTGCCTTGGCGTACATAGGGATACCTTACTTATCAAAAGAACATGGACTCTTCCCACAAAGAAAGAGTGATTAATAGCGTCCTAGATTAAAGGCATCCCTTTCGGGCAACATCAACTTAACAGATGCCGCAGAGTCCTGCAAGCCTTTCAGGGCAAGTAATTACGGTAAAAACGGAAGACGATTTTACCGTAAATGTCTTTTATTCCTTGCTGGGTAATTGTTTTACCTATAATTGTTAAAACAACTTTTTGGGATTGGGTTGCGATTTCTATTCTGAATCGCGGAGTTGTTCTATTTCATCCATTAATTGATCTGGCAACTGATTGCTGTTTATCGCTTCATCCGCTATCTGCTTAAGTTGCCTGCCCACAAACTTGCTTACCGTCCGATCGTCTTGTTCGGCCAGCCATTCGATCACCTTCTGAACATAGACATCCACGTAGGCGCTGACTTGAGGCTTCTTAGTTGGCACGGTTTCAAGCATGTTCGACTCCTAAGTTTTAGCAAAAATACAGCACTGAAAACTAAAGTAGCCTTCAGTAGTTGACAGTATGGTACCTTGTGTTACCTTGAATGTCACGGGGCAAAACGGTTCGCGAAACCACCAGCAGCGACTTTAAACCGTTGCAATCCGTTGCCACTGCTGGAATGTGGCCGCCCTGAAAAACCAATTCAATCCCAGGAGTATCAATGCTTTCAATCGAAGCTAATCAACAAATCACATCTCAATCAGTGGGTTACGCTAACCCGGCAAAACCACAGCAAACCATCGTTAACCTTATGGGCGTTGCGGTGGGTGCTGGGTGGGTCAAGGCCACAAATGGGGCTGAAGTTGTCAAGGCCCGGTCGCTAATTTTGGAGACAGAGCCCACTGATTTCTTTGGCCAGAACTCAAAGAACTGGCGTGTTGAATTGCAAAACAGTCCTATCGGTCAAGGTGTTTTTTACCTGGGTGACAAGCTCGACGGCATGACCGGAACCAAGTCTCTTGCCAATGGCGAGAAAGGCAATTTTTACCCGGTGGCTGCTGTTGCTGCGATTGCCCAGTTGCTGCCCCATGATCAGCCTCACCAAGTTCATCCCGTTGAGGTTGCCTGCTCTATTCCTACCCAGGGGATGAAAGCCCAGCTCGGTAGTCTCAAAGGTCACCACCTTGTCAGCATTAATGGGGCATCTGTTCAGGTCAATATCTCCCGTGTAGTTGCCCAACCAGAGGGATTAGGCACCTGTGCTCAGATTGCACACCTACAGGCTATGAAGGGGGCCGCTCCTGCCAGCTTTGCCGTCTTAGACATTGGCTTTGCAAACACCACGATCACTGGCCTGGATGAAGAAAATACCCTGCTAGGTTTCCACTCCACTACTCCTGGCGTTGCCAAGCTTTACGAGACCATTGCCCAACGGCTGAACACCAACGGACACGCGGCCACCGTCGAGGAAGTACGGCTTGGTGTAGAGACTGCCGGGGGTGCAACATTCCTGCTAAAGGGGCATGGGTCAACAGACTTTAAGGACATCTATTACGCCGAGTTAGAGCGCTGGTTTGATGCCCGTATGAGTGCCATTGCAACAGGTGCCCAGAACATTTTGGATAAAGCCCAACACACATTTATTGCCGGTGGTGGTGGCCAGCTGCCGGGGGTGAAAGGTCTGGCCGCTGCCCGTGGCTATGGTGTGGCTACTGACCCACAAGAGAAGGAAGTACAAGGGCTGTATCTATTGACCCACTAGGGTTTCACCAGCGAGGAAACATAATCATTTAGAACGATGGCAACTGAAAGAACCGAAAACCGGATCACACTACCGCAACACATTAGGGACCGTGCAAAGCAACGGGCATCGGAACTGGGGTATACAGCCCTGGTGGACTACGTGACTGAGCTAGTCATGGTGGATACATCCCCACTAATCGCCCGCCAGGGGGCATCGGTGCCACAGTCACCACCGCAACAGCAAGAGCAATCATCTATAGCCGTGAATGCCGGTGGTGGATGGGGCGATGAAATTTAAGCCATGCAAAAAGGGGACAGGTAGCCGTGATAAAGCCCTATCCCCTCTTACCCAGCCGTGAAGCAGGATTTACATATTATGAAGCATTACAACCGGGCCATCGTACCCACCGACAAAGCGCCCGTCGTACGTCGCCAGGGCAGTTGGGATAATTTTCCCGCCACTTACCCAGGAAAAATCATTGTTCACCAGCACATCCACCAGGCCCCCGTGCAGCCTGAAAGGCCCAGCCATTACAGCCCTAAGCCCATGGCCGATAGCGGTTTAGGTGAGGTTGCAAAGTGGGGAGCTGGTTGTCTGGTTGCGTTGCTCTGTACATGGTTAGTCGGCAATGCCATCATCCACCAGGCCAACAGTAACTACTGGACCAATGAGAGACAGCTGCAGATTATCCGCAACCATCCAACTGGGGGGCAGTGGTAATGAGCAATAAAGCAAACGTCAATCAGACCACCGTGGGGCCTATGGGCCTACCCATCACCCAGGCGATAGAGGTTGATAGCAACAGACTATCTATCTATTCCGAATCATCTTTTCGGTGGGCCAATGCCCTGGCAATCCCATCACGGGGGCCTTATGTCGATTGCCTCCTATGGATTCTGACCATTGCCACCCCTGCCCGCCTGCTGGATTCCCTGGTGATAGCGGGCCTATTCCCGCCACTGTTATCGCTTGCCATTGGTGCCCTACTGGTGGCCGTGCCGTTGGTGCTTACCTGGCAGGTTTGGAATAGCAAAAGGCATTTAAGAGTAGCCATCCTATACCGGGTCTTATTGCTTGGTGTGGGAATTGCGATCGCATTTTATGGAGTGAGATTTTGACCATGGTTGTGACCTTTGAAATGTTGCGCCGGTGCGAAGAACCCCAACGGCTACAGCACCGCCAAACCCTCTATACCACTAGCATTGGGGGCTTAGTCCTTAGCAGCGCCCTCACCATTGCCGCCTGTCTTTTTCAGGGCACTGGCCAGCATTGGGGCCGAACTGGAATGCTACTCATGGCGGCTCCTAGTTTGGCCGCTGCCAAGGTGGCCTCTGATGAACTAACCGCCAATGCCAGGGATAGGGAAGATAAGCGGGATGTCCACACCCAAGCCCGCCAAGACAACCTATATAAACTACTCACCCAACAACAGGTCCCACCTGACGCCCCCACAGAACCGGAACCGCCAACACTGGGAAGTATCGAGCATCCCCGCCAGGACTGGCAACCGCTCTTTACTGAGCTATTCGCGGCTAAGAACTCCGATGGTTCATTCCTTTACCCTTGCGTCTTTCTCACTGGTAGACAGGGCAGCGGCAAAACTACGTTCTTAAAGTACATCCAGCAATTGCTGACGGGTGAAATCGTGGTGATTGATTCCCATTACAAGGCGGGCAACTGGGCAGGTGTTAACCGAATTATCGGCAAAGCTCAGGACTACCCAGGGATTGAGGCTTATCTGAAGACTGTCAGCGCCGAAGTAAAAGAGCGCTACCAAATCTATTCCACCGTCAAGGGTGCCACGTTTGAGCCCGTGACGATCATTGCGGAAGAAATGACTAACTGGGATGGGCACATCGACAAAGATGTAGCCAAAACCTTTATGAAAGGTAGTCTCTCTGACTTCCGCAAGGTTAACTATCGGCTGATTAGCGTTGCCCATGCTGATACCAATACCGCCAGGGGGGACGCCAAAGGGACAGCCAAGCTACGCGCTAACGGTGAGGTAAGGATAGAATTAATTCAAAAGGGCTTGGCACATATCACTATGCCGGGAACTGATGAGCCGTTTTATCTGGCATTTCCTAACCTCGCCCACCAGCTCCCACCAGGCCCGCAACCACCGACACCACCACCAGCAAAACAGCCTATCCCCCCTAGCAATGTGGTGGAGTTTACCCAAGGCAATAAGAGCGATGTTGCTCAGTTTGGGGGCTTCACTGCTCAGGATGCGATCGCAACTATTGCCGACTATCTAGAACGGAAATCAATCACTGAACCTATTACCATCGGCAGGGTTAGAAGCCAGATTAGGGTATTAAAAGAAATTCCCAATCATGGATGGGCTATTGTGCTCGATGGACTGCGAAACAATCGACTAGATACAGGGGCCTTAAACGTCGTAGTAAACGGCGAAACAATTAAGGTGTCAATAGCTGATGCTAACGCCGCTTAGTGAGCACATGAGAGGGGGGTTAAATAGTAAATAACCTCCCTTAGACAGACCGCTGACACCCCCCATTTACCCACCCAGACACCCATTTTATACCGTTGTCTAAGGGGGGCAAAGAATCGTTAAAACCATACAGATTAGGGATAGACAGCCCTTAGGTACTCGCCACCAGCCCCACCAGTCCCACTAGGCCGCTAGATATTTTGTCTAAGGGAATTGTCTAAGGCTATAAATTAAAATCAAACTAATAACTAAAATGATTGAAAAAATAAGAAATTCAGAAGTAAATGATCCGGCTATTCTGTTCGCGGTGGAGTGCTTTAAGCGATCCCAGGATAAGTGGTTTATAGACATGATTTTCCGTGGGGAAGTTTACGTTCTGGCTGATGTTGATGGGCCATCCAAAACGATGAACATCGTGGCAAACAGCTACTACTGTATGGGGCTTTCATTGTTACAAATCACCTACCCAGGATGGAATATTGAATTCATTCCCCTTGCCCCATTACTGCCCCCTGGCAAGCCCAAGAAAAGGAGAGGCGTAAGACGGCGCATGTATCAGAACTTTTAGCAGTGTCCCATAGTCAAATGCGAGTGCTCGAACATCGCCACGCGCTACTTGAAAAGCACGGGATTCCAATCCAATAAAAATCATTGCATCTACACCATTCCTGGAAATCAAGATATGTCACTGAATCAATATGAAAACCACGAATCGAAAACCAGGCTTCACCCGCCATAGGGGAAGCGGTCGATAACCACATCAATAAGCGATTGAGCGGTAGCTGTAGATTCGGTTATCGCTCGCTTTTTGAAGAGGGGTGGGGGAAGAAAACGGCTCTAAATTGATAGACGTAATTCAGAGTCGGGGTGATGCGGTGCTAGCTGGATCCGGTTATGTATGGATGCGACTCAATGTAGAGTCTATTGAATTCACAGCTACCGTTGCATCCGGTTCTACAACTGTGGATGCCTGGTGGGTAGTTGAATAGTTATAACTTGTGGCTATCTGTAACTGGCTGTAACAAGCTGTGGCAAACTACAGCAGTATTGTGAGCATCGGCACGAGTTACTGAATAAGCACGGGATTCTAATTGAATAGAGTTTGAGTTGATTGTCAAAAACAAAGCCCCTGGATAACACCGGGTGCTATGACATATCAAGAAGAGTGAATAAGTACCATTGCGGATACTGCGGCATTCACAGACAAATACTATGCTGTCACTAACCCAAATCAGCAGCCACATCTATAAGCCGCGATGTCATGAGCGATCTCCGCAAAATCTTACTGTTATCTGCGAATCCGACAGGTACTGCAAAGGTGCGTCTGGATGAGGAGATGCGGGAGATTGAGGAAGGACTCCTCCGTGCCAAGCAGAGATCGCAATTTACCATCGAGACGGCTACAGCATTGCGTTACCGGGATCTGCGTCGTTCGATACTACGCCACGACCCCCATATTGTTCACTTTTCAGGACATGGAGTAGGTGAAGAAGGGCTGGTCTTTGAAGATGAGACGGGGCACGCAAAACTTGTCAATGGGGAGGCCTTGTCTGGGCTGTTCGAACTCGTGGCTGATCAGGTGGAGTGCGTCTTGCTCAATGCCTGCTATTCCCAGGAGCAGGCAGAAGCGATCGCCCAGCATATTCCCTACGTGATTGGTATGACAAATGCCATTGGCGACCGGTCGGCCATCGAGTTTGCTGTGGGATTCTATGATGCCCTGGGAGCGGGCAAGCGCTATGAGGAGGCTTACAAATTTGGCCGTAATGCGATTCAACTGGCAGGAATTCCAGAGGAACACACACCTATCTGGCTGGGGCCATCCACAGCGACGGATGATCCTACTTCGGGGCAACGTGTGTTCATTCGCTATCGGAATCAAAAACCTGAGGTCACTCTGGCGCAAGCTTTCCATGACCATCTAAAAGCAGCGGGACATACCCCAGTGCTGGCGGCTGAGGGACTCCAGAGGGTCACTCAGATTGATCAGGAATTGCGACATTGTGATTACCTACTGCTGTTATTGTCTGAGACCTCGGCGAGTAGTGACAGAGTAGCCGGGGAGGTGCAAACAGCTCGCCAGCTATGGAAACCGCATAGAAAGCCTATAATTTTGCCAATTCGGGTCAATTTACCTAAGGACTATCCTCTCCATGCAGAATTATGGCGAGCCTTGCAGGCGATTCCTCAGTCAAACTGGCAATCGCCTGCTGATACTCCTCGACTTGTGCAAGACCTAGCCGAGGTGATTACTGAGGGTAAAGTACCAGAACCGATTGAAGCGGAGCCAGTCGATGAGGCAAAGCCATCTGATGACGGGCCACCGCACCCTGTTGCCGATCTGGAGCTGCCTGGTGGCACAATGCTACTGGATTCCAAGTTTTACATCCGCCGTGAACCTTGGGACACGCGCTGTCTGCAAGAGATTGAGAATCGCGCTGGACTGGTGCGGATTAAAGCACCACGACAGATGGGGAAAACATCTCTGTTGGCGAGGATTCGAGATCGTGCCGTCCAATTGGGTTATCGCCCGGTGGCAATTTCGTTTTTAGAGACAGACGAACGAGCATTTGCTGATGCCAGTGTGTTTTTGAAACGATTTTGTGCGTCTGTCAGTAAGCAATTAGGGCTATCTCCCAAGCGGGTAAAAGACTGTTGGGACGAAGACTTATTTGGTCCTAAGGAAAACTGTAGCGACTATTTTGAAGAGGAGTTATTATCAACGCTCGATACGCCTTTATTCTTGGGACTGGACGAACTTGATCGCCTGTTTCCCTATGAAACGGTCTCGAAAGAATTTCTCACACTGTTGCGCTCCTGGAATGAAAAGGCCAAGGTGAATGACACCTGGGCTAAGCTACGGATGGCCATCGCCCATTCCACCGAATCCTATGTGGTCTTGGATACGAATTCCTCGCCATTCAATGTAGGACTGGCTGTGGAGCTGCCTGAGTTTAGTGTTGCGCAGGTGTTGGAGTTAATGGACAAGCATGGATTGAGTTGGGGTACAGGTGATGTGGAAGCGTTGATGGATATGGTGGGGGGACATCCCTATCTGGTGCGTCTGGCGCTGTATCATTTAGCGCAACAGGATATGACATTACCAAAACTGCTGACGGACGCTCCCACCGATGGCGGGATTTATAGCGAACATCTGCGACGCCACCTATGGAATTTGCAACAACATCCCGACTTGGCCACAGCGTTTGAGCAAGTGATTATGACCGATCGCCCGGTGGAGCTAAGACCGATACTTGGCTTTAAACTCAATGGTATGGGATTGGTTACGTTGCAAGGCAATGATGTGGTACTGCGCCACGAGCGCCTTTATCGTCCCTATTTCCGCTCACGGTTAAGGAGTCTGGCATGAGTGACGCGCCCCTGTCTGCCACTTTTTATAAAGTTGGAGGGTCCTTACCGCAGAATGTGCCCTCATATATAATACGGGCCAGCGATGATGAATTGTATAAAGCCCTGAAAGCCAGGGAATTCTGCTACGTCTTGAATTCGCGGCAGATGGGTAAATCGAGTCTGATGGTGCGGACGCTAACTCGATTGCGAGCAGACGGTTGGACGGGAGTGACCCTTGATTTTTCGGCTAAGGATAGCCAATCTGAACAGCCCGACCGCTGGTATGCCGGGATTATTAATCAATTGAATCGTGAATTGAAATTGCTCGATCGCCCCACATTTCGTCAATGGTTGAAAGAGCGTGATTTTATTGACCCAGTGGAACGGTTAGGGGAATTCATCGAGACGGTGCTCTTACCGGGCATTGATCGTCCCATTGTGATTTTGATTGACGAGATTGATAGCACCATCACCCTACCTTTTACCGATGACTTTTTTGCCCTGATTCGTGCCTGCTATAACAAGCGGGCGGAGAATCTAGACTATCAACGGTTAACCCTGGCGTTGTTCGGTGTGGCCATGCCATCGGAGTTAATTGGGGATGTCAAGCGAACACCATTTAATATTGGCAAGGCCATTAACCTGAAAGGGTTTGACGTTGAGGAAGCCTTGCCTCTGGCAGCTGGATTGGCAGTAAAAGCAGATCGTCCCCCGACGGTGTTACAGGAAATTTTGCACTGGACTGGCGGGCAACCCTTTCTCACTCAACGGGTATGTCAATTGGTGGTGGATTCTAAATTTCCGATCACCGAGGGCAGTGAACCAACGGCAGTCGAAGGATTAGTGCGATCTCAGGTGATTGAGCAGTGGGAATCGCAAGACCATCAGGAGCACCTGAAGACGATTCGCCAACGTTTGCTGGATAATGAGCAAAAGGCCGGATATCTGCTGGAGTTGTATCGCCAGATCCAGCAGGTGGGGTCGCTGCCTGCGCAGAATCGATTAGAAGAGCGGGAGTTGCAACTGGCGGGGTTGGTGGTCAAGCACGATGGCCTGCTCCAGGTCTATAACCCGATTTACGCTGCTGTCTTTGACGAGGTGTGGATTGACGCGGAATTAAAAAAACTACGCCCCTACTCGGAAAGTTTTCGTGCCTGGGTTGCGTCGGGTAAAACGGATAGTTCCCGATTATTGCGTGGAGAGGCGCTGGCAGAGGCAGAGCAATGGGCCGCAGAGAGAAGCCCCAGTATCGAAGATCAGGAGTTTTTGTCGGCATCACGTATTCAACAGCAAGAAGAAGAAGCTGAACTGGCACGGGAAAAAGCTGCACGGGAAGCTGCCGAAGACGCCGAGCAGATTCAGGCAGAAGCGAATCGGCAGGCCCAACGGGAGATTCGGTGGGGAAGGCAAGTTTTAGTTGCTACCCTCGCTATGGCAGCCGTCTTATGTGGGTTAGCGGTGTTTGCGAGGGCGCAAATGAGCGAGGCTAATCAGCGGCGTGAAGATGCTGAGACCCTGGCTGAAGAGGCTAATCAAAAACGTCAGGATGCCGAAGTCCTTGCTGCCAAGGCCGGGGAAGACCTGAAAGAATCCGAAACACAGCGCCAAGTGGTAGAAGAGGAACTCAAACAAACTGAGCAGAAGGCACAGGGACAGCAGGCGTTACTAGCGCAGCTTGAACAAGAATTAGCTGATGCCGATGCTGACTTAGCTCAGGCAGAAGAAAAGACGATGGCGATCACCAGCCATATTGAGACGGTGGATGAACTCTCAACTCTAGTTGGCGAACTGTATGAATACAACAAGCCAGAAGATGAAGGAAAACCAGAAGCTGCCGAAGATGCGATCAAACACATTGGTTTTTCCTTTACCGAGTTTACAGACGATAGTCCTGAGTTGAAGCAGACTCTCTTAAAGAGCAGCATGGCCATGGCTCACCTCCATCTCATACCGTTTACCTCTGATGACTCTAGTGGAAAAGTACAAAAACAAATTGAAAAGGCACAAAAGCGAATTGAAAAAGCGCAAACTCTGGTTGATGAAAGTGAGCGGTTGATCAATGCTAATCCTGATGTATTTAAATCAAAATCGGGGCGAGAGATCGCTTTCTTTACCTATGCGGTTAAGGGTAATTTACGGGAAGAACAAGAAGAACCATCTAATGCCCGTTCATCCTATGAACAAGCTTTCGGCTACATCCCTGAAAAACCAAACTTTAATTCAGAGGACATTGCAGACTCCTTCAACCAATTACTGGCGTCTTCATCATCTGACGATTTAGAGGACAATCAATTTCGTGCATTAGTGACCCCAGCCCTTAAAAAGCACTATGACTTTCGAGCGAAGCAATTGATTCGGAAGCTAGATCAGGTTTTGGAGGAGCATCAGTGGCGAGAAGCTGACGAACTGACTTGGAATGCGCTGTTATCATCAGCACGTTCCAGGGATTTGCGTTTTTCGTATTCGAATATCGCCTGCTCCAATTTGCAAGAGATAGACACCCTCTGGTTTGAGCATTCTGGGGAGCGTTATGGTTTTGGAGTTCAGTTGGAAATCTTAATAGAAACAGAGAATATCCCAGGACAGGATAATAAGGAAGCCTGGATACAGTTCGCCCGGAGGGTAGGATGGAATCAATATGATGAGAGTGGAGTGGAAGGATATTGGCTTAGCCACGACGAACTGACATGGTCACAAGGGATGGAGGGGGAAGAGCTGGTAGCACCTCCTGGTCACCTCCCTTTCGTCTCTCCGATAGCGACCCTGAACAGCCCGGACTTGGACTGGCCATATTCGCAACCTTTGACGGCGGCTTTGGGTGGTGGAGTGTCTTCGTGGGACAGGGGTTATGATTTCCTTCGTAGTGCGAATTGGATTAAAAGGTGGGGGCAGTGGATTAGTACTGCTGGAGCTTACAACTATGATATTCCCAGCTCCTCTCCTCTCGCACGGAAAACTATAGCCTGCAAAAAATAAGGATTTCAGTCTGCTTGTCAAGCTGTATTATGATAACTTTCTCTACGAATTCATTAGCTTTTTCCTCATTCGCTACCTGGCACTGTTGCGCTATTCGTCATCAGTGAGAGATTTGGTTCCCCTTATACTGTCCAGGCAAGCGGATAGAACCTTTAGCCGTTACGAGTCATTGAAAAACTGGGCGGAGAGTATGTCTGATTGGAAAAGAAGTTGGTTTTAGATAAGCCTGATGACAGCAACTTAATCAACCAAACGGTAGTAAGTAGCTCGGCTGATACCCACTTGCTTACAAATTTCCGTGATTGGCATTTCTCCAGCCTCAGCCAACCGTTTAGCCTCTAACTCCTGACCTTTAGTAACCGTTTTCTTGCGACCACCCTTACGACCACGGGCACGAGCAGCTTTCAAACCTGCTTCGGTACGTTCTTTGATGATGTCCCGTTCTAGCTCAGCAATACTGGCCATGGTGCGAAAGAAGAACTTGCCCATGGCTGTACTGGTATCGATCTGGTCCTGAATAGAGCGCAGTTCTACACCTTTGAACTCCAGGAACTCTGATACCTCGATTAGATGCTTAGTACTCCTGCCAGCGCGGTCTAGTTTCCATATCACCAGCACGTCACCTTTGCGTAACTGATCAAGGCACTTGTCCCACTCCGGTCGGGATGATTTTGCACCAGACACACCCTCATCAGTAAAGATGCGATCGCACCCATCAGCGTTAAGGGCATCAATTTGTAGATCTAAGGTCTGATCGTGGGTGCTAACTCTGGCGTAACCGATTTTCATCTTTATGTGTCTCAGAACTCATGTGCATGACTTAATTATGACACATAGTTTTTGAGACAAGTTAAGAGACAGGTAAAGCTTATGTTTACCGTTGATAAAACTCACCCATCGGATGTGTCTCTTAAACGGGCGTTTGTAAAACACTCAGCGATGTACGTATCTAGTAACTCTGGGGTGAGGTCATCGAGTGAAATATTCAGATCTCTGGCGATGTCTTTAAGTGCGGCTAGAGCATCTTTGAGGATTGGAGCAAGCATTCTTACCTTGAGGTGAACTGTCTCATTTTGATTGTTCTGAGGGGCTTTTGCAAAGTTTAAGAGGGGAAGAAGTGTAAAAGTATTATGGAAGATGTCTGAGCCAGTGCTAAATGTGTTGGCCAGCCCAGGCGTAACCTAAATCACCACTCAATAACCTCAGCAATGGGAACTTGTAATAACCAGAGCCCTTATAAACATTCAGGGTCTAATGCGTACCTTAGATGAGTAGGGTGATAATGGCTTGAAAAAATAAATTTCCGGTGTGTAGGCACTGTCTTCTGCCCAGCGCAGCAATCCCTTAGCTGTATCGAGTTCAGACACGTACTGCTCTTCTGGAGGACTATGCTTTACACTTTGCTGAAGCGTCCTAAGGCTTTTTCCTAAAGTTAGGACATTGTAATATTGCCTAGCCTCAGTACCAGATAGACGAAGATAGCTGCTGCCATAAATATATGACCAACCAATAGCCTGTGCTACAAAATCAGTCAACGCATCATTGCGCTCATCATAAAACTGAGCTTGGTGCTTAGTTTTAATAAATGTTGAGTACTTATTCCATACATCAGCACCAAAATATGTAGGGTTGAACCACTTGCGGAATTCCTCATACCAAGCTTTGCTGCCTTCATATTTAAGTTTATCTTGATCGACTTTGAATATTTCGGTCAACGTTTGTAGTACTGTATCAGCCACACCAAAGCCCTGAGATGTACTAGGTAATTCGATATGCCAAAAGATCTCGGTAGCCTTGATGTATGTTTCCTGATTTATCCATATGATGTCGCTCATATAATGGTCCTCCAAATATTGCTTGGGAGTACCGTCATAAATGTACTCATTGAATTCTCCAGCTTCAAAACACTGAAGGGCTTTATTTAATGACACCGACTTCTCGTGGTGCCGTGCTTTAAAGTCATTAAGCCAATCGTCAACACTGTTCTGACCCAGTCGGTAGCCCATCAGGATCAAGGTATTTGCCCTCTGAAAGCTAGATTTCGTGGCTTTAAGCCAGTCGAATACTTTCTGAATAGCTGCCTCATTTGTTGATGCTTGACTCTTTTTTTCAAGCCAGTCAATAATTTCGTCATCTAGGGTTAGCCAGCTTTCCGTCGTTATAGTATTCGCTACTGAAGCAGAACTAGTTTGGGTAAATTTCGAATTAGGAAAATGCAGCTCAATTGACTTCACCAACCGCTCGAATTCCCCCTCTCGAAACAGGTCCACCCCTTGAAAATCTGCCAGGTTGATACCGTATTCCTCCTGTCGCAGCTCGGGCACTTGGCAATCATCTAAGCAAACTGGAATTAGATAGATTTGTCCAGGTGGCATGTCCCCCATTTTCTGAAGCGCCATTCTAAATTCACGTTGGATATAGCCTTGCTTAGCAATCGATGCCTTGGATAGACAGGCAATGAAAACGTCACTGTCTCGAATTGCTTTGGGGATTTCGGCTCGCCAGCTCTGACCAGGTAGTAAGTCAACCTTGTCTAACCAGGGCTTGAAACCTTTAGCTTTTAGCCGATTGTATAAGTCAATAACAGCATCCTTATCCTCACTGGCATGCGCCAAAAAAATCCGAACCATCTACTACAATTGGGCTAACATCACATCACACTTTGAAAGCGACTCGGACCTGCCAGTTAGAGTCGCTTTCTACTATGTATACCTAATTAAAGCTGGTCTAGTTGATGGATGTCAGGAATCTAATCCTTGGCACTGTAGGTATGGATGGCAGACATACTGCCACTTCAAATTCTTATAAAAAGCAGCCCCTGGTGCTCAGTGCATCGGGGGTTATTTAATTGCTTACGGAATCCCAATAGACCAGCTGTATACTCCTGATAACGCGGTTAACCGTTATCCCCATGAGTAGACCTGCCACTGGCCGAACCACCAAGCTTGTTAGAGTGCCCATTCGCTTTGAGGCTCAAGTCAAGGCGTTGATTCGGAAACTTAAGGAAGAAGAAGCTCTGAAGCAAGCTCAGCAGGGGCAGACGTGATGTTGGGGACTGGTTCAGCTGTTGCGATCTCACTTCTCTTAGCTTCGACTGAGCAATCTGAACCTTTCCGTTGGAGCACTGTAGCGGAAACGCTTCAGTCGCTAATGCCTACCTGGCTATGGGTAGTACTTTCACTATCAGTCGTAGCCTTTCTAGTACTGATTGATATCGGGGATAAGCTGTCTGGTATTTTTGGCAGTCCGTTTCAACGTGCTCAATCCACCACAGACCAGCTAGAACGCACTCGCCAACAGCTACTGAAAATTGTCAAAAAAGAAGTCAATCTTCGTCTAGCTAACTCCTTACATGAGCTGGTCAAGCTAGATCTCTATATGGAAGACCAGCGGCAAAGAGTGGGTAAATCTAAGATTGAACTGGTGCCAGAGGATACGGAATCTAGTTTTCCGACTATTAACCGAACTCTACGGATCAAAGGCAATAAAACCCCACTGCCACTAAAGTTCAAGAAAATCATGAAGGTGTTTGAACGTCAGGACATACAGGGGAAGTTACTTATTCTTGGAGAACCAGGTTCTGGCAAGACAACTGAGTTATTGCAACTGGCTCAAGATCTAGTGGCTCGCACAGAAAAGGATGCAGATCAACCAGTGCCAGTTATCCTGGAGCTTTCGAGCTGGAATGGGGAATCTATTGGCAAATGGATAGTTGATCAGTTTCAAAAACGCTATGATCTGTCGGAAGGTACCATCCACCAATGGTTGGCTAATTATCAAATACTGCTCTTGCTAGACGGCCTAGATGAGCTAGGACTAACCAAACAAAGGCAGTGCATTGAGAAAATCAACCAGTTTTTAGAAACAACCCATATGCCAGAACTTGTTGTTTGCTGTCGTCGGGAGGAGTATGAAGCTGGTGCAATTAAGTTAGACAGCCTAAATGGAGCTATCTATTTAGAGTCCTTAAAAGAAGTTCAGATTCGCGAGTACTTTGAAGAATTAAATCGATTAAGTCTTTGGAAGAATATCAAGGGTAACCCCACACTACTGGAGCTAGCCCAGAAGCCATTGTTCCTGTTCATGCTGGTAGTGGCATATCAGGGTAAGCCTATTCGTAATGAGCAGGAACTATTTGATGCTTATGTTGAAAAACAGCTCCATGAGCCTGGTAATCAAGGCACTTATAAATCAGTTAAAGAGCCTAGCCCACAGAAAACAATTCATTATCTTATCTGGTTAGCAAAGCAGCTTGAAAATATCCATGAAACTGAATTTTTGATTGAAGGATTGCAGCCAGATTGGCTTGATGTTGATAGGCAAAGCATGCTCTATAGAATAAGTGTTGGGCTAATTTCTGGGCTTTTTTGCTGGCAGATTTTTTGGGTAATTTCCTGGCTGAGGAGCGATTTACTTGATGGGCTATCGTTCGGACTAGCTTTCGGGCTTCTTGTCGGGCTAATGATTGGACTAATTGACGAACTAGGTGTACTCGCTATTGAACCAATAGAAAAAGTACAGTGGTCTTTTCGTGGACTGCAGCACGGACTAAAGCACGAACTAAAGCACGGACTGAAGATCGGATTGATATTCGGAATTATGCTTGGGGGGATAGCCGGGCTAATGAGCATTTTGACAAATTTGTTTATTTTTATGCTGATTGGCGGATTGCTTATAGGATTAGCTTTTGGACTGATAAGCGGGCTGATAACATCACTGATAAGCGGGCTGCTTAATGGTTTCAGGAACGTTGTAATCACAGAAAAAGATATGCCAAATCAAGGCATAAGAAAAAGCATTCAAAATGCACTTCGTTACGGGGTTCTTGGTGGACTCTTTGGCGGGGTGATGAGTGGACTTCTTGGCGGTGTGATGAGTGGACTGTCTCTTGGACTAGTGAGCGGGCTAATATCCACCATGTTGGGTGGGTTATATGTAGCTATTAAACACTTCGTCCTTCGCATCTTCCTCACAAAGTACGGATACACCCCATGGAACTACGCCCGTTTTCTCGACCATGCCGTCAAACATCGGTTCATTCAAAGAACCGGTGGCCGTTATCGATTTGTGCATGACCTGCTACGGAAACATTTTGCAGCGATGCCTTTGGAGTAGTTGAGGTGGGCTAGGTACTTGATGAGTTAAAAAGGTATTGCTGATTGGTTGGGTGTATGGAGCTAGGACATGAAAGCCGCTGAGGTGCTGCGACTGTATGAGGCAGGTAGACGGGATTTCAAAGGAGTCAGTCTCAGAGGTCAAAGCTTTAAGGGCAAAGACCTATCAGGTGCAGACTTCAGCGAAGCTGATATCCGTAGTACGAATTTTACCAATGCTAATTTGACAGAGGTGAACTTTAGTGAGGCTAAAGCTGGGTTACAAAGGCGTTGGGCAGCTGGGTTGGTTGTTGCCTCGTTGCTTTTATATGGTGTTTTATGCTTTTCAACGGGTGCTTTATATATATATATATCATTCTTGTCCCCCATCAACCTTCTTGCTCTCATTGCAAGTGTGGCTATAATTTTTCTTTTTCTCCGTAAAGGCATAGGGCTATCCACTTTAGCCCTGACTATGGCTCCTACTGTGTTCCTTATTGCACTCTCATCCCGGGTGGGTGCTGAACTTTTCGGTAATCTATTCCTCAGCATCTTTCTTGTATTTGCTACTTTTTCCACTACCTTTTCTTTTATGGTGGTCTGTGCTTTCGCTGTGTCATTTGCCATAGTTGAGACCGCTTCGATGGCCATGCTAACCGTCTTGACTGTTACGGCAGTGGCCATAGGTATAGGTATTGTTCTCGCGCTAGTGACCACAAGCGAGCCGGATTCTATTTTCCGTTTGTATTCTTCTTTAGTCGGGGTTATAGCTACTGTATTCTTTGTCAGGGTCAGTGCCTATATTGCTAGGCGTGCCTTAAAAGGAGATATACGAGATTCTTGGATTCGCTCTATTGCACTTGCATTATCAGCCACTGGTGGCACTAGTTTTCGAGGGGCTACATTGACCGACGCAGATTTCTCTCAGTCTCTTCTCAAAAGCACTGACTTCAGGCGAGCCGTGCTAATGCGTACCCGTTGGCGAGATGCTGAAAAACTGGACCGTATACGCCCAGGAGAGAGTTATCTAGATAATCCTAAAATTCGTGAGCTGGTGATTACGGGCAATGACCAGGGGCAGTCCTACGATCATCTCCTCAATCTGGAAGGTATCAACTTGCAAGGTGCAAATCTGGTCAAAGCAGATTTCACTGGCTCAACTCTCAAAACGGGAACGCTTCAAGGAGCCACCTTAACCAATACTTATTTCATCGGCGCTGATCTTAACCGAGTGAATTTACAAGGTGTCGATCTGTCGAATGCCCAACTAAATCAAACGCAGCTTGACCAGGCAGATTTAACTGGTGCAACCTTGACCGGAGCCTGTATAGAAGACTGGAACGTTAATAGTTCTACGAAACTGGCTGACATCACTTGTGATTATGTTTACCTCAAGTCTAATCAACAAGAGCGTCGTCCTAGCCAAGGTACGTTCCAGCCTGGCGAGTTTACAGCACTATTTCAGCAGGCCGTAAATACTGTAGACCTTATATTTAAAGACGGTATCGATTGGCAAGCGTTTTTCCAATCTTTCCAAGCTCTCCGCACTCAATATGCTGAGCAGGACCTGTCCATCCAGGCTATCGAAAAGAAAAAAGATGGGGCCTTTGTTGTTCGTTTAGAGGTGCCTGAAGATGCTGATAAACCAGCTATAGAGAGCAGCGCAAAAGAACTTTATGAAACGAAGTTGGCACTGATGGAGCAACGATATCGTGCTGAGCTTAATGCCAAAGACGGTGAAATCGTAGCTTATCGGGAGCAGAGTGCAAACTTGATGAAGATAACAGAGTTGTTAGCAGCGAGGCCACCAATGTCTGAAACTCCTAAGTACGACCTCCGTAATGCACAGTTTTCAGGTGGTTTTGCCGAAACCGTTCAAGGCGACCAAATCGGTGGCACCATCAATAATCAATCTGCTGAAACGCCTTCCCTCGCGGAGGCTGCTGCCGAAATTCAAGCCTTGCTCAAACCACTAGAAGCGTCTAACCCCACTGCGACGGAAGCTGAGCAGACAGCGTATCTGAGTGCGATGATTCTGCCAACTAAACGTGAGCGGTTTATTGGGGCGTTGAAGTCAGCTGGTGGTGCGGCGATTGAAGAGGTGCCGTATGGCCCGGTGCTGAAAGCATTGGTTGAGGGGTGGCATAAGCCGAATGGGTAGAGTGTTTGTGGATTGCTGAGGTGAGGATTGATGGGTGGCAGATTCAGAACATTTAGCGCGGCTTAAGCAGGGAGTAGAAACCTGGAATCAATGGAGAGAAGAGAATTTCAGAGTAAAGCCTAACCTGAATGCTGCAAAAAGGCTATAAAGCTTGATATAAAAGGATCTTAGGCGACCTTCTTTAAGCTATAATTAGCAAAGGGATGCATCCAGAAAAGAGATATCTGGAGCAAATATGGAATACCCGAAAGACTTACGAGCGATAACGATTCATAATCCCTTTTGCTTGGATATTGGCATGGGAGTCAAACCCCTTGAATTCAGGAGCTGGGACACTAAGCACCGGGGCTTAACCCTGCTTCATGTCGGTAGCAACCGCTCATACGAGAAAGAATTTGCTGAAGCTTATCCCAATATCACTAAAGAGAGCATCGATGCAATGCGGGGAGCAATCATCGGCTTTGCAGAGATTATTGACAGCTTCTGGAGTCAGGAAGATAGCTGCTATGCCCACCGGATAGCAAATCCAGGCTTATTCCGAGATACTTGCCCCTGCCCTGGGGCACTGAACTATTGGAAGCCTCAAGCTAAGCGCAAAGCCGAGCAAGAATGGGCTTTTCAGACGGCCTGGGATACTATCCAAAAAGGCGAATTTGATCGGCCCGACCCTGAATTGATTAGAGAATCTGAAATTGCCTATGGACTGAAGCCACTGAAAGCAGGCTAAGCCAGATACATTACGGTAAAACCAGACAACAATTTTCCCGTAATTGGCGACAGTCAAACAATCCGGACTCCTGAAGCTTCGATCTCCTGTTCCAGTATTTCTTCCACAGCCGCGCCCAATGCGGGGACACGGACCTTGATCGCATCCAGCTTCAATCTAAAATTCTCTTGCACCTCGGCTAGCATCATCGCCTCCAATCGAACCCTGGCAAGATAGACAAATAAGTGACTCTTGCTATAAAGCCCATGTTTCAAGCGATTTTGGGAGCTGATCATTTTGCCAAGCTCAGTTTTTGGCCCTGTAGCGTTTTTCCATGGCTGAACAAGGCGTATTCGTTCAGCCGGATCGCTGGGAAGTTCAGAAACTCCATATCGATCCAAGCACTCTTCCTTCGTCAGGGCTGGCCTGGGCATAATTTGAACATTTTTCGTATGCCGCAATGGTACCGAACCCTGACGATTTCAGGTTCTTTTTTTTGCGATCGCATTTAGGCTAATGCGCCCCATCCTGAATCCGAAGGCTCTAAAAGAATAATTAGGTGCCTTTATTCCTGAAAAATCAGAATGAGAAATCTTGTAGTTGCTAGCTTGATTGTCCTAGCCGGTTGCGGTCAGAAGGTTCCGCTGCATTTGCAGTACTTGGAATCTCTGGCCGAAGGTGATGCGACCAAGGCAAGTGAATTATTCTGCGCTAAGTCGCCTGATAATCGGATTAATGAACTGCAGCAAGTGGTTGAATGGGAGTTGATCGAGGAAGGGGCTCAGGAGTTCGGCGGGACTACCTTGGCGACGGCCACATACTCGGTAACCAATCAGCTTGGCGATACGGCTCGATATATGATTTCAATGGCTGATGCTGCCGATATTGAAGGGCTCATCCAGTGGAACAACCGGGAATACGGTTATACAGATACCTATGACCCAGATGATTACCAGCAACGAGGAAAATGTCTTGCTGCCACAGTCGAAGTTGATTAATCGTTGGTTTCAGTGGTCAAGTGCTGGGTGAGGATCAATCACCGTACTTCCACGTCACCCATATCATCGGCGGAAACCCAATGATGATAGTGAACCAACGCCTACACGATACCAAGCTGAGAAAACGCTGTCTTACATGCGACTAGTTCGGTGTGCCACTTCGGATGACCTGACCCATGGATCGGGGTACCCCCGTATAGTCCAGCGTTGGACTAGTCATTTTTCTGGACTAATCGCCATAAGTATTGATATACATAGCTTTCAGTATATTTGCCTGATTGACTTGCTGCTCCTTCCGCAACTAATCCAAAATGGACCAATCACATCAAATGCACTGCCACACAAAGGATTCAGGCTGGACTAGGACGGACTGCTTTTAGTCCTGGACTAAATCGGGACTAATCAAGTGTGGCGGTAATTGTGACAGTTGCAGTTTTTGATTGTGAAGCGCCAAAGACTGCCTTGTGACAGTCTTAATTAGATACATTTAGTCTCAGTGTAATGTCTGATTCACCTTTGCAAAGGGCAAAAGAGCAAGAAGTGAAAAGAGCTACTGAAGAATCCTGGGCGCAGAACATACTACGCGAAAACCGAAGTAGCTGTCGCGGAAGTCGGGCGTAATGACGTAGCGAACGGCGGAGCGGCAAACCCACGGAGCGTTGATCCAGGAGCCACCGCGTATTGCGCGGGAGCTGTCATCCTCTCGATCTTCCCAAGCAGAACCATCATTTGGGGCGCCTTTATAGTTGCCATGCCAAGTGTCCTGACACCATTCCCATACATTGCCATGCATATCGTAAAGCCCCCATTGATTAGCAGGATAAGCTCCTACAAAACTTGTTTCACCTAGGCCGCCGCGATAGTTAGCTTGCTCTTTTTTTAATGTTTCACCAAAGGAGTAGGGCGTTGTTGTTCCGGCTCTGCAGGCATATTCCCATTCAGCTTCGCTCGGTAAACGGATCACCTCTCCTCTCTTTTGAGATGCTTGGCTACAAAACTGTATAGCATCATTCCAGGAAACGCTTTCTACAGGACGATCACCACCTTTGAAACGGCTAGGATTTTCACCGATCACTGCTCGGTATTGAGTCTGAGTAACTGGATACTTTCCCATCCAAAACTCAGGCACCTTTACCTGATGCTGTGGTTGTTCATTTTCATCCCTTTCTCCTTCAGGTGAGCCCATGAGAAACGTGCCACCAGGGATGTGAACAAGTTCAAGGATTACACCTTTGCCTAGGTTTATGCGCTTAGGTGATCTATTAGCTACCTCTTTAGGCTTTGTCTTTCTGACTGGCGCTTTCTGCGAAGGTGTAGCCAACTGATGGGGAGGCTCTTGTGATGCTGATGACTTATTGCTAACGACTTCACCTATCTGGTTACCTAAAACGGTTTCAGCAAATCCGCCTGCAAACTGTGCACCGCGCAGATCATACTTAGGTGCTGATTGATTCTTGACTCTATCTTCGAGTTCCTTTAGCCGTTTCAATACGTCCTCATAGCTCGAATCCTGGGATGCCCTAAAGGAGTCTGGCAGTTCAGAGCTATCCGCATCAGAAGGCGTCGAAACAGCAGTTGAGCTGCCTTGAATATCGGCAAAGCCATATTCAATATCTTTGACTAATTGATCAAACCCATCAGGCTCAAAAAGGTTAGCCCAATGGTAATCCCGCAAACTAATGCCAGATTCTTCCTGTCTGAGGTCTGGAATATCGCAATCATCCAAACGAAGCGGAATCAAGTAAATCTTGCCAGGGGGCTTATTAGCCATTTCCTGCAAAGCTATCCTAAATTCCCGCTGGACATAGCTTTGTTTTGCGATTGACTGCTTGGATAGACAGGCAATAAATACATCGCTGGTTCTGATCGCTTTAGGTATCTCAGCCCGCCAATTCTGACCGGCCCGTAAATCCAGCTTATCCAGCCAAGGGTGGAACCCTCGTGCCTTTAGACGTTGATACAAATCAATAACAGCAGTCTTATCTTCACTGGCATGGGCCAAAAAAATCCGAACCATCGATTACAATGGGACCAACAATTGAACAAACCTTGAAAGCGACGCTTCCCGCCAAGTTAGCGTCGCTTTCTGCGTATATACCTATTTAACCTGCTTAACCAATAACCGTCATGGTCAGAGTTCGATGCGGTCTGATCGACGACGGAAATAAGCCATTAACGTGATTCACATGAATTCACACCGCTCACACTATTCACGCCCACACAGTTGCAAAAATATTGACATATGTAACAGCGCACGGAATCACGCGGGCATAGGCCAATGCCTTTGATTACTGCTCTTTAGCTATATCTTCAGCCCTTGCTAAGACTTCCGGCTGCGGGCACTGGCCAACTTCCTGAGCATCAACTGAGGCCAGGCCATCTAGAATCATTTGCGAGTTCAGATGAATTTCTTCTTCTCCAGATTTGGTAATGAATACATCGGCTAAGGTCTGGCCACTGCGGTTCTTTTTGATGGGCACTACGATAACGGCACCATTCCCGATATCTACCAGCTCACGTAGATGGTCACGGGCCACCTGATCGCCTTCGGATACAGCCACACCACAGAGCTGAAGCGTGTTTTCTTTATGGCCATCGGTAACCGCCAAGGTTTTGCCGTCAGCAATGCTATCGGGGACTAGCCATAGGTGCTGGCTAACCTCCTTTCCCCCTGGTATTAGGCTATTCAGACCTGCATCAACCGCGTTAGCCGTCATAACAAACCTTACACTGTCCAAATTGTGGACTTGGTGCTGAGCGACATTATCTAAGTAGTCAGAACGTGACTCGAACTCAATGTAGTCACTGTGACTACCTAATGATCGTTAATCAAACGACGGGCAAAGTGCTAGAGGCATATCCAGGTAATCAAACGACGGGCAAAGTGCTAGGGGCATATCCAGGTAATCAATCTCCACTTGCATTGACCTTGCAAGTGAATGAAAAGTCTAGTTCAAATGACAAAATCGCTGCCGAGCTAGCAACCTTATGTAAAGCCTTAAATGCCTATCACATCGCGCATGGCGGCAATGGGCTCGAAGTCGAAGACTGGGAAACCCTAGTTGCTGTTCGTGAGCTGGTGGGTGTCTAGCCATGAACGAAGAGCGTTATCGCATCAGAATGCGCCAGTTGCCTGGCAGCCCTCCAGACCTATTAGAAAAGCTCAGGGAGTCCATTGAAGAGCTTTTTGAATGTGGGCTTTCCGGTGCTACAAACTATGTTCAGGGCAGGGGTGAGCAAGAGTCGGCCAAAGCAGCTGAGATCAAGGCTAAGGCGCTTGCTCAGCTAGGCTCCCTGCAGCTGGAACGGCAGAAGCTAATAGATGAGCGGGATAAAGCTATCGCCGAGCACCAAGAGTCTATGTATGAGCTGAGAACCCAAAGGCTCAAAGAAGTAGTTGATAGCCTAGTTCGCCTCAAGGAAATGGGGGTTGAAGTAAAGCTTGAGGTGGTTGCACAGGTTCTGATGCAAGCTGCTAGTGAGTAAAAGGCCTCCATAATTTGTGATTGCTATACTAGGCGGATTATTTAGCCCTAGTGAAATATGTCTACTAATAAATTTAAGGCAAGGGATTTTTTCAAAGACGTTGACCTTGGAGAACATTCGCCAGAGTCACTCACCACGGTAAAAAAAATAATCGCATATTCAAAAGCATCAGACTTGGAGTTATGCACAGAAATCAAACGACTAAAAAAAATTGAGGCTCAAGCACAGAAAGACCTTGAAAGTTTTCAACCTGTAGAAGGAACCTTAACTGCCCTTGCACTCGTAATGAGTCAAGATGATATGCACGCGCTTGGTGGGCTAAAAAGAATTAATTCTGAAGTGATTAAAGAGCTAGTAAGCCGGTGTAATGTTCAGGAAAAAACTACTGAGAAGTCTAACGACAGCCAAGGCTAACCCCCTGCCGCCCATACACTCCATGCCGCACCCGCTCAGCAGCCGTCCAAGGCCAGGTAATCACAGCTAACCAACCTGCTTCCCCCTCACCCGCATAACCACCACAGCCACCAGCAGCACTAGAGCCAGTCCCCCTAACCCAATCAGGTTTTCCCTGTTCTTTGCCTTCGCCGCACTCGCAGCAGCGTCGGACACGATTTCTTGGATTCGGCTTGGTTAATGCTTTGGGGACGGTCATGCGTGTTCCTGTGGCTGGCTACAGGGTCCCCATAATTCGCTTTGTTAAAGTCTGAGGTTAAGAGAATACGACTAAATCCGTAAAATTTAGAGTAGATATGTATACCATCAGTATCAATCAAATATTTTTACCAGAATTATGAGTAGACCTAGTAATTCTCGTCCTTCTATGCGGCCTGTGCCTCGTTCCATGATGAGAAAGACCAGACCTCCTGGGCCCCCTTTAATAGGCATCTTGCTAATTATTCTAATTTTAAGCCTAATAATTTGGTATGTCTTCTTTTAAGTCATGAAGCCCTTATGGCGCGCAAGCAGTTTTACGATACAAGCCTTATTTCTTTTTGCACTGCTGTTATTATTATATTCCCCTTTCAAAGCTGGCATCATATCCTTTCAAAAAATATCTGCCAATAAGGACCTTATTGATGCCATATCAAGTATTTTAGGGATACTTGGTATTTTTATAGGTGGAACTTTAGCTTACATACGTTTCTTTAAGGGCCGCATATTAAGCCCAAAAGTTGATTTAGAAATTCAATCGGGTGTTCTACTCCAAAAGAGATCCAAATCTCATTGGATAGAAATATCAATTACCAACAGAGGCAATGTAACACTTTGGAATTATCAAATATTTATCTATTTAAGGCCCCATCCATTGGGCAATCGAATTGAATATTCTGATTGTGTTATTCCATCTAGCCATGAGCACGGCGAAAAGCTGGTTGATGTTGGAGAAACCGCTTTTGAGCATGCTGTAATTGAAGTTCAAGAAGTTTATTCAGTATTTACTTTTGAGGTAATCGTAGTGGATTCTAGTAATACTATTTGGCGTCGTTGCCTTACGGTATCTAACTCATAACATAAGGTTGATGCAGTTGATTTTTGTGTATGGCAAGGGCTTGCATTACACCTAACTCCATGAAGCTCAACGACACCCCAACCTACAACGACGAAGGAATGTCCTGGTAGTCCGTATCACCCCAAAGCAGTCAAACTCACCCCTGAACAGCAGCTTGCATTGCTCGATTGGCATTCGCTGTTTACTGGCCGGTGCCCCAACTGTGAGATGCTAATCCGTCAGGCAAAACCAGCGCGGGTCCATTGAGATTGTGGGGAATGTGGGTGGGTGGATGATTCGGTTTGATGGGACCGATAAAACCTTTCCCTTCCTATGAATGGATGTTGAGCATGTTGACTGACTGTTGACCAATTGTTGAGTAGTTAGTCAACACCTTAAAACCCTTATATATCAATGGATAGTTAGCATTATTTGATTGATTGTTGAGTTATTGACTACTTTTTCACTTTTCTAAACGGGCTGAATTTAAGCCAAAGCTAAGCCAACCATTCAGTAGACTTGCTGGAGCCATTGAAATTGAAGGGATTTGGCGATTTGCTTCGTTTCGTTTCAAGGAACCTCGGGGGAGTTAGCGCTCCCCTATTTTATTGGAATGAAAAAAGGGTTCTAAAAAAACACGGTCCAGGCTAGCTCAATTAGCCGAGTGCCCGTCAAGTTCTAGCTCGATGGCAGGAGCGAGTGTAGAAGCCAGCATAGTTTGAAGTAGTCAAAGCCATCGTTCTCTTCTTGGGTTGTCATGGTGCAGACCCATAAAGTTTTTTTGCGGGAGGCTGTTGGTCAAAATCTTCTATGGCGGGTCAGAATAGACCCAGTTGTTGCGGTGGGGCTTCAATTGACGCCCAGGGCAGTGGAGGTACAGCAATGCCTGTTTTTTCTAGCTGTTCTTGAAAATAGCGAGCAATGGCAGGAGACTTTGCCTCCTGGGGACAGTGGACAAAAAAGTAAACAGCGAGACCTTGCGCCAGCCATTGGCCCACATGGTCTACCCACTCGGCTAAGAAATCACGATTGCGGTCCAAGTCGGGATGGCTAATGTAGCGCACGAGCACAAAGGGGGCCGTTGCTGTGGGCAATAGGGGCACCCGAGGCTTTTTGCGCTCTGAGCGTAGCTGTGGGTCGTCTGCTGGATTGCTCCAGGTATAAATCGGCCGCGTATCCAGCAACACGCGCCCCACCCCAAACTGGGTCAACAAAGCATCCAGTCGTTCTGCTTGGGGTGGCTTAAACCAATCTAGGTGGCGCACTTCCACCGCTAAGGGCGTTGTTCCATGGGGCCAGCGAGTGACAAACTGCTGCAAATCTAGAAATGCGGCTGGGCTATATTTGGGTGGCAGTTGGGCAAAAATTGGCCCCAGTTTTGGCCCGAGGCCCTGCATTAATTCAATAAAGTCCAATGCACTGCGCCATTGCGGCATCAGTGCCCCGGCATGGGTAATGGTTCGCGGTAGCTTGGGGCAAAACCGAAAGGTGTCGGGGGTATTTTCGGCCCAGCGCTGCACGATTTCTGGTGAGGGAATGGAGTAAAAGGTGGTGTTGCCCTCGACGCAGGTCATGCGTTCACCGTAGAGCCTTAGAAAATCTGTGGCGCGACTGCCTTTGGGATAAAAATCACCTAGCCATTCTTTGTAGGCCCATACGGCGCAGCCAATGCGAAAATCCATCAACCTGTTGATTCCCAAACGTTAAATTCCCATGGTGGGTATGGGCCACCCTACGATGCTACTTGGGTTAACAATGGGTCGAGCTGGCCTTTGCTATCGAGGGCATAGAGATCGTCACATCCGCCCACATGGCTATCGTTGATAAAAATCTGGGGCACGCTGCGTCGCTGGCTAGACCGTTCTGCCATGGTGGCGCGGGCGGCTTCGTCCCCATCTATTTTGTATTCGGTAAAGCTAGCCCCTTTCCACCACAGCAGCAATTTGGCCCGGATGCAGTAAGGGCAAGTTTGCCACGTGTAGATTTCTATATTTGCCTTAACAGCGTCAGGATCACGGCCTAGCAAACGGTTAAGAAATTCCATGGGATTGGCAGTAGCGCTTAGGGGGGCAGTGCCGGCTTCACAGGGCCGACCTTTATATGGTAGTTCTTTTCATAGAGAAATTTAGTCTACCTGGGCTACCAGATCGCACTTCGCACCAGATCGGTACAGAAAATATTCGTCCAGGGATATGAACTTAAACACGTCTAAGGCATGATCATCGTCACAACTTAGAGCGAACTTTATTGGCACAATTAGATCATTAAGGAATAACGCTTACTGCGGCTCCTACTTCGGTGGGGGCCCTTTTTGTATCTGTAGCTATTTGCAGCGCTATAAAGCATTTCAATATTCACAAGAATTGCAGGGGGTCAGGACGTTTTCTGGCGGATGTGTTGATCCGTACAGTTCGGCCTATAAAATCGAGTGGCTTTGCCAAGCAAAGCCACTCGATTTTATAGGGGCCATGTTTTGTGGGGGCACCCTTGCGGGAGGATAGTCCTGGGCCTTGTATCCTGTCTCTTGGGATGGGGCACTTTGGGGCCTCGCGTAGTTAGTAACGGTGAAAGGAATTTATGCCCGCTAGCACCCACAGCGTTGAGGTAGCTTTGGCCCAGCGTGATCCAACGGTGATTGCGTCGCTAATGCCTAAGTGGGAATGGTTTTATGAGCATTATTTTCGGGCGCGAACCGATGGTTGGCACCGGGTGCCTGATCAGGCGCTGTTTGTGGCGTCTCACAATGGCGGTTTGGCCGCGCCGGATCTGGTCATGCTCATGGTGGATTGGTTTCGGCGATTTGGGTATGACCGACCCATGTATGGGTTGATGCATGCCAAAATTTGGCAGGTGAATCCGCAGTTGGCTCGTTTGGCGGGGCAGTGTGGGGCAGTGCCAGCCAAACCTAAGTTTGCGATCGCAGCCCTCCAGCGCGGTGCCGATGTGCTCGTATTTCCCGGTGGTGCCCAAGATGTTTTCCGACCCCACCGCCAGCGCCACCAAATTCAGCTCCAGGGCCGGACCGGATTTATTAAGCTAGCGCTGCGCGAAAACGTACCCATTGTCCCCGTTGTTTCCCTGGGTGCCCATGACACATTTATCGTCCTAGAAAACTGCTACGAACAGGCCCAATGGCTAAACCAGCAAGGTCTGCTCCCATGGATATGGGGGATTGATCCAGAAGTATTTCCCATATATCTAGGCTTGCCCTGGGGTTTGGCGATCGGACCTATTCCCCATCTGCCGTGGCCTTGCCCCATTCATACTCGAGTGTGTGCGCCCATCATCTTTGAGCGCTCCGGTCGGAGCGCCGCCCAGGATAGCCACTATGTTCAACAATGCTATGACCAAGTAGTCACCCACATGCAAACAAACTTAGATCAGCTGTTGGTGGAGACTAAACCAAACAAGTCTTGGCCGTTTGGCTAAAGTGCATGAGTATCACTGGCACGTGCTGGGGGGCAGAGAACCACCGGCATTAATTCTAGAAAAATCGTTCAGTTCTAGGGTGGCGCTGCCGTAGTAACGTTGGCCATCATCCCCTTGGGGACGACGCACCTGTAAGAATGTGGCCGGCCCCCAAAACGCAACATCGGTTTCCAGGTCGTTGACCATGCCATCGGCTGGGTAAGCTTGCCCAGTGATCGTATTGCCACTCACACGCCCGGTGACGCAGATCGAATCTCCATCGATATAGCTATAGTTACCAATGACGGCGTTTCCTTGCTTACTAAAAACGAAGAGAACACCACCACGGTTGAGTAACTCTTGGTCCGAATACGCTCGCTCATCCGCAGGACCCGAGACATAGCGATAGTTGCCATCTGCTAAGCCTGCAATGGTGCTGTAAAAAGTTGTTGGGGCCGCATCCGCCTGGCTGGTGGGGCTGCCAGTGGGTATGGGGCCACCTACAATAGGGCCACCTAAATTGGGTAGCTCTTCTCGAGTCGTATTGCCCCCGAGATCTGGCAGTTCGGCAGCGGCTGTAGAACGCGGCGGCACTGGCGGGGCCGCTACCGCGGAAGCTCGACAAACCAAAGTATTGTTCACGGGACCAAACCCCTCTGGATCATTGAAGCCAACCAGCTCCTGATAGTACTGGTCTGTGTTTAGAAGGAGCTGACGGGCCTCATCAATCGACGTATTGGGAAAAATCAAGGCGCGTTTGTTGGTTAGTACGGCTTCCACCGGACCTGGCACAAAGGATCCTAGCTGCTCGTAGCTGACTTCCGTTGTGCCGCCAGTTTCGGTCATGGTGATAAACGTGCGCATGCCGAGGGGATTGGCCGCACCGGTACTAGGGTCATAGCTACAGACAATCGTGGGGCTAGGTTGTGCCCATAGGGGCTGGTAAGTGGCACCATGGCTAACCATGGCAGCTAACGTAGCGACCAATGTAAGGGGAAATACCCGTCTGTAGCGACCAACCATAAATAATCACCTGTGACACTATCCAAATAGTCAGGTTATGTCGAACATGTTATGTTCCTAAAAGCCTTGATAGAAAAGGCTTTCCTGACCCGTAAGCGATAAATAGCTATTGCTTGCCATATCAGCTTAAACCGTGGATACCCCTAAACGCGACGGGACGACAGAAAATTTGGCCATCTTTTAGAGACAAGTAGACGAATTTAAAAGAATGCTATGGGTTGCGCTGATGGAGCCAAGATTCAGTAGAGAATGGGGTGTTGTCGTCTGCAGTATTCTTCACTGCCCCTAGTTATTGGCGAATAGACACACTATCCATGCAGCTAGCGAATCGCTTTGAAATTCTAAAGACTTTGGACAAGGGTGGTTATGGCATTACCTATCGCGCCCTTGACCATCATCATCCCCAGCGGGTGGAATGTGTCATTAAGGAGCTGATACACACCAGCCCTAAAATTTTAGACATGTTTCGCCGAGAGGCAAGGGTCTTAAAGACGATTGGCCGACATTCGCATATCCCTAAGCTGCTAGCGTATTTTGACCAGGGCAACAAATTTTACATTGCCCAAGAACTGATCCAGGGGCATGATCTGCGCCAAGAAATTCGACCAGGAAAACAGTTAGATGAGAGCTACGTCATCAAGTTGTTGAAGGATGTTCTGCAGGTTTTAGCGTTTGTGCATCAAAATGGTGTGATTCATCGGGATATTAAGCCTGGAAATTTGATTCGGCAGCATAGCAATGGCGATATTTTTTTGATTGATTTTGGTGTAGTTAAGGAGCTGAGCCATAGCCAGTTAGATCCCCAAGGACGCATGACAACTACTGTAAAAGTTGGGACAGCTGGCTATATGGCCCCTGAACAAGCACGGGGAAAACCCTGTTATGCCAGCGATCTCTACTCGGTGGGGATATTAGCCATTGCGGCCCTGGCGGATGTTGTTCCTGAAAAGCTGCCGGTTCATCCGCTGACGAAGCAAGTGCACTGGTCAGACAACAGCATTAGTCCAGCGCTAGCAACATTTATTAAACGGCTGATCGATGTGCGGCCCGAACAGCGCTACCCTAATGCCTCAGAGGCGTTGGCTGGCTTGACTAAAACGGTAAATGCCATGGAGGTAGGCCATGATAGCGAGCTACCTACCCACGTGGCGGCGAAAGCTAATGTGCCAGTTGATTCTGCCCCTGTTACTAAACCGATTACGCTGATTCCACCCAAGCTAATTCTGAAAGTGTTAGGCAGCGTGACCGTGGTCTTACTAATGTTGGGATTTGGGGTAAAGGGCTATCAGTGGACAGCGTATACCCTCAGTCGTCGGTGGGATGCCATTAAGCCCCAGCCTAAAACCTATGGGGAAGCGAATCCTGATGCCTTAGTCAATCTGTTAGATGACGGTAGCATTCAGGTTCAGCCGGAGGTGGTAGAACCCTTTTGGCGTATGGTAGCGGCTGCTCGCAATGAGGGGGTTGAGTTGTTCCCCGTGGCTGGCTTTATGACATTGTCCGAGCAGCGTCAGCGATTGCGCGAGCGAGCGGCAGACAATATTGATATTCGTCAGTGGTTGCAACAAAGTGACTATCACAGTGGGTATGCCGTTGCGATTGGAGATAAAAACGCTGATGAGAGTACTGATGGGGATATTAGTTTTGAAAGAACCGATGGCTATCGTTGGCTAAAGAGATATGCCAAAAACTATGGCTTTGCGCTGTCCTACCCCCAGGGGAACCCAGCCGGAGAGCAAGAACCCTGGCATTGGCAGTATTCCGAGTAATCCGTCGGCAAGACTTCCGTAAACTTACGGAGATCTTGCCGTTTTAATCGATTGACCGAGAATCATTATGCTTTCCACCCCCGAGGTGCCGAAGTGAGCACCTTGGGTTATTGCCTTGGTGGCGGCGGGTGGTTTAGCTGCTGCTCTCTAGACCTCATCGGGACTGCTGTTGGTGATTTCCAGTTCCATTGCCTACGATGTGTGCTGTCGTCCGATCAACCCAGATGCTTCTGAAAAGAAACGGGTGTTTGTGGGGCGTGTGATGGTAGGTCTGACCCTGGTAATTGCCGGTTCTTTGGGCTGAACTCCTCTGGATTTGTGGGGCAGTTGGTGGCCTTTGCCTTGGGTCTGGCGGCGGCGAGTTTCTTCCCAGCTATTATCCTGGGCATCTTTGACAAGTGGACCAATCGTGAAGGTGATAGCGTAAAGATGCTGTGGGGTTAATTTTCACCTTGTTCTATATTATCGGTGTGAAAATCTTCGGCATGCCCACCTAGTTCTTCAATATCTTCGCTGAAGGGATTGGCACTATTGGTATACTGTTGAACCTGGTCATCACATTGGTGTTTCTCGTTTGACGCCACCATCGCCGCAACATATCCAAGAAATGGTGGAAGATTTGCGATCTCCCGAAGAGATTGTTGATAGAGACGAGTCTGTTATGGTTGTTGGGCTTAGATTGTTTTCTTCAAAACATTTGGTTTCTAGAAGAACTTTTCTGGAAATCAAATGTTTTATATTTGGAGTGAGCATAGAGATAAATAACCTCCCGTGGGCTAGCTATGCTTATAGAGTCGTTGAATACTGCTAAAGTCTAGTAACTGGAAAAAAATAGCCCGATTTGATTGTGTAATGCCATGAGGATTCGAGGTTAGATGCTTTGCTGGCTATAGTTTTTAGGGGTTATTGAGGAATGTGTATACACATTTTAATTTTGTCAGAATGTTCTAACAAAAAGACTTGACGGAATTATTTTGCCTCCAGATAATTTTCTTGGTAAAGTTCACAGTCTAATTCTCGTTAGAGGAGCATAGCTATGGCAACTTATCAGGATGAGCTTCTCGGAGCTCCACTTTCTTTAAATAGTGGCAAGGATTATATTCTTCAATTTCCAGAGACAGGAGTAATTGATATTTATCAAGAGACCTTGGTAGGTGGAGTCGATTATGTCGTTAGTGCATTAGGAGCCTCGAATGGAGGTAGTTTGCCTGATCCTGCTGTCGTAATATTCGATGGCTCAGGGCAACTCGTCTCATATCAGCAGGGCAGTTTTGTCTTGGGTGGTTTAGATCCTTTCTTTACTTTCCGTCCCCCAGGTCTTGGTATTGGTCAGACAGGAACATTTTATGTTGGTGTGTTCGATCAAACTGGTTCAACTGGTTCTTATACCCTTGCGGTAGAAGGTGCTGGGCCTCCCGTCTTTTTTGGAGGACTCTCTTTCCCTTGATAGTCTGTGGCTGACTTTGCTCTGTAAAATGCATTAGCGATTTTTTGAAGTCAAATGATGAGATTGATAACGCTGTAGAGATATATCAATCTCATCAAGCGAAGTACGATACTACCCTCGTTCTCATCAAATTATTGGTTCGCATACAACTCGAAAACCTGAGGCGTTGCTCAGGCCAATCTGGGTGTTTTTGTCGCGCGCAGCCGAACGACAGTAGGGGGTATCGTTAAACCATGAGCCACCGCGCATCATTTTTGTCGCCTGTGCTTGTCCCGAAATCCAAGGGGCAACACTTTTGGGAGCATTTTTGTAGTTCTCATGGTAATCATCGGCGCACCACTCAAACACATTGCCGTGCATGTTGTATAGGCCAAATCCGTTGGGCCAAAAACTATCCACAGCTACGGGCGTATTCCTGTAGTTCTCTTCGTAATTTTCAGTGAAGCTAAAGTCAGCAAAAAAATTGGCGATTTCTGTTGTGAGTGTTTCGCCAAAACAGAACGGTGTTGTTGTGCTGGCTCGGCAGGCATATTCCCATTCAGCTTCGCTGGGTAGCCGATAGGTGCGTCCGGACATCTCGCTGAGCTTTTTGCAAAAGGCATCGGCATCTTGCCAGGTCACTTGTTCCACGGGTAGATTAGCTCCATCCTTACCTTGGTCGTCGGTAAAATAGGATGGGTTGCTGCCCATGATGATTTCGTACTGCCGTTGGGTGATGGTAAAGGCTCCCAGGTAGAAACTGGGGACCTGAATCTTACGCTGGGGACCCTCTTGATCATCATGGTGGGGTTCACTGGCAGGGGAGCCCATCATAAATTCACCGGCTGGAATTTTGATCATTCTCAGCGGTAATAGCTTCCTCAACGGATTTCGTAATACAGGCTCATCAAAATAGCTGGCTTGCATCGATTTTTTGCCAACGATTTGCCCATAGGCGTCCACCTGGACGGTTTGAAACCGTGATGTCTTTAAGGGCTTGCCGGTGGGTGCGACAAAGTTCCCAGGGGTGCTCCGACAGCCCAAGCTAACAACCGTGCTGGCGGTGGATAATCCGATTAACTTCAGAGCTTGCCTGCGTGAATAGTTGCGTTTTGGACCTTGTCCGGTCCAGAGTGCCCGATTTTGGCATATGCCATTTTTTAGCAGATACGCTGTCTCCGTACTGCCGAGTGGTGTGATGCTTTTGTAGCGCCTGCCTTGCATGACTTCCTTAGTTAAGGACACTCTCTCAGTAATCCAATACCAGATATTTCGCTACAGTTGCTAGCCATACTGAACCAGCTCTGAAAAAACTATCAAATCCCAACGTATTCATAAAGTTTTGAAAAGATGTTTCCTGATAACAGATGATTCTCTGACGTCATCCTTGAAACTGCTTTGTGTAAAAGCTTGCATAGCGCCCCGATTGTTCCAGTAGCTGGGTATGGGTGCCGGATTCGATAATGCGGCCTTTTTCCATTACCAGAATGCGATCGCATCGTCTGACGGTGGCCAGGCGGTGAGCAATCACAAACACAGTGCGTCCCTGCATTAGGCGCTCCAGTGCTTCTTGAACTAATGCTTCTGACTCCGCATCAAGCGCAGATGTTGCTTCATCGAGGATAAGAATTTTGGGGTCAAACAAAACAGCACGTGCGATCGCAATGCGCTGCCGTTGGCCCCCCGATAGATTGACGCCCCGTTCTCCGACCCACGTGTGGTATCCCTGGGAAAACTGGCTAATAAAGCCATGGGCATTGGCTACCTTGGCGGCGGCTTCCACCTCTCCCAAGTTAAAATTTCGTTGGCCGAAGGCAATATTTTCGCCAATGGTGCCGGAAAACAGGACATTTTCTTGGGGCACAATGCCAATCTGACGCCGCAGGCTATGGAGCGTGACCTGCTGAATATTGTGCCCATCAATTAAAATTTCGCCCGTGGTCACGTCATAAAAACGGGGTAACAGATTGACCAATGTCGTTTTACCCGCCCCCGATAGCCCAACTAGGGCAATGGTTTCGCCAGGCTGTGCCCTTAAGGAAACCGCTTGCAGGACGGGCTGGTCGGCTTCGTAGGCAAAACTAACATCGCGATATTCCACCTGGCCGCTGACCGCTGGCAACGGTTGCGCATTGGGCCGATCTTTGACAGCCGGTTGTAAGCGCAATAGCTCCAGCACGCGGTCGATGGATGCTTCCCCCTGCTTAAACTCATTAAAGTTTTGGATCACATGGTTCACCGGATCGATCAGCAGCAGGGCGTTGATCACATAGGTGCCAAAGCCTTCGCGGGCTAAATTCCCGACGCTAATTTGCCAGGTGCCCACCAGCAGCAAAATCACGATCATGCCGGCATAGAGAAACCCCACCACCGGAAACTGCACGGCCTGGAGCCAGGCCACTGAATAGCGGGCGTCCCGGTTTTTGGCAGAGGCTTGGGAAAAGCGGTCTACTTCGTAGGTTTCTGCCGCAAACGCTTGCACCAGACGAATACCGCCAAATACTTCTGCCACCTGGGAGGATAAATCGGCCACTTTATCCTGGCTGCTGCGGGCGGCGTTGAGCATTTTTTCGCCAAACCAGCCCGAGAGCACCGCCAGCAGTGGAATTAAAATCAAGGCCGTTGCTGTGAGCTGCCAGTTGAGGTAGATCATGTAGCCAAACACGACCACCAGCTGTAGCGCTGAGGGGACAAAATCGTGGAAGAGCTTATAAATCACCTCGCCGATGCGGTCCACATCTTCTGTCAGCCGATAGGCTAAGTCCCCTGTTTTAGTTTGTTCAAAGTAGGTCAAACTCAGGGTTTGGAGATGGCCATAGACTCGCGTGCGCAGCTGATGGGCCACCCGAAATGCCGCCTTGGCCATTAGGGAATCTTGCCCATATTGGGCGGCTTTTTGGATCAGCAAACCGATTAAGGTGAGGGCGGCCACTTTGCCAAAGGCGGCCACTTGTCCCTGGACTAGGGTGGAAATGGCTAAACCGCCTAACTTGGCCAGGATGGGCCAGTAAATAGTAAAAACTAAAGTACACAGAAAAGCAGGAATGAGAATCGTCTGCTGGCGGCGGATATAGGGCAGCAGTTGCCAGTAGTTAGGGCGATTATCCAAGGTGATATGAACAGTAGGCGTCTCCTGGATTACGCTATCAGGTTTTTATCCCAGGGTCCCATGGTTAAATGTGGACGCTGAGACTCTTTTTTGCGCTATGCCGACTGTCATTGTTGCTACGGGTAATCCTGGCAAGCTGAAGGAAATGCAGGTTTATCTAACTCCCCTGGGTTGGGAGTTGCAGCTGAAGCCCAAAGAGATCGATGTGGATGAGACTGGGACGACGTTTATTGAAAATGCCCGGTTGAAGGCCCGGGAAGTTGCGATCGCAACCGGTCAGTGGGCCATTGCCGACGATTCCGGCCTCCAGGTCGATGCCTTAAACGGCGCACCGGGGCTATACTCTGCGCGCTACGGCAAAGATGACCAAGACCGCATCAACCGTGTACTGAGGGAGCTCAAGGATACGGAAAACCGCAGCGCTCAATTTGTCTGCGCCCTAGCCTTGGCTAGCCCGGATGGTGCCATTGCCTTAGAAACGGAAGGCATCTGTGCTGGCAAAATTTTGACTGGGCCTAAGGGCAGCCATGGGTTTGGCTATGATCCAATTTTTTATGTACCTAGCCAGGGCAAAACCTTTGCCGAAATGAGTGATGCCCAAAAAGAAACCCACAGCCATCGTGGGATTGCCTTTGCCCAAATTATGGAACGACTCCAAACACTCACCTTGGCTTGACTGCGATCGCTTTTACCCTCAGCTTGATCAAGCTGAGGGACTGGCAAAACGCTCAAACCCTGTGAGGCCAAGCCTACACAAGGGACGTTTGTCAGTCCCTCAGCCGATAAAGTTTCACGGCTAAAGGCCTGAGCCTGGCGTGGCCAGACCAGCATCAAAGCTCAACAAAAAAGCTGCCTCCCTTGCAGAAGGCAACTTATATGAGTAATTCGATAACTTTTCGTTACAAGCTGTAACTTACTCGCCGTCGCTTAGCCAATCTTGAATTTGGCCTAGGGCAGCTTGGAAGATATTGAACCCAGCCCAGCCCGCAGCTAGGGCAATGGGAGCAAGAACAGCGACAACACGGAAATCAATGTCCATTACCGAACCTCCTGCGGAGAAAAACGTTTTAATAAATACTTAGACATAATATTCTCATAAACCACGTCCAAGGGAAATAATAGTTTTTCGGTTCGAGAAACTTCTAGCCTGGATGTGGCAACCGTTAAATATCAGAGGTTTGCTGTGAAACTGCCCGAGCTGGATTCCGATAATATCAACCGTGTGCTTGAAATGGCATGGGAAGATCGCACGCCATTTGAGGCGATTGAACTGCAATATGGCCTCCAAGAAAAGCAGGTGATTGCCCTGATGCGTCGGGAGATGAAGCAGTCTAGTTTCAAAATGTGGCGGAAGCGAGTGACCGGTCGCAACACCAAGCATCTAAAGCGTCGCAGCTTTGAAGGTGGTCGCTTTCGTTCTCAAAATCAAAAGGGTTCTTAGCCCCATCGTTTTTTCCCACGTTGTCTACTATGCATAACCGCCCGATTGCGGCTATTACCGGCGCTTCCAGTGGCATTGGTATGGCCATTGCGGCTCAGCTTGCTGCCCAGGGCTATAACCTGGCCCTATGTGCCCGCCGCCGCCAGCGTCTAGCCGAATTGGCTGATACCCTGGCGCTGCAATATGAAATTGAAGTACTTACCCAATCTGTTGATTTACGCCAGGAAGCTCAAATTTTGAGCTGGTTTGATGCGATCGCAGAGCGTTTTCAAGGCTTAGATGTGCTGGTGAATAATGCTGGTTTGGGCTACCAACAACCGCTCACCCGGGGGGATACCGAAAAATGGCGAGAAACCCTGGATGTTAATGTCATTGCCCTGTGCATTTGCACCCGTGAAGCGGTCAAACTGATGCGGCAATGGGGGGATGACCAGGGCCATATCCTCCATATTGGCTCCATGTCTGGCCATCGTGTGCCCAGTAGCGGCATGTATTCTGCCTCGAAGTTTGCGGTGCGTGCCCTGACGGAGGGCCTGCGCAAAGAACTGCGGGCCGATGGCAGCGCCATTCGTATTTCTTCCGTTAGTCCAGGGTTTGTGGAAACTGAGTTTGCGGCCAAATATTCGGGCAGTGAGGAGAAAGCCCAGCAGGTGTACGAGCAGTTTCCGGTCCTACAGCCCCAAGATATTGCCAATGCCGTAGGCTATGCCCTAGGCCAGCCCGCTCATGTGCAGGTCCACGATATTTTGCTGCGCCCCACCCAGCAAAGCAGTTGATGGATGGGCCCACCCAGCAGAGCAGTTGATGGCCCCCAGGGCAGTGCCCTGCTGGGGGAATGGGCCGACAGACCACTAGGCTTTTTCCATCCAGGCAATACAGGTTTGCATCTCCTGGGCCATGGCTGCGCTATGCAACCGCCGACCGTGGCCCGGTAGGACCCACTCAAAGTCGTAATCAGCCAATCGTTTCATGGACTGAATCTGTTCGGTCCATGAATACCAGCAGTAGCGCCGGAACCCATGGAGATGCCCTAGATAGCTCGACCAGGCAAGGTGATCGCCCGTAAATAAAAACCGATTTTTGTAGAGCATGACCGTATGGCCTTTGCTATGGCCCGGCACTGGAATGATGGTGATGTCTGGGGCGAGGGGGTAAGGGGATGGCCCTGTGGGTTGGATTTCAACGGATTGGGTGTCTGGGGTGATGTCGTCTTGGTGCAGGATGCGATCGCAGCCAAAATGCTGCTGAAACTTAGCATGATCCGCCACATCGTCTCGGTGGGTCAGGTACAAATATTTCACCCCGCCCATGGTTTCCAGTTGCTTTACGAGGGGCGCCGCAAACCTGGGCGAATCAATCAAAATATTCCCACCCGGCCGCTGAATAAAATAGCTTGTAGCCCCATAGGATTTTTCTGAATGATAGCCACAATGGAAAACATTGTCCTCAATTGGTGCGGGCAGCTGCCTGTGGGCTTGCTGAATGTCGTCGGGCCGTGCCACCGTGCCAATGGATGCGGTGGGGCAAGACAATAGGGCTGTTAAGGCCTGGAGCCGTTGCTCAGCTGTGGTTGGTTGGGTATGCACCGCAGACATCTCTCCAGCACGACTAAAAATCGCTGGTGCCATCCAACGACACGTATCACAGTCAATACAGCTAGTGTCCACAAACAGATCGCCGTCAATATTTTCAGGGCGACGGGTTTTAAGCTGGGCCATGGCTACACCTGATTGCTTACCTTACTATTCGTCTCGTTAGGTTGTTTTTTGTACTACCTCTTATTTTGCCTTAGCTTAAATCTTGCACCTGGTGATGAAGCACGGCCCACCTTGGACTAAAAGTGCCAAGGCTAATCGAATGAAAACCCACTAAAAGGGGTTAGAGGATCTCTGAAAGCTCTATATTTAGAGCTTTTAATCCAATCTTGCCCCTTTAGTGGACAGCCCTCAATTAGCGTTGGATTTTGAATCCAATGTGGGTTTAAGGCTCAAAACCGACTTGGTGCAAGATCTGAGTTAGGTCACATTCTGGAGCTGACGCTGTAAATCATCGACCGGATTAATCACCAGGCGACGGTGCTTGGTGGTCGTATTATCGCCACTGGAATGGGCTGCCGTTTGGGGGGAGAACACAATTTCTGCACTATGGTGGGGCAACGGTTGATTGGGCTGGGCTGTTAGCCACACTAGGGGTGGGGCCGGTAGCTTGTGGTTGCCCGTGGTATCGGCCTGAATGCCCGCGAGGGTGGTTAATACTCTGATTTTTTCTTGGATTAATCCGGTTTGAGAACTCCAAAACTGGGTGGCCAGCCCCTGTTTTTGGCCATAGTCGTACAGTGATGCTGCGGCAATAACAGCGCTTTCAAAATTGTTGAGATCCCAGGTGTGGGATGTATCTAGGGCAATAATTAAACTTTGGTGGCTGGTGAGCACTTCTAATTCGCGTACCCTGAGTTCTCCATAGCGGGCACTGGTGCGCCAGTGGATGAGTCGGGTGGGATCCCCCCAACGATAGGGGCGCAGTGCTCGGGTAAGCCCTTCGGTGCCAGTGGCATTAATGGGTTCTTTTTGTAGCTGTTGTCTACCGGCCTCATCGCCTAAGGTGTCCATCACTGGACAGCGGGTCAGGGGTAAAATTTGTGGATAGACAATGGCTTTTGCTTTGGCCGCCTGAATTCGGCTACACCAAAATAAGCCGAGGGGAGCGGCTGTGCGCAGGCGTATCTCTGGCCAGCTGTAAATGCCGCGGCTCTCCGTCGGGATTTCGTAGCGCCAGGTGTGATGGGATTTGGCCGGGAGTGTTGCGATCGCATGCTTCTGAGTTTTGCCTAACGCCCTCGGCACCAAGTCTTGCACCTGTAGCAAACTCTTAGGGCGCTCCGTGGTATTTTCAACGTCGACCACCATCGACAGCGCTTCCCCTGCTGATACCGGGCGTGGTGGTTTGCGACTCAAGGATATGCCTGCCAAACCCCGCTGGGGCAAAATCGATGATACTGACAGCAGGGCAATGTTGACACCACCAATCACGTATAGCCAGCCCGCCATGGTGTTTGTTGCCGCCCCAATAAAACAAAGGGTAATGCCTAGCAACACCCAACCGCTGTAGGCGGGGGTTACCCAGTTATTTTCTAGCCAGTGAGAAATACGTTTATTCACTTACCGTTTAGCAGATGCATCATGCCAGTAGCGCTTCCGTTCTAGCATATTCGTTCCCCACTGTCGGGGTGCGCATGCATTAGCCTTCCCCATAGGCATACTGGGTACAGAAGTAATTGGCGAAAAGGTTACATGCTGGTTGGGGGTGATGCCCCGCTAGCCTGACCAAACCCATGCTTTGCAACTGGTCTAGTGCGGTGCGGCTATGCGAGAGTTGGTTTGAGACAACCTGGCTAAATACTTTGGCTAGACGCGGTACTTGTTGCAATCGGCGTAATTGTTGTTGTAGATAAGATGCAAAAATGCCGCATACAAGTGGGGCATCTAGCACTTCTCCTATGGATGTTTCTCCACTCCAAATATGGTGAACTGCAAGATGCACAAGATAAGGTTTGCCACCCACCAAATTGCAGAGCTCAGTGGCTTCGATCCGTGACCATTCGAGGCCATAGTTTAAGGCCAATATTTGTACCTGCTCGGGCGTAAATGGAGGTAATACAATTTGGTAGTCCTAAAGACGTAAGGATAGGGTAGTGTATAGCCATAACATCATGCATCGTCTTTATCATGTCATCCCCTCTGCCAAATTGCCCTGATTGTGACTCTGCTAGGGTCGTTAAGAACGGCATGATTCATAACGGCAAGCAGAATCATCGATGCAAG
>NZ_JADOER010000008.1 GCF_018739865.1 Leptothoe kymatousa TAU-MAC 1615 | reverse complement strand
TGACATGATAAAGACGATGCATGATGTTATGGCTATACACTACCCTATCCTTACGTCTTTAGGACTACCAAATTTTAGCCGTCGCCAACGTTAGCCACCAACGTCTTTTTCTAATTGTTCCCTAATCCACTGGCCATAGTCCGATGTACTGTCAGCGAAGGGAACAGCAATAATTTCAGGCAGCTCATAGCTATGGAGCTGCCGAACTTGGTGAGCGATTTGATCAAACAGCGCCAGATCCGTTTTGATTGCGAGCTGATACTCGGCATCCTGGTGAATCTTGCCCTGCCAACGGTAAATCGACTGAACCGGTGTGAAGGTGACACAAGCGGCTAGGTGTGCCCCCAGTAAATGTTCAGCAATTTTACGAGATTCTGCTTCCGAGGAGGTTGTAACCAGCACTAAGCCCAGTTGAGTGGGTGACACCATAGCCTAAATTTGTCCCAGAAGAATACCCTAAATTATGCAACCGCCTACCTGACTGTCATATGGGAAGAAAATTGCCTAGCCCAACCGGAAACTCTTGCCGCAGATGGGGACACTGAGGTCCTCTCTGGGGATTGGTTATGGCTTTGAGCATGGGACAGCACCCCATGTTGAACGATGACATCCGTCAGAATGGCCCCGGTAAAATTTGTTTGTTCCAGGTTGGCGCGGGTCAGGTTGGCACCAACTAAATAGGCCCGTTGTAATTGGGTGTGGGATAAATTGGCACCGGCCAACACAGCCTGATGTAAATTCGCGTGTTGCATCTGGGCATGGGATAGGTTGGCGGCGGTGAGATTGGCCTGTTGTAAATTGATACCCTTCATGTGGGCATAGGCGAAATTCACCCCGTTTAAATCACACCCTTGAAAATTCAACCCATTCAGTTTGGCCTCTTCTAGGTTTACGCCAATGCATTGCATGGCATCTGTAGTGGCCCCATAGAGCTTAGCCCCGTGCAGGTTGGACCAAGCCAAATTCATCCCCTTCAGCTGGGCCTCTCGCAAATTAGCCCCCGCTAAGGCAGCGCCTGAAACATTGGCCCCGTGTAAACAGCTCTGACGAAAATTCACATAGGCCAGGCGCGCCCCGCTCAGTCTGGCATGGGAAAGATCAGACTTGACCCAAAAGGCACCATCGCCATTACACTTTGTCAAATTAGCTCGACGAAAGTTCGTTTCGCTCAATTTGGCAAATCGAAAATTCACTCGCTGGAGCTGGGCGCTAACAAACTGACCTTTGGTGAGAAAGGCTCGGCTCAAGTTAGCCCCCACCAAATTAGCCCCAGAAAAATCAACATTGACTAGGATACGACCGGATAAGTCAGCACTACTTAGATTAATGCCCTGGAAATTTCGGCGACCGGATTCGTATAACTGCAGAAACTCGTGAACTCTCATTGCAGATTAGGACCTTAATACTGATTAACCGCAATGGGTTAATCGCAATTTAGTGACGCTGGCGAGGAGGTTGGATTTGATGTTTGATTTATCGATCCACGCTAACGACATTTCTTAGGGTAAACGGCACAACGTACAATGGGAGCGATGGTTGATGTTGGTTGATATACCAACTTAAAACTTAAGAAACTCTGAACTTTCAACATACCTGTTACACCCGCTCAATAATGACGTCCCCCCCAGCCATTAATCTTTTTTTAGCCAGACAATGGCAGTCTTTGGCCCTAGGTAGCCTTTGGCTAGGTTTTGTCATCTATGCAATTTTTTTGTCTCCCCCCAGTGCCCCCGACACCTTAGAAACCATTGGACAACTTTCCACGGGTCAATGGGGCGATCTCAATGCGGCTGTGGTGGTTTTGTTTAATCTCATGGGGTTATGGCCCGTGGTCTATGCCGCCCTCGCTCTGAGCGATGGTCGTGATCAATCTATTCCGGCCTGGCCGTTTGTTCTAGGTTCTTTTGCCCTGGGGGCCTTTGCCCTGATGCCCTACCTGGCCCTGCGCCAGTCCACCCACCATCTCCCCCAGCGTCCAGACGATAGCCCATTGCTGAGGGGTTTAAATCATCGTCTTGTGGGCCTAGGTGTAGCGATCTCAATGGTGCTGTTGTTGACCTATGGCGTCACCTCTGGCCATGGCTACGCCACCCTGCAAAATTTTTATGACCAGTTTGTCTCCAGCCAGTTTATCCATGTCATGGGCTTAGACTTTTGCATGCTCAGCCTGCTCACCCCCAGGCTGATGTGGGATGACATGGCGCGCCGTCAAGTCGCTCCCTTCTGGCGAGGTCTCTCGTGGCTACCGCTATTGGGACCGGCACTTTATTTAGCCCTGCGTCCAGCGGCCCCCTGTTCTCCTACGCCAAAGCCTTAATGCAGTTTGCCAACACCCCACTTACCGATCCATGGCATCACGATCAGTGGCTTTATATCCGCAAAAATATTGGCGAATGGCAGGGATGGTTTAGACAGTTTTCTCCAATGGCTGTTTGGCAACGGGACACGCCCAGTGTGCTCACCCTGGCGGAGGATCGCCCCAATGAACACATGACCCTGGTGCTGAAGCGCAGCCCTGCGGGGGAACCCACCCAAACTATGGAGCGAGACCTGGGGTATCCGGGCGCCGCCCCGTACATCTGTTTTTTCCCAACGGGGGCCTTTTCGCAAGGGGCCATGCAGCGCCGCCCGTGGAGTAGTTTTGGGGCGGAGTTCTCGCTGCTATCAGACCATCGTCGGATGCGTCTGGTGCAGCTGTATAACGGCACTGCTAACGGGGACCACAATTTGGAGTATGTCACCCTTATCCCAGAATATCGGGTGCCCCATTGGGCCCACAGGCCCGCTGCCCCTGAAACACTGCCGCTGGAAATCAACAGTTTGCTGGGCAGCTGGCACGGGGAAACTGTCTATTTCCCGGCCACCATGGCGCCGCCTCAAGTGACGACAAGCCACTGGCAGGCCCACATGTCTGGGGAAGAAGTTGTCATCTCAGACACGCTGCTGGCGGACGCCCCCCAAGAACGGAGGTTTAAGCCGTTAGACCATCACCGTTGGCAAGCCGTAGACCATCCCAAACAGTATTGGCTATTACCCCACGGGGTAAGTTGTACCGTCTGTCCCCAGCTACCTCGAGACCAAACGGTCCAGTTAGAGATTTGTTGGTATCTAGCGCCCCACCAAAGACAGCGCCTGGTGCGACATTATGATGCCCAAGGCAACTGGCTAGGCACAGGCCTCGCCCTAGAGACTCGGAACGCGCAATCTTAAGTCTGCCAACGATTGCCTGCTAACAATGGGACCCTGGTGGGGATTTTTTCCCGCTACCCCCTCTGCCAAACTCACCTTGTTCTAAAACTGTCCATGCCCCATACCCAAACCATTCTACAAACGATTCCTGGGAATCCTTACCAGGGACTACAACGGGCCGATGCCCTATGGCACCGCTATCGCCACGGCAAGCTGCCAACGCCAACGGTGGTGGAAAGCCAAAGTACGGCTTTGGTCGTAGATGAAGCAACAGACGTTTACGACGTGGTGATCTGCGGTGGCACCCTGGGTATTTTGTTAGCAGCTTCTTTGGCAAAACAGGGTTGGAAAGTAGCGCTATTAGAACGGGGGGTGCTCAAAGGGCGTGACCAGGAGTGGAATATTTCTCGCAGCGAACTACGAACATTTGTTGAGTTAGGTCTATTAACGGAAGAGGAACTGACCAGGGCGATCGCAACCGAATACAATCCGGCCCGTATTCAATTTGACGGCGGTGAAAGTCTATGGGTTGAAGATGTTCTCAACATTGGTGTCGATCCCGTATATCTACTAGAAACCCTCAAACAGGTATTCATCGCTACCGGTGGAGAACTACTGGAAAACACCCCTTTTTCCAAGGCCTGTGTAGCGCCTAACGGAGTACGGGTACAGGCTGGGGACACCACCCTCAACACCCGACTATTAATTGACACCATGGGGCATTTTTCCCCCATGGTGCAACAGGCTCGCCAGGGGGCCACACCGGATGCCGTCTGCCTCGTTGTCGGCACCTGTGCTACCGGCTATGAACACAACCAAACCGGCGATTTAATCACCTCCTTCACCCCCATTCAAAATCAGTGTCAATATTTTTGGGAGGCCTTTCCCGCCAAAGATGGCCGTACTACGTATTTATTCACCTATCTCGACGCCCACCCCGATCGCATTACCCTAGAAAAGCTATTTGACGATTATTTTGAGCTGTTACCCACCTACCAGGGCGTTAACCTCGACACCCTCACCTTTAAACGGGCCCTGTTCGGCTTTTTTCCAGCCTATCGCCAGAGTCCCCTCCGGTTTCAGTGGGATCGAATGTTGGCGGTGGGAGATGCCAGTGGCCACCAATCTCCCCTGAGTTTCGGTGGATTTGGCGCCATGGTGCGGCACCTGAACCGGCTCACATTCGGCATTGACGATGCCCTCAAACAGGATCAGCTCAGTGCTTCTGCCCTGGCCTGGCTACAACCCTACCAGCCCAATATTGCTGTCACCTGGCTATTTCAAAAAGCCATGAGCCTCAGAACAGATCAATCCCTGGACAGCGACCAAATCAATACCCTGCTAACCACCATTTTTCAGGACATGGCGGCCCTGGGAGATCCCATTCTCCGCCCCTTTCTTCAGGATGTGGTGCAATTTGGCCCCCTGGCGAAAACGCTGCTGCGCACGTCCATATACCATCCTGGCCTGGTGGCCAAGATTCTTCCCCAGGTAGGGATTCCGGCTGTTCTAGACTGGACCGGGCACTACCTTAGCCTGGCCGTTTACAGCGGCTTGAATCGCCTCCTAAGCGACCCACAGCCTGCCCACGGATACTATTGGCAACGCTGGCGAGAGTCCCTGCTCTACGGCAGCGGCGGTGACTACGACCGCCATCCCCAGCCCTAACATCGACCACCCCCTTGCATCCGCCCATGGCCCTCAGCTTCTCCCCAGCCCGACAACGGTTCCGACAGCTTATTGCCCAATCACCCTCCCTAAATCTTGCCGCAGCGGCCCTCTGTCCGGCCCAGGAGGTCTATCCTGACTTGGAACCCGAGCAGTGTTACCAACAACTGGATGCCATGGCCAAGGCCATTCGGCCCCAGCTTTCCGCCTATCCCCTGAAAACCATTCAAGCCATTAACCAGCAGCTCTACACAGAATGTGGATTAAGGGGCAACCAAATCAACTACTACGACCCTGACAACAGCTACCTGAATCGAGTGTTAGAACGACGATTGGGTATCCCCATCACCCTGGCACTGGTGTATTTAGAAGTAGCTCAGCGCTTAGACTTTCCCATGGCAGGGGTGGGCATGCCGGGGCACTTTTTAGTCCGGCCTACGGTGGCTGACATGGACGTCTATGTGGACCCATTTAACCAAGGAGAAATCCTATTTCCAGCAGACTGTCAGGCGATTTTCCAACGGCTGTGTGTGGCCAATGCGGCCTGGGACAGTAATTATCTCCAAACCATTGCCCCACCAGCCTTTTTAGCCAGGTTGCTGAACAATTTAAAGTTGATTTATCTAAATCAGCGAAATTTTTCCCACGCCCTCATCATTCTTGACTACTTGCTGATGCTGTTGCCTGGGGAACCCAGCAATAGCCGTGACCGGGGCTTAATTCACTATCAGTTGCAAAACTTGTTGGCGGCCCGTAGCGACCTGGAAATTTACCTACGCCATCGACCAACAGCCCCGGACCGGGAGCAAATTTTACAGCTTCTCGATAATATTACAGACAACCTTTAGCCCCGTGGGTGCGATTGTTTACCGCTTACCCGCCAGCCCATCTCCTGTTTTGGCGTCCCTGTCTCCGTAGGATCGTCTTTTTCTGTACAATCTGAACCATTGCTTGTTCTAACGGTGGACTCTGACCTATGGATGTGATCCCTGCCATTGATTTACTCGGTGGTCGCTGTGTTCGTTTATTTCAAGGAGACTATGAACAGTCCCAGGTCTTCGATGACGATCCGGTGGCTGTTGCCCAGCGCTGGGCTGACCAGGGAGCCACCCGCATCCACCTTGTTGACCTGGATGGGGCTAAGGCCGGGAAACCAGAGAACTGGCAGGCCATTAGCACAATTGTTCAGACCGTTGATGTGCCGGTGCAGGTGGGTGGGGGCTTACGCGATCGCAACCGCGTGAAAGAACTATTCGACTTGGGGGTGCAGTACGCAATTTTAGGCACGGTTGCAGTCGAAAACCCTGACCTAGTAGGAGAACTCAGCCAAGAATTTCCCGGTCGTATTTTCGTGGGGATCGACGCCCGCGACGGTAGAGTTGCCACCCGCGGCTGGATTGAGACATCCACCGTCATGGCAGACGATCTCGCCCGACGCATGGGAGATTTAGGGGCCGCCGCCATTATTTATACCGACATCAAACGAGATGGCACTCTCAAGGGGCCTAATCTAGAAGCCCTTAGAGAGTTAGCCCAAAAAATTGACACCCCTGTCATCGCGTCTGGCGGTGTGAGTTCCATGAGCGATCTTCTCAGCCTGCTGGGTGTTGCGCCCCTGGGGGTTAGCGGTGTGATTATCGGCAAAGCCCTCTACACCGACAATATCGACCTTTCAGAAGCCATTAAAGCCATTGGCCCAGGCAGGCTCCAAGATGTTCCCCCCAATCTAGACTCAAGTCGCTGGGGATAGATTCAAACAGTCAAAACAAATATCAAAAACCACAACAAAACTAGTTCGTCTGAACTAGTTTTGTTGTTTTTAAAAGGAGTTCAGGGGGTGATAGTTAACAGTTTCCATTGTTCTGTCATCTAATTTTCCCTAATTTTTAAGGTCATCTCCAAGATTCTTTCCGAAAAAATAATAAGTGGTATTAGCTAGAACAATCAATCCATTATCGAAATAGTTCCGCCCCCATCAGTCCAACATTTATCAAGTTTGAATACGGACACTCAAAACGAAAAACCCAATACCCACAGTAGTTTTCAGGTTTGTTTCAAGCATTTTTTGGCCGCCACAGGCTCTTCAAAACAGCCGAATTTAGGCATGGAGAACAGTAAAAGATGAGGTTGTTCACGGCCCCCAAAAAAGTGCCATGATATTACTTTTTTATGTTTGGGTATCTTTTTGGTGTTAAAAACTTGTTGAATTAGTGGTATATCTCTGTAGAATTAGAGAACCAACGAGATTGTCTTTCTCAAATATCACTCCATTCATTGCAACAAAGTGAGGTTTTTCCAATATGGCTACTAATGTCCTTGATCAGCTCAAGGAAGTTGAATCCCAACTTGCTTCTCAAATCGCAGAACTAAACGCGCAAATCTCAGAAACTGAAGAAAAGCGCAAAGGCCTACAGACTGTTATCGGTCTATTTGAAGGTGGTGGCGACAGCAACGGTGTTGCCGCCAGTGTTACTCAGATTCTATCCAGCGCTGTTGCGAGCGTTGATGTCAGTGAGCCCGAGCCTGCTCCAGTCAAGAAACCCGGTAAGCGTCGTGGTCGCAAGCCCTCTGCTAAAACGGCTGCCGTAAAAGCTGCAAAAGCCGCCAAAGCTGCAAAAGCTGCTGCCCCTAAAAAGACCAAGGTGGCTAAGGCTGCTGCTGCCACCGTAACAAAGACAGCGACGTCTTCTCGGAAGCCCCGTGGTGGCAAATCCCCCAACTGGCAGCGCTACGTTCAAGATCCTTTCCGCAAAACACCTTTACCCGACGTTGTTGCTAATATCCTGAAGGCTCAGCCCGATGAAGCCTTCAAAATTGCTGAAGTTATGGAAGCAATTTTCAAAAGTGATATGCCTAAGGCAACCTTCCTTAAGGCGCGCAATCGTGTTTCCAACATTCTGTCTGCTGGCGCTCGCACCAATGAGTGGCATCGCGGTCGGGGCGGTAAGTACAGCATGAGTTCAAAAGCGCTGAAGTAAATTTAAGGGGCTGTTGGCAACGGTCAACCCCAGAAAAAACTTCACACCCAAGATTAAGGAACACTTATCAATGTTCCTTAATCTTGGGTCTTTTTATTATGGGTGCAATTACGTGCCAATCACGTAATTTGAAATTCTGACTCTCGAGGCCATGTTATTTATAAAGCCTCGATAAATTCCCCTCTTTTTGAAGCTAGATTTATCCTTTAAATCAGCAATGGCTTAAAGTTTCAAGAATTTAGCCGATATCGGACGAGTACCTTTATCAGTAATGTTAAGGAGGTCACTATATATTTGCTGCATTTAGCAATTACACATTCACCTTAAAGTAGCTGTTCTAAATATCGATACCGCGTTGATAACGCACCGATATCGCGTTATCAACGCACCGATAACACTATGTTTTCTAGATGTTTTTCAGCATCAAGCCCATGGAATCATTGGCATTGCCAGTCTTCTAACCTGCCCCAGGCTAAATAACGATGGTTCGTACTTACTACTTTCTAACCCGTTCGGCCCATATTATCGGCACTATTGTCATCCCTCCGCTATTTAAGTCATAGTTTAAATACTTTGGGGGCATCAATGGCGTAGGAACGATCTTCGTAAACGACAACGGGATAGCATATTTACAGGGGGTCAGGCGGTTGTAGCCTTCACTTAATCTATGACTGATTTTTCGGTTGCTATTCGTCTTTATAATGGCGCTGCAATTCTACCTAGAATTTTAGAGGCCCTTCAAGCGCAGGTATTATCTACCGATTTTGAATGGGAAATCATCGTTGTTGATAATAATAGTGCCGATGGCACAGCCGATATTGTCTATCACTATCAGCAGACATGGACTCGCTGTCCACTGAAATATGTTTTAGAGCCCCAACAGGGAGCATCCTTTGCTCGCAAGCGGGCAATTTTAGAAGCCCAAGGAACCTGGATTGGCTTTTTGGATGATGACAATGTGCCCAGTCTCCACTGGGTAGACGCCGCCTATAACTTTGGTCGGACCCATCCCCAAGCCGCTGCATTTGGTGGCCAAATACATCCCTGCTATGAAACCCCTCCCCCTAACAATTTTGAACGCATTGCCCCTTTTATCCCGGTTGTAGAACGGGATGAAGTCGTCTGTTTTACCACTGGCTGGCGTGCCAACAGCAATTTAGTGCCTCCGGGGGCAGGGTTGGTGATTTTACGTCAGGCTTGGCTCGACCATGTTCCCTACCCGTTACAGCTCCAAGGCCCGGTTGGCACCTCTTTAACCGGGAAGGGAGAAGATGTGGAAGCCCTGCTGCATTTGAAAAAAGCAGGCTGGGAGATATGGTTTAACCCCCAAATGAACATCGAACACCAAATTCCCAGCTGGCGCTTTGAACGGAGCTACTTACTGCGCTTTTTCCATGGCATTGGCCTGAGTAAACATATCACCCGCATGGTGGGTATTCCGTTATGGAAAAGGCCTTTAATCACGCTGTTATTTATGGGGAATGATAGTCGCAAGCTTTTACTGCATTTGATTAAACATCACCGCCACCTAAAACAAGATGTGGTTTCAGCCGCTGAGTTACAGCTAATTGTCAGTAGCTTGTTCAGTCCGTTGTATGGTCTGAAGCGAATGTTGACAGCAACGGAAACGATAGTCCATGGCCACCCCCTAGCCTTGGAAAGCCAGGACAAACCATCGAAGAAACCTCAAACTCTTTCAAATTGATTGAATTCTACGGACGTAAGGGTTTGCTAAAACTCAAAATCATAGCCTTGTTGATGAAAATCGTGGCGTAACAAGCCTTTCAGACTTAAACCGTGAAGTAGTTTCTTAACAGCGCCTAACCACTCCCAATGCCTAGGATTCTAATTTATAGAGACCAACTGCTCCCCTATTCGGAAACATTTATTCCAGCCCAGGTCGAGAGTCTATGCCACTACGAGGCTTTTTATGGTGGCAGTCGCCGGCTCAATTCCATCCTAAATCAGCAAGAAACCGTCGTCTTTGATGAACTGTCTCAATTTAGTCGACTGTGGAAAGGCCTATATAAGGTGGGCGGCATTGTTTCTCCCAGGTGGTTAACGGCACTCAGGGACTATAATCCGGCTTTGGTACATGCCCACTTTGGCAGTGATGGTGGTTTGGTTGCCCCCATCTGTAAGCGCTTGAACATTCCCCTGGTAGTGACCTTCCATGGCTACGACGCCACGTGTAAAACGCCTCAGTGGACCAGCGTTCGCAATCAGGGTGACTTTTTTCGAACCTTGATATTACACAAGCGAGACCAGGCCCTAAACCAGGCCCATCGAATTGTTGCAGTATCTGAGTTTATTCGTCACCAACTGCTACAGCGAGGGGCCGCGGCGGAAAAAGTTTTGGTGCACTACATTGGCATCGATCGCCAACGGTTTTCTCCCACCCCGATGCAGCGGCGTCCCATCGTCCTGTTTGTCGGTCGGCTGGTGGAAAAAAAGGGGGTGCAATATTTAATTCAGGCGATGGCCCAGGTGCAGCGACAGCACCCAGGGGTTGAACTGGTGATTATTGGCAAGGGGGGAATGCAACCGAGACTGCAAAACCTAGCCAACAAGCTGGCTGTGCAGGTACAGTTTTTGGGCCAACAGCCCCCGGAACAGGTGCACCACTGGATGAATCGAGCCCAGATATTTTGCGGCCCCAGCATTGTTGCTAAATCAGGGGATACGGAAGGATTTGGCATGGTCTTTGCGGAGGCCCAAGCCATGGGGCTACCGGTCGTGAGTTTTGCCACGGGGGGGATTCCTGAAGCCGTTATCCAGGGTGAAACCGGCCTGCTAGGGCCTGAGAAAGATACGGCACAGCTGGCGAAAAATATACGTCGGTTGTTGGAGGATGGGGCCCTGCGAGATAAGTTTGCCCGCGCGGGCCAGGCCCATGTGGCGAAAAACTTTGACCTCCATAGAAATACTCGCCAGTTGGAAACAGTTTATGACCAGGTACTGAGTCAGCATGCCGCACAGGCCTCGGGGCAATAGCTGTCTAGCGGGGCCTAAGGCCTTTTAATAGTCTTGTTTTAGCTTTGACGCTGGGAGCGATCGCCCTTAAATCCTTTTAGGGTCCGTCTGAGATTTGGCACATTGGCAATCAAGTAGTCCACCCGTTTACGCCAGTCTTGAAACATTTCTTGCCGGGCATCGGGAAATGCTTCAAACAGTCGATTGGCGGTGGCCAAATCTTCTACCGTTGTCGCTCGATACGCGGCAATGGCCGCATAGGTATTCAGAATATTTTCTAAAATTGGCCGGTAGGGTTGGGGGCAGCGGCGGCGAATGGGCTCAGGTTCTAACAACATGGGCCAGGGGGGCCGCACCTGATTCCACACCGCCAAATCGGACGCTTCGGTGTGATACCACATTAGCGGGCGCAGATCGCGATAAATGGGATAGTTGAGCACAACCTGCAGCCACAGGTAAATGTCTTCGCCGTAGGTGCAGCGGTCTTTATCGTAAAAGCCACCAAAGCGATGGATCACATTGCGATCGCAAACAATTGCCCCAGAATGGAGCACATCCAAATTCGGCTTGTGTTGATCGCGCGATAGCTCGGTGGGCAATCGCCACTGGCCAGAGGTTAGGCCCAGGGCCATCAGCGTTTTACCCCAGTCCGAGCGATTTTCTCCCCGGTACTGCCCCGTCAAACACAGGGCACAGTCTGGCCGTTGCTTTAGGTGTTGCAGGGTAACCGCCAAAAAATCAGGCAGCCACTCATCATCCGCATCTAAAAACGCAACATAGTCGCCATGGGCCATCTCCAGCCCCCGATTGCGCGCCGCCCCCGGCCCTTGATTTTTTTGATGCACTAAACGAATACGACCATCGTCTACACCATCCACAATGGCGGCCCCCCCATCGGTGGACCCATCGTCCACCACCACCACCTCCAAATCGGGCATCGTCTGCGCCAAAATAGAGTCGAGGGTACGGCGGATAAACGCCGCCTTGTTATAGAGGGGAACAATGACGCTGACACAGGTCATGGACACTAAGGTGCTAATTTTCAGGACTGGGGCAAGCCCGTTGAGGACGTTCAAAGTTTGCCATTGTTAATGCAACAGCTAAGAACTTAGGCCCCCTTGGGTAGTCTATATCCCTAACAGATTATCCTTATACAACTGGACACCTTCAGTAAAGCAAGATGTTCCCAGTTGGGACCAACTACGGCCAACCTCAGGTAGCTCAATGGGCAAGTTTTATCAGGACTGGGACCAAGAGATTATTGACTACAACATGTATCGCCTGGCCGGGGTAGACCTGCGCGGCCCCCAGGTAACCCAGCCTGACTATGTTGCCTATTTGGGTGCGGCCCAAACCTTTGGCCGCTATTGTCACCATCCTTTTCCCACCCTATTGGGGCAGCGGCTCAAGCTAGACACCTTAAATTTAGGGTCCGGTGGCAAGGGGCCCCAATACTATTTGCAAAATCCTCAAACCTTGGACCTAATTAACAACGCTAAGTTCGCTGTGGTCCAGGTGATGTCCGGACGTAGTATTAGTAATTCTGTATTTCAGTCCAGCCTCGGGGGCCGTTCCGGCATTCGCCTTAGCAATGGGAAAAAAACAACGGCGAATATCATTTTTTACGAACTGATTAGCGGCCAGGACCCGCGAGGCCTAGATCCAGCATTTCTAAAAACGCTGATCGCGGAAACTCGCGCCAACTATGTCCAGGCAATGATAGAGCTGCTAAACAAAATTCAAGTCCCCACCATACTACTGTGGTTTTCCGTCCGTTCTCCTGACTATCAAGAGGTATACCCCGCCGTTTTGCCCCGAAAACTCAACCGCTGGCTTGAGAAAATATCCAATGGCAAAGTTGGACTGTGGCGTCGCCGCCATGAAACTCGGGTGGATAATTTTTTGGGAGACTTTCCCCACCTGGTGAATCAGGCCATGGTGGACCAGCTAAAAAGCCAGTGCGATCGCTACGTGGAATATGTGGGCAGACCCGGCCTACCCCAGCCCCTCACCACGGTGGATGGCAAATCTCTGCCCCCCAACAGTTACTACCCCTCCCCTGAAATGCACCAGGGCGTTTACCAACAGCTACTGCCCGTTTGTCAGACCCTACTGGGCATTTAAGTGCGATCGCTAAAAGCTTATTGCACCGTTGCCGACCTTCAAGACACACACGCCGCCCCAAGATCAGCAACGGCTTACCCTACCGTGGCAGCACCTTAAATACCCGCTGCTGGGTCGGCAGCACCGGATTACCATTGAACCAAGGAGAATAAATTCTCTGAATAGTACTGCGCTTAGGATGAAACACCAGAACATCGCCGGAGTGACGGTTTAATCGCTCAAACAAAGCTCTATGCTCCGTATCGGTCCACTCCGTACCGTCCCACTGCAGTCTCCGAAATATGGGAGCACTCACCACCAGCGGCGTGGTCTCCTTAATATCGCCCTGCTGGAAAAAGTGGGTATAATCCGCAAGATTGAGCAGCTTCCAATCTGCCATTAACGCTTGGGCCGCTTGCCAGTCAACTTTTGGCAATTCAGCCACAGGGTCGTGTTCGCCAGTAAAGACAATCTTACTGCGCGGATTGCGATTATCCACATCACCAAATCGAAATGAGGTGGAAATGTGACTGAGATAAAAGGTTAGCTGGGCAGCCTCCGCCGTATCTATCTCACCTTTGGCCAGCAACTTATTAAACCTGACACGATTGTCCGCCCACTTGGAACGCTTTGTCCCCGTCTCAATCGAGAGCCGATCTCTCCCCTTTAAGAATGTTCCATTTTGAACATGTCTATAAAGGTTAATGTAGTGAGGGTTATTATCACTAAGAATGCAATTCTTAAGTTCCAACTCAAACGGAACCTCAGCAATACCACAAAAAGGATCGGCATAAAGCGCGTCCTGTTCAGGTAAAAATTCCCTAACCGACTGAAACATAGTTTCTAAGGCGTGGGAAGGTCGAATTGTTTTGAGTAAGGGTTTCATAGAGTCCTTTGGTTTATGCCCTACTGTAGTAATCACCGATGTAGCAACATTTCCGGATAAACACTTAGAGCATTAACGTTTCGTGACTAAGTAATGGCGATTAAATAACGTCCAATTTTGCCGGACTAACTCCGAGGGAGACGCTGCACGTTGGGTTTACCGATGCCCATAGGGCGATACGACTCCGCTCAGTCCTCTGTGGCTAGGGGTGACAAGTATGGATTTAATTGATTGCGTTTTCCTAAGTATCCCCAAGAGAATCTATGGCCGCTGATAAAGAAGAGGCCACGGCGTCCCAGGAGTAGGTTTGCAAAAACAAACCATGGGCATTTTTCACTACCTGCCGTATTATCGATTCGTTTTGCCAAAGATAGACGGTTTTTTCCACTATTTCTTTAGAAGTATTACCCATCAATAGATGGTGATTATCTTCAACCGCTAATCCCTCCGCACCCTTGGCCGTACTCACCACCGGGCAATGACTGGCAAAGGCTTCCAATATTTTCAAGCGAGTGCCCCCCCCTTCATATAACGGCACCACCATGGCACTCGCCCTATTTAGATAGGGCCGCACATCGGGCACCATGCCCGTCACATGAATATGGCTATCGGCAGCCGCAGCCCTTGTCATAGCAGCGGTAGGATCACGCCCCACCAACCATAAATGGGTGTCCGAAAATTGCTGTTTTAGCTGGGGGTAAATCTCTTGAATCAAAATTTGAGCCGCATCAGCATTGGGTTGATAAGAAAATTTTCCCAAAAATAGTAGCTGGTGTGGCTGTCGTGTTTCCAAAACAGATTGCTGATAAAAAGCAGCCTCCACACCATTCGGCAGCACCTGGATATTGTTGCCCTCACAACCGTACAACCGCTGTAATATTTGACGATCTAGACCGCTACAAACCCAGGTTTGATCGGTCCGACGAACAAACTGTGCTTCAATGTAGCGAATTTGCGCTAGCGTCCGAGGATGCAAGCGATAGTCTTCCTTGTCCCCTTCTACATTGTGGTTATCCAAAATTACGGAGCAGCTATGGGCCCCCATGGCACGCTGCACCGTTTTGAGGTAGGGATATAACCAAAGTTCTTCAAACACGACTAAATTAGGCCGAAATGTTTTCACCAGTTGGCCTAGTGCCTTGGCGGCGTCTACTGTGTACAGCCAATCAGAATAGCGATAGCCATCGGGACGAAGATACCCGAAACGGTTTTTCACCTTTTCCAACCAGGAACGGTTGGGACTGGCAATGTTGTAGTGATAACCGGGGGTAAACCCCCGTTGTTGCAGCTGTTGCGAAGCATGATCCGCGCCTTTATAGATCGAGAAAACGGCCACGTCTCCCCTGCGTTTAAGCAAATTGAGCGTTTGCCAATTTCGCAAAGCGACCCCCCCCGTGGGGGGATAGGGGGGCACCTGAACAATCACAAGACTACGGCAGGAACTCATAACAAACCAGGGATAATGGAGGCTGGGCGGTGCTAATGTTGAGAAAGATTGTTGGGGCCAAACTCCGCTGTTTTGGGGACCGCATGGCTGGATTCGGCCTCTAAACCAGCGCCGGATCAGTCTTCCTGAAGGTACTGGGCATAGGGGGTGTTAGCAATCACCTGGGCCAGTTCTTGATGGTTGAGAATCCCATCTTGCCAACGGCCCGACGTTTGTTTACGATAGGCGCTCGTTACCGGTGACGACGGCACCGCGAGAAACTCACAAATGGCATCCACTGTGGCTTGATGCTGGTGGCTGTGGCGAATATTATCTTCGTAGGTCAAGGGTAATACGGTGAGCCCCTTGAGTAGGGTTTGCTCATAGGCTGCTAGCCGCTCACTCCGGCGGATCCAATCCAACACCGCTTCAGGGTCCACCACAATTTTCCGATGTTTGTTTACCCCATCCGTCTTTTTTTGATAGAACCCAGAGACTCGCGCCGTTAAGTTTGAGATGGCATGGTGCAATAAATTGCGACGTTGCAAATAAATTATTTTGAATCCGGCTCGATCTAATTGGGATAAAAATCGTTGTCGCCGCAGCAAGGGTTGCACATCGCGAATGTGATAGCTCAAAATTTTACAGCCATAGGCGTAGGCACTAGACTTGGCACAGCAACTGTGCAAATAGGCTTGGGGGAGCAAAACCGGACGGCGTAGAATCTCCCCATCGCATTGGATACCCGCCACGGCATCTAATAAACTCACCAGGGCCGTTGTGCCAGAGCGTCCTCGCCCAAACAGAATAAACCGCACCGGTGTTAAGGGGGGACGGCGGTACAGGTAGTTTAGGGTTGGCTTGAGCCGTAAATGCAGTTTTTGTACGGGTAAATCCAGCGGTTTCAAAGAAAACGTATCCATCACACTACTTCTGCCCCAATTTCACGACCTCGTCGCGGTGAGACCCCAAACCAACGGGTACGCCACACCAATAGTTTACGATCCACCTTCCACCGTAGTTTTTCCGACTGCAACAGCAGCTTCGAGACCAGTGACAATGGGGAACAATCCCCTTGGGCATAGCCGTATCGTTGTTGTACTCCATGGGTCAAACTATTGACAATGGCAACATAACTGGGAGACAACTGCTGTTTCCATCGATCCACAGCGATCGCATCCATCGGCTGTAGCGACTGGTTTAAATGATCCAGGGCCCAGCCTTGACGATTCACCAACGGCATATCAGCAGTAGAGCGTTGGTTGACTAAGTCTTCAGGCAGATCTTCCTGAAGAAATTCAAAAATACTGTCTAACACAGCTTGGGGCTGTTGCACCAGCGCTTCATACTGCACTAGCTTGACTCGCCCATCGGTTTGCCATCGCTGTTCATAAAGCTGGGTACTTTGGCACCATTGTTCGGCATGAATATGCACATAGTTACTGGCCCAGTTCATCCTCAAAAGAGAGGCACTCACAGCCCTAGGATCTCTCAAAAGCCAGAGCACCTGAGCATGGGGAAACCAGGCCAAAAGTTGCTCTAAATGTTGATAGTGGAGGGGCGTTTTCTCTCCCCACCGCGGCTTGCCACGGCGGTTTCCATAGGTTTCTAACCAACCGGCAAAGATATTGACCGCCGTCGGTGGGCCCTTGGCAAGAATATTAGCCAGGGTTGTCTCTGGGTCAATATCAAAGTATGAAAATCGTTTACTGTGGCTGAGCATCTGCCAGAACTGTTGAAACTTGTCTGGCTGTTCGATTAAATGCCCATAGGTGGGTAGCCAATAGGTTAGGAAATGGCTTTCAGGCGAAATAGCAATGCGAGGATGGGCGGAGAGAAGACTGGTTAAAAGCGTAGTGCCAGAACGGGGCATGCCGACAATAAAAATTGGACGCTCAGCCGCTATGACCATAAAAATTTAAATAGAAATATTGAATACGCCATCGGCAAACAGACGCAACTGATAAAAGCTGCCAACACCCCTTTGATCTAAGTTACCCATCTAGAATATTTACATCAACAATACCTGCTGCAATGCCTGATCCACTGGCGCCATCGAGGTGCGATAGGTTTGGACCGATTGATTTAACCGCTGCCTGACAGCCACTGAATCGGACAAAATGGCATCGATCAGGTCTAGGGCTTTGGGGGCGGTAAAGTCCTCTAGGGCAAGGGTCCACCTTGTCTGCTGGATGGCGGCCATAAACCCACTGACCTTGGGCGCATATTCAATGGCAACCACCGGCACCCCCAGCCCTGCGGCCAGAATCACGGCATGGAGCCGGGTCCCCACCATCACATCCAACTGACTAATGCGGTGATTCAAGTCGTCTAGGGAGGCGATGCGGGGTAAGGGGCGCAAGCGATCGCAATAGCGACTGCGACGCACCACCTCAGCAATGGCGGTTTCGTCGTCCACGGGGGGGAGATGTCGTTGACGAAAATCGTCAGGATAGGCTTGGAAGGGGAAAAGATGCACGGTGGCGCCATGGGTTTCCACCAAGGTATCCGCCAGGTTAGCCAGCTGTTGGTAAAAATCAGCATCGCTGGACTGTCCATTGCGGCCAGCCACCGGGCGGACCGAAATGCCGATATGGGGGCCGCCGCCACCATCGCCGCGTCGGTCCGCAGGCACCACCGCTTCCAGGGCCAGATCGCTCATCACATAGATTGATCGTGGAGTGAGGCCTAACTCCACCAACCGCTGGCAGGAGGCGTGATCTCGCACGGCAATTAAGTTCACCTGCTGCAGTGCCTGTTTGATGCGGGCTTTAGTCTCTGGTCGCCACAGTTTGCCTACGCTAATGCCCAGCACCAGGGTGCGTTTACCCGCCTGGATTGCCCGTTCCAAGGGCTGCAGCCATTCCCCGGCCACATCGCGATCTGGAGCATCCCGCAGTAGATCGCCCCCCCCTAAAATAAAAAACCGATGGGTTGCGATCGCCCACCGATGGCGCAGCCATTTTTCCACCTGGGCCCGTCGTCTAGGCGCATAGCGATTATCCAAAACCCCCACCCCATGGCGCAGCCCAGTATCTGCCGGATCCTTGGAATACACCGTCAAAGGCAACCCACAACCGCAGCGCCGCAACCAATGGCATAGGCCCTTGAGCATGGCCTCATCCCCCAGGTTGTGATAGCCATAAAAGCCACAGACTAAAATTTTATTGCCCCAGCTCATCGTATTAGGACACCTGCATTACATACTCGCCCTAACATAACGAAAAGTGGGCCAGATAATCTGGCCCACTTTTTCAAGCTAGAATCGCGTTTTGATACCCAACTCGCTATTGCACATTCACCCGGAAGCGGAAGGCACCCACGCTACCGGCATCCACATCTAGACCCAGATCAGGGCCACCGACGACAACACCGCCACCGACGCCCACACCTAAGCCACCGGCAGGATTACCCGAAGGGAAACTGCCCGGGAACGAGGTACAGGACGCAGCCAATGGGGCCAATGGAGCCTGAGGGAATAGCAACGTGCTCGTGCCATCAAAGTCGAGGGTGTTGCTAGAGGCAAAGGGAACCGGTGAGGCCAGTTCCAATGATGCAGGCTGCAAAATAGTGCCGATGCCAGACACCACCTGCAGTTCATCACACATCTCCACATTAGCGGCCTGGACACTGCCACGGTTGAAGAAGTAGACCGTATATTCCACTTCATCACCAGACTGTAGGGTATCCAACACTTCGAATACACCTAGGGGCAGGTTCTCCCTCGTGGAAGTCGCCAACTCATTGTCATCTTCAGCCCCAGGCTGGTCCGTAAACTCATTAATGCCTGCAATATTCACAGACTGACCATTGCGAATCACCTGGGTAATCCGTTTCACCAACCGCAGGTCAGACCCCAACAAAGCCGGTGTGGGGACATTTTCATCCGCTTCATTCGCTTCCGAGTTACCATTCGGGTCGCTGGTGGTGGGATCCGGTGTCGTACCACCAGCGGGGAATGGATTAATGTCGTTTGACAGATCCGTCGTGGTCTCCTGGGAGCCCACACCGATACCGGTGGCAATAGTCTGGTTGTCATAGGGGCCAGGTAAATTAGGAGCCACCGTACTACCAGCCGTATTCACATCCACCAAAATCTCATAAACGGCAAACTCGCCCGTGTTGAGAACGCTAGCTGGATCGGCTGGATCGCCTGCCAAGCGCAAATCACCGCTGCCATCAAAGGCTGGATTGACCGGTACCGTCGTTGCCCCGCTCACAAATGTGGGCGGACCGACGATGGTATAGTCATCCGTCGCACCACTACCCAACACACCGAAGGTATCGGTAAAGCTATTGGTGAGCTCCACATTTTGCAGATCCTCCACACCAATATTGCGAACCACAACCTGATACACCAAACGAACATTGCTGTCGCCAAATGTAGCCCCTGGGATATCACCACCCACCTCAGTCCGGCTATCATCAATGCGCTCAATCACTGAAATCTCAGGAGTGAGAATGATGTCTGCCTGGGTTGGCACATTTTCGTTAGCAGGATCGTTAGCAGGGAGATTGGGATCCGGCGTAACACCACCATCCGGGGAGCCGCCCGGAGGGTTCAGGGCCTCTTCGAGACTGCCAAAGCTACCGATATCATTAGAAATATCCGTCACCGTTAGTCCCGATGGCGTAGTCAGGTCTGTCCCCACACCGGTGGCTGTTGTGAAGTTATCGAATGGACCAGGTAATGCCCTGACCAGGGTTTCTCCATTGCCGGTGGTGTCCACATCCACAAGAATCTCGTATTCGGTGAACTCACCAGGATTCAAGATGCCGCCCTGGGCCAGGGTGGCGTCATCCGCAGCACCACCAGCACCACCACTATCGACGCTGTCACCTCCGTTGTAGTTGGCATTAGGCTCAATAGCGCCCTCGGTTTCGTTACCGTCAGACCGGGTTACCGAAACAATTTCAAAGCCTGTGTCTGGCCCCGAACCACCGCGATCATCGCTATCAAAGGTGGGGGTAAAGTCATTGGTCAGGGTGACATTGGTCAACCGCTCGTCGCCGGTGTTTTGTACCCGAATGCGGTAGGACAAACGGGCCGTATTACCAGGGAATGTGGCCGTTGGACCATCGGTGGGGTTGAGCGTGGTGTCAAACACCTGCTCTGCCACGTTAATCAATGGACGCTGCAGTGGGAAGTTCACCGGCGTAGCAATATTCTCAGGAGTCCCTACGGCAGGGGCCGTTGGTGGATTATTTGCCGGTGTGCCAATTTCCGCCCCACCCGTTGTGGAACCACCGTCTGGATTCAGCGCATCTTCTAGAGTCGGCGCATTAGCCAAGGTGCGATCGTTGGAAACATCCACCACCCCAATGCCGGAAGTAATGCCTGTACCCCGAGCAGTAGTGCTGTTATCAAACGGTCCAGGGGTTGCTGTGGTTAAGGTTTCACCATCATCGGTGAGATCAACATCGACTACAATCTCGTACTCGCTAAATTCACCAACCGCCAGTGATCCGTTTGTCAGCAGCTGATTGTCATCGGCCAATCCAGGACCGACATCGTTAGTGGCATCGCTATCACCACCGTCATAGGTGGCGTTGGGGGCATTTGGCGTCTGGCCAGTGCCGGTCAACTCAGTGACCGAAACAATTTCAAAACCGTTGTCTGCCCCAGACCCACCTCGCAAACCATTGTCGAAGGTTTCGGTGAAGTCGTTAACCAGGGTGACATTGTTTAGATCGTCGGAACCGGTGTTTTGCACCCGGATGCGATAGATAACGCGGCCTGTGTTGGCGCCAAATGCACCCCCCGCTGGATTGAGTTCAGGGGTACCTACGACTTCTTCAGATACGTTGATCAGCGGCACCGGACTTAGCTGTACCGGTGTGGGCACGTTTTCATCCGCTGGCGTTGTTGATGGCTCGGGGGGAGTCTCAGGATCTGTGGTGCCACCACCATCAGGATCGCCGCCAGCGGGGTTCAATGCCGCCTCTAAATCGTTATTAAAGTCAGTGGCGTCGTTGGAAACATCCCTAACGGTGTCACCAGAAATGACGCCGACACCTTCAGTTCTAGAGAAGTTGTCATAGGGACCCGGTAAGGCACTAATTAGGGTTTCACCGTTGTCGGTGAGATCCACATCTACAACGACGTCGTATTCGCTAAATTCACCCACGGCTAGGTCTCGGGTAGCGCTGGTGGGATCGATCAGATTGTCATCGTTGGCACCGTTCGGTCCCGCGCCGTTCTCCACCGTGTCACCACCGTCATAGGTGGGATTCACGGGCAGGTTGACACCGTTGACAAATGAGGATGACACAATTTCAAAGCCGGTGTCGAGGCCAGAGCCGCCGCGATCGCTATTGTCAAAGGTGTCGGTAAAGTCATTGGTTACCAAGACATTTTGCAGGTCTTCATCGCCCGTGTTTTGCACACGAATACGGTAGGTTACCCGACCGGTGTTAACGCCATAGGTGCCCGTCGGTTCAAAGACATTACTGATTACTCGCTCAGAAATATTGATGCGAGGGTCGGTGGTTAACGGAATGCTAACGGGGGTGGGAATATTTTCAGGATCGCCCGCAACGGGGGGAGCCCCATCAACGCTGCTACCGCCGTTGGCCGGATCACCATCCGGGTTCAGGGCGGCTTCTAAGGTGCCAAAGCTACCAATATCGTTGGAAATATCAGTGACGGTTGTCCCCGATGGAGTGGTAAGGTCGGTGCCCACACCAGTCGCCGTGGTGAAGTTATCAAACGGTCCAGGTAGTTCCCTAACTAGGGTCTCACCATTCCCGGTGGTATCGACGTCAACAAGAATCTCGTATTCGGTGAACTCACCAGGGTTCAAGATGCCACCCTGGGCCAAAGTAGGGTTGTCTGCAGCGCCACCAACACCGCCGCTATCAACGCTGTCACCACCGTTATAGGCGGCGTTAGGCTCAATAGCGCCCTCGGTCTCGGTACCAGCCGTGCGGGTAACCGAGACAATTTCAAACCCCGTATCTGGCCCCGAACCACCGCGATTATCGCTATCAAAGGTGGGGGTAAAGTCGTTGGTGAGGGTGACATTGGTTAACCGCTCATCACCGGTATTTTGCACCCGAACTCGATAGGAAACCCGGGCTGTGTTATCGGGAAAAGTAGGCGCAGGCCCCGTTGTGGGATCAACATCTATGTTGAAGACTTCCTCCGCCACGTTGATGTTGGGGTTGAGGTTAACGGGGGGAACTGGCAACGTCACCGGGGTGGGCGTATCTTCCCCTGGATCCCCCGGATCACCGTTGTTATTGGGATCTGGATCCGGCGGATCGTTCGGCCCAATGGTGGAATCGTCGTCTGAAGTATCTGTAATCCGCAGCCCAATGGGGGTGGTACCGGCGGCAATCACCGTATTGTCGTATTGGACATTGGAGTTAATATCTGGCGATGCGGTGTCGAGGGTAACCGTATACTGCATCACAGCAGATGCCCCCGGAGCGAGGGTACCGCCAGCCACAAATAAATTTTGGTCAGTGTTACCGTTGAAGTTGGGGTTGGGGGTCAAATTCCCCGACACCAGGGTAACGTTAGAGACGGTAAAGTCTGTCGCCCCTTGAAACGTGTTGACGAGATTATCCGTAGCCTGCACATCTGTTAGGGGGGTGCTGGCTCCCAAGTTTTCAACGTTAACGGTATAGGTGACGTTATAGGCTGTAGTATTACCCACCTGAACCGGCGCAGACGCGTTCTTGGCCGTGCCGATAACCCCAGGAACGATAAATACTGTATAGAGGCCGATACCGTGGGATAGCGGACCACCGTTGTTGTCATTCGGGTTGTTTACAAACCCAGCGGTACCGGGGCCATTGACCGCCAGACTGGGGGATGCCGGACCATTGCCATAGACCAGGCTCAGGTTGTTCACCGGGGCACCGCCAGAGCCGATATAGTCAGCCGTAATCGTACCTTCAGGGCTGGCATTATTGGCTTCCACCCCCGTTGCCGGTGGTGCGTTTAAACCTCCCTCTGGCAAACTATTGGCGGGGTTCACAGCGGCAGTCCCGGTGGGTTTAGGGTCAAACTCTGTGGTTAACGGATCGGTGGAGTTTTGCAACCGGGCATCTAGGGACCTGGGATTGTAAACACCGATAAATTGATTGGCAAGATTGTCAACAAATACGGTGTAGTCGCTCAGAATAGCTAACCCCGGCGCATTACCACCGTTGGGCTGGTCAATACCCAGGGGAATGCCGTTAATTTGAGCGGCTATCTCTGGCGATACGCCTAGGGGATTGGAAGCCTGGGTCGCCAGGGTGACATTGGGGGCAACACTACCGCCCAACTCGATCAAGTCCTGCCAGGTGTTGGAGTTATCTCTGTCAATATCCAGCACAATTAGACGCGCCCGTTCCACCGCTGCGGGGGCACCGGTTACGCCATTGGCAAAGGTGATATCGAGATTTACTTCCTCAGCGATGGTTCTCGGGTCATAAATGACCTCTAGGGAACTCCCCCCTTCAAAACCACCTGTGAGAAAGGTGGCTGGGCGGAGGGCATTGAGGGTGCCGGCGGGAAAGGTCCAATCGAAGTTGACGAACGCTTCGTTACCAAATTGGTCGGTTACGGTCAGCTCTTCATTGGTAACCCCATCTCCGTAGGTGCTTAGATCCACTGGAAAAATGGAAAATGCTTGAGCCGAACGCCCCGTAACCAGACTTAGGGTGGCGGCGGTTAAAGCCGAGGCAGCGAAAACGTTCTTAGGAGTAGCCAACTTTGGAGATGCGGTGGCGCCGAACTGTTTTTTAATTATTTTTTTGAGCAAGCGTTTCATCGCTTAAGTCCTAGTAAAGGTGACGGCAATAGGGAGAGATAACGGATAGGGTTACGGTTCAATCTGCAGATCGGTTTCCAGATTTTCGTAAATGATGTCGAGGCCGCGAGTATCGGTGAAGATAAACTCAGTACGGCGATCTCGGGCATAGTCAATGCGTCCACTTCCGCTAGAGACCCGTTGCGTTTCACCAAAGGAGCGAATGCGCATTCGCTCGGCGGCAATGCCTTGTTGCAATAGGTAGTTCCTTGCCGCCAAAGCACGGCGTTCACCCAAGGCCTGGTTATAGGCGTCGCTGGCACGGGGGTCGGTGTGCCCCTGCAACTCGACGGTGATAAATGGATATTCCTGGAGGACGGCAATAATGCCATCCATAATGGCAGCGGCTTCAGGGGTAATGTTGGATTTGTCGAGGGCAAAGTGAATGTTGCGGGGAATGCGCAAAATCACTTGCTCTGGAGGTTGCTCCGGTTCTGGTTCTGGCTCTGGCGGCGGCGCTTGGGCAATGGCGCAGCTGGGCATAGCAGAGCTGGTGGGGCCATCGCCCAGGGTGCCCACCGCAGTAATGGCAGACGGTTCGGAGGTGCCATACATTTCGTCGGTTGCGATCGCACTTACCAAGGTGCCATCTGGCGCATCCAATTCCACACTAAAGCTGCCCGTATCATCGGCCGCCACCGTGGCCACATACTGATTTAGTGCCCCGTAATATCCTGTACGGTCCACCACGGTATAGATATCAACGGTTGCGCCCGGATCGGCAACGCCGCTAAGCACAGTCTTGCCACCGTCCATGGGAAAAACATAGTCATCAAATTCCGGGGCATTGACCGCACCATTTGCCGTATCCCGACGACGCATGGGCGAATTACGGGGCGGATTAGGCCCATCGGTCCGCTGAAAATCTTGAATTCCAGTGTCGTCATTAAAGCCCAGATCAACGCTAAGACCGTCTAACGCCGAAAAGCTGTTGTCGCGGATGATGTTGCCTTCGTTGCGAGGATAGGAGGCAATGGCCACACCGGGTCCCGGCTGATGCTGAATCACATTTTCAGTCACCTCGTGGCCGCTGCCCATCAGGTATACCGCGGCCCGACGAAACCGACGACCATTAAAGCGAATGTCGTTGTTATAGATGCGGGCAGACCCCTCCGGCTTAAACATAAACACACCGCTGCCGTCGGTGCCACACATCAGGTTGCCGTAGATTTCTGTGCCGTCAATGTTGCCATCCAAACGAATGCCGTCGGGAATACCCGCCACACCGTTAGTGCGCATAGTATTTTCAGTCACATCCATGCCCAGGGCCCGGGCACCGGTAATAATGCCGCTGCCCTCATGGAACTCAATGCGGTTACGCTGAATGACCGTATCGATACCATTAAACACAAATACCCCCAGGGCAGACATCTGCTCTTCCGAAGGCATTTGACCCGATGGGGACATTCCTAACCAGTTGTCTTCGACCACCACACCCACCGGAGCATCTGACTCGTCATCGGGGCGCAGGGTTTTCCATCCCGGAGGGTCGGGCAAACCCGCATCAATGGGGGGCGCTAGATGGGAGATAAAAATATCAGCAGGGGGCGTAGTCTGGGTAGAACGATGGCGAGTGGAAAAGCCATAAAAACTTAACCCGCGCACCGTCACTTCATCCGCAGTAATCGCCAATCCCCGGGGGACTTCAGCCCCGTTGGCCACCGTCAGAGCGACCACCGGGGTGGGCACCGGCGTCACCATGGTGTCGGTGGTGGAAACGGGACCATAGCCTGGCTGGCTAGTACCATCCACCAAAGTTCCTGCGGCCATGATCGGCGGCAGTGGCGCCGCCAGGGCAATGGTGGTATCCCCCGACAAACTAAAGTTAATCACCGGACTAGAAGCCGGCGTCACCCGGGCACGCTCCGCCACACTTAGCTCAGTGACCGGCAACGTGCCATTGACCACCTCAATCGCCTCGCGCAGGGTGAGGGCATCATCGGGACGCACTTCACCATCGGCAGCAGAATTCACAATGACCGAATAGGGGATAGTCACTTCAATTTCCTGGGCCATAGCCTCCTGGGCCATAGCCCCCCGGACCATAGCCCCCTGGGCAACCAGTGGCAGAGTCATGGCCAACGCAGCTGTTCCCACAAGTTTAGACATGTGCTTCATTGGTTTCATTACTCCTCACCCCCATCAGTTGTTTGCTCAGATGCCCCATCGCCATCAGTTGCCAACGAAATGTTGTCCGCCAATGCCCCGTCGTCGGTCTCTTCTTCGGCCTCTATATCAGAATTACTGAGCGGGTCGGGCGGCGAACTATCGGCTTCTACCAAAGATTCTTCCTGTTGCGCAGGCGCCACCTGCTGTAGACCAAACTGATCCCACAGCTCATTCACCTTGAAGGTCACCCCTAGATAGGGGCCGTCATCACTGCGATAGCCGCTGCCCCCTAGGGAGCGATCGTTCACACTACCAAAGCTATAACCCAGACCTAAACGCAGTTCCGGCGTCATGTAATAGCCGGCTTCTAAGGCAAAACCGACTTCGTCGTAGTTGGTTTCTGGCTGGGTAATGTAGCGAATCTCTCCGGTGACATCCCAGCGATAGGCAAATCGGTGAGTGGCCCTAAACTGCCCCAGGTGGATGGCGTTAGATGAGGTCACCCCGAGGGAGTCTAGATCGGCATTGGTAGCGCGCAGAGCATACTTACCATAGAACTCCCAACGCCAGCTAGGGGCATAGATGCCCTCCATGGCCAGGGTGTGTTCTTGGATAGAATCGGACCCCGCCCCCACCAACAGAGCATTGGGCGTACTGGAGGGGTTAATGGCGTATTCGTAGCTCAACAGAGCGTTGAACTTATCGCTGTAAGGGTTACGGTAAGCAATTCCTAAACGAGCACTGGTGGAGCTGTTCAGCCGATCGGTAATGGCCTGGTTGGAGAAGTTCGCATGTTCAATCCGAGCCAATGTGGTTAAGGCATCGGACAGTTTACCGGCAGCGGATACGGTAGCCACCGTGTTGTCGCCATCCTCAGAATCGCGGTGTTCAAACCGGGCGCTCGCTTGGAAGTCGGAATTGTCGCTGTATTCCACGCCCACCGTGTAGGTGGTGCCGCTCACTAGCCCCAAAGAGGAGGCCGATTGCCCCACAGCGTAGGGTTGAACAAACTGGGTGCCGCCCGTAATAGAGGACAAACTGCTGCCAAAGATGCGTTGGAACCCTAAGTCCATGTGCAAACCAGGGCTCAGGTTAATGCGATGATTCAACCCGAGGGCCCCCTGGCCACTCATGCCATTATTGGCCCCCAAAATTGAGTAGCGGCCGGTCAACTCGGTGTTGTCAGTCAGGTCATAGTTCACCAGGGCGTCCACCGTAGTCAGCGCGTCTGGCGTCACATCATCATCGTGGAAGAACCGCTGGGCAAAGCGCAGGGTGACTTCCGGCAGAACGTCCCAGTCTAGACCGACGACAGTTTGGCCAGGATAGGCGTCGTCTTGATCGCCTAGGGCGATATCCGATTGGGCCCGGAAGGTGAGCCGATCGGCCAGGGGCCAGGTAAGACCGGCGGACAACAAATTGGACTCTATGTCGGCCCCCGTCACTCGGTCATTGCGATCGCGATGCACCCAGTCTAAGTTGCCAGTAATGGAACCAAACTGTTGTTGCACCCCTGCGCGCAGCGTCGTGATGGAATTATTCACGGTGGCCCCATCGGCCCGCACTAAGCCCGGATTGAGCAACTGATCCAAGGTGGTGGGAATCTGATCCTCATTCCCCTTATTTTCCTCGCGGTCAAACTGCAGCTGCAGCTGGGTGGTATCGCCCAGGTTATAGCCCAACTGACCACCCCAGCGAGTTTGCCCCGCCCTGAAGCTGGTAGTGGCCGTATTGCGAAAACCGCTTTCAGCATTCCTAAAGTAGGCCGTACCGCCAAGATCTGGAGTAATCTGACCGGTGGCCTCCACCCGAAATGCCACACCCTCCGCGTCAGTAACGGGGGTATCCAAATCGGAACGAGCCAGTTCAGCCACCAGCTGGCCGCTGTCGCCCAAGGACAGCAGTGCATCTATCCCCAACAGACTAAAGTCTTGGGCACCTTGGTCTTCAAAGATGGCCGAAGCACCGACCCAGCTTGGGTTCTCTAAACTGGTGTCAAAGTTATATTGCAGGCGTCCACCAAACAAATCACCATCTGCGTCCCCACCATCCACTTGGTAAGTGGCCACAATCCGCCGCACCAGGGCTGGCCCAAACGGATTGGCATCCACCGCAGAAACAGGGCTATTGAATAGAATGGCACCGCGATCGTAATCGATGGTGTAGTCCACCCCCCGCGATAGGCGCACCCGCTCCACTACGGTGCCCGGACGATTCAGCTCTTCAATTTCAAAGAAGAGATCCTCACTACCGGCTAGCAGCAAACGGCGAGACAAGAAGTAATAACCACTGGTGCCATCAGGGACAATGGTGTCCCGCTGGAGCGCCCTGACATCGTTGGCATAGAGGGCGGTCAACTGCAGACCGTTGCCGAAGGTGTAGTTGCCCTTAAAGCCGTGGAGCTGACGATTCAGCGCCGAGAACTCTTGGGAGAACCGAGCAAACTCCGCCGTGTCGTAGTCGCCCCACATGAAGAAGTTGGGCTCGTAACCAACAATTTCCGAGTCCTGCTCAAACCGAACATAGAAACTGTCGATGGATGGGGTCAAAAACTCCGTGGTGGAACTATCACCGTAGGTGGGATAGGTCTGCTCACAGTTTTGAACATCCCGGTATAGGCGATTGTCGTTACAGCGCTCATTGAGGGCGCGATCGCTATTAAACGCCGCCGTCAATAACCAATCGCCAATGGTGCCCGTGGCAAAAATACCCGCATCCAAATCGGCTTCATAGTCGCCGATATCATCAGGATCCAGAAAATCAGCATAGCGGCCCCAAAAGTCTGTGGCTCCGGGCCCGAAGCGAAAATCAACCACACCCGCCACCAGCGAAGGCCGATAAGGGGTGGTGAAAATCACCTGGGTATAGGCATCGAGCTCTGCCTCGGGACGCTGGGCGGTCTCATCATCACCGTCTAGGCCCAAGGCCTCCCGTGCTGGCGCGCTGGCCCGCACCGTAACGCTTTGGGCATCCAGAGATGAACGCAGCTCAGCCTCAAATTCTCCCTGGCGAGCCAATACCTGAAAGCCGCCTCGGTCAATGTCGTAGTCCGCGCCAATAAAGGCACCAGCAGACGTGGTCAACGTGACCACCACATCCTCACGCACGGGGCGACCGGAACTATCTAAGATGTTGCCTCGCAACACCATGGTAGAGCGGCCATCGGCGGGCAAAAACGCATCCCCAGCCGGGAAAATCTCAAAGCTCAGCTCATCGCCCAGCTCATCTTTAATCAACGGCGGCAGCGTACTGGGCACCTGACGAATAATCGTCTCGTCAATAAAGCCTTCCGCTTCCCCTGGATCTTCCTCTATCGGGAGAGTGTTTGAGTCCAACAGATCGCTGGGCAAATCATCACTGGCTTGCCCTAAAAGTGGACTGTCAAAGCCTGATAAATCAGCGACAGCAGCATTGGCACCAGACACAGGGGGTAGCTCTTGAGCCGCTCTAGCCGGTTGCAACATAGCAACCACACCGGTAAATGTCGTCAGCAGCCCCAGACAGATTGAATTAGATAACAAACGCATCATTAGTTCTGGCCCTCCCCATATGTGGGCGTTACTGCAAAGTTCATCCGTACCAGACCACCCGGTTCTAGGCGAGCCAATCTGGACTGACTATTGTTTTCTAGGCGGTAAAGGTTGGGGGCCAAGGTGTAACCCGGCAAGCTACTCAGGTCAATCACACCCACCCGGTTACCCGACACCACGTTGGCCATGGAGAAGAGACCATCTGGGTCAGTAATGATGCGATTACCATCATCCAGATAGATAACGGCATTGGGGACACCAGCCTCACCGGGCTGCTGCTCTCCATCAAAGTTTTTATCCACAAACACTCGGCCAATAATGGTGCCGCAATCGGACAGAATGCCAGGACGAATGGTCAAACGGAACTCGGCTTGAGCCGAAGGGAAGCCGGGGGCGACGGCCGTAGCGACGTTAATACCCGAACCCCTAACCGAATCAGGCGTTAAGGTCACCGCGTAAAGAATCTGCATAATAGACTCAGCGGCCAAGCTATCAAACTGAAAATTTAGTTGACGCCCAGAAACAGTAAACGAGGTCAAATTTGGGGGCGTCGGGGCGGTATTGACAGAGTTCTCGATGTACTCCAAGCCGCGGGGCAAGTTATCCACCACCGTCACAGGGGACGCCACATTGGTACTGCTCAAATTCTCGACGAGCAGTCGGTAAATCACCACATCACCGGGTTCAGCAGCAGATTTATCAGCGGTTTTGGTGATTCTGAGCAACGCCTCAGTATCGCCTTCCACTAGAATTGTCGTTTCATTCCCGTCGGGGGCTAACCGCCTGCGACGATTAGGATCATCGGGATCGTCACTAGGATCATCGAAAGCTCCAGATACCGTATTGGGTATCGTCACCTGGGCCACCGCTGCCATCATCGGTACCCGGGCATAAACCAATAGGGTGCTCATTAGAACACCCACCAGGAAAAAGCTTACGGTCTTAAACAGGTGCCGAAAAGCACCTCTAGAACGGTTTTTCACAACTTTTACCACCCCTCACAGGCACCAACAACAAGGCAAACCGCTATTAACATCGCCTCTCTTCCACAAGCAACTCGAAGCAAAGAACCGGAGCTACGAAAAACAGACACTCCAGTCACGGTGTAACGAAACTGAAAAATAACTGCTCAGTAGATACGCCATCACCTAAAGCGACAGATTTACGAAAAATCACTGACCAACCGCATTTGGCAAATCAATAAATCAAAGGAGATTGCCGTATTTATACGGTTATTCCTCTCTCTGGTCAAGGATTATTACACTCCGATTCGAAGGAGCGCAATACCTCAAAACGCTTAGAAAACTCTAGGGGGTCCTACGGAGGTAATCGCCATCAGGAAGACTTGATGAAAAATCCAAAAAAAATCTCTAAATTCTAGTGATTTCACCTAAGTATTTCGTTGGGATCGCTGCTCTCATGTACTGATTTAAGGCAGATCTGCAACTTCATTGAAGATCACTTAAATAAGCATGAAGAATCGTTTAACTTTACGCTCCGACATATTTGTCATCACTCCTTAACATCGAACCTCGTCTGCTGAGAGTCCCTCGGGGAGCGGCATCAAGAAAAGTTGTCAAATTTGTTCCACAAAACTGATAAACAACCAACAGATCTTAAGAAGATTTTAGGCATCAAGCCTCAGATCTCCTTCACACCACGGGCTGCCAGCCGTATTTTTGGCCAAAACAAACCCCCTGAATCTGTAATCGATCCAGGGGGTTTGCTAAGCCGAAGTCCAGGGCTAACTCAGGGCTGTTTTCAACTGTTGACAAAAGCTCTCAACTTCCGCCACACCGTTCGCCCCACCAGAACCCGCCAGGCGTTTGACAAAAGCACTGCCAACAATCACGCCGTCCGCGCCCCAATCTTTGAGCTGGGCCGCTTGCTCTGGCGATGACACACCAAAACCTACGCCAATTGGCTTATCCGTAACCGTCCGCAAATCTTTCAATAGATCCTGCACACGGTTTTCAATTTGGGTGCGCATGCCGGTTACGCCAGTCACACTCACCAGGTAGATAAAGCCTTGGCATTGCTGTGCGATCGCAACAATACGTTCCTTGGGCGTGGTGGGTGCCACCAACAGCGTCACTTCAATGCCAATTTCCTGGGCCGGTTTCAGCAACACATCCATCTCTTCTAGGGGCAAATCAGGCACCACCAACCCCCGGGCCCCCGCCCGGTAAATATCCCGCAAAAACGTTTCAATGCCCCGATTGAGGATGGGATTGTAGTACGTAAACAATATAATGGGGGCAGACAGCTCCGGAGACACCTCTGCCACCAGCTGCAGCACCGCATCCAACGTGACCCCATGCTCTAAGGCTCGAGTCGCCGCCGCCTGAATCACCGGACCATCCGCCAACGGATCGGAATAGGGCACCCCCAACTCAATCAAACTTGCCCCAGCTCGATCTAGCGCCCGCAAAGCATCAGCAGTAGCGGCTAAATCAGGATCGCCAGCCGTAATAAATGGAATAAGTGCGCAGTTTTGCTGTTCGCGCAATGCCTCAAATTGAGCTGAAACCGATTTACCCATAGTTGATGTATTCAAAAATTATCTATAGCGCTGTGAGCAAAATGAGAAATTAGGACGACGATTGGGACTTTTTCTCAGCATCTAGCTCCGCCTGTAGCTGAGCGAGCTCTTCATCGGACATTTCGTCCAAGCGCTTCTGCAAGACAGCATCCTCATAATCCTTAAGCTGCTGGTTGTAGGTCATCTGCTTAGAAAACACCCGGGTTAGATAGGTGGACACCCAACCCAGCAAACCACCCACAAAAATTACCTGGCTCCAAATGCCCGCCGAAAGACCGTCCAAGCCCGCCAAAGACAGGGCTAAATACAGACCCCCTCCCGCTAGAAAAACACCCAGACCAATGCCAATTACATCAATCCGACGCATAGCTAAATCTCACGACGTTGGGGGCGGAAGTTAAGAAACGGCGACAGCAGCAACATGCCGGGGAAAAAGACAAACACCAAGGAATAAATCAGCAAACGTTCTATGGATGTGGCCACGTTCCACCGCTGCTTTAGATAAAACAGCAGCACCGCCGGCACCACTAACAAATAGAGGCCGGCCAAGCCCCCATAGGTAGCCAGCGTCATTAAAAGAGAAATATCAAGGTTATCCATAGCCCCTCAGCGTTGTGGACATATTTCACACATACCGTTAGTCATCATATAGCAATCGACGGATGCATAGCTCGCTCAGCCCACGTCGATTACGACTCCGGCGGGATGCATCTAGCGGCCCGAACGTCGCCTAGATAATCGAACAGACGCATGGTATTCAGAGGGTTGCGCGGAATACCAGTTGGTGGTGGAATTAAACAGGAGTTTTGAATTTGTAGCATTTGTGAGCAATTACGTCATTTACTGCTACTATTCAATAGCTCTAACTAAGGGGGCGTGGCGGAATGGTAGACGCTGCGGACTTAGAAAACTGAGCCTTAGTGGAGAAATCTGCTAAGTGTAAGCTCTCAAACTCAGGGAAACCTAAGTCTATATAGATAAGGCAATCCTGAGCCAAGCCGCTTGAACGCTAGTAAGCCCAGGCGGAAGGTGCAGAGGCCCGACGGGAGCTACCCTAACGTAAAGTCGAGGGTAAAGGGAGGGTCCAATCCTCAAAGCCCGCTGAGCGTGGCAACAGCGAAAGCTGTGGGAGGGTGAAAATCCGCTGACCTTAAACGGTCGTGAGGGTTCAAGTCCCTCCGCCCCCATTCTTAATTCTTTTTTTGGTCAATCATCTGGTTAAACTAGGTATAGTTTGTCTGTTGTTTCATACAGCACCTGGCCATTTATCCAGAGTTCTTGATCGCGCTACAGACATTTATGTTCATATCTGGCCGCTTGAGAAGGCCCTATATGCAACATGTTTATTTCTGAAAATTCACTATGGGCAGGAAAGCCGTATTTCTATGGACCTGCCGCTAACTAAATATATTTTCCAAGATAGGGGACTTATTATTACAAAGTGAGTGTTTAGACATAAGCTTAGTTTTAGATTTCCGCCTCTATTTAGGTGCCATTGCTAGCAGGGCAAATGGCCTCATACACCAGTAAGTTGCATGGTTGTTAATAGAGTTTCTGATTCGTTTAACCCCAGACGTCGTTATCTAGACATACAGCAGGCTCAACAGACGATCTATGATTTTCTGCTGGATATCGTCAAAACTTGGCATGCGGAGGATGTGCTGGGCGAGTTTAAGGCCCTTTTCTTGCAACACACTGAAACCGTCAGCAGCAGCACGGCCCCCGCTCTCCACACAATTTTATTTGCCAATAATTCAGAGGAATTCCACCACACCCTGAAGCGTTCTTGCTACATTCTCATTAATAACTGGGAAGTGGCGCGGGAGTATGGAGCGATTCGTAACCTGATTCAGCTGTTTGCGGATCCCGCCATTCAGAGGATGTCGGTTTCGCCATCGATTAAGCGATTGCGCCAGTGGTTACGGGCTTTTATCGGCAGCAGCGACTTTCAAGACTTAACCCTATTTGTCCAAAATCGATTCAACAACGAAGAGCGCCATTGGTCGCAACGGTATACGGCCTACTTGCTAGCGCCTCAATATATCAATACCAGCAATCCCCTCGAACAGCGGGAAGCGGCTAGGGTGATGTCACAACGGCTACGGGACAAGTTTAAGTTCGACTTGGCCATGTATACGGCCCATTTCCAGAAGGCTCCGGTGCAAACCAATCGGCGGATTAATCCAACCATGCTGGGCGATAGCGCCCTACGCGTTATTAAGGCCCTGGTTGCCAAGCGGGGCATGTTTAGCCATCGCAATTTGGCCCGCATTTTCCATGAGCAAACCCAAGATCTGACCTATGGCAGCTACAAAACTAGTCTGATGGAGTACCTGCTGTTTTCGGCAACTAAAACCGATTTTGTAGTCACCCTTGAAACCAGGCTGGGCAATAAATTAAATAGTCTGTACACCCAGTCCGACCAAAAGCCCCTGGATGCATCCCTGGCGTTGCTGACCAACAATCGGGTGATTGATTGCCTCATGACGGAAGATGCGGAAACCCCCTCTTCATTATTCACGCTGTTATTAACCAATGGTCGTCCGCTCACGCTGGCCATTGTCCTGCTGAAATTAATTCTGATTTCGCCCAATTCTCACCCATACCTGGATGCTCGCATCGCCGATTTAATTCGCTACTACGAGCAGTTCCCACGGGAAGAGTGTCAATGGATTATTCACTTCCTAGAAATTTACAGCGTTACTTTAGCTATCTGCGGCAGCGATGTGCAGTACAACTTGGTTCATATTCAGCATGCCGCCGCCAATAATGCAGAGACGGCGTCATTGGATGAGTATCGTATCTTTTCACAAATAATGCAGGAGCTACAGTGGGCTCCGATTCAGCATCCTGACCATAGTTAACCCCCAGGAGCCGATGGCTTGGTCCCTTGGGGTTCTGGCGGCTGCAATGGCCAATCTTGCTGGGTGTAAAGGGCCTGAGCGGCTGCAATGGCCGCCCACTGCACCCGCTTCCAACCCACCCCTTGATCACGGGCCAGTTGGGCACAGGTTTCGTATTCGGGCTGCAGATTTAGGGCCGGGCCCTGGGGCGTGGCCAACCCGGCTTTAATGTCTACCGCCCCATACACGGTATTGACCGAACGCCATGTGCGATAGAGGGTACGGCGCTGCTGCAGGGTACAACGCACCCCCAGGGTCGTGGTTTCAGCAAAGAGACGGGATTGGCAGGCCGCTTGATTGGCCTGGGTGCACACCACCGTTAGCAGAATGCCTGGGCGATTTTTTTTCATGCCAATGGCTTGGGTAAACACGTCCAAAGCCCCAGCTTGAAATAAAACGTCATAGAGATAGCCAATGGCCTGGGGCGTGAGATCGTCCAGCTGGGTTTGAAGCTCCACCACAGATTCTGTGTAGCCGGGTTGCGGCTCAGGTGTGTTGCCAGCCGGGTCATGGTGATGATCGTGGCTGTGGCCATCGGAATGGCTGTGGCCATCGGAATGGCTGTGGCCATCGGAATGGCTGTGGCCATCGGAATGGCTGTGGCCAGGGGAGTGGCCAGCCCGGTGATTATGGACACTGCTTGAACGATCGGCGATGGCGGCAGCATCGGTACCAATCCATAGCCGCAAAATATTGGGCATGGGCAAATCGTGGCTGCCGGCACCTAGCCCCACCTGTTGCAGAACCATAGCCGGTGGAGGACCAAAGGACTCACACAGGCTAGTGGCGATCGCAGCCCCCGTCGGCGTCACCAATTCCCGATTAATTCCATTGCTATATATAGGTACCTGGGCGCGGCGAAATAGCTCTAACACCGCCGGTGCCGGGACAGGCAAACGCCCATGGGCCGCCTTAACAGTCCCGCCGCCCACCGGCAGCGGCGAACACACCATGCGATCCACCCCCAACCAATGCAGCCCCAAACAGGTACCCACCACATCGATTAGGGCATCGGTGGCCCCCACTTCGTGAAAGTGCACCTGCTCCGCTGGAATGCCATGGACCGCAGCTTCGGCGGCGGCCAGCTCACGAAAAATAGCCAAACTCCACTGCACCACCCGATCCGGCAAATTCGCCCGTTGAATCAGCGCTTCAATATCCGGCAAATGGCGATGGCCATGGGCATGCCCCAGCTTAATCGTGACTGAAGTTGCCGCTTGTTCCTGACGCTTAACGTGAGCAACTGTAAACTCATACTCATCCTCTAAACCGAGTCCCTTGAGCTGGGCCAGTAACTCCTTTAGTGGCATTCCCGCCGACAAGATTGCACCGAGACACATATTGCCAGCAATACCGGTTGAGCAATCAAAATACGCAATCTTTTCCATAGCTTTATAGATTCTCACCTGAGCGCAATTTTTCTCTACATACTCTTCATCCTGGTCTGCCGTAAAACCACCGGACAGGCTGCCGTATTTACGTAGCTATTAAATAGTGGAATACGTCAGGGAATTATTAGATTAACCATCAGCTCATCAATAGTTGTTGATACGTCGAGATTCATCGATTTTGCTGCAACTGTCACACTGATAAAAATAGACTTAAAAGATAGACTATCTACTCAACTGTCACAGTCAAGGACGTCAACTTTAAACAGATTCAAGTGTCTACCCCTTTATTTGAGTCATCTGCCAAACGACCACACAGCAAGTATTTTAGAGTTATTGATGCCCTATATTTTCGAGCAGCATCCGGTCTTTCAACAGACTCTACGTCCATTTGGTTTGGATAGTGACACACTGGTATTTAGATTCCAGATTGAGTCCCTTTACAGTGAAACTGTCCACTAAGGACAGGCCTACAGCTCCAACTGCCAACTGAACAGCTCCTCGATTAGACGGGGCGTGCATCACTAAGGGAACTATGAAAGCTCAATCTACCGCTACAGTATTAAACCTAACTACTCGTAATTCAACTAATAACGTCGTTCTCCATCCAACTGCGGGCGATTCTCCTAAGCCCCCTGAGAACAAAACTGCCACCCCCCATGAAGGCGAACTGTGTCCTGTTGATCAGGCCCTGGTTGGTTTCTTGGTAACCATGCTTCAAGAGCAGGTCAACGGCAGCAACCGCACCGTCCATGCGGTTGCTAACCGCCTAGCCATTGAAGTGGCAAGAATCTGTCGGAAAAGCGACCGGATTCAGGCTTCTGGTGAAGTCAATGCCTGGCAGCACTCCCTAGCGGAAAATCGGATTCAGAAATATTTGGAATACTACCGCCTCGGTTCTCGCCAGGGCAGAGTGGAACTCCAAAGCCGCCTGAGTGCGATCGCTTACCGCTACATAGCGCCCGCCAAAACCCAGCTGGGTTTCCAGGGTCGCTGCAACCTGCTAGAAGACTTTCTCCAAGGCTTCTACATTGAAGTACTCAAGGCATTTCGCCGCGAAAACCATCTGGAGGCGGACTACACCCCCAGAACCCGGTTGGAACTGGCAGAATATATGGCCTTTTCTGAGCAGTACGCCAAGCGTCGGATATCCTTGCCCGGTTGCTACAACCAGCAGCTACTGGTGCTAAGAGCCCAAAGCTTTGCCAAGCGTCTGCCCGCTGAAACCTGTGTAGATATCGAGATGGCCGTTGACTCACCGAAAAGTGATGATGCCGATTCTCGGTCCTCTGCCCTCCAGCAAATTCGGGAACAGATGGTGGCCGATGTCACCGACCCAGCAGAAGCGGTATTGCGCGATCGCATTATCCGTGAGCTGGTGGAATATCTCGAAGACCAAGACCAACATGCCTGCATCGACTATTTAGCCTTGCGTTTGCAGGATATGGCCGCTTCCGAAATTGACGAAGTGCTTGGTCTCACCCCCCGACAGCGCGACTACCTGCAACAGCGATTTAAGTACCACGTAGAAAAGTTTGCCCAGTCCCACAACTGGGAATTGGTACACCAATGGTTAGGCGCAGACCTAGACAAAAATCTAGGCCTGTCCCCCAAAGAGTGGACCATGTTCATGGAGAAACTTACCGATGAACAAAAGCATCTACTGGCCTTAAAACAACAGCAAATGCAGGACCCCAAACGCGCCATTCCCTCCGATGCAGACATCGCTCAGCAGCTGGGATGGACCCCCAAACGGGTACAGCGCCGTTGGAGCCAAGTAGTATCCAGCGCCTGGAAACTACGCAATACCAATCGCTCAGGCAAGGTAACGGCTAAAGCAAAGCCAAAAGCAGAAAGCTAAATCTGCCCATTACCAATTATTTCCTTGAGTGCACGTCCAAGGCCTCCGCAATGCGGAGGCTTTTTTTATGGCTGGGTGCCATGGGCTAGGCCAAATTTTGACTGATAGTGCTCAGTATCACAGGGCATCCCCAAGGGAGTGCCCCCACAGCCCTAGGGGTCTGTGAAGACGAAATATTAGGCTCGATGAGGGATTACGCGGCACCCCCCCATACCCCACAAAGGCCCAAGGCCCCACCACGACCCACGCCTCTCCATAGGCAGGCATCCACAAGAGGTTGCCCCGACAGGATTGCCGATTTGGCACCAGGGTGTACGGCAGGCGCATTTGGCATTAAAAACCGTCGCCAAATCGGCCCTGCCATCGCCGCTGACCAGGACCGACCGCCGTCTCCCCATAGCAATTGGGGCCACAGAACCCAGTTCCATAGCCCCAATTAAATAGCTCAGCTAACCCCCGGTCGGGTGGTTTAACGGCCCAACTGTTTATCCTTCTACGGCTTCGACAGCGGTGGACGGGGGTTCAAACTTATAACCAACACCGCGCACGGTCTGAATTAATGTGGGCTGATTGGTATCAATCTCAATTTTTTTACGAATTTGGCCGATGTGGACATCGACAACCCGCTGATCGCCAACATATTCGTAATCCCACACCTTTTGAATTAACTCGGTGCGTCGCCAAACACGACCTGGATGACTGGCCAAGAAATGTAACAGGTCAAATTCTAAGGCCGTCAGAGGCACCAGCTCACTTTCCAGGGTGACTTCCCGCCGGATGGGGTCAATCGCCAGGGAATTAAAGGTTAGACACTGCTGTTCTGCCGCCGTTACCGGACGCTGACGCTTGAGAATAGCCCCCACCCGCACCTCTAGTTCACCGAGGCTAAAGGGCTTAGTAATATAGTCATCCGCACCCTGGTTAAAGCCGTGAATCTTATCCGATTCATCGGTACGGCTGGTCAGCATCAATACAAATACACCCGTGCGAGATTGCATCTCTTTGCACAGGTCATACCCATTGGCATCGGGCAGGTTAACATCAAGAATCACTAGGTCTGGGTTGAACTGTTCAAACACGGCCAGAGCGTGTTTCCCATCCTCCGCAGATTCCATTTCGTAGGTCTGCTTAGCTAAAAAGCGATGGATCAGGTTGCGGATGGCTGGGTCATCGTCTACAACTAAAATTTTGGCAGAGGCCGTGGTCATAATCCTTACACCAAAAAAATACGAGTCTAGGTAAAAAACGTAAAAATAAACTTAGCGTTGATAATCTCTAAAAAATCAATCCTCAGATTTGCGGACAAAGGTCCCTATCTTAAATTGTTTATTTCTATAGATTAACAACGACATAAATCTTACTGCGGTTAGATTGCCCGAAAAGGCACGTCTAAAGTCCTATTTCACAAGTTTTCAATAACTTCAGAGAAGTTTTACAGGGCTTCCACACCTTATCAAAAAATTTTGTTAAATAGAGTGGGCCAACCGCGACTATTTCATCCTAACGATCTGGGTTCAGTTGTATGGGACTAAAACCAATCCAGCATAGCCCCATAGGGCCGTCGTATATTTACTGATAGTAGATATACGGTGGACAAAGAAGACAGGTTAAGCGACCTACCTGTATTTTTGACTAAATCATGGGGTGCAACGCCCTGCAATTGTAGTCAATTGTTATGATTCCAGCCATTATAAGGACGGCAGCAGGGTGACGTTATAGTAGACAACGAAACTTCTAAAAAGTTATCTGACATTTCCGTCACACTGACTATTTTTTTGCCAGGATAGTTAGACTGATAGGTATCATGGGCAATGGTGTCTCTTGATACGCGCCGAACTATTCTTTTTTTGGTGTACTTTTTTTGGTGTACGTTGTATCACCACTGTAAAACCATCGTAATAGCCACCATACGTACCAGGTGTTGACATGAATGAAAGCAACTATAAAACGTTGGGATTGGATGAGTCATCGTCTTTCGAAGAGGTGCAGGTGGCTCGCAAGCGCCTTATAGATGAATGTCAGGATGATCCAAAGCAAAAGGAGGCCATTGAAGCGGCCTATGACGCCATCCTGATGGAGCGGCTACGGATGCGCCAGGAAGGCAAAATAAAAGTGCCGGATCGAATTCGTTTCGCTGAAAAATCCGCAGAATCGTCGGCCTCTACCCCTCGGGTTTCTTTGCCCACGCCCCAAACGCCAAACTGGCTCCAAGACTGGCTAGATACCCCCAGTCGGGACGATATTTTATGGCCATCTGTGGTGTTTTTAGCGCTGTCGGCTCTGGCTTGGTTTGCGGCCAATAGCGCAGCAACGGCCCTAGGGTTTGCCGTAGCCGCAACCATTTACTTTATCAATCGCAAAGAGCGTAAGTTTTGGCGGTCTTTGGGGTTTGCCACCGGCGGTTTGTTTGTCGGGGTTCTACTAGGCCTTGCGTTTATTAATTTGGTGGGTCAACCCAGCCTTGAGCTATCGGCGGAACGAATCAATGCGGTGGTGGGGATTATCACCATGATTCTGCTGTGGTTTGTGAGCAGCTTTTTGCGTTAGCTAGCGATCGCGGATGCCGGTTTAGGCTTTGCCGACGCAAGCGGCGACCGGATGATTGGTGGCCTTAGCCACATAGCCATTGCCACCGTAGCGATCCACATGGTGAAAGATGCCGATAGGCGGGGCAACTTTACAGGTATAAAATTCGACGGTTCTTTTGCCATTGGGCAGCTTATGTACCGTAGGCAGTAGGCTTTTTGGCTGCTCCATGCGCCATTTCCACTGGCGTTTACTAGGGATAGCCCCAATTAAGCGGTGGTGGTGCCAGCGGTAAAACTTGCCGCAGCGCCCAAACTCTTGCAGTTCTCGCTGAAGTACAGATGCGATCGCAAACGAACCCGACGTTAAATCGCCGGTAATCGCCGTCATGTAATTGGATAACGCCCCCTCGGGGTAGGGGGGCGTATTATAATCACCCGCCGCTTCCAAGGCCGCTTCCAGGTGGGAGGTGGTGCTTAATCTATTGGCCATCGCCCAGGTGACCGCCCCCCCATGGTTTTCATTGGCCCTGCGGATGCGATACAGATAGGTCACCAGGCAATAGTTAGGTTTTAGGGCAATGCCTGGCAAAGGCTTAAGCGCGGCGCTGGCATCCACCGTACTAATAAACCAACGGCCATTGGTATTCGGGGTAGACCCTTCCGAATGGGCAAACCCTCCCTTCCGAAATAAGGTACTCAGACTCGCCAATGAATCTGGCTCCGGGATATCGCCCGCAGATTCAGCATTGGGGGTGTGCTCACAGGCAGGCAAAACCAGCTGCCGCTGCAGAGAACGCCTCACCGTTTGCAAAGCACGAATGGAAAACTTTTGCGACGACATAGCTACGGAGCCCCTAAATCCTCATTCCCCCTCAGGGAACAGGCACCCAATTTTGTTGAACATTGGCTTGATGGGTCAAATCCATCAACAGTTGAGAATATACCCCTTCCGCTAACGATGGGGCTAGGGACTGCTGTTGTTCAATACAGGCTACCCAATGGTCGACCACCCGAATAAAGGGGGCTAACCGGCCATCGTCATAGAGGGTGGGAAAGGCCAGCCGTTCTGGAATTTCCAACGGTTCCAGCGGGGCACCGGCCTGGCTACCGCACAGGGTAAAGCCATGGATATAGTCCTTTTGGTTAGCATTACCCAGCACCAGGGTGCCCTGCTCGCCATATACCTCAACCCAGTGGCCGCGCCCCGCCAACGCCACGGCACTCAGGGTCACTTGCACAGGGGTGCCATCCACCAGCTCCAACGAAATGCTGCAAGTATCGTCAGAATCCACGGGTTTATACTCACCGGAGATCGGATCGGGGCGCTGGGTGATGGTGGTGCTGAGGTTGGCCGATAGCCGCTTCACCGGACCAAATAGCCAGCTCACATAGTCGAACATGTGGGAGCCAATGGACCCCAGGGCACCGCCGCCTTGATCCTTGCGGGCATACCAGTTCCAAGCCCGTTGCGGATTCGCGCGGCTACCGGCAATCCAATCAATTTTAATCAGGCGTTTTTGGCCAACGTAGTCGGCTTGCATCAGTTCCGCCAGCCGCTGCCAGGCAGGAATAAAGCGAAACTCAAAGTCCATCACAGCGGCTACGGAGTTTTGTTGGGCCAGCTGTTGGAGCGTTTCCGCTTCTTGCACATTGAGGGTGGTTGGTTTTTCTAATAGCAGATGTTTGCCCGCCTGCAAAATAACCTTGGCCATCGCGTAGTGGGCAAACGGCGGGGTGGCAACACTGACCGCCTGCACCTGGGGTAGGGCCACAATAGCTTCGATGGTGTCGCAGGCATGGGGAATGCCATGGCTCGCCGCAATGGCTTGGGCCTTCGATAAATCGCGATGGTACACCGCCACCACATCGGTGCGATGGTGGGCCTGCAAACCCGGAATGTGGATCTTCTGGCCAAACCCTGTACCCACAACAGCAACACCAATGGACCCTTGGCTCATGGCACACCCAAACTAAACGGCAAAACTCTCGAGTAACTAGACTAGCGAGAAGAGGGACACAGCGCTAGCGGCACGTATAATGGGGCAATTAACAGAACGTTACAAGCTTCCTATCCCCCAGCCATGAACTATTACTACTTTTTTACGCCTCCCTACTTTTTTATGGTGGCTGGACTATTGATTGCAGTGACCTCAGGGGCCGCCTTTAGTGCTGTGCTCAAAGATATTGTGGCGGCATGGCGCAAAACTCGCTCGACGGCAGTGGTGAAAAAGCTGGGGGGGATTAATATTCAGCTGCCATTCATGGGTATCTGCGCTGGCACGGCTATTTTTCTAGCCTCCGGTCTAGGATGTTTTGGTACGCCTACCTGGCTCTCCTATGCAACAGCGGCGCCCCTGACGTTTCTGAGTGCGGGTCTAGTGTGGCGACAGCTAAAAAGTAATCTCGCCCTTTTGGAAAGTGGCCAACCCAGAGCCTTTGAACTAGATTTCTTTCAGTAAAACGAGCCCAATATAAAAAAAGGGTGCGGTGTTTCACCGCACCCTTCTTAATGCTTAAACCGGCCGGCCGCACCTATGGCCGCAGGCCATCTAACTGGGCTTGGGTATTGGCAACCCATTCCCCCCGTCCTTGGTTGATGTACAGATTTAGGGCCTGTTGTAGCACCTGTTCTGCCTCGTCGGTACGCCCCAGCTGAACCAGGGCAACGCCTTTGGAATAGTAGGCGTGGCCAAAGGTGGGGAACAGGGCAATTGAGCGGTCAAAATGGCCCAAGGCGGTTTCTGGCGAGCCTTTCCCCAGGTAGGCAATGCCCAGGCTGTAGTAGGCTTCTGGGTAGTTGTTATCGATACTGACGGCTGTTTCTAGGGCTTGGATAGCACCCTCCAACTGGCTATCTTGGATGTAGAGTAAACCAATTTGATAGTGTACTTCCGGTGCCTGGGGGCTATATTCAGCCGCTGACTTGAAGGACTCTAGGGCTTCCACCAGCTTACTTTGACGGCGCTGGACCAGGCCCAGGTTGTAGTGGGCCAACCCCAGCTGCGGTTCCAGGGAAACAGCCCTTTGGAGATAGCTTTCGGCCTGGGTAACATTGCCGCCATCCAATAGGGCAGCCCCTAGATTTACATAGGCCATGGTGAAGTTTGGATCGGCCTGGGTGGCTTGCCAAAAGGCATCCGCTGCCGACTGCATCTGGCGCTGTTCGCGATAGGCTAACCCCAGGTTGTAGTGGGCGATCGACAGGGTGGGATCTAGGGCAATGGCGCTTTGAAAAGATGCGATCGCAGCATCTAACTGCCCTTGCTGCACATGGATCACCCCTTGTTCCACGGCGGCCTCTGCATTGCGGTTCCCCTGGGCAAAGGCGGGCTTAGACGCAGCCAGACTCAACGCCAACAACAGTGATACTCCGTAGCGATGACCTAGGTTCATTGGACACTTCCCCTAAATGAGTAATTGCTCCAGCGAATGAAATCGCCACATAGTAGACGGTCTTAATCGAGCCCTATGTAATTTCAAATATTCTTAATGAAATTTACATAAAGCAATGGGTCCTAGCCTACCATCTAAATCCGGTAATTTTACTGAAGCCGGGGTGAAACCCATGTCAAGGTTTCACCAAATTCTCACAAATTCTCAACGGGGCCTAGCCCACCAACGTGCCGTAGCTAATCTCTTCGGGATCCATGTGGGTATGGATCACCTGGCCATCGCGAAACCACACCACCCGTTGGGTTAACCGGGCCACAGCGGGTTCGTGGGTCACCATCACCACGGTGATGCCGCCCTGATTTAGCTCTGCAAAAATCGCCATCACTTCTTCGGTGGTGGTGGTATCCAATGCCCCGGTGGGTTCATCCGCCAGCAACAAGAGGGGACGATTGACAATGGCACGGGCAATGGCCACCCGCTGTTGCTGCCCCCCCGATAGCTGGCTGGGTTTATTGGTCAGGCGATTGGCTAACCCCACCCGCTGCAAGGCCTCGGCCGCTCGCTGGCGGCGCTCTGCCGGGGGCACACCACCGTAAACCATGGGTAGGGCCACATTGTCTAAGGCACTTAGCTGGGGCAACAAATGAAATTGCTGGAACACAAACCCAATTTTACGGTTACGAATGATGGCCAGGGCATCGTCATCTAGCTGGGCCACATCCTGGCCATCAAACAAATATTGGCCCTGGGTGGGCCGATCGAGGCAGCCAATCACATTCATGGCGGTGGATTTACCAGACCCAGAGGGGCCCATGATGGAGCAATAGTCTCCCTGGGTGATGGTGAGATTGACATCCCACAGCGCTTTTACCTCGGTATTGTCGCTACCGTAGACTTTGGCAATGTTTTGCAGGGTGATTAGGGCAGACATGGGGAGTTCCGAGCCCAAGGCTCGCTAGGGGGGCGTGAGTGCGCTGCGCGGGTAAGTGTGGCCGCAACGCCTGGTGCCAGACGGGACCGTTCACCACTCACCGTTTTATCTTAAATACTTCTCAGGGCCACAATGGGATCTAACTTGGCCGCCTGGCGAGCGGGAATCACCCCAAAGAATAAGCCAATGCTGCCCGACACCCCCACCGCCAGGACAATCGCCGCGCCGGAGGCGGTGGCTTCAAACGGGGTGAGCAAACTCAGTAAACTAATGCCGCTGACGCCCACAAGGGTGCCGATGACGCCACCGGCGGCAGAGAGAATGACGGCCTCGATTAAAAACTGGAGGAGAATATCTTGTTGGGACGCGCCAATGGCCTTACGCAGGCCAATTTCTTGGGTCCGCTCCCGCACCGATACCAACATGATGTTCATGATGCCAATGCCCCCCACTAGCAAGGAAATGCTTGCGATCGCAGCCAGCATCAGGGTCAACGCCCCCGTAATCGTATCGGCAATACTCAGCAACGTATCCTGGTTTTGAATAAAAAAGTCATCTTCCGCCGGGTCCACAATGCCGTGGCGCAAACGCAACAGATTGGTCACCTGAAATTCCGCCGTTTGCAAACTCTCCGAATCCCGCGCCGTCGCCGAGATAAAACTCACCTCAATGCCAAAGGGAGAGGTGCGTCCCACCAGGCGACTCGCCTGGGTCGTAATGGGAATTATCACCGCATCATCATAATTTACCCCCAGGTTTGACCCCTGGACCGCCAGCACCCCCACCACCTCAAAGGTGACATTATTAACGCGAATAGACTGGCCTAGGGCCACTTGGTCCTCAAACAATCGTTCCGCCAGGGCATTGCCCAACACCGCCACAGCACTATTCCGCTGCATGTCCAAATCCCCCAGGAACCGCCCTTGGTCCGTGGTGAAGTTGCGCACCGTAATAAATGCCGGATTTGTACCAATCACACTGGCATTGGCATTGCGATTGAGAAAGGTGATCAGCCCCGGTGTCGTATTCTCAGCCGCCACATCCACCACAGAGGGAACCTGTTGGGCAATGGCTTCGGCATCGGCTAACACCAGGTTGCGAGACGTTTCTAAGCCCCCTAGCCGTCGCGTCTCTCGGTTGCCCGGCACAATAAACAAAATATTGGGTCCCAAGCTTTGCAACTGCTGATTGATATAAAGCCGCCCCCCTTCCCCCAGACCCACCATGGAAATAACCGATGCATTGCCAATGATGATGCCCAGCATGGTTAGTCCACTGCGAAGTTTGCTGGCAGCCAGCGTTTTCACAGCCATTTGAAAACTTTCGCCAAAATCCATAGGTCAATAGAGGTGAGATGGAACAGGAAACAACGCCACCCCAGAGCAAAAACAACAATCCGGTGCCTTACCTCCAGAATAAACCCAAGCTTTAGGAACCGCATTTACGCCAAAGGGCTTCCAATGTTGGAAGCCCTTTGGCGTAAACATAAATAATTAGGCAACACCGCCGGTGAGCGGAGCCACCCCAAGGCCTTAAATAATCATGCCGTCAGGAATTACAGCATTCTTAAGCACCACAACAATACCGCTGCGAATGTAGAAGCCTAGATCTTCCCGTTCAGCTTCCTGGATATTTTCCTTATTCACAATTTTCACATTGCGACCAATGCGGGCATTTTTGTCCACAATGGCCTGCTTAATAATGGTACCTTCGCCAATCCCCACCGGAATTTTGCCACGGGTAAGGTGCTGCTGCCCCTCGGAAGACGACTCATAGTAGTCCGCCCCCATTAACAAGGCATCTTCAATTTCGCAGTTGGCCCCAATGCGCTGGCGCAAACCGATCACCGTACGGTGGATACTGCACTCCTTGAGAATGCAGCCATCACCCACAATTGACTCAGTAATTTTAGAGTTCCACACCTTACTGGGGGGCAAGTAGCGGGCCCGGGTATAGATGGGGGCGTTCTCTTCGTAGAAGCTAAAGGGGGGATGGGGCTGCTGGGTGAGGGCTAGGTTGGCATTGAAAAACGCCTCAATGGTCCCAATGTCTTCCCAATAGCCATCAAATAGATAGGCCTGAACGTTGTAGTCACGGGCAGACCCAGGAATAATTTCCTTACCAAAGTCCGTCTGTTCGGGGGAGCGACGCAATAGATCGATCAGCGTCTGCTTTTTAAAGACGTAAATGCCCATGGACGCAATAAAGGGATTATCCTTCGCTTGCTCGGGGCTCAGCCCCAGGGTGGTCGTGTCCACCTTCATCGCCTCTAGATCGTCACCCTTGGGTTTCTCGTGGAAGTCTACGACGCGACCAGACCCATCGATTTTCATCAGGCCAAAGCTTGGGGCCACCTTGTAACCCACGGGCACCACCGACAGGGTAATGTCTGCCCCGGTCTGGCGGTGACGCTCAACAAATAGGCCGTAGTCCATGCGATATAGGTGGTCCCCGGACAGGATGATCACCTCATCCACATCCCAGCTCTCAAACAGCCACAGGTACTTGCGCACCGCGTCGGCGGTGCCCTGGAACCAGCTGGGGCTCTCCGGGGTTTGCTGGGCGGCTAACACCTCCACAAAGCCATCGCTAAACTGGGAAAAGTTGTAAGCGCGGGTGATATGACGATTGAGAGAGGCGGAATTAAACTGCGTGAGAACGTAGATTTTTAAGATTTCTGAGTTAATACAGTTACTAACTGGAATATCAATCAATCGATATTTACCAGCTAGGGGAACTGCGGGCTTTGCACGAAACTTAGTTAGAGGGTAGAGGCGAGTACCGGCACCGCCACCGAGAATAATTGAAAGAACTCTTTTCACAGGATCGTCTCACTAGCGCAGTTTTTTAATTCATTATTAGTTTGAGGGTGTATCTAATCCTTGACAAGAGGTTGAAACAAATTATTTTTGCTTTGTGTCCTGAAATACTCAATGAATGGGATCGGTTGTGCACATAACCTATGGGCGATATAAGGTAAGCAAATGGGAATCCCCTTTACAAGGGAACCCTGTGTTTAGAAAAGAACACCATTGCTAGAAAGAACATGCATATTTTTTGGCAAGTGTCACGTCAATAAGAGACCAAACATATGCATGGGGCAACTCGTTTTTTCTACTAATTTCTAATAATAAATACGCCTTTTCCTATCTATAAAAAAAAGACCATCATCCCACGGATTTAAACCCACAAAACCGAATCCATAGAGACCGCTTCCATGGATGGGGAGGCTAATGCTTAATCCGGGTTTAACTAAACGATAAACGGGTTAGAAATTACGGGCGATTTTAGGAGCCGTGGATGATTGATCCAGCGGACCGTGGTCTAGCACGTGGCGAGCAACATCCCGAATAATTTGCCGCAATCTCCCCTGGCTCTTACTTTTATCAATGGTGACGGTCATCACATAGCGTTCATCGCCCACCTTAAAGGCAACGGTGCTGCCAATGACGCGAGAATTTTGGCCCGTTTTTTCCCCAATCCAAAAAATATTGGGCTTTTCCTTAACCAAGGCCCGATAGCCAAAATCGAGATCGTACTGCCCCACCAGCGCGTTGAGAATCTCTTCATCACTGTCTTTGGTAAAGCTGTAGATGCGCATCATCATCTGGGTGAGCTCATCAGCGGTGCTGCGATTCAGGCCGGCGCCCATGGTCTTAGGGAAGGTTTTACTGCCCACCAACTTATGCCCCACGCTGGTGCCCGTAAACCCTTCTGCTTTTAGGGCCGCATTGATGGCGTCGTAGCCCATGTAGTCGATTAGCTGATTGGTGGCAATATTATTGCTCTCCGTAATCATGCGCACCATCACCTCCCGCAGGGTGTAGGTTTTCTCGACAAAAATTTTGGCCCCCTGGGCATTTTCAGTAAAGTTGGCGGGATCAATATAGATCAGCTCATCGAGACTGGCCTTTGCATTGGTGACCTGATGCATCAGGGCCACGGCGAGGGGGAGCTTGACTAAACTGGCCAAACTGACCGGGGGCACATTGCCCTGGAAAGAACGACATTCGGTGGTGCCCAGCTGGCAAAGCCCAATGCGCACCGCGCTCCCATTGCCCCCGGCGGCGGCAATGGGCTTTAAAAAGGCAGACTGTTGCCGTTCGAGGTAGCGGTTGACCACGGTGGCAATGGTGCTATATTCCTTGATTTTTGCCTGGGCCTGCACATACTCAGGGGTGTCGCTGGGGATAGTGCCCAGGGCACTGACCGCATCTTGCCAGAGGGCGATTTCCTGGCGTTTTAACTCCACACTGTTACCCTGCTGTCGCAAATTCAGGGCTTGCTGAGCGATCGCAACCGCCTGCTTGTAGCGCACAGCCGCCTGGTGCTTTGCCAATACATGCTCGGTCAAACTGTAGCTCAGTTGGCTCATGGCCAAATAGGGGCGCACCACACTATCAATGGGGGCTGGCCTTGGCTCAGCGACCACGTTTGGCACCGCATCAGAGCCCGGGGGGAGGGCCGAAGAAATTAAAGTAGGCTGGGCCGCCACCTGGGCCCTGAGAGTTTTTGACCATGACGCTGGCAGCTGGGGCAGCACCAGGGCAGCCAAACCAGCCAAACTCCCTGACATAACGCAAAACCGCAACCAGGTCTGACGCCAAATAGGTTTAGCAGGGGATTGAAAAAGGAACATAGTGAGCGGATGCACCGGAATAACGTTGCTGCGGCATATGTGACAATAGTATGCAGAAGCTGGCGACTAAGCGGGGGCCGCTTAATCCATAGAAAAAGTTCAGGAAGTTACTGGGGAAACAAAACTGTTAGGGCAGGTTTATTAAAACAGTTCCCCATTGATTAAAAACTTAATAGAAAAATAATAGGAAAAATTGTACTCATCTACACATTTCCCCAAGATATTTCCTAAAAATGTTTGATGCGTCCTTGGCATCCATGGCCGTATTGCCATCGCCGGAGCACCTGGATTAGCTACTCAGAAAAGCATAAACAGTGCTGGTTTCATTCCCGCCATTCCCGCCTATACTGTTAGCTTGGAATCGCTAGGCTACTGAGGAGTCAGAATGTCAGTCATCCGCAAGTTGCAGCAACAGCTCACTGGAAAAGAGCGTACTGCGGTTGAAATCACCCAAGAATATTTAGATCGGTTACAGACGCTAGAGCCCAAACTACAAAGTTTTTTGGCCGTAACCGCAGACAAGGCCCTAGACCAAGCAAAGCAGGTGGATGCAGCGATCGCAGCGGGCACGCCCTTGGGTCCCCTGGCTGGGATTCCCATCGCCTTAAAAGATAATCTTTGCACCAAAGGCATTCGCACCACCTGTGCCTCCAAAATTTTGGCTGGGTTTATCCCCCCCTATGAATCGACGGTCACCCAGCGGTTGGCGGATGCGGGGGCGATTTTCCTAGGCAAAACCAACATGGATGAGTTTGCCATGGGCAGCTCCACCGAAAACTCCGCCTATCAGCTCACCGCTAACCCGTGGGATACGGACCGGGTACCCGGTGGCTCTTCCGGTGGTTCGGCTGCCGCCGTAGCCGCAGACCAGGCCCCCATTTCCCTCGGTTCCGATACCGGCGGCTCGATTCGCCAACCCGCCGCCTACTGTGGCGTGGTCGGGCTCAAACCCACCTATGGTTTAGTGTCGCGCTATGGCCTCGTGGCATTCGCCTCATCGTTGGACCAAATTGGCCCCTTTAGCCGCACCGTTGAGGATTCTGCGATTTTGCTCAGCGCGATCGCAGGCTACGACAACAAAGACTCCACCAGCCTCAAGGTGGATATTCCCGACTATACTAAGCACCTCAAAACCGACCTCAAGGGCAAGCGCATTGGGCTGGTAAAAGAAACCTTTGGCGAAGGCCTAGACAGTGACGTGGCCAAGGCCATGGATGCCGCCATCGCCCAAATTAAAGAACTGGGTGCCGAGGTTGTCGAAATCTCCTGCCCCAGCTTTAAATATGGTCTACCCACCTATTACATCATTGCCCCCTCGGAAGCGTCTTCCAATCTGGCCCGCTATGACGGTGTGCGCTACGGCATGCGCACGGAAACAGACAACCTACTGTCCATGTACAAAAAAACTCGGGCGGAAGGCTTTGGCCCTGAAGTAAAGCGCCGCATCATGATCGGCACCTATGCCCTCTCCGCCGGGTACTACGACGCCTACTATCTCCAGGCCCAGAAAGTGCGGACGTTAATTAAGCAAGACTTCGAAGCCGCCTTTAAAGATGTGGATGTGCTGATGACGCCCACGGTACCCAGCACCGCCTTTAAAGCCGGGGAAAAGGTCAACGATCCGTTGAGCATGTATCTATCTGACCTGATGACCATTACCGTCAACCTGGCCGGACTCCCCGGCATCAGTTTGCCCTGCGGATTTGACCAGGGGGGCATGCCCATTGGCATGCAACTGATCGGTAACGTGCTGAGGGAAGACACCCTGTTTGAGGTGGCCTCCGCCTATGAAAGTGCCACCCCGTGGCATGAAAAGATGCCGGTTGTCTAGGGAAAATCGGCCCTACTCGGGTCTTCTTTTCACTCGGCCCAATCCGTTTTTTAAGTGCTGACCGGTCCTAGGGCCGGTCAGCTTTTTTGTGCTGAAAGCCAGCATAAATTTTGTATATCCCACGCCCCTTTGCCTGGCCTGCCCTTAGGCTCTGCTGGCAACAATCGGCTAGATAACTACTGCAATCGGCCTAGCCAATCTCAGCGAGATTTACATTGCGAGGGGTTGGGGATACTATCGCCTGCATATATTTACTGAAAAAAATCCAGAAGATGTGTCAAATCTAAATCAATCCAAGAAAAATCAACTAGGAGCCAAGCCCTCTATTTTCAGTAGTTTCATCGTTAATAGGTAGGCCTTCCACTGGTGATACTGAGTACAACCTTGTAGCAGAAATCACATCTGCACCACGCAAGCCAAGCTATTCACTCAGATATCCAAGAGAACTGTTCAACCATGAAACTAAATCGTCACATCCTATTGGCTGCAGCTGTTGCAATGACGGCACCTTTTGCTTTTGCACCGGTCGCTCAAGCAAACGATGATGAAGTACTTCCTATCTTTAGTGAGTTCACCATCGACAGCATCACAGCTAAGGTAACCAAGGGCATTAACCTAACCAACGATGCTAACGGTTCCCTGGGTGCCTATTCCGATTTCTACTACAACGACGGCACAACTAATATCGACTTTAACGACTCCAGCCTACGGAAAGCGGTTGAAGGTAAGAGCAATGCATTCACCTTCGGCAATGAGTCCGTGGTATTTAACTTTGATAAGGCCCTAGGCCAGAGCAGAACAGACATCAAGAGTGACCGCTGGGCACCCACAGGCGCCAATGCAGAGAAAAATACCTCTGACTATTTGGCCGTATTCCAGGGCAATTCCGTCACCGTTGATTTGGCCGATAGCCTCAACTACTTCGGCATGAACTGGGGCGCATTGAGTTCCTCGAACAAGTTTGAGTTCTTGCAGGTTGACGACAGCGGCGCTGAAACTAGCCTGGGTCTGTTTGACTACAACAATGTGTTTGGCTCTAGCGACTCTAAGCTGCCCACCCAAGCCGCTCACCAAAATAATGAGTACAACGGTTTTGTCCACTTCTATGCGAACGAGACCGACGGTCTGTTTAACCGCATCAAAATCACCCAAGAAGGTGGTGGCGGTTTCGAAACCGATAACTATTCCTTCCGCTTCAGCGACGAGTCCTTTGACTTTGAAGAAGGTACCGATGCGGCTGAGACTCCTGAGCCCGGTGCACTACTAGGTCTAGTAGCCATGGGTGGCATGTTCATCCGTCGTCGTTTGATGGCATAGGCTAACACTTCAACCATAGCCATGGGTGGCCTGTGATTGTCGCCTGTAGCTATAAACCTGGTAGGTTCTGTCCGTTAACCTACCAGGTTTTTTTGCGATCGCAATCTTCCCCATCGGGCCAGACCCACCCCAGGGGCCATGGCCAAAACCCCAGCGGCGTACCTCAGCGGCATATGGTTTGGTAGGATGAAAGGCTGCACAACCCGTCCGGCGCTGGACCGGGTATTTAGTTCGGCATTTTCAGCCATAAATCAAGGAGAGCTTTCATAATGGCCCAGATGTACTACGACAGCGACGCAAACTTAGATTTACTCAATGGTAAAACCGTTGCCATCATCGGTTACGGTTCCCAGGGGCATGCCCATGCCCTGAACCTAAAAGACAGCGGCGTCAACGTCGTTGTGGGCCTATATGAAGGCAGTCGCTCCACCGCCAAAGCTGAAGCCGAAGGACTGACCGTAAAACCCGTCGCCGAAGCCGCAGCCGCAGCAGACATGATCATGATTCTGCTGCCCGACGAAGTACAAAAGACCGTATATAAAGACAGCATTGCCCCCAACCTCAAAGCGGGTAATGTCCTGGCCTTTGCCCACGGATTTAACATCAACTTTGCCCAAATCGTTCCCCCCGAAGAGGTGGACGTCGTTATGATTGCGCCCAAGGGGCCTGGCCACCTGGTTCGACGCACCTACGAACAGGGCCAGGGGGTGCCCGCACTATTTGCCGTCTACCAAGATGCATCGGGTAAAGCCCGCGACATGGCCATGGCCTACGCCAAAGGCATCGGCGGCACCCGCGCCGGCATCCTCGAAACCACCTTCCGCGAAGAAACTGAAACTGACCTCTTTGGTGAGCAGGTAGTCCTGTGCGGTGGCCTCAGCGAATTGATCAAGGCCGGTTTTGAAACCCTGATCGAAGCTGGATACCAGCCCGAGCTTGCTTACTTTGAATGTTTGCACGAAGTAAAGCTGATTGTTGATCTGGTGGTCGAAGGTGGCCTGGCCAACATGCGCTATAGCATTTCCAACACCGCTGAGTATGGTGACTACACCCGCGGCCCTCGCATCATCACCGAGGACACCAAGAAGGAAATGAAGCAGATCCTGAAGGAAATTCAAACCGGTCAGTTTGCCCGGGAATTTGTGCTAGAAAGTCAGGCGGGCAACCCCGGCTTTAACGCCATTCGCCGTCGCGAAGCCGAGCACCCCATTGAAGAAGTGGGTAAGGACCTGCGCGCCATGTTTAGCTGGCTCAAGAAGGTATAGGGCAAACGGTAAGTAGGTGATCCTCATTAATTTTCAGATATCGAGGCCCCATCCCATCCCCCTTTCTTGAATGCCCCTTGGGCTATCTTCTGGGGGATGCCAGACTCAAAGCCCCCCAAATTGGGGGTTTGGGGGCAGAGCCCAAGCAGTTTAACAGCTTGCTTATATCTTATAAAAGATTGAGTTCACCTACTTATATGGGCGTTAGGGGCATTACGTGTAATGCCTCTGATGAATAGGGAAAGATTTTAGGTTCAAACAACCTATATTTATAGAGCGCAGGAGAGATTTTTTCTCTCCTGCGCTTTGTTTATGACGATTTATAAAAACCTTTATTCCATGACATTCAACCGGCCAAACGGTTTACGTTCAAGGCTCTAGCGCCCCATTAAAGATTGTTGTTACGGACGGTTTATAAGTCCATCATGCATAGCAACAATAGTTGCTGTATTGTTAGCAACAACTAAAGCGCTTTTCCTGACATGGGAGACCACATTGACGGCGCCTTTATGTGTCTTCGTACCAGTTTTTTGAGAATTATGCTGACCCGTTCTGATTTCTGTGAAAAGGGCAGGTATAAGACAATTTACGTATTTTCACACAAGATTTTTTTGAACTATCCCGAAGTCTATGGAATAGGTCTGGAAAGTTCAAAGAAAATACTGTTGCTAAATTAAAGCATAGTCTTAGGCGCTGTTAAGAAACTACTTCACGGTTTAATCCGACAAGGCTTGTTAAGCCATGATTGTAAGGAACAAGGCCATGATTTTATTTTTTAACAAGCCCTTAGGCAATCACCGTTGATATTTTTCAAAGGGCATTGCTGGCCCACAGCATGATGGCATCTGTTTCGCCTAGGTGACTAGTCAGTTTTACAGACATTGCCGCTGCTAAGTCAGCAGCAGATTGCCAGGCTTTATGGCTGAACACATATTTATAGCGAGAATCGGCATAGGCCGGTTCAAGACGGGGCATCTACCGGATTTCAACAATCGTTCACTACCCTTCCACAAAACCGTGCCCAAGCCCCTTAATCCAACCCTACTCGGATGCTTAACCCTGCTTGCCGCTTCCTATGGCGCTGCAAGTATAGACCCAGTTTATGCAGCAGAGTCTCTGCCTGATGGGGAGCCTCAGTCTGATGCCGGCGATCTCAACAACGCCGATGTTAATCAGCCATTGGAGGATGGGGCTGCCATTAGTGCCCACTCTGCAACAATCAACCCAGCTAGCGATAGCGAACCCGCCTTTGTGGCGCGGACAAGTGCGCCCAGTGTCGCTATGCCGAACAATGTAGTGGCACCTGTAACAGAGCCCAACAACAACTCATCCGATAAACTACAGAGGCTGCTGGAAACCTCTAATCGTGATGCATCTGCGAATAGTAACCTGCTAGCAGCAAGGAATACGGCGGAAGCTGAGATTATTCCTGGTGCAACACCCACCAGCATTGTCATTGAACCAGCCGGTGAACCAGCCAGCCAGCCAGCCAGCGCCAGCTCGGTTGATCCCACTCCGCTAATGGCGGTGCCAACAGACAACGCCGCTGTTGACACCGCCATTAGCCCCGCACCGGAAACGGTCGCCATGTGGGGTGAACCGGCTGAAGCAGAAGGGTCTGGTTGGTTAGACGACAGTGCCGCAGTTGAATCTGCTGAACTAGAACAAAATGCAGCGGTTGACATCGCCGTGGTATCCGCGCCCGGTGCGGACACTGAACAAGCCTTCGAAACATCTGTACTGCCCCAGCCCGCAGCCGATGCCGCATATGTGGCAGACGCGTTTGAAGCAGACGTGGTGTCGGAAGCAGACATGGTGTCTGAGACAGACATGGTGTCTGAAGCAGACATAGCGTTTGAAGCAGACATAGCCATGGAAACGGCTCAGTTACCGATTGAGCCCCCCCTACCCAATCGTGATGTGGACCCAAGCATCATTGATGACCTGTTGGAAGAAGGCAAGGGGGAAAGCAGCGGCTACAGCAGTGCCCCCGCCATCACCATTTCTAACCCATCGGGCTTTGGCGCAGATAACCGGACCGCATTTGTCGGTGCGGGCTATCAAAGCCGGACTCGATTTGGTAATAATGACGATGGCTCCATGGTGTTTGGTGTGGGCCTCGGGGATGCCCGGGAAAATGTTGGCGTGCAGCTGTCTTACACCGCCGCTAGCTTTGGTGGCAGCCGCGACTTTGGGGACGGTGGCTTTAATGCCAAGATCCACAGACGGCTGTCGGAAGATTGGTCTGTGGCCCTAGGCTGGGAAGGGTTTATCACCACCGCCGATGTGGTGGACTTTGAAGATTCGGTTTACGGGTCTGTTTCTCACATTATTCGCACCCGCAAAAAGGTGACTGAACCCTTTAGCCGGGTGGCGCTCACCGCTGGACTCGGCACTGGCCGCTTCCGCAGTGAAGATGATGTGTTTGCCGACCGTGACACCGTTAACGTATTCGGCAGTATGGCCGTGCGTGTGGCGGAACCGGTGAGTGCAATTGTGGAATGGACGGGTCAGGATTTGGCGGCGGGTCTATCCATTACTCCGTTTAAGGATGTGCCCATCGTTCTGTTGCCAGCGGTGCGCGATATTACCGGAGCTGGTGATGGTGGGCGCTTTGTGCTGGGTGCTGGCTTTTCATTCAAGTTTTGAATCTGGGGTTTTTGCATAGTTTTAGCGTTGAGTAGGCTTTTGCAAAGCCAGGCGCTATGGGACTTACGTTCTACCAATTCATTCTTTTTTAGGCCCGATTTAACAACTGGCCCTGACTTAAAAACTAGCACCTCCCCGAGAGGCAAGAGAGAACTATGTCATTGTTAAAATTGTTTCGATCCACGGACAACCTTTGGAAACTATTGTTGGGTAGCGTGGTAGCGATCGCACCGGCTTTTGTGCCCGTCGTTGCCCATGCCCAGAACCAGTCCGATGTTACCGGACCTAATATGTCCGATATTACTGGCACCAACCAGTCGGACAACACCGGCACCAACCAGTCGGACAACACCGGCATTCTGGGGGAGGCCATTTTCCGCGGTGTCAATGGCGACCTGGTCACTTTTGTGGACTATTTCCAAAACTTTTTCGACACCTATGGCGAAGAGTTGGACCTTGACCCAGAGGACGACTTGCAAGCCAACCTAAACAAAGCAAGACAGGCCTGTGCTAGCGAAAGCACCGGGGGTGTGCGCCGGTTTTCTCGGACTCCAGGCCCCAGCGTTCCCCCCGTGAGTGCGGCCTGTAATGAGTTTAACCAGCTAGTTGCAGAGGCCAGGGAGGTCGTTGCCGAGTATCGGCAAGCCCGCGGTGGCGCTACGCCGATCAATCAAAGAGTGTGGTAGCCCCTAGCACCGACAGATTTGTCCTTTTGCCCTCGAGGACCCGCCAAACATGTAGTAATTTTCGTCTGCGTATCATGAATCGAACATTTGACTTTTTCACCCCGGCTGTGGCCGCTGCCGCAGTAATTGGCCTGGCCACACCGGCTGCTTTTGCCCAAGAAACCTTTGGAAATCAGGGTATCCGCATGGATGTGGACACCGTGGTCGAATTTGAATTTTTAGAATCGAACGGCAGCTATCAGTCTGTTTTTGGCATTGTTAATTTAGACACCGGAGAGAAGTATCCCCTCTACGGAGAAGTCAAAGGTTCGGACATTCAACAAAGCGTCAACGCCCCATCGGACTATCAAGATGATTTGGGCAACCAAAATCGGGATGATTTCCACGGCACCCCTGGCAAGACGGTGCCCATGCCCCTGGGGGAATTTCGCTTTGCCGCCGATACGGACTATACCTTTTATTTAGAGTCCTATTTTAACGGCCAGCCTGCGGGAACGTTGTACTCCACCAGCAGCCTCAACCCTAACCCCCAAACCTATGCCCAGTTTGATGGTCCTGTAGAGGACATTATCGACGGTGGCTTGGTATTGCGGTGGGAAGATTCTGGCTCTGTTTTGGTGGGCAATGAGAACACTGACTTTGACTACGATGATTTTATCGTGCGGGTCGGTGGCCACCTGCGCTGGGATGAGCCCTGTGGTTGCAGCAAGCGCTAAGTCCTGTGGCAAGGGCTAAATTTTACCGTTAATCTTTGTCGGGGCGCTGCATGCAGCGCCCCGACGTGTTTTTGGGGCAAGGGCACAGTCGCCGCAACAATCTACGGGTAAAGTAGGGTTGAATCAGCTGAGCACAGCCGCTGGGAACAGCCATGGAGCATCGCAAAATTCTGCATGTGGATATGGATGCGTTTTATGCGTCCATTGAGCAGCGAGACCATGTTGAATATCGAGATCGGCCCATTGTGGTGGGTGGCCGACCGGACCAGCGGGGTGCGGTGGCCGCTGCCAGCTATGAAGCGAGACGCTATGGCATTCATTCTGCCATGCCCTCTCGGGTGGCGGTGCAGCGCTGCCCCCATGTGGTGTTTGTGCGGCCTCGCTTTGAGGTATACCGGCAGGTGTCAGCTCAAATTCGGGCTATTTTTCGAGACTATACGGACCTGGTGGAGCCCCTGTCTTTAGATGAGGCTTATTTGGATGTTACCGGGCGTGACTCTGCGATCGCAACCGCCAAGGCCATAAAACAACGCATTGCCGACACCACAGAGCTAACCGCCTCGGCGGGGGTGTCCATTAACAAGTTTTTGGCCAAAATGGCCTCCGATGTGAATAAGCCCAACGGTTTGTTTGTGATTTTGCCGGGGGACGCCATGGCCTTTATCGCCAATCTCCCCATTGAAAAATTCCACGGCATTGGCCCCGCCACCGCCCGCAAAATGAAACAGCTGGGCATCGAAACCGGGGCGCAGCTGCAGCAGTATGGTGAGGCCGACCTGGTAAAACACTTTGGCAAGGTGGGTCGCCATTATTTTCACATCGCCCATGCCCAGGACAATCGCCAGGTTAACCCCAACCGCATTCGCAAATCCGTTGGGGCCGAACGCAGCTTTACTGAAGATCTGAGCAATGTAGGGGCCATGGCCACCGCCCTGGGGGCCATTGTGGCGGAGGTGGAAACTCGGTTGATCAAAGCGAAGAAAATGGGGCATACCTTAACCGTAAAGATTAAGTATGCGGACTATCGCCAGGTGACCCGCAGCCGCACTGTGGATGTGCCGATGCAAAGGGCGACGGATATGGAACCCTTGGCCCAGGCGCTGTTGACCCATCATTTGGAGCCGCACCCCGAGGTGCGGCTGTTGGGGGTGGCGATGGGAAATTTGGTGCCCGCCGAGGGGGGGAAGTATCAGCAGCTGTCGCTGCCGATGGAGTGAGGGGGGGGGAATGGGGAAGTGTTCTTTGAGCGGAGTTAGGGGGGGATCGGTTGGGTGTAGCTTCGACTGCGCTCAGCTAGCGAGAGTTAGAGGGGATCGGTTGGGTTTTAGCTATCTCCTCGGAGACGCTTCGCGAACGACTGCGCTCAGCTAGCGAGAGTTTTGACTGCGCTCAGCTTGCGAGAGTTTCGAACTCCGCATTCTGCATTTCGCATTCTCTTTTTCTAGTTATCTTTGCCGACTTTCATAAAGTCGGCGATGCTTAGACCGCCGCCGTTGCCGTTGCTGGCTGCCGCTAGGGCTTTGGGGTGTTCCTCCATGATGGGTTCGACGTCAGAGGCGGGGAGCCCTGGCTTGGAATCGTAGCCGTAGGAGGAATAGTATTTGTAGCCCCGGCCCTTGGCGGCTACGCCGTTGGCCACTAGGCCGAGGACTGGAATGTTGGTGAAGCTGATGTTGTCCATGGCATGGTTGAGGACGTTGCGATCGCAGGTATTGACTCGGGATACCAAGATCAAACCATCGGTGTGGGGGGCGATCAGGGTGGCGTCGGCGAGTCCCACCAGCGGTGGCGCATCGTAAACAATCAGGTCAAAGTCTTTTTCTAAGCGGCGCATCAGCAACCGCATGCGCTTTGAGGACAATAGCTTGACCGGGTCGGGGGGCATGGTGCCTGCGGTGATGGCATAGAAGTGCACAAAGGGCATCGCCTTTTGTAGCACATCGCCGGCGCTGGCATTGCCCGACAACAGATCGCTCAGACCCTTGCCATTGCGAATGCCTAGGCGATGGTGCACCGTGGGTCGCCGCAGGTCGGTATCCACCAGCAACACCCGCTTGCCCATGGTGGCCGCCGTTTGGGCCAGGTGGCGGGCAACGGTGGATTTGCCTTCACCGGGCATGGCGGAACTCATGATAATGGACTGGATTGGCCGGTCGGCCCCCATCAACATCAGGTTCGTTTGCAACAGCCGCATGGACTCCAGGAACTGGGAGCCACCGTAGCCGTAGTAGCCATCGGCGGTCATCATATCTTGCTTGCCCATGCGACGCTGCAGCCACTGGCCCATGCCGCCTGCCTTTTGCCTATCCGAATCGTCAAATTCGGACTGGTAGGGGATGGTGCCCAACAGGGGCAGTTTGACCAACCCTTTGAGTTCGTCGACGGTGCGACACACCGTGTCTAATTTTTCGAGCAGCAGGGCGGCCCCCACACTGACCAACAAACTGGCCACAATACCCAGCACCAAACTGCGCTTCGCATTGGGGGAAATGGGCACCTCGGGCTGGTTGGGGGCCTCGATGACCTCCCACGGAATCTCCGTTTGGGCCGCTTCAATTTGTAAGGTTTCGCGGGTTTCCAAAAAGCGCCCCAGGGCACCTACCGCAATGTCTAGCTCCCGCTGTAGGTCGCTGTACTGGCGGGCCAGGGTGGGGAGCTGGGTGAGGGTATTTTGCAACTGGGCTTCGGCGGCGGCAATGGTTTGGTTTTGAGTTTCTAAAATTTGAATGGTGTTTTCCGCCTCGGTGTAGCGGGCGTTGACCACCCGCTGGGCCTCCGCCTCAATCACCGGCATCATCCGCTGGCGCTGCTCCTCTAGCACCTGAATCCTCAGGCTACCGGGCTGAAACCGGGTGAGTTCCGTGGCAATTTCCGTTTCCACCTGGCGCAGTTGTTGAATCAGGCTTTGGTAAACCGGTGCCGTTTGCAGGGCCACCTCGCCACCGCCAGAGGCCAAGAGCAAGTCGTAGCTGGCCCGCGCTTCCGCTAGCTGGCGGTCCACCTCCAGGCGCTGGGTGCTAAGCTGCTGGGCCTGGGCCGTAATCCGTTGATTTTGGGTGGTGGGGTCAATAAAGTTGTAGGTTTGGCGAAACCGTTCTAGCTGTCCTTGCAGCTCATCCACCCGGCCCTTGAGTTCGGGCAGCTGGCGATCGACAAACTGAATCCCCTGGCGCAGGTTGGTCTGGCGTTCGTCCAAACTATATTTTAGGTACACCGCCGAGAGGGCATCCAGGGTGGCCTGGATTTTTACCGGATCGGTGCCCCGATAGCTGACCTCAATAATTTTGGTTTCCCCCACCCGGCGAATGGTGAGATTTTTTAGCAGGTTTTCGTAGTCTAATTCTGGATCGACCGCCTTCAGTTCCTCTAGCACCTGGTCGATCAGCTCAGGGCTGCGCAGCACCTGCACCTGGGTTTCATAGTCGAGGCCCGACCCCTTAGTGGGGGCCGCTTCCGCCAACAGGCCGCTAAGGTCCGACAGGTTGTCCTCCGCATTCACCGGTTCCACCAGAACTTCGAAATTGCCCTCATACACCGGCTCCTGGCGCAGGGTATTGAACATCACTGTGCCCAGCACACCTGCGGCCACCCCGGTAATCATCAGGGAGCGTCGCCGCAGCACCGTTAGTAACTGGGCTAGATCCAGCTCGTCCTCATCCTTGGCCCAGGGCATTTGGGGTAGCTGGGGCGTGGAGGTTAAACCTTGAGGGGGCGCACCATTGGCGGAAGCAAAAGTATCCATAGGACGATTTCAAAAATAAACTGGAGTTCTAAGTGGGTTAAAAAGTGGGGTCGTTACTTGTTTTTTGAGTATTAAAAAAGATTGCGGAATGGCAAAATCTGCAGGAAGGGTCCCAGGATGCTGCTGACGCCGTCCGCCAGTCGGGCCCTGGCATTGGGGTCTACCACAACAATGTCGTTGTGTTGCAAAATCGGATTTTTCTCATCGTCTAGGCCCTGGGCCAAATTGACATCAATGGCGCGCTGGGTGACGGTGCCGTCGGCATTGAGCCGAATCAAGGCGACGGTTTCCTTGGCTCGGTTGTTAAAGCCCCCCGCGGCTAGTACGGCCTGGTTGAGGGTGGTGTTGGCGTCCACAGCCACCGGGCCGGGGGCTTCCACTTCGCCCACCACGTTAACGGCAATGGCATCTGGCGACAGGTTAGTGGCGGTGAGAATACTAATTTGGTCGGGGGAGGCATTGAAGTCGGTGGGCACCAAAATGGTGTCGCCCTCTTGCAAAATCAGGTCCTGGCCCCGGTCTCCGGCTTCCACCAGCTGCCACAGGTTGAGGTCGATAATGCGCGTCTCGCCAGACCGCATGGTGCGTTTTACCTGCAATTGGCGCAGGTCGGCCATGGGTTTCACCCCCCCCGCCAGCTGTAGGGCGCGGGTGACGGTCAGTCGGCCCGGCTGTTGCACACTGTTTACGTTGGCATTGTCCCCCACCGCCGACTGGCTAGAGGTGGGCCGGGAGGCATAGTTGTAGGTGCCTGGTCGGAACACTTCCCCCACAATGGCCACACTAATGGCCTCCTGTTCATCGGTGGAAATGTTGGACAGGGCGATTTGTCGAGAGGCTTCCAGGTCAATCTCTTCCATTTGGGAGATGACAATGGAGTCGCCATCGCGCAACGGAAAATCTTGGCTGAGGTCGCCGCGACCCAGCAGGGCCGACAGATTGCTAACCACCCGCTGGGTGCTGCCATTTTCGGTGCGGCGTTGAATTTCTACCCGGCGCAGGTCCGCCGCCTGGGTAATGCCCCCGGCCAGCCGGATGGCTTCAATTAGGCTGGGGAACTGGCCCCGCTGCCCCGCGTCCAGGGTATATAGCCCCGGCGCGTGGATTTCGCCGGTGACGGCCACCCGCAGCTGCCGGGGGTTGAGTAGATTAACGGTGATTTGGGGATAGCGCACTTCGCGGCTATATTTGGCGCTGATCGCCGATTCTGCTTGGGCCAGGGTGAGGCCATTGACCGACACTTGACCGACCACGGGCAAATTGACATTGCCGTTGGCCAGCACCCGTTGTTCACCGCTATATTCTGGAACGTTAAATATATCGATGGTGATCAGGTCGCCGGGACCGAGCAAATAGCTTTCGTCGAGGACGGAGACGGGGGAGAGGTCTGCCCCTGGCAAGTTGGGTAGCGCCGCCTGGGTGATCTGTGCACTACCCACGATGGTACCTACAGCGAATCCGGCGCCAACCACAGCGCGAACTACGGTGGAAAAATTGACAAACTCAGTCATTGACATTAAACCTGTAGGCATTATCAATAGAAAACTAGGCACAGCGCACGCCCCAGGGGACGTTATGAGCATACGGACGTTGTATGGGTCCTTTAGCAAACTGCGATTGCGATCGCGATCAATCCGGAAATCCACTTAGCTTTACGCGCTTTGCACGGTTTTTGGGGCTGAATATCAAGCCTTGATGTAGACAAACGGCTATTTGTAAAGCAATCGAAAAATCGCCTAAAGGCTCTTCCTGCCTAGTTTTCAAAAAAATCAGTAACAATCCGGATAATCCGGCCTTCAGGACAGTCCTGGAAACGTTCGTAGGCCAGAGCAATGGATTGTTTTCGGCACCCTAGGAGAGTACTCCATGGGGAGATTTCTATTTTCCGTACAGGAGAAGATTGTTGTTTTTGTAGGGAGATCGGAACAAATGTGAAATGGTGAAGAAGTGGGGTGGGGCGAAGAGAGAGAATTCTTATATACACAGAATTCCAAACAGGACAAAGAAACGTCCTCCCCTTGACAAGCTACGGTGTACACATAAGTCATCGAAAAACCGCTTAGCTTCTGAAGGCCCCCTAAATCCCCCAATTCTGGGGGACTTTGCCCCCCTTAGTCCCCCCAGAATTGGGGGGACTAAGGGGGGCAAATGCAGGATTTTGGGCTTTAGTCCGAGATGTGTATACACGGTAGCCTTATCAAGGGGAACCAGTTATCGCCAATGACTCACAGATCGGAGGGCAACCACAAGGGTGTGCCCCTACTGGACTATTTTTAACAGGGTTAGCGGGATTTGAAAAAATCGCTGACGCTGAGGCCGCTGGCGGCACCGCCAGCGGCACCGTTATGGTTAGCGGGCTCAGGGTCGGGGGAGCTGTCGTAGCCGTAGCCGTAGTATTTGTAGCCCTGGCCATCGGGTAGGACGCCGTTGGCTAAGAAGCCCAGCACGGGCAGTTTAGAAAAGCGAATATTTTCGATGACGTGGCTAAGAATATCGCGATCGCAGCGGTTGAGGCGGGAGACCAAAATTAAACCGTCCGTATGGGGGGCGATCAGGGTGGTATCGGCCAAGCCCACTAGGGGGGGCGCATCGTAAATAATCAGATCAAATTCCTGTTCCAGGTCTAGCATCAACTGTTGCATCCGCTGGGACGACAACAGCTTGACCGGGTCGGGGGGCACACTACCCGCCGTAATTGCATAAAATTCCACAAAGGGCATGGCCCGTTGCAACACCTCTTCCCGGCTGGCATTGCCCGATAGCAAATCGCTTAGGCCCTTGGCGTTGGGCAATTCCAGGCGCTTATGGATCACCGAGCGGCGCAGGTCGGCATCCACCAGCAGCACCCGCTTACCCATGGTGGCGGCGGTCTGGGCCAGGTGGCGCGCCACCGTGGACTTGCCTTCCCCGGGCATGGAAGAACTTAAAATAATCGACTGGATGGGGCGTTCTGCCCCCAACAACAACAGGTTGGTCTGCAACAGCCGCATGGACTCCAAAAATTGCGACCCACCGTAGCCATAGGTGCCGGGGTTGGTCCGCCGCTGCAGCCAGCTCTGGAGACCGCCCGCAACGCCGCCAAACGCGCCTAATGGCGCGCCGCCGCCGCTAGCCCGCTCACTGTCATCAAACTCTCGCTGGTAGGGCACCGTCCCCAACAGGGGCAGCTTCAAAATCCCCTTAATTTCATCCACCGTACGGCAGACGCTGTCCAGCTTCTCCAGCAGCAGGGCGGCCCCCACCCCCAACAACAAACTGGCCACCGTGCCCAACACCAAACTGCGCTTAACATTGGGGGAAATGGGCACCGTCGGCTCCAGGGGCGGTTCGATCAGCTCCCAGGGAATTTCCGTTTGGGCCGCTTCAATTTGCAACGTTTCGCGGGTTTCCAAAAAGCGGCTCAGGGCCCGCACCGCAATCTCCAGTTCCCGCTGCAGGTCGCTATATTCCCGGGCCAGGGTGGGCAGATCCGTCAGGGTTGTTTGCAGCTGAGATTCGGCCTGGGCCAGGGTTTGGCTTTGGGTTTTCAATACCTGAATATCATTTAAGGCCCCCACCGATTGCGCATTCAGCACCCGCTGGGCCTCCGCCTCTAGCACCGGCAGCAGCTGCTCACGTTGCTCCTGGAGCACCTGAATTTCTAGCGTATCCGGCTGAAACCGCGTTAGCCCAGCGGCAATTTCCGTTTCCACCTGGCGCAGCTGTTGGATCAGCCCCTGGTATACCGTCGCCTCCTGCAGGGCGGCCTCGCTGCCATCCGCCCCCAACAGATCGTAGGACGTTTGGGCCTGGGCCAGCTGCCGATCGATGGCCAACCGCTGGGTGCTCAGTTCCTGGGCGCGACTGGCAATCTGTTGGTTTTGGGTGGTGGGGTCAATAAAATTGTGCACCTTGCGAAACTGTTCCAGCTGCCCCTGCAACTGGTCCACCCGGCCTTGCAGGTCCGGCAGTTGTTTGTTAACAAACTGAATCCCCTGGCGCAGGTTGGTCTGGCGTTCCTTGAGGCTATACTCCAAATACACATTGGACAACACTGTCAAAATTTGTCGCACCGTCTCCGGATCGCCATCCCGGTAGCGCACCTCAATAATTTTAGTTTCCCCCACCCGCACAATGGCCAGATCCTGCAACAGGCTTTCATAGTCCAGCTCCGGATCCACCGCGCGTAAAGCCCCCAGGGCCTGTTCAATGAGCCGGGGGCTGCGCAGCACCTGCACCTGGGTTTCATAGTCGAGGCCCGAGGACGAACTGGGCAGGGCGTCCGCCAGCACATCGCCAAAGTCTTGCACCTGGTTATCCGCATTGACCGGTTCCACCAGCACCTGGAAAGCGCCTTCATAGACCGGGTCTTGGCGCAGGGTATTAAACAACACACAGCCCATCACCCCCGCCGCAATGCCGGCGATAAGCAAACTGCGCCGCCGCAACACCGACAATAGTTGTTTTAGATCAAGATCGTCCTCATCCCATGGCACCTGAGCCCAGGAAACTCCTTTTAGTTTCTCCTCATTGGCGGTGCTGATCCCATCTAACGTATTCATAGATTTTGCGATCTCTTAAACAGTATTGTTGGTGCGGGTGGTGTGTGGTCTTCTGCTCTTACAAAGGCGAAGGTCTATGGCCAACTGGAAGACTATTGGCATGGAATATGGCCAGCAGCGGTGCCCCTTGGTAAGGGGCACCAACGGAGGTGTGTTCGATCATTTGCGCAAGGGTTCCAGCCCCCTCCCTGACGGTTCCCCTTGGCAAGGCTGCCGTATATACACATCTCGGACTAAAGCTCAAAATCCTGCATTGGCCCCCATTTGGGGAATTTAGGGGGCTTTCAGAAGCCTAGGCGATTTTACGATGACTTGTATGTACACCGTAGCCGTGGCAAGGGGAACCCAGATACCTAGGCCCTAAAGGTCAAGGCCGTTCCAGCCATTAAAGTTAACTGGCAAAATCTCTAGGAATGGCCCCAACAGGGTATTGAGACCATCGGATAGGCGGGCGGTGGTGGATGGGTCTACGACCACAATGTCATTGTGTTGCATAATCGGGTTGCCGTCGGGGTTGAGCCCCTGGGACAGGTCCACATCAATGGTGCGCTGGGTGACGGTGCCATTGGGGTTGAGGCGAATTAGCTCCACCTGTTGCTGGGCGCGACGGTTGAGGCCCCCCGCCGCTAGCACCGCCTGGTTTAGGGTAGTATTGGCCGCCACCGCCACCGCCCCCGGGCGTTCCACTTCGCCCACCACGTTGACCGCGATTGTATCCGGCGACAGGTTTGTTGCCGTCAGCAGGCCCACCTGTTCCGGGGTGGCCTCGTCGGCGGTGGGCACCACAATGGTATCCCCCGCCTGCAGCACCATATCCTGGCTGCCTTCCCCCGCCGTCACCAGCTGCCACAGATCGAGCTGAATGGTGCGGCTATCGCCGGCGCGGGTGGTGCGTTTGACCTCCACCTGGCGCAGATCGGCCAGGGGCTTAATGCCCCCCGCCAGGCGCAGGGCGCGGGTCACCGTCAGCCGGCCCGGCTGCTGCACCGTATTGCTGCTGGTGTCCCCCACCGTCACCGACTGGCTGGAGGTGGGTCGCGACGCATAGTTATAGGTACCGGGGCGAAACACCTCCCCCACCACAAAGACACTGATGGCCTCTTCCGCGTCGGTGGCCAAATTGGACACCGCAATTTGGCTAGACTCCTTAAGGTCGATGGCATCGGCCTGGACAATGGCAATGGAGTCGCCATCGCGCAGGGAAATATCTTGCACCAGATCGCCTTCGCCGATGAGGGCGGAGAGATCGCTCACCACCTCGCGCAGTTGACCGTTGATGCCCTTGCGCTGCACCCGCACCTGGCGCGTGTCGGCCACCTGGGTAATGCCCCCCGCCAGTTGGATGGCGTTGACCAGGGTGGGAAACTGTCCCAATTCGTCCACCGACAGGGTGTAAACGCCGGGGCGATAGATTTCGCCACTGATGGCAATGCGCAGGGGGCGGGGGGTGAGCACACTGAGCGTAATACGGGGGTAGCGCACCTTGGCCCGATAGAGTTCGCCAATGGCTTTTTCTGCCTGGGGCAGGGTGAGGCCCACCACCGACAGCTGGCCCACCGCCGGTAAATTAATGGTGCCGTTGGCGAGCACCTGCTGCTCGCCACTGTATTCCGGCACATTGAACACATCGATGGATAGTTGATCGCCGGGGCCTAGGAGGTAGACGTCGTTGAGGCTGGCTTGGGCGGAACTGATGGCGGGCGGCGGCGGCGCTGGGAGCGCTGGCAGGGCGCTGGCTTCAGCGGCAGCCGCAAGGATGGCTAGGGCGATGGGTAGGCCAAGGGGTGGGCCAGACCTGCTGGCAGGAAAAATAAAACTGTTCATAGTAGTAGATGCTAAACATTTCCATGGTGGTTAGGGATCTATGGATGGCCTATGGAGGATCTATAGATGCGGATTAACCGAAACGATAGGGAACGGACTAGGGCTGTGGGTTAACTCCGTGGACCGCAATCACCTGGTAGATAAAGACCGGGGTCGGTGGGGTTAAATCGGACAACAAATTTGGATTAGTTAGGACAACTATACGCAAAAAACCTGCGGGGTAGCTATAGGGATAATTTTTGCTGATGGAAATTTAGGAATTAGGAGTGCTCCTAAATTACTGGCGTTGGGTTTCTCTGGGTTCTACCCAACCTACGTGTTGGCGTTGGGTTTCTCTGGGTTCTACCCAACCTACGTGTTGGCGTTGGGTTTCTCTGGGTTCTACCCAACCTACGTGTTGGCGTTGGGTTTCTCTGGGGTCTACCCAACCTACGTGTTGGCGTTGGGTTTCTCTGGGTTCTACCCGACCTACGTGTGGGCGTTGGGTTTCTCTGGGGTCTACCCAACCTACGTGTGGGCGTTGGGTTGCTCTGGGGTCTACTGGGAGGGGATAAGTCGGTACAGTGTTAAATTCTCATTCCTAACCTGTTGCGGGTTATTTATGGGTGCCTGAAAACGGTGGGCGAAGGCTACGTACTACACGGGCCTAAAAACTGGAATGTAAAACCTTTATAAATGCCTTTATTAAGGCCGCTCGTTTTGAGAAGTTATGTTCGCTGTGCTTTATGTGGGGTGGGCGTGTGCAATTTCACCCAGGGCCGGCATCGTTTGAACACCAAGGCTGGCAGGGCTTTATGCCCATTAGCCAAACGTCGAGGGTGCGGCTAAGTACGTAGCTAAGGAAACTAAAAAAATCAAGTATTTGACCAAAACTTCATTGAAGCTTCACTTTTATCCATCGGCAAATAAATACTTGAATGTAACGATATCGCTGGGAAATCAGCTGCTATTATTCGTGGGTGTTCAACCTTTGCCCTGGGGTGAACGTCTTAGCTAAAGAGGGTTTCGGCCATTGTGCAACTGCGGATTAGGGGTCTGTATGGACCAGCTCTGTAAATAACGTTGTGTAGTATCGCAACCGTGCTATGGGCCCAAAAAGTTCGATGGCGGTGTGTGATCCCCTTTGTTCGGTGAGACGAACAGCTAGGTTAGTAAATTTTCGGCTTTAGCATAGAAAATTGATATTATTCGCCAATTTTCTATGAAGCTAATTTGAAGATCAGCAGTTTTTTTTGATGCAACCTAGCCCTATGGCTAGGATTAAATCGGAAATCGTCAACACTGCAACGGATTAGTCGGAGTGCCTGAATGCCCTAAGAATGATGGATCTAAGGAATTGCTATGGAGTTGTGTGCCCGCTGTTCTGAGTCCTGAGCTGGAGTCCGGTTTTATCCGGACATCTATGGACGTCTCCGTATCATCTTGATGGTGTATTTACTGAAACGCTACGCGAAGGTTGCCTTTGTGAAGTGGGTTTCAAGATCGTCCGCTCACCGGAGCATGATCTGAAATGGAGTTGTTCGTTTCTGAAGGTTTTGACAGGTCTTGGGTTGGGATGTGAATTCGGAATTTCGAAGGAGTTTATCTGAGATTTTGCACCAGGCCAGGTTTGAGTCTGTAACCCACGTTAGGTTCAAAACTAACTGAGGGTTGTCCACTAGAGGGACAAGATTCGCTTAGTGGCTGGGTACTTGGAGCTTGCAGCCTGCAATCCACGTTAGGTTCAAAACCTAACGCTAATCGAGGGCTGTCCACTAAAGGGACAAGATTCGCTTAATGGGTAGGTACTTGGGGCTTCTAGCTGCAATCCACGTTAGGTTCAAAACTAACTGAGGGCTGTCCACTAAAGGGACAAGATTCGCTTAGTGGCTGGGTACTTGGAGCTTCTAGGGATCCTGTAACCCCTTTGGATCATTACCAGGTGCAAGATTTGAGTTTATCCCACTCTGTGTTGAGACCTAGGAAAGGACTGCTGGGACTTCTGACTTGTTCCTTGAATTTTTGTTCGTTTGTTCTGTAATCTGTTTCGGATAGCATGGTGAAGACTTTTATATATGGTTTTGGGGCTGCTTTGGGGGTTGTTGCATTTGCGGCACTACCGACGATGGCGCAAACCACATCAGGCACCGTTGAAATTTTTACTGAAACGACCCCTGGTTCATTAACGCCCGGTGGCACTGCAGCCGATGCGCTCAGCGGTCGGGGCAACATTGAGCTGGGTGAAACCGATGGCGGCCTGGATGGGTTGCAGGGTGGTTTGAGCCTGGGCCTAGGCGGTGGGGAGCTCACATTGCGGAGTTTGACCCAGGCCGACTGGGACGGGGGCTTGGCCGACGACTGGTTTAATGATGCTTGGTCTATATATGGAGCGGGGCTGCAGCCGTTGTTGGCCCCCTTTGGGTTGGGCCAAGCCGACCTGAGGACTGCATTTGACACGGTTGATGCGGATGCTCGCCTGAGCGATGCCAACATTGAGTCGGTGACGGAACTGGGCGATGGCTCTGTGGAGATTGACCTGGCTGGGTTTCTGGAACCCAATTTGTTGATTGACCTGGCCACTACCCAGCTGGGGTTGCCTAGCATATCTGGGTTGCCTGGTTTGCCAGACTTTTTTGCCAGTGAGGTTGTTGCCTACGACTACCAGGGCAATTCTGGCTTTTTGTATAGCATTGGCGAGGCGCCGACGGCTTCGGGTGTTGCTTCGGCGGATGGCACCCTGTCGTTTACGGGCAACTATCAGGTGGTGATTGCGAGTAATGCGCCTTCTGTGCCTGAGCCCATGGGGTTGATCGGTGTGGCGGTGGCGGGCGGTTTTGCCGCTTGGAGTCAGCGGCGGCGGCGGTCTGCCATGTAGAGATTGTGCATTTGTCTCTTTACGAAATGGTTTTTATTTGGTAGAGAGACAATTCTAACTATAGGTACCTTTTGTGAAGTAGAGAGTTCCTATTTGTTTGCGTTTCTTGTTTTTGTGTCTTTATTAGGTGCGAAGTCCTGAATCGTAAACCCCGCATTAGAACGTTGTTGTAGGGTTCCTGAATCTACGTCTGCCTGCCTTTTTTGAGCATTGGTTAGACACTTTGGCCCAACGATATGTTGTCTGCTACAGACGATTTATCGAACGAGTCGATGCATCTGCCTTTTTGAGCGAGTAACAAATTGCTGGTGGGTTTTGCTGCCAAGGATGCCTCTTTTTGCTCTGGTCTAGTTAGGTGACGTATATCAAGGTCATTTTGTTTGGCATCATCACCAGAAATTTATTATTTGCCCCATATCGAACACATTTATTGTTTTCTAATTTTTATTGGCAGTGGTGTAATGCTTGGTTCTTCAGCATTCTCATTTATTTCTGACTACGCTTATTATTTGTTTGCTTTTGCCGGTGCGTTTTCTGTTGTGTTAGCTAGTGTGCCCATTGTGCGTGGGGTGGCGATACATTGTGGTCGGGTGGATTTACCGTGCGATCGCAAAGTACACGAAATCCCCATGGTCCGTCTTGGCGGTGTTGCCATTTTTGTTGGCACCATGGTAGCGGCACTCGGTCTTTGGTATGTCGGTGGTTTTAGTGACCTACTGCCCAAGGATCACCAAGAAATTCTAGTTATGTTAATGGGGGGGGCTGGTTACTTTTTATTAGGATTTCTAGACGACTTATATTCTCTCTCTCCAAAGCTTCGTCTCATCTGCCAGTTTGCCATTGCCACTGTAGTGTGGAGCTTTGGCATCAGCATCGACTTTATTACGGTGCCCAGTGTAGGCATTGTTCATCTGGGCTGGCTCAGTTTACCCATCACCTTGGTCTGGATTGCAGGCATGGTAAATGCCATCAACTGGATTGATGGATTAGATGGTCTTGCCTCTGGAGTAAGTGCTATTTCTACTTTAATTACTGCCTGTATTTGTTTATCTATGGGGGAGCCATCGGTTGCACTATTGGCAATATGTTTAGTAGGCAGTTTGTGTGGCTTTTTGGTTTACAACTTTAATCCAGCTTGTATATTTATGGGAGATGGTGGCTCTTACTTTATTGGCTTTATGCTTGCGACAATTAGTATTACCGGTTTAGTTAAAGGAGCAACAGCTGTAACAATTCCATTGATTGTTTTGGCAGTGCCAATTTTTGATATGATGCTGGTGATTGTTTCTCGGCTAATCCGGCGGAAGTCTCCTTTTGAGGCAGACAAGAGTCATTTGCACCATAGATTATTGAAAGTTGGGCTGTCCCATAGGTGGACTGTTTTATTTATTTATGCCCTAACTCTTTGGATGGGATGTTGGGCATTTTTGATCGTTCAAATCCCCTATGGAAACCTTATCATTGCTGGGGTTACACCAGTTGCAATGTCTATTTTTTGGAAAGCCTGGCAATCGAAAGAAATATCTCAATCTTTTGTGAGTGATTGAAGGCAATATTTTAGAAAATCTTGAATCTTCTCTCACATCGAAGGGAGAAGCCTCCTTAGCCGTTCAGCTGATTTAGCAACAACATGCTTTTATCCAACCGGACCACAAACAAGCGTCAAAACTCAACAAGAATACAGGAGAAGGTTTTACTGGTAGCTAATACTGGTTGGTATCTTTACAATTTTCGACTTCCTTTGTTGCAGGCTTTACGGGAACGCGGGGCTCAAGTTGTCGTTGTATCCCCATGGGATAAGTATGCAGAAAAACTTCAAGCTGAAGGTTTTTGGTGGATTGACTTAGATTTGGAAAGGAGAAGTACCAATCCTTTTATGGAGCTATACACCATTTTTAGATTAGTACTTATCTATTTAGTGGAAAAGCCCGATATCGTACATCATTTCACAATCAAATGTGTTTTGTACGGTACATTTGCAGCTAAGTTAAGCGGAATTAAAAGTACCGTCAATGCTATTACTGGCCTAGGCTATATCTTTATCAACAAGAGCCTTAAAGCTAAGTTGATTAGATTTTTGACCAAGCCAATGTACTATATTGCATTAAATACTAAGAACAGCAAAGTAATTTTCCAGAATTTTGATGATTTATCTTTGCTGGTGAGAGAGGGTTTGGCTGATCCCCAGAAGTCTGTATTAATTCGTAGTTCTGGTGTAGATTCTCAACGATTTAAATTGAACCTATCACCTGAAAATGTTGAAGAATCAACTGTTTTATTAGCTTCTAGAATTGTTGGTGATAAGGGTATATATGAATATATTGAGGCAGCGAAATGGCTCAAAGCGCAAGGGTACAATGCGAGGTTCAAGTTAGCTGGTGCGCTTTATCCTGGAAATCCAACAGCTATCTCCCAAGAGAAAATAGCAGATTGGGAAAGCAAGGGTATAGTTGAATGGCTTGGACATGTGGACAATATTGAGGATGTTATTGCTGAAGCCGATATTGTTGTTCTGCCATCCCATGGCGGTGAAGGTGTACCCAAAATACTTTTAGAAGCATCAGCAATGGGTAAACCTTTGGTGGCGACTGATGTTCCTGGTTGTCGTGATGTCATTGATGTTGGCATTAATGGTTTTCTAGTTCCTCCAAAGGAATTTGAATCTTTAGCAGAAGCTCTTGAAACATTGATAAATGATGGTGAACTTCGACTAAAGATGGGGTGTTTGGGCAGAGAAAAAGTTATTCGTGAATTCAACGTCAAAGATATTGTCAAGCAAACGATTGAAGTTTACGCGCAAATGGGTATTTTCAACAATTCATCTAGTGTAATTTCTAATGCTTCTTCCTTAAGTACAGCAGTTTGATTTTCCCAGGAATATATCAATTGACAGGTGAGAGCTTGCGAGTTTCCTAGAAGTAGGGGATTCAGATAAATTCCAATTGCTTAATTATTTTCCAAACTGAATTTTCGTTACTATCTAAGAATTCATTACGCTTAGTAGTATTCCTTAAAATTCAACCATTAGAGCTGTTGCTAAATAGCAAGTTAAAATAGCTCAAACTCTTTTGTAGCAATAGATCCAGGATTTGCTACGAAAGATCGCTTAAATCCCTTATGCAGCATAAGCTTCATTCAAGTGCGTTAAGGCCTTATATCGCCACTGATCTGTTATTAGTCTTTTGGGAACCCATATAAGTTTCTACTTTAAATTTAGCTAATACATCTATATTTCTCAGAATAGATTTTATGATTTTAATCAATTAAAAAATTAAACGTCAGATACAGTGTTGTTCTATCCAATGAGGTACAGACTGAAAGCTAAAGCTAAGTAAGTATAGTTTTTTTTGGTCGCACTTCATGAGAGCTGAAATTACCATATGTAATTCTTAGTATTTCCAAAAGTATTTAATTAAATAATTTGAATACCAGAATGCGTTAACTGGAAATATTTTTTGAAGTTATTTATTCATGATTATTCTTTAAATTAAAGGCTATTATTTTATCCTCAAATTCAAACTTTGTGAGCGACTCTCAAATGCATAAAAAAAATCGTATAAAAGGAGCTAAGCTATCTCTTTTAATAAGGCTATTAAATTTATCTTTGTCGTTTTTACTGAGTTATTTATTAGCTAAAAATCTTGGTGTTAATGGATTTGGAGCGTTTTCTTATGCAATCACTTGGTCATCCCTCCTAAGCATTCCTTCTACTTTAGGTTTCGACAAACTATTAGTAAGAGAAATATCCGTTAATAGCGCTAAAGAAGATTGGAAAAAAATAAAGAACCTCACTTACTTTTCGACCATTTTAACAATAGCGTCTTCATTCACCATTGCTTTCATTACTGGTATCGTTATTTTTTTTCTAAAGCCTATTAATGATGCCATTATGCTTTCTGCTTTTTTTCTCGGTCTTGCCTCTGTACCTATCATTGCACTTAAAAATATTAGATTATCAGTTACCAAAGGATTTAATAAAGTTATTCTTGGCCTCATACCGGAGATGCTAGTTTCGCCACTTATTTTTGTTATATCACTGCTACTTGTATCAATTCTTGCTCCTAAATATCTGACTCCAATTATCGCTGTTGGGCTATTCATATTAGCAAATTTTTTGAGTTTTATATTGGGTGCAATAATTCAATATAGGGTTACACCTAAAAAAGTTCATTTAGCTCGTCTAAATTTAAATCTATCTAGCTTTAAATGGCTAACTCGTTCCTTACCATTCATGTTTGTCGAAGCAATTCGACTCATTCAAGTGAGGACTGATATAGTAATGCTAGGTATCTTTAGTACCTCTACTGAAGTGGGGCTGTACTCCATCTCTGCACGCCTAGCTTCCTTAGTTGCATTGAGCTTAATGTCAGTCAATAGTGTTTTATCACCTAAGATAGCAAAGCTTAATGTAGAAAATAAAACTAGTGAAATGCAAGCTGTTGTATCAGAAAATACTCGTTTCATATTATTCATATCACTTTCTATATCTGCTATCATCGTTATCTTTTCAGGGTTTATATTAAATGTATTTGGAAATGGTTTTAGTGAAGCTGGAAGTGCCTTAAAAATTCTTGTGTTGGGTCGATTAATAGATGCTTTCTTTGGGCCAGTTGGTTTGATACTAGCAATGACCAATAACGAGAAAGACATAGCTGTTTCTGGCGTTATTAGTACCGCCTTAAATGTGATACTTAATTTCATGCTTATTCAGAAATATGGTGCTGTTGGCGCAGCTTTGGCAACTTTCTCAAGTATTATGTTGGTAAATATACTTAACTTTAGAGCTGTTGTGAAAAAATTGAATATCAACACCACGATTATTCCATTAACCTTTTAGCTTTAGTGTTGATTTAAGAGATAAAAGACTTAAGTGCTCATTGAAAATTTTAAGCTTATGAAATCTGAAAGACTAGAAAGCAACTTATTTTTCCTGCTAACATCGCCTAGAAGTGGCTCAACTTGGCTACTTGATTTGCTTAATAGTCATCCAGACATTGCAGCTTTACAGGAAGCCTTTCTAAAGAAGAACAGGCTTTGGGACGATCCATATCTTGAAACATTTACACAGTATTGTTCCAACAGAAAAAGAGCAGTAAGGCCATGGGTGACATTTGATTATTTGAAAAATATACAACGTTATCCAACTGCCCATAAAATAATCGGATGCAAAATGATGTACAAGCACCTTATTAGACATCCAGAAATTATTCCTAAAATATTTATTGAAAATCATAAAATAGTCCATCTGGTAAGAGAGAATCATTTAGATGTTGCAATTTCGTTAGCTAATAGAGATAAATATAAGTTTGCTCATACCAAAGAGAAGAAGAAACTGTCTGCTGTTTACTTGGATCCTAAATTTGTTTGGAATGTCATTTACTCTAGAGAGAGAAACCATAAAATCGCTAATTTTATATTAAGAAAAACTAGAATAAATCAGATTACAGTCACCTATGAATCTTTACTTTCTGAACATCGAGATCCTACTTTAAATGCTGTTTTTAAACATTTAGATATTCCTATTAATGACATTGAGCTTAAGAGTGAATTAAAAAAGATAAATATAGGAAACTACGAAAATAAAATTGAAAACTTTGACGAGATTAGAACCTCTCTTGCAGGTACTAAATTTGAAAAATTTTTATGCTAAATAAACCTGAACTAATTTTTCCGTATTAATAGCTTACGCTAATTAGAAAATTTAAATTCTAATTTAGTATGGTTGCCAACCTCTCTGTTCAACTATTTCATTTTTTTAGTTTTATCTATGAGTAATGTTGAAAATCGTTTTCCAAACTTTTTTTTAGTAGGTGCTCCAAAATGTGGAACATCGGCAATGAGTGAATACCTCCGTTCTCATCCTGACATTTTTATGTGTCAGCCTAAAGAACCTCACTTCTTTTCAACAGATTTTTCAAAAATTCGCTGTGTACGAACTCAGAAACAGTATTTAGCTTTATTTAAAGGCTCCGAAATAGAAAGGATTAGAGGAGAAGCCTCAGCCTCCTATCTTTACTCTTCTAAAGCCATCAAAAACCTTTATGAGTTCAATCCCCAGGCTAAGTTGCTAGTGATGCTGCGTAATCCTGTTGATATGGTTTACTCATTACACTCAGAATTTCTTTTTAACGGGTATGAAACAGAGAAAGACTTTGAAAAGGCTTGGTCTCTACAGGAACAGAGAAGAACTGGCTCATTTATCCCCAGAACTTGCTTAGAGCCTTCATTTTTGCAATATAGAGATCATGCAAATTATGCAGAACAACTCACCAGATTATTTTCTTATTTTCCAAGAGAACAAGTTAAAACCATCATATTTGATGACTTTATAAAAGATACCCGTAGTGTATACCAGCAGGTTTTATCTTTTCTAGATATACCTTCTGACAATAGAACAAGTTTCCCAAAGGTTAATGCGAGAAAACAAGCACGTGCCCATTGGTTAGATACACCATTACAGTTGATACGTCCTTACAAAAGAATCTGGTATCCTTGGATAAGGACTCTCAAGTCCTTAGTAAAAATAGAAAAAAGATCGATTACATCAAATATTAACTTAGCCAGAGTTCAAACAACAGATAGACAGATAATCGCACCAGAGCTGAGAAGAGAGTTAGAATCGGTTTTTTCCTCGGATATTAGTCAGCTTTCCCAAATAATAAATCAAGATTTAGATTGTTGGTTAACAATCTATAGAAATCAAAAAAAGACTTTCTAACTATTTTGAAGGAACTGTATATTTTTTAATTTTATATGCTTTTCAAAACTTTTTTTGAGCAAACCTTAACCTTGTTAAAATACATTTATTTACTAAGCTTAGTAGCGACTAAAAACTAAAATCTGGGCCATGTATTATTTCGTCTACCTTTTGAATATAATTACATTTCTATGGTTGTTTGGATGGGCTCTTAGAGTTGTCGTACTTTTACTACGTGGGCAGTATCATTCAATATTTCCTCCAATAGTTATACATTGGTTATTCTGCGGGCTACCACTCTTATTTGAAGTCCTTGTTGGACCACCTGCCTATGTATTTAGAGATGGGTTTAAGGCAGCAACTAGTGATGCTACTACTAATATAATTTATTGTATCTATGTAAGCTTAGTACCTATTTTTTGGTGGTTTCTTGCAAGAACCAAGGCAAGCTACCATACCAAAAATATTTTAAATTTTATACCTCAAAATTCCAATAAGTCATTGAGAAAGCTAGGGATCATGTTCTGCTTTTTCATTATCGCTCTTCCAGTCATATTTTGTTTTTTCAGTCCTCGACCTGAGCTTTATTTTTCCTATGCAGCATCTGCTCAAAAGCTATTTGAAAGTGATGCGGAAAGAAACTTTCACCGTTTTATTGGTCTTTCCAGTTCTCTGAGTGCTTTAGGTTTTGCTGGCTTCTTAGCTTTAAGAAAAGGTAGGTTAAATCCGTCAGTTTTTCTCTTTTTGTCACCTTTCATATTTTCTGCTATATGGCTCAACGGGAAGAGAAATATTGTTGCTGTTTATCTTGTCACTATTCTGTTTGTAGGAATAGTAAAAAGATACCTGAAGGGACGTCAAATAATAGCTATGTTCTTGATAGCAACGATTATTATGTCTGTTTTTTCTTACAATTATAAGTCAGCAATACGAGGTAAAGACCTTGAATCAGTTGGTCAGGCAGCTCTATATCAAGATTTTAGAGAAGATTATGGCAGAGATGATGTCATAAAAACAGCTATTTTTGCTGAGCTAAATCCTGAGACTTTAAATGTTTTAGAACATCGTGGCCAGACATTTTTACTTTACGTTGGTGGTTTTTTAGTCCCTCGTTCTATGTGGGAGAATAAGCCGCTTCCATTTCCAAGATATATGGTTTCTGCAGCCAGGCTAAAACCTATAAAATTGTGGCCCTATGGAATTACAACATCTATCTTGGCAGAGAGCATCGCTAACTTTAGTTGGATTGGCTTTTTGGTTGGCCCTATGATTTTAGCTCTTGTATGCCGATTAGGAGATTCAACAGATAACGCATTTATAGTTGTTTTAACAACTTTACTAGCATGTTTATTAAATGTTTTACATCCATTACCATATATCCCTTTGTTAGCTCTTTGGTTCACCCTTACATCTATCAAAATACGTGCAAAACGAAAATACAAGCGTAGGCTTAAAAGGTATTATAGTTGGCTTAGTAAGTCACCTACGAATCTGTCGAATTAGTGACTGCAATGTTTCTAATGTACTCATGTAAGTGATTTAGATATCGTATGAGAAGTCCATTAACTACTATATTTTTTGTGCCCTCTTTAGGAAATGGTGGGGCAGAAATGAATCTTCTGAGACTCCTAAATAATATTGATAGAACTCGGATCAAACCAATCTTGGCAGTTGCTTGCCCTGGTGGCAGCTATGAAAAAAGATTGTCCAAAGATATTGAAATTGTCTATCTAACAGATGGAAACCTTTCATCTAGTACTGCTCGATTAATAGCATCTGTTATACCTTTAAGAAGTCTAGTTTTAGCCCGTCAGGCACATATTGTCTGTTCATTTCTAGATCCTGCTAATATTACCGCCCTCATTTCTACTGCAGGTATTGCTAATATTTGCCGAATTGTTGGAGTGCAAAATACACCCTCTGTACAATATTCAGGAACCAATCGTTTGTTTGGTCAAGGGGTCCTATTTTTAATGAAAAGGCTTTATCCCTATGCCAATAAAATTTTAGCCTTATCAGAAGGCGTGGCTACAGACCTAAGAAATATTCTATCTCCCAAAGCAGTTCAAAATCTATCTATTATTCATAACGCAGGCTTTGATAATAGTATTATTCACTTGAGTAAAGAACCCATTGAGGAAACGCACCTTTATAAGGTGCCAACAATTGTTGCCTGTGGACGTTTAGTAGAACAAAAAGCATTTTCTTTTCTACTAAACGCATTTTCTCAAGTGAGGCAGCAAAGAAATGCCTCACTTATAATTTTGGGTGAAGGAGAGCAACGAGAATCATTGGAAACTCAAATTAATCATCTTTCCCTAGACAGTGATGTCCACTTAATAGGCTTTCGAGAAAACCCATACAAATATATGGCTGCAGCAGATATATTTGTACTCTCTTCTATTTTTGAAGGCTTTGGAAATGTTCTTGTTGAAGCAATGACCTGTGGGACAGCTGTTATATCTACTGATTGTCCATCTGGGCCGTCAGAGATCATTACCCATGAACAGAATGGATTATTAACTCCAGTACTAGATTCTGATGCTCTTGCCAACGTCATTGTTCATTTATTAGATGATATAAATTTGAGAAATCATCTTGCCTTAGCTGGTAAAGAAAGCTCGAAAAAATTTAATGCAGCAAGTATTGCTGATAAATATGTTGCTCTTTTCGAGCAAACTTGTTCATCAGAAAATGTGGTTACTGCCTAACGACTTTATTTAGAGAATTTATGAGTTTCAACGTACTACTTTATTATCCATACAATCAGAATTTTACAGGTGGTCCACGAGTTGTAATCAACCTGGCAAAAGTGCTTACTAATAGAGGGTTTAGCCCTATCGTCGCTACTCAGAAGGCGAGTTCTCTGACTGATGAGTTATGCAAAGCCAACATACGCTATGAGATTATTGAGTTTCCAGAAATCTTAGATGTTTATGGTGGTAAAACTTTAGGTTATTCCTTCTTTCAGAAATTAGCTAGTTTACGAGCTATTTCAGAGTACAACCATGCCATAGAAAAAGTTTGCATGCACCATAATGTCAAAGCTATTTGGGGCAGAGGAATTAAATCTATACTACTAACTGCCAAAGCTGCTAAACAACTTTCCGTTCCACTGGTATGGGATATCGGCATGGAGAAAGAATCAAAAGGGTTCATGCGATTCCTTCACTGGATAGGTTTAACCACTTCAGATATTGTTGTTACTGAAGGGAAATCACAACCTGAATCCATATTTAAGCAGCCTACATATTCTATCTTTAGAAATAAGTTCAAAGCAATTTCTCCAGGTATTGACAGTGAGAGAATTGCGACTCTTAAACAAAAGAAACCAAACAAGTATACTAGTGAACATGAAAAATTTCGTATTGTTACAGTAGCAACTATCAGCCCTAGAAAAAATCAGTTAATGTTGATAGAAGCTGTCAACAACTTATGTGGAAAATATCCTCAAATTCAGTTAGATCTTATTGGGCCATCTGCCGATAAAGATTATCTAGAACAATGTAAGGCTTACGTAGAAAAAAACAATTTACAAGACTACATTAATTTCCATGGTTGGCAAGAAGATATTCCTAGATACATGAAGAATGCCAATGTATTTGCATTGACATCTAAAAACGAAGGAATTCCCTATGTTATTCATGAAGCTATGCATGCCAAACTTCCGATTGTTGCTACTCCAGTTGGAGGAATTCCCGATGTCATCGAACATGGTCATACTGGATGGCTAGTTAAAAATAACAGTAAAAATGAATTAATAAAAATATTAGAGTCTTGTCTTGTTAGCCCAGAGAAATCGGCCAGATTAGCTGATAATGCAGAAAAGTTTGCTGCGCAAAGACTATCTTCAGATTTCTGGGCTTCTAGCTACGTTGAACTTTTCGAAAAACTAGTCGCAGATTCTTAAAAGAATTTTAGGGGTTTTCATTGCTGATATGTTATTTAATTCCTTACATTTTTTAATATTTTTGCCATTAGCTACTGCCATATATCTAACAATTAGGAGCCAATCGAATAGAAAACTCTTCCTTTTTTTTTCGAGCATCTATTTTTACTCCGTTTGGTCTATTCCTTATACATCTCTTCTGATATTTTCTATTTTAATAACCTATGCCACATGCCATGCCCTTGACCGCATTGAACAACTCAATAAACGTCGAGCAATTTTACTGTTTGGGCTGACGACTAATTTATCAATATTATTTTTCTTTAAATATTTCAATTTCTTTAATCTCAGCATATCCCATTTAGCTGGTTTTCAATTTTTCCCGCCCCTAGATTTATTGCTACCCATGGGCATCTCTTTCTATACGTTCCAGAGTATTAGCTGCTGTGTAGACGTATATAGAAAAGAATTTCAATCTAACGATTACAGTTTTATTGACTACGCCTTATACATATCTTTCTTTCCTCAGTTAGTAGCCGGACCTATTATGAGGGCCAGTGAGTTATTTCCCCAATTTCATAGAAAAGCATCTTTTAGCTACTCTACTGCAATAGAAGGCATTTCCCGAATCTGTTGGGGATTATCTAAAAAGGTGCTGATAGCGGATCCACTAAGTAATGTTGTGAGCACTGTATATGCAAATTACACTCAACAAAGTGGTTTATCTTTATTAATCGCAACCTATGCATTTGCCGTACAAATCTACTTAGATTTTTCGGGTTATTGTGATGTTGCGATTGGTGCTGCTAAGTTAATTGGGTTCAATTTAGATGAAAATTTTTCAAGACCTTACCTATCAAAATCCATACGAGAATTTTGGCGTCGATGGCATATAACATTGTCAACTTGGCTAAGAGATTATATTTATATTCCTTTGGGTGGTAGTCGAGCAGGAGACATAAGGACCTGTCTAAACCTAATGGTCACCATGTTCCTGGGCGGACTTTGGCATGGAGCCTCGTATAATTTTGTTATTTGGGGAGGTCTGCAAGGGCTATTCCTCGTTTCAGAAAGATTGTTTGAAAAAACAATCTTCAAAGCACATGCTTCTTCAAATTATTTTTTCACCATTCTAAAGTGGCTTTTCACATTCCACTTGATCTGTTTCAGCTGGATATTCTTTAGGGCAGAGAACTATATTCAGGCAACCACAATCATAGGGCGGATCCTAACAAACAAGCCTGGCTTACAGACTACTTTTGTTCCCTTAATAATTCTAATTACTTTACTTTCATATCAAATTCTGGATAATCCACTTGGATTTTCTAAACTAGGTCTCCGATTCCCCTTGATTTCCAGATGGTTGATATATGTCAATATCATTCTCATCTCGATAGCTATTTCTGGCGCATCAAATCCAGAATTTATTTACTTCCAATTTTAATTTACAGCCATAACTACTGAAGAAAATGTTTATTCCATTGAAATCATTCAAAGCATTTAGATTTATTATCTTAGATTTACTAATATTTTTTTCCATTTTAGGTATATCAGAGTTGTTTTTAAGGAAAATTAATCCTTCTTGGTCAATTGGGCCAACTACATCGTCGTTAACTCGTGGTTACTCCATTAATAGAAATTCGATAGGTCTTAGAGGTGACGAGATATCTAGCATTAAGGAAGAAGATGAGTTCAGAGTTTTAGTTTTAGGGAACTCTACTACTTTTGGAACTGGTGTCCCAGAAGAAAGCCTATATGTGAAGAAACTAGAGCACTTACTTTCAGAAGGGGCAAGTAGTTTTAACGAAAGTAGATTTACTGTAGTAAATGGTGGTGGGCAAGGTGGGGATATACCTAGCTTTCTAGAACTTTTAAATAATCATTTAGACAAGATACAACCAGATGTTGTTTTACTTGCATTCTCGCCATCAATGGTTGCTAAAAGTTTAAAGGCCAAAAACTCTTTTCCACCAACTAACGATTTAAGCCATAACACACCTATAGGCACCACGAAAAATGCATTTTTCAGAGTGAATTTTCGTGATTTAAGGCAAGTACCATCTAAATTACATCGGCTTCTTTACCAGACTCACGTTTACCCAACATTTGATAGCAATGTAAGAAAAAGAATGTATGCTCTTAAAATAATTGAGCCCAACCTGAGGGCTCAATCAGGTGCATCCTTTGCATATGCTTTTGATGATCAGATAAAAGAAGCTTCTCTCATGGGATATGAAGCATTCTTTAAACAGCTATCGTACTTAGAAAAAGAGTTAGGCAAGCATCAAATTCCATTGATTATGGTAAATATACCATCTCGTTTTGAACTTAGCGATAATGAAAAAGATAATGTTGAAAGCTATCCTCTTAATAAAATATCAGTAACACCTCATACTCATATCAAGTTTATGGCCGATGAATTAGATATTAAACTATTAGACATTCGAGAGTCATTTATCTCTTTAAGAGAAGAAATGCTAGCTGGAGAAATAGATTATGACCCGCTATACATACCTCATGACTATACTCATTTAAATGCCATTGGTCATGATTTTTTAGCTAATAGCTTATACGAATTTATGCTTCATGAGATTTTTTAAGTATTTAGACAAGTCAGTATGTATGTTTTGGTTTATTAAAGTGCAGGAATAACAACTAGGTATTTTTATTCCTCTTTTGAAAATTAAAACTGATCTTATTATTTTATTAACTATGGCATTTAAGTTAGATTTCTTAGCGATTGGACCTCAAAAGACTGGCACAACTTGGCTTTATCAAAAAATAGCAGATGATAGCAATATATGCTTTCCTAAAAATGTCAAAGAAACTATGTTTTTCGACATTTTTTACGCAAAAGGATTATCAAGGTACTTATCATACTTTCCTCATCGCTCACCACACCAACTTTGTGGTGAAATAGCTCCTTCATACTTTGATGTAAAGGAAGTGCCCGAGCGTATTTATAATCTTAATCCTGATTGCAAAATTATCATTACTTTGAGAGCCCCAGCAGCAAGAACGTTTTCTCTATACTGTCATCATCTTCGAAAAGGACGTGTTCCTAAAGATTTTAGTGCCGCTATTCAAAAGATGCCTCGAATTCTAGAATCAGGTCGCTACTCTAAATATATTCCCATTTGGCTAGAGAGATTTAGCCATGAGAAAGTTTTATTTATTTTAATGGATGATATTATCCTTAACCCTCAGAAAGTTTTGGAGGATATTTATTCATTTTTAGGGTTGCCTAAAAACTATTTAGAAACTGTTTCATCTCTTGAATCAAGAGTTAATGCTGCTGGCATGCCTAAGTTTCCTATGCTAGCAAAAATATCTGCAATTTTTGCTAGCAATTTAAGAGCTTACAGGCTTGATAAATTTGTAGAAATAGCTAAGAAATTAGGCTTTAAGAAGGTTTTCTCTGGTGGAGAAGATGAATTGCCAGCGATCTTCCCAAAAGAGGTTGAGTATCTCAACAACTATTACTATCAAGATATAAAATATGTTGAAAATTTAGTCGGCAGATCTCTACCTAATTGGATTCTAGAACAATAATTTTCTCGTGTCTTTGCTTTTACTTTTATCCATTTATTCCCTATAAAAATCTTTCCTGATTTATACTACCTGTCTACTCTTTAGGAATCACTTTATACTCTGCTTCTTGCTCGAAGATATTTTTGGGGTGAACTGCTAATGCAAATATTAGTTACTGGTGTTGCAGGCTTTATTGGCTATTTTACAGCTTGGAATCTTTTAGATAATGGTCATACTATTTATGGTATTGATAATCTCAATAGTTATTATGATGTTCAGTTAAAAAAAGAACGACTTTTAAGACTAAAGAAGCAGTCAGAATTCACGTTTCAGTTAATAGATATCTCTAATCGAGAGGCAATTCAATATCTCTTTCAAGAACATTCTTTTGATACAGTAATTCACCTTGCCGCACAAGCTGGTGTACGCTATTCGCTGGAAAACCCATTCGCTTATGGCGATAGCAATCTCTCTGGTTTTCTAAATATCTTAGAGGGTTGCCGTTCCCAGAAAATCAACCACCTGATTTACGCATCGTCTAGTTCTGTTTACGGTATGAACAAAAAAATACCGTTTTCAGTCAAAGATAACGTTGACTATCCCATTTCTTTGTATGCTGCGACAAAGAAAGCCAACGAACTAATGGCCCATTCATATAGCCATCTATATCAAATTCCGACCACAGGGCTCCGCTTCTTTACAGTCTATGGCCCTTGGGGACGTCCTGACATGGCCTACTTCAAATTTGTCCGTGCTATAGAAGCTGGCCAACCCATCGACATTTATAACCATGGGCAAATGCAACGCGACTTTACCTACATTGACGATATTGTTGAAGGCATTATTAGGCTGGTTAATAAACCACCTCAGTCAAAGGCAACCGAAGGTACAGCAGCACCTTACAAAATTTACAATATCGGCAATAATCGACCCGTTACCCTGCTCAAGTTTATTGAAACAATTGAACAAACATTAGGTAAAACAGCCAACAAAAACTTTCTGCCCATGCAACCGGGCGATGTTCCCCTTACCTATGCTGATATAGACGAGCTAGCTAAAGATATCGACTTTGCTCCATTGACCCCCTTGGAGATTGGCATAGGACGATTTGTACAGTGGTATCGTCATTACTACAGTGCTGTTTCTGTTGTCTAAGATAAGTAGTGCCTAGCATTTACTTACCAAGTGGCTCATATATTTCTATCATAGTTAAAATCGCAGTTGATGATCAGGTCGCTGTTTCATAAGTGGATAATCTATAGTATTGTTGCGGTGACAGCAATGCCATTAGGAGCTACTGTAGAAGTATTTCGCAGACTTATCGTTGTTAAACAAAATTTTCCAATGCCTCAAGCCATTTTAGTCCTCGGAGGTGGGCATCAACGAGAGCGAGCTGCTGCCAAACTTGCCACACATCAACCTGGACTTGAAGTTTGGCTATCAAGTGGATTGTTACCTCCTCAAGCAAAAAAAATTTTTCTCACGGAAAACATCTCTCTTTCACGAGTTCATCTAGATTATCGTGCCACAGATACGGTGACCAACTTCACCACATTAGTCGCCGAACTAGAAGATAAAGAGATTCATCACGTATATTTAGTCACATCAGACTTTCATATGCGCCGTTCAACAGCCATTGCCTTTTGGATCCTCGGTAGCCACGGCATCGCCTACACCCCAGTCCCAGTCAAGTCTAATGAGCAACCAGAACCCATCCACAAAACCCTCCGCGACATCACCCGCAGTTGGCTCTGGCTCCTCACCGGACGCACCGGCTCCAGCCTAGACCCCAACCCACCCGCAAAACCCAAAAAAATCTCCTCTTCCCCCGCCACCAAAGCCACAAATAACATCCCCCAAAGCCGTCCCCACCAAACTATCGCCACCAGATGAGCCATTAACGTTCATAACTACCCCTAATATGGAGCCGTTAAAAAATAACTTCACAGTTTAAGCCTAGAAGGCTTGTTAAGTCATGATTTCAAGGAACAAGACCATGACTTTAATTTTTAACAAGCCCTATCACCCAAAAACACAGCAAATAAGCCCAAAAGCCTCCGTTCGCCAGTTAGGCTAGCAACAAACAAAATCAAAGCAACCAACGCAAAAAAATTGCCCTTTTCACCCAAAAAGGCCAGAAATCAAAATAACAACCTAAAGCAAAAAGATTTTCCCAAACACGTACATTTTGCATCAAATCCAATGTGCCCCTGCAACCCCCTAACCCCTTCCAGTGGGTTTTGATTCAATTAGCAACTGTTAATCAACTACTCACGGTTTAGTCCTGAAAGGCTTGTTAAGCCATAATTTCAAGGGACAAGACCATAACTTTAACTTTTAACAAGCCCTTAGCCCAAGAACTAGTCGACAAAGGCGTTCCCAAACAAGACATCGTTTTAGGTTTTCACCCCAGCTATATGCGAGAACTATCAGACTACACCGTCAGTTAAGCGGAACATAACAAATTCCATTTCAACTGACGCAACATAGGATCTCCTTTCCCCTCCTGGGAGCGGCTGCGGGGTGGGTTGACCACTAGCGCCATCGACCGAAACCCACCCCGCCTACGGCACCCCTCCCAAGCGGGGATAAATCGGTACATTGTTAAATTCCCATTCCTAAAAGAGTCCTATCTGCACCATGTTCCTGCAAAGCGTTCTAAAATAGAAAACGGTAGTTCCAAAAAAACAGTAATGGTTGCTGCCCCAATCAAACTAGCAGAGCTGCGTATCACCTGGGACCCCTTACCAGAGGACTTTCAGCTTGACGAAAAACCCGTAGAAAATACAGGTCAACCCTTGCTAGCAGGCGCATTACGCGAGTCCCTGGAACTCAGCGGCTGGATCCGGCCACAAATGCTAGTCGCCTCAAATTTGGGCCTATGCGCCACCATGAACGAAAACCTGGTCATCAAAGCCCCCGACTGGCTCTACGTTGCCCACATCAATCAGCCCAAATCAACCCGAAAAGCCTACACGCCCAATTTAGACGAAAGACAACGGGCCGAGCGCTTGGCTGAGATTTTACGCTCCCAGGGCATTGACCCAGACACAGTGTGAGTCAGCCTCAACACCAAAGTAGCTTGCAACTAACGACAATCAGCCGCAGCTTACTTTTTTAAGCTGTCGCACATAGGGCGTATAAACCTAAACGCCACTAAACACCCATGCTGGCATCGCACCATTAACGATTTCATCAGCATCCATTAAGATACGATAAGCCGTCAGTTAAACTACTTACCTCAAGAATTAACTATTTCTAAGTCCCATTACCATGAGCTTATACAGCACTTTTACCTCAGAATCCGTATCCGAAGGCCATCCCGACAAAATGGCCGACCAAATCTCTGACGCCATATTAGATGCCCTCCTCAAAGACGACATCCACTCCCGCGTCGCCGTAGAAACCATGGTCAAAACCGGCATGGCCATCATCGCCGGCGAAGTACGCACCAGCACCTACGTAGACCTAGAAGACATCGTCCGCGACGTCATCCTCGGCATCGGCTACAACAGCTCCGACGTCGGCTTCGACGGAGCCTCCTGCGCCGTCATCAACGCCATCGGCAAACAGTCGGCCGACATCGCCATGGGCGTAGACGAAGGCGCCAACAAAGACCTCGGCGCAGGCGACCAGGGCCTGATGTTTGGCTACGCCACCAACGAAACCGACGTACTGATGCCAGCGCCCATCTACTACTCCCACCGGCTAGTAGAACGCCAGGCCGAACTACGCAAAAGCGGCAAACTCGGCTGGCTCCGCCCCGACGCCAAAAGCCAGGTCACCCTACGCTACGAAAACAGCAAACCCGTCGCCGTTGATGCCGTCGTCCTATCCACCCAGCACGACCCAGACATCACCCTAGGCGACATCCGCGAAGCAGTCATGGAAGAAATCATCAAACCCGTACTGCCCAACGACTGGTTCCACGCCGGCACCCAATATCACATTAACCCCACCGGCCAGTTCATCATCGGCGGCCCCGTGGGCGACTGCGGCCTCACCGGACGCAAAATCATCGTCGATACCTACGGTGGCATGGCCCGCCACGGCGGTGGTGCCTTCTCCGGCAAAGACCCCTCCAAGGTAGACCGCTCCGCCGCCTATGCCGGACGCTACGTCGCCAAAAACATCGTCGCCGCTGGCCTCGCCGACCGCTGCGAAATCCAAGTATCCTACGCCATCGGCGTCGCCGAACCCACCTCCATTTCCATCAACACCTTCGGCACCGGCAAGCTCCCCGACGACACCATCGTCCAGCTGATCCGCGACACCTTTGACCTGCGCCCCCAGGGCCTAATCGACATGCTCGACCTACGCCGCCCCATTTACAGCGCCACCGCCGCCTACGGCCACTTCGGTCGCGAACTACCCGACTTTACCTGGGAAACCACCGACAAAGCCAACCAGCTAAAAGCGGCGCTATAGAAGGTATCCAGCTAAACAGCGGTACCTGTAGAGCGCGGCGCTGTAAATGGTGTCCAGCTAACCAGCCGCACCCTGTTGAGCGGCGCGCTATAGAAGGGTGTCTCGCTAACCAGTTTCGGGAAGCCCCCAAACCCCCAATCCTGGGGGCTTTGAACTGGGGTTCCCCCCAGGATTGGGGAAACCCCAGAACGCCTAATTGGGAAAACGTAGATATTTCCGTAAAGGGGGGCCAATGCAGGATTTTGAGCTTTAGTTCGAGATCTGTGTACACCGTAGCCTTCGTAAGGGGGGAAGTGCCCAGTCATCTAAAGAACGCTCTTGTAAAGAGCAGATATACCATCAGAAAACCTCATTCCCCTGAAAATGATCTGACGGCATAATGAAGAATGTTGGTCAGATTCGACTCATTAAACGAACAATCACCATAGGAGCCCATGAGCGCAACACTTACAAGAGATTACAAAGTAGCTGATATTAACCTGGCCAGCTGGGGCCGCAAAGAAATTGCGATCGCAGAAGGCGAAATGCCTGCGCTGATGACCATTCGCAAAAAATATAGCGATATCAAGCCCTTGGCCGGCGCCAAGATTATCGGCTGCATCCACATGACCATCCAAACCGCCGTCCTAATCGAAACCCTAATCGAACTAGGCGCCGACGTTCGCTGGTCCTCCTGCAATATCTTCTCCACCCAAGACCACGCCGCCGCCGCCATCGCCGAAGCCGGTGTGCCCGTCTTTGCCTGGAAGGGCGAAACCGAAGAAGAATACATCTGGTGCATCGAGCAAACCTGCCGCACCGCCGACGGCAACCTATGGGAAGCCAACATGATTTTGGATGACGGTGGCGACCTCACCGGCCACATCCACGAAAAGTATCCCGAAATGCTGGCCAACATCCACGGCGTTACCGAAGAGACCACCACCGGCGTGCACCGTCTCTACGAAATGCTAGAAAAAGGCGAGCTAAAAATTCCCGCCGTCAACGTTAACGACTCCGTTACCAAGGCCAAAAACGACAACAAGTACGGCTGCCGCCACAGCCTCAACGACGCCATCAAGCGCGGCACCGACCACCTAATGGCGGGCAAAAAAGCCCTAGTCATCGGCTACGGCGACGTGGGCAAAGGCTCCGTTGCCTCCCTACGCCAAGAAGGCATGATCGTAAAGGTCTCCGAAGTAGACCCCATCTGCGCCATGCAAGCCTGCATGGACGGCTATGAGGTCGTTTCCCCCTTCACCAACGGCATCAACGACGGCACCGCCGCCAGCCTCAACCAAGACCTGCTGGCCACCACCGACCTGCTGGTCACCACCACCGGCAACGTCAACGTGTGCGATGCCCACATGCTAGCGGCCCTCAAGCCCGGCGCCGTAGTATGCAACATCGGCCACTTCGACAACGAAATCGACACCGCCTACATGCGCAAAGCATGGCAGTGGGAAGAAGTGAAGCCCCAGGTGCACAAGGTATACCGCAGTGACGACCCCAAGGACTTCCTACTACTCCTAGCCGAAGGTCGCCTAGTCAACCTCGGTAACGCCACCGGCCACCCCTCCCGCATCATGGACGGTTCCTTCGCCAACCAGGTCCTAGCCCAAATGTTCCTATTTGAGCGCAAGTTTGCCGACCTAGCCGACGCAGACAAAGCTGCGGCCATCACCGTAGAAGTCCTACCCAAGCACCTCGACGAAGAAGTCGCCCGCTACATGGTAGAAGGCTTCGGTGGCGTCATCACCCAGCTCACCAAAACCCAGGCAGACTACATCAACGTCCCCGTAGAAGGCCCCTTTAAAACCGATAGCTACAAGTACTAAGGCAATACATTGAAAGCCCCCTAAATCCCCCAATTCTGGGGGACTTTGAACTGGGAGTTCCCCCCAGAATTGGGGGGACTAAGGGGGGCAATGCAGGATTTTGAGCTTTAGTCCGAGATCTGTATACACGGAAGCCTTGATAAGGGGAACCAACGGAGGGGTCTTCGAGCACTTACGCCAGTTATCCAAACCCCTCCCTGACGGTTCCCCATGGTAAGGGGAACCACTGGTCGCTAGGCACCACAGCTCATTTAACTTCCCGAAGCCTTTCTCTAAACTCAGAGAAAGGCTTCCTTAGTTTTTGCACCATCGCCCTAACCTGTAACGGCTAAACTTGGAATAGTCAGTCCACTAAACGTAAATTTTACGTAAAACTACCCCCGGCTCCCATGGCAACAACGCCCCCAGTTGTAACCATAATTAGACTGAGGGTAGCCATAACGAACCTTTTATTCGCTCTTTTATAGATACATCACCATTATGGAAAAGAATGCCAAGATCTACGTTGCTGGCCACAACGGCCTGGTAGGAAGCGCCATTGTCCGTGCCCTAAAAGATCAGGGATATACCAACCTGATTTTCAAAACCAGCAAAGAACTCGACCTGTGTCGCCAGGCAGACGTGGAGGCTTTCTTTGAGGCAACCAAACCAGACTATGTATTTCTAGCAGCGGCTAAGGTGGGCGGCATCCATGCCAACAATACCTACCGCGCGTCGTTCCTCTACGACAATATGATGATCGAAGCCAACGTCATCCACAGTGCCTATAAAGTTGGCGTGAAAAAGCTACTATTCCTCGGCTCGTCCTGCATTTACCCCAAGCTGGCCCCCCAGCCCATGAAGGAAGAACATTTGCTGACCGGGTTTCTAGAGCCCACAAACGAGCCCTATGCGATCGCAAAAATCGCCGGACTCAAACTATGCGAAAACTACTGCCGACAGTATGGCGTCAACTTTATCTCCGCCATGCCCACCAACCTCTACGGCCTCAACGATAACTTCGACCTAGCCAACTCCCACGTACTACCCGCGCTGATGCGCAAATTCCACGAAGCCAAGCTCAACCACCAACCCACCGCCGAAGTATGGGGCAGCGGCAGTCCCCTGCGCGAATTTCTCTACGTCGATGACCTCGCCGACGGTCTTCTCTTCCTAATGAACAACTACGAAGGCATCGACTTCGTCAACATCGGCAGCGGCAAGGAAATCTCCATCAAAGAACTTGCCCTCACCATCAAAGACGTTGTCGGCTACGAAGGTGACATTATCTTTGATAGCACCAAACCCGACGGCACCCCCCGCAAGCTAATGGATGTGTCTCGGTTGGCCAACCTGGGCTGGGAAGCGCAAACATCTTTGAAAGAAGGTGTTGCCAAGACCTATGAGTGGTTTTTGTTGCACTATGAGACATTACGAGGGGTTTAGGTTGACGCATGTTGGCGTAGATTAATTTTTTTTGGTGGGGGGAGTCGGTAACAATTAAAACCGGCTGCTTGGGGTCCCTCCGTGTTCCCCAAACCCCCTGGGCAGGGCGGAACGCCGCCCTACGACCCTCGTACCGGAGGATTTTGCTACATAGCGTATGTGTTGAGGGCTGGTCGGTAAAGCGGTTTAGAATTTTACGCTCAATCGCGCAAAATTCTAAAAAGGGCTATCTCAGATCTTGCACCAAGTCGGTTTTGAGCCTTAAACCCACATTGGATTCAAAATCCAACGCTAATTGAGGGCTGTCCACTAAAGGGACAAAATTGGATTAAAAGCTCTATATTTAGAGCTTTCAGGAATCCTCTAACCCCTTTTAGTGGGTTTTCATTCGATTAGCCTTGGCACTTTTAGTCCAAGGTGGGCCGTGCTTCATCACCAGGTGCAAGATTTAAGCTATCCCAGTCTCGATGTTTTACTGCTCAAGCCTCAAAGAGAGATTCTATCCAAAAATCAGAAAGTATCCACAAAGGATATTCTCCAGCACAAACGTGACAAACAAAATGGTCAGAACCTAGCCCATAGACCTTGCCGTACCCCCTTATTTTTGCAATTCAGGACAACCGTTGCCGTCCGCCAGGTTCTAGGGCGGCGGAACGCCCTAGCCAGGGGGTTTGGGGAACTCGGCGGGACCCCAAGCGACTGGTTTTGCCACCAACCAACACCCCCAACCCATCCAACACCTGGAGGCCAGCCCAAAAATTATGCTATGACCAATACAGTCAACCTAATCCCCCTCTCCCAATGGGCCAACGCCTAGCCCACCGCTACCGCATCACCAAACTACTAGGCCAGGGCGGCTTCGGCAAAGTGTACCTGGCCCACGATGAGCAATTGCCCGGCCAACCCACCTGCGTCGTCAAACAGCTTCACCCCGTCAACCCAAAATCCAGCGCCACCGCCCAGCGCCTATTCGACCTAGAAGCCAAAACCCTATACCAACTAGGCGAACATCCCCAAATCCCCAGACTGCTGGCCCACATCCAAGAAGATGGCCACATGTACCTGGTGCAAGACTATATCCCAGGCCATTCCCTAGAAACCGAATTTGCCCAAGGCCCCCTCAACATCGCCGCCGCGCAAGTATGCCTGCAAGAACTACTTACCGTACTCGCCGCCGTCCATGGCCAAAATGTGATCCACCGCGACATTAAACCCAGCAACATTTTGCGGCGCCACGAACCGGGCCAACTCCCCGGCCCCCTAGTGCTAATCGACTTTGGTGCGGTCAAAGCCATCCAGGCAGACCAACCCCACACGGTGGCCATTGGCTCCCTGGGCTACATGGCCCCAGAACAACAAGCCTCTCGCCCCGGGTTTAGCAGCGACCTCTACAGCCTGGGGATGGTCATCCTCCAGGGGCTGTCGGGACGGCACCCGATGACCTTTGACATGCCCACCAGCTGCGCCCAGCTCGGGGTGGCAGTTCCCGCCGAGCTAGCCCAGTTTATCGACCGGCTAATCTATTTGGACCACCACCAACGCTACCCCAATGCCACCGCAGCCCTAGCCGCATTCACCCAGCTGATGTCCGGCAACCCCGCCCCCCAGGCCTTGGCCCTGGCAACAACACAGCTGCCCCCCGGCCCACCGCCCGCGCCAACGACTCCACCGGCCGCCGCCCATTCGCAACAAACCTACCGCAACCGCCAGGCCCTGCTCAACAAGGTGCGGCGCTTTTGGATCGAAGGCGTGCTAGAACGCTCTCTCCATGGCCAGGTGTTGCTCTCCCTGGGGTTAGAAGAACGCCCCGATGCGATCGCACCGCCCTGGCAGGTCTCCTATGCCAGCCCCGGCCAGGCCCCCCAGCCGCTACCGGCCAACACCCAGGCCAGCCACGTATTCGATGCCATCGGCGAGGGCCGCACCCTGGTGATTTTAGGCGAACCCGGCGCGGGCAAAACCACCACCCTGCTCAGTTTGGCCCGCACCCTGCTCCAGCGGGTAGAACAGACCGAAACCCACCGACTGCCGGTAATTTTCAACCTATCGTCCTGGCTCAACCAGCCCATGGAAAAGTGGCTGGTGCAGGAACTCAACAGCAAATACCAAGTACCCAAGGCCATTGGCAAACAATGGGTGGCCGCACAACAGCTGCTGCTATTGCTCGATGGCCTCGACGAAGTTGCCCTCGACCGCCGCGCCGCCTGCGTCACCGCCATCAACCAGTTCCACCAAGACTATGGCCCAGAAATGGTGGTGTGCAGCCGCATCCGCGACTATGAGGCCCTACCGGAAAAGCTTACCTTCCAGGCGGCTTTGTTTTTGCGCCCCCTCACCGATGACCAAATTTTGGCCTATTTAAACCAGCCCGACCAGGGGCTGACGGGGCTAAAATCTCTTTTGGAAAAAGACGCCGCCATCCAGGATAACAACGTCTCACTATTGGAACTGGCCCGCTCCCCCCTGATTTTGAACATTATGGTACTCACCTTCCAGGGGGTGGCGGCGGCAGAGATTTTTCCAGACTCTTCTGCGGGCAGCCCGCCCAACTACCAACAACAACTCTTTGATGCCTACATCCAGCGGATGCTGGCCCACCGTCCCGATGCGGCCTACCGCCCAGATCAAATTATCCATTGGCTCTCCACCCTGGCCCAGCGGCTGGTGGCCACCTCCGAAACCATCTTTCTGATTGAGCGCATGCAGCCGGACTGGCTATCGCCGCCGCTGCGCCGTTTGTATGTGGTCGGGCTGTGGTGCATATTTTTTGCGATCGCCTTTACCATCGGCTCCCAAGTCCTGGCCTGGGACCGGTTACTGGCAGGGATTTTCCTAGGGGGCATCATCTGCCACCACATTTTTGGCGTCCGCCGCATTACCCCAGCCGAAACCCTACGCTGGTCGTGGCAAGCGGCCCGCAACAATCTGTTGATCGGCATTACCATCGGCCCCCTCATCGGCTGGGGTCTCAAAATCGGCGTGGGGCTTACCTTTGGCCATCGCCCCTGTTTGCTCAACGGTAGCTGCCTGCCCAACCATAGCCTCATCGGCCTCACCTTTGGCGCCACCCTAGGTCTCACCTATGGCCTGATTCGCGGCCTTAGCAGCAAACAAATCGGCACCACCAGCCGCCCCAATGCCGGCATCTGGCAATCGGCCCGCAATTGCACCCTCTTCGCCCTAGTGGCCATGGTCACCCTCTACATTCCCGGTGCCCTCATCGGCAACACCGAAGCCGACTTTTGGGCCGCCACCGGTCTGGCCTTCGGCTTTGCTGCGGGCGGTGGCGAAGCCCTGATTAAACACGTCCTGCTGCGCCTGCTGCTCACCGTCAACGGCACCATCCCCTGGAACTACCGCCAGTTTCTAGACTATGCCGCCGCCAGCATTTTCCTCCAAAAAGTAGGCGGCGGTTACTTATTTATCCATCGCCTAGTGCTAGAGCACTTTGCGACCAAAGAAGTCGGAATCAGGAAGTCGGAAGTCGGAAATCCCAATTCCTAATTCCCAATAAAGACTGCATAAACCCTGTGGATTTCCCTGTCATTCCGTGTACTCTGATACAGAAATCATTTTTAATAAATAACCCATTATGTATTCCATGGTTTTCGTTATGGTCGGCGCCCTGCTGGTTATCGTTGTGGTCACCAGCATCATCGGCTCTAAAACGTTCTAAATTGAACTAGTGGTCTGTCAAGCCTAAAATTTAGAATAAGGCCAGTAAAGAGTAAAGGGTGAAACGAGATGAAGAGTCACTCTTTACCCTTCACTCTTTACCCTTCACTCTTCATCAAGGCAGAATCCCCATTTTTAGCGTTGACGCTGCCCTAGGGCTCCGCCGGTTCAATCACCAACAATTCCCCATTGTCTTCATCGGTCAACACATAGAGATAACCGTTAGGTCCCTGGCGCACATCCCGCACCCGCTGACCGATGGGGATAGCCTCAACTTCTTGAGCGCCGCCGCCGGAACTCAGCCGAATCCGCCGAATCTCTTTATTTACCAACGCCCCGGCAAACAAATCTCCCTGCCATTCTGGAAATGCGTCCCCATTGTAGACGGCCAACCCAGAAGGCGCAATGGACGGGGTCCAAACAATGTCCGGGTCCACCATCCCCGGCTGGGATTGTCGCTCGCTCACCAACCGGTCCACATGGTATTCACGACTGTGGCTCACCACCGGCCAACCGTAGTTGTTGCCCGGGGCCAATCGGTTTAGTTCATCGCCGCCCCTGGCCCCGTGTTCTGTCACCCACACCTGTTGTTGCCCCCCATGGTAGGCCAATCCCTGAATGTTGCGATGGCCATAGGTCCACAGGGCAGATGGCGCCGCCGTTCCGGGTAGGACTGGGTTGTCCCTGGGAACAGACCCATCGTCATTCAACCGCAGCACTTTACCCAAATGGCTAGTAGAGTTTTGGGCCTGCTGGCGAATCAGCGCCCCATCTAGCTCCAGGGGCGGGTTGCCCCCATCGCCAATGGACACCAACAGGGTGCCGTCGGGCAGCCACAACAGCCTGGCACCAAAATGTTGGCTCCCTGGTTTTAGGGGCTCAACAGAAAAGATAATTTCCCAGTCTTGGAGACTGTTGCCAACAAGTTTTGCCCGGGCCACCTGGGTGCCATTGGCCTCGGAGGTCCCCGCCGCATAGGTAAAGTAAACCCATTGGTTATCGACAAACTGGGGGTGGATCGCCACATCCAACAACCCACCCTGACCCTTGGCAAAGACGGGAGGTGTTCCCCTCGTCAGGGGCACACCCCTTGCAAGGGGCACACCCTTGACGGGTATCAGCTCCCCCCCGGTCCAATGCTGCACCCCACCGGCACGTTCTGTAATCAAGACACTGTCGTCCGGCAGCCAGGCCATCCCCCAGGGGTGATCTAACCCGGATGCGATCGCACGAATGCCATAGGCCGTTTGCCCAGGTCTTGTCGCCCCGCCGTCAGTCACGCCAACATCAGTGGCACCAACGTCAGTCACGCCAACATCAGTGGCCCCGCCGTCAGTCACGCCAACATCAGTCGGAGCAGGCCCCCCATCCTGGGAAACCACCGGCTGACAGCCCAGCACCACCGCCAAACCCACCAGACCCGCTAGGCCAAATAGCCGTTTCATTCCGTTAGTTAGCATCCTTCCTAAACTCCGTACATGCCGTCCGACCAGGGGCCCTCCGACCATATAAACCAAGCGCTGTAGTCTTTTGTAACAGTTGCAAAAGGCTAACAGCCGCCCAGGGTCGAACCGCTACTTAAGCTAGCATTAAGATGCTAGACCAATGGCTAAGCTCGCCTGGTTAAGTCCGGGCCAGCCTGGGGTTTAGCCCTATCCTGCAGCAAAAGTACACATTGAATCACAAAAAAGAACGCAAACAGCCTGATATATTAGTGGCTTCGTGCCAATTACAGTTCATAGGAGGTTCCTTCTCTGGTAGTGCTTATCTATACATCCAACAAGTGGTGGTAGGCCATGTCTCCTGAAGATGCCATTAACCTTGTTGATAAGCTGCTCTCACCCTATCGACTGACGGCGATTCAAGAAGTCGTCTTTAGACGGTGTTGGGAAGGTTCTACCTACGCGGAAATTGCCTCCAGTGAAGGATACGACGCAGACTATGTGCGGGTTACTGGTTCCCGCCTCTGGCAAAAAATCTCCCAAGTTTTAGGCGAACGGGTTACTAAAAAGAACATTCATGCGGTGCTGCGGCAGCAGTCCCATCAGCTGCATCAGCCCGAAACCCCGTCTCCATGGTGGCCCGGCGCCGATGAACAATCGGACACCCCCTTCCCCGGTAGCCCGTTGCCCCTGGGTAGCCCCCTCTATATTGAACGCCCCCCCGTAGAAAAGCAGGCCATGGGGGAATTACGTAAGCCCGGAGCGCTGCTGAGAATTCGTGCCCCAGAACGGTGGGGCAAAACGTCCTTAGTAAATCGCCTGGTGGCCCAGGCCCAAACCCTCAATTTCAGCGTCGTTCGCCTCAACTTTCGCCAGGCCGATGGGGGGGTGTTGGCCAATTTTGATAAATTTTTGCGTTGGTTTTGCGCCAACATTGCCCAGCAGCTACGGCTATCCACCCGTCTGGATGAAGTATGGAATGTGGATCTAGGCAGCAAGGTGAGCTGCACTAACTATATGCAAAATAGTGTGCTCACACCGCTGCAGCATCCCCTATTGCTGGTAATTGACGACCTCCAGGCCGTATTTGAACACCCGGCCATGGCCCAGGAGTTTTTGCCCATGTTGCGGGTGTGGCACGAGGAGGCCAAAAACCTGCCGGAGTGGGGCCACCTGAGGCTCTTGGTCGCCTACGCCACCGAAGCATTTATTCCGTTACAAATTCATCAGTCTCCTTTCAATGTGGGTCTGCCCCTACGGCTACCGGCCTTTACGTTGGCCCAAACCCAGCAGTTGGCCCAGCGCTATCGGGTGGCGTGGGAAGACAGCCTGGGCGATTTGCATCGGCTGGTGAACGGCCATCCCTATTTGATTCACCTGGCGCTTTATAACCTCAGTGTCCAGCAGATGAACCTGACCACGCTGATTGATGAGGCACCGCAACACAGTGGCATCTACAGCGACCACCTGCGTAGCTACCTCGCCATTTTTGAATCGGAACCGAAACTATGTCGGTCGTTTTATCAGGTCATCCAAGAAGAAACGACCACGGAGCTTGAGCCCATGGCCGCTTATCGCTTAGAAAGTATGGGACTTGTAACCCTAGCCGGGAACACAGCAACCGCCAGTTGCAACCTGTATAAGGAATATTTTGGCGGACGTTTAGGAATCGACCCAGGCTGATGTAGCTAGCTGGCTGTACATGGTTTCCCCAAGGGGACGCAGCGCCTGGATGTAGGCGAACACGTCCTCGGCGGTGTAGGAGCCACATAGGTAGGCATCGGCCTGCTCTGCTGACTGGGAGCCACCACAGTCGGAACAAACTAAAACGGGAACACGACCCACGACAGCACTGCGCTTGATGCGATCGCAAACAGATTGAACCTCTGTAGCGGGTAACGACTCAACAATGATCAACTCGGGTGAAATAAAGCTTAACAACGGCAACAGGGTTTCACCACTTTCCACTTGAAAGACAGACAGTCCGTGCCAGTGCAACAGATCAGCCAATAGGGTCTCTGGCTGATTTGCGCCTCCCACAATTGCAATAGCTTTCATAAAACCATACCTCCTGAGAGTCCTAAAGCGTGTGGCGATGCCGAATACGGCGTTGGGAACATGGCTGTAAAGCCGCCTTGCTAATTGAAATCACCACTTGAAGTAACAAAAGTTGTTGAACAAAGGTGTTTTCAGGAACCTCGGCTCAGCAAGAACAACAAATGTAAACTATTAAATTGCGTAACCGTAGCCCTAGATATCTCTAGCCGCGTAACCAGAACCACCAATTGATAAATGACCAACAGACTTGTTCGCTATGAAAGCAATTTAAGGGAAAACACCGAAAATCTGTAAGGCTAAAAAAGTAATTTAAAGGAAGATCCTATTGGTCTTTCTAGATACCACCTAGATCTCCCCCACCGATCCCCCGGGTGCACAGCTGTCGATCCGCATCGGATAAATTATCTCCATAAGCTAAATAATTATCGAGCCAGCGGCAGCTATCCTCCAAAAGTTGCTCAAAACTACGGTTGTCTTGCCAATCCCACAAAATCATCTGTCGATCGTGGCCACTGGACACTAGCGTTTGTCCATCTGGACTAAAGGCTACCCCCCAGGTGAACCCATTATGCCCATAAAGCGTGGTAACTAAAGTGCCGTCCAATTGCCAGATACGTACGGTGCGATCGTAGCTAGTGGAGGCAATTAGCTGACCATCGGGGCTAAAGGCCACCCCATGGACCCTGGCCCGATGACCGCTCAGGGTGGCCAGGGGCTTGCCTTCGATGGACCACAGCCGCACCGTGTGGTCCGCACTGGCCGAAGCGATCACCTGGCTATCGGGGCTCACGGCCACCGCCCAAATGGGCGACCGATGGCCATGGATGCTTTTCTGCAGTTCGCCCCGGCGGTTCCATATTTTGATGGTGTGGTCCCACCCGGCGGACACCAGATATTCGCCATCGGGGCTATAGGCCACCCCATAAACCCGATTTCGATGACCCACAAGGGTGCGCACGAGTTCCCCCCCCGAGGTCCATAGCTTGATTGTGCTATCCCAGCTGGCCGATGCGATTTCATCCCCCTCGGGGCTAAAGGCCACCCCCCAAACGCGATCGCCATGGTCCTTGAGGGTGTGGAGCAACGCCCCCTCCGGACGCCACAGTTTTACCGTCTTATCGGCACTGGCAGAGGCCAACATACCGCCATCGGGGCTAAAGGCCACCTGGCGAATCCGATCGGTGTGCCCCCGCAGCACGGCCAGTAGGCTCCCCTGCCAATCCCACAGGCGAACGGTTTTATCCCAGCTGCCCGCGGCCAATGTCCGCTGATGCACCGCCAGCCCCGTCACCGGACCGGAATAGCCATGGAGGGTGCGATGAATTTTATCCAACCGCCACAGCCGCACCGTAGCGTCATCACTGCTGGAGGCCAACACCTGACCATCGGGGCTAAAATCAATGCTCCAGGTGCCCGCGTCGTGGCCCTTGAGGGTGGTCACCAGGGTGCCGCTGCTGGTCCATAGCTTCACCGTGTTATCCCAACTGGTGGAGGCCAGCTGCAGCCCATCGGGACTAAACTGCAGATTCCACACCCGATCCTGGTGGCCGTCTAGGGTAATGGGCTGTATGGTTTGGGCATCATCATCATCGGCGGTGGCGCCGTCCCGCTGCCCCACCAGGGACCACAGCTTAATCGTTTTGTCGTCACTGCCAGAGGCCAGCACCTGGCCGTTGGGGGTAAAGGCCAACCCATAAACACCGGCCTGGTGTCCCCGCAGCTCCTGGATTTTCTCACCGCTGGTGGCATCCCACAGGCGAATGGTTTGGTCTTCGCTGGCGGTGGCCAACGTCAGACCATCGGGGCTAATGATGGCCTGGGTAACGCTGGCTCCGTGGGCCTGGATATCGAGCAGCAGCTCCCCCGTGCGATCCCACAGCTTCAGGGAACCGTCCTCGCCACCGGTGACAAAGGTCTGGCTATCGAGGGCCACATCCACCGCATTGACTCGCCCTTCATAGCCCCGCAAAGTCATCGGCGGCCCCACCACACCGGGCAGCTCGTTCTCATAGGTGATGGGCCAAATTTTTACCGTGGCGTCGGCACTGGCCGATACCAAATACTCCCCATCGGGGCTAAAGGCCACATCCCACACCGCATTGGTATGGCCGCTCAGGGTGGTAATCAACTGGCCATCGGCATGCCACAGTTTGAGGGTATTGTCCCAGCTGGCCGAGGCAATGTAGCGACCATCGGGGCTAAAGGCGACACCGTAGACGGGGGCCCGATGGCCCCGCAGCTGGTTGGCCTCCGCAATGCCTTGGATAGCCCGTCGCAGGGTTCTCTCCACCTGTTGCTTCACTAGGGGCTGGGGGCTGGGCAAACGCTGGATCTGTCGTCCCGCCCGCACCGCCTCCAACAGCGACTGTAGGCGGTTGTTGCGGTTGTAGAGGGCGTCGGCATAGTAGCTAACGGACAGGGCCTGGTTGTTTTGGTTGTCCTGCCGGGTGAGCATGGTCTGCCGCGACTGGCGATAGGCCAACATGGCCACACTGGTAATGCTCAAAAATGCTATGCCCATGCCCACGAGCAAAAAGCGCTGCAAAGTGACATTGCGCCGCTCGGCTTCCAGCTTGGCTTCAAGTTCTTTTAGACGCTCCGATTCCAATGCCTGCTGCACTTCCTGGCGATCTACCGCCTCACTGTCCGAGAGAAATTTATAGTCTAAATCGCTCAGCTGTTGATCCTTGGCCCAAGCCTGGGCTTCGATTAAGGACTGCCCCCGCAACAGTCGCGAACGATCCTGTTGTTTCGACTGCACCCAGGCATCAAAGGCTTGGGAATAGGGACGCAGACGCCCCAAGTGGTAATCGACCCAGTCGTCGTTAAAGACTTTACGATAGAGCTGATTGCGCACGACTAATTGGCCGGCTTGTTTCACAATCAGCCCCGACAGCAACAACTCTTCTTTAAGGTGGTTGTCTTCTAGGGTTAGCGACTGGTTGGACAACAACTTTTTATAACAGCCCAACAGACGGCTAATTAGCTGGGAGCGAGAGAGCAGCCGATCTTGGATAATCCGCAGATGGGGGGGCTCATCCTGGGATTCCCAGTTTCTGATTAGCTGGGTACGCACTAACCCATCCACCCAGGGTTGTTCTACGTAGACGCCGGGGCGCGACGAGAGTTTATTCACCACCAGCTGGCACAGCTTTTGGGTCAAAAAGGGCTGGCCATTGGTCCAGGCCAAAATATAATCCAGGGTTTCCACCGGGTTGCTCACCGTGGGAAACAGACCCTGGCTTAGGGGCATGGCCTCATCTAGGGTAAAGCCCCCCAGTTCAATGGCGGTGCCGATGTTAAACGGTGTGCGGTTGGGGTTGTGGCACAGGTCCGTCGGTGTGGCCACACCAAACAGCGCAAAGCTCAACCGTCGATATTGGGGGTTGTCCACCCGCTGGTTGTAGCAGTAGCGAATTAGGGTAAACAGATCATCCGCCGGAAACGGCAGCGCCAGCACACTGTCAATTTCGTCAATAAAAATAACGATGCGGTCTGCCTCGATTTGCTTCAGCACCACATCCTTCATAAATCGTTCTAGGCGGTGCACCGCAGATAGGCTGTCCCCCTGTTGCCACCACTGCTGAAAATTTCCGGCCAGCTTGAGGCTGCGCCATAGCTCCGCCGCAATGCCCATGTACCAGGTTTCGGCGGTGGCATGGTCACTGCCAAGATTGGTGAGGTCAATGGCCGCACAGCATACCCCATCGCGTTGCAGCCGGTCCTTGGTTCTTACCCGCAGGCTCGATTTGCCAATTTGCCGTGTGTTAAACACATAGCAAAACTCTCCTCGACCTAGACTTTCGTAGAGATAATCGTCGGCCTGGCGCTTGATATAGGTGGGCGCCTGGGCATGGAGACTACCGCCGACTTGGTAGGAGGGAATGGTGAGGGTCATGGGGTGACGTCAGGGGCAAAACGGGGCAGGAGTTGGCAATTTGTTCCTATTCAAGCACTAGCTTAGCAATGGCGGGGGTGGCCTTTTGCTTACGAAAATTAACCGCCTTTTGCAACAGCAGCCAGGCCCTGGGGGAAAACATGGCCGGCAGGCTAAAGCGCAGGGCACTGGCCAGTTGCTTTTGTTTGAGGGCCACAATCATCCAGTGGAGGCTGAGGTACTGGCGAATGGTTTGCAGCGTGGGCAGCTTCGCTCGATGTTTGGGACTAACGTGTTGGTAGATGCGCTCTTTAATTAGGATATTGGTATTCAGCCGGGTGCGTAGGGTTATTTTTTGGTCATAGCCACCGGGCCACACGGTGCGATAGGTGAGGCACTTGTTTACAAACAAGGCATCGCCGTGGTCCGCCACCCGAATCCAGGAATCGATATCGTCAAAGCCGGTCATGGCGATGTCCCAACCGCCGGACTTGATAAAGGCATCTCGACGCACCGCCACCTGAATCGGGGTGCCAAAGGGAACCACCTCTAAAAACATGCCGTAGTGGATATCGGCCTGGGGAATATAAAATACCTCCCCCGGACCGGTGATGGGGGTGCGGCTGAGTTCTTCGCCGTCGGTGTCCACCTGGGCGGCCTGGCAAGAGCAAATTACGGCTTCGGGGCGCTGCCCAATGGCCTGCACCATGGTTTCAATGCAGTTGGGGGCTAGGTAATCGTCGTCGTCCACCAGCTTGATCCAGGTGCCTGTGGCCCGTTCCACCCCCACATTCACAGCCCCGGAATGGTTGATATTGGTGTCGTTGCGGTGATAGACCACCCGCTCTCCCAGGCTTTCCACATATTCTTGGGTGCCGTCGGTCGAGGCGTTGTCCACCACGATCACTTCACAGGGAAACGTTTGCCCTAGGGCGGTTGCGATCGCGCGCTGCAATAGCGCCACCCGGTTGTAGGTGGTAATCACAATGCTGAACGATATCTGGTCTGGATCCATAGCCTCTAGCCTCGCTAAGCGCTCTTGGTTATTGTGCCAAATTCATCCCCGAGACTTTCAGGGGCCGCCAGGTTTTGGCCGCACGAACGTAGAAACAGACGTCAAGGGCGAATTTCTGTAAAATACCAATTCTTCGAGTTCCTCTAAATGTATGGTTCGTCTACCCCTTTCCCGATTGTGTCTTTTCGCAGGGGGGCTAATTACCCTTGCCACCCTATTAGGATTTGCCGAGCAACTATGGTGGCGCTTTGAGCTACTGGGCCATTTCCGTTGGCAATATTGTTGGCTACTGCTATTGCTCATGGCCATCGGCGTCTGGCAACGTCAACGCTGGTTCATCCTATGGCTGGTGCCCATGGCCATTAATGGGGCGCTGATTTTATCCTTGGCTTGGCCAGCGCAACCTGGGCTGGCAGCGGTGGACACGCTCACGGTACTCCACGCCAATATTGACCACACAAATCCCCAGCCCACCGCCGCCATTGACTATGTGAATCGTCAAACTGCAGATATTGTCTTTTTGCAGGAAATCACCCCGACCACCCTACCTCAGATTGTTGAAGGCCTGACCCACTATCGCCTGGTGGCGGCAGAACCTAAAGTGATATCCCACGGCAGCGCTATGTTTGTGCCCCAAGGTTCATCCCTAAAGATTCTCAGCAAGCAGATTATTCAGGTGCCCAACTACTCCCAGCGACCTTTACTCACGGTGGATATTCAACTTGGCTCCCAACGTATTAGTTTGATGAGCATTCACCTGACCCGACCGGGTACTGTCCGGGGCTCACACTTTCAAAATATTGAATTTCAAGCGGTGACAGACTGGGCTCGCCGCCAGATGGATGCCCAAAAGTCGGTGGTAATTATCGGGGATTTTAACTCCACCCCCTGGTCCCGCCGCATGGGCACCATGCAACGCCAGGGCAATCTGCAAAATTCCCAGCAGGGCCACATTGGGCAAATGACCTGGCCCGGTGACCTGCCATTTTTGCTGCAAATTGCGATTGATCATTGTTTGCACAGCCGCGACTTGGGGGTGCTGCATCGGTTCACCGGTCCCTACATTGGCTCCGACCACCTGCCATTGCACGTGACCTTAGGGATTGCCCACGTGACCTTAGGGATTGCCCACGGCTCTTAGGGGTGCCAGCTAAAAAAAAATTCTACCATCTCGAAAACGTCCTGACGTCTGATGGCTAAGGCGTAGACATAGATGGTAGATGCACCCTGATGATTTCCTTAGCCCACTGGGCTAGGGATTTTTTTTGCTCTTTTTTTCGAAACTGGCATTGCTGAACCTGGGTATTGCTAGACAATCGTCCCCACCCCCAATGCAATTTCTCAGATTTTTTCAAATTGTTCTGATGGCTGATGGCTAAGGCGTAGACATAGATGGTAGATGCACCCTGATGATTTCCTTAGCCCACTGGGCTAGGGATTTTTTTTGTTTAAAAATCCCTAGAGCCTGGCCCTGGTGGCAGAGTTTGCAAACTGCCGCACTCCAAAGGCCGCACCCAAACTGGCAAACCCAAACTGCCACACCCACGATGCAATTTCTCAAATTTTTTCAAATTGTTCTGATGGCTGATGCCTAAGGCGTAGACATAGATGGTAGATGCACCCTGATGATTTCCTTAGCCTTTCGGGGCTAAGGAATTTTTTTGTCTATTTTTCAAAGGTGAATTCCTTAGCCTGCCAAGGGCTAAGGAATTTTTTTGTCTAAGTAAGTGATCCTAATTAGTTTTCAGATATCGAGGCCCCCTCTTCCCAATCCTGGGGGAAGCTAGACTCAAAGCCCCCAGAATTGGGGGTTTGGGGGCAAAATCTGCGAAGTCAAACTGCTTATTTATATCTTATAAAAGATTGAGTTCACCCACTTATTTTTCAAACTCGACGGTTTCGTAGAGTTCTGCCAAAGCAATGGTAACCGGCACGGATGTGAGCGCGAACGAGCCACCTAAACCGTCGTATTCCCGAAATAACCATTCTTGACTCGCCTGTTTTACATAGTGCTCCACATGGGGCGAGTATTGGTCAATTAGTAAATATTCTTGCAGGGATGCGATGGTGCGGTAGTGGGAAAATTTTTGCCCGCGATCATAGCCCTGGGTAGAGGCCGATAGGGTTTCGCCAATCAATAGGGGATTAATAATCGTATCTTTTCGCCCAGGTTGTAGTTCTGGTGGTCGAGGCGTCACCATCATGTCTGGGTAGGTGTAAACGGTCCTGTCAGGAATCCAAAGCCGTTGATCTGTGAAAAAGATACCGTAGGGTTGCTTGCGCAAACTAGCCCTTAACAGAAAAATCAACATTCCTGTAATTTCATTGTGCTCCGGTGTGCCCCCTGTCATTTCGACGATTTCCCCATTGCGAAATTCATGGCGCAGCTCGGACTCCACCTCTAAGGCTAGGTAGTCTTCGGCGGTGTAGGTTTTAGGCGCTGCAATGGTCATGGTGCTTCCCGGTGAAAACGCGCACAGATAGTTTTAGTACAGCTCATATTTTAGAAACTGACACGGAATTGCACCGTTATAGACCGGAATCTTTCTAGCGGTTCGCAGGCCAATGCGCTTGGTCAGGGCCTTGTTGCCACTCAAAATATAGGCGGTCCATCCTTTAAACCGCTGTTTGAGAATATCCCCCATGAGTTTATAAAACGGGGCTAAATTTTCGCTCTGCCCCAGTCGCTCCCCATAGGGGGGGTTGCAAATCAAAATGCCGCTGTCGGCGGGGGCTTCGATGTCGGCAAAGTCGGTGTAGCTAAAGTCGATGTAATTGTCCACACCACTGTGGCTGGCGTTGGTGCGGGCCTGGTCGAGCACCTCTAGGTCGCGATCGCACCCCAGCACCGGCCCGGTCAGCTCAGCTCGCTGCTGTTGTTCCGCCTCTGCCACCAGCGACTGCCACAGCGGCTCCTTATAGTCGGGCCAGGTTTGAAACCCAAATTGCTGCCCCGATTGCTGGCGAAACAACCCCGGCGCAATATTTAGGGCCTGCAAACTGGCCTCGATGGGCAGGGTGCCCGAGCCGCACATGGGGTCTAAAAAGGCGATATCCCCGGACCATTCGGTCAGGCTCACTAGGGCGGCGGCTAGGGATTCCTTTAGGGGGGCCACCCCCATGGCGGGGCGGTAACCACGGCGGTGCAAACTACTGCCGGAGCTATCTAAGCTGACCACGGCCTGGTTGTTGTCGATGTGCACATTGATCTGCACGTCGGGGCTTTCGGTATCCACCCCGGAACGGCCCCCATGGCGATCCTGCTGCTGATCGACGATGGCGTTTTTTACCTGGAGGGCGGTGAAGTGGCTGTGGTTTAAGCGCTGATTTTTGCCGGTGGCCTTGACGGCAATGGAATAGTCTGGCGAGAAATATATGTCCCAGTCAATACTTTGGATGCCGTAGTACAGAGAATCGCGATCGCGGGCCCCCACTTTTCCCACCGTCACCAAAATTCGAAACGGCAGCCGGGCCCATAGGTTGATTTTGTACAGCTGGGTGCGATCGCAGCGAAAACCCACCCCACAAAACCCCGGTTCCACCCCGTCTGCCCCCAGCCGCTCCAGTTCATTGGCGGCCAGTTCTTCCAACCCACGGGCGACAGTCGCAAAACAGTTAAACAACATAGGGGCACTAAGGTTTCAACACACCAGACTCAAGCAGCCTATCAATCATGCCTTAGGATCCCGCAATTGAACATCACCGCCCCGGCCGATCCCCCAGGAGTACAGAAAGCATTTATTTTTTCCCTTCCCAGGCCGCCCTCACCAACCGAATCTCGTTGTAATCATAGGTGTCCCCCAGCTCCTCACGGATAGCTCTCAAAGAATGGGCCCCCACCTTTTCAATCGCTTCAAAAATTGGCACCTGGCGTTCTGGCGACACCAGCCGCCCCAAATCCACCTCATAGTTGGCGGCCATCAAATGCTCCATATGGTCAATAATGGTGCCCAATCGCAGCCCCCGCTCAATGGCAATTTCCGATAGGGATAGCCCCTGCTGAAATAACCCATGGGTGGTCAGTTGAGTCGCCGTCAGCTCGCTCGACGAAGACGACGACGTGGTTGCAGCGGCAGCATCGGCGGCCACCGTATTTGGGGTCAAATTGTGGGAACGACAAAATACCTCGATGGTCTCGGTAAAGGTTTTGCCATACTGCTCTAGCTTGCGTTTGCCCACCCCAGAAATCGCCGAAAATGCGGCCGTGGTAATTGGGCGCTGCTGGGCCATTTGCCGCAAACTGGCATCGGCAAAAACCACATAGGGCGGCACCGATTGTTCGTCGGCCAGCCGCTTCCGTAGCTGTCGCAGCTGCTCCAGCAACAAGGCCTCATCCCCACTTAGCTGCACCACATCATTAGCCTTGGCCTTGGCCTCCGGCTCCGGTCGCTTAATCACATGGATATTGACCGGAATCTCTTTTTTTAGCACCTGCCAGCTACCGCCATTTAGCTTCAGCACAGAATAGCCATCGGTGGTTTCCGAAAGCAGCTCTTGGTGCAACAACGACCGACACAGCTGCCGCCATTCATCCACACTGTGGTCCTGGCCAATGCCATAGGTAGACAGCCGATCGTGGCCGAGGTCCAACACCCTTTTCTTGCGAGACCCGCGCAGCACATCAATGACATGGTTCATGCCAAATCGTTCCTGACAGCGCGCCACACAGGAGAGAAACTTTTGCGACTCGATGGTCCAATCCTCCATCGGCACAGGATTCAAACAGTTGTCGCAGTTTTTGCAATCCCCCGGAAACGATTCCCCAAAATAGCTCAGCTGAATCTTGCGACGACAGATGGCACTTTCGGCATAGTTGATCACATGGCGCAGCTGTTGGCGGGCGATGCGCTGCTCCTGCTCATCGGGCTTTTGATTAATGAGGTACTCCACCGTGGCCACATCGGCATAGCTAAAGAACACGGTACAGTTGGCCGGGTCCCCATCCCGTCCGGCCCGACCAGATTCCTGGTAGTAGCTTTCGATGGTGCGGGGCAAATCGTAGTGAATGACAAACCGCACATCGGGTTTGTTGATGCCCATGCCAAAGGCAATGGTGGCCACAATGATGCGCACATCGTCGCGAATAAACTGTTCCTGGTTCTCCTGCCGTTCCTTATCACTTAACCCGGCATGGTAGGGCAAAGCCGAAATCCCATCTTGCTTCAGCCGAAAGGAAATTTCATTCACCCGCTTACGGCTCAGACAGTAAATAATTCCAGACCCCGGCTGCTGTTTCACCAGCTTCAGCACATGATCGTAACTTTGCTTGGTCTTGGGCTTGACCTCATAGTGCAAGTTTTGACGGTTGAACCCCGACACAAACACCTGGGGTTCCTTGAGCCGCAGCTGCTGACTAATGTCCTGGCGCACGCGCTCCGTCGCCGTCGCCGTCAGCGCGATCATGGGCACCTGGGGTAGCTGCTGCTTAAGTTGAAACAACTGGCGATATTCTGGCCGAAAATCATGCCCCCATTCCGACACACAGTGGGCCTCATCAATGGCAAATGACGCGATGCCCACGGTTTGTTGCAGCCGCTCCAGGAGTGGCCAAAAGTTAGGACTCATTAACCGCTCTGGGGCCAGATACAGCAGCTTGACATCGCCATTTAGCAGCGCACTTTCTCGCTCCCGTGCCTCCGCAAAGGTCAAACTACTGTTGAGAAAGGTGGCGGCAATGCCATTGTCCTTGAGACTGCGCACCTGATCCTGCATCAGGGCAATCAGCGGGGACACCACAATGGTCACCCCCAAACGCAACAGCGCCGGCAGCTGATAGCACAAAGACTTACCCCCACCCGTGGGCATAATCACCAGCACATCCTGCCCCTTTAGGGCTTGCTCAATAATCGTGCGCTGATAGTACCGAAAGTCGTCGTAGCCGAAAAAGTGTTTGAGAGCAGACTCTAGGGATGGAAATGACGCCATGGTAGGTGCGTTGGCCATGTCAGCAGAAAACTCGTCGGCAATTATTCTAGACTTCCACATAACCTCGACACAGGAGTAAAACCCACTAAAAAAATCTATAGAAATTGCGACGTAAACATATGTAAACTTTTTAGCGTTATAGCCGCATGACGGCTTGACTGCATCGGGCAGGATGGGTACAGTGACTGCATGGGTTCAGGCCCCGTGAATTATTGCTATTTATTAGGGTTGATATGCAAGGCAAGCAGAAGGTCACTCTCTATATGCCCGATGACCTGCACCGCCAGCTTAAGATTCGTGCTGCGGTAGATGGTGAACCTATGTCTACCTTGGCCGAAAGGGCAATTGGTTTTTATCTTAATCATTCAGATGTAGTTGATGGTGTGCAGGGCAGAGCTCATTTGGTGTATGAGTGTCCTTCTTGTTCTACGCCCGTGGTGCTCAAGGACAACGACTTAATGACGGTGGAATCTCACGGGGATTTACATGCAGAGTCGTTGACCGAAGTGCCAGACGTTGTGCCTAGTTCGGTGCGGTCTGATGAAGGCGAGCTAGTGCCCTGTTAGGGGCGTTAGTCTAGTTGTTGAGACACTCATAATCGCGGTGCTGAAGGTCTTATTTGGTCTGGTTTGTCGGTCGGCGTTGAGAGGATAAAAAACAATGAAAGAAGAGCTCAAGGTCCTAGTTAAAGCTCAGTATCCTCTGATCTATTTGCTCACCTTTGAGGAGGAAAGAGCAGAGAGAACAATTGCTACGATTGCAAAACAGCATCCACCCAGGAGATTATTCACCTGGACGGTGACCCACGGTGTTACTGAGTATGGTCAAGCGCGTAGCTCCCAGAATAGTAATACGGTCTCTCCCGAGGCTGCCATTGATTGGGCGATTCGTCAGAAGGATCCGGGCATCTACGTCTTTAAAGACTTGCATCCATTTATGGATTCCCCTGCGGTAACTCGATGTTTGCGGGATGCGATCGCAAGTTTTAAGGGTAGTAACAAAACCATCGTTCTCATGTCTCCGGTGCAGGAGATTCCGATAGAATTAGAAAAGGAAGTTGTTGTCCTCAACTTTGACATGCCCAGCATGGGTGAACTAAACAAGGTTCTCACGGCTGAGCTAGCCAAGGCGGGCGGCGGCAACATCACCACCGATGTTCGCGAAAAACTACTCAAGGCGGCCCTTGGTCTCACCGAGGACGAAGCCGAGAAGGTGTTTCGCAAAGCCAGGGTTGTTTCCGGCAAGCTGACCGAATCGGAAGTAAATATCGTTCTCTCCGAGAAAAAGCAGCTCATTCGTCGTAACGGCATCCTTGAATATATTGAAGAGGATGAAACGCTGGATTCTGTCGGCGGTTTGGAAGAGCTCAAGCGCTGGCTCAGACAACGCTCAAACGCATTTACTGAGCGGGCCCGTGAGTATGGTCTACCCCAGCCCAAGGGGATGTTAATTCTCGGGGTGCCCGGCTGTGGTAAATCCCTCATTGCAAAAACCACCGCCCGGCTGTGGGGTTTGCCCTTACTGCGCCTAGACATGGGCCGGGTATACGACGGCTCCATGGTGGGTCGGTCCGAGGCCAATTTGCGGGGTGCCCTTCGCACCGCCGAGTCGATTTCCCCCGCCATTTTGTTTATTGACGAAATCGACAAGGCCTTTGCCGGTGGGGCCGGTTCCGCCGACTCCGATGGTGGCACCTCCAGTCGAATTTTTGGTAGCTTTCTCACCTGGATGCAGGAAAAAAACTCCCCCGTATTTGTTATGGCCACGGCCAACCGGGTGGAGCGTTTGCCTAGCGAGTTTTTGCGCAAGGGCCGGTTCGACGAGATCTTCTTTGTGGACCTACCCAACGAAGAAGAGCGCAAAGAGATATTTAAGATTCACCTTAGTAAGCGTCGCCGCGATGTTGAACGATTTGATTTCGAACAACTAACTAAGGTATGTGAAGGTTTTTCGGGGGCAGAGATTGAACAGGGTTTAATCTCTGCAATGTATGAAGCGTTTGCCCAAGGCCGCGAGTTTAATCAACTCGACATTATTGCGGCTATTCGGGCAACGTTACCGTTGTCTAAGACCATGAGTGAACAGGTAACGGCGCTTCGCGATTGGGCACGGCAGCGTGCTCGCCCCGCGGCTTCATCCGTCGCTGAATATCAGCGGATGGAGTTTTAACAGGCTTTTGTTAGGGGATTTCCCCTAGCAAGGGGCTAACCATGTGGTTAGCAGTTTTTGAGGCAATGGCTTAGCAAATTATCATTGCTGATTTCAAGGATAGACCCAACTGGAGATACCGGTCATGGACCACCATCTTACAGGGACCGTCATACCAAGAATCGGCAACATCAGGTTTTAACCGTTGGTTTGTTAATCTATTGGCTTTGCGTTTTTTAATTCTCAATCTCTCATTTTCCTACTGGAGGAAACACAATGTCTCACTTTAGTACTCTACGCACGAAGATCACTGAAGCTGAAATCCTTAAGTCTTCTCTGAAAGACTTGGGCATCTCCGTTAAAACCGAAGCTGATGTTCGCGGTTATAACGGCCAGCGTGTACGTGCTGACATCGTAGCCGTTCTAGAAGGCGAGTATGATCTAGGCTGGGCTCGCAACACAGATGGTTCCTTTGATCTGATTGCTGACCTTTGGGGCGTTGCTAAAAAGCACAACCAAACTGAGCTAATCAACTCCATTAACCAAAAGTATGCGGTTAACCGGACTTTAGCAGAAGTTAAGCGTCCTGGTCTTCAGAATGCTAACGTGAAGCTCGTCCTTCAGTAGAAAGAAGGTTACTGCTTCCCATACGCGTTCCCACGCATATTTAAGCTGGTTCCTCTCCATGGGCCAGCTTTTTTCATGGACTGCAATAAAAAACAGTGGGGATGAGATTTTTCTTTCTAAAAATCTCACCCCCACAGGCGCTTATTTTAAAGAGAATAGTAACTATTCCTGCCCATCGAGGGTGGAGGGCAGTTGGCCATCGGCCCAATCAAACCCACGCACGACCCATTGCCCCACGGCAACAGCCGCTAGCCCCAAAGCGGCGATTTTAAGCAACAAAATAATGAGGCCATTGAATACGGTGACTAGGGTGATGAGTGCGATCGCAAGTACTGCCAAAGCCGCCGCCAACAACAGATGAACCGGCTGAGTAGTGCGCAGCAACTGCCAAACAGCCTGGGTTTTATCATTGGTCACAGGCCGGTACTGGTGCCATAGACTCAAGGCCCCATGGGTGGCATAACTGGCCAAATTACTCAGCTTACTTTCCAGGGCAATACGATGTTCGTTCACCGCGTCAGCGGTGGCAATAGTCGCAGTTTCAGTGGATGGGGGGGATTTAGCAATAGTCATAGGTCACTCCATTAAACGTAGCACTTGCACCCTATTTCCATAGGATGCACAGGGCATGAAATTCAATTAAGTACTAGTGTACTATAAAGCCATTTGACCCAGACCCAATCTTAATAAAAACCTAGCCCTACAGGTTCCACCTAGGCAGGCAGAGATTGAAGCCAACTGGATGGGAAAAATGAACGAAAAGGCACAACTGTGCATGGATTGATTGCGGAGTGTGCACCGATTAGGACAAAAGACAACGATGACGTACCTGCAAAACTTGATAACTGCCAACCCAGCGATCAACATATCTTTTGGTTGATATATCAACAACAGTTCCTAAGCGTTAACGGGCCACTGGCACATATATCTATCCAATTTTTATGATTTTTTCCCGCATCATCCGTCGGTTCAAAAAAGGGTATCAGCTCCTCTGCGAACATATCACATTAATCCTAGTGCTGTTGCTATGCTTAGGATTGGGCATTGGCTTAGCCGGCAGCTATAACCTATCCGTCAAATTGGTGGAGGCCCAGGCCCAACAATATGCCCGCATCAGCATTGACACTCTCAACAAAACCCGGGTGCTCTATAGCGAAAATGTGGCCCAGCGCCTCAGGTCCGTTGAAGGGGTCACCCTAACGCCCGAATACCATTCTACGGATGGTGCAATTCCAGTGCCAGCAACATTTTCCATCGAGCTCAGTGAGAATATCACCGACCTGGCCAAGGGCTCTATTTTTAGACTATACAGCGACTATCCGTTTCCTAACCGTCAAGCAACAGGCGGTCCCCAAGATAGCTTTGAACAAGATGCCCTAGCCTATCTACGCAAAAATCCTACGGCATCGTTTTTCCGCAAAGAAAAAATCAACGATCAGGTCTCCTTTCGCTATGCCGAAGCGGTGCAAATGAAAGCGAGCTGCGTCGAATGCCATAACAAGTTATATTCCAGCCCTAAGAAAGACTGGAAAGTGGGTGATGTCAGAGGCGTTATTGCCATCACCCAGCCCCTAGACGAGATTCTCCTCATGGCCCAGGAAGGTCTGCGCAATCACTATATGATTCTGATTGTGCTTAGCCTGCTGGCGGTAATTGGCCTCAGCTTGGTGATTAGTCGTTTCCGGTTCATCAATGTTGAACTCGAAAAGAAAGTGGCCGACCGAACGGCAGAGCTCAATCGGTTGGCGAATCTAGATGGTTTGACCCAAATTGCAAATCGACGCTACTTTGACCAACGTTTAGACGAAGAATGGCGACGGGCAATTCGCCCACAACTACCGCTATCGTTGTTGCTGTGTGACGTTGATTTCTTTAAACCCTATAACGATACCTATGGCCACCAGGCTGGGGACGACTGCCTCAAGACGGTGTCCCAAGCGTTGAGTACTAGTGCCAAACGCGCAGGGGAGGTGGTAGCCCGCTACGGCGGCGAGGAGTTTGGCATTATCTTGCCTGGGAACGATACCAATGATGCGGTGAAGGTGGCCCAACTGATTCAACGGCGCCTCCACGAAGTGAAGGTGCCCCATGCCAAGTCGAAAATCAAACCCTACGTCACCATTAGCATCGGCATTGCCACGGTTATTCCCTCTAGGGAACAAACCTGGGAACAACTTATTCATGCCGCCGACCAAGCCCTATATCAGGCAAAAGAACAGGGCCGCGATCGCTACATTATCTGGGACCAGCCAGCGCCTATCAATGCGCATTGATGGGCAATAGGGTGCAAAATCAAACAAGGCTTGTTAAGCCACGATTTCAAGGCACAAGACCATAATTTTAGTTTTCAACAAGCCCTTACCTGGCCCATTATTTTTGTACAGTCCCCTGCCCAGCAATAGTACCTAGGCCCGGTTGCTCCGGCGCCAACGGCAGCAACCATATACCTACGTAAGCAGGGTCTAGTTTCGTTTGGATGTACGGCAGCTGTTAGTTTATAAAACCCACAAGGCACTATAAATGACACAGCCTCTGGCGGGTGGGTCTACACCATAGGTAAAAAAATGCACTTAAAACACACGCTACTTGAGCATTCTATGCACTATTGAACAACTTGCTCCCCATGCAAAACTTACGAAAGTTTTTAGCGCTTCAATTTCAAAATAGTGTGGCATTGCGTTACTTAACGATTGCCAGCTCATTTGTGTTGTCAGTGCAGCTAGTATTTAGCCTATTGCAAATTCACCGTAGCCAGACACAGCAGATGAACAATCTGCACGATCGCGTCAAGACCAAAGCTGCCTTTCTACGAGGCGTTGCCCCAGAAGCTATATTTGACCTTGACTTTCTGTATCTGGAAACAATGATGCAGCAAGCTACCGAAGATAGCGACATTGTTTACAGCGTCATCATCAGCCACGACGGCGAACTGCTGACCAAATATCTCAATCGTGACCAGCTCGTGGTCAAATCCGTTATTGCCGCCCCCGACACACAACCAGAGAATTTGTTGGATGTATTGGCCAAAGTGGATCAACAGCCCTACATGCACCAAGTGCTATTACCGATTGAACCCTTTGGTGAACCCCTAGGACAAATTCGCTTGGGCTACTCAACCCAGCGGGTGCGCTCCGAGAGTGTGATTGCGGCATTAAATAGCATTATTAGGGCTTTCCTGGTCAGCTTACTCTTAGCAGCGCTGACCATTGTTCTATTTAACCGCCAAGTATATATGCCCTTAAAGGCGCTGCGAAAATTTGCCCGTGGGTTTGAAGAAGGCAACCTGAGCCAGCGAATTCAAATTGGCTATGGGGACGAAATTGGTCAAGTTGGCAGTGCCCTAAATCGCATGGCCGATCAGCTCCAAGAGAACCTCGTTGGCTTAGCAAAAGCACGGGATGAAGCCATTGCTGCGAATAAGGCAAAAAGCGAATTTTTAGCCAACATGAGCCATGAATTGCGCACACCGCTAAACGCTATTTTAGGCTTCAGTGAGCTAATGACTCGCGAGCAGGACACCACCCCCAATCAGAAGCGGACCCTGGAGACAATTAATCGTAGCGGAGAGCATTTACTCGCCCTGATTAACGATGTTCTAGAAATGGCAAAAATAGAATCGGGGCAAACGTTAATTGAGCCAGTGGCCTTCGATTTACCCTACTTTTTGCAAACCCTCTATGACATGCTGAGGGTCAGAGCACAGGCCCAAAACCTACACCTCGTCTTTAACTACCGATCGGACCTACCCCAATATGTAAAAGCCGACGAACGAAAACTCAGACAGGTGCTCTTAAATTTATTAAGCAACGCCGTCAAATTCACCCAAGCAGGCTGCATCACCCTGCAAGTCGAAACCTTTGTAGATCCGTCACAACCCCAGATCCAGCGCGTGTCATTTGCGGTAGAAGATACTGGACCGGGCATTGCCAACGAAAATCTTGCCGCGATCTTTGAACCATTTGAACAAACAGACCTAGGCCGCAATAGCCAAAAAGGCACCGGTCTGGGTTTAGCCATCAGCCGTCGCTATGTGCGGCTAATGGGCGGAGACCTCACCGTATCCAGCCAGGTAGGCCAAGGATCAACGTTTCAGTTTGCGCTGCCGATACAACTGGCGGCAGCCGTTGACGTAAAACTTGAGACCCATGAGACCAAGCGCATCATTGGCCTAGCCCCCGAGCAAAACACCTACCGCCTATTAATCGTGGAAGACGTGGAAGAAAATCGACAGCTGTTGACCAGAATACTGGAATTAACCGGATTTGAGGTAAAAACAGCAGCCAATGGTTTAGAAGGTTTGGAATGTTGGAAAGCGTGGCACCCCCACCTCGTGTGGATGGATATGCGCATGCCCGTTATGGATGGATTTGAGGCAACCCGATGCATTCGAGATCTTGAAAAAAACCAAATCAAGAAAGAACAACAGTCGACCATTATCATTGCATTGACAGCGTTTGCCTTTGAAGAACATCGAACCATGGCCCTTGAGGCCGGATGCGACGACTATGTGCGCAAACCATTTCGCGAACAGGATCTGTTCGAAAAGCTAGAGCAACATCTGGACGTTCGGTATTTGTATGAAGGAGAACAGATAGAACCAACCGAAGCGTCGACCAAGAGTGTTGAAAAAGGCGTGATTACCCATGAAACCATGGAGACACAAATAGCCGCCATGCCTAGGGACTGGCTAGAACAACTCCATGCAGCCTCCATAGAACTCGACCGGGAAGCCGTCTCTAATTTGCTGCAACAAGTGGTAGATGAGCACAGTGACTTGGCCGCACAGTTACAAACCTGGGCCAATAGTTTCAGGTTTGACAAGATTACCGACTATACGAGCGATATCTTAGAAGGCGCCCATATTTAGATCACCTGAGGTTTTGCAAACACTCATTTTTTGACTCCAATAAATAGGTATGGCTAGTAACATTCTGTTGGTTGATGACACCCCTCAAAACTTAGAGCTATTGCTTGAGGTCCTCCTGGGTCAAGGCTATAAGGTACGCTGCGCCATCAGCGGCCCCTTAGCCCTTAAAACAATTGACGCTGCACCGCCGGACCTAATCTTGCTGGACATTAATATGCCCGACATGGATGGCTACAGGGTGTGCCAAACCCTCAAAAGTAATGAGCGATTTCAACAAATTCCAGTTATTTTTATCAGCGCCTTAGGGGAAACCATCGACAAGATAAAAGCGTTTGAGGTGGGCGGTGTTGACTATGTCACCAAACCTTTTCAGATTGATGAGGTACTGGCCCGAATAAAAACCCACCTGGCCCTGACAGCGGCCCAAGCTGAGATTAAAAATCTCAATGAACACCTGGAACAACGGGTGGCAGAGCGCACAACCCAGCTCCAGGAAAACTTGGTACAGCTTGCCGTTGCCCGCGATGAGGCCCTCGCCGCAGAAAGGGCTAAAAGTGAATTTCTAGCGACCATGAGCCACGAGATTCGCACACCCATGAACGGCATTATTGGGATGACCGAACTCTTGCTGGATACAGACTTAGATGCTGAACAACGTGATTTTACAGAAACAGTTCAAACATGCAGTAGTTCCCTACTCACGATTATCAACGATATTTTAGATTTCTCTAAAATTGAATCCAATAAGCTGGATTTAGAACATGCCCCATTTAACTTACGTGTGTGTGTTGAAGAATCGTTAGAGTTGTTAGCACCTCAAGCGGCAGAGAAAGGTTTAGAACTTTGCTGTGTGGTGGATGAAAAGATACCAAATACCCTAGTCGGCGATGTTACTAGACTGCGACAGATTTTAATTAACCTGTTGGGCAATGCAATTAAATTCACCCAGACAGGTGAGGTCGTGGTTAAAGTTCACGCAACACCAGGCGAATCAGTCAATCATGCCGCTGATGAACAATGTCTGAGCGTTCATTTTTCAGTGCAAGATACTGGCATTGGTATTCCTGCCGATAAAATTGACACCCTGTTTAAGTCATTTAGCCAAGTAGACTCTTCCTCAACCCGCAAATATGGCGGCACTGGCTTGGGGCTGGCCATTAGTAAAAAGCTCTGTGAGCTAATGGGAGGTTCAATTTCAGTAAACAGCGTCTTGGGGGAAGGGACCTGTTTCTCCTTCTCGATTTCCACCCCAGTTTTGCCCGACCAACCTGTCCAGCCAAAACTGGGGCATCCGAATCCGTTACAGGGTAAACGCATACTGATTGTGGATGACAATGCCACTAATCGGGATATTCTCACATTACACGCAAAGTCTTGGGGCATAGACTCACTGGCGGCACAGTCCGGCTACGAAGCATTAGGCATTTTAAGCTGCCAGTCTGATTTTGATGCGATTATCCTCGATATGCAAATGCCCAACATGGATGGGTTAGTCTTGGCGAACAACATTCGCTTACAGGGCAACTATGGGCAAAAAGTACCGCTCATTATGCTCACCTCCATCGGGCGACCGGAGCTGCCAGAGCACAAGATTAAGGCGATTAAATTTGCGGCATTTCTCAATAAGCCCATGCGGCAATCGCGCTTGCACGAGGTGTTGACCCAAGTGCTGAGCAGCCAAGCCCTGCCTGCAACAACACCTGAGCCTAGCAAAATCCAATTTTTAGAACCCACCCTCGGTCAAACCCATCCGCTAAAGATTTTAGTTGCAGAAGATAATCTGGTAAATCAGCAACTGGCCAAACAATATCTCAACAAGTTAGGATACCAACCCGATATCGTTGGGGATGGCGATAAAGCGATCGAAGCATTGAAAAAACAACATTATGATGTGATTTTGATGGATATCCAGATGCCCAATATGGATGGTCTAACGGCAACGGCGAAAATCCATGAGCAATGGTCGCCACCACAGCGCCCCCAGATCATTGCCCTTACGGCTAATGCCATGCACGGTGACCGTGAGAAGTTTTTAGCTGCCGGTATGGATAGCTACATTAGTAAGCCAATTCATTTACAAGAACTGATAACCACATTGAAACAAGTCGCTTAAACAACGTCTTCATGGGGCACGGACCTTGGAGCAGCTGTGATGTTGTATGACGACGGGTGTAGAATTACTTTCGCTAAAATCGCAAGCTTATTTCTTAACAACGCCTAACTTGATCATTACGAGACAGCTTGCACCACATCAGCAGTGCTAATTTTCAAAAGATAAGTAAGATAGGATTATCCCACTTAGGAGCTGTTAAGAAATTAATTCATGGGGTAAGTCTGAAAGGCTTGTTAAGCCATGAATTAACCCCAAAAGGCCATGGTTTTATTTTTTAACCAGCCCTTACTCTGCCTTATTTTAGGACGTTGCAACTTTTGTAGTAGCGGCCTATCGCCCCTAAGTCCCTATTCTTTTTGGTGTTGCTGATTCCCAGGATCTTTTACTGGCCAAGTGTGCCCAGTCGCAGGTCCCATAGACTGATGCATCCCATAAATCAGCAATGGCTCTTGATTAGGCTTGTATAAATCGAAAACTTTGTTAAACTTATTTAACTTTATGTTTATGCAAGGCAGGCAGCGCTCCCTTACCCCTTGAAAACCTGGCGAATCCTATTCTTTGAGCGAACAGATTGAATTGTGATGAGATAAATCTCATCGACTTAGGGCTATCTATAAATGGAAATCATTATCAAATTCAATTGATAATGTAGGGGTGCATCGAGCTTGATTTGAGAAATCCGAGGATCCTTCTCCAACATGTTGAATATGCCATTACTTGGCCAGTACATGCCCCATGGCTATTGTTATTTGTGGAGACCCGGTCTAGTCGGCTTGCATTTAGTATCGGACGTTTTAATTGGTCTAGCTTATTATTCTATTCCCATCACGCTGTTATATTTCCTTAGAAAGCGTCGGGATTTGCCTTTTCACAATATTTTCCTGCTTTTTGCTGCGTTTATTATTTTTTGTGGGACCACCCACTTAGCAAATGTTTGGACCCTGTGGTATTCGGACTATTGGGTGTCTGGCAGCCTGAAGGCAATGACGGCTTTCATTTCTACGTACACGGCGATGGCCATCATCCCCGTAATCCCGAAGGCCTTAGACTTGCGCAGCCCAGCTGAGCTAGATGCCTTGAACCATCAATTGCAGCAGGAAGTGGCTGAACGGCGACAGGCCGAAGCTGAGCTAAGAGAGTTATCAACCCGGCTGAACTTAGCCCTGGAGGCGGTGGGCATTGGCATTTGGGATTGGGACATTACCCACAACACATTGACCTGGGACGATCGTTTCCATGAACTCTATGGCACAACGCCCGCCGCCTTTGAGAGAAATTACGAAGCCTGGGCCAGCCATATCTACCCGCAGGATCGACCGGCGGCGGAAGCGGCTATGCAGCGCGCGCTAAGCAATGAGGCCGCCTATGACATTGAATTTCGGGTCATTCATGCCGATGGCACAGTGCGGTATATGAAAGCCAATGGTCTGATTCAACGTGATGACAAAGCAGCGCCCATTCGTATGATTGGCACCAATTACGACATCACTGCCCGGAAGGAAGCCGAACACTTGCTGAAGGAGAGTGAAGAACGCTTTGCCAGCCTTGCGGCGGCCGCCCCGGTGGGCATTTTTCGTACAGATGTTGAGGGCAATTGCATCTACGCTAATCAACATTTGTGCAATATTGCCCAGTTACCCCTTGCACAAATGTTAGGAACAGGCTGGGTTCAGGCACTCTATCCAGGGGATAGGGACGCCGTTTTGGCGGAATGGCATCAATCCACCAGCGAGAACCTGCCGTTTGTCTTGGAATATCGATTTGGCCGTCCGTCGGGGCCGGTGACTTGGGTGTATGAAAAAGCGGTCCCAGAATTTGACCATGCCAATCAGGTGGTCGGCTATGTGGGATGCCTCACCGATATTACCGAGCGTAAACAGACAGAACTACGACTGAAAGCGGCTCAAGACGAAACTGCCCGGAAAGAGGCCCTGTTCCGCAACACGTTTGAGCAAGCGGCCGTGGGGATTGTCCATATTTCTCCCACAGGCCAAATTATGCGCGTCAACCAGCGCTATTGTGACATTGTTGGCCACCCTAAAACAGACCTGCTAAACCTCGAATTTCAGGTGATTACGCATCCAGATGATGTAGATGCTAATTCGGCCTATTGCCAGCAGGCTCTGGCGGGCCAGATCAGAACCTACCGCATGGAAAAACGCTATCTCCGAAAGGATGGCACCGTAACCTGGGCCAATCTAACCGGGGCCCTAGTACGCCAGCCCAATGGCGACCCGGATTACTTTATTGGTGTGATTGAAGATATCAATGCACGGAAAAAAACGGAAGAGATGCTGCGCCTCTATGAGCGAGCCATCTGTACTACACCTGACCACATGTCGTTTGTGGATCGAAATTATGTCTATTCCATGGTTAATGACGTCTACGCTGAGAAGTTTGGTAAATCCAAATCCGAGATTGTCGGGCATTCGGTAGCAGAGCTGCTGGGGGAGGAAACGTTTCTCCAAACGGTAAAACCTAATCTGGATCGCACCTTTGCGGGGGAAGAAGTTCACTATCAGAGTTTCTTTGCCATGGCAGAGGAGCTACGGCAATATTTAGATGTCACCTATACCCCTTATCGAGAAGTGGATGGAACGATTACGGGGGCGGTGGTCAGTGTGCGAGATATCTCAGCCATCCATGCGGCTGAAGTTGCCCTAACCCACCAGGCGCATCGAGCAGAAGCGTTGTTAGAGCTACCCCTGCTAGCTGAGCAATTGAATGAACATGATTTTATGCAGCAGGCCCAGGACATTGCCGAGAGTTTAACGGGCAGTCAGATGTCGTTTCTTTACCTTGTCCATGAGGAGCAAGCGACCTTTGAGCTGATGAATCGGACCCAGGAAGCGTGGACTGATTTTGGTCATGTTGCCGCTGAGAACCACCTGCCCATTGATCAGGCCGGCATGTTGGCCGATGTTTTGCACCAGCGTCAGCCCGTCATTTGCAATAGAGCCTGTGGCCCCTCTTTACATGAGCAAGCAGTGTTGAAAAAGCAAGGACTACTGGAAGAGCATGAGCGGCTGAATCGCCTCTTGAGTGTTCCTGTAATTGAAAATGGCAAGGTGGTGATGCTGACCGGGGTGGGTAATAAGGGCAGCAACTACACCGACATGGATATTGAGACGGTGCAGTTGATTTTCAATTTGGTTTGGCGCACGGTGCAGCATTATCGATCGCTGCAAACGGTGCGTTTGCTGGCGGCCGTTGTTGAGTCCACCGATGATGCCGTGATTACGGAGACAGTCGATGGTTGTATTACCAGTTGGAATACAGGCGCAGAAAAACTTTTGGGGTATTCGGAGGTGGACGCGATTGGACAACCGGTGACGATGCTTTTCCCGACGGATCGGATGGCTGAAGTGAGTAAAACGTTGGAACAGCTCAAGCAAGGTAAGAGCATTGATCAGTTTGAAACCGTTCGCTGCCATAAAGACGGTGCGCTTTTAGACGTTTCGCTGACCATTTCCCCCCTGAGGGATCGGGTGGGGCTGGTTATTGGCAGCTCAACAATTATGCGGGATATTTCGGCGCGCAAGCTGGCCGAGCAAAAGCTTAATAATGAAATTAGGGTGCGTCAGCAGTTGATTAAGACCCTACAGCGCACTGCAAAACGATTGGAGGAAAGTAATCAGGAACTCCAGGACTTTGCCTATGTGGCCTCCCATGATCTCCAGGAGCCCTTGCGCAAAGTGCAGGCCTTTGGAGATCGCTTAGGCCACACCTGCCAGGATGGCCTTTCTGACAAAGGGCAAGATTATTTGGCACGGATGCTAAATGCGGCGATGCGGGCCCAGGTATTGATTAATGATTTGCTGAGCTTTTCGAGGGTGACGACCCAGGCCAAACCGTTTAACCCCACTGATTTATCTCACGTTATGGCTGGGGTTTTGTCGGATTTGGAAGTCCGCATTGAGCAAACTGGCGCTATTATAAATTTGGCTCCATTACCAACCATTGATGCGGACCGGACGCAAATGCAACAGGTCTTTCAAAACCTTTTGAGCAATGCCCTAAAGTTTCATAAACCCGGTGTAGCACCCCAGATTCAGGTGCGGGTGAACCATTGTGGCATGGGGGAAAAAGAAGTTTGTGAATTGCGGGTGATCGATAATGGCATAGGGTTTGATGTTAAGTATTGCGATCGCATTTTCCAACCATTCCAGCGGCTGCATGGGCGCAAAACCTATGAGGGCAGCGGCATTGGCCTAGCGATTTGCCGCAAAGTCATTCGACGCCACGGCGGAAGTCTTCGGGCCGAAAGCCAGCCTGGAGCAGGGTCCACATTTATTGTCACCTTGCCGGTTCATCAGTCCCAAGAGGAAACAAATGTCTTACCAGCGGAGTAAACCTATCATTATTCTCATGGCTGAGGATGATGAAGACGATCGCCTTTTCACCCAGGAAGCTTTAGCAGAGAATCAGGCGGTTAATAGTCTGTATTTTGTTGAAGATGGGGAAGCCTTGATGGATTATCTATATCAACGAGGAGACTATGGAGAGCCAGGCATGGCGCCCCGACCTACGCTAATTTTATTAGATTTGAACATGCCTCGAAAAGACGGTCGAGAAGCCCTAGCAGAGATAAAAAGTGATCCTACCCTGCGCAGTATTCCAGTTGTGGTATTAACCACCTCCAAAGCCGAAGAAGATATCCTACGAACCTACGAACTAGGAGTAAATTCTTTTATTACAAAACCTGTGAACTTCCAATCTATGGTTAGTATTATGGAGACCCTGGGGACATACTGGTTTGACATCGTAGATTTGCCCGATGAAGTCAGTCTAAGTTAAAGACACAAAGGCATTTATATCTCAATAGGACCCACCACTGCCCACTGTCCTGCATCACCTAGGACTTTCTGTTTGCGTAGCCCCCCAAAGTAGGCTTTATTCCCATAAATAAAAGGGAGACTAATGCAAATGAGCAATTTGGTATACAAAGTCTTGCTAATCGATGACGATAGCGATGACTATATTGTTACCCGTGACTTACTCGAAGAGGCAGAACAGGCATCGTTTGAGTTGACCTGGATAGACACTTACCAGGCGGGGTTAGAAGCCCTGTATGCCGACCGTCATGATGTTTACCTATTGGACTACCACCTGGGGGCAGAAACGGGACTAGATCTACTACAAGCGGCGGTGGAGTCTGGTCTACGCAAACCCATTATTCTGTTGACGGGTTTTGGCAACTATGACATCGATCGCCAATGTATGGCCATAGGCGCTTCCGATTATTTAGTCAAAGGTAAACTGTTGACCGGGCCACTGCTCGAGCGTTCCATTCTCCATGCCATAGAACGAACCCAGGCCGCCGCAGAAATTCGGCTATTAACCCATGTGCTCCAAAGTATCCATGATGGGATCTATATGGCCACTGAAGCGGGGGAGGTGCTGTTTCTGAACCAATCCCTTAGGCATTTGTGTGCCTGTCCGCCTAAGCCCAGCTTGGGGAAAATACCCGCCCTACATGACTACCCAATATTGCAAAAGCTTCTGTCCCAGGGAACCCAACGCCAAAGCAGGCAAAAGCAACCGTCTCGGATTCTAAAAACCGAACTGTCTTTAGAATCTTCCATCGGCAAAGATCGCACCGTGTTGCTATCCGAATCGTGGGTAAAAGCCCAACACCAAACCCTACGGTTTGGCATGATTCACGATATTACTGAGCGGAAGCAAGCGGAAATAGAACGCGATCGCTTTTTCAACCTCGCTATTGATCTATTATTTATTGCCGACACAGACGGTACATTTAGGCGCGTCAACCCCTCCTGGTCTAACACCTTTGGCCATACGGCTGACGATTTATTGGGCCAGCCTTTCTGGCAGTTCATGGTGCCAGAAGATAACAATAGTATGCAGGAGTTACGGGAGACCCTAGCCCAGGGAAAAGAAATCAATGGGTTAGAACTAAAAATGCGGTCAAGAGATGGAGGCTATCAGTGGATAGCCTGGAATCTAGTGCCATTTCCCCAAGAAAACTTGCTGTATGGTAGTGGGCGCGACATTTCCCAGCGTAGGGCTTCAGAGGCCCGCTTAACCTACGAAGCATTGCACGATAGCCTCACCGGCTTGGATAATCGAGTGTGTTGTTTAAACCGTTTGGAACTGGCCATCGAGCAACAGAAACGCAACTCCCATGAACACTTTTCCGTTTTGTTTGTGGATCTCGATAACTTTAAGCATATCAATGATAGCCTTGGCCATTTAGCGGGCGATCAGCTGCTGATTCAAGTTTCCCAAAGGCTAAAGGCAATCGTCAGAGAGATCGATGGCGTGGCGCGCCTAGGGGGGGATGAGTTTCTTATTCTGCTAGAGAAGCTAGAAAGTCTCAACGATGCCCTAAAGACAGCCTATCGTCTACAAAATGAGTTGCAAAAGCCCTTTTACCTAGAGGGGCGGGAGATTTTCACCAGTGCCAGCATTGGTGTTGTTTTTTCTAATCTATCGTATCAGTCAGTGGATGAGATTATCCGCGATGCCGATATTGCCATGTATCGGGCCAAAAGCCAGGGGAAAGCGGGATATGCCGTATTTGACCAAACCATGTATCTGCAAACCCTGCATTTAGTAGACACCGAAACGGCACTGCGGCAGGCGGTTAAAAAACGAGAGTTTCGCCTGTACTATCAACCCCTTGTGCATCTGCATCCCCCCCATACCCTGGAGGGGTTTGAGGTGTTATTGCGCTGGCATCAACCAGAAAAGGGACTGATACCGGCCTCGGAATTTATTCCCATTGCTGAGGAAACTAGACAGATTAACAGCATTGGCGATTGGGTGTTACGCAATGCCTGTGAGCAATTAAAAACTTGGCAGATGGAAGGGAAAGTGACAACGGATTTATACCTTAGTGTAAATCTGTCTGGGCAACAGTTTCGAGATCCTTCGTTGCTCGATGTGCTGGATACTATTTTGGAGGAGACTCAATTAGATCCACGGTGTCTGAAATTAGAAATCACCGAAAGTAGTTTGATTCACAACATCCAGGCGGCCACGGAAATCATGGAACTGATTCGTAGCCGGGGGATTGAGCTGAGTCTAGATGATTTTGGCACGGGGTTTTCTTCCCTGCGATATTTACAACAATTTCCCATCAGCACCATTAAGGTTGACCGTTCTTTTGTGCATAGATTGAATAATAGCGATCGCAACCTTAGAATTACCAGTGCGATCATCAATTTAGCCAAAGCCTTAGGGTTTAGAACCATTGCCGAAGGGGTAGAAACCCACGAACAACTAACAGAATTGCAAACCCTTGCCTGCGATGCCAGCCAAGGCTATTTATTTTCCAAACCCTTACCCGCCGCCGCCGCCGAAAAATATCTGGCCATCGCCAATCCCCATTAACATCACCGTATCGCCCCACAGTCGGTAGAGCTCTGTTTCTATACTTGGGTACCCTACATTTGTGCAGCAGACTACAAATAGGGGCATATGTCTACCGTTTCCAGCTTCGCCTTAGAACGAGCTATTGATCGCCATCCCCCCATCACAACACCAGGCGAGTCTATCAAGAGTGCGCTGATCCAGATGCAGACAGCGGCCAGCAGCTATATCTTAGTAGCACAGGCGGGCAACAAATTCGCCAGCCTATTAACAGAACGCGATCTACTAAATATCATCGTTAACAGTCGACACTCATCCGATATCTCCCTAGCTGCAGTCATGCCAGCTGAGGTCATCACCAGCCACATCGACCAAATTACAGACCTGCTAACCGCCAGACTCCTATTGCGTCAGCACAAAATCCGCCACCTCCCCTTGGTCAGCGACCAGGGCTGTATTGAGGGGGTGATCACCTACGACAACCTCAGTCGTCTGCTCAACCCGATTGATTTACTGCGATTGCGCCACGTCGAAGAAGTAATGACATCGCAGGTGATTTGGGCACCACCCCACACCTCCTTAACAGAATTGAGCAATTTGATGGCCTCCCATCGGGTTAGCTGTATCGTCATTGGCGAAGCATCACCGATGCTGGGCTGTATTCGCCCCATTGGTGTGGTCACTGAGCCCCATATTATCCACCTATGGATGCAAGGGGCCAACTTTGACCATACCCAAGCCCAGGACCTGATCAACGGATCGTTTCGGTGCATTCTCACCACAGATTCCCTGTGGTATGCCCATAAACTAATGACCACCGATGGGACCCGACGGTTAGTGGTGGTAGGTACCGATGGCTTTCTAGCCGGGGTTGTGACCCAAAGTAGCTTGTTTCAATCGGTAGAACCCGATGAAGCCCAGCTTACCCTCAAGACACTGACCAATATCATTGATGAGCATACTGTCGATCTGAGCCAGGCCAACCAAAAGTTAGAGCGCACTATTCAAGAACGAAAGCGCGCTAAGGCAGCCCTACAACAACAAATCGCCCGAGAACGCCTGGTCAATCGCATTACACAAAATATTCGCCAATCCCTAGAACTCACCTCGATTTTGACCACCGCTGTTGATGAGGTCAGCGCGTTCTTTCAGGCCGGTAGAACATTAATTTATCGAATTGTGGATGAGGAGAGACCGGCGGGGGAAATCATTGCCGAAGCCGGCTCCGCGGTGGCCGGCAATGGGGCTCCAACGGCATCGCCGCTAGGTCCGGCCCTAGCCCAGCTGGATATGGATTTCTATGCCAGCGGCAGGGTCCATTCCGTACCGGATCTAGAAGCCGATGATCGCTCCTCCCAAAAGACGCGATTTCTAGCAGCCCATGGCATTCGTTCTGTTTTAATTGCGCCCATCCTGGTCAAACAAAATCTTTGGGGATTACTGCTCCTAAGCCAGGAAGAACCCCGCCGCTGGGAACGGTCAGAGATTAAACTATTTGAACAAATTACAGCCCAAATCGGACTGGCAATCCAACAGGCCGTACTTTACTCTCAACTAGAAATTGCCAATCAAAAACTGCTGAACCAGGCAAACACCGATGAACTCACACAGCTATCGAATCGGCGTCATTTTAGTCACTGTTTGGCCAAAGAATGGAAACGACTACAGCGGGAACAACAGCCCCTGTCCGTAATTTTGTGTGATGTTGACCACTTTAAGCTATATAACGACACCTACGGACACCAAGCGGGGGACGATTGCTTAAAGGCTGTGGCCCAAGCGCTCAAACAACCGGTTAAGCGGCCGGCCGATGAGACCGCTAGATATGGGGGCGAGGAGTTTGTTATTGTTTTACCCAACACCCCTCTAGAGGGCGCTCAGCACGTGGCCGAACAAATACGGCTCCAGGTGCAGGGGCTAAACATCCCCCATAGGAGTTCTAAAACCAGCGACTGCGTCACCCTAAGTCTAGGGGTGGCCTGCTGTATTCCCAACTCGAAATCTTCCCCTGAAGAGTTGGTAAAAACAGCGGATATGGCCCTCTATGCAGCGAAAGAAAGTGGCCGCAACCGATGGGCATCGGAAAGTCATGCCCCCCAATTGCAGGCTTAACGCAATAGACGCCCCTGCTAATCTCGCAGGGACGCCCTTACCATCCATTCAGTAATGCAGCGCTTGAAGAAAGTATGACAATTTCTTCAAGCGCTTAATTGATTTACGCTTTGCAAGCACGGCAATAGCTTCGCGTCAAAGCTGACAATTGGATGCTGCCTTGATCCAAAATCTTAGTCTTGACAGATCACTAAGCCTGAACGACAAAGCTATTGGCATCCAAGGCAGGCGCCCCCTCAATGGTGGCAAACTGGGCGCCGTTACCAAAGCCAGTGTCTGCCCCATTGGGGTTGTAGTACAGGTTGCCAGTGTTGGCACCGTAGACAATGACCGCATCGCTGAGGGCCGCGGCTTCTGCACTATTGACCACGGCAAACTCACTGGCGGACAGGGCGCCAACGGTCAGCTGAGTAAAGACAGTGACATCCAGCACAATGCTATCGATAGCTTCAAAGTTTTGGATTTGATTGGTGCCCATATCAGCCGCATTAAAGGCGGCGCCGGTGTCGAAACCAAAGAAGTCGGCGCCATCGCCACCAATCAAGATATCGTTACCGCCTCCCCCAATCAGCAAGTCGGCGCCATCGCCACCAATCAAAATGTCGTTACCGGCCCCCCCAATAAGAATATCGTCGCCATCGCCACCATCGGCCGTTATCGGGGTCGATGTCCCACTCCCATTTAAAAAGTCGTTACCATCACCGCCTGAGAAGATAACAGATTGCACGGCACTACCGGTGAGGTCGTTGATGGTGAGTGAATCCGCCCCACCTTGACCATTGATCTCAAACTGTTCAATACTTTCGTTGGTTAGGGTAAATAGCCCCAGGTTCAGACGATTGAAAATGGCCTGACCACCTGTTTGGCTCAAGTCAAATTCGTCTCCGGGGCCATCGGCTCCGTTCACCTGGGTGACGTCAAACCCATCACCCCCGTTAATAAAATCACTACCGTCGCCATTGTTCCAGATAAACCGGTCGTCGCCGTAGCCCAGGTCGGCGGTGTCATTGCCGCGCTGGCCCACAACGATGTCATCACCGGCTCCGGCAAAGAAGGTATCTTCGGCCGCACCGCCCTGCAATAGGTCGTGGCCGTCGCCGCCTAAAGCTTCAATGGTGGTGGAGCTTTCCCGGGCGTCTAAAACGTCATTGCCAGCACCGCCCGAGAAAACAACTTTTTTAACATCGCTGCCAGCCAAGTCGCCCACGGTTAAAACATCATCCCCACCTTGGCCGTTGATCTCAAACTGCTCAATACTTTCGTTGGTTAGGGTAAATGGGCCCAGATTCAGACGGTTAAAGAGGGCCTGGCCATTTTCTGCCTTGAGGTCAAACTCATCGCCAGGGCCATCGGCACCATTTACCTGGGTAGTATCGTAGCCGGAACCCCCATCAATAAAGTCGCTCCCGTCCCCATTATTCCAAATAAAGCGGTCATCGCCGGAGCCTAGAAAGGCAACATCATTGCCGGTCTGGCCAACAACCGTATCCTCACCTTGGCCAGCAAACACCACATCGGTGCCAGCACCACCGCGAACGACGTCATCCCCATCGCCGGTGATAAAAATATCATCTTGATCGCCCCCCTGGAAGGCGTCATCGCCATTGTTGCCCACAAAAAGATCGCCGAGATCTTCAACGTTGGGAGCATTTTCAAATAATGTGTCAACAATTTGGTTAACTAGAAGCGTTAGAAACGTGTTCATTGGAGTTCCCTATGAATGTAGATGGGCAAAAACAAGCATTCTCGAAAAATTCAGCATGGTGAAACGGCCCTGGCTATGGATCCAGGCGTTTGCGGCAGATATTTTTAACGAGAGAAGAACGTATAAACAGATATGCGGTGACTGTTCAATCTTTAGAAGAACAGAATTGGCATTCAGTTATAGATACGAATAGTGGTTGATATTGGATGAGATTTTTTGAGACTTTTTTTGAGACCTGCTCGAACCTAATCCTGGTTGCCTGATCCGACATTGAGTCGGATCAGGAATTAGCAAACCACAATAAAAAAATCTCCTGAGAATCTCCTGATGCACCTTGGTGCACCGGGAGATTCAACTTAGGATCTCTCAAGAAACTACTGACGGGTTAATCCGAACAAGCTTGTTAAGCCATGGTTTTAAGGAACAAGACCGTGAAGTAGTTTTTAACAAGCCCTTAGGCTCATATCAACAACTATTTATCTGTTTGACTATCAATACGAATGGGGGTGGGAATTGGATGAGTTTTTTTGATTTTTATTGGAACCCTTGGCGTCTATATGGTTTGAGCCACAATCGGGCCGGTGGGTTGGGGGGGTAAGTCGGTGGATTCCACCGTGACGATGACGTCTTTTACCCAGGGTCTCGATTGATAGACGGCTGGCATCTCTAAGGTGGCAAAGACGGTGCCGTTTTGACCGGGTTGAAAATCGCCGCAGGGAATATATTGCCCCTGGTAGCTGACCCAGAGGGCATAGGTTTGGTCGGTGGATAGGGGGGCAAGGTCTTTAAATGCGATCGCAGCCTCCAACCCATCCGTATCCACAATCATATTGCCAACGGCATTTTTCGCCTGATCGGTCCCAGCAAAATCATAGAACCGGGTGGCGGGCTGTTGCAAAATCAGCTGGGCCTGTTGGGCCGGACCGGCCGCCAATAGCTCGGTCTGCAGCCCCTGGTTGGCCAGCCGCAGACGATAGTTATTCACCCCCAGGACCAGCGACAGCAGCGTTGCCCCGGCGGCCACAGCCCCTAAGACCCAGGTGCGCCGGGCCAGGGGAGGTGATGACGCCAACGGCACATCGGCAGATACGTCTTCGGCCCCGGCCAGAACCGTGTCGCGCAGGGAGCTGGGGGGGGCCATCATCGGCAGTTCATTGAGCATTAACCCCACCGTTTTTTCCAGCCGGTCTACCTCCGACCGAAGCTCAGGATTTTCGACCATCAACCGGGCAAATTCGTCCGCCTCTGCGGCCGAGAGGTTGCCAACAACATAGTCAGCGGCTAATTCATCTAATTTTCGTTCAGCAGCCATAGGACAGAAGTATGGGGTCAATCGTCAGGGCAAAGTCTACTTAATCAGCCAAATCTTGCAGCGTTCCCCTAAGCTTGAGCAAGCCCTGGCGCATCCGTGACTTGACAGTCCCTAAAGGAATATTCGTGTGACCAGCAATTTCGGATTGGGTGAATCCATGGTAATAAGCCAGCCAGAGTAGCTGCCGCTGCTTTTCAGGTAACGTCAGCAAAGCCTGGCGCACCCGTTCAGAGCGTTCCCCCAAGGAGGCGTTGGCTTCGGGTAACGAAAACGTCTCCAGCGGTATTGTTTGGGGGGCGGCCACCCCCTTTAGGATGCGGCGGCGATTGCTGCGAGACCGCACCCGATCGATGGCACGATTGCGGGTAACGGTGCTTAAAAATCGGCTCAGGGAACTGCGGCTAGGATCGTAGGTTTGTTTTTGCCAGAGATTGAGAAAAATATCTTGGGTTAAATCTTCAGTCTCGGGTCCATTATTAAGGACCCGAAAGGCAATGGAATACACCAGCCGCGAGTAGCGATCGTACAAAATTGCTAATGCGGCCTTATTCCCCTGGCGCAAAGACAACACCAGGGCTTCATCTGTTTCATTTTCCCAATCTGAAGTTTGACGTTTAGGACCGTCAGAAGCCATAGGCTTGGCACCCAAAAAAGGCAGCTACACGCAATATAGTACGTGTATGTATCTTAGGTGGATGTGGTTCTGCCGTAATAATTTTCAGGCGCCATGGCTATTGGTTAAGCCCCAGCTCTTTTTGTTTCTTTTTGGTTAGCCCCAACGACACAATGTGGTGTGACTCTTGCAGGTAGGCCCTAAGCTGTTCATCGTCGAGATCTTCATATTGTTGTATCCACTTCAGCCCCCGGGAGGCCATGTAGGGGGCGGGTCGAAAGCCGGGTTCTTCCCGCAGCAGTTCGAAGGTTAGCTCGGAGACCTTAAAGGTGAAGGCTGGCCCCTCGTCTTTGGCCCAGCCACCGATGGCAAACACTTTGCCCCCCACTTTCCACACGTGGGAATTTCCCCACTGCATGCCATAGGATGTGGCCGGTAACGCACTACAAAAATCATTAAATTCATCGTAGGTCATGGCCCCTCCCTCGGAACCTAGGCGGAGGGGCATGGGGACAGTTGTGCCCGGGCGATGCTGCCGTTGCTAAACTCAGCGGCGGTTACGGCTGAATCCCCAGCGGTAATGGTTACCCGAGCGCCGCTAATCTCTGAATCCGCCACTCGAATTTGGCCTAATTCTCCCTGGGGCAGGGTATCGTCCACATCGATGGTAAAGCTGGCCCGGTCGCCGGCCCCTAAAGTCGCAATGCGCAACGCCAGTTCGGTATCACCATCTTCAACCCGGTTGGCCACCAGCTGGGCGATGTCGCCCTCCTCTACCTCAAACGGCTGAAACACCTCCACACCGGCCCCCGTGGCAGAGGTGTCAAATATTAGCCCACCTGCACTGGATGATAAATCGAGGGCAACCGTGAGGTCTTCTAGGCCACAGGCCCCCGTATTTTGAATCACGAAGCGATCCTTGGGGGCGCCCTCAACAAATTCAACCTCGACTGTGGCTAAATTCGGATCGGCCCCGGCGGGGAGAGCATCAGGGTTCGCCACCGAATCCTGATCGGCCGCGGCGGGGAGAGCATCAGGGTTCGCCACCGAATCCTGATCGGCCGCAGTTAGAGACGTGCATCCGCCCAGAAAGAGCACCAGCGAACAGGCGGATAGGGTTCGGCCCAAGGTCATTGGGAGCATTCTATTTCTATCTGGAAACTACCGTTATCTACCATAACAACCGCCTAGGCAGTTCGACAGTGGCTATGACGACGATTTAGCCGATGACGCATTCCGTCTGCGGCGATTACCGGGGCGGGGGGATTTTTTACCCACAGGGCGGGAGGGGGCGGCAGATGAACCGCGACGGGGCTGGGGGCGACGGCGCTTGGATTTTGCCCCCTGGTCAGCACCGGGGGTGGGTTCGTAACCGGGAAGCACCGCCTGCTTAAACCTGCGCTTAAGCAGCTTTTCGATGCCCTTTAAGAGGGACTGTTCGTCGTTGGAGACCAGGGATATGGCCTGCCCCTCGTTGCCAGCGCGGCCGGTGCGGCCAATGCGGTGGACGTAGTCTTCGGGGACGTTGGGCAATTCAAAGTTGACGACGTAGGGCAGCTGGTCAATGTCTAGACCGCGGGAGGCAACGTCGGTGGCCACCAGCACCCGCACTCGCCCCTGCTTAAAGTCTCGGAGGGCTCGTGTCCGGGCGGCCTGGCTTTTGTTGCCGTGAATGGCGGCCGTTTTTAAACCATCCTTTGCCAGTTGGTCGGCCAGGCGATTGGCGCCATGTTTGGTGCGGGTAAACACCAGCACCTGCTGCCAATTTTGAAAGCCGATTAGATAGGAGAGCAGCTCTCGCTTACGGGAGGCATCAACGCGATAGATGTGTTGTTCTACCTGCTCGGCGGCGGTATTGCGGGGGGCTACTTCGATCTGCACCGGATTGTAAAGCAGCGTGCGGGCCAGTTTGCGGATACCGCTGGAAAAGGTGGCGGAAAACATCAGGGTCTGGCGGGATTCTGGGACAACCGCCAGCACCTTGCGAATGTCGTGGATAAAGCCCATGTCTAGCATGCGATCGCACTCATCCAGCACCAGCACCTCAATCTGGGATAGGTCAATGGTTCTCTGACCAACGTGGTCCAGCAGGCGACCGGGGGTGGCCACCACAATGTCACAGCCGTTCCGCAATGCCTTAATTTGACGGCCAATGCTAACACCGCCAAACACCACCACCGATTTAATCGGCAGATACTTACTGTAGGTACTGACGCTATTGTTCACCTGGTCGGCTAGCTCACGGGTGGGCGTCAGGATCAGGGCACGGGGGGAACGCGTGGAATAGGAGGGCTGCCCTTCGCTAAGGCGATGCAGCAAGGGCAAGGTAAACCCGGCGGTTTTACCAGTGCCCGTCTGGGCACTGGCTAGCACATCCTTGCCTTCTAAAACGGGGGGAATTGCCTGCTGCTGAATCGGCGTGGCAGCCGTATAGCCAGATTCAGTCACAGCCCGTAAAATCGGGGCTGCGAGGCCTAAGGTATCAAATTTCATGGGTTTTTGGTGGCTCCGAAATGTGCCCCTACCCCAAATGTAATGCTGGGACCAGTCTTAAGAGCAATAGTTTTATGGTTTGCGTTGGATGTTCAAGCTCCAAGGCTGCAACGATAGACCGGGAGTCGGTTGCGGTCTACTACCCTAGCACATCATCGATTTTTAGCAAGACCACAACAAAGACCAGCACGCCACCTAAACCGCAACTCGATACAAATTTCCCCGCCCCCGCTTACCAATCAGCTCAATTAGTTTCGCCGTGCGTAGGGCATAGGCTATTTTCTGGGCCAGTTCTCTCCTAATCCCCATGGCATCAGCAATATCCTTCGTGGTAAAAGCATCCACCCCCTGGGGCAAAAAGGCCAGCCAGTCTGCCGGGGTTTGCAGCAGGTGTCGGGCCACCACCGCCAGCAATCGACGCTCTTCCGTACACCAGCCGTTTCTGCGCCATCGTCGCTTTGCCTCAAAGCGCCTCACTTCCTCTTCCTGAATCAGCAACACTTCCAGGGAGAAATTCGGGTTGGGAATCAGATGGGAGATTCTAACCATTTCCCAAAAGACATCTTCCACCCGTCCTTTTTTAGGGGACTTGCGGCGGGTATTGGCCTTATCCCCATCCGTAGAGAGTTTGACCAGCCATTTCTCCTGGGCGATGGGATAGATAACGCGAACGGGATGGGACTGCACCAGTTTGGTTAACTTCGACTTCATGGCAGAGAAATTGGCGGTCTGAATTTCTAACAGCCGATCACCGCGCACAATGTCGATCACAAAACCATCCACGGGCACCTCAAAGCAATCTCCAGGCTGGCCATACCACTGTTTGAGGGAGGCGTGGAGCGGTTTTTCATTGAGCAGCCCAATGCCGGGGCCAGACGGATTTAGCTTTGGTGGGGTTGGCGCCATCAATCTAGGTCTCTGTCGACATAACTGACTAAGGGCTTATTACAAATCAAAATCATGGTCTTGCTCCTCACTGACTGAGGGTTTGTCAAAAATCAAAATCACGGTCTTGCTCCTCACTGACTGAGGGTTTGTCAAAAATCAAAATCACGGTCTTGCTCCTTGAAATCATGGCCTAACAAGCCTTTTCGGATTAAATTGACGCCCCACCATGATCAACAGGGGTTTGATTAAGCCACTCACGATATGGACTATCCACAAAAAACGTTTGGGCCTGGGTAGAAGTCATGGGCCGCGTAAATAAGAAGCCTTGAATATAGCGGCAACCGAGTTCCGTCATCACCTGCAGCTGCTCTACGGTTTCCACACCTTCCGTAACAACCTTTAGCTTCAAAGCGTCAGCCATCGCAATAATTGAGCGAATTAACTCCTTACTTTCCACACTTTTTTCCAAATCTCTCACAAAACTACGATCAATTTTAATCCCATGGATTGGATACTTAGCCAGATAACTCAGCGACGAGTAGCCTGTGCCAAAATCATCCACAAAAATGCTGAATCCTAGCTGGTTCATTTCGTTCAGATTTTTCATCACTAGCCCAGAGTCGGCCAGCAAATAACTCTCCGTGATTTCGAGCACAATATCATGGGGGCCAATATCTAACCCATCCACGGTGCTCAGCAAAAAAGGAATAATATCGGACCTTTGAAGCTGAGCACAGGAAAGATTCACATTAAACTTCTGGTTGGGACTAATGATGCCCTTCTCTCGCCACTGGTGAAACTGCTGACAGGTTTTCTTAAATACGATCCGATCAATTTCTATAATCAGCCCCAGCTCTTCCGCCAGGGGAATAAACGTATTGGGTGAGATCATGCCTTTTTCCGGATGCATCCATCGCACCAAAGATTCGACCGAAAAGATCGCAGATCCATGAATATCAACAATGGGTTCAAAGGCCACACGAAACTGTTGTTCACGCACGGCGATCGTCAATTCTCCTTCCAGTTCAATTTTGTCGAGATGCTGTGTCCGCATCTCCTCGTCAAAAAGTTGATAGCAGTTGCCCATGGCCTTGGCACGATACATGGCAATGTCGGCATCCCGCACCACCTCATCAGCCGATTGGTAGGATGCATCCGCTAAAACAATGCCTACACTTGCCGCCACAGGAATCTCAACATCACTCATGCGAAGGGGCCGCGCAAACGCCTGGTTGATTTTTTGGGCGAGTTCAAAAGCCTCGCACTCATCCAAACTAGCCATCAGCATCACAAACTCATCGCCGCCCAAACGGGCAAAGCAGATGGTGTCGCTAACCAGGGTCGACAAATGCTGGGCCATTTGAACTAACACCTTGTCTCCCATCAGGTGCCCAAACTTATCATTGATTTGTTTAAAGCGGTCGAAGTCAATAAAGAAAAAAGAGAATCTAAAGTCCGTGTCCAACTTGGCCACACACCCGTTTAATTCCCTCATTAATTGGTTGCGGTTGGCCAACCCCGTTAGATCGTCGTGGGTGGCATCGTACTCCAGTTGTTTATTGATTTTTTCCAGGCGCAGCTGGGCATTACGCAGTTCAGTTGTTCTTTCCTCTACCAAGTTCTCCAGTTCCTGCTGGTGCAACTTCGCTTGGGTCAGGCGCAAACTCGATTCAGCTTTTAAATCTGCATAGGCCTGCTTTAGTTTCAACGACGTTGCCTGCACCGACTGTTCTAAAAGTTTGCGATTGGTACTAAATTCCTTAATGGTTTGATCGACAGCTAAAACAAAATTCATCCAACCTTCCGAACCAGGAACGTGATCAACGGCTACCCCCTGCCGCCGCATCAGTCGTTGAAGCATGCGGGTGAGTTCATTAGAACTTTTTTCGGGCAAGGGCTTAATAGACATGGTCGATCCCTAAGAACGGTTTTCGGGCAAGGGCTTGATTGACATGGTCGATCCCTAAGAACGGTTTTCGAGCAAGGGCTTGATTGACATAGTCGATCCCTAATACTCGCGAATTAGACCGATGGTGATGGTCTCATTGTGCACCTGCGGCGGCCCCGACGAAGTCGTCGAGATTTCGCCAAACGCATACATCCCAATTTGATGAATCCCATGGCCCAGGCCATCGTGGGCGAGGGCGGCTTCTTCACAGGTTTTCTCCAGCAACACCGCACGTCGGCCAGCACAGCTCACACAAATGGCCAGGGCGTTGTTTTGCGGCAAAATCGTCTTACTACGCATGCGATCAATCGCTTCATCCACACCGTCCAGAATGTCGTCTTCGGTGGTGGTCATCACTTGCACCATCACCCCTTCTGGAATATCGCCAGCCAGTTCAATCGCCCCAGAGTCTTCATCCACGCTATTAACGTCCCGCACGATCTGCATTTCCAGCCCCGGCAATCGCACCGTTAGCGGGTAGCGCGACGACGACTCACGCAAACCGAACCCAATGTCGCGGCCAACCTGTCGATGGTATACGTCTTTGGCCCGTTCACCATCGAGTTCAAATAATGTACGCCCCGATGTTCGTGTTGCCTTACATTCAGCGCCAATCAATCGCCAGCCGCCGCCAGTGGCCCGGGTCAGTTCCACCGCATTGCCCATAAAGCCAACGGCACATGCATGGAATCTTTTTAGCTCACCGTCACACAGCATCCAGGTATCATCCAGGGAGTGACCGCTTGCCAGTCCGCCGGCAATGGTCACATTCGGTGGCAACATTTCTTGCAAGCCTTGCACCAACTCCGTCGCTTCCGTGGTTACACCATCGGAAAAAATGAGCACCCCTTTGAGGTTGGCAGCGGCCAACTGTTGCCCCAACATTTGGCCCGCCACGCGAGATTCTTCGAATGATGGCACTGGAGCATAGGAAAGGCGAAGTTGGGTATGGTGAAAACGGATGATGCCGACAGAGATAGTGTCTGGGAGCAATGCACCATCACAGACCACAACCGGCGTACTGCAACCGATAATCTTTGATTGTGGAAAAGCATTGCGGAGTGCGTCTAAGGGCTGCGGTAAGTGGCAATATTCATGGGCGGCGAACACAACCACAAGAGTGTTGTCAGAATCCCAGTTTGGAAACGGCTTCGACCAGCCCGTGGCCAAGTCGTAGAGCAACGTCTCGGTGGTCTGTTCTTCAATATCTAAATTTGAAATAGGTCTCATCGCTATTATTTAGCATTGGCCTCCCATACACCGATGGCATGGTCTAGGGTGGCGCTTAAATAGTAGCGGCGTGGATAATTCAATTTGCATGGCACAACCTTCCCAATGCCCCTTTTCAGGGAACTATTCTGTATGCACAAACCCCCTGATAATACCCTTCAGATAGAAGTTATCTAGAAAGTTTCTAAATATTTTTCCTAGCTTCAGGGCTATTTAGGCAGCTCTGCTGTATCTTCAGTAGGTTGCCCGATCCAGGCGGTAATAATTACTACACAGGAGTTTCGTGGTTTTGAGGTGGCCAGCCATGGGTAATCTAGTCTAAGCACAGGGGCGATTCACCCGCGTCAGAGGTTGTTCAGCAGTCAAGACATTAAGGGCACCATCCTCGCGATCCATCTGGCTAAGTATGCATTTTTGAGTGTCGTTACATATAGACAAATCAGCGTTTTCAGACATCCATTGATGGGGTCACTATCGAGGCGATGGGGCCTATCGAGAGAGAGTCTGAGTTAAAAAATTGTTGTGCTATAGCTCAATATGTTGTTATGCGATTAGCCATCAAAGAATTTACTTTGCAATATATACATGCGGATCACATCTCGATATTTTCCGTTGGTAAAAACTTCTTGGATCAAACGGCCTTCTTCGGTAAATCCTGACTCATTATAGAGATGAATTGCTTTTTCATTTTCCACGGCAACAAGAAGATAGACCTTATTGAGGTTAAGAATGGAAAAGGCATAATCTAGGGCTAGGGAAATCAGTGGCCTTGCAAACCCTTTGCCTTGGTAGGCGGGTGAAATAATGATGGCGAACTCTGATGTTCTATGGATGTAGTCAATTTCTAGTAGTTCGACAAGTCCGATGGCGGTTTCGTTGCTATCTTCGGCGATGAAGCGTCTTTCTGTATTGTCGTGAATGTGCTTTTGGTATAGGTCTGCTAGTTCATCAAAGGATTCATAGGGTTCCTCAAACCAATAGGCCATTATGTTTCGGTTGTTGTTTAATGCATGGATAAATTCCAGATCTGTTTTTTCTAGGGCACGTAATTTTATTTGTTGTGGCATGGTGGTGACATGACTTTGGCAAAATAAATTATCCAACAAAATTATTGAAGATGACACCCATACAAAAGCATCCCCAATCCTGGAGACGTAAGAACTCCCCGCCCATTGGATAGGCCGGATAGAACGTGGTGAAACCAAACGCTAGAAAGGGGTTGGTTGGATAACCCAGCCTACGGCGCACCAGCGACCCGTACTTTTGGTTGTTATTGGTCTGGGGGTTCAACCCTGACCGTATCTCCCTGGTGGACTGTGCCGCCCTGGAGGACAAAGGCATACACCCCAGCGCTGGGTAGTTTTTCGCCTTCGAGGGCCGGAATGCCTAGTTGGTTGTGCTGCGCGATCGCACGCAGCACCCCTAAGTCTTCGGGCAGATCGCTTTGGGCCAGGGTCGTTATGGCACAGCGGGGACAGGGATCGGTAATGCGTAAGCGCACCTGATCCCCAATGGCCACGGTTTTACCCACCCAATCATTTTCCACAAAACCTTTTTGGTCGGGGGCTGGTGTCACCACGATGTTGGGCCGAAATCGCCGTACTTCAAAACGACCTTGGGGATAAAGCTCATTCAAGCGGTCGAGGGTGGCGGTGGTCATCAGGTGAACCGCCGCATAATCAGAAAATCGGCCCTCCATCATCAGCGCACCAATATCCAAAATTGTTTCTTCCGCTGCCAGGGCATCCAACCGTTCCACACTGGGTTCCTTCGGTCGTTGGGTGGCCAATGTTACGTCACGTTGTAGCATCTGGGAAAGGAAGACATCGATTTGCTCGTGTTCACTGGTAACAATGGTGCCATCAGAAAGGGTAATCTGCACTGGGGGCAATGGTTTGCCCAATACTGGCGGTTCGACAAAGGCAGAGCGACAGCCTAGCAGTTTGCCCCATTTACGCGGCAGCTTAGCGCTGGCCACATTGCCCGTGGCTTGATCGATCAAGCCATAGGCGCGATCGCCCAGCAGCCCGCCATCGGTGACAGCGGCGGTAGTCAACTCCTCACCCAGCATAGATTTGACCGGATATCGCCACAGTGAAACAACTGCACCACTTCCATTAGGCAGATTGCTGGACATAATTTTTTAATTGTCGAAATTAGTAGATGTGTAGATTATGGATGTTTAGACGCTTCAAGACTGTTTAGAGAGCACTTTTTGGAATTATTAGACACCCAGATATGGACTGTTCTCCCTATCTGGCTTCTCCATCCAGGTTTGAATTATCTTGGCCATCGTTTTGGTATTCGGTAACGTTGTAAGTGGCTAACGCTTGTTGAACCATCTTATTTGTTGTTGTGTTTGGAAACATACGGTAGCTTGGGGCGATAATCTCTTCGACTTTTGTTGGTTCGACTTCAATCACTGCGAGAATGGGGAATGTGTCTCCTACTAATTGAGCTAAGTTCGCTTTCTGCTGTGGATAGCGTTCGTGGGATGCTCGGAGAATGGTGGCTGTTCCTCTAACTTTATGGCCTTTTTGGGTAAACACATTAACGAAACTCAGACACACGCGAGGGTTGTTTTCGATATTGCGAACGGTTTGGAGGGAGGCGATGTGGGCGACGATGATCTTGCCGTTGCCATCGTGCATAAAGACTTCTTTGGGAGATACGTTGGGGCTGCCATCAGGCGCAACGGTGGCAAGCCAGCACAATACACTTGATTCTATGGATTGGGCAATTTTTGCGGTGATCATCGTTATTTACTCTAAGAATGGGTTCGTAAATTATTGTAAACGAGTGAATATCCTTCCTTTCGTCCCTGTATAACCAGCAGTGTTGTTAGAACTGGAGGAAGGGATGAATCGTCTTCCGTATCCCTCAGATTTAAGCGATGATGAGTGGGACTTGGTTGAGCCATTAATCCCCGTCCATCAGGGTGCCGGTCATCCTCGAGAAGTGAACTTACGAGAGATCGTGAATGCCATTTTGTATTGGGCTGATAACGGTATCAAATGGCGGGCGATGCCTCATGATCTGCCTAACTGGTCAACTGTCTATGATTATTATCGTCGTTGGGTCAAGATAGGCTTATGGGAACAGATCAATGAACGCTTGGTAAAGCTAGTAAGACTCGCAGAGGGACGAGATGAGCAACCGAGCTTGGCCAGTATTGACAGTCAATCTGTGAGGACCTCAGAGAAAAAAGGACCTGAACAAGGAATTGATGGTCATAAGTGTGTCAAGGGACGTAAGCGTCATATCGTTGTTGACATCTTAGGCATGGTGTTAAATTGTTTTGTTAGTGCCGCCAATATGGCGGATATTAAAGCAGCCGTTGCAGTGTTAGGGCCTGTATTAGAGACCTATGTGAGGCTTGAGAAAGTGTTGACTGACCAAGCATACAAGGGAGCTTTAGGAGAGATTGCAAAACACGTTCATCACTGCATTTTAGAGGTGACAACAAAACTAGGCGAGGGGTTTATCCCGGCTCCTTATCGATGCCTTATCGATGGGTCGTTGAGCGAACATTCTCTTGGTTAGATAAGGCCAGACGTCTGTGTCGAGACTATGAGGTTTTACCTGAAAACCATGAAGGATCGGTCTATATGGTCATGATTAGACTAATGCTGCGTCGGCTAACCGATAATCGACGACGGTGGACGTCGAAGACTCCTCAGACTGCCTAGTATTAGTTTACGAACCCATTCTTAGGATAGACCGTTTCCATCCTGCCTGGCTTATGATGCTTGGGATAAGTGATGATTTAAGAAAGCGGTGCGTTAGTCACGCTAACTAGCTAGCTACTGACTATAATCGGAGTCCTTAATCAAACCTTAACCAAAAACTGATATCTCCTTTTAATTACTATTCTATGTAGTAGTAACGCAGTGATTTCCTGTTAGGATTAACGTAAGTAATCAGTCAACTGATTACTCTTGTCTTTGAAATAAGAGGCTAATTATTATTTATCGCTATCGCTCTTATTTATTGCTAGCCTGCCCGGAGTTTATATGGTTTGGATCATCTTCTATACTATATGTGCTGTATCTTCAGTCTTCGCATTTTTTTATGCAGCTTTTGGATTAACAGAACACTTAAAGGCTGCAAATAAGCTCGATTTTAACCATAGCAAAAGGGGTAATTATAATAATGGTGTCCCTGTAGTGCCCTCTAACACCTATCAGTATAATGAGGACTATATAGGCGATCAATATAATACAATTGTTCCTGCAAGTATAAGAGAAGCTACATTACAGTCAGGGCTAGAAGGGTTTATTGAGGCTGAATTGGTAAGATTTGGAGCAAGGTCAAATGGAGAATTCAAAGTTCTTTATTCAGACTCAAATCTATCTAAGCTGGGAATAGTTTTAGAAACTCTTCTAGGAAAAGATACAATTCATTTCTATGTTGAGAAAGATGATTTTGTTCGTGCAAAGGAAAGGGAGCGAGAAGATAGTCTTATAAGTAAGTTAGAAGATTTAAAGGAATCTCATCCTAATATAATCATAGATAAAGGTTCCATAGAAAGAGAGAAAGAGGCTATTCAATCTTCTTCTACATCTAGCAAAGGTGGAGAGTTGTTAGGTAGATTTCTTCAGGAAAAGTATGAGCATAGTAAAATTCGGGAATGCTTCATTGAGAATCATGAATTTGAGGTGATTGGCTTTCGAAATGAGGGTAATAACGGATTTCTTGTATCTGAAAGACAGAATGATGACTACTCAGTAGAGATAAAGCTTCTAAAAGATACATTAACTGCATCGGGAAAATCTTTGTTGAAAGACGACATCAATTCGTACAGTAAATTTAATGTTTATGGAAAGATAGGACCGATTGATAAGGAGGAAAAAATTATTACTGTAGAGGCTTATGCAGTTTTCTGACAATGATTAATAAAAGTGTCTTGTTTTTGATACTAGGATTCTCAGGCTTGGGCTTGGTTGGTTCTACACTTAAAATATTTGAACATCTTCAATCTCAAAGTGAAGATATCATAGCTGTTGCTTCACCAAAACTTCAAAATCCACAGGCGAATCATAACTCTTCACCTGAAGATCCTTTTGCTGCCTTATTTGGAGATGTTTCACAACCCACTGTGGCTGATTCTCCTACGAATGAGGCTTTAAGTAATTGTGAAAATAATAGTCAATTGTCTCTCGAAGGATGTGAACAGGCTATTAGAACGCTGAGCGAAAGATTTTCAAATATTGATGCAGAAACTATTGAATGGGTGACTGTTCAATATAAGTCACAGTGCCTGATCGACAATGAAAATCTTTCGGATGCTGCAGAGGCTAGATTTGCTATTGGCAGTCAAATAATTGAAGTTGAGTTTAAAAATGATGATGGAGGACTTATTGAAATTGAATATGAACAGGAGCCAGTACGTGAAATTCCGCAGGAGTTACGAAAAATCATCTCGGACCATCTTGATGCCGAAGAGACACCTTTGAAAAGTTCGCATTATGAACTTGAAAAAGGTGCCAGAGGAGATGTAACTCTTGAGTTTGAGGTAAATGCTTCGACTGATCGAGATAAGTCTTTCGATAGTAAAGGTGAGAAAGTAGAAGTTAATCAATGTGAAGATTAGCAAACACTCTCAGATTATTTAAAAGCAATTTAAGAGAATTAATTCTTAATTAATAACAGTCTCCTTAGAACTATTCGGCGTCAATTGCAAATACAACCCCGGCACCACCAGAAACGCAATCAACGTCGCCGACAACAACCTAAAAATAATCGCCATACATAGCGGAAACTACTGCGCATCACTAAACGCAAATGGTAACAGACCAATAATCGTCGTCAGCGACGTCGTCAAAATCGGCCTTAACCGATCGCTGGCCCCCGCCACTGCCTGGCGCACATCCAATCCCTCCTTCGTCGTTCATTCATCGTCTCCACCATCACGATAGCGCCAGTGCTAACTTGTCAGTTCACATCATTCACCACCATTCGCACCTACAGTCTTTATGCTCATTTTTACAACTGTTAAAATATAGAAACTTAGTAGATTAACTAGCACATCTGATGACTGCTTTAACCGTTAACCTTGAATCGGCCATAACCATAACCGACCAGCAGTTCTATCAGCTCTGTCGTCAGAACCCCGACCTAAAGTTTGAACGCACTGTCGAAGGAAACCTAGTCATCCTGTCACCGACCGGTGGAGAAACGGGTAACCGCAATGGCCGCCTAATCCAGCAGCTTTTCAACTGGTCCGATAATAACGAATTAGACATTGTCTTTGACTCGTCCACTGGTTTCAAACTACCCAATGGTGCCGACCGTTCGCCCGATGCCGCCTGGGTCGCTTTAGAACGATGGCAAGCCCTCAACCCCGAACAACAAGAACAGTTCGTGCCCCTATGTCCTGACTTTGTAGTGGAGCTAATGTCCCCCAGCGATGCCCTCAGCAAAGCTCAAGAAAAAATGGCCGAATACCTGGAAAATAGTCTACGCCTTGGCTGGTTAATTAATCGTAAAGGACGGTTTGTTGAAATTTACCGCCCCAACCAGCCGGTTGAAAAATTGGAGAATCCGACTCAACTATCAGGGGAAACCCTGTTGCCCGGTTTTAATCTGAAACTATCCTACATTTGGTAGGTAGAGGTAGTCGTCGTAGGGCAAAGCCCACCAACACTATATGTGGTCGCATTTGAGTGTTCTTATGGTGGATGTAACCCTGTCTTAATCCAAAATCGTCTTGTTTCTCGGATAGAATCTTCTTCCGGATTAATTGGCATACTGAGCAGCAAGCATTGCATTCATGTGAGTAAAAATGCGATCTAGCTCTGATATAGCATCTAGTTCTGCGATTTCCTCAAGGGTGAGTTGGTCAGCTTTCTTTTTATCCAGCAGGCTTTCCATTCGCAGCTGAAGGGTTTCACTAAATTTGAACAAGTACCAGGTACCGACTAGTTCGAGTCGGATTTCATGTATTAGTGAAGATGGCTGTTTAAGGGTTGTAACCATTTTGCCTTTGGGAAACCTCGGTTTGGAGGTACTGTGCGCTTACTATGTAATTATAATGTGGCCTGATTGTGGCAGCTATGGCATTTTGCTTGCACGGAGAAATGGCATGGCTTTTGCTAGTAGTCATGGTATTTGTGTTTACCCTAGCGTCTGCATAAGCCATCGTGTTATTGCGCCATCATCTGCAGTTTGCGATCGCACCAACGCCTCTTCAACCAGGCTCATCTTTAGACCTGGCAACACTTCAGACACCTGTATTTGTCCACTGTGTCCCTCTGCTATGGAGAAAGCAATTAGGTGATAATCATGGTGGTCTATCCTTACCAGGTTAGCGATAGATGGAAAATCATCGACCCAATCAAGCGTGCTAATTTGGCCCATGATTCAAGGCTTATCATTCACAATATTTGCTGTTTCCATAGATTAAATAACTTTTGAGTCACAACTACTAGGAAGTGTCAATAATAAGGAGCGATTGCTTTTTACAGCTAACAAGGCTGAACGTTCACCTATGGCTGAAGAAAAGACCGATCACAACGTTCTGATTATCCATAGCTCCACAGCAGAGCGTAAAATTTCTCTGCAGGATCTGCAACATGGTCCCCACTGTCGCTACAGCATTATTGAAGCAGATCTTGCAGAGAAAGAGCGCTGTCACCAGGAATGGTTTGATGCTATCTTGCTAGACCTTCAGGGTGCCGATACCGATGGGTTGCAAATTCTAGATCGGCTTAAGATTCAGTACCCAGGGACAGTCATCATCGTGCTGGCCAGTCAGAGAAATGAGCAACTTGCGATTCGAGCCATAGAAAACGGTGCTCACGACTATTTGATCACAGATCAGTTATCCCCAGAGCTGATCCAGCGAACCATTCGTAGCAATATCAAACACCTACAGCTTCAGAACCAGCTTCAGGCTAATCAAAAGCGTCAGGAATTGATTACTGCACTGACCCTAAATATTAGACAATCTCTCGTTCTGGATGAAACCCTTAAAACGACCGTAGAAGGAGTTCGCCAGCTATTAGGGTGTGATCGGGTGCTCGCCTATCAATTTTCGCCTGACATGAGTGGCACCATCATTGCTGAGTCGGTTCAAGCGGGCTACCAAACATCGCTGGGACAAACCGTACGTGATTCGTACTTTCAAGATCAAGGCGCTCAGGAGTACTGCAAAGGCCGGATCCAATGGGTAGATGATATCTACACAGCTAATTTAGATCCTTGTCATATCAAATTACTCGAACAGTTTAATGTACGGGCAATTTTAGTCACACCGATTTTACTGCAAGACAGCCATAAGACCCCCCCACGCCTATGGGGCTTATTGGTGGCTCACCAATGCGTGGGGCCACGGGCATGGATTTCTGATGAAACAAAACTCTTAGAGATGTTATCTCTGCATATTGCCATTGCCATTCAGCAAGCGCAACTATTAGAACAAACTCAAACCGCCCTAGAAAAAGCTAAGGCATTAAGTGCATTTAAATCAAAAATTTTAACCACAATTTCCCATGAGTACAACACTCCCCTAACCGCTATAAAAGCAGCTGCCGAAACATTACGGGTCCACTCTAATTCCCTTGATTCCAGCCATCGAGATCGCTATCTTTCCATCATTGAATATAAGGCGAAATACCTGTCTGTGCTAGTAAAAGATATGCTGCTAGCCAACCAAGCAGATCTTGACCAGCTACAGCTAAAACCGATGGATATTAACTTAGAGCGTTTATTTTCCAAATTGATCGACGAACATCAAGACATTGAAACGGATAACAATCATATTTCTCTTACCAGTCTCGGAAATATCGATAATTTTGTTGGCGATCTCGGACTCTTGCAACAAGTGTTTGAGAACTTATTATCCAATGCTATTAAGTACTCCCTAGAGGGAGGCGATATTCAGTTAGTGATTGTGGGAGAAGCCACCCAAATCACCTGTCATATCAATGATGAAGGCATGGGCATCCCAGAAGCAGATATTCCCTATTTATTCCAAGTGTTTCGCCGAGGTAGCAATGTTGGTGAAATACCTGGAACTGGCTTGGGTCTAAACATTGTCAAAGCTGCTGTGGAATTACATGGTGGCAGTATTGTTGTCAAAAGCAAGCAGGGAAAAGGAACTCGCATTAAGGTAGAACTACCCAAGCGTCCCAAGGAAAATTTCACCCTGCACAATTAAAATTATTGCTTGGCGCATATAGTTCAGCCCATAGGTGATCGCTAAAAGCCTTTGCCCAAATGGCATTTTCAGAGAAACAGACGATTCAGACGCGGGTGACAAAATCTCGGTCGATGTTAAGACGAGTACGAAACAGCTTTTGAGTTGTTCGGCGTCAACTGCAAATACAACCCTGGCACCACCAGTAACGCAATCAACGTCGCCGACAACAACCCAAAAATAATCGCCATACACAGCGGAAACCACTGGGCATCACTAAACGCCAACGGCAACAACCCAATAATCGTCGTCAGCGACGTCGTCAAAATCGGCCTCAGTCGATCGCTGGCCCCCGCCGCCGCCGCATGGCGCACATCCATCCCATCCTTGCGCCGCTCGTTCATCGTCTCCACCATCACGATGGCATCGTTTACCACAATCCCCACCAGCGCAATCACACCAATCATCGCCGGAAACGAGAACGACAGGCCGAGGACAAAGAACCCAAACAGCGTGCCAATTAACGCAAAGGGAATCGTCAAAATAATAATCACCGGTTGGGTATAGGAGCCAAACTGGAGCACCAACACCGCAAACACCAGGAAGATGGCCACCACCAGCATCTGCCCCGCCGAACCAAAGGTTTCACTGCTGGTATCCGCATCCCCCCCAAATCGGTAGGAATAGCCCTGGGGCCAACGCTCCGGATTGTCCCGATCCGTCGGGTCGTGCTGCATTGCCTCCAGCTTCGGCGTTAGCTCCGCCAAAATCTCAGTATCGAAAAAGTCTTGCCCCGGAATCACCTTGGCCAACACCGTCACACTGCGCCGGGTATCGCGATGGGTAATGGCCAAGGGCACCGCCCCCGGCACTTCTTCCAGTAGGGCATCGGGCGAGATGGCATCGCCATCGTTGTTGATAAACCTGAGGGTGGCAAATTCATCTAGCCGCGAAGGTCCGCCAATGCGCCCCTGTTGCGAGGGCCAGCGGGTACTGAGGCGAATATCGAGATCTTCTTCACCGCTGCCGATGGCAAAGTCGCCCACATCGTTGTCGATCATCATATAGCGCCCCTGTAGCCCCAATTCATCCTGGCTAATGCCGTAGAAATTTAGGGCCTCCCGCTTGGGCACCAGTTTATAATCTTCCCGCAGGTTACCCAGGTCGTCCCGCACGTCCATGGTGCCAGGAATCTCTCGCAACACCTGTTGCACTTCGCTGGAAATTTCCCTTAGGGTTTGTAGATCGTCACCAAAAATTTCGATTTGGACTGGGTCCGCCCCACCACCGGCAATGGGAAACCCAGTGGCCAATACCGCCCCTGGATAGTCGCGGATAATTTCGGTTTCTAGCTGCACCTTTAGATCATAGGCATAGTCAAAGGAATCCCTGGCCCGCTGGTTGCGGTCCACAAATACTGCCGACAGGCCAACAAAATAATCGGCATTGCCTGGCTTAATCTCGCTGGCGGCCACCAGGTTACTGCGCTGCCCCACCAGCTTTACGACGCTGTTAAATACTTTTTTGCCATTGGGGTCGCTATAGTTGCGCACGATTTCTCCCATGCGGTCGGCTACTGCTTGGGAGGTTTCTAGGGTGGCGGCGGGGGGTAGCTCCACATTTAGGCTGAGTTTGTTGTCGTCGCTGACGGCAAACAAAGAGCTGGGTAGCTGGCTAAACAACAGTGCCGCACAGACAAATAGGGCCAGGGCACCCGCCGTCCACAGCCGGGCCACATGGCGGTTGGGCACCGTCATGCGCAAACTCCATTGGGAGAATTTCTCGGAAGCGGCCTCTGTTAGGCGGTCTACATAGGTTTTAGACTCGCCATGGCCCCCTTGGTTGCCCAAGAGAAACTTGGACAGGGGCACCACGGCAAACAACGCCAAAATGTAGCTCATCACCAAACAGGTAATGGCGCTAATGGGAATCAGGCGAATAAATTTGCCTAGGGTGCCGGAAATGGCCATTAGGGGGGCCATGGCTAAAATGGTGGTGAGCTGCCCGGTAAATGCGGGGGAGGCATAGGTACGCACGGTTTTGATGGCAGCCTGGGGAAATCTCAAACCCTGGACAAAGATGCCGTCGTGCAACCCTTCTAGCATGAGGATAAACACGTCCACCAGCAAACCTAGGGCTAGGATCATGCCTACGGTGACCATGGTGTTGAGGGTGTAGCCCAGCATCCACAGGATAAACAATACCCCGGCAAAGGTCATGGGAATGGCCAGTCCGGCAATTAGGGCCTCTCGCCAGGTGAGGGCCACAAACAAGATGGCAAATACCAACAGGGAGGCCTGAAATACATTGACGGCGAGGTTGGATAATTCGTTGCGAATGGACCCTGCGTCGTTGGTGATGACGCGGTAGTCCATGCCAAAGAGCCACAGGTTAGGGTCCTGCTTGGCTAGCTCTATTTCCGCCAAAACATCGTCAATCACCTGGATGGTGTCGCTACCGGCAACTTTGACCACTTCGAGGTTAATGGTGGGGCTAAACTCACTGCCTTGCCAACTGAGAAATGCGCGCTGGGTTTCCCGTTCTAACCCCTGGTAGACATTGGCCACCTCCGACAGGCGCACCACCCGGTTGTCGTCTAGCCGGGTGACGGGAAGATTTTCTAAATCGTCGAGGGAGCGAAAGCGGCCGTAGAGTCTCACCTGGGCACCGATTTCGTCATCCCGCACCAGATCCCAGGAGCGGTCGATGTTGCCCCCTTGGATGGCGTCGCGCACCTGGGTGGAGGAAATGCCCAGGGTGGTGAGGCGACTGGGGATCATCTGCACGTGGATCACGTCATCCCGCTGGCCGCCGAGATTTACCTCCCGTACATTTTTGACGGACTCTAGCCGTTCTTGTAAATCTTCGGACACCTGACTTAGCAAACCAATGTCCAAGCCTTCTCCGGTGAGGGCCAGGGTAAGCACCGGGGAGTCTTGCTGGGACAGTTGTTCAAAGCTGGGCTTTTCCCGACCGGTGGATTCTTCCGGCAGCTCGGACTCGGCATCGTCCACTTTGCCCCGCAGTTCCTGGATGGACTGGGCTACGGGGGCCTCGGCCTTGAAGGCCACATTGATGATGGAAAAGGAGTTAAAGGTGGCGCTGGTAAAATCGTCCAGCCCCTGGAGACTTTTGATTTCTTCTTCGAGTTTGTCGGTAACTTGGTTTTCGATGGTTTCTGCGTCGGTGCCGCCCCAGGTGGTGGTGATCATGGCCCGGGCAATTTTAATCTCTGGGTCTCCTTCTTTGACCATGGAGAAGTAGCCCATTAGCCCCCCCATGAACAACATAAAGCATAGGAGAATGGCAAAAATTTGCTGGGTAAAGAAGAATTCCATCCAGGCGGGTGCCTCGGCCCTTTTTTCATCGTTGGGGGCAACAACAGCGCGCTCGTCGATCTGCATGGTTTCTAGTTCCGACTCACAATCTCGACGGGGGTGCCATCTACTAAACGGTTTTGCCCTTCGGTGACGACTAAATCGCCGGGTTCTACGCCGGAGAGAATTTCCACACCGGCCAAGCCTTCAATGCCGGGGGTGACCCGACGCTGTTGGACGGTGCCATCGGCTTCATTGACTACAAATATATGGGAGGCCTGACCTCTGGTGACGACGGCCCCGATGGGGAGGACCACCGCATTGCGATCGCTAGCCACTTCAACCCACACATAGACCCGACCGCCCACCTTCAGGTTGCGCACCCGGTCGAGGTCGCGAATGGTAATTTCGGTGCCCCGGCTGCCCGGCGTTTGGGACGGGCTAACGGCAAAGACCCGGCCACCGCTACCCCGCTGCTTAGCAATATCCAACAGGTCCTGGGAGCCGATGCCCGCCGCCTGGGCCTGACTCACGTCCTCTTCTAGGACGACATAGGCCCGCTGCCCGGCGGCAATGTCGTCCGCGTCCCCCGCCTGGAGCTCCAGTTCCACTTCAAAGGAGGTGGGATCCACCACCACAATTGGGGCGGATTCAATTAAATCTTGGGGACTAGCGGTGTTGAGGTATTGGGTACTCCAATATTCTCCTTCGCGGATATTAATGTAGGCCACCACCCCATCAATGGGGGACACCAGCTGGGTATCTTCCAGGTCAACGGCGCTTTCATTCAGGCGGGCAACCGACGCATTCACCGTGGCTTCAGCCGACCGAATGCCGTCTTCGGCAGAGCGCACGTCCTGCTCAGCGGTTTTGAGGGCAGCGGCGGCTTGGTCCACCCGGTTAATGTAGGAATCGCGATCGCTTTCCGAAACGGCCCCCTGGACAAATAAATTCTCATAGCGGCGCAGCTCCGTTTCAGCCAGGGCCAGGTCCGACTGTGCCCGTTCTAAACTGGCCTGGGACTGCAAAAAACTCGCCCGCGACTGGCTCAGCTGCGTTTCAGACACTTGAATATCCGCTGCTGCCGTGTCAATGCTAGCCTCCTGCCGACGAGCGTCAATTTCCGCCAGCAACTGCCCCCGCGCCACAAAGTCTCCTTCCCGCAGCTCCACACCGTTGAGCTTGGCCACATAGGTAATGTCGCCACTGGCCTGAAAATTCAGCAGTCGCCGTCGCACCGGCCACACCGAACCCTCATCAAATACCCAGCCCTGAATCGGACCTTTTTGGGCGATTTGCACCTTCACCGGCAACCGCGCCAGGTTCAAAATGGCGTCCTCGCCATCTTCGCCAGGAGGAGCCGCGGTCAAAGACCGATAGGCCTTGACACCGACCCAACCCGCCACCACGAGCATAACTAAGGCCACCGCAGGCCAGAGGGGCTTCTTCGGTTTTCGACGCCAGCCTGGGGAGGGGCTGGATGGGGGCTGGGAAGGTGCCTCAACAGCTACGTCTGCAGGGGGATCAGGGGGCACCGGCGGTTGGGGTCTGATACCGTCAGAGGTCATAGGGGTAACGGTAGAACTTAGGTGGGCAGTGGGGGCACAAAACTATTGCTATAGCTAGATTATGAAACGAGTGGACAACCGAAATAGGGCTATGGTCTATGTAAATGGTAGGGCGTTCAGCAGCGAATGATTCGATCATGCTGCCAAATAACTTTTGGGAATTCAAGCGAATAGAATACAGTCTGGCAAAGTCGTAATATGAGTTATCAATACAGAATCTAAACTGTTCCCATTGCAGTCATAAATTTTGTCACCATTCCAATATTGTTTTGGTCAACGCTAAATGACGTCAACGGTTGTGGCTGGATTTAAGTCGTTATTGGGATCGGTGAGATAGCCCGCGGAAAATGAAACAGAAACTGGGATATCAGCCGTATCTAAACAAAGTTCGTGGTTATTGTCGTTATCTGCCAGGTCTCCCAGGGCAAACGGAGTCACATCAGCCGTTGAACCATTGGCATTTTTTACAGTAACGCTATCGGCATTACGCTCCAAGTCTCCTGGTTCCTCGTTGTTGACGGTGGTCACACCCCCCGCCCAGACAACACGCACAAGATGCATCGAATTTAGCGGGTATGTCGCACATTATCTAGAGCACCGTCCCCATGCCTAGATCCATACCAATGGTGTAGTCAAATTTCCCCTCGCCCACGGTGGCTCGCAGTTTTGCCAAAATGTCGTCCGTGTCATCATAGGGGCTACCAAAGTAATAGGGCTTACCGTTTTTGCCAAATTCATGGCGGGTCAGGTCATCCATGCGAGGTCCCAGGTTTACCTGAGCCCGCTCAAAATCTGCATGGGGGTCCAGCCCCAATCGCTTCGCATAATCCACCGCCCCAAAGACAACCGATTGCGCCTGGGCTAGGGAGATTGTTCTGTAGCTATCCTGCATGGTTTGGGCATAGGCCTTTTCTCGCATTAATGGATAGTCGATGGTTTTCACCTTTCGGGGTCCAATGACGTTTTTTACCCCCAAACACCAGGCATCAATCAGAAAGGTACTGACCAAACAATGTTGTCCATCCACACGGGACACCATCACCTGGAACAATCCTTTGCGATCCTTTCGAATAATTTGGCTACCAAAAAAGCGATCAAACCCCTGGGCGTCAATTAAACATTCCTTTAATTTCAGTGGCTTTTTGGGCTGGCTGTGCTTTTCCGGATTGGCGCTGAGCTGGGTATGGATAATATTGTTCACCTCGGCGGGGCGTAACCCTAGTTTGCGGGCAATTTGCTTCGGCCCCACTTTGCGATCGCGCAGAGCTAAAACTTCTTGAATTTGCTCGGGGGTAGCTGCCATCACTAAGGGGTCCAAGTACGCCGATTGTATTGCTTATTGTTGCGCAAGTATTATGGAACCGTGCATCAGGTTTGTAAGACTTTACACCGCTGTTGCAAGCTCCTCAAAATATTCATTTTCCGACATCAAACAAAGGTTACGACAGATTTGCACAGGTTGCATTGTACTCTTCCCTATCTCCAAAGAAACGGGTCCACTCTGTCTCTGTCAGGTTCCGGGTTAAACGTTTACAGGTTTCCCCAATCAAGTTGTCCATCTCCACCGATACGACTTGTATCTTGTTACCACTACGGGTTAGCAATTTATCCCCGTCAATACTGAAACGCACATCCTCCACACTATACCTATGGGGAATGCGAGCAAACTCAACAATTTGCTGCAGCACCCATTCTTCCCCTTCGGCATACTTAGCAATGCCAGCAAAACTTAGGAACGTCTCCTGCTCGTCATCGTCAGTGAAGTTTTGGCTAATGGTCTGTCCCTGAAAGGCGGACAAGTTCCATACCCTCGCCATCTTGTCTGCACTGCCCGTAGCTAAATATTGACCGTCCTTGCTAAAGCTTACCGCCGTCACCTCATCATCATGAATAATCGGAGGCAGCTCCTGCTCTTGCTGGAGGTCCCAAACCCTGGCCGTCTTGTCTGCACTACCCGTTGCCAAATAGGCACCATCTTGGCTAAAGCTAACGGCATTAACAACCCCCTCATGAGGCATCCGAGTCTCTTGCCCATAGGTCTCTAAGTTCCAAACCCTGGCAATTTTGTCATCACTAGCCGTCGCCAGATACTGACTATCGGGGCTAAAGCTCAGATCATTAATAGCCCCCTCATGCACCAGACTCTCAATCTTTTGATTGTTCTTGAGATCCCATATCACAGCTATATTCTTCTTGCTGTCAGCGGCATCTCCCTCACTGTCAATAACAACAGACTGGCCGATGGCCAGGTACTGACCTTTAGGATCAAATGCAACCGCTGTAATCTCTGAAGCTTCAATGGTAATAGCAGGTGCAGAGTCGTCTTTACTCCAGTTCCAAACTCTGACTTTCCCATCAGAACCATAGGTCGACAGGTAGCTACCATCGGGACTGAAATTTACATTTGTCATATCGACTGTATGGGATAGATTAATCTGCCGATCATCTTGCAGGTTCCAAACACTGACAATCTTGTTTCCATTAGCGATCGCAAGATATCGACCATCCAGACTAAAGCTTGAATCGCCAAGGGAATCAACATCATGAACAACTTGCGTAACATTAGATTGCAGGCTCAAATCCCATACCCTGGCCGTCTTATCCGCACTGCCCGTAGCCAAAGATTGACCATCTGCACTAAAGCTTAAATTAGTAATTGCCCGGTCATGAGAGATGCGGGCCACCTCTTCATTGCGTTCTAAATCCCACACCTTTACCGTTTTATCCTCACTGCCAGTGGCGATATAACGACCATCGGGGCTAAAGCTGAAATCTGTTACATTGCCAGTATGGGCAATGCGAGCAGCCTCTATATCATTAGCAATGTCCCAAACTCGCATACTCTGAGTCCCCGTAGTGCGGGTGGCAAGATACTTGCTTCCTGGACTAAACCTAATATCTTCAACCTTGTTGTCGTGAAAAATTGCGATAGCCTGTTTACGCTGGTCTAAATCCCAAACAATGGCAGTGTTATCTTGACCGCTCACCGCTAAATATCGACCATCTGGGCTAAAGCTGACGCCTTCTACGGAACCTTGATGCTCAATACGATCAACACTTTTCGTAGCCTGCAGATCCCACAGTCTGACAACTTCGTTAGTATAACGGTTCGTCACATAGGGGCTTTTGGGACTAAATCTAATATCCTTGACATTCCCAATATGTCTAATTCTCGAATGGTTAGTGCTGTCCTGTAAATCCTGTACCCAGATTTCAGTATCACTGACGCGGTAAGCAAAGTAGCGATCATTGGGACTGAATCGCACATCATAGGCAGTCCCTATATATGGACGATCGTGCTCTTGCTTTGCTGTTTGTACATTCCAAATTGTTACTCTGTTCCCGCTGTGCAAAGTAGCAAGATATTTACCTTGGGGGCTAAAGACAACCTTTTCAACAGTATTCCCAGGAGAGAAACCACCCACTTGTTGCCCACTGTCTAAATCCCACAACGTTGCCGTATTCGCATCACTATGGGCCACCATGTACCGGCCATCGCTACCAAATTGGACATCTTTCAGATTTTTCCCTGGCAGGTCAAACCGTTGAACCTGTTTACTCTCCTGAAGTGACCAGATCACAATGCCTTGATCGCTATGATGACTAACAAAATACCGATTTTTAGGGCCAAAGCTGATTTTTTCGGAACTAAATTGTTCAATTAGCTTTTTTTCAGTCACATCCCATAGTTTTCCCATATTGTCAGAGCTACGAGTTGCTAAATAACGACCATCAGGACTGAAGCTGATCTCTTGAACCGATTCTTCAGTATTAAAAACAGACTTGCTGGGAGGCATTAAGCCTAAACTGTCATATACAATCTGACTCACCTCTCCGGTAGGCGCGTCTAGCCGTTGCAACCCCTTCATGGTGGCCGCAGCTAATAAAGTTCCCTTGTCAAATTCCTTTTGTTTAAGCTGTCTAGAACGGGCCGTTACCCCCTGGTACCTGTCAACGGCCTGCAAATTACCAATCGTATCCAGGGCTCTCTCTGTTTTTTTATATTGGGCATAGGCCACTCCGCCCGCCCCCATTGCCATGGCTAACAAGGTTCCCAATATGCTGATAGTAACCCGCTGTCGAGTATTGGTTGCCCTACGCGCTGCCACCGAGGCAGAGACATAATCAATCTGGCTCTGGGTCGGTCTGGGTTCTTTGTTAGCGTTTGATTGAATCAACCATTGGGCAGCTTCTGACAAGGAACGACCCCGCAGGAGCAAACCGCTATCCCGATTGCTTTTCTCCCACCTGACTGACTGGGTAAGCAGCGTCGTATGGGACTTCCAATGCCCTAAATCAATATCGATACTTTTTACCAGATCGAAAAATTTAGACCGAAAGTCATCCTGCTTACGAAAATGAATCCAGTTTATTTTTGCTAACTCAGGGTGTACATTGCCTGCTTCCACATCACGGCGAACAATGGGGATCAGCCGCTTGTTGCTTTTAACGGCATGATCAACCTCCTTCCGGCATACCTTAGAAGCCACCGAATCGGGACTCAAAATAAATATAAAGCTATGGGCCGCTTCAATGCCAGACTCTATCTCTTCCCACCAGTCTGCCGTCGGTGGAATATTTTGCCAATCTACCCAGGTATCGTACTTGCTACGGATTAATGCAGCATCTAGGGTGCGGACAAACTCTGTATCTTTGCGCGAGTAAGAGATAAATAAGTCAGCCATGGAGTTTACGAAGTAGATGCAAGGAATCTGATGCCTACAACGTCCTAAACAAAAGACGGCATGGCCATCAAAAACCCGTTCATATATTCATTATTTCTAGATGATTTTACAGATTTAGACAGATAAATTAGACAAAACTACAAACCCTATTTGTCACTATGTCGGCAACCCCATGATTTAAACTTCAATCCTAAGGGGGGGTTTTGTGTAAACCGAACTCGCAGCAAGCGTACTACTGGCAATATTTACATCAAAAAAGCTAAGAGTACCCACAGGGGTACTATCGCGACAACCATTCTAAGTTCCATACTAAATTTAGTGGCAAACAACACCAGTCATCGCCGGGGTTGCCCTGGGTGCATGCAGTAGCCGCTGCTATGCCCTAACAACGTTAAATACTACAAACATCTACCACATTACAATCATGCAAAAGATTCGAGGCTTAGTTTTCGGGGTTTTACTATGCACATTTTTAGTATTGAGTACCTGCAAAGTCGCCATGGCACAAGCTATATCTACAGAGTTGGATGTAGCCCTAACCAGCTTTTACGACAATCCTGAGGAACAAAAGCAAAAAGTTGATGTACTCAAGACCATTGGGTTTGATGTTTCCATACCCTTAAACGTGAAGGATTTAAGTCACGAACAGTTAGGTTCTGGCACGTTTCAAAGTGCTGACCTAGACTTTAGCGACTCAATTCCAAACGTTCCTAATACAGATGCTCGTATTGCGTTTAGTGGCCCCCTAACAACTGTCAATGGTCAACCTGCTACATCTATCCTCTATGCCGTTGTTGCAGGCAAACCCAATGAAAGCAGCTGCCCTATTTCCATTGAAGATACCCAAATCTCCTTTTTTGACAGTGAGTCTGAAGCTAACGATCGCGGCGAAAAACTTTCTAATCAAGGCTATTTAGTGTATGTCTCAGTTGATAAAAAGGCTCAGATGAAAGCATTAGAGAAAATCAACGAGCTAAATTGTCGCCCAGATGCTAGGGGCATTGTTGTTGATGGTGCGACCCAAAAGGTCACGGTTGACTTTTCTGATGTGTCCAGTCTGTTGCCCCGTCAGTTCCAACAGGCGGCTAAGAATTCGCCCTTTGTCTATTCTCCCAAGGGCCGTTCTATCTACTTAGCAAATGCTCGTAAGGTGTATTAAGCCGCCAACTTCTAAGCCTTAGGTTAGCTGTACCATAGCTCGGACAATGGGGATGTATAGGTAGCACCCCATTGTTCGAACTATGAGGGCATCGTCCACATGTCTATGGATAACTAACCTATTGATTCACCTCCCGTAAAGTAGCCGTAGCTAAACCATCATCCTTTTTCTCAGACCATGACCCTATCATTACGCTTTAAACCGGTTTCCCATAGCTGGGTAGCACTACACCCAAACCCAAAGGGCGTCATTCAATTTGTTGGCGGGGCATTCTTTGGTACCTTTGGCCCCATGGTGTTTTACCGTCATCTGTTGAACTACTTTTATGAGCAGTCTTACTCAATTGTATTATTACCCTTTGCCTTTACGTTCAATCATTATCGAGAAGCTGGCTTTTTAGCCCAGGAACAATATCGAGTGTTGCCTGAATTAGTCAGAATGGCGCTGATGAACAATTATCCCTATGAGGTTTATCTACACGAACGTAACTATGTTTGGATGGGGCATAGTGTTGGTTGCAAATATATATCTCTGCTAGAGGGCTTAAGCGCACTGCCCACAGACAAAGAGCAGCGTGATGCCTTTATCTGTGAATTGTTAAGGAGCATTCAAACTGACACCAGTTTAAGTACAACCGAAAGGCAACAGTATCCTCCCAGGAAAATCCAACGGGTCATTCAACAAATCAACATTTTGGTGGATACGCTAAAACAAGATGCGATCGCAGCCAAAAATCTAGTCGAAGCCTACATCCAAGAATATGCTGGTTCAGAGGCCACAGAAACAGCATTAGACTTTACCAATATTTTCATCCGAAATCAGCCGTCTATCTTACTAGCCCCCGACATCAGCGACACATCCAGTGCCATTCGCCCCAAAGCGCTGGCCCATCTCATCGATCGGCTAGGGCTGGGGGTAAAACCAGATCCTGCCACCACCCATGCATTAATCAAAAAGAGTAACCTTTTCAACCTATTAGGTCTCGTTTGTTTCAAGTCCGACAACATTGCGTCCGAAACCTGCCACTGGTTCACCCAGGACTTGGGCAAGCCTCCAGAACAGCATCAGAAACGTTTAACAGGTGGTCACCTCAGACCCCTGGGCATCGACATTGGCGATGTCGTTTTCAATCCATTGCTAGACCCATTAGCCACCACTACCGACAGGCGCAATCTGTTTCTAGAATCTCACATTGCCGATCTCCTAAAAGACCTAGGGTGCTTATGCCCCCTCTCCGATTAGCGGACTCCCCTACGGCGTTAGGGCCCGGGTGGGTAGATATCGGCCATGGCCTATGGGTTATTGCTCAAAGCCCTACCTACCCTAGCATCACAGGTAAGATTGCGTTGTACCATCAAACCCTAGGCATATTGCAAACTAGACGCCATCTCACATCGAACAATGAGCGTGCGTCCTTCATGGCCATGGACCTGTTCCACCATGGCAACACTCGGGTACCAAAATGTTGACCCCTGGGCATCTAGCCAATGCAAAACCGTCCAATGGTCAAATTCAAACCCAACGGCCACAACGCCAGTCCCACTAATGCCACTCCAATCTTCATTACGCTGAAGATAAAAAGTCCTAGCCACACCGGTTGCCGTTAATGGCGCTGACATTTGTTTAACAGTGCGTCCAACACGTTGATCCTGCATCCCTTTGAACACGTCAAAGCTAGGGAATACACCATGACTATGACAACGACCATACCAACTTAGGGCAAACTGCCCAGACGGTAATTTCACGCCTGAGGCAATAGCTTCATCATCTTGGAAAACTTTAAAATAAACCAGATGCTGCATGGGTAATTTTGCACTCCAAGTAACTCCAACCGTTGGGTTTAGATAGACAGGGACACCCTCCGTTCTTCTCAAAATGCCCACACTGGCCGGCAATATATCAACTAGAATTGATATATTGCCGGCATAACAAATTGGGCCGTAAAGAATAACAGATGTCGTCCCATTGCCATCCCCCAAAAACTCATGACAATGAAGGTTTCTGGGCTGAAGATCTATTTTGGTGCTGAAATCCTGCCATGCCAGGTGTCTAACAGGGGCCATTTTACCCCTGTCGTAAACGCCTTATCCTATTCAGGAAGCAACCTTACCCATTACCCTATCACCGACTGTTTTAGCATCGGCAAAGCCAACAGTATTGGCCTTTGCTAGCAACGCAGCCTCATTCGGCAGCTTAAGATTGGTCGCTAACTTTAGGGACTCAAGCACTTTAATAAACGCAAAGGTAGGATCTATAAGCTTCACCACCGCCCCATTTTTAAGGGTGATGCCATGGCGAACGGACACCTGAAACGCATGATGCATGTTGTGCCAACCTTCACCCAGGGTGAGAAAGGCAACTAGCCCATTGTTTCGACTTTGGTCACCGGTGGCAAAAGGCTGATCGCCCATGAGGTGACTCAGGGAATTCACGGTTTGCACCCCATGGAATAACAGCGTCGTACTCAGGAAAAAGGCACCAAGATATTCGACACCCCCCATCCCATAGGAGATGAGGCCAAGCAAAACCAAAGGAACAAAATGTAAACGGTCAATCACTCGCAACACCATATCCTTCTCGACATCTAGCGGCAGCTTCGCAGGAAAGAATCGAGTAGACAACAGCCACATGCCCTGGGACCACAGAAATCCTTTAGCACCCTTGGATGGAGTATACGGAGAATGGCCATCCAACTCTTGATCCGCATATCGGTGGTGAGATAGGTGATGGGCCTTCCACCAGCTTGGCCCCATTTGCCCAGCCGCTGTGCCCACAATACAGCCCAACCAAAGAAAAGGGGCAGGAGCTTTATAACTTTTATGGGTGAGCAAGCGATGATAGATGGCGGTTGTCGCCAGCATACGAATTAGATATAGCCAAACCGCCCATAAAATCGCGCCCAAACTCAAGCCCGTAGCAAAAACAAGCAACGAGCCCACATGGCTAACGATAATTAGAATTGGACCGATGACATAAGAAATTTTTGTAGCTAGAGAATATTTTCCCATTATCGTCCTAAAGAATACTTAAATTACTTACTAAAAAGTTGTCAAAATCCAATATCACCTAACCATTGATATCAAAGCATTAGACATTAACTGGAAGACATCCAGAATGATTTAGACACACTAAATAGATAAATATCTAATGGTTACAAGCTCTGAAATTTGTTCTAAAACTCGTCTTAGATTCAACCTTTAAACGCAATATCTAAAAGACTGGCCCTAGATTCAACCTTTAAACGCAATATCTAAAAGACTGGCCTTAGATTGAAGGCTGGTTGACTGACAAAACTCTCGAAACCCTTGTTCTGCAATAGGTTTGGTTAGCACTAGCGTAACCCAATGAAACTGTTTCTAGTGTTGGGCTTCACGTTGTTCTACCCAACCCACATCAAAAAACTGTGTCAGTCAAGGGAGTGTGTTCAACCGAAATAGATAACTACATCACCAATACATCACTAAGAACTTGATTTTATTATTAGAACAATAGTGATGTCTCCAGATAGAATCAGGGATTGTGCTGATAATGCCTAAAGCCGAATCAACAATAGGCTCAATCTTCTACAGTCAATCTTGTTAAATGGTAATAGCGTTGCTAAAAAACGTTAGATCAAGTAATTAACCCATTGAATTAACATTTTCAATAATAATGCATTGTCATCACCATTTAAAAGAATATTTTCCCAGAGATTACCCTTAAAACCTCAAAAATATGCAGTTTAAAGATCAGGCTAGGGCTAGCTAAATATACGTATTATTCAGCCTCAAATCACTGGCTTGCAAGTTTTTTTGATATTGCCATTTAGGGATTAAACAATACCTTCTAAATTTCGTAAATCCGCTGTTTCTACTAAATAGTTGTTTGATATAGCTCAATCAAACAATATTTCTTGAATAACTACTTTTCGGTATGATTTTAGCTGTCAGACCCAGGTGGTTTGTCTTTTTTTACGGCTGACATCCAAACCTATCCCATCGACCCATGGGGCAATTAAGACAAATTGCGCGGTGGAGTTGGATCACCCTTATACAACTTTTGTTCCAAATCTCCTAGCCATAGCCATAACGCCCCTGCCAACAAAGGTACTGCGGTCAAACTAGCCCCCGCCCACCAGGGTATGGTCCACGGGCTGACCACCAGCAACGGTACCAACGACCAAATCGCAGCACTCAACACGATAGCGCCCTTACGAATCGCTTGAATCCGCTTCAACGCTGGTCCACAGCTGCCACAGTGTTTGGTATGGGACCCATACCGGTCCATCAACATATCTATGGATTGTTCTGGCGGCAGGGGCTCACCCTCAAACGGATTTGCCTCAAAATCGCTAATCCACTTGCGAAATGCCACCACATAGCGATCTGCCTGGGTGGGCAAGTAACAACTCTGGGCATAGGGTCGATGTTGTTCTTTCTCCAACAATCGCTCTTGAAGATGCAAAAAGATTTGATCGTCTTCCAACACCCGGTTGTTGCCAACATGGCTAAACCACCGGGGGGTACGTTTGATAAAAAATGCTGGCAACTTTGACGAAAACTTAAACGGAAACCTTGCAAATAGGCGACATTCTCCTTTTCGCATTGGCGTTGCATAGACCACCGTCAGCGTTCGGCCAAACTGTTTCGATGTGAGGTCGTGATACATCAGAGCGGGCGCCACAAATGTCGTATGCTGCGTGCCTAGGGCACCCTTGCGCGGCCCCTCTGGCCAAACCCCTTGAAAACCCTGCTTCCCCGATGAAACGACGTCCATCTGCATGGGGGCTGCATTTTCTCGCTTGCCGACCGTTTTGTGGTGTGTGTAGGGAATATGGCTAGCATCCAGCACATTTTCCAACAGCGTTAGCGCATCGTAGGGCAAATCTCGAAATGTATTGAGCATGACCCAGCCATCGGGTTCTGCCACCACGGGGTCAATGATGGGCACCTCCACCCGCGCCGCATTCTCTGGCTTGCCAGGATATACAAATAGCAGCCCCTGGCGCACATCCGTGGGCATCGATGCCACACAGGCTCGATTCGAGCGATGGGCCTCTCCCTGGGGGGGCTGCTGGGGAATGTGCTCACACAAGCCTTCTCCAGAAAATGCCCAGCCATGGTATGGGCATTCTAACTGCCCCGCTTCGTTAATGCGACCTTCCGAAAGGGGGGCCAGGCGATGGGGACACTGGTCCGCTAGCACCCGCCAGGTCTTGGCTGTGGGCTCCCACCAAATCACCACATCCTGCCCCAGTAGGGTAAATCGGGTTGGCTTAGCTTTATCTAAGTCTTCGACATAGTGCACCGGATACCAAGCTTCAAACCAGTCAAACCGTTGTGGGTCGGGGCCACCTGCTGCGAGGGGGACAGAACTTTTGGCTAGGCGTTCGGGATGGGTGGCCGTCATTGGGTCAAATAATCATGGCGTACTCATCCTCCATTTTGTTACAAAACTTAAATAATTGCACCCCATTAGCCGTAGGCCGCTTTTTTGTCGGTGTTTAACGCTTGCTTACTGGCATTTTTTGACAATCGTTAAGGGGATATTTACTGAACCGAGGGGGCGTTGAACCGTGAAGACGCGATCGCACTGTGGAAATCGATCCTGGGGATGGGGCAGGCCACCATACTTATTGCGGGGATAGGCCACATAGTAAAACGGCTTTTGAATCTCCTCATAGGGCACATCCTTGAGTTTATGGCCCCGATCTAACACGAGGGTTTCATCGGCAAAAGGGCGAATGCTACCGGAAGGCGCATGGAACAACACCAAAGTTTTCTCATCCACCTGGCCATTCACCCACTCAATGGCCTCTCGCACACTCACCCCCCAGTAATCAGTCTCAAAGTCTGTTGCCAGCCGTTCACTGCGGGCAATGGAATTGAAATATACATATTCGTAGGGATGGAGCCGGACTAAATCGATGGTCACCGAACCATAGGCCATAACCAACAGGGTGATGAACGACGTTCGCCAAAAGCGATGGGAAATATGGTTTAAAAACCATGCCAACCCCAGCACCGCAAACACGGCAACGGCAGGTAAAACAAACAAAAACTGGCGTTCGGCATTGTAAATGGTGGAGCGTTTCACAATGCCGACCACGGGCAATGCCCATAGCTGCAGGATTAACCAAATGGTCAAACTTTGTTGCAATGGGGTTAATCGCAACCATGACCGGAGTTGGGTCCCTAGCCCCACACTGGCCAACAACAACGTAATTAAGGGCGTCGTAATGCCAAACCACACCGGCAGATAAAACCAGGGGGGTTGGGGCGGCAGCTTTTGGCCAAAGGTGAGGGTAACCCCTTCCCAGGTGTGGCTAGATAAATAGGCAATTGTTTCCACAAACCATCCCATGGGGTTGCCCCAAGCAACCGGGCTAAGGAGGGTGGTCACGGTGGCCCAGGCTGCGATCGCAACCCCATAGGACAGTAAACAACGACGCCCCAGCCCTATGGGTGAGGGGGTGCTAGATGTCTCTTGTGTCCTGGCCCCATAGCCAACGGCCAAAAGAATCACCTGGCAAAACACCCCGTAGCCTAAAACAACAAAGCCACCAGCCCGAATACAGGTTAACAATCCGGCCAAGGCACCAAATACCAGGGATTTTCTCAAAAAAACAACACTCCCGCCACGGGCGTTGTCCCGCTGGGGATCGGCCAATTCCGCCGTAAACCGAGCCCCCACATAGCTCACCACCGTAAACAAAGCCGCAAAGGGAATATCCTTCGGATTAAAAAAAGAATGGCCCCAAAAGCGCGGTGCCAGCGCCAAAACGACCACGGCAACAGGCGCGAACGACCACCGCAGCAGGTCTTTAGTAAACAACGCCACCCCCACATAGGCAAGGCCACTAAACACATAGGTAACCAAATGCTTAGACACATAAATATCCCCATTGGCTAACCCTTGGGAAATCAATTGCTCAACGGGCTGAACGCCAGTCTGTATAACTTGAGTCAGCAGGAAAACGCCCATGCTCACCAAATTAAAAAAGAGACCGTAGTATTCTAAATCCGAAGAAATTTCTTCAGTAGGATTGGCACTCCCAATGGCATCCAGATGCCACATCACCATATTAATTTCCAGGGTTTCATCCGTAGACACACCATGGTGGTGGTATATCAAACAGCCCAATGCTAAAAGCGCTAGCAACAAGGCTCCAGTCACCTGACGCCCCGTCAATTTAGGCAATCGAACCTTTTTCACAGTAGCGTTCTCCCAATTTACCCAGCCCATTCCAGTGTAAAGAGTCAAGGTGATAACTAAAATCATCCCGCAGGAACGCCACCATACAAAATAGCTCCAACCAACATCGGGCACCAGACCCTAGTTGATTGGAGCTATTGGCTAAAACCAACGCCACAAGATGTCGCCCGTGGTTAGCTCATAGTCATAGAAATAACAGTTTCCACAGTTTGTTGGGGCGCAGCGGTCAACAGGAAGTCCCCTGTATTCATCGCATTACGAGGGCCACTCCAGGGCTCCATGCAGTAAAAGTTTTTACCTTTTACTGTCCAAAAAACAAGCGTTGAATAGTTCTCGTCATAGGAAATAGTTAGCGTGCTATCCCCATCCTTAACCGTGGCTGTTTGACCTTCCAAATTAATAAAGGCAAAATCGATTTCTTCTTGGTCAAAGTCAAACTTACCGTTAAAGGCAAATACCTCTTTTCCACCTTTAATTTTGTAGTCAGTAGACGGTATATCAAACACCAATTTCGTTTTATCTGCCACCTGAAAATAGGGATGGGTACCCGTAGAAAACGGCATGGTTTTCTCCGACAGATTGGTGTGTCGGAAACGCTGTTCTAGGGTATTACCTTTAAGGGTATATATATAATCTAGCTGAAAATCAAAGGGATAAACGGCGCGGGTCTCTTCACTACTCTTGAGGGTAATTGTAATACTAGCGCCATCCTCAGTAGACTGCTGGGTTACTTCCCAGGGCAGGGTGCGACCAAAGCCATGTTGCTTCATGGGGTAGGTTTCCCCCTTAAAGCTATAGGCGTCGTCTACGAGGTTGCCACAGATGGGAAATAGCAGCGGAATCCCTCCACGCACAGACAAACTAGGGTCCTTGAAGCGTTCTGCATCTAAATAGAACACCTCCTTGCCATTGATCTTCCAACTAGTCACAATACCGCCCCGTTCCGGTACTACGGACACCTGAGAATCGCCATCGGCCAAAATATAGGCCAAATGCTGCTGGTTTTCAGTCGTAATCGTGCTCATTTAATACTTCCTTTAGGGCGTTGCTGTTAAAACCCTGCCATAGGATAGTCGTTTCCCTATGCAATGTGGGACACCACCATGGAATCTTTACGGTTCCTACGATGCCTTCTATTTTCTTACGCTACCGTTCCTGATTTTTCAGAGCAATAGCCATACTATTTTTAGAGATCCGCCACCAAAAAATCGGCTATCTGCCTAGAAAGTCGCGCCCCATATCGACAATCAAATCAAGTTTCTTAACACAATACATCTTCCCACTTGCCAAAATCATGATTAGTATATTTGTATTGCTTGATATGTGGAGACAGTGGCAATGGGTATCCGAAACAGCTATGAAAATGGTGTGTTCAGCTGGGTAGACCTAATGACCAGCGAACAGGAAGCGGCAAAGCAGTTCTACGCAGAACTATTTGGTTGGACCTTTAAGGACAAGCCAACGGATATGGGGGGCGTCTACTCCATGGCCTATAAAGGCGATCGCTCGGTGGCGGCCATCTCCGCCATTCCCCCCACCATGGACATGCCCCCGAGCTGGCAAAGCTACATCACCGTCAAAGATTTAGACACCACCGTACAAAGCTGTCAGGAGAACGGCGCCACCATTGAAATGGCCCCTTTTGATGTTATGCAAGCGGGTCGGATGGCCATAATTAAGGATCCCACTGGGGCCGTGGTCAGTCTCTGGCAGGCCACGGAGCACATTGGTGCGGAACGGGTTAATGAGGTCAACACCTTTTGTTGGACAGAGTTGCAAACCAGAGGGGCAGAGAGGGCCGCAGAATTCTACAAATCTGTTTTTGGTTGGGAGCTAGAGGTGGATGAAGCACCACCGAACTACATCAGCGCCAGTGTGAAGGGACATATGAACTGCGGCATGTTTGATATGGCTAAAGCCCCGATGCCCGACAATGTTCCTCCTAGGTGGGTGGTGTATTTTAATGTGGCAGATTTGGATGCGTCGTTAGCTGTGGTAAATCGACTGGGTGGCAGCGTTTTAATGGACCCCATGGACATTGAACCGGGTCGCTTTACGACCATTTTGGATCCCCAGGGAGCTGTGGTCGTTTTGATGCAGGTCAATACCCCCGATGATTAACAGCAGCGCTGAGTGGTCTTATCATGCAAGACCACTCAGTTCAGAAAACAACTTTCGGCAAGCTCGATAATTAAAATCTGGCTAAGACCAGCTCGCCAGACCCCTTAAAATAATCGTCTCAGCTGAGCGGCTAAACGTAGGTAAACTGATATGCGTTGGCCAAGTTCAGGCTAGCCGCATTTACATTTTGAACCAGGCCAATGAGATCGCCAGCAACGTGGATACCTGCCCCAGCCAAACCATTGATGGATACATTCGAGAGTTTGTAGGATGCGGCACTGCCCAGCAATTGGATTTTGTCTGCAGCCTCACCAAAGACATCGTAAACATCAAAGTCTCGGATCAGGGCATAGTCAGCATTGCCCCGATCGTTATAGAACACGCGGCCATACTGGCCCAGCACAAAGGTATCCCGATCGCCATAGCTACCGCTCGTTAAAATGTCCCGTTCCCCCGTTCCTTGGGAGACATAGGTGGTGCCATTAATCGTGTCGTTGCCCCAGCCGCCAATCAGAATGTCACTCCCGGCACCACCAGCCATCACGTCATCCCCACTATCGCCGACCACATAGTCATTGCCAGTGCCACCATAGACCCTGTCGTTACCGGCTCCTCCATAGACGCTGTCATTACCTGCCCCTGCATAAATAATGTCATTGCCGGTCCCCCCATAAATAATGTCATTGCCGCCCAGGGCAAAAATTGAGTCGTTCCCGCCCAGACCAAGCAGGACATTGCCAATGTTGTTGCCGGTGATGCTGTCACTGCCACTGCCACCAAAGGCATTTTCAATGGTTACTCCGTAGGCAATGGCCAAATTGCTCAACGCATTGCTGACACCGTTGAGGGAACCAATGGAACTGAAACGCCCAGCCCCCAGATTGATGATAGAACGCCGGGTTTGGTTAGAGGCATTAATGGTGTCATTGCCCCCTCCATCCCAAATGGTTTCAATAAAGGTTTCATTGCGCCCCCAACTATAGGTATTGTTGCCTGCATTGTGGCTCCAGTTGGCACCATATAGGGCCTGAATGGCCGCAATGTCGTACAGGCCCAAGGTGCTGGGGCTAACCCCACGCATATAGGGGTGGGGATTGTACGACATCACCGTATATTGTTGATTGTCTTGCCACTGGCCAAGCACCTGGCCATCTATGCCTTGATTGTTTTGTTCACTAGCAATAGGGTAACGGGTGTCAGCGTTAATCCCCACAGTCACGTCATTAAAACCACCCACGGCATGGCCTAGCTCATGAATCCATAGCCAACGCCCTAGGGAACCGGAGCTAAAATCAGCCTCGTCTTTGTCAATCAGAACAATAGACCCATTTGAATTTGGGATGGTAGCTTGACCGCCGATGGGGTCAAAGGTACCGTCACGATCTACATCAGCAAAGATATCAACATAGCCTAAGGCGTGTGCACATAAATAAACACCCGTCACCCAATGATGACTGCCCATTTGGGTAAGGTGGGTGACGGGTGCCAATCAACTCGG
>NZ_JADOER010000007.1 GCF_018739865.1 Leptothoe kymatousa TAU-MAC 1615 | reverse complement strand
GCAGAATCACGATTCTATTAGAATCGCTCTTTTTCGCTTAAATGCTGTAACTATTTTTGCCGAACTACTTATAGGGGTATGGCCCCAAGACAGCGAGAAAGTTGTGTCAAAATAAAGTCTGTTGGACGTAGTGGTTACTCGTCCATTACTCACGTGCCTGTTCTGAACCTCGGGATAATTGTATCTATCAGGTTCCGGTCAGTTACCTTCCTTTAAATCTAGTCATTCCTTAACTGAACAACGGCCCAAGGGTGATTCACCATCCAAAAGGCAGTTGTCTTGGTGCGGCATAATGTCCCCTGCAAAATGTTGTATTCCACGTTTTGCAGAAAATAGATGCTGTCAATCGGGTATGGCTATGCCAGAAAATTATTGTGACGACTATCCATGGGCTCAGGGCTGGTGAAAAATTAAAATCACGACCCTGCGCATCTAAATCATGACTTAACAAGCTTTTCAGGCTTAACCCGTGAAGTAGTTTCTTGACAGCTCCTAAGTATGATCACGAAGAATTCAAACTCTACCGTTATTAAACCTGTTCCTGAAATCCTACTTGATTGGGTAACGTCTGGTGCTGCCGACGGTTTAGATAAACAGATATTAATTGATTCCCTTTTAGACAGTCCTCAACGAGCCAGCGCTTTTGGGATTGTCGATCAAAATATTGAAGACTACGTCGAAAAAAGTACTCGGCTCCTCAACGCGGTGTATCCACCTTGCCTAAAGCGCTTTGGTAAATCGTTTTCACCCCATGCCCTAGTCAAAATCCTGTGGGAAATTTGGATGCCGCTGTCGTTGCAATTGGTGCGTTGCAAGCAAGGGCTGCAGCGTCCCCTCATTCAGGGGGTGTTAGGTGGTCAGGGAGCTGGTAAGACCACATTGTCTGCCGCCTTGACGCTGATTTTGAGTCATTTGGGCTATCGTACGGTCAGTTTGTCGATTGACGATCTGTATAAAACCTATGCCGAGCGTACCCAATTGCGCGCTGTCGATCCTCGGTTAATTTGGCGAGGTCCGCCGGGCACCCACGATGTGGACCTCGGTATAAAAACGTTGCAAAATCTGATTACGCGAGACTCTTCTCAGTCTGTCCATATTCCTCGGTTTGATAAATCTCTTTGGCAAGGGGAAGGGGATAGAATTTTGTCTGAAATTGTTGAAGGCAAAATTGATTTTGTTCTGTTTGAAGGTTGGTTTGTGGGTGCTCGACCTGTGGCTGATGGGTTGTTGTTAGAGGCCCCGCATCCGATTCAGACGGAGGCAGACCGCATCTTTGCCCAGGATATGAACAATCTGCTCCAGGCCTATTTGCCCCTTTGGGACTATTTGGATCGGTTGATGGTGCTATATCTGCCTGACTATCGCTTAAGTAAGCAGTGGCGCAAACAGGCTGAACATCAGATGATTGCCCAGGGTAAGCAGGGCATGTCGGATGCGGACATCGATGAATTTGTGGAATATTTTTGGCGGTCGTTGCATCCGGAATTATTTATTACACCGTTGACCCAGCGTTCGGACCTGGTGGACCTGGTGATTGAAATTAAGGCCGATCATTCTCCAGGTAAAGTGTATGCGCCGTAGGGGGGAATGCACATAAATAAAATCCCCATCACAGAATATGTCGTAGAACCTCCTCCCCTTACGAAGGGGAGGTTCCGTAGGCGGAGGGGTCTGGACCGATAGCGCTAACTGTCGATAACCCCCTGTAAGTCCCCCTAAGCCCGAAGGGCAGGCTTCGCCAACGTAAGGGGGACAGCACACCTCGAACATGTCTCAAAGAGGTAGATTATTTTCATGCAGACGCCTAGGCGCGGCTAAGGAAGCAGAATTTAATAAATTCCATTTCAATTGAAGCAACGTGGGATCTCTTTTCCCCTCTTGGGAGGGGATAAATCGGTACATGGTGAAATTCTCAGTCCTAAGTGATTGCTGAGTAGGTAAATGGAAACTCTGTAGGGGTTGTGCCTGGTGCCAGCCCTTTTTCAATAGCGATGGTCTGAAAACTTGTTTTTAGTCCCATGGTGCTCAGCGAGAAAATCATTGTTGTCTGGCATTAATGGGGAGGTTGTTTTTCTCTATTTTTCTATGCCTCGGGCACTACGTTGTTTTCTACCCAACCGTTGTCATCACATTACAATGCGTTGCAACAATCGGGAATTTCGTCTTACTCGTCGAGAATGTCGAGCAGTGTTGCTCTATGCCATTCAGCAGTGTCAACAAAAATATCGGTTTAGTCTCTATGCCCTGTGCATTATGAGCAACCATATTCACTATTTGTTGGCCCCCAAATACCCTCGGGAATTGCCCAAAATTATGCACTGGCTAAATTGGTATACCGCCATGTGTTTTAACCAAATGCTAGGTCGCACCGGGCACTTTTGGGAAAAGCGATATCACAGTACGAGTTTTGCCATGGATGATTTTCGTCGTGCTCTGAATACTATTCGCTATATCCATGCCAACCCAAAAGCGGCTAATATTCAGCGTGGATTTTTCTATGACTTTAGCAATTACGGCAGCTACCATCGGTTGACGGATGATGGCCTCACCGAATGGCATCCCGCCTTTTTAGAGCTGGGGGCCACTCTGGAAGAATGTGCCGATGCGTATCATCGGTTTTGCCGCAGCTATCGGCCTAAACCTAAAGCAGAGCCAAAGCCCCGCTGGGGCAGTAAATTGCTAAAGAATGTTACCCCTAAAAAGACATACCAAAAAGGTAAAACCAAGAAAACTAGCCCAGGGCAGCAGCCCCTATGGACGGAGCCAATGCCAGAACCCAGCGATGTGGATCGGGTGGCTGCAAAGTTTGTAAATGCGAACAGAAAACCGGGTGCTGATCCGGTATCAGGTGCCAGGTAACGGATCTAAGGGGTAACGGTAGATCAAGGGTTTCAGCTCCTGAAAAAATTAGTGGGGAACTTTTTGAAATCCTTGATCTTCACAGCTCACAAGTCTGGATGCGAGAAAACCACAATAACAACCACCTTCCAACCCCCACAAATCGGGAGATGGCCTACAGGTGTGTTGTCCGTAACTTCGAATGATAAATCCCCATATTTGTACCAATTAACGTCAAAATCACACCAGCCAACATTTACACCTAGCTTTTTATAGATTTCAAAATCCCACTTTCCGTCTAGCTTACCGCCACACTGCACCCAAATTTCCTTTTGTACGCTAAATCCAAACTTGCCCCGGCTGTGGTTTACCCACAATCCATCTATCCGCTTTAAATCCTTGCAGGGAAAGGAGAGCAATTCTTTGGGGCTAAACCCGCTACCGACAGATTTTTTCAGCACCTGGCACATTACCCGATAGGTATACTGATCCGCCTTTTGCCACTCCCCAGCCACCATATAGCCCTCTAAAAGCTGGTAGCTCTGCTCCATCAGCAGAGCAAACACCGCATCGGGCACCCTGGCATGGTTCTCTAGCCAGCAGCGATAGGCCAGGTCCAGCGCCTTCTGCCCACCCTTTTGGACCAACGCCTCAATCAAACTGCTGGGGTTCTTCACCAGTCCGGCATAGAGCACCGCCACCTCTTCCCAGTCTTCCCCCAGGTTTAGCAGCTCATGTTCACAGCCCTGTTTCTTCACCTCCCGCGCCGCCAGATATTCTTGAAAACTGCGATGGGCAAATTCCACCTCGTCCGCCGATAGCCGCCGCACAAACAGTTCGCTAATCTCTTCGACTTCGGTAATGAACGTTTTGGGGGCCACGGCCACGTCTGTTTCCCTGGCCAGGAGTCGTTGCACCTGCTTGTGTAGCTCTGGGCTCGGCAGTTCAATTTTTGCCTGTTTCACCATTTCCCAGGCCACCCCCTGCAATACCGCTTGGGCTTCATCGGCGGGTAGGGCCATGTCAATGCCCTTATAGTCGGGCCGATCTTCCAATAGCATTTGGCAAAAGCCCTGGTAAAGCTTGAGCCGATTCAGCGGCAGCTTGCGCCCCGGCCGGGACCGATAAAATGCCGCCACCATGCACAGCAACAGTGGGTTATCGGTCATCTCTGATAGTTCCGAGCGCTGCTCAATTTGGTCAATCAAGCCCTGGGCCGCCTGCTGGGCCAGTTCTTTGATGTCCTCTGGCGGCCGCCCGGGGCGCGCCTGGGTTTCTTGGCACGTATACCACCGATTGATAAATAGATTGCGCTGGTCCTCATCAAAAGGTTTGACAGAGACTGCCGTCCAGCTTTGGCTATAGCTGTAGCGGTCGTAGCCCGCCGGGCGCGAGGTGAGCAGAAACAGTGCGGTTTCGCCATAGGTGCCCACGGCTCGATTGATCCAGGCACTGACTGGCTCACATTGGTCTGTGGCCACTTCGTCAAAGCCGTCGATCATCACTAGGGCCTTGTTTTGGCGCAGCAGTCGCTCGGCCCAGTCTCGATCTAGCTGAAATTTTTTGCTACTGGAAAGCTGAGTAATCAGCGTTGCCAGATCCGGCGCATCTTCCCTGGCCATGGCATCGCGCCAGTCTCGCAGATAGATCAAAATGGGCACCAGTCGGGGTACTTGCTTTGCTCGGCACAGCCGACCGGGGGCCATGCCATAGCGATAGGCGATGTGTCGCAACAATGTGGTTTTGCCATAGCCACCCCTGGCTAAAATCACCAGGCGACGATAGGCCGGGATTTTCTTGGTTTGTTGCAACAGGTCCCAAATGGAGGTGGTGTCTTCTGTTGCTTGGGGGGCGCCTTTGGCAAAACCTGCCATCAGGTCCGAGGGCTCTACCCGACTGTTTAACCCCAGGGGAACATACACCTCTTCTAGCTGAGGGATTTTGTTAAATCTGGCATCGGCGATGCCTTCTGCTTTGTAGTCGCGGCAGGTCACCGCCTGTTGGCGGGCAAATTTTTGGTCGGTTTTTGCAAAGGCCCATTGCAACCGTCTGTTTTGTCGTCCCAGCCATGTGGCCAAATTGTCATTGTGCCGTTTGCCCATGGCCCCTGCTTTTTCATTCGAGGCAACAATAAACCCTTCGGTGTAATGGGCGAAAAAGCCTGTGGCTACCAAAACCGGAAACATCAATATGGCTTTTATCCATTCTTGGGTCAGGGCAAAATGCACTAATATCCAGCCACTACCTCCCACGGGTGTGATGCGAATGATTGTGTTGATTAACCGTGCTACAAATTTACTTTCTGGGCTGGGGGGCTGACTGCCAGAGGTCATGGGCAAATGCTCAACGGTACGCCCCTAAGATAGCGATTTTTAGGCTAAATAGAAGTACCCATCGTCGATCTATTCGGGGCACGCTTCAATTTTGTAAAATGATCTTGATTGAGAGGCTTCTATTCTCCTGACTTTTTATGTCCAAAACTCTAACTCGATGGACAGTTACTGATTATCACCACATGATTGCCAGTGGCCTGCTGGCGGGGCGACGTGTAGAACTTATTAATGGACAAATCGTAGACATGGCACCAGAGCTGCCTATCCACCGGGCCACCTACCGCCGTGGTGTTAAATACCTAGAGGCCCTATTAGGTGAACAGGCGGTTGTGTTTGCCGCTGCCCCCGTCACCCTACCCAACGATGGCGAACCTGAACCCGACATCGCCATTGTCCACCCCCCCGAGTCCCGTTACGATGCCCAACACCCTGGCCCAGCCGATATCCACTGGCTGATTGAAGTTTCCAACTCCACCCTGACCTACGATTTAGGCGAAAAGGCTAATCTCTATGCCCGAGAACAGATCCAAGACTATTGGGTGGTCGATATTGCCGCCAAACAACTTTGGGTTCATCGCCAGCCTAGGGAAGGCACCTACACTTCAGTGGAAAAATTCATATCCGGGACCCTTACCCCCGTGACCATGCCCGGCATTAAGGTGCAAATCGAACGCTTGTTTATTTAAAGGTGGACGGGGTGGTCCTGGCCTGTGCGATCGCTCACGATTCACCATTCTTAAATTTGCCCTACACCATCGCCTTTTGAATTCCATCTGTAGTAGCGTTATTGACTGAAGTCCTAAACGCCTATAGCAATGACAACCAACTGGTCTAGCCTGCTACAGCAGCTCATCGATAAACAATCCCTCACCGTCGATCAAGCAGAATCGCTGATGCAGGGCTGGTTGACCGAATCTGTAGATCCCATTATGTCCGGCGCTATCCTCGCCGCACTCCAGTCCAAAGGCTTTTCCGCAGATGAGCTAGCGGGGATGGCCCGAGTGTTGCAGGGGCAGTCCCTGGGCGGCATGGATGCCGATGACTCATTGCCCACCCCCCGCATCGACACCTGCGGGACCGGCGGTGATGGTGCGTCCACCTTTAATATTTCCACCGCCGTCACCTTTGTGGCAGCGGCGGCCGGCATTCCAGTGGTTAAGCATGGCAACCGTTCCGCATCGAGCAAGGTGGGGTCTGCCGACGTGCTAGAAGGTTTGGGCGTTAACCTCAGTGCACCACCGGAAAAAGCAAAAGCCGCGGTTAAAGAAGTCGGCGTCACATTTCTGTTTGCCCGGGGCTGGCACCCGGCGATGAAAGCGGTGGCTCCCATCCGTGGCACCCTTAAAATTCGCACCGTATTTAATTTGCTCGGGCCATTGGTGAACCCCCTACGCCCCACGGGGCAGGTTATTGGCGTGTTTGACCCGTCGGTGATTTCTACCATGGCCGAAGCCCTGAACCAGTTGGGTATGGGCCAGGCCATTGTGCTGCACGGTCGTGAAGGGCTAGATGAAGCCGGTTTGGGCGATGTAACGGACCTGGCTGTGCTGTCTAATGGCAAAGTGGTGCCTAAGGTGCTCGACCCTCAAAGTATGGGACTGGCCAAGGCCGATGTGTCGGCCCTGCGCGGCGGCGAACTGGAGGAAAATATGACCATTCTGCGCAATGTGCTCCAGGGGAAGGGCACCCAGGCCCAGCAAGAGGCGGTTGCCCTAAATGCGGCCCTAGCGTTGCAGGTGGGTGGTTCCGTCATTGGCGACACGGTGGAAGAAGCGTGGTCCTATGGTGTGGTCCAGGCAAAAGAGATTATTGCCAGTGGCGCGGCTTGGGACAAACTGGAGGAGCTAGTGGCGTTCTTGAAGAGTTAGCTGTTGCTGATTTAGCCACCCCTAGGAGGGTGGGCACGGCCCACCCTTTTTGATCATAGTTTCTCTTCCATGGGAATCCCCTGGGCAAGGATTGCGGCAACGGCCATGGAACATCCGCCTAGGACAACAATGCTCAACCGATCGCAGCCCATGCAGGTCATTGCCCAGCCCAACCCTAGGGAGGCAACAATCTCGGGTAACACAATAAAACAGTTGAAAATGCCCATGTAAAGACAGTTCTGTTCTGCTGGGATGGATTTGGACAACAGGGCATAGGGCAGGGAGTGCATACTCGCGATCGCAATTCCCACCCCCACCATGGGCAACAATAACAATTCTGGCCGATGGATCCAGTGGATGGCAATCAGCCCCACCGCCCCACACAACAAACTTAGGCTGTGGGTGTGCCGTTCCCCCAGTTTTTCTACCACCGTGTACAGACCCACCGCAGCCACACAACAAACTAAATTGTCCACCGCTAAACACAGTCCCGACCATTCAATGCTTTTAGCATAGAGCGGCGTGCCTGGTACCGCTCCAAAAATGTGGTGGGCGATGGCCGGGGGCAAATATAGAAACATGCAAAATATCCCCAGCCAGCTAAAGCACTGCACCCAGGCCAAATGGCGCATGGTGGGGGGCATGGTTGCGATCGCACCCCAAATTTGCTCCACCATGTTGTCGTTTTCAGAGACTGGCACCGCCTCTACCGTTTCGGTGGTGGTGGCCACCGTCCACAATACGGTCCCCAAAAAGACGGCAGCCCCCAAATAAAACGCCAGCTTGATCGACAGGGGCACCACGCCAGATCGTTCCACGTCCATGGGGCTGACCCAGTGGGCGATCACCCAGGGCATGGCTGAGGCCAGCACCGCCCCCAACCCACACAGGAGGCTCTGGACAATAAATCCTTGGGTTTGCTGCTGGTCGGCCACCTGATCCGCCACAAAGGAGCGAAAGGGCGTCATGCTGACATTGGCGGATGCGTCTAGCAGCCACAGCAACCCAGCGGCTATCCACAGGGTGGGGGCGTTGGGCAGCAACACCAAGGCGATAGAGCTAAAAATTGCCCCAACTAAGAAATAAGGACGGCGGCGACCCAGGGGTGTGTGGGTGCGATCGCTCCAATAGCCGACAACCGGTTGAATCAGTAACCCACTCATGGGCGCTGCCAACCACAGCAACGGCAGTTGGTGGGGCGTGGCACCCAACGACTCAAAAATTGCGCTGCCATTGGCCATTTGCAGCCCCCAGCCAAACTGAATTCCCAGGAAGCCAAAGCTAATATTCCAGAGGTTTCCTAGCGTTAGGGGTTGTCTGTCTTGTGCAAGCGCTGATTGTGGGGGCAGAGAGGTGTTAGATACGGCATCTACCATGGCAAGGCCATGGCTAGTCGGAAAAACTTAAACATATTTGTCGTTTGGAATGGGTGGAGTGGGGTAAGGGCGGCAGTAACGTCTTAGCTACATCTAACCAGGGGGCTCACCCCCCATAGTTCTAACCCCCTACAGTGTTGTTGTCTCTGGACGTTGTTACCGCTCAAAGGTGCCTATAGCATACCCAATCCAGGGGCAGCCGAGTCTATATATTTTGTTGCAACTATATATCTCTATGTAACGACCTTTTAACCAGTCGCCTTTTCCCGAGAAAGGCTTTCTACAATGGTTATAGATCTTGTCCATGCTCCAGAACAGGAGTTTTTCTGCATGAGAAACGTTAGGTTCTAACTTGGACTCGGTTTAACCAGTACCTAACGTTCCTCCAGAGGCTATGCCATGGCCAGTAGAAGAGTTTTAACGACAACGGCAACCAAAACCGTGGGCGATATGATGACCTCCCCACCGTTTACGGCCAAGCCAGATATGCCCCTACGGGATGCTATTCAACTAATGGCATCCCACCGCATCAGCGGGTTGCCCGTGGTAGACGATGCGGGGGAAGCCGTGGGTGAGATCTCTGAAACAGACCTGATGTGGCAAGTCAGCGGTGCCTCGCTGCCAGCTTACGTCATGCTCTTAGATAGTGTGGTGTACCTCACCAACCCAGCCCGCTATAGCCAAGAACTCCATAAGGCCTTGGGGCAGACCGTGGCCGATGTGATGTCTCGCAAGGTCACCCTGGTGCAGGCCGACGACGATTTGCAGCGGGCCGCTCACCTCATGCATGACAAGCAAATTCGTCGCTTGCTGGTGGTGGACGACGACCGCCACGTGATCGGGATTTTGACCCGTGGGGATATTGTCCGTGAACTCGCTAAGCAATATGGCTAATTAAGGTGGTTGGGCTGCTGGCTGGGCTAGGTATCCCTCAGAATTTTGCCAAGCCAGCAGCCACAGTTTAGAGATGGTCAACACCCGGCTAAACTGACAGGTGTTGATTGCAATGTCGCATCTTGGATAGATTCCATGGCCACTTCTGTAGAGCAAATTAAACAGCAGCTAGCATCTGAGGATTTAGGCGCACGTTTACGCGCAGTCAACCTACTTCGAGACATTGAGCCCGCCATCGCGTTTGAATTGATTCAAACCGTTGTGAGCGATGAGAGCTCTCGTGTGCGCTATGCCGCCATTAGTCAGTTTTCTTCCTTAGGGTCTCAAGATCCACAAACTGCCCTAACTATTTTAAAGAACTCGCTCTATCACGATCCAGAGGCCGATGTGCAAGCCGCCGCCGCCGACTCCATTAGTGCGCTGAAATTGACTGAGGCCTATGATGACCTGGCCACGGTCTATGAAAGTTCCTCCGAGTGGATTGTCCAAATGAGTATTGTTGCCTGCTTAGGTGAACTAGGTGTGGAGCGCGGGTTTGATTTGTTGCAAAAAGCCCTGAAATCAGATAACAGTTTGGTCTCTCTCACCGCAATTGGCGCCCTGGGTGAGCTGCAAGACCCGCGTGCTGTTCCGCTATTATTGCCATTTGCTAGCCACGAAGATTGGCAAGTGCGCCATCGTTTAGCGCAAGCGTTGGGCAATTATGTCCAAACGACCCATCAGGATCAGGTGCAGCCTACCCTGGCAGCGTTAGCCCAAGATTCATCTGAAATTGTCTCGGATGCAGCTCAACGGTCCCTCAGTTAGGGATGTGTGTCCAAATAAGCCATCGCAGTTTGCATAAACAACCATCGGGTATAGTGAGTGCGCATTACCACCGCTCACTAGCCTCGCCTGCCTGGGCCCCTAGGCAGGCGAGGACATTATTGCGCAGACTCCCTTAATGCGTTCTTAACTGGCTGGTGGGCTGACTCTCTAGGGGCGTGGAGTCTCACTATGCTCTTGATAGAAAAAATTAAGTGTTGGTCAGTATGCAGACTTTGTTGCAAGTGGCAACTGCAAGAGTACGTAATTAAGTGCGATAGAACTAATGTCTGATAGCCCAGATAGTAGGCTGGATCTGCTCTTTTGTGCGTCTATTGCGAGAAAAATATTGGCGCTAAAAGTTGAGATAAGGAAATTCTAAAGGTAGAACGACTTTATGGTTGAATTTATGGCTTGGGAGTGTCTGAAAATAGGATTTTATCCTCTATTTTCAGGGATTTAGCTGCTTTCTATTATCAAGATTTAGATTTTTTAGCCACAGTATTTTTGAACTATTAGCAACAATCCAAAAATACTGTGGGCCCATGGCTTAAACTCCTGAATTTCTTTGTGTTTTAGGCCGTTATGCCTGCTATGTAACGCTTGTTGCCAATGGTTCCGAAGATCGATTTATGTAGATAGTATGAATGACTTTGGAAAAAAGGATAAAGGCAAAACTAGTTTTGTTGCATGTAGGAAAATTACAAAATTAGCGTTTGGCGCAATAGTTTTCCTGTTTTTGGACTGGAGTTATTGCATATCTGATATATTAGTAAAACAAGATATATGTTTGATTCCCTGTAATCCGTATCAAATTTGTTTCTCTTTAAAAAATAAGCTTTTTAAGAACTTGTGCAGTTGGTTTAATTAGTTTCTTTCGATATTTGCCCCCTGTTAGCTATAGGTCTGTCACATATAGCGATTAGTTCGGTTTTGGGAATGACTTCATGGTTAGTGTGATGACATCATCCACAGGAGTGAAATGGGATAGGCTCAGTTTCGCTTCCACACTGTACTTATGTCCGATTATTGATACGTTGTTGGAACATGCTCCCTTGGAGATGCATGACGAGTTGCGTTTAGGCCTGCAAGAGGCTCTGGTTAACGCGGCAAAGCATGGTAATAGCTTGGATCCTGGTAAGCAAATTTCTGTGCAATATGCGTCGACGCGCGGCACCTATTGGTGGATAATCACCGATCAGGGCCAGGGGTTTGACGTACCCCGAGCCTGTGGCGTCTGTCCTGAGGCCGATGATGGCGACGCTACCCATGATTGTGGTCGGGGCCTGTTTATTTTGCATCAGATCTTCGACCAAGTGCATTGGTCTTCTGAGGGCAATGAAGTGCGTTTGTGTAAGCGGTTTAAGCGCTGGCCAAATCTACTGAAGCGGTTGCAAGGCGCATGGCTGACAACTAACATCATGGCCGTAGGCTGAAGTTCGCTATTGCTTTTATAGTTCTATAATCAGTGAAGCTTTGATTGGTTAATTATATAAAGCATGGCCCGTGTTTCTGGCTGCTCCCGCGTCTGTATATTTTTTAGTCCAAAGTAGGGCATAGTATCCATGGCCTACGAACCTTTACACCATAAGTATCGTCCCCAAACCTTTTCCCAATTGGTGGGGCAAACTGCGATCGCAACCACACTTTCCAATGCGCTCCAGCAAAATCGCATTGCACCAGCCTACTTATTCTGTGGTCCCCGGGGTACCGGTAAAACCTCTAGCGCGCGCATTTTAGCCAAGTCGATTAACTGCCTCAAAAGTGAGGGCCCCACCCCCGACCCCTGTGGCCAATGCCAGGTGTGTCGCGAAATTACGGTGGGAGCTTCGTTAGATATTGTTGAAATTGACGCCGCCAGCAACACGGGTGTCGACAATATTCGTGAACTCATTGAACGAGCCCAATTTGCTCCCGTCCAGTGTCGTTACAAACTATATGTGCTCGATGAAGTACATATGTTGAGTACGGCAGCCTTTAATGCCCTGCTGAAAACCTTAGAAGAACCGCCACCCCATGTTGTTTTTGTCCTAGCCACCACCGATCCCCAGCGGGTGTTACCCACCATTATCTCTCGTTGTCAGCGGTTCGATTTTCGCCGTATTCCCCTAGACTCTATGGTCCAGCATTTGGACTATATTGCACAACAAGAATCTATTGCCATCTCTGCCGACGCTCTTCAGCTAGTGGCGCAGCTCTCCCAGGGCGGGTTGCGAGATGCGGAGAGTTTGCTCGACCAGCTCGGGTTATTAGCAGGAGAGATCTCCATTGAAGCGGTTTGGGACCTAGTCGGTGCTGTTTCCGAGCGAGATTTATTGGCCTTAGTGCAGGCGATTGCCGCCGATGATGGCACCCAGGTGTTGGTCTTAGTCCGCCAGCTGATGGATCGGGGGAGAGAACCCCTGATGGTTTTACAAAGTCTCGTGGCGTTCTATCGTGATTTGTTGATTGCAAAAACAGCGGCCGATCGGCGTGATCTTGTTGCCATTACCCCCTCGATCTGGTCTGAAATGGTGACCTTTGCCCGAGATGTACCGCTTCCCCTGTTGTTGTCGAGCCAGCAACATTTGCGGAGCACCGAGGTTCAAGTTAAAAACACAACCCAGCCCCGACTGTGGTTAGAAATTACCCTGATGGGGTTACTGCCGTCGGCTCAACCCAGCGCTCCCGTCGGCGCAAAACCAGTATCGCCGCCGCCATTATCTGTCGCGGCGGCGGCACCTCCATTGCCGACTGTCGCTCATGTGCCGGCAAAAACGTCTGCCAGCGCTAATACCCAGGCTCAACAGCAACAACCTCAGGCTAGTCCCAGCGAACCGGTTGGGGCAACACCCGTAAAGCCGGTGGCCACTCCCTCCACCGACACTCCATTGCCAGCGGTTGAACCGAGCCCTCCTCCGGTATCCTCCCAGAGTGCCGCTGCCCAGCCGGAGTCGTTAAGCAGCGCTGCGAGCGGCAGTGCGCGCCCCGAAAGTGCGCGCCCCGAAAGTGCGCGCCCCGAAAGTGCGGCCCTTGAAAGTGCGCGCCCCGAAAGTGCGGCCCCCTCTAAAATACCCACTGCCGATAATGCCCCGGCCATGGGCAGTTTGGATGATATTTGGGCCAAGATCGTGGCCCAGCTTACCCCGATGGGTACCCAGGTCTTGATGCGTCAGCATGGTCAGTTGATGGCCTGCGATGGTGTGGAGGCCCGGGTGGGGATCACCAACGATAAGCTGATGCGCATGGCTCAGGATCGTTTGAGTAATGTGGAAACGGCGTTTGAGAAAGTCTTTGGCCATCGATTGCGGGTGACTATGGTGGTAGCAGCCGCTAACAAAGAGCCTGCCCCGTCTCCCTCCTTGTCGGCCCCTTCGTCTCCTCCGGCACCTCCACAAAGAAGGCCGTCGGCTCCGCCCAGCCCGCCGCCGCCCAGCCCGCCGCCTACATCGGTGTCTTCACCTGCTCCACCACCCGTTAATCATTCTCGACCTGTGGCGGCTGCTCCAGCGGCCTCCCCATCTGCTCCACCACCGTCTCCCTCGGCGCCACCTGCTATAGATGCGTCAGCGGCTCCAACGTGGAAATCCGAGACCGATTTGGATCGTAGTGTGAAAAGTTTTGCGCAGTTTTTTAATGGGCAAATTGTCAATCTCGATGATGAGGCAGAGGCAAACCCATCTAAAACCCCGTCGTCTGAGCCGGGGCCAGATGTGCCGTTTTAGATGTGCCTCTTTTGACTATGTTTATGGGGACCGGGCTCTATCAGCTGCGATTTTGCCTTAGTAGTGAAATGGAATCGACAGCAGGGGAATTAAACTCACCAGGGCGCAGCTGGAGATACCAGCCCAACTGAGGCTAAAGCCATAGTCGTTGTCTAATAAGAGGGCGTCGATGCGACGGTTTAATCGGCTTAGGGGGGCGATGCAGCTAAAGTTAGCAGCGGTGATGGGGGATAACGGAGACCCAATCACCTGCAATAGAGATTCTGCCAGGGTAAGTTTTTCTACGGACTGTATGGCCCAACGGTCGGCACGAATTTCTCGCAGCAGTAGGAGTTCTTGCCAGAGGCTCTCGGTGTAAGGTAGCCAGCTGCTAATGCGTTTTAACCAGCCTAGCCAAAAGAACCAAAATGTATCGTGATAATAGGCATGGGCTTTTTCATGGGCAATGACCGCTGCTAGATGATCCCGATCGAGGGCATCGAGTAGCCCCTGGCTGACGACTAGCTCCGAAGACCATAGCCCAATCTGAGCGCTAAAAATTTTGCCGTCGTTGAGCAGTCGCCCAGGGGTGCCTTGTACGGTTGTGTGGGGATATTGCTGGATGTGTTGAATGCTGATGTGGGCCTGCCATCGCAGGTGGCCGAGAATGCCTAGGGTGATGAGCAGGTAACCCCAGGCGGCACCATAGCTGAGCCAACCTTCTATGTGGGTCACCACTACGTGACCGTGGGGACCCATGATGATAATGGAGAGGGCTGTGGTCAGTAGCAGCAGTGGTGGCACAACAAACAACGCCAGGGTTGCTAGCCAGTGGCTGAAACACCGATGGGCCAAACTAAGACGCAGCAATATGGCTACTGCGATCGCACTGACCATTAAGCTCACATGCATCATGGCTGACTCTCCTGGTTAGTTTGGGCCTGTCTTGCTGCCTGAATGCGTTGGGTAATCGCTTCTAGCTGGTCCAGGCTGGCTTGGTCGAGGGTATCGGCAAAGGCCGCGACAATATCTGGATTGCTAGCCGCTAAAAATTCTTGAAGCCGCTCATGGGACTGCAGCACCTTAGCGTTATTTGCTGACAGTAACGGTTCCCAATGATACGCACGGCCCACCCGACGTTTCGCAATCCAGCCCTTTTGTTCCAACCGTCGCAAAACCGTTGCCACCGATGAATAGGTTAAATCTCGATCGATATCGGCCAAAATGTATTCATGGATGGCGGTGCCAGAAGCAACTTCTAGCTGCCACAAAATTTCTAAAATCTCCGCTTCTAGCGGCCCTAGGGAGAGGCGGTTAGGGCGATATGCCGGAAATGGCGACATCGATCATTACCTAAGTAGTGGGACAGTGAGATATGGCTGCTGTTGTATACAGACCTATGCAGGGTGCAGATAAAAAATTACCTCACGATATAGTTTACCGTTTTGCTGCTGGCGGTTAGCCATGGCTGGTGTCCCCATGGGGTGCTGCGCTCAAAACGTAACCGTAACGTAAACTCTGACAGACCGTCACTTGAGTTCTAACGATTAAATGAACACAATTGTAATTAACTTAATGCATTGATCATCACGATCAAGGTTGATTTATGAGGGGAGGCAGTACTTGCCTCCTCTATTTTGTTTTAAAGCTTTGTAAGCTGAATTTGCCAAAAATCAGTGGCAAACGCACTCGCTATGGACAGCTCATCTAAGCTTTGTTGAGAGGCGATTTTGGTGGGCCCTAAAGGCGGTTGCCAGCCGCCTAAATAGCCAATAAAACCAGCGGCCCTAGTTGCGACTTGTAGATCCGTCGCGGCATCACCAATCACTAAAACCTGGTGTGGTTCCATGCCTAGACCATGGCAGGCCGCCTGGAAAAAATTAGGGGCAACTTTGTCGGGATACTCTGGGCAAACACCTTGTAAATGGTCAAAGTATTTTTGTAGCTGATGGTGCTCGACAAAGTTTTCCAAATGCACTTGGGCATCCGCAGACACCATACTGATTTTCAGATTTCCCTGTCTTAACCGTTGTAGCAAGTCTAAGGCACCTGGTAATAAAGGCGTATGGGCTGCTTTTGGTGAATATCTCTGGTCGGCGACGGCAAATGTGGTGGAGGCCAAGGCCATGGCCTCCACCCAAGGACAGCCCCCGATCGCCGCCGCACTCGCTGCACCGATCAACGTTTCCTGTCGATTGCCCACGGCCATCAATCCGGCTGGGTCTAAGCCGTTCTCAGAGATACCCAGCACTTGCAACAGCAACGGTAGACAGCCAGGACGTTGCTTGTCCATCAGTTGGGCTTGATGGTGCCCGAGGCGAGTTAAATAGCTACTGACATTAGCTAGGGTGCCATCTTTATCTAGAAAAACGGCTTTGATGTGGGGGAAGACTGTGCCGTTGCAAGAAATTGTGACCACGACTAAACGTATTTACGTGTAAGCCATAGCCAACGGCTGAATACATTTAGGGCCTGTTAAAAATTAAAATCATGGCCTTTTTCCTTAAAAGCATGGTCTAACAAGCCTTTTCGGATTAAGCCGTGACTTCGTTTCTGAACAGCTCCTTAGTATTCGTAGTTGGCTACGCAGAGGTTGCTTAACTCAATCTGTTAGCACTTGCCTGGGGCCTGATGGGCTCCCAGCAATGATTGCGAATCGATATTGCCGATATATTGACATAAAAAAATGTTGGGACCCTTGGAGCCCCAACATTTTCCAAAAAATTATTCAAAAGACTCGACTATGCCGTCTTAGGAAAAATTTTCGAGCGACCTATTCAGCGAAGGCAGCCACAGCTGATTCACCTTCTTCAACAGCATAGGATTCTTCGCTGTTGCTGCTTTCTCCTGCCTCAGCAGCAGCCTCAGCTTCAGCAGCTTTCAGCAATTGCTGGCGATAGCGCTCAGCCATTTCCTCGGCTTTTTCAAACACGATTTCAGGATTCTTGACCATATCACCTGGTTCAGGCTCAAGCTGCTTGGTGGATAGGGAAATCCGACCACGCTCAGCATCTAGATCAATAATCATTACCTTAATCTCGTCGTTCACATTGAGCACCGTGTTAGGTGTGTCAATGTGGTCGTGGGAGATTTCAGAAATGTGTAGCAGACCGCTAACACCACCGATATCGATGAAGGCACCGTAGGGCTTCAGACCACGTACTGCACCAATGACGACTTCGCCCACCTGGAGGCCATTCATCTTACGCTCAACCAGCGCACGACGATGACTTAGGACTAGACGATTACGCTCTTCGTCAACCTCAAGGAACTTGAGGGGCAGTGCTTCGCCCACCAAGTCTTCTTTGGGCTTACGGGTACTGATATGGGAACCAGGAATAAATCCGCGCAGACCTTCAATTCTGACGAGGGCACCACCACGGTTGGTCGCAAAGACATCGGACCGTACGGTGGCATCTTCGTTTTGGAGCTGACGTACTCGTTCCCAAGCACGCATGTACTCGATGCGACGGATGGATAAAGTTAGCTGGCCATCTTCATTTTCATCGGTCAAGATGAAAAATTCACGAGTCTCATTCGATTGAAGCACTTCATCAGCAGCTTCGACACGATTGATGGACATCTCTTGAATGGGCAAATACGCAGCGGTTTTTGCTCCAATGTCAATCAAAGCGCCCCGAGGCTCAATGCTAAAAACAGTCCCCGGTACAATATCGCCAGGACTGAAATGGTAATCGTATTGATCTAATAAAGCTTCAAAATCTTCATGAGTAAAACCAATATCGGCTTCTTTCGTTTCAAAGTTGACCATGCTAGATGTTTCCTACGGTTTCTCCATAATCGGGTGGACATGTTGTGCGTCTGTGTGCCGCCTCTACATTGATCCAGCTCTTATCTCAGATGAGGATGAGGGCATCACACAAATGTGCTCCCTGCGAGCCTCTTTCAATAATCCTGAGTCGCCATATCCCTGCAACCAAGCTAAGGCACGTTCTCAGGCAATGAGTTGAACCTGCATTAGGCCCAAACTTAGAGCCTTGCAAGGCGAGCGATACTAACACATAGAAAAGCTCCCGAGGGAAACCCAGACTAAAAATTAGTAAAATACACAAACCTTCGCAAGACTATTAATCATAAGTGAATTTAGCCTCACTGTCACTTACTGTTACGGGTTATTGACCAAGATATTTTTTTGCCGGAATGCTCTGGGGGGAAGAACGATGGCTATACAGTTAGCGTGGAGCTAGGGCGGTTCCCGTTGCTAACGTAGGGTGGGGAGCCTACTTTTTCTTCGCTTTCTTGCAGATGGGTTAGGGTGTCTGCAAAATCGCGAATGCCTGTGAACTGGCGGTAGACGGAGGCAAAGCGAACATAGGCTACCTCATTTAAAGATCTGAGTTGCTGTAATACAAGTTCCCCGATGTCGGCACTGGTAATTTCCCTGGTGGAGCGTTGCTGAAGCTCCATTTCAATATTATCTACTAAGGTTTCTAGCTTGGCTGCGTCCAACCCTGTTTTTTCACAGGCACGCACGATGCCGCGCAGTAATTTTGATCGATTGAATAATTCTCGACTACTGTTCCGTTTGATGACAGTGACTGGAACATATTCAATGCGTTCATAGGTGGTAAAGCGGCACTCACACTTCAAGCATTGTCTGCGACGACGAATACTGCGACCGGCTTCTGCCGATCTCGATTCGAGAACGCGATTACTAGCATGCTGGCAGAAGGGACACTGCATAGAACGACTATACCCTCGATGAGTGGGCGGGGCGGGCCTCGCTTATTAGACCATGCATAACATAAAAATAGAGGCTAACTTCGTTAAAAGCAAAGAAGTCGATGCCTCTATTATGTCACCCAGGCTGATAAGGCCAATGGGTTTGTTTTATTTTGGGCGACTAGTCAAACGCCATTCAAGGGAGAAACTCCCCATAGGTTGAATCGGCTTTCCTAGTCTTTCTTGATCCGAGGGGGCTCACGAAATGCGATCGCAAAAAATAGAGTTCCGATAATACAGGTGAAAATCAAGATGTAAGCAACACTTTCCATTGTTCAGTCCTACTCAACTAATGTTTAAGGCCTCTACCAATAGCGGTCAAGACCATCCATCGGTAACTACCATTATTTCAAAAAAATGGCCCAGCGGAATAAATTCGCTGAGCCATCTAACTCAAACTAATAGCTCTAAAGAACGTTTAGTTCATGCGAGTACTAGTATCACCAACTTTCTGGAAGAAGCCCCACTCGACCTGCTCAGGAGATAGGTCGGGATCCACACCAGCGAATACGTCGCGGTATAGAGTACGGGAACCATGCCAGATGTGGCCAAAGAAAAATAGCAGCGCAAAGACCGCATGGCCAAAGGTAAACCAGCCGCGAGGACTAGAACGGAATACACCGTCAGAATCCAAGGTTTCTAGGTCGAACTCAAAGGGCTCACCCAGCAATGCCTTACGGGCATAACGCTTAACGCGAGCGGGGTCCTTAATCGTTTGACCGTCTAGTTCGCCACCGTAGAAAGTAACGGATACACCAGTCTGCTCAATACTGAACTGAGATTCAGCACGACGGAAAGGAATATCTGCACGGACTACACCACTGGAGTCAGTTAAGACCACAGGGAAGGTTTCAAAGAAGTTGGGTAAACGACGTACTGAAAGTTCACGACCTTCAGAGTCGGTAAATACAGGGTGACCCAACCAGCTAGTAGCAATACCATCACCACTATCCATGGGGCCTACGCGGAACAAACCACCCTTAGCAGGGCTATTGCCCACATAGTCGTAGAAGGCAAGCTTCTCAGGAATATTCTCGTAAGCTTCCTTACGGCTTAAGCCATCAGCCATGTCGGCCTGAACCCGACGCTCAATTTCCTGCTGGTAGTAGCCGCCATCCCACTGATAACGAGTAGGACCGAACAATTCAACAGGAGTGGTTGCATTTCCGTACCACATGGTACCGGCCACAATGAAAGCTGCAAAGAATACAGCAGCAATACTGCTGGATAGCACAGTTTCGATGTTACCCATACGCAACGCCTTGTAGAGACGTTGTGGGGGACGCACGGTTAAGTGGAATAGGCCTGCCACGATGCCGACAATACCAGCGGCAATGTGGTGAGCGACAATACCACCTGCGTTGTAAGGGTTGAAGCCTCCAGGACCCCATTCTGGGGCAACCGGTTGAATGTGACCGGTGATCCCGTAGGGATCAGACACCCACATTCCAGGACCCCATACACCCGTCAGGTGAAAGGCTCCAAAACCGAAGCAAAGTAAACCAGATAAGAACAGGTGGATGCCAAACATCTTGGGTAAATCCAAGGCGGGCTCACCAGTTCGGGGGTCACGGAATAAATCTAAATCCCAGAAAACCCAGTGCCAAACGGCTGCCAAGAATAGCAAGCCGGACAGCACGATGTGTGCAAGTGCTACGCCTTCGAAAGACCAGAAACCAGGATCAACACCTGTCTCTCCAGTCACACTCCAGCCGCCCCAAGACCCGGTTACACCGAGGCGAGACATGAAGGGAAGAACAAACATACCCTGACGCCACATGGGGTTCAGAGCAGGATCACTTGGGTCGAATGTTGCTAGCTCAAACAGGGCCATAGAGCCAGCCCAACCTGCCACAAGGGCAGTATGCATTAGGTGTACAGAAATCAGTCGTCCGGGATCGTTAACCACGACTGTATGTACCCGGTACCAGGGTAGTCCCATTGACTACACGCCTCCTCCTAGTTTGGAAAATTTAGCCGTACATTAAAATACCGATACTGAATAGGCTACCAGATCTCCACATTGCCTCCAACGTGGGGGCAAAAATAAAAATCCGTTGTGGAAAATTTATTCGGAACTTCATGGTGACCTATTGCGGTAAGAATCCAGACGATTCCCGACGGACTAACCCACTAAAAATCAAAGATTAAAGTGTATAAAGAAGTGTAACTAGACTTCATAATCCAACGCAAGTTGGATCTTATGTGTAAACTGGCCGCTCGCGGCATGCTCAACTTTATGGCGATTGCTTTTGGAGCCCTTCGATGCCCACTATTAAGTTTGTTAAAGAAGATCTTGAGATCACAGCGGCAGATGGCGCGAACCTGCGTCAGAAAGCGATCGATAATCGTATTGATATTTACACCCTGACGGGAAAGATGATGAACTGTGGCGGCTATGGCCAGTGTGGTCTATGTGTCGTTGAAATTGCTGAAGGCGGAGATAATCTTTCCCCTCGCACAGCGGTTGAAGAGAAGCGGCTGAAGAAACGCCCCGAGAATTGCCGTTTGGCTTGCCAAACCTTGGTGAATGGGCCCATTGATGTGGTGACCAAGCCTAAAAAGAAGCGATAGCAAAAAACTCGAGAAAACTCAAGCAGGGATCGTTTGAGATGTATCTATCACAGTAGGTCTACGACCGATCGCTTCATTGAGTTGAAGCAGAGTGATATGCTTAGCCATGTGGTTTGTTGTTGAGAAAAGTAGTAGTTAGGGTCTATGGAAGTTAATAATCTAGGGTTTGTAGCCAGCATCCTGTTTGTATTCGTTCCAACCGTATTTCTGCTCATTCTTTACATTCAAACGAGAGAATAGAAATTGGTTGGATTGAGGTGACCTGAATTAAGCGTTTTTTTAGGTCAATGTTTTTGGTGGGTTAATTTGAACTCGTTTTTGTCGTAACGCAAATCTGTTCATGGCCACCCTGTGCAACTGGCTAGGTTGTACTTCACTTCTAGGATTGTTGGGGCAAGTGAACTCATTGAAAAATATATTTTGGTGCTAGTTTATTCGCTAGCCCATGGGTGCAAAGCGTTTGTTTTGTGCCCTTTTTATTGATCTGTGGAGTATTACGCACTGGCCATATACGCTTGCCAGGCTTGCCAAAATACGTAGGTTGCCAAAACACACAGCAATGTTCGAAACAAAGCACTGACAAAGTTTTCGGGTAGTTTGGGCAAAAAACGAGTGCTAATTTGTACGCCAATTAAACCGCCCAAGCCAAGGCTGAGACCGGCTCCATATACGATGTCTCCTTTGAGGCCATTGTGAATACATGCCACCGCAGAGGTCAGGGCAATGACCCCTAGGCTGTTGCGCACAGCTTTTTTGAGGTTGATATTCATCAACAAGACTTGGAGGGGCACCATGATCACCCCGCCACCTACGCCAAATAACCCTGCCATAAAGCCTGATATCCCTCCGGTGACGAGTCTTGCTGGTGTGGCGGCTAGGAGGGGGGAATTGGTTTTTGGGTCCTGGGTGTTTCCAATGCTCTTTTTGAGACTGACTAGGTAAATGTTGCTCAACAGTAGGCTGCCAAAGGCTGCGCTCCGCCAATGGTCGGCTAAGCGGCTACCGACTTCTGTGCCCGCTACGACGAGGCAAATAGCCGGTATTGCGAGTAGTAAAATTTGTTTGGGCTGGAGATGGCCCATGCGCCAGTTTTGAATACTGCCCGTTGTGGCGGTGACTAAGATGGCGAGGAGGCTGGTGGCGGTGGCTTGGTCAACGTCAATGCCAAAAAATAATAGGAGAGGCACCATAAGTACGCCGCCGCCGATGCCTAGTAGCCCCGCTAAGATACCGGAGGTCAATCCCCCCATCGCTAGGAACGTAATATCCAATAGAGGCATAGAGACCCTGTTTTAAACCGGAAGAACCAGCCTATTATGCCTCTATGCCTCTATGGCCGATGTATTCGTGGGATTTTTCCTCTGCCTGGATTCAGGATTGAGTCAAGATCGGATCGAGGTTGATGTATTTTTCAACGGTGTTGGCCAGGGTATTGAGCATGGCATCTCGCTGTTCTCGGTAGTTGGCAATGCCCGTGGGTAAGGAGCCTAAGCCCCGTTGCTGCCGCAGTCGATTGAGCCAGGCTCGTCGCCAGGGACCGTTATCAAAAATACCGTGTAAGTATGTTCCCCACAGGGATTCGGTTTCGTCCACAATGCCAAGACTGCGGTCGTCGAAAATGGGTTGGAACTTGGGCCCTGGTTCGCCACCTTCTGGGGTCATTACTAATTGGGTGCGACCGTGGTGAATTTCATAGCCATTTACGGGCAGCCCTTCTTGGGGATATTTGGAGCTGACTGACCGCTGCCGTGCCACTTTGTTTTGGGTGATCACGGTGCGTAAGGGCAAAATGCTTAAGCCCCTAAAGCGCCCTTCCTGGCCTTCTAACCCTTCTGGGTCTGCGAGCATCTGGCCCATGAGCTGAAAGCCGCCACAGATGCCCAGCACTGTGCCACCAGCGGCAGCGTAGTTTTGGATGGCTTCGGCCATGCCGGTGCGTTGCAAAATGAGGAGATCCGCGATCGCAGTTTTGGTGCCAGGTAGGATGACCGCATCAGGATGCCCCAAATCGTCCTTAGGGCTAAGGTATCTAACATTGACCGACGGCTCGGCTTCTAACGGATCAAAGTCGGTGAAGTTAGAAATGCGAGGCAGGCGAATAACGGCAATATTCAGTTCGGCGGATTGCTTTTCGATGGGCCGATCCATCAGCGATAGCGAGCCCTCTGTGGGTAGGGTTTGATCCAGCATTGGCACCACCCCTAACACTGGGATGTTAGTGCGTTTCTCCAGCCAGTCGATGCCCGGTTGAAGGCTGCTTTTTTGCCCCCGAAACTTATTGATAATAATGCCTTTGATTAAAGCGCGTTCGTCGGGCTCGAGCAGCTCCAGGGTGCCGACGATATGGGCAAAGGCCCCCCCCCGGTCAATATCAGTAACGAGAATCGTGGGTGCTTTTAAGGCCTGGGCAATTTTCATATTGGCCAGGTCATGATTCTTGGTGGCGATTTCCGCAGGATTGCCATTGCCTTCGCAAATGAGCAGGTCAAATTCCTGTCCGAGACGGGCTAGACTTTCCTGGACAGCCTGCCAACCACTTTCAAAATAGGTTTCATAATAGTGACTGGCTGTGGTTTGTCCCACGGGGCGACCTTTGATGATCACCTGGGCGGTGCCTGTATTTCCCTGGGGTTTTAGCAGGACTGGATTCATTTCGGCCTGGGGAGAAACACCCGCAGCCCATGCCTGGACGGCTTGGGCGTAGCCAATTTCAGCACCGTTGGCGGTTACATAGGCATTGAGGGCGGTATTTTGTCCTTTAAAAGGAGCCACCCGCCAGCCCCGACGGCTCAACATGCGACAAAGTGCTGTAACAAGTAGAGATTTCCCTGCGTGGGAGGTTGTCCCCACTACCATAATGGCCTTCATTCTAGAGTGTCTCCCGGTCCAGTTGGAGTATTAATGATTGAAATAATGAGTTGAAATAATGAGTCGGAATAACGGTTGTTCAAAATACCTGTTGTTTTGGGCCCAGTGAGGTGAGTCGACGCTATTGCATCAACTTACCCAAACTTCATCAATTACCCATCGTTTTTGAACTCAGGTGTATGGAGTTTCAACAGCAAGGGGGTTATTGTAACCAGCTGGGTAGTCTTAGCCAGCGGTTCCTGGCGTTGAGTAAATAATCCAGGGGGCCACCTGTGGAATCCGGACGACCTGATGCTTCCCATTGGTCTACTAGTTGACGGCCGATGGGCGTGAGTCGAAAGCTATCGGTTAGGCCCTGGCCATCGACTTCTCGTCGCACAATGCCTAGGGTCATCAGCCAGCCGAGGTGATTATCGGCGGCGACGTCTGAAAGGGGTTGGCGCGTATATCCACTGAGCATGCCACGGTCGTCGCTGATGGCTCGTAAAGGGATGCTTTGAGAGCGCATGGCTGCCAGCAGCTTCATGTAAAACGGCCCGCAGCTAACAGCCCGCTGGGCACGGGATAATGCTTTGGGGTCAGAGGTGATGGTGGTGGAGGTCATGCTTGAAATTACTCTTCTTCCGTGGGGATAGGGTCTCCGTCTTTATTATCCCCTGCTAATTCTGGATCCGGTGCATTTGTAGCGCCGCTGGCGGCTTCATTGACGGGAAAACGGTTAATCAGGTAAGCGGCCTGGCGGGCTGTGGACTTAACCGAGGCCGGTAAAAATGGGATGTGATGAATCTGGGACAAGATATCTAGGGTGCGTCGTAAAATGCGCACCACGTCACCCTCATCTAGGCTAGTGTTTTTGCACAGTTCATTCCAATCTGTCTCTAGGGCCCAGGCTTCGACGAGGGCAATTAAATTCCATTCCAATGCCACGGGTAAGGCCACCTGGTAGCGGCGCTGTTGTTGGAATATCTTTCTGCGAATGGAGCGTAACCCTTCGAGGGCTTCGGTCACTGGGTTCGATGTGCGGTAGTGGGTCCAGGTATCAGGCCGGGTGATTTCGGTAACGATGGCGGCACAGGCGGCCGCAAATTGATGGGGTTCGAGGTGGTCGAATTCGCCTGAATCTAGGGCGAGGGCTAGCCAAAGTTCGTTCTCGCCCCGAAAGGCGGCGGCCATTTGGCCAAACTTGCTTGGCTGGTTATGCTCTAATCCCCCAAAGGTTTCTAAGATTGCCATTAAGTTGAGAAATTCTTCCCAATAGCGGCTGGCATATCGCTGGTACTTTTCTTGTCGGTCCTGGAGTTCTTTTTCCAGGGTTTGTAATCGCTGGCGTTTTTTTAGGAGTGCTTTGGGTTTGCCAAATTCATTTAAGGGGTGTGTTTCTAATTTGTCGGCAACGGTTTGCATGCGATCGCGCTGCTCTTTGACCTCTGGTGCGAGTTCATCCAGGGTTGGTAATGAGGTCGGAATTTTGGTTGCCACCGGGGCTGTGCCCTCGTCGCCGGCCAATTTACTCCCTGCTCTCAAAGGCAGTTCTGTCGGCGGCACTAAGGTATCAACCTCCGCAATCCGTTCATATTTTTCATAGAGACCAAACACATCGCTGGCGGTGGTCATCACCCAGTGATTGTCAGCGGTGAGGCAGGCCAAATAGGTCACTTTCCCTGGGCCTAAAATTTTAGTAACTAGGACGGCTGGTATGGGATTGTGCACTTTAATATGCTTGCCCTTTAACGAAAGCACCGTCCCTGCCACCGTAAAGTTAACCGCCGTCAGTAGGTCCCCCGACAGGGTGTCCATAGCCTGTTTGTCTAAAATTTTGAGCAGACGCCGTTCTTCCCGCAGGCGCTCTTTGAGCTTGCCATATTCAGCCACCATGGCGTCATCCACCGTTGCCAGCTGTTCACGGATCAGCTCAATATTACGTTCTACATCATCAATCGCTTGCTGTTGTGGGGCCAGGTGCAATGTGGATAGGTATTGCCCAAAACTGCGCTCTACCAGGTCGCGGGTTTCGTCTAAGGAATGGGTTTGCAATAGATTCAACACCATGCCGTAGCTGGGGGTGAACTGGCTCACCAACGGATCTGGTGTCGCCAAGGCCAGATACCCCGCCTCCTGGGCTCCTTCAAAGGGCGTTTCCACGGTCACCACATGCCCTTCAAAATCCATACCGCGCCGTCCGGCGCGACCTGCCATTTGTAAGAATTCCGAGGCCCGCAGCAGTCTGTGGCCGCTGTCAGTGCGTTTAGATAAGCTCGAAATAACAGTTGTTCTAGCAGGCATGTTAATGCCTGCAGCCAGGGTTTCCGTCGCAAACACCACCTTAATGAGACCGGCTTGGAACAGTTCTTCCACTAGGCTTTTCCAGGCTGGCAGTAGGCCGGCATGGTGAGCGGCGATACCGCGGTAGAGCGGTTCCACTTGGCCAGCCCTGGCCGCTTCTGGATTCGCGGCTAAAAAGTTGTCAATGCGCTGTTTGAGCACATTTGCCTCAGCCGGTGTGACCAGGGACAAATGGTCAATGGTTTGTACCGCTTTATCACACCCCTTGCGACTAAAAATAAAGAAGATGGCTGGCAGCATGTCCTTTTGTTGCAACTGGGCAACAATAAACGCCATGGTGGCGGTGGCGGGCTTCTTCTTTTGTCCCTTTTGACGGCGGGGTGGTTTGCGGTGTCTTTTCAGCCGGTTATGCAAGGCTGTCTTGTTTTCATTCAGCAGCGGAAAGACACCCTTGCCCGTGGCAAAGTGTATGGTCAACGGTACCGGCCGAAAGTCTGAATAAATCAGCTGACTGGGGCCATGAATTTGAGCGATCCAATCGGTGAGCTGATCGCCATTGGCCACCGTTGCCGATAACCCTACTAGCTGAATTCCCTGGGGACAGTAAATAATCGACTCTTCCCAGACCGTGCCCCGCTGCCGATCGTTCATGTAGTGGCACTCATCTAGCACGACCGTTTGCAGGTCTTGCACCGCCTGCCCCACTTCTCCCATGGTGGTGCCGTAGAGCATATTGCGAAAGATTTCCGTGGTCATGACCAGGATGGGTGCGTCACGATTAACAGACGTGTCCCCCGTCAGTAGACCCACTTTTTCGTGGCCAAAAATATCTCGAAAATCGCGCAGTTTTTGATTAGATAAGGCCTTTAAAGGAGTGGTGTAAAAAACCCGTTTATTTTCGTGCAACGCTCGGTGGATGGCATATTCACCCACCAGGGTTTTACCAGAGCCTGTGGGGGCGCAAACAATGACCGAGTTCCCTTGATTCAGAGCTTCAATAGCTTCAAGTTGAAACGGATCGAGCTTAAACGGAAATAATTTTTCAGGCGTTAAGACCACAATCCTTGGAGCCCTTGGCTTACGAATTAAACTCCCTCATTGTGCCAGAGGAGTGGGGATGTTGGGGAATTTGACCGCCATAATCATGAACCAATGGTGTAGGGCGCTTAAAGACTGCTTAAAAGTACGGATGTGTTTACCTTCCCTTAACCTCTGCCTTCAGTAATTATCCTACCTTCAAAAATAATCTCTGTTGGGACCTGCTTACGCCACCGTTAGCTGAAGGTGTCAGCAAGATCATTGGGGGGTATATGACTCGTTCAAAGCTGATATTTACTTTAGACAATATCTATGACGTTTAAATACTGGTTAGGGGCGCTAGTCCCAGCGATGGCGCTTTTGGGTGCTGTTGCCGCTCCTGCTTCTGCATTTACCTTAAATCGTCTGGGCGGAGCTGAGGTTGATGGTGGTGCAGAGATTTCTGCATTTGATGCTGACACCGCTAATCTTTTTGTTACCACTGGCGATACCATTGAGATTTTTAATCTCAGCACCCCGAGTGTGCCTGCGTTTTTTGGCTCGATTGACTTGACTGATCCGGCCAATATTGGTGGTTTTGTCGGTGGTGGAGTCAATAGCGTTGCCTTTAGCAATGGTATTTTGGCCGCGGCTATTGAAGCAGATACTAAGCAAGATGATGGCATTGTTGCGTTTTTTGATGCCTCAGGTAATTTCCAGAGTAAGTTTGATGTCGGTGCTTTGCCCGACATGCTGACCTTTACTCCTGATGGAGCTAAGGTCCTTGTGGCTAATGAGGGCGAGCCTAGCGATGAGTATGATGTGGATCCTGAAGGTTCCGTCAGTATTATCGATATTGCTAGCGGCTCTGTGAAAGACATTGGTTTCGATGGTGTTGCCATTGGTCCTGATGTGCGTATTTTTGGTCCTGGTGCAACCCCTGGGCAAGATCTAGAGCCTGAGTACATTGCGGTCTCTGAAGATGGTGCGACAGCCTATGTTGCACTGCAGGAAAACAATGCTCTGGGTATTTTGGATTTGGAGTCTGAAGCGTTTACCGGCGTTACTAGCTTGGGCTTTAAGGACCACAGTGTTGCAGGTAATGGCTTTGATGCGAGTAATGAAGATGATGGCATCAATATTCAGACCCATCCCGTTTTGGGTATGTATCAGCCGGATGCGATCGCTACATATACCGTCAATGGCGAAACCTATGTGGTGACTGCCAACGAAGGAGATGCCCGTGACTATGATGGCTTTTCCGAGGAAGTGCGAGTAGCGGACCTGACGCTTGACCCTAGCGCCTACCCGAATGCATCCGAACTGCAGCAAGAAGAAAATCTAGGGCGTCTGAAAACCACCACTACCCTAGGAGATACCGACGGTGATGGCGATGTTGACCAAATTTACAGCTACGGTGCCCGTTCTTTCTCCATCTGGGATGCCCAAGGCAACCTAGTCTTTGACAGCGGTGATGACTTTGAGCAAATTATCGCGGCTGATTTTTCCGAGTTCTTTAACATCAATGATGGGGACCCGGAAGAGTTTGATCAGCGGAGTGATGATAAAGGACCTGAGCCGGAAGGTGTGACCATTGGCTTCTTTGGTGGTCGTACCCTGGCATTTATTGGCCTAGAGCGCTCTGGTGGTGTGATGGTTTACGACATCACTAACCCAACTGCGCCGAGCTTCGTTACCTATGAACCCAGCTTCCAGGACGATGTCAGTCCTGAAGGGCTGTTGTTCATCAATGAGGAAGATAGCCCTATTGGCCAAGCCTTGTTGGTAGTTAGTAACGAGGAAAGCTCTACATTTTCTGTTTACCAGGCAGTGCCTGAGCCAGGTACTCTGGTGGGCTTATTGGGGGGTGTCGCAGCCTTATTCGGTATCAAGCGCCAGCGCCGCAGCTAATGTTCTGAACATAGAGCGTGATTGCTGATCCATTATTAAACCGTTAGCTTGCTGCGAGTGAGCTGACGGTTTTGTCGTTGCTGATTTCGAGGCTGCAACGATCTAACGATCTGTTTATAGGGCTAATGGGCCGGCTGTTCCCCAGGGAAACGCATGCCCTATTTCCCGACTTCATGGAAATAGGGAGGCTAGTTAGACGCACCTTCTTCAGGATTGCCCATACATCGGATCGCTCAGAACACCTTGTTCTTACAGCCTTGGTATCTTGCAAGCGGTCGTCAGGCTGTACTATGGATCCAGCTTGCGTGCTCTGCATGAGTCAAGTTCAAAACGATTTCCATGTTGGGTAGAGGACCTGACAACTGACCGCTGCTATTTACCCATGTCTCACAAACTTTTATTTATTAGCAACGGCCATGGGGAAGACAACCATTCTTCTCATATCATCCGCAGTGTAAGAGAGTTAGCGCCTGACGTGGATATTGCGGCGGCCCCCATTGTGGGGCAGGGGCATGCCTATCGCAACATCGACGTGCCGATCATTTCTCCCACCCTAACGCTGCCATCCGGGGGGTTTACCTACACTAACCGCCTGCGGCTGATTAACGATATTCGCGCCGGATTACTCACCTCCACATGGCGGCAATTGCAGGCTGTGCGTCGCTATGCCCCCCAGTGCGATCTTGTTTTTGCCACCGGTGATGTTGTGGGGCAATGTTTTGCTTACCTCAGTGGCCAACCCTTCATTTCGTTTACGTCGCCCCTCTCCGCCATGTATGAGGGCACGCTCAAACTAGATTTAGTGCTCAATGCTGTGCTCAAGTCACCCCGTTGCCTCACCCTCTTTTCCCGCGATGCCTACACGGCCAAAGACTATCAAAAGCAGGGGTTTGCCAAGGCTCAGTTTGGGGGAATTCCGTCTGTAGATCGGCTTAAACCTAAGGGCAAGGATCTGGGTCTCAATGCAGATTGGCCCATGATGGCGTTGCTGCCAGGGTCTCGAGTTCCCGAGGCCATGCGTAATCTGAAACTATTGTTGGAGCTAGCCGTTGAAATTGCTCGTCTAAATCCCCACGTTCAGTTTCGAGCAGCGCTTGTTCCTGATGTGATGGCTGATTTGGCTAGGGTTGCCGTTGAATCCGGTTGGCAGTGTGACGGCCATAAGCTGACGTATCTATCTGCTCAAGGAGATGCCCTGGCAACGGTACTCTGCTTTAGTGATGCCTTTAGCGATATTGTTTGCAGTACTACCCTCGTATTAGGTATGGCCGGATTGGCGGTAGATCAAGCGATGGCCATTGGCAAACCTATTTTGCAAATTCCTGGAGCCGGGCCCCAATTTACCTATGCCTTTGCAGAAGCCCAAGACCGACTGTTGGGCCTCTCGGTCAAAACCATTGGCACTGAGCCTGCCACCCCTGCCATTCTCAAAGAGGCGGCCCAGTATGCGGTGGAAGTAGTGGAAGATAAAGACTATTTGCAAGCCTGTGTGGCCAATGGCCAAGAACGCTTTGGCCCGTTTGGCGCTTCCCATCGCATTGCTCAGGTGATCTTAGATACCCTCAAGACACTACGGGCGGATAAGGAGCTTGCTGTGTGACGGGATTGAACAGAGGAGTAACAACAGGGGCCTTGATAACGAGTCCGTAAAACAATTTTGGCAGAGCGGGATTGATGCCAATTAGTCGAAATCACCGTCTTCTTATACTCCGCTCAGGAGACGCTTTATGTTCACGTGAAACCCATGGACTCAAAACAGCGATCCGTTTACTGGCAGCTTCTACCCTTTTTGCGTCCTCAGTGGCCATTGTTTGCCTGGTCGTTTGTTTTTATTGTGGGCTATGTCTTAGCCACCATTACCTTGCCCTATTTGGCCGGGCAGGTGACCTACTTTATTAGCCAAGGAGAAGTCCCCAAGATTGCGCAATGGCTGGGGTTCACCACCCTGGCTTTTCTGATGCAAAATCTATTTCAGTATGGGGAGAAAGTCTTCTCTATACGGGCTTCTTTGGCAACGGTGTTAGAGCTGCGTAAGCGAGTATATGCCCATCTGCATCAGCTCAATATTGACTACTTTGCCTCGGCTAAAACAGGCGACCTTTCCTATCGTTTGACGGAAGATATTGATCGCATTGGCGAAGTTATTTATAAAATGTCGCAGCAGTTTATTTCCTGCGTCTTTCAGCTAATTGCCATTCCCATTTACATGTTTTATCTCAATTGGCCGCTGACCCTAGCCGGCTTTTTGATTGCGCCGTTGATGGCTTGGTTGATTGGGAGTTTTGGTAATCGCATGTTGTCACTGTCGCGGCGCAGCCAAAGTGAAATTTCTAATCTGTCTTCTTTGCTAACGGAGGTGCTGGGAAATATTCGTGTTGTTAAGGCCTTTGCCGCTGATGAATATGAGGTAGGGCGGTTTAGTGCTGTGGCCGATGAGAATCGCATCGCCAAATATCGTACTGAGCATCTCACGGCCATTCAGTATCCGGTTGTGGGCTTTTTAGAAGCCGTAGGCATCATGTTTTTGTTTCTGTTGGGGGGGTGGCAAATTGCGTTAGGTAAATTGCAGCCTCAGGAATTTGTGAGCTTTTTGGTGGCGGTGGCGTTGCTGATTGACCCCATCAATTTGGTGACTCAGCATTACAACACGTTTAAGCAAACTGAGGCCTCAGCAGAAAGGGTCTTTGAAATTTTTGCCGAGGAACCGACACTGCAAAATCGCCCGAATGCTAAAGTTTTGCCGCCGATTACTGGGAAAGTAGAATACCGCGATGTGCATTTTGCCTATACGTCTGGTCAATCTATCTTTCGTAATCTCTCTTTGCTGGTGCCCCCTGGTGATGTGATTGCCCTAGTGGGGCCATCTGGTGCAGGTAAGACAACATTGGTCAATTTGTTGGCCCGGTTTTATGATCCGCAGTCAGGAGAGATTTTAGTTGATGGTGTCGATGTGCGGGATGTGACCCTTCGTAGCTTACGGCAACAGATTGGTATTGTGCCCCAGGAAACGACATTGTTTTCGGGGACCATTGCTCAAAATATTGCCTATGGTCAGACAGAACTAGACTATGCAGCCATCGAGGCGGCGGCACGGGTTGCCAATGCCCACGATTTTATCCAGCAGTTTTCCCAGGGATATCACACGTGGGTGGGTGAGCGTGGTGTAAATCTATCTGGGGGGCAGCGACAGCGCATTGCGATCGCGCGCGCAATTTTATTAAATCCCAGAATCTTGATTTTAGATGAGGCTACATCCGCCTTAGATTCTGAATCGGAAGCTTTAGTTCAAGAAGCCCTAGAACGGGCGATGGAGAACCGTACGGTGTTTGTGATTGCCCATCGACTCAGTACGGTGCGCAAAGCGGATCGGATCTTATTTATTGAGAATGGCCAAATCGCAGAATCCGGGACGCATTTGGAATTATTGGACCAGCAGGGCCGCTATGGCCAGTTTTATGCCCAGCAATTTAAGGGGTGAAGACTATGCCGCCAAGACCATAGCCTTGCTCCAATGGATTGCATACCCCGCACCCACGCTTCACTGACACCACCAAAATTTATTCATCTCAGCCCGGAACCGCCATAAACTTAACCAGCTTCTTCGATTTGGTCGTGTTGTTCAGCTAGTTGATAGCGAACCATTTCGACAATTTTAGTAGGGTCAACTGGCTTGGTGATAAAGTCTGTCGCTCCCACAGCCTTGGCCCGCATGCGGTCCATTAAGCTATCATTTCCTGTCAAAATCACAATGGGAGTATCTTTAAACGCTTTCACCCGCCGCACCTGTTTGCAAATTTCATAGCCGTTGGCCACAGGCATTTTTAATGCTAGAAAAATAAGGTTGGGTTTGTAACGAAGAATTTGGGTTAGCGCGTGGATCGAATCTTGAATGCTGGTGCAACGGTAGCCTGCTGGCCGTAAGGTTTCCTCCATGAGATAGCCCACCTGGGGATTATTATCGATGCAAAAAATATGGGGGAGTTGTTGCGCTGATTGGGATGGAACTTTTGGATCTAGGGCGTCATAGGGCTGGGCTAGATCTTGTAATATATTGAGCTCAATAATGTCTCGCTGTACGTAAGCGCCCACCATACGCCCTAGTTCGCAGAGGTCTCGCCCAGTAATTTGACTAAGTTCTCTGAGGGAACGATTACCTTGAATGAGGCGTTTGAGAATTTGATAGGTGCGGGGTTGGGTGTGTTTTTCAAGCCGTGCATTATCAACAATGCTGGGGGCTAAATTGGGAGATAGGTGACTTAGGTTGGTCTTTTGCCACTGGGCTAGTTGGGTTTTAACGTTGTAAAACAGCGTGGTACTGCTAAGAATGGCGATCGGTTCGGGTAAACGTGATAGGCGGTTTGTGCTGTGGCTGATTTGGGTGAGCTGATCGACAGTCTGGCAAATATCGAAGATAACTTCTGCTATGGTGGCTTCGATCATTGAGATCGCCACCTCACGGTCTATCTGCTGTCGTTTTAATAGTACAGATAACGCGATGTATTCCCAGTGGTCGAACAGCTCACGTTCACGTAATCGAACATCACTAGGGCGTATCTCTGGGCAATAGGTTTTCAGCAAACGCTGCCATCGCCGAAATCGGTGCTGTCCCCCACCGGCCCATAGGAGTTGTCCGACTCGAAACTCCAGCCACCATTGCTCTCCACTAGATGTCTTTAGTTGAATGTATCCATTAGTCTGGGTCTGGATAATTGCTTTGACATTTTTAATCAGCTGAGGGACCGATATACCGTGCTCTAACGTCAGTGTATTAACTGCAGACTCAGTCATAGATTTTCAGCTCTGGTGAATCTCTGTTGAAAAAAGGACCCGACGACGGGTGTGCATCAATAATTGCCTTTTTAATTTGCCCGCACTGTTATTGGGGATAACGATGGCGTTGCAAAAGTCTAGAAGTGTAACGTTAATAGAATGTTGAATTTCAATCGCCATCAGTAAACGCCTAAATCTTAGGCATTTACTAGTGAGAAATATAAAATCTAAGTACTAATAAAGACGCTGGTCTGGCGGATGCTACCCCTAGAATTAAAAGCCTTACACTCCTGGTGAGTCTGCTTTGGGGACTATCTTTGTGTGACAAGATAACCTATCTGGTCAGTGAAAAACGAATAATTTCTAATATTGAGTAGAAAAAAATCTAAATTTTCTGCCTTGCCATATCTGTCTCAATTACTATTACTTTGTGGGTCCAGGTTTATTTATTCAGCCTAGCCACCGGTCCATTAAATCGAAGTATCTACTAAAGCTGCAATCGGGGCGTCATCATATTAGGGATTGAGGATCAAGCATTTGCTGGTTCGTCTATTTGTCCCTCGGAGGAATAGATAGATGCTCTTGTCATCCCTTTCGTTTCTAAGATCAGTAGTTTTTTTAAGATATTCGGACTATTTTGCTGACATCTGCCGTGCACTAATCTGCATCGATGGGCGTATTGAATTAATTACCATTTGAATTGTGGACTATGGATATCCAGGAACAAATTCACCGCCAGCGGGTGCACCATATAGTTGATAGCTATCAACTATATGGTGATGACGGTGATGCGTTTGCTGAGTATTTAGCCAAGCTCTTAGAAACCTACCCGCAAGCGCTGATAGAGTTAGCGCTGGTAGAGGTTTTGATTAAAGAGTGGTCTAATATCCCTATGCAAAAGGGCTTAGCTTTCATTTTCGGTGTCTATCGGCGCTTGCAAGTTTGGCAGCCCGAAACAGAGTGTCTACCCCCCTTGTCCAAGAGTGCCAAGGGTGCCGTTCATACCCCTAGAGCCGATGCGGTAATTGCGGTTACACCGGTGCATGTGAAAGCAGATAGCCCTAAGTCTACGAGCCCAAAACTGATTGATACGGTATTGACCCCAGCACAGTTTGAACAAATTACGGGATTAGACGCGGCTTTAATATTTGACCACCATGGTCAGGTTTGGATCGGTCGACCACCGGAGCCACATACTTCGTTTGAGCCACCGCCATAATGGCTGGTACTCTATAGCCCTCTGTTCTCAGCGTTTCAGCTGCCGTTAGGGCCGTAGTGCCCGTGGTGTAAATATCATCTATGAGGATGATGGGTTTCGATGGAGACGGTGGCTTAGGGCCTAAGCGAAATGCTTTATGCAAATTTGTTTGCCGTGCTTCCACCCCTAGGCTGTACATTGCCTGAGTGTTTTTCGTGCGCATGAGCCCATGCTCTGCAAAGTGTAGGCCCGTAGCCTTGCAAACCCCTTTGGCAATTAGTGCTGCTTGGTTGTAACCCCGTTGCTGATGTCGTTGTTGGTGTAGCGGAATAGGTACCACGCTAGCTTGTTGTAACCTGTGGGATGCAGGATGCTTACGCCAGTAGTTTCCTAGTTCTAAACCTAACCATAGGCCGAGCTCTGCTTGATCGCCATATTTCAGTTGCGTCAAGGCCTGTTTTAGCAACCCTTGATAATGTCCCCACGCAAAAATATCTAAGGTGTTCCGCTGCTGAATAGGTTTAGGCTGGCCGTTGCCATGGGCTGATTGTCGGCAGCCCAAGAGCTGTTGATGGCAAGCTGAGCACAAGACCTTGCTGGCGGAACGCTGACACAGCGGGCAGTTAGCGGATAAAAACAGCTTGGTCAGGTGAGATAGGGTAGAGCTGATGATCGACATTGACATCGCACGCGTCTGAATTTGCTTACGTGAGCTACTAAGACTTTTTGCGACGTACTTTGACGTTGGTCACACTCCCATCTGGATACACTAAGGACATCATTTGCTCTTGTGATGACTGAGTGTTGGAGTTTCCTTGACCCTCTTCATGGGCTTGACCGTTGTTTTTTTTGCTGGAAACACAGTTAGCAAATTTCATAGGAATAAGGTGACTCTAGGATTTTCAATATATTCAATTGTTCATCAATCTGAACGTATATCGTGAGGGTGAAACTATGGATGTTGAAGATTTTCTAAAAAAAGAAATAGTGAAGCACTATAAACCTTAGAAAGAATGCTCTGTAGGCTTCAGGGGCATATTTTAATAGTGCTCAAATCAAGAAAAATAAAAATCTAATCGGGGGGAACTTTAAGTTGCATTGAAGGTTATGGACGTTTGACTTACGGCAACTTCAAAGAGCTATCCTCAGCTCCGTAGAACAGCGCATTGATCTACGCCAATTGTCTGAGTGTGATTAGGTGAACTCAGTTTTTCTAAGCTCTCCCATGGGTCGGTAAATTTCACGTACAATCAACACTGTTTGCCTAGCCCAGTTTAGAGAGGATAGACCCTTGAAAACACGTGTAATTGTGGTCCGCCATGGTGAAAGTACCTTTAACGTAAAGCGTATTATTCAAGGGCATCACGATGAGTCTTTGTTGACTGAAAAAGGTGAATCACAGGCACGTCAGGTGGGGCAACTTTTAAGCGGCACTACTATTGATGGGGTGTACTGTAGTCCTCTTAAGCGTGCGGCGCGCACGGCAGAATTGATTACAGCATCCCTGAGGGGCAATAACACTCCGCAAAAGACTGATTTACTTAAGGAAATTAGTTTGCCACTTTGGGAGGCGATGTCATTTGCTGATGTTGAGCAGCAATACCCTGCGGAATATAGGGCTTGGCGCCATCAGCCCAATGATTTAAAGATGACGATTCCCCAGGCTGATGGGACGTCTCAAGAGTTTTATCCTGTGCGGGCTGTGTGGCAGCAGGCTGGGGAGTTTTGGCAAGACCTGTTATCGCGCCATCAGGGGCAAACAATTTTAGTGGTTGCCCACAGTGCCATTAATAGGGCTTTGGTGGGAACAGCCATTGGTTTGGGGCCAGAAGCGCTAAATCGCATGTATCAGTCTAATTGCGGGGTCAGTGTGCTGAACTTCCCAGGCGCCTGGGGCGAGCGAGCCCAGTTGGAGTCCATGAACTCCACCAGCCATACTGGCTTGACTTTGCCGACATTGCGTCAGGGCTTTAAAGGGCCTAGGCTGCTGCTGGTGCGCCATGGGGAAACAGAGTGGAACCGGGAGTCTCGCTTTCAAGGCCAAATTGATATTCCGCTGAATGATAATGGTCGGAGCCAAGCTGCCCAAGCCGGTGAGTTTCTAAAGGCAGTTCCTATCGACGCTGCTGTTTCTAGTTCCATGATGCGTCCGAAGGAAACAGCGGAGATTATTTTGAAACAACATTCTGACGTAGCTTTAGCGGTGACTGAGGGACTATGGGAGATTGGCCACGGGCAGTGGGAAGGCAAGTTTGAACATGAAATTAAAGCCGGTTTCCCTGGCCTGTTAGAAGCTTGGCAAACCAAGCCCGAAACGGTGCAGATGCCCGATGGTGAGAATTTGCAGGATGTTTGGGATCGGGCGGTTAAGGCTTGGAATGAGATTGTGGCTCAGTATGAGAATGCTGAAACACCCCAGACGATTTTAGTGGTTGCCCATGATGCCATTAATAAGGCTATTTTGTGTTACGTGACGGGGCTTGGGCCAGAAGCGTTTTGGCAGTTTAAGCAGGGTAATGGGGCGGTGAGTGTGATTGACTACCCTGATGGATTGCAGAGTGAGCCGATGTTAAGTTCGGCAAATATTACGGTGCATTTATCAGGGAGTTTGTTTGATACTACAGCCGCTGGAGCTCTCTAATACAAACGTGGATTGGTTTTGCATGAATGCCTGGTATGGATAATTGGTGGATACGAGGTGCACGTATATTGGACCCTTTGGCCCAATCCGATACGGTGGGGGATGTCTTAATTTGCGATCGCACCATCCAAGCGATGGGGGCAAACCTAGCACCACCCGAGAACAAGGTCCAAGAAGTGGATGGGCGCGGGTGTATTTTAGGGCCAGGGTTAGTAGATCTCTACAGCCAGTCTGGAGAACCTGGCCATGAATCTCGCGAAACGCTGGCTCAGTTATTGCAAGCTTCTCTCCGGGGTGGATTTACCCGTGTGGGGCTTTTACCCAGCACCACCCCCGCCATTGATAATCCGGCCCAAGTAAAGCCGCGGATCATGTCCGGGCCGGATATGGCCCAGCCGCTCCCCTGGGGGGCCATTACTGTCGGTACTGCGGGGGAGCAATTAACCGACTTAATCGAACTCCATGGTGCTGGAGTGGTCGGCCTTGCTGATGGGTTGCCCCTTAATAATGGACGTTTGGTACAGCGTTTATTGGAATATGTACATCCGCTGACCTTACCGTTGGCCCTATGGCCCTGCGATCCTAGCCAGCCAGGGATCTGCCGTGACGGCGCCGATGCCATTCGATTAGGCCTATCTCCTTTGCCAAGTACGTCGGAGACGACGCCCTTGACGGCCATATTGGAAGAAGTGGCCGTCAGTCAATGCGCCGTGCATATCATGCGAGTTTCCACCGCTCGTAGCGTTGCCATTATTCGGGATGCTAAGGCGCGAGGGTTACCCATTACGGCCAGTGTCACCTGGGCCCATCTGCTGTTTAGTACGGCTGATTTGGAGAGCTATGCGCCGAGTTTGCGGCTGAACCCGCCCTTGGGCACGCCCGCCGATCGTGACGCCTTGATTGCAGGTTTAGAAGATGGAACGTTAGATGCGATCGCGGTCGATCACTGCGCCTATAGCTATGAGGAAAAAGCCGTACCCTTTGGCGTGGCGCCTGTGGGCACCATCGGTTTACCTCTAGTTTTACCAGTTCTGTGGCAGACCTTTGTGGTGACCCAGCGATGGACGGCTCTGCAATTATGGGGGTATCTGAGTGTGAAACCGACCCAATGTTTAGGGTTGAAGCCCGCAACGTTACACCCTGGGGAGTCAACTAACCTAACATTGTTCGATCCGAACCATGAGTGGTTTGCCACATTGGCAACCCTAGGCTGCGATCCAATTAATACGGTCTACAGCAATCAACGGATTCGTGGACAGGTGCGGCAGGTGTGGAGTGCGCCTGTTGAACCTGTGACATAGTGCGACATATCACGCCCTAAGCGATGTCACCACGCTGCAGAACCACAATTTTCATAATTAGTTTTTCGTCAGTAAGCCAATGCGGTTAGGTGGCCAAAACCTGACAACGGCTTTACCAATAATTTGATCTTCCGGTAGAAATGGTCGAGGCCAAGCATGACTATCGACACTGTTGTTGCGATTATCCCCGAAGACGATATAGCTTTCCTCTGGCACCTCCTGCGGGCCCCAACGGTAGTTGGGAGGAGTTTTAATATACTGCTCATCAATGGCGGCATTATTAATAAAGACTTCGCCATTGATCACCTCTACCGTGTCGCCAGGTAAGCCCACAATCCTTTTGATAAACGCGTTTCGGGGCTGCCCTTCTGGGGTGATCTCTGCCGGGGGCCAAAAAACAATAATGTCTCCCCGATCCGGCTTTGTCACACGGTAGCTGATTTTTTCCACAACCAGGCGATCGTTAACCTGCAAGGTCGGCTCCATAGACCCTGTGGGAATATAACGGGCTTCGGCTATAAACTGGCGGATACCTAGGGCCAGAACGACGCTCAGTCCTACAGTTTGTACGGTTTCAACCCATATATTTGTATCTTGACCTTTACCGTCTGGATTTTGATTAGCCACAGAAACTGGCCCTCAAACAAGAGGGGCACCCTAGTAGATGTACGATTGTGCCCTATTTTAATCTAATCCACCCATACGGGTTAGGGGCCAAAACCTGACCACCGCTTTACCGATAATTTGATCCTCCGGCACAAAGGGTTCAGCAATGTTCCAGGCATGGCTGTCATAACTGGCATTGCGGTTATCTCCCAGTACAAAATACTTGGCGTCTGGAATGGTCACCGGTGCCTGTTCATAGTTAGGAGGAGCCTGGATATAGCTTTCTTTCTGGATTTCACCGTTGATGAAAACGTCACCGTCAGCCACTTCTACGGTATCGCCTGGTAGACCCACAATGCGTTTAATAAATGCATCTCGCTTTTGACCATCCGGGACAATTTCAGAGGGGGGCCAAAAAACAACGATATCTCCCCGTTGGGGTTCTTGAAAGCGATAGCTCAGTTTTTCAATTACCAGTCGATCATTAACTTGTAGAGTCGGTTTCATCGACTCAGACGGAATGTAGCGTGCTTCCGCCACAAATTGGCGAATACCTAGAGCCAGCGCAATACTGAGTCCAATGGTTTGGAGGCCTTCGATCCAGGGATTTTGCTGTTTTTGAGACACAGTTGACGACTAGAAACGTTTGAATGAATGCAATGACAAGCGTAACCGGTAGCTGTAGTTAGTGGTGCGCTGCACCCTACAGAAAATACCTTGTTTAGTTTAGATTAGCTTTTCGATGACTCTAACCCTCTTCAGCAGAAAACGTTTCATGAACATAGTACCCTGATGGCTGAAGCGGTTGAGGCACGATGGCCCATGAATCTTTTTTGACAAGTTTTAATGGTCTGAATGGAGGGCTGTCGCAGGCTAAAACATTCATAGGGATTGCTGTAATCCAAGCTGGAGTCATCTCGATAAAAGGCCCGGGGGGTTTACGGCGCTGTGGGTGATTGAATAGCGGCCTGTTTAGGGCGTTTTATCCAGATGCCATGGATGCCAGCGGCTTTAGCACCTTGGATATCGTCTTGACGGCTGTCACCGATATGCCATGCCGCTTGCGGGTTGCAGCCATGTTTTTGCAAGGCTGTGGTGAAAATCAGAGGATTCGGTTTGGCCGCTCCAGCTTCCGTGGAAATTGTAATGGTTTGAAAATAATGCCGCAGGTTTAGGGCATCTAGCACTGAATAAATCCGCGAGTCGAAATTAGAAATAATCCCGAGGGAAATGCCTAGCTGCTGCCAGCGTTGGAGGGACTGCACTGTGTCTGGATAAACCTCCCACGGTGTAGCCGTCGCAAAGTGCTGGTAAACGCCTTCAAAAAACGTCTCGAAGTCAGTAAATTGATGGAAGATGCCCGCACGCTGGAAGGTTTCTTCGGCAATGGCCAACCACCATTGGTATTCAAGGTAAGGAATTTTAACGGGTGGGGTGTCTGGAAAGGCCATGGCATTAGCATTGGCAAAGCTTTGGTAAAAGGCCTGGTCCAGGTCTGGGGCCGATGCGGTTACCCCAGCTTTTTGGGCCAAAGACTGATAAACCTCTCCGACGCTGCCTTTGACGCCAAACAGGGTACCAACAGCATCGATAAATATGACTTTTGGCTGTGACATGGTAAAAGCGCGGTTAGGAGACCGAAAGTAGCTGACGTAGGGGCTGGCTGATCCAGTTGAGGCCTACCCGCAGCTGATGTTCAAATGTTGGCATGCGGTACAGGTAGGTTAGACGTCGGACTACATGGGCGGTGGTCCCGTCCAGCTTTAAACCGAGCCCAGTGAGGGTGGCCGTATCGTTGCCAAGGGTCATCATCTCACCGAGGTGTTGGTATCTGAATGGGAGTGGAGGTCGCCCTGTGAGGGATGCCCAAATATTCCAGGCGGTGTAGTCTGCTTGCTGGAGCGCGGCCTGAGCGGTTGTTGGCACAGGATTACCGTCAACATCGCTGCCGTCTGCTAAATCTCCCAAGGCAAAAATATTTTGCTGGCCAATAACATTGAGGGTGGGTTCAATGTGTAACTGCTGCCGCTCGTTTTTCTCAAATGGCAGTTGGGCAATTAGAGGATTGACTTTGTTGCCAACCGTCCAAAGGACAAGGTCAACGGGCAAGACATCTGTCTGGTCTTTGTAAGCTAAGGAAATGGTGTCGGGGCCGATTTCGGTGACGGTGGTTTCGTAATCGATCCAGATCCCTTTTTCGGTAATGGCTGCTTGGGCCGCTTTTTGGTTGAAGTCTGGAGAATTTTGTAGAATCTCGGTCCCTCTTTCCACGATGCGCAGCCGGCCACGTTCCCCGAGTCGCTCCGCTAGTTTGCAGGCTAGTTCTACGCCGCTATAGCCCCCACCGACAACCGCTACACGGATTTTATCGGCGGTGGAATTTTCAATCGTTCGCAACTGTTCTTTGAGGGTGTAGGCATCATTTAGGGTGCGAAATGCGATCGCATGTTCTTGCACACCGGGGGCCATATCCATCGGCGTTTCCCCCCCTAAGGCCAACACCAGTCTGTCATAGGCTATGGCGGTATCATCCTGTAGCCGAACAGCATTGTTTGGTAGGTCAATGCTGCTGACGCTGCCCTGATGAAATTGAATGCCTGTGCCGGCTAGCAGTTCTGTGTAGGGTGGTGCAATTTCCCAAGTTTGCAACTCATCCGTCACCAGTTCGTATAGCAGCGGCGCAAACAAGAAGCGATCGCGCTGATCCACAAGGGTAATGGTTGGCTTTGCTGTTTTCTCCCATGGCAGTCTGCTGAGGGCTAATGCCGTATATAGCCCCCCAAAACCGCCGCCCAAAATCACAACATGTTGGTTTGATACCACCATTGAGCTAAAAAGTGTGGATTACAGGTTCTTAGGATAGCGCGAGTAAAGGGGGAACGCCGCCAAATGGTCTAAGCCGCTGGCTGATAAGTGCTGCGTTGGGCCGGTTGAGCAAACATTTGCCTAAAACTGGCCTGACGAGTTTCTGGAGGTTCAGGGGCATCTTCCCAGAGACTTTCATAGAAAAAGAAGGTCATCCCCAGACCTGCCGTCCGAGCTGCCCGCACTTTCGACTCAATGAGATTGATCCGCACAGGAATATTACGTAACCCGGTCAAAATGCCGGCTGCGGTCGGAATCTTTTGCTGTGCTTCTCGCATGGCAGGGGTATATAGCTGGTGACGGAAATCCCCTAAATTATTGCGATAGATTTGCACAATCAATTCATCGACCCACCCTTGGCGGACCCAGGTTAACCAATCCTGAAGCTGGCCTTTGTAGGCAAAATCGTACGGATTTGGGGCAACTGAAAAAATAATATTGCGTCGTCGAGCCTTTAAATCTGCATTGAGGGTTTTAACAAATGCGCTCAATTTATCTGCACGCCACTTGACCCACCCAGGGTTGTGAGGATCATTGGGTACATTTTTGCCGGTTTCTGCTTTATATAGCTGGCGGGTGTAGCTGTCGTAGCCAAACTCCACTGGCAGAATGAAGTGATCATCAAACTGAACGCCGTCAACGTCGTACCGGCTGATCAGTTCCAACAGCATATGGGTGATGAACTGTTGCACTTCGGGTTTGTAAGGATTGAGCCACACCATATCTCCACCATCCCTATGGGTATCGGTGCGACTACCATTACGCTTCTCCGTCAGCCAGTCGCTATGTATTGTGGCTAGTTCAGAGGTGGCTGGTGCCATAAACCCAAACTCAAACCATGGAATGACGGACATCCCACGTCCATGGGCTTGGGTGGTGAGTTCTTCTAGGATGTCGTATCCCTGTATGCCTCGGCGCACAAAATGTTGAATCCCGGCGCGCTGGGCAATGCCGCTGTCAAATAGGGTGTAGCCACCGTTCCAAACAACTGGGTAAAGGGTGTTGAAATTTAGCTCGGCGAGCTGATTCATGGCATTGTCCAGTTTTGGCTGGTCTACCATGACATCCATATCATTGGTAGTCACCCATACCCCGCGAATCTCTTCAGCTGGTGAGCGTCGGGCCATGGCTGCCGCTGGTATCAAGCCATGGAAAAGAATGGCTGCAATACACGATAAAACAAATAATAATCTGGTAAAAGATTGCCAGCGCCTGATACGTACAGTCATAGCTTAGGGGCTTTGCTAAAAGTTATAGGAGTTTGGAAAGTCTCAAATCAGCAGATCGCGTCAAATAAGGCAGGGCTGATATGTGTTTAATTACTTAGTTATTCATGGGTCCAATGTTTACGTCAGAAAATATGGGGCGTTGGAAGAATAAAATTTTGGGCGTTGCCGATATAGGAACGACGTTATTGCTCACGCATTGGTTCACAATGTCTGGGCTAGGTCGATGTATGTGATTCAGCCGCAAGTAAAGTTGTTTCTAAAATCAACATCAGCAACTGTAGTAGGGGTAACTTGGCAAAGTGAAAATTCAGGCTTGAGGCTCAGCAGGTGAGCCATGGGGTATTGCATACCTATGGACAATTGCCAAAACTTTGATTACCCATTACTTTGCTTTAACTCTTAAGTTTTCATTGAGATGTATTAAGGTGTCAAGAATAAACCTGTTTATCTTTTAATTAAGGCCCTGACGCGCGTATTTTTTCTGTAGGACGAAATTCTTTCAATCCATCGGACCTCGCTGCGAAAAGGTTTAATGGATTGAATTAATGAACAAAATACGTTGAACCCCCGCAGATCCTAAACTTAGGATCTGCGGGGGTTCTTGCCTATGTAGAGTTTCAACGGGGAGGCTAGGTTTGACCAATGCCTAGCTGTCGCAATAATGGATGCCCTTTGACGGTGGGTAGTATTTCTTGAAACCACAGTCTGGCCATGTCTTCATGGCCCTGTAGCATGAGTAAACGACTGCGGGTGAGCATCAGACTGACTAGATTATTTTCTGTCATCTGAGACTTTCGTAGCAGTGGGTCAAGCACAGTCTCTGCCACATCCAGGTTGTCTTCTTGTAGATAAAGCTGTGCGATCGCAATCCGACTATCCACATCCTCCGGGTGCTGGTCAATAATTTGCTGCGTTAGCTGCCGGGATTCAGCTAGTCGATCTTGATGTGTGTAGGCTAGGGCCAAATTATTCAACAGCACAGGATTGTTAGGTTCTAGCTCAAGGGCCTGTTGCAGATACTTTTCAGCTGTTTCAGCGGCTTTTGGAGATTCAAGCGCAATTTTCTTTTGGGCTTTGTCCAAGAGGCTAGCGGCTTCAGGTGTGTGGGTTAACGCTGGTTCCGGTTCGACAGTGTATGTGGCCAAGGGCGGATTATCGTGCCAAGTGCCGTTTAGCCATAGCCGAGTTGTTGTTAATTGGTCGTGGCGCCCTAAGTACGACGCCATATGATATCGCTGGGAATCACTGCCGTAGGTGCTCGCGACAAAGTCATTGACCGCAGCAATGTGGGGGGTGGTGAGGCTACATTTTGCAATCAACATCGCTAGCATGCGGGCCCTGGGGCTACCTCGTTTAAACCAGGCTGGAACTAGCTGACTCACAAACGGATGATGTGCGATGAGGGCTTCCACCGCTGCGATCAGCGCTGGTTGAGGGTCGCGTTCTGGGGTCATGGCCATGGCAACCTGGCGTAGATCTTGATAGACGCTATTTTCTACCCAACTGTTTAATTCAAAGGGCCATGGGCCTTCCTTGAAGGTCGGTGTGATGTCAAAATCATCCAGGTTTTCCCTGGCGACCGTTAGATCAGGATAGAGCTCCAACGCTAGGGTCCATTGGTGTCGGGCGGCTTTAGGGTTGCCCCGCTCGGCTAAGGCGACGGCGGCTAAATGGTGAAACAGCCCCGTAACCAAAGGGCGGTTATCCTTATTGGGGTCGGGCGGCACCGTGTCGAGTAAATTGGCGAGGTTGGCCATGTCGTCTAGGTAGGCCAGGGCTTCTGCTTTGCGTGTGAGGTCGTTAAGCGTCGTACTTGTATCGCTGAGCAACACAGGTTTGTGGGTTTCGGCGGCGCTGAAATTTCCCCGTAAACAGAGAAACCGGATCAGGTTGGCTCGGAGCAACAGACTCTCGGGATGATTTTCTAGACACCGTTGCAGGGTGGCCACGGCTTGGTCATATTGATCGTCGGCCATGTAAGCCAAGGCCAAACTGTTATGCCCAGCTACAAAATCAGGGCGTTGCTCAATTAACGTTTGGGCCGTGGTAATGGCTTTATGGGCTTGGCTGGTTTCTGTATAGGCTCGGGTGCGCTCGTAGAGCAGGCCAAATTCCCAATCGTCAGGATAGGTGAGCTCCAGGTTGTCTAGTGCTTCGGTCAAATTAGGCTCAATCATGGCCAAATGTTCTTTGCCCTCCACGCTGCCGGGATGCTCTGGCCATCGTTCAATGGCATAGCGATATTGTCGTACTCCCAACAGTGGATAGTAGTTCAGCACATAGGCATGGCCTAGCAAAAAATTAACCCGTGCATCATTGGGTTTCAGGGCTAAAAACTGCTCGCAGGTGGCTTGATATTGGTATAGCTGGCCTAGTTCGTAATACACCTCCAGTAAATGAGCCAATACGTCTAAATTTTCGGGATGCGAACTCTTTAAACGTGATAGAAGAGAATGGGCTTCTGTCCATTGTTCTCGACGGACTAGGGCTTCGGCATGGGCTAATTCCGTGATCAGGGACTGACTGCCAAAACCACGGTTCGCTAAGCCGACCTGCTTTTTTCTCTTCTTTGTTTTTTTGGCCATTGGAGTTTTTAGTAGAGGTAGAGACGCTGATTTGCGGTAGGGCTGTACTATGCGCTGAGCGGCTATGCCAGAGCGGCAGTGTTATGAGTTAGCTGATGCATTTACCTTAAGCGGGGGATGGGATCTAGCGGTCAGAGTTTAGAAAAGGTTTAGCAACTAGTTATAGATGTACATCTGCGCATACCTATGGTTTCAGTGAGTTGGTGTGGCCGCCACGATGGTAAAGATGCCCTGCGAGCCCAAATTTGGCGGACCCTGACAGCCCATAATGCGACTCATCGCGATCCGGTCGGGCATATTCCCAACTTTGTGGGGGCAGAACGGGCGGCGGAGCGGTTGGCCCAAACCGACCTGTGGCAGCAAGCCCAGGTGGTGAAGTGTAACCCTGATTCTCCCCATGCGGCGGTGCGGCTCCAAGCGCTGGCTGCGGGTAAGACGTTGTACATGGCGGTGCCGCGCCTTGCTCGGCTGCAGTGTTTTGTGGAGTTAGTGGCTGCGGAGCTGCATGGGGTTTCCTTGGGTGAGGCGGCGACCATGGAGGGGGCCATGAGCCATGGCAAATTGGTGGCATTTGAAGCTATGCAGCCGATTGATGTTGTCGTCGTTGGGTGTGTGGCGGTGGCGATGAATGGTGGCCGGACAGGCAAAGGTGCGGGGTTTGCCGATTTAGAGTTGGCCATGTTGCGAGAGCGTGGGTTGGTATCGGCGACCACACCGATTGTGACGACGGTTCACGATTTACAGGTAGTGGCGGCGGCTGACTTACCCATGCAGCCCCACGATTGGGGGTTGGATTTAGTGGTCACCCCCAGCCGGTGTTTAGTTACCGAGAATCATCACCCTAGACCCGGTGGCTTAGATTGGTCGATGATTCAGCCGGAGCAACTAGAGACTATTCCCGTTTTGCAGATGTGGTCGCAGCTGCGCCATTAGTGGATTTTTTACTGACTAGTATGTGTGTCTTAAGGTGATATCTATGGCATTGCCCCCGAGTCTGTTAATTCGTACGGCAAAAACGATTTGGACCACGCTGTGGCGGACGATGATGTCCCAAATGGCTCCTAGTAGTAAGGATGGGGCCTACCAGCGGCCAGAGAGCGTGTTTTGCGATCTCATCCCCTCTGACTCATTTCCTGCGGCCACCCAACGCTATCGACTGATTGTGGGCATGGGCTGTCCCTGGGCCCACCGCACCCTAATTGTGCGGACGCTCAAGGGCTTAGACGATGTGATTCCTGTGACCGTTGTTTCACCCTCCGGTGACGAAGGCTGCTGGGTGTTTGATCAACCCTCCCCAACGGACTCTCGAGGATGCCGCACAATGCCGCAGTTTTATCAGCATTTGCATAAGACCTACGCAGGTCGAGCGACGGTACCCGTACTGTGGGATACCCACAAAAACGCCATCGTAAATAATGAAAGTGCCGAAATTATCGAAATCTTAAATGCCGCCTTTAACGATTGGGCACAGCAGCCCCACCTCAATTTATATCCTGCCGCATTAAGCGATGACATTGAACAATGGAATAGCCGTATCTACGCGGCTGTCAACAATGGTGTCTACCGATGTGGGTTTGCCCAAACCCAGACGGCTTATGAAGCCGCCTGCAATGAACTGTTCGAGATGTTAGACCGGATCGAGCAAACCCTAGGGCAGTATCGTTATCTTTGTGGCCAAACATTAACCCTGGCAGATATTCGGCTATTTACAACCTTGATTCGATTCGACGTTGCTTACCATGGCCTGTTCAAGTGCAACCGCCGCCGCATTGCAGACTACACACATCTGAGCGGCTATGTGCGAGATATTTATCAAATGCCTGGCGTCGCAGCTACCTGTGATGTAGACGCGATTAAACGGGACTACTTTGGCAACCTATTTCCCCTGAATCCAGGCGGGATTATTCCCCTCGGGGCAGATTTAAAGTCGCTGGAGGCTCCCCATGGCCGCGGGTGAAACCCTAGACGGCACGATAATGGTGCACGGGGGATTTACAGCCCCCTTAGCCAGTAAACTCTCGATTTTACCGATCCTGACCCTTTGAGCCTAATCCTTCTCAATGTAGCGTTTCACCGAATTTAGATCGATATATCGATCCGTAGCATTACGGAGTTCTCGGGCAATCATGCCTTCAGTGGATACAACGGTAATATGCGTATTTTTGGAGCGCAATAGCTCTATGGCACGTTCAAAATCACCATCACCACTAAACAGCACCACCCGATCATATTGGGCTGCCGTATTAAACATATCGATGACGATTTCGATATCTAAGTTCGCCTTTTGAGAATAGCGCCCAGAATTATCGTCATAATATTCTTTCAGAATCTTTGTACGCACCGTATAGCCCAGGCTAATTAACGCATCACGAAAGCCCCGCTGATCCTGTGGATCCTTCAGACCCGTATACCAAAAAGCATTAATGAGAGTGGATGGAACGGTTTCTTTTGTGAAATACTCAAGCACACGTTTAGGGTCAAAAAACCAGCCATTTTTTTGCTGGGCGTAGAACATGTTGTTCCCGTCTACGAATATAGAAAGTCGACTTAACGGTTGCGTATGCATAGAAATTAAAAAATAAAAGAAGTGGACCGCTAGAAAGCTTCCATTAACTACGAATTGCTGACAAAACTAGCTAGAAATGGTCCAGAAGGTAAATATAAGAACAAAAAAGCAACTAAATACAACGTTGGATGTAATCCAAAAGCAGCTAAAAAATCGCAAGATTTACATAGCAAAATCAATTGAACTTAATAGCTAAGTAGGGATTACACCTAGGTCACATAGAGGCTGATGATGACGATATATAAATAATCAAAATTGGTAAATGTCCTAAGGTTTTACTGGAAAGATTAAACGAGTTAGATAACGAATGTGGACTTTATGTCAATAAAGCACATATAAAAGTCAATAGAGGTTTGCATCCATAACTTTTCAGCTTGAATGTAAGATTTCAGTACACAAATGACTTGTTTTGTGTGACTTACAACCTATTAAATCAATAGTTGGTATTTGAATTAGAAACTATGATCGTAAATACCAACAGTTTCTACTTCGGTTTACATCCACTGACCTTAAGGTCAAGTTACTACTATACGGCAGATCTGATGATCGTGTAGGTATGACAGCGAATTCTATGGCCCCTGGGTAAACTTCCACAGTGAAATAGGCTGGGGAAGAGGGGATGATTTTCTGATCAAACTTGATTGAAACCTTGTGGCGTCGCTATTTCTCTGTCTAATATTGCTCCAGGCTATGATGGAAATAAGCCAGGGAATATAGTCACAACGCTATTCCACAATTTGTGTAATTTTATATACGCTGCTGTATATGCACTGAGGAAATTTGGTTGCTAAATTTTTTCAGGGTAAGGCTAACTTGCTAAGGGTTGCATCATCCACTGCTTTGATTAATAAAGTATCTAACTACGCGTCTTTATCCGGATGAAACAAGATGGTGCCGACATCACAGCTACGCTCACATCGCAAGATCGTTTACGTAGCCGGCTTACGCCCACGGTGAATCTTGCCAAGCGTTGGCGGGCTTACCTAAATGCCTTTTTAGTTGGCACAGCTGCACTGATTACTGGCAGTAATATAGGGGTTGTTCGTTCCTTGGAATATCAAGGGCAATCGCTGATGTGGGAAGTGCGGGGTGCCTTGTCAGCCCCAGACGACATCGTGATTTTGGCGATTGATGAAGAGTCATTATCCCAAGGGCAGCACTATTTGGATCAGCCAGATGCCTATCCAGAGTTGGCGGCCATTAGTTCATGGCCTTGGCCTCGCCAAACCTATGCCGCGGCGGTGGATAAGCTTTTGGATGCAGGCGCGAAGTCGATTGCCTTAGATATTGTGTTTGCCCAGCCTAGTAGTTATGGGCCTGAAGACGATGCGGCGTTTGCCCAAGTGCTAGCTCAAAAAGGGGCGCAGGTAGTATTGGCGGCGCAGTATGGAGATGTAGATTTGCGCCAGGGTTCTTTACTACAGCCAACGCTGCCCTTGCCAGATTTTCGTGACACTCCGGTGAAAATTGGTGCAATTAACTTTCCCATAGAGCCCAACGGTAAGATTCACCGCTTGAGTAGAGAGTTTTTAGAAGACCGGCGAACATTAGAAGCCAACTTGCTGGGGGATGACTTGTTCCTCGAGGATGATTCTGACCCTTCCATTTTGAGCTTTTCCGAGGCGGCACTAGAAGCAGCTCAAACTGAATACACCCAGAATGCTAAGGACCATATTTTCTTTCATGGTCCGTCTAAAACGTTTGAACATGTTCCGTTTTGGTACATCTTGGATGACGACCTGTGGAAAACTCAGCTTGATAGTGGTCGCTTCTTTAAGGACAAAATTATTTTGGTGGGGGCTACCGCGTCCTTATTGCAAGACTTTCATGCGGCTCCATTTTCTAAGAGCTTGCTTTATTCTGAGCCCATAGCTGGGGTGGAAATTTTAGCGAATACCGTGGCCAGCTTAAGGGATGACTTAGTTTTGTATTCTGTCGCTCAGAATTCATGGGTCAGTGCGTTGCTGGTGGCAGGTTGGCTCGGGGGAATGGCGATCGCAAGCAGTCGAGTATCTGCACGTAAACCCATACGACGATTAATGTGGGCGGCTATTGGTGCGGTTGCTTGGGGCGGAGCGAGCTTTATTATCTTTGTCGTAGGCGGCATTATCATCCCCATCGCGGTCCCGATTTTAGGGATTCTAGGGTTTGCAACCGCTGATTTTGCCATTGGTTTATTTAGTGAGCAGCTACAGAAAAAAAATCTGCGCAATACGCTAGCGCGTTATGTCACATCCCCCATCGTCCAAGAAATTATCAGCCAGCAAGACGACTTTAAAGATCTCCTAGCGGTTCACGAAAGTGAAATGATCGGTACGGTACTTAGCGATCGCTATCGCATTAGCAAAATTCTGGGTGCTGGCGGCTTTGGTGATACCTATTTGGCAGAGGATACCCAACGTCCTGGAAATCCGATTTGTGTCGTTAAGCAACTGAAAATTGTTAGTGATAATCCCAGAGCCCACATGCTCGCCCAGCGTTTATTTGCCTCAGAAGCCGCAACGCTAGAGCGTTTGGGTGAGCATGATCAAATACCTCGTCTGTTGGCCTATTTTGAGGCAAACTATTCGTTTTATCTAGTCCAAGAAATGATTGATGGCACGTTGCTGAAGGAGCGACTAGACCCTCAATCTCCCATGTCCCAGCGTGAAGCGGCCGAATTTTTAATGGATTTGTTGCCAGTTATTCAAACTGTGCATGCCCAGGGAGTGATTCATCGTGACATTAAACCCTCAAATATTATTGTCCGCCATCACGATGGTCGTTACGTACTGATTGATTTTGGCGCCGTCAAGCAAATATCTAATCGCTTAACCGATACTAACGCTCGGATTACTTCCACCGTGGGTATTGGTACCCAGGGCTATATGCCAAGTGAACAGTCTGCTGGATTGCCTAACTTTAGCAGTGATCTATATGCCCTAGGAGTGACTGCCATTGAAGCCATGACGGGTTCTCCTCCCCACGCGCTGCATAGAGATGCGAATGGAGAAATCGTCTGGACCCATAAGGTGCCAGATTTGGATCCTGGCTTAGCTAAAGTGATTGAAAAAATGGTCCGCTATGACTTTAACCAGCGATATCCCAATGCAAATTTGGTGATGCAAGAGTTGCGGCAATTGAAATTAGATATTCTTTCTACCGAAGTGCCTGAAAAATTTGGGGTTGAGCCCGAGCCCGTTGCTGATGCTGAAGATGCCAAGCTATCGACCGTAATTCTCCCTACGGACTGGGATAGGGACTATAAAATGCCTGACGCTACTACATCCATTGATGATAAAGAGGCCAGTGATAATGAAGAAGCGAGCTAGTTACTGCCCAACGGACACTAGCTCGCTTTAATCGCTGCAATATGACAATGTGACCAGTTTTGAAAACCTAGTTTCCAGTAAGACTCGGTACAGAGTCTTCTCCGCCACCGGTCACTTGGCTGACATCAGTGGTTGGTGGCAGGTCAGTGGGAGTGTTGGCCCCAGGTACATTCAAGTTAAAGTCGTCTGCGGATGCTGGGTTACGAACCGGTGTATCCGCGACAGTCGGCACCGTGGGAGTATCTGGGACCGTCGTCGGCACCGTGGGTGTCTCCGCAACAGTGGGAGTGTCCGCGACGGTCGGTACCGTGGGCGTATCTGCGACAGTCGGTATCGTGGGCGTATCTGCGACAGTCGGCACCGTGGGTGTGTCCGCAACAGTTGGTACTGTGGGCGTATCCGCGACGGTTGGCACAGTGGGTGCGTCCGCAACGGTTGGTACCGTAGGCGCGTCCGCGACGGTTGGAACAGTGGGCGTATTCGCAACGGTTGGTACCGTGGGTGTGTCCGCGACAGTTGGCACCGTGGGAGTATTCGCGACGGTGGGTGTCGTCGTCGGTGCCGCTGCAGTGGGTGCCGTGGGCGTTGTATTAGCAACCGTGGGCGTTGCTGCTGGGGACACTACCTGGGTTGTCGCTGCTGGACTAGGTTGTGAAACTGGACCTGTTGAAATCGCAGCAGCACTATTGCTAGCCCCTGTAGTTTCTGATGCCCTAGCGTTTGTCACTGGATCAGCTAGATCAATGCCCGCTGCATTAGTTCCACCTTGCTCGATGGCAGTCGGTGAGGTGTAGGTTCTGGTGCTTTGCCCTGTCGCCACCTGGGTAATAGCATTGTGGAAAATGGCTGCTGGAGATGAAGCAAATGTTGGAAAGCCATTAAAGACAACGAGTTCCGCATCGTCTAGCTCAGTGGATTCACCATTGGCTAATGCTGGTGCTGGGGCAAGAAAGCCTGGATTGCTGACAATTTCTTCTGAAGAACCTTGGCTGTCAAAATCACCCTGCAGTTCTAACGCATCTTGAATTTCTGTCCAAACTTCCCGTAGCTCTTGGGGTAGAGTTTCTGGCGCTGTTGGATGATCTAAACCTAAACCTTCCACAAGACCACTGGTTTCGTAGAAGGTGCGTAAATCAAATTCTAGACTTTCGACTATGTTGTTTTCTTCAATGACAACCATTTCACCAGCGTAGATAGGCTGTTGCTGTGAGCCAGTTTCATTAAATGCCATCATGGCACCGGCTGGGTTATTAGTCAGGGCCCCAACAATAGTCACCGGAGCACTACAGGAACCATCAGCGGAAAGGGCGACCGTACATCGAACTCGTACAAACAGTGCAGAACCCTGAATGCCAGTTACGGCATTGGGGGTTTGAATCGTAGTGCGACCATGGCCCGGTGGTATTAGTAGTAAAACCGTACCATTGGAAAGCTGAAAATTACGAGTATCTGGTGTAAAGCGGAATGTTGCTTGTTCGCCAACCCTTGCGAGGGAGCCATCATTGAAACGAAGTTCAGCACGCGCCGATGACGATGTGCGTAAGGCATCTCCGATGTTCATAAAATCGGAAACCCTGGCTAATCGCGCTCGGCGACCACTAGGGATCAGATGCACTCGATTACGAAGAGTTTCAACTTTAGCCCAACTCAATGGGGTTTGCGCTAACGCTACTCCGGGAACACCGAAAGCAGTTATTGCGCCTAAGAGAAATGAGTACCAGCGGGCAGAAACTTTGCACATACTAAATAGAGGGGTCATGGGCAGAAGTCTGGGTAAATGCACCGAGCAGGTACTTTTACTCTGCTCCATTAGTAATATTACCTAACTTTTCTCCATCGTGACCATGGCTATATTTATGCTTTCTTTAAGATGGCTGCTAGATATATGTACTTTGGTCGGAAGTTGGGGCGATAATTCAAGCTTTTTCCACTTTTAGTAGAAAAATTGAATCATTTGAATTTGTAAAGTAATTGCCGTGCTTTTTCTGAATTATAGTTACAACGGTCTGTTTCTGAGGAAATAGCGCCATTCAGCGGTTGAGTTGCGATCCAAGTGTTGATAGCAATTGTGTAAGCGTCTTAGAGATATGGAACGTTGATAATGGGGCTGTTTTCTAGGCCAGAATGGGTGCTCAAAATTTTGGTCATCGGCTTTGGGAGCTGGGTGTTGCCACAGCATATTGCGGTTGCTCAAAGTAGCAATCTGCCGAGTGTTGACGCGGCTCAATCTGTGTTGGATTTGAATTCAAGTCAGGTTGCGGCGGCCTCTGTTACTGGGGTGATAGCTCAGCCAAAATCGAGGTATCAAGATGATTCAGGGGCTAAATGCCATCAGGATACTTGTGCGCTGCGTTGGCTCACCCATGTTGCGTCTGATGTTGTTTTGGATAGTGATGCATCGGAGGATGACTGCGAGGCATGTGAGTCTGATGTAGAGGATGCATCTGAGCCCACCACACAGCCCAACTATCGGGGTGATTTTGAGCCGGTTATCGATGATGAGCTCGGCATTTTGCGTGTGCGATCGCAGCCTGTTGGCATTGATGGTGAGCTTGGCATGTTGCGGATTAGGACCACCGAAGATGTCCCCCTAGAGTCGGAGCCTGAGCCCACACCTCAGCACACGGTTTTTCTCACAGCTAGAACCAATCTATACAGTGGTAACAATTTGTTTCGTACCCCAGATGCCATTAGTGACCGTATCTATCAAGCAGGGATAGGGCTATTTGCGTTTCCTGAATTAGGTCCTACCACGAACTTGCTCTTCAGTGTCGAGGCTAATTTAGCCCGTTACGAAGAACTATCCGGTGTTGACTACGACGAAATTCAACTCCAGGCGGGGATTCGGCAACGACTCGGCAGCAAGAGCTACGGCCAGCTCAATTGGCGGTATCAAGATCTCAGTACCCCAGGGCGAGATTCGTTTTTTACGGCTAATTATATAGAGCTACTCTTGAGCCGCCGTGATATCTTGAGCAATCGCACATGGGCAGATTCCTATTATCAGGCTCGTCTGAGCTTGAGCGATCCAGATGAATTTAGTCGAGTGAGTCAAATTGCCACTGGTTCGCTTAACTACGGCTTCGATCCGGAGACTCGGGCTAGCCTCATCTATCAGTTATTTATTGACGACTATATCGAAACATCTCGCTACGATACCTACCATCAGATATTGGCTCAGCTTAGCCACGATCTATCTAGTACAACGCGTTTAAGCGTCTTTACCGGTTTTCGCTTTGGGAGTTCATCTCGCTCTAGCGTAGATTTTGATGACACCATCTATGGCGCAAGTATTAATGTAAACTTGCCTCTGTTTTAGAAAAAATGGACCGATGCTTTGCCAGTAAACAAAGCATCGGTCCATTGCTCTTTTTTTATGCAGTGCCTTGTTAAAAGGCCCCTAGGAATCTAATCGGCCCTATTCCATGCTCTTAAAGAGGTGCCTCTTAGGAAAACGCAATCAATTCCATAATTGTCACCGCTAGCCACAGGGGACTGAGCGGAGTCTTATAGCCCTATGGGCATCGGTAAACCCAACGTGCAACGTCTCCCTCGGAGTTAGTCCGGCAAAATTGGAAGTTATTTAATCGTCATTCCTTAGAGAGGGGCCGTCGCCGACAGGTGAGGTTTGATGGCTGTAGCCAATTGTTGCAACATGTCTTCGGTTGTTTCAAAGTCAACACAGGCATCTGTAATACTTTGACCGTAGACGAGGTCGTCTAAATTTTCAGGAATGGCCTGCCGTCCAGCGCGAATGTGACTTTCAATCATCACACCGAGGATGTTGCGGGAGCCAGATTTCAATTGGTTAGAAATTTCTTCTAGGACGACGGATTGCTGTTGGTGCTTTTTGTTGGCGTTGGCGTGGCTACAGTCCACCATTAATCGAGGATTGAGGCCAGCTTTGGATAGTTGCTCAACGGCTTCTTTAACATTTTTGGCATCATAGTTCGGTCCATGCTTGCCGCCGCGCAAGACCAGATGGCCATCGGGATTGCCTGTGGTGGCTACGATACTGGCTAAACCGCTGTGGTTGATGCCTAGAAAATGGTGGGGACGACTGGCCGCTACCATAGCGTTGGTTGCCGCCTGCAAGCTACCGTCCGTATTATTTTTGAAGCCGATGGGCATGGATAAACCAGACGCCATTTCCCGATGGGTTTGGCTTTCCGTTGTACGAGCTCCGATCGCTGTCCAGGAAATTACGTCCGCAATATATTGAGGCGTAATGGGGTCGAGCAGTTCTGTGGCTGCGGGGAGTCCCATTTCTGCCAAATCGATCAGTAGCTGACGCGCTAATCTCAACCCTTGGTTGATGTCATAGCTGCCGTCCAGGTGGGGGTCGTTGATTAAGCCTTTCCAGCCGATATTAGTACGGGGTTTTTCAAAGTAAACCCGCATCACGATTTCGAGCTCAGAAGAAAGACGTTCTCTTAGTTTGACTAGGCGTTGGCCATAGTCCCGTGCTGCTGCAATATCATGCACAGAGCAAGGACCGACAATCACTAGGAGCCTGCGGTCTTCGTTGTAGAGAATATTACGAATGCGATCGCGCGTTTGAGCAACGAGAGCGGCTGCCGCTTGAGTCAGAGGAAGCTCTGCGTGCAGGAGTGCTGGACTAATCAGAGGTCGGGTTTCAACCACGTGTAAATCGTGTGTTTGATGCATGGCAGAAGAAGAAGCGCAATAGACAATTACCGAGACCTCCGGCCTAAGGAGGCGGATTAAGACAAGCGACAGCTAGTAACTATTGTGACAGGTCTTGAACGTAACAGGTGTAACCTCAAGAATGAGTTAATCGCCTAATCGTTGTGAAAATATTTCCCAGCGGATGTTTTTCTCTAAATAGTCAGGGGCGTCAGGATTGTAGGGGCCCGCTAGCCGATCCACCGTGACGATGACTGCTCGATCAGATAAGACAGGAACATCGGGGTCAAAAGAGGTAGGACGCATCAGGGAGCTGGAAAATCCTCGAAATATCAATATCTGATCTGCCTCATCGTCGATTTCAATGGAAACCAATAAAACCTCTTGAGGATGTTCAATCGTATAATTTTCGAGGCGTTTTGCCACTGACATTGCCATTGCTCAGGTAACTTAGCCTACAACTATTGATTTAGGGCAGAACGACCCTGACGACCTAATTTGACAAATACGAAATAACTCAGGGTTAGAACGTAGCTGATCAATGCCAAGAGCGCCCAAAACCCTAAAAAACCTGGTGTGAAGCCCGCGTGGAACATTTGTCTGAATAATTTAGGTGCCTCTAACCACACCTGACAACTGTCACTGGCAAAGGTTGCTTGGGAAAATGCGCAGCGCAGGAACGGGATCTGCAGGATGATGCCCAGACCACAATATACGGAGACACCCCATCGCCACGCCGTAAATGCTAGTTTCAACAGCGAGAAGGGTTGTTCTCGAATTTCTTCGTTTAGATCGGCCCAAAACCATAGGGAGATAGGAATGAGTATCCTAGCGATCGCAGCGGTCAAAAAGCTAAAAGGCAGACCTGCAATCATCAGATATAGCGTGATTGCCAATAGGCTAGATACCTTCCAATAAATAATTAGCAGCAGCTGTAGTACTTCGGCACGGGCAATGAGTGCCCATACTAAAAAGACCAACGGGAGCAGCACAGTAAAGACTACTGCCAGGCGATAGTCAGTCCAAACCAATGACTGTAAGAACGAAGAACTAGGCATAAACGTTATGGCGGGCCATCGAAACGCTCTCTAGATTAACATCGTGGGGCTTGATAGCTAGCCCATCTGCCAGGCGTCGGCAATATAGTTAGCCCCGGCCTGGTGTGCACCGATCATAAAGGCCAGGGTCCTGAAAATAGGAGCCTGGCCTTTAATTTACCCAACTTGCTAGACTTTTTGCGCCATGGTCCAAGCGAAATCTAGCGATGGATTAGGTTAAACAATGGACTTAGTCTTCGTAAATACGGCATTCATCCGCTTCTGGATTTTCATCGCAGTAAGTTTCAAAATTGGTTTTGGGTTTAGCATCAGCTTTCTGATGTGAAGCTTCAGCTTGAAGTTCTTCTACGGCATCCCAGGCGGCAGCGCAAGAATCAGCGCTATTACCATCGGTGCTGCAGACATCACGGGCTGATTTGATTTCTTCAGAAATTTTTTCTTGAATATCGCTCATAATTTATAGGCTGCCTTGACTTTCAACGAAAATATGTAATCGATAGTTTGGGTATGATTGCTCTAACTCGTTAGTTGAACCTCAACGTAGTCTGTTAGCGCATTGCAGCCTTTCGATTTAGGCTACAGCCTTATGGTAGCCTCGAAATTTTAAAATCAGTTGTATCTAAAGAAGCATTTTGTAATTTAGATTATCGAGCTTGTCGGACGTCGAAACTGTAAGCGATGGGATGTCTTGAAATAGCCGTTTTCGATGCAATTAGCATGGATATAGCGCCCCATGTCTCCTTTATGAAACTACACCCTTTTCTTGGTGAGGCCATGGTCAACCCTTTAAAATCGAATTATCCGATTTCTGAAGAAATTGCTCTGAGCCCGAACGTCGGGACCTAGACTGTTAGTATCTAAGCTTGAGTTTTTATAGGGGATTGAGTTTGTCGTCACCTTCACCAACTGCTATGAAATGGGCCAGTGCTGTTTCTACTCATCCTTCCCTGGAATTGGCGCTGCGAGAGGTGATTGAGCGGGTATTAACTCAGTTGGAAACGGCCCCCAATTTGGCCATAATTTTTATTTCATCGGCCTTCGCTAGTGAATATTCCCGTGTGTTGCCTTTGCTGAAAGGTCCTTTGGGGGGTGCCCACATCATTGGCTGTAGTGGCAGTGGCGTCATTGGTAGAACCAAGGTGAACCAACTGGCTGAGGTCGAAGATGCGGCTGGTATTAGTTTGACGGCAGCCTATTTACCCAATGTAGATATTCAAGGGTTTCATCTATCTATTGAGGAGCTACCCGACTTGGACAGTCCGCCGAGTGAGTGGACTGAAATCATTGGAGTTGCCCCTGTGGATCAGCCCCATTTCCTGCTGATGGCGGATCCGTTTGCCTCAGGCATGAATGACCTGTTGCAAGGCTTGGATTTTGCCTATCCAGACTCGGTCAAGGTGGGCGGGCTGGCAGGCATTGAAAGTATTAGTCGTAGCTGTGGGCTATTTTGTGGCCAGCAGCTGTACCGGCAAGGGGTGGTGGGGGTAGCCTTGTCTGGCAACATTATGATCGATGCGATTGTGGCCCAGGGCTGTCGCCCTATTGGCCCGACATTTCGTGTGGTAGAGGGCGATCGCAATGTTGTCACGAAGGTCGCGGCGCAAGGAAACACAGACGATGACCTGGAGCAAACACCACTAGAGGCGTTACAGGAATTATTTCAAGATTTGGATGAAACGGATCGTCAGTTGGCCCAAGAGTCTCTATTTATTGGGCTCGCACAAAGTGGATTTAAGCAGTCCCTAGGACAAGGTGATTTTTTGATTCGTAATTTGGTGGGGGTGGACCCTAAGGTTGGTGCCATTGCTATTGCCGATCGGATTCGCCCTGGCCAACGCATTCAGTTTCATTTAAGGGACGCAGATACGGCTAGGGATGACCTAGCCACGCTCCTGGCTGCCTACCGTTTAGAGAGTAAGAAAAGAAGCGATGTTGCGCCTTCTGGTGCGCTGCTATTTGCCTGTAATGGCCGTGGCACCAATCTATTTGATATGCCCGATTGTGATACTGAGCAGTTTAGTCGTGAGTTAGGACCCATTCCGTTGGGGGGCTTTTTTTGTAGCGGGGAAATTGGCCCGGTGGGTAACACGACGTTTTTGCACGGTTTTACCTCCGTCTTTGGCATTTGCCGTGCCCTTAATGATGCGGAAACTGCCTAAGTTTGTGCCCCCTAGGGCACAGAATTGTTAGAGGGCAATTCTTTCACCGTTGATGCAAACTCCCATAGGGTTTCTTGGGGCAGCGATTTGAGCCATTGCCAGGCTTCATATACATTCTGACGCCCCTGGGGACTCCTTAACTGGCTGAACCCACTAAAGAGTGCGATCGCAGTGGTGCAGACCAGGGTCCACCGAACGCCACTGGATAATGCCCTTTGCCATGCATTGGGGGGTGTGGGCACCTCGAGGGGCGGTGGCGGTGGCACAGGAGCTGTGCGAATCGCTTGGCGCAGCATAAGTAATTGTTGATACATCTCCTGCATGGCGGGCTCATCCCTGAGCCACTGGCCAACCAGCTGCCGTTCCTGTGCGGTCACTTCATTGTCTACATAGGCACTTAACAGTTCAAACCGAGCTTCCTCATCATCAAGATCGACTATAGCCATGTTGAGATCTTCGTTCTCTTTGGAGGGACTGCTGTTCTCATGATGATCATGACTATGATGTTCAGATTCAGCCAGGGGCTCACAATTATTGGATAAGTCACCTTTGCAAGGCTGATCATGATGAAAGGACATAACGTTTGGACCTGATTTACTGATGCCACAGCCCCAGAAACACTTGCATGAGGCCATCCTACGCAATTTATGGCTGTAGCCTTTGGTGATTCAATCAAAGACAACTGCCATTAGCTTAGCCACAGGTAGTTGCCACCTGAAAAAGCGAGTGAAATAATTTGCTTGGCAAGATCTCAGACGTTAGATCTAGCAAAAAGTATCCGGAAAACCAAGACTTTTTTGCCTCAATTTCAACCAGATCCAATGCAATACCCTGATTGGCTTAATATTAGTGCCGCTAATTAGCACCGTTTCCCCATAGCCTCAGGCTAGACGGCCAATCTATGGTTGATTACAAAAATCAATTATTTTTGAATATTCTGGGTGTTACAACCCTCTTTCTTTGTGTCCCTTGATACCATCTAGTGGAGAAATCTAGTGGAACCTCCCCGACAGGATGCATAACCACCGAAGAGGGTAAGGGTATACTGGTTTTAGCCGTTTGCTTATCCAACCATGCAGCACTTGGCCAAGGTTTGCCATACAACCTCTGAGGGGGCTCTCGTTTTACAGTTTCTTGCACGTCAGCTGGAAGACTACTTATGGGAATTATCCATAGGTGATCAGGAGGTTGTGTCTACATTGCCGGTGACCTTTAATGAAGGCACACTAGTTCTAGTTGAGCTAGATGCTTCAAATAAAGTGGTTGCTCTTCAAGAAGCAACGGACTGGATTTTAGACCTAGTATCTCAATTCCTGACCCAAGGAGTGACGCCACAGTTTTTCCACCAAGAAGTGGAACGTGCAGAACAGTGGCGCCAATCTCTGACGTTACAAAGTCAAGAAATCCGCCGCCGTGCCCTAGAGACGGCAGCGCGTCGAGACGAGATTCAAGAATTAGAAAAGAAACTACGGTTAGAGCAAGAAGAACTAGAACGCCAAAATCAAACTCAAATCCCCTAAACTTAGGAGGTTTGAGCCTTTTTAGGCTAAGTGATTTAGCGCTTGTCGATTTGGGGGCTACCTAGGCTGGTTTCGATGCTGGTAGGGCTGGCCCAGATAAGTGCTGGTTTTGGGCTGGTGCAGTGTGCCCTAGAAACAAATTACGCAGCAGTCTAGCCGCTGCTCGTTGGGCTAGGTTATTAGCAACGCGCTGTCCCATTTGGCGGGTTTCTGGCTTGATCAATACCTGCGGCATCAGTCGGACAACGGCAGTACCGTCCATGCCTTTTGTGTCTCCCAGCAGCCCTAGAATACGACTGATGTGTTCCCATTCCTTCCCGCCAAAGCTGGATTGAGGAGCTTTTCCTGCTGTGGGCGTACTCCCCATGGTTGCCTGGAGTCGCTGTACTAACCCATGGCCAAATTGGTCCAGGCTTTTGGCAAGCTCATCGGCAATGTGGTCACGAATGTGGTCGCCACGTTCTGAAAATAGATAGTCGATGGTTTGCTGTAGGACTTTCTCCAGGTCATAATCTTGGCTATTGCGAGCATTGCGCAGGAGATTCTCAAGGCGATTCCAGCGAAAGTCCCCATCCTTGAATAGTAGTTCTTGGAGGGATTGACGTAGCTCCGGGGCCGAATCGGTGAGGAGGCGTTTGGCTACGTAGGGATAGGCTTTGCTCAGTACTTTGAACTCGGGATCAACGCTGATGGCGATGCCGTCTAATGTGACCAATGAGCGAATGATCAGCGCGTAGTAGGCGGGCACGCGGAAAGGATATTCATACATTAGGGCTGAAAACTCATCCGTAATGCTTTTCAGGTTAAGTTCTGCGACTGTCGCACCGAGGGCGTTGTTGAAGACGCTGGCCAGTGCCGGAATGATTGGGCTGAGGTCGGTATCCGGCGTGAGGAATTCTAATTTGACATAGTCGTTGGCTAAGCCTTCAAAGTCGCGGTTGACCATGTGCACGATGGCTTCAATTAAACCGTATCGCTGGTAGCTTTCGACCGTGCACATCATGCCAAAGTCTAGGTAGGCCAGTTTGCCTTCATCGGTGACTAACAGATTGCCAGGGTGAGGATCGGCATGGAAAAAGCCATGTTCTAAAAGCTGTCTCAGGGAGCACTGAACTCCGATTTCAACGATGTCAGTGGCTTTTAATCCCTTGGACTCTAGGATTTCTGGCTCAGTTAGCTTGGTGCCGTTAATCCACTCCATGGTCAAGACCCGACGGGCTGTCAGATCCGTATAGATCTGCGGCACGATGATTTCAGGCAAATAGCCATACAGGGTTTCAAACCGTTGGGCATTTTCCCCTTCGTGGGTGTAGTCCATTTCCTCAAAAATGCGGGTGCCAAACTCGTCCATGATGCTGACGAGGTCGCTACGTACCACCTTGAGGTTATTGCAGGTCCATTGGGCAAAACGGCGTAGTAAATAGATGTCGCGGGTGATCTGTGCCGTGAGCCCTGGCCGTTGCACTTTAATGGCAACGTCTTCACCGGTTTTGAGTTTGCCTTTATAGACTTGGCCCAGGGATGCTGCTGCTACGGGGTGGGAGGAAAATTCCGCATAAATATCATCTGGAGTTGCGCCTAAATCTTCTTGAATCAGGCGAAAGGCAATTTCATTGGGAAATGGAGGAATCTGGTCCTGTAATTTCACCAGCTCTTCCATGTATGCCGGGGGGACTAAGTCGGGTCGTGTGGATAGGGCCTGACCGATTTTGATGTAGGCAGGACCAAGTTTCGTTAGCACGTCTCGTAACTGAATGGCCCGTTTAGCTTCATTCTTTGCTGCGCCGCCGGTTTGTCGATCCCAAAGCAGGCCCAGGCCAAACCCGAGAAAGGTCCATAGGAGTTCCACCAGCCGTAGAAAAATTTGGACGGGGCGAGAACGGTAATATTGAGCGATCGCATCGGGATCGTAGGTCAATAGTTCTTCCACCGACTGGACTGGAGCTTGATATTGGTCATTCAAACTAGGGGATGCTGGCGCAGCATGCATGGGCTATATCCTTAATCTATAAAGCTTTTCAATAGATATGACCGTACATTCTGGATCTCCATCCGCACCCGTTGGGAATTGGTCAGGTACTCCAAGTCGGTTCATTTGTTAACTATTGTAACAAGTTAAGCTTGCTATCTTATTGATTCGCCAATAAGACCACAATAATTGTCTTCTCCTTGCCTCGTCAGTCGCAGAAACCGAATCTTGATCCCCTCTTTGTTCCGATTTCGACTACGTTGAAGGTGCAAGATTCGCTAAATAGCTTGTTTAGAGGATTCCCTTAATTTTTATCGGAAAAAAACCACAGTAAAATTGACTAGCTCACTGTCCATTGATGCCGTTATTGGATCCTCCTGCACTGTGCTTTGGTTTAGTCATATCTGCTTTTACCTTCCTGTGGTGAGGAGGCCATGGCCATGCTGACCTCCCTGAAAATCGATAACTTTACCCTGATTGATCAGTTAGAGTTATCCCTGCAACCCGGACTGAATGTTCTCACTGGAGAAACTGGGGCTGGAAAATCTATCATTCTTGATGCTATCGATACCGTCTTGGGTGGCAAAGCTAGCGGCAAGTTAGTGCGTACGGGCGAAAAGAAAGCACTGATTGAAGCCATATTTCATACCCCGCCACCCGTGGCAGACTGGCTCAATGCTAACGATATCCCCTTCAATGGCGATGGTTTACGCTGTAGCCGAGAATTGACGACTGGTCGAGGCAGTGTGCGTAGTCGCAGCCGTCTCAATGATGTTGTAGTCAAAAAAAATCAGTTAGAAGAACTGCGGCAGCTCTTAGTGGAAATTACGGCTCAAGGGCAAACCGTGCAGTTGGGCTCCATCGATGCTCAGCGTGATTGGTTGGATGGATTTGCCGGGAGTCAGCATGTGAAGCAGCGGCAGGCGGTTGCTGCTGCCTATGGGGCGGCCACCGATGCCCATCAGGCTTTGGACCGTCGTCGTCGGGCGGAGCAACAGCGGCAACAGCAGTTGGATTTATTCGAATATCACGCCCAAGACCTCAGCGGTGCAGATTTGCAGGATGCGGATGAATTAGATCGGTTGAAACAAGAGCATCAGCGCCTGAGCCATAGTGTTGAGTTGCAAAAGCAAAGCTATGAGGCCTATCAAGTTTTGTATGAAAGCGATGGTAGCTTTGACAGTTGCTCCGATTTGCTAGGCCGAGTCGAGCATCTATTGAGTTCGATGCAGCGGTTTGACGATCAGGTGACGCCGGTGCTCGATTTGGTGAGCGATGCGTTGGCTCAAGTCGAGGAAGCGGGGCGCCAAATTAATACCTACGGCGAAAATTTAGAGACGGATCCCTCCCGTTTGGCCGAGGTGGAATCCCGCATGAGCTTTCTGAAGCAGCTCTGTCGCAAATATGGCCGTGATTTGCCCGAGTTGATTGAGTACTACCAGGAAATACAGGTTGCTTTAGATGCTCTTAACGGCGACGGGCAGTCGATTGAAACGTTAGAAGCTGTTTACGAAGAAGCCCAGGCTGCACTAATTGATCAATGTTCTAAATTGACGAAGCTGAGGAAAAAAGCGGCTAAGCATCTGGAGGCCCAGCTGGTGGCGGAACTAAAACCCCTGGCCATGGAGCGAGTGAAGTTCAAAGCGGAATTGCGCTCAGCCTCTCCCCAGGTGCATGGCGCTGATGTGGTGGAATTTTTATTTAGTCCTAACCCTGGTGAACCCTTACAACCGCTGACGGAAATTGCGTCCGGTGGCGAGATGAGTCGCTTTTTGCTGGCATTTAAGGCCTGTTTTAGCAAGGTGGACCCCATTGGCACGTTGATTTTTGACGAAATTGATGTTGGCGTATCTGGTCGTGTTGCCCAAACAATTGCCGAAAAGCTTTATCAGCTGAGTCAGAGTCGTCAGGTGCTCTGTGTCACCCATCAACCGCTGGTGGCGGCCATGGCCGATGCCCATTTTCATGTGGATAAGCAGGTGGTTGTGGCGGGTAAGAAAAAGACGGATGAACGAACTGTCGTTAGGGTAACGGGGTTAGACGATGATGCCCGTAGGGAAGAACTTGCGCAGTTGGCCGGGGGACGTTCTCATCAGGAAGGGATCGCCTTTGCTGAATCGTTGTTAGCCCAAGCCGCTACGTTGCGTCAGGCTGAGTAAGCCAATTGGCTAGAGTCTTGGCCTTTCGACGGTTTGCTGCTTTTAGGTCTATAACTTTTGGTGCTACTTTGGGTACTTTTAGCAAGGGTTCTAGACTTGTTTTAGTTGCATCTAGAAGGGGTTAGGCGCTGTAAGGCTAAGAAAGTGGCCGAACAGACTGGCGTCTAGCAAGGAGCAGATTTGTTACGTATTTGCTCGGCCCTGGCCATTATTTGCTTGAAGCTGTGATTAATCGTCCTGTTAATTTACGACATACTCTCAATGTTAGTTTGACTGCGATCGCTATCCTGGGTACGTGGTTCTTGCTACCAGTAGACTCTATCAATCGGCTGATGATGCGGGGATACGGGGCACTGGAAAAACAGTTATGGTATTTGCAAACCAGGATAATGACAGATGCAGAGGGTATGAGTAGTTTTCAGATCGATGCGATCGCAAATCTCCCTGACCTGTTCCATAGCCGCCCAGTTATCGCCCAAGCTCCGGGGCAGGCCCCAATGCTCTGGTGGATTCTCCTGTGTTGTTTAGCCCTGGCAGGGACGGCCATCATTGGATTGTTGCTCCAGATGCGCCGATTTAACCGATATCAGGTCAATCTGCTTAAAGACAATGAAGAGCGTTATCGCGACTTAGCCTATCTGGGTAACGATTTATTTTGGGAACTCGATCGAGATCTAAAATTCTCTTACGTGTCGGGCCACTTACACACACTGCAGCTAGAAGACTTAAAGGGGAAACGCCCCTACCAAGTATTAACCTCAATTCCCAATTTGGATGCCGATTGGGACTCGCTACAAGATTTATTAGATCACCGTCAACCCTTAGAAAATTTCATTCTGCGGCTGCATACATCGAATACTACGCTACGAATATTTAAGCTTAATGCCCGTCCCCTATTTGATAAACACAAGCGATTTAAGGGATATCGCGGTTTACAACGGGAGATGACCGAAGAATATAACTTGACCCAAACCATTGCCTATCAAGCTACCTATGATCCACTCACAGGGCTGATTAATCGCAATGAATTTGATACTCGGCTCCATCAGGCTGTTAAGCGTGTGCGCGAACGGGGCATTCCATCAGTTTTAGGCTATTTGGATTTAGATCAGTTCAAAATTGTGAACGATACGGCGGGGCATTTGGTCGGTGATCAGCTGCTATCTGAACTAGCCCAGCTATTGCAAAAAAATATTCGCCATTCCGACAGTTTGGGCCGGTTAGGGGGAGATGAGTTTGGTCTGTTGTTAGAAGGCTGTTCTCTCCAGCAGGGGCAACACATCTCGCAGGTACTGGTCGATAAAATAAAAGACTATCAATTTACTTGGCGAGGGCGTCAATTTCAGGTGGGTGTGAGCATTGGCCTGGTGCCTATTTTAGGCGATGCCTCCAATGTGATCGAGCTCCTAAGTCGGGCCGATTTAGCCTGTTACAAAGCGAAGGATTTAGGGCGGGGGCGAGTGTATTTGGCCGACCATGATGATTCGGAACTCGATCGCCAGCATCTGGAATTGGTACATATTGCCAACATCCCCCAGGCCATTGAAGAAAAACGCTTTCAGCTCATGGAGCAGCCGATTGTTTCATTGTTAAACGAGAACAGCCACCATGTGGAAATTTTGTTGCGTTTAACCGATGAGGATGGCAAAGCTGTGCCCGCCGATTTGTTTATTCCCATGGCCGAACGCTATGGCATGATTGGCCTGATTGATCGTTGGGTTGTAAAAACTGTTCTGACCAACTACCACCGGTACTATCCCCAAGGCAATACGCTTGTTGCCATTAATCTCTCTGGCAGTAGTTTAAGCGATGAGAAATTTATAGAGTTTGTGCTAGAGGTTTTGCACCAGTCATCGATGCCCCCGCAAAAACTCTGTTTTGAAATTACGGAAACAACAACTATTTCCCAGTTAGACCAGGCCTTGAAATTTATTACTACGCTGAAAGAGTTAGGGGTGACATTCGCCTTGGACGACTTTGGCAGTGGCGTTTCTTCCTTTGGCTACTTGCGGCGTTTGCCAGTGGACTATCTAAAAATTGATGGCGACTTAATTCGCAATATTGGCACAGAGGACTATATCCGCACCATTGTGGATATGGTGAATCAGGTGGCTACCATGATGGGCATGAAAACCATCGCTGAATTTGTGGAAAATGACGAAATCTTAGAGAGTTTGCGCCATCTAAATGTGCCCTATGGCCAGGGATATGGCATTGGTAAACCCCGTCCGTTACCGTCGATTGCTGACGACTCGTATTAGGTGGGGCTAGGGGGAGTGGGCCACATATTTGGTTGCTCGCTACTGTTCGTCTTCATAGAATCGGTAAAACAAATACTCATCCTTAAAGGGATGTTCATCGGTGACGTGGTGGCATATTCCCTGCTCAATCAGGGCTTGGCCAAGCCGGACTGCCGCTTCTCGGGTGGCGTTCTGGGTGCGTGTTAGCCAGGTGACGGCTTCGCTGCCAATAAAACAGTTGGCATATACCGTTAAACGAAAGCGTCGATCTTGGATGTCTATTCCACCGTCTGAGCGCATCTGTGTCACCAACCGTTCCAGCAGTAGGGTTTCTATTGGTTGACGATTTTGTAGCAAGCTTGAGTAGGGGTTAACCTCGGCCAATAGTTTTTGAGGTGTGGTTTGCTGAGGGGGGTTGGCCGGTGTTTTGGGGCGCTCTGGTGACGGTTGTGCCCAGTTCTCCAAATCAAGCTGGGGCGAACGTAGGTTTACATCTTGCTGGGGAAATGGAATCTCGATATTGTATCGGCGGAAATGGGCATAGAGCATGTAGTACAGGTCGCTTTTGAGATCAAATTGCTGCCGTGGATCTCGCATCCACACTAAAAAGTCAAAATCTAACGAGCTATCGCCAAATCCTAAGAAGCGGAGCCTGGGCTGGGGATATTGCAAAACATTGGGATGAGCTGTCGCAACTTCGAGCACGGCTTGATGGACCTGGGGAATGTTTGAGTTATAGGCCACACCGATGGGTAAATGCAGCTGAGATACGGGGTGGCCATGGCTCCAATTAATTACTTTGTTTTCTAGCAGCTGGGCGTTGGGGACAATAATGGCGACCCGATCCAATGTGCGGATTTCTGTGCTGCGCATGCCTATGCGCTCTACCGTGCCAGCTAAATCCCCTACGTTAATGAAGTCTCCCACTTGGATGGAGCGCTCAAAGAGCATGACGCCACCGCTGACCACATTGTTGGCAATGTTTTGTAGGCCAAAGCCCAGTCCGACGCCGAGCACACTGGCTAAAATGGCCAATGCACTCAGGTCTATGCCCAGGACCTGCAAAATGATGAATACGCCTAACCCCGTGAGGAGGACCTGGAGAATCGTTGCGATTGCATCCTGGGTGCCCCGATCCGGGATAGTAGCTTGTAAAAATTTTGATTTTACCGTTGAGGTAATGACCCTTACCCCCATCCATAGGGCTAGTGTGAGCAGCACCAGTTGGAATAGGTTTAGAAGCGAATATCCTTGACCATCGCCATCGTTAAATAGTGGGTTGGTGAAGATGCGTGCTAAAAACTGAAAGACTCGATAGCGGGTGGCGCGTGCCCTGGGAAATAATTCGCATATGTATATAGCTGCTGCTAGCCAGGCTAATATGGGCGCGCACAATAAGGCTGGCGAAATCCAGAGGGGCAATTTTTGGCCAGTGCGGTTTTGCCTGCGCCAGAGCCAGCGGCGCAGGTTATGAAATACAGCCCAGCAAAGGGTTGCGATCGCAAATACGCCTGCACTGGTCCAGGCCATTTGTCTGCGATACATGGGCTGTCGTTCGCGCTGTGCCCTATCTAGGGCAGTTTGCAATTGCCCTGCCCACTCTTCCGCCCTTTCCGTGGCATCGATCCCGGCCATCAAGTCGCCCCTGGTGACCGTCAGCACATGGCGACGGTTAGCCCGCACCGTGACCAGATCATTGCGCGATCTCGTAATCACTCGAATGGACTGAGGTGGGGTTTGGTTATTTGCGTTTGCTAAAACTTGCCGCAGGGCTTGGTTGGCCACATTGGCTCGAACATCGGCACTAACGGTATCAATGCGGCCCAAGGTAAACAGCACTCGGCCATCAATAATGACGTTCGCCCTTTCCGCAGTTGCGTCTGTTTGGGCATAAGCGGGTAGACCCAAGAATACTCCCCAGCACAGGAAAACTACCAATACGGCTTTGGCCATGTGGGTTTTCCAGGGATGCATCCCGGTCCATCGTTCTGGCGGTTGAATAGTGTGCCATCCAGGCATCCATTTGGTTTTAGTAACGCCTGAAGCGCTATGGCTATTTTTGCAATGACCCATGTCGCCTCATCAATGCTTGACGTTATTTGTTTCATCCAACATCAAGAAACTTAAACCGTAAAAGGCTGTCGCAAAAAATAACCTTTTTCTCAGGATCGCTAAGGCCGCCTAAAGTCCCTGTGACAAGAGTCCCCAGTGGGCTTGATTTTTATCCATTGGCAATGAGTATTTGCTCAAGGAAAAATCAATGTCTCGCAAGAAAGCCCGTTTAAAGTCGGAGAGCGGGTCAGCTCGCATGTGTCACAATGTAGGCGGTTTTGCCAACTTGAGTGGGCAGGCACCAAACACGCATTATGGAATCCTTCGAAACTCTCTATTCTTACGCTTGGCTCATCCCAGCGCTGCCACTCCTCGGTGCAGCGATTGTGGGGGTGGGTCTGATTAGCTATAGCGACGCGACCAGCAAGTTGCGCACGCCTAGCTCGATATTTATCGTCAGCCTGATTGGGGCGGCGATGGTGATGTCCTTTGGTTTGTTCTGGAGTCAGTGGAACGGCCATGAACCCTATTCATTTATGTTTGAATGGGCGTCGGCTGGAAGCTTTAAGCTCCAGATGGGATACACCATCGATCATTTAGCCTCGCTGATGTTAGTGATTGTGACCACCGTGGCCTTCCTTGTGATGGTGTACACCGATGGTTACATGGCGCACGATCCTGGCTATGTCAGGTTTTATGCCTATTTAAGTCTATTTAGCTTTTCCATGTTGGGCTTAGTTTTGAGCCCCAACCTGGTGCAAATTTATGTGTTTTGGGAGCTAGTGGGCATGTGCTCCTACTTGCTCATTGGTTTTTGGTACAACCGCAAACCGGCGGCGGATGCTTGCCAAAAAGCGTTTGTGACTAACCGAGTGGGGGACTTCGGTCTACTCCTTGGTATGCTCGGCATTTTTTGGGCCACTGGCAGCTTTGAATTTGACATCATGGGTGAGCGCCTCACCCACATGGTAGAGGTGGGCACCTTGCCCGGTGCCATCGCGGCGCTATTTGCCATCCTTGTGTTTATGGGGCCGATGGCCAAGTCAGCTCAGTTTCCACTCCATGTGTGGTTGCCTGACGCGATGGAAGGTCCCACTCCCATTTCGGCCCTGATTCATGCGGCCACCATGGTTGCGGCTGGTGTATTTCTGATTGGTCGGATGTACCCGGTGTTTGAAGAAATCCCCATTGCAATGAATACCATTGCCTATGTGGGTGCCTTCACGGCATTAATGGGAGCCACCATTGCCATTACCCAGAACGATATTAAGAAAGGCTTGGCCTATTCCACCATGTCCCAGCTGGGCTACATGGTTATGGCCATGGGGGTGGGGGCCTACAGTGCGGGTCTTTTCCACCTGATGACCCATGCTTATTTCAAGGCCATGCTGTTCCTCGGCTCTGGTTCTGTGATCCATGGCATGGAAGGTGTGGTGGGGCATAACCCAACCTACGCCCAGGACATGCGCCTGATGGGTGGCCTGCGCAAGTATATGCCCATGACGGCAATTACATTTTTGATTGGCACCCTGGCAATTTCTGGAATTCCTCCTTTTGCTGGTTTCTGGTCGAAGGATGAAATTCTAGGGTCTACATTTCAGGTGAGTCCTTTACTTTGGGCCATTGGCTGGGTGACGGCCGGGATTACGGCGTTCTATATGTTCCGCATGTATTTCTCCACATTTGAAGGGGAGTTTCGCGGTACTAATGAATCCATTAAGGAGCAGTTGCGCATCGAACATTTACAGTCGATGGGCGCTTCCCTAGGTCCTGGTGCCATGAGTACTCAGGAATTGCCCACCTCTGAAGAAGCCCATGGCCATGACGATCATCACCATGCTTCTGAGCCCCATGAGTCGCCATTAACAATGACTCTGCCACTGATGATTTTGGCGGTGCCTTCTATGTTGGTGGGTCTGATGGGTACGCCCTTTGCGAACTACTTTGAGGCGTTTATTTCAGCGCCTGGTGAAGTGGTTACGGTGGCTGAACTGGCTGAGGAGTTTGACCTCCATGAGTTTGTGGTCATGGCGGGTAGCTCGGTGGCAATCTCCGTTGTGGGGATTACCTTGGCGGTGTTGATGTATGTGGTGAAGGTGGTTGATCCGGGTGCGATCGCAGCTAAAATCAAGCCTCTTTACAACTTCTCCCTCAACAAGTGGTACGTCGATGACATCTACGATGTCGTGTTTGTCCAAGGTAGCCGGAAGCTGGCTAAGGTCGCCCTCATCACAGACATCAAATTAGTTGATGGCATTGTCAATCTAACCGGGTTCCTCACCCTGATTACGGGGGAAGGTCTGAAGTATCTCGAAACAGGTCGCGCGCAGTTCTATGCACTAATTGTGTTTGGAGCTGTATTAGGTTTGGTGTTGCTATCCGGTCTCACCTAATTCTGCTGATAAAAGCGGGGGCTTACGCCTCCCTTTTGCGAACATAGGTTTTCGACTATAAAAGGACAGGCAAAACTGCCTGTCCTTTATTTTTTTCAATATTGAATCTGTTGCCAGACAACGACAGCTTGATGCGGCTTAGCCGACAGGGGCTGCCTCTTTGCCAGACATGGGCTGCCCCAAACCTGGCAGGAACTGCTTGGCGAGGGCGGGGCTTTCCTCTAGTAAATACTTTAAAAAGCTTTCAGCAACTACAGATAGTTGCTTGCCAGCCAAATGGCCAACATACCACTGTCGAGGGATGGGAAATCCCTCTATATCGAGGATGGCAAATTCCCCACTGGTGCCTTCTGAAATAATCGTATGCTGCGACAGAACAGAGACTCCCAATCCACCCGCAATACCCTGTTTAATCGCTTCATTGCTACCCAACTCTAGACGGACTTTCACGTCGACATCATTAGCGGCAAATAATTTTTGCACAGCCTCGCGGGTACCCGATCCCGGTTCGCGCATAATAAATGGCTCATTATTCAAAGCGCTAATGGGAATATTTTTCTTGCTAGCTAGGGGATGATCGGTGGGGGCAATAACCACTAGCGGATTATCTAGGAACGGATAGGTTTTGAGATCTGGTTGGCTGGGCAGTTGGCTAAAAATAAACAGGTCGTCCTGGTTATTGATCATTCTTTCTTGAATGTTCTGGTGATTAGTCACCTTGAGGGAAATATCAATGCCAGGGTATCGCTTACAAAAAGGCCCCAGTAGCCTGGGCACAAAGTATTTTGCAGTTGTAATGACCGCAAGGCTAAGTTTGCCTTGCTTCATTCCCTTCAGGTCCGCAATGGACATTTCGAACTGGGCTAATCCCTGAAAAATTTCTTGGCAGGTTTCCAGCAGCTTTTTACCTGCCTGGGTTAGATACAGACGCTTGCCAATTTGCTCAAAAAGTGGAAGTCCTACGGCTTTTGTAAGCTGCTTGACTTGTATAGAAACCGTTGGCTGGGTTAAATAAAGTTCTTCAGCTGCCCGGGTAAAACTACCGTGGCGCGCAGTGGCTTCAAACACCTTAAGTTGATGGAGCGTCGCATGAATCACGGCTGAGTCCTCGTTGCAGCGGTTGTTTGTAAATCGTACCCTTCTCTTTTATAGACTCTATTCTATCAAAGAAACCTATTAGAGTGGATTTTTTCTATGAATGCCCAATTAATGAGGCTTCAAGAGCTAGCGTTGTTATTTCTCAAGCTTGGGCTAATTGGTTTTGGTGGACCTCAGGCTCACATTGCCCTGATCAGTGACGAAGCTGTCGACCAAAAGGGCTGGTTAGATACGGATGAATTTAGTGATGGCCTGGCCATTTGTGAAATGTTGCCGGGGCCAGCCTCTACCCAAATGGGCATTTACACCGGCTATGTTTATGGGGGTTGGCTCGGTGCATTAGTGGCCGGACTCGCCTTTATTACCCCGGCATTTTTTATCGTGGTGGGTTTGAGTTGGGCCTATTTTCAGTTTCAGCAGCTACCTCAGCTACAGGCCCTCTTTTTTGGTTTAGCGCCTGTGATGATTGCGATCATTGTGGGCTTTTGTTACAAGCTAGGTCGCAAATCGATTCAGACTTGGCTCAGTTTTGGGATTGTGATTTTGGCGTTTCTGGCCAGTGTCTTTAGCGACCTCAGTACGCCGATGGTTTTTTTGTTGGCGGGGCTATTGGGCCTGGGCCTATATGGACCTGCGGGGTTACGCCTCCATAGTTTTATGCCTTTAGGATTGGTTGTCAGTGGGCAGACTCATTTTTGGGGTAATGAGCGAATTGTGAGCTATGGGTGGCCGTTGTTTACTTTTTTCCTGCAAGTTGGCACTTTGATTTTTGGCGGTGGGCTAGTCATCATTCCCCTCTTAGAATTCGAAGTGGTGGAGCGGTTGGGGTGGCTCTCCACCACAGACTTTATTAATGGCGTGGCCATTGGCCAGCTCAGTCCTGGGCCTGTGGTCTTAACCGCCGCTTTTGTTGGTTACAAAGTGGCTGGTTTTTTGGGGGCGTTGGTTGCTGCTATTGGGATTTTTACACCATCGTTTCTCTTTATTATGTTGGCGGCACCCTTGTTGGTGCATTTGCGGCGGAATGCTTGGGTACAGGCTGGTTTGAAGGGGATTAAGCCGGCTGTTGTGGGGGCTATTTTGGCCGCAGCGGTTCCCCTGGGGCATGTTGCGTTTGTGCAGATGAACCTAGTCTTGTCAGGACTGGCTATTTTGCTTGCGATCGCATCCCTTGTTGGGCTGATTCGCTTTAAGGTAACGGCATGGAAGCTGATCTTACTAGGGGCAGCCATTGGACTTTTGGGCTATCCATTGTTAGGCGACGGGCCTTAGGTTTTGAGCCTCAAAACTTAAGCCTCAAGTTTTGAGTTTTAAATTTGAGTTTTAAATTGTTCTAAATAGAACGTTATACATAGAACAAAAAAATCAGATAAAAAAACTCATAATTCAGACCTCCCTGTTTCACCTCATATGTCGTACTCCCCATGCACCTAAAATCCCACCATCGCATTGCCATTTTGTTGCACAACGGTATTACTGGAGAAAAGGGAAAAACGGGATTAGCGCTGCTACGCTACAGTGACAATCCGATTGCTGTGGTCGTTGATGAAACCTGCGCGGGCAAATCGGTTCAGGAGTTAACGGGGATTGAGCGTGAGGTGCCCATTGTGGCCACCATGTCAGAAGCGTTGGCCTATGGGGCAGATGTTTTGGCTATTGGGTTGGCTCCATCGGGTGGGCGCTTGCCAGACCCTTGGGTAAATGATGTGCGCATTGCGATCGCAGCAGGCCTCAGCGTTATGAACGGTCTCCACACCTACTTCAACGACGACCCCAGTTTGACGAAGCACCTTAACCCTAATCAATATCCTGAACAGTGGATTTGGGATATGCGCCAAGAACCGCAAGGCCTTTCCGTCGGGGCTGGCAAAGCTCGACATCTGACCTGTCGACGGATATTAGCTGTGGGGACCGACATGGCCGTAGGCAAAATGTCCACCTGCATCGAACTCAATCGTGCGACTAAGGCTAAAGGTTTAACCTCTCAGCTCATTGCTACGGGACAGACCGCCCTAATGCTAGGTGCCCCAGGCATTGCCCTTGATGCTGTACGTGTCGATTTTGCATCGGGGGCAGTGGAGCAGGCCGTTTTATCCCATGGTGAAAATAACGATGTGCTTTATATAGAGGGGCAGGGTTCACTGCTCAATCCAGCTTCGACGGCAACTTTGCCACTCATACGAGGTAGCCAACCAACACATCTAATATTGGTACACAAAATTGGTCTGGGACATATTCAGCACTTCCCAGACTTTATAATCCCTTCCATAGAAAAGGTCATCTCTCTCTATGAATCGGTGGCAGCGGCAGGCGGTACCTTTACCGCACCTCGCGTCGTTGGCATTGCCCTCAATACCTTTAAGGCAAATGAAAATACAGCTAGAGATGCAATTTCCGCTCTGACTAAAACTACCGGACTTCCCTGCACGGACGTAGTTCGCTTTGGACCAGCCCCAATTTTAGATGCAGTTCTTGGCAGTTAAAGTGCGGCTAAAAGCGTATGTTTCAAGTAGCTTAAAGATTTACTTTTTCCTTAAACGGTAAGTAATCCGACCCTTAGTTAAGTCATAGGGAGTGAGCTCAACTTTAACGCGATCCCCTGGCAAAATTTTGATGTAGTTGCGGCGAATCTTACCAGAAATATGAGCTAGTACATTAAACCCATTATCCAAATCAACGCGAAACATGGCGTTAGGAAGAGATTCGGTAACAGTCCCTTCCATTTCAATTAAATCTTGCTTAGACAATTAGCTATCCTCAATTTGATTAAAAGTGCAAACAAAGCGGACGAACTGAAGTAAGCTCATCCGCTGGTGGTGATGATCTAAGAGTAACAAACGATACCCTTGGATATGATCAATCAGTTCCTAAGTATCTGTCTAAGGGGTAGGATCTGTTAAGCCTGCAGAACCTGCTTCAATTCAGCCGCCACTGCATCCATAGGCTGATGGCCATTAATCGATACAAGCTGTTGACGATTCCTAAAATATTCAATCAAAGGCTCAGTTTGCTGGCGATAAACTTCCAGTCGGTTGCGAATAACATCTTCGTTATCATCTTTGCGACCGCGTGCCAAAAGCCTAGATACTAAAATATCGTCAGGCACTTCAAGATTGAGGACGCATTCGCAGGGCTGACTAATTTCAGCCAAAAGCTTATCTAAAAAATTCGCCTGACTGACATTGCGTGGGAAACCATCCAAAATCCAGCCCTTAGATGCATCCTCTTCATTTAGGCGATTGCGAATCAGATCCAAAATCAAATCATCCGGAACCAATTCACCTGCATCCATGTAGGTCGCAGCTTTTTGCCCCAGCTCAGTTTTAGCCGCAACTGCTGCACGCAAAATGTCACCAGTTGAAATGTGAGGAACACTGAATTCCTCGGAAATAACTGCTGCTTGGGTACCTTTACCGGCCCCTGGAGGGCCTAAAAAAATGATTCTGATCACTATTTTTTCACCATACCTTCGTAACGTTGGGAAATCACATAGGTCTGAATCTGCTTAGCAGTGTCGATTGCCACACCAACAAGAATTAGCAGAGACGTCGCTCCTAAACCTTGGAAAACGGTTACGCGTAAACCACTTTCCACCATACTTGGTACCACAGCGACCACACCTAAGAAAATCGCACCAAGGAAGGTTAAACGGTTCAACACCTTACCAATGAAATCGCTGGTAGCTTTACCAGGGCGGATGCCTGGTATGCTAGCTCCCATTTTTTTGAGGTTCCGTGACATATCTTCAGGATCTACGACCAGCGATGCATAGAAATAGCTGAAGAACAAGATCATTACCAAGTACATCAGATTGTAGGGGAGAGATCCTGGACTCAGGAAACTATTCACAAAATCTGACACCCCTTGGTTTTGCAGGGTGTTGGCAATGTAAGGAGCTGCCTGCAGTGGCAGCACTAGAATTGCGGATGCGAAAATGATTGGCATCACACCGCCTTGGTTTAGGCGTAGGGGCAAATAGTTGCTCTTTTCTAGATAGAGCTTGCGCCCAACCTGACGTCGTGCCGAAACAATAGGAATGCGACGCATGCCTTCTTGAACGAAGACAATACCCACGACCATTGCTAGATACACAAGGCTAACAACCACAATGCCCGCCACCTCTTGTCTTGTAGAGTTAGGGTTTTGAGCAACGATGACTGCGCTATTTAGCAGGCGAGGGAGTGAGGAAACAATGTTTAGGAAAATTAGCAACGATGCGCCATTGCCTACACCGCGTTCAGTAATGAGCTCGCCTACCCACATGACAAACATGGAGCCTGCTGTGAGTGCGATCGCAGTTTCCACAATGAAAGGAATCCCAGGCTGATTGGCAAAAGGGCTAAGCAAAAAGCTAGCCAGCAAAGTGCTCTGCAACACAGCCCAGCCCATCGCTACATACCGTGTAATCTGAGAAATTTTACGGCGCCCAGCTTCTCCTTCATTTTTCTGTAAGTCTTCAAGTTGAGGAATTGCAGCCGTTAACAGCTGCATGATGATGGAGGCATTAATATAGGGCAAAATTCCCAGGGCAAAAATTCCCAGTAGGGATAAACCACCCCCGACAAAGATGTCTAGAAATCCCAGTAACCCTCCAGCATCAACCTGTTGCGAGAAAGCAACACGATCAATACCAGGTACCGGTATATACATGCCCAGGCGCACCAGCACTAATAAGCCAAGGGTCACCAATATTCGTCCACGCAGACCGGCTGCTTGAGCCATCTGCAAAAAGGTTTCCTGAGCACTGGGTGTCTTTCCTCGACTGACGACCATAGTTTTAAATTCTCATTAAACACAAGCTGCACCCAGGCGAAAACCCAAAGTACAGCTACGATACGTAAACTTATTTTAGAGGCTTATGCAACGATTTCACAGGTGCCGCCAGCAGCCTCGATCTTAGATTTTGCACTATTGGTAAATGCAGCAGCCTTCACAGTTAAAGCAACCGCAACATCACCATCGCCCAATACCTTGAGGGGACCATCGTTAGACGTAATAATGCCTACTTCCATTAAGGATTCTAACGTCACTTCTGTGCCCGCAGGCAATTCAGCCAAACGTGCAACATTCAGAACCGTATAGACTTTCTGATTAACAATGGGAAAGTGCTTAAGCTTCGGAATTCGGCGATATAAAGGAAGCTGACCACCCTCAAAGCCAGGGCGTGTAGGCCGACCTGAACGGGACTTTTGGCCACGCATTCCAAAGCCACAGGTGGCACCTTGACCTGCCGCAATACCTCTACCTACACGACGACGACGGCGGCGTGAACCAGCTTTAGGTTGAGCATCCTCTAATCTCATTTTTCTAAATCCAATAAATTCCTTTATTTCCAACCTAAGCGTAAAGCTTCTCGAGCGACACCCCTCGCTCTTTGGCTACTTCAGAGAAGGTTCTCAATGCAGCCAATGCATCTGCAGCTGCGCGTGCATTGTTGAGTTGATTGCCCGAACCTAGCTGCTTAGCTAAGACATTTCGGACGCCTGCCAATTCAAGGACTGTACGGACAGCACCACCAGCAATTACACCAGTACCAGGAGCTGCAGGACGCATAAATACTCTTGCACCACCGGCTTCACCCGTTGAAGGATGAGGTAATGAATAGGATTTCGTTAACGGTACATCCACCAGGTTCTTTTTGCCATCGGCTACGCCTTTCTTCACGGCACCAATAACATCGCTAGCTTTGCCAACGCCTACACCCACCTGGCCTTTCTCATTGCCAATAACCACGATGGCTCGGAAGCTCAGCTTTTTACCACCTTTCACAACTTTGGTAACGCGGCGGATTTGCACCACACGTTCCTGCCATTCTGAATCTTTCTCTTTGCCCTTATTACCTTTACGACGCTCTTTTGCCATGATTTAAACCTTTTAAAAAGTCCTAGAAATCCAGACCAGCTTCGCGAGCCGCTTCTGCTAAAGCTGCAACTCGACCGTGATATAAATTACCGCCGCGGTCGAAGACCACTTGCTTAATGCCCTTTTCTAAAGAGCGCTCAGCAACTAGCTTACCAACCTTAGCGGACGCATCCTTAGTAGCTCCACTAGCATCATCTTTGATGTCCGCATCTAATGTAGATGCAGCTGCTAAAGTGTGATGCTTATAATCATCAATAACCTGAGCATATATATGGTTATTGGAACGATAGACAGCTAATCTAGGCCGATCAGCAGTGCCTTTGATCCGGCGACGAATGCGTGAGTGGCGACGTTGGGTAGATTGCTTACGTGTAGCTTTCATGTCAATTATTTCCCTGCCTTACCAGCCTTACGTCTAACCATCTCACCGAGATAGCGTACGCCCTTACCCTTATAAGGTTCAGGCGGCCGCGCATCGCGAATCTTTGCGGCAATAGTGCCAACCAATTCCTTATCAATTCCACTAATAATTACATTAGTGTTGCTTTCGACTTTAAAGTCGATGCCGGCTGGTGGTTCGAACTCAACGGGATGGCTATAGCCCAGATTCATAGTTAAAGTTTTACCCTTAACCGCAGCACGATAACCTACACCTTTAATCTCAAGGCGTTTTTCAAACCCCTTAGAAACGCCCTCAATCATATTGGCAATTAAGGTGCGAGACAAGCCATGATAAGCCCGTGACGGACGTGAATCATCCTGGCGAGTTATAACAATCTTTTCCCCATCTTGGGCAACACTCACTTGCGCAGGCAATGTGCGAGATAGCTCTCCCTTGGGCCCCTTAACAATCACCGATTGACTATCAATAGACACGGTTACACCTGAGGGGACAGGCACTGGCTTTTTACCAATCCGAGACATTTTGAATCCTTCCCTAACAGCCAGAAACGGCTTTGAAAACAACTAGTACAAACACAAATGTATTACCAGACGTAACAGAGAACCTCGCCTCCTACTCCTTTAGTTCTGGCATCCCTATCGGACATAATGCCACTCGAAGTAGAAACGATAGCAACGCCAATACCTCCTAATACCCGAGGTAGGTCCTTACAGCTGGAATAAACGCGCAAACCTGGCTTACTAACCCGAGTTAAGTTACGGATAATAGGCTGCTGAGTTTTGCCTTTATACTTCAGCTTCACAGTAATCATTTGAGCGACACCTTCAGTTGACTCGTCAGTGTCTCCAATAAACCCTTCTTCCTGAAGCACCTTTGCAATATTGCGGGTAACTTTGGTAGATGGAATTTGGACAGTCCTATGCCGCGCAAGATTTGCATTTCGGATGCGCGTCAGCATGTCTGAAATCGTATCGTTAGACGCCATATTTCTCTCTCGTATAAACCTTAGCTATCCCGGAACGGCATTCCTAGTTCTTTCAGAAGGGCCCGCCCTTCCTCGTCTGTCTTGGCAGTAGTGACAATTGTGATGTCCATACCCCGAACTTGATCGACACTGTCGTAGTCAACTTCAGGAAAAATTAACTGCTCTCGTAATCCCAAGGTATAGTTGCCGCGACCATCAAAACTTTTAGGACTTACCCCTCGAAAATCTCGGATACGAGGCAGTACTAAATTGATTAAGCGATTTAGGAATGCGTACATTCGCTCTGCGCGAAGAGTAACCATAACGCCTACTGGCATGCCCTGACGGATCTTAAATCCAGCAATCGCTTTCTTTGCGCGTGTGATGACAGGTCGCTGACCCGTAATTACACCCACCTCGCTCACCGAGGCCTCTAATGCCTTCGCATTTTGGGATGCTTCCCCTAAGCCACGGTTGACAGTAACTTTGAGCACTTTCGGTACTTCGTGTACGTTTTGATACTCAAACTGTTCCATAAGCTTGGGAACAACTTTAGTGTTATAAAAATCTTTGAGCTGTTCGGCCATGTTTTCTTTCCTTTCCCTGGGCTTGGTCAGGGACAACGGTTTGTCTAATCAATGATTTCGCCTGTCTTTTTCAAGATGCGAACTTTACGGCCGTCGTCTGTGAAGGTATGACCAACACGACTAGCTACTTTTTCCTTTTTGGAATAAAGCATTACATTCGAACTATGAATAGGGAATTCGGATGTAACAATTTGGCCTGATTCACCTTCTTGTCTAGGCTTAACGTGCTTTGTGCGAATATTAACGCCTTCCACAACTACCTGACTTTTCTTAGGCAAAACATCTGTAACTTCACCGACTTTGCCCTTATCTCTGCCGGTGATAACTTGTACAGTGTCACCCTTTTTGATGTGCATCTTGTGACGCACAGGATCTTTACTAGCCACTACTTACAATACCTCCGGTGCCAATGAAACGATTTTGGTAAAGTTTCGGTCTCTTAGCTCACGAGCTACTGGCCCAAAAACACGTGTGCCTTTGGGATTATTGTCGGGGTTAATCAACACAGCTGCGTTGTCATCAAAACGGATACTCATGCCACTGCTGCGACGAAGATTTTTCTTGGTTCGTACGACAACAGCGCGCACAACATCTGACTTTTTCACAGCCATGTTGGGTAACGCATCTTTTACAACTGCGATAATCACGTCACCTACGCTAGCGTAGCGGCGATTTCCACCCAGGACACGAATACACATCAACTTACGTGCACCACTGTTGTCCGCTACATTTAAATATGTTTCCTGCTGAATCATTGGTTGGTTCCCTTACACTTTCTCAGAACGACCTAAAATATCGGCAACAACCCAGCACTTTGTGCGACTTAGAGGTCGGGTTTCGCGGATACGAACAATATCCCCGGCCTTGCACTCATTGGTATCATCGTGCGCTTTGTACTTTTTAGTACGAACAACGATTTTTTGATACTTAGAATGGGGTACACGATTCTCAACAGCCACAACGACTGTTTTGTCCATTTTGTCGCTAACAACGCGTCCTGTTAATTCCTTCGCTGCCATAGCTATTTACTACTCCTCGCCACTTGCTACTGTATCTTCACTATTACTGGCCACACTAGCTTTGAGCTGGCGCTCACGCTCGATAGTCATTAGTTGCGCAAGTTTGCGACGAGCATGCTTGAACTGATGAAACCCGGTTTCCATCCGGCGAGTGGCCAAATTGAAACGTAGATCAAACAGTTCTCGCTTCAAACTAGAAATCTCGGTAGAAAGCTCATCATCACTTAGCTTTCTTAGGTCTTTTGCCTTAGAAAGTGCCATTGCTTAGTCCTCCAATCCTTCGCGAGCGATGAACTTAGTTTTGAATGGCAACTTGAAGGAAGCTAAGCGCATCGCCTCACGTGCAATTTCTTCAGGAACACCTGTAATTTCAAAAACTACCCGGCCTGGTTTAATGACAGCGACCCAAAATTCAGGGTTACCTTTACCAGAACCCATACGGGTTTCGGCAGGACGCATAGTCACAGGCTTATCGGGAAATACGCGGATCCAGATTTTTCCGCCACGTTTTACATATCGGGTCATGGCACGACGAGCCGCTTCAATTTGGCGGGATGTCATCCATGAGCATTCGGTGGCTTGCAGAGCGTAGTCACCAAAGGTAATGGTGCTACCCTTGTGGGCCATACCGCGCATTCGGCCGCGATGCTGCTTACGAAATTTTGTTCTTCTAGGGCTCAGCATGGTGCTTAAACAGGCTAAATAGCTACAGACAGATCAGAATTAAGAGTCGTTGGAGCGATCCTCGAACTGCTGCCGACGACGTGGTTGCCGACGACGTGGTTGATTATTTGCAGGTTGAGGCTTTTCTTCCTGCCCTGGGATGATCTCTCCCTTGAATACCCAGACCTTGATACCTAAAATTCCATAGGTAGTTTGTGCGGTCTTGTATGCATAATCAATGTTGGCTCGCAGTGTATGGAGAGGTACGCGACCCTCACGAGTCCATTCAGTTCGCGCAATCTCAGCGCCATTTAGACGACCGCTAACCTGAATTTTGATCCCTTCAACACCGGCTCGCTGAGCTCGCTGAATAGTTTGTCGTACTACACGACGGAAAGAGACGCGGCGTTCCAACTGTTGAGTAATGTACTCGCCAATTAGGGCAGCTTCTGCATCAACGCGGGCAACCTCAATCACGTTGATGCGAATCTGACGCGTATTATCCTTCAGTTTCTTTTGTAATCCGGCCCGCAACGATTCAATGCCGGTTCCACCGCGGCCAACCACCACACCCGGGCGAGCCGTATGTACTTCTAAATCAATTTGGTCAGCCTTACGGGCAATTTTGATATCAGAAATGCCGGCATTGTTGAGGGTCTTTTCAATGAACTGGCGAATAGTATGATCTTCCTGCAATTGGCCAGGATATTGCCTTGAATCGGCATACCAACAGGAAGCATGTTCCTTGGTAATGCCAAGCCGGAATCCAATTGGGTGAATTTTCTGTCCCACAGACTTCTACCTTATACAGAGTTAACAGTGACAAATTTTGCTCTAGCTAGGGGAGCCAGGCGCAACAGCGATAGTAATGTGACAAGTCGGCTTCCGGATTTGGTAAGCACGGCCTTGGGCACGAGGGCGGAAACGCTTTAATACGGGACCTTGATCAGCAAAAGCCTCACTGATGTATAGGTCCACTGGATCCATGCCATTGTTATGTTCTGCATTGGCAACGGCAGAGCGCAGAACCTTCAAAATAGGTTCACAGGCTCTGTATGGCATAAATTCAAGAATGATCAATGCTTCTCTATACGAGAGGCCACGAATTTGGTCAAGCACTCGGCGCACCTTATGGGGTGACATACGAATGTAGCGAGCGACAGACTTGACCTGATTACTACTATCAATTTCAACCATGACAAACCTCCCTAACGTCTCGCTTTTTTATCACTTTTGACATGCCCTCGGAACGTGCGGGTGGGAGCAAACTCACCGAGTTTATGACCCACCATTTGTTCGCTGACATATACGGGAACATGCTGACGGCCATTGTGAACCGCAATAGTGTGACCAATCATCTGTGGAATGATTGTTGAAGCACGAGACCAGGTTTTGATAACCTGCTTGTCTCCTTTTGCATTGAGTTTTTCAATCTTTTTGAGCAGATGATCTGCAACAAAAGGACCTTTTTTGAGAGAGCGAGCCATAATTGCGCCAGTCTAAAAACAATTGGATGAATAACAAGGATTTTTCAGAGCATCACCGCTACATTGCAGCGTTATGAATCGCGACCACCACGACCACGTTTGGAGGAACGACGGCGACGACGAACAATAAGCGATGAACTGGATTTTTTCTTGTCGCGTGTCTTGTAACCCAGCGCTGGCTTACCCCAAGGCGTTACCGGCCCGCTACGGCCAATAGGAGCACGACCTTCACCACCACCGTGGGGGTGGTCAACCGGGTTCATTACACTACCGCGAACCTCGGGACGTCTTCCTAGCCAGCGTTTGCGTCCAGCTTTACCAAGGGTGACGTTGCGAGCTTCGACGTTGCCCACTTGCCCAATGGTGGCATAGCACTCACGGCGTACCATGCGAACTTCACTAGAAGGTAGTTTAAGGGTGACATACCCGCCTTCTTTCGCCATAACCTGTGCAGAGGCTCCAGCGGCACGAACAATTTGTCCCCCTCTCCCTGGATATAGCTCAACATTATGGACTGAAGTACCCAGGGGCATCTTATGTAGAGGTAATGCATTACCTACTTCCAAAGGTGCCTCAGGACTAGCAATAATGCTTGAACCTACAGCTAATCCAACTGGGTGAAGGATGTATCGCTTTTCCCCGTCTTCGTACTGAACCAATGAAATACGAGCATTTCTATTGGGATCGTATTCAACCGACAGTACTTCAGCGGTCATTTCTCGCTTATCACGCTTAAAGTCGATAATGCGATAAAGCCGTTTGTGTCCACCTCCGCGATGACGGCAGGTGATTACACCACGATTATTTCTGCCTTTAGGACGGTGAATCGAGCGCGTTAGTTTCTTTTCCGGCTTACTCCGAGTGATTTCTGAAAAGTCAGAAACACTGCGCTCACGAGTTCCTGGAGTTAGAGGCCGATAAGTACGAATTCCCATGATTTAATCTGCAAACTTATAATTAGTGCTAAGGCCGTTATTAGACATCTGGGAAGAGGGGAATGCTATCTCCCTCAGCAAGGGTTACAACCGCTCTCTTGTATGTAGCCTTATAACCGATGAATCGACCAAGACGCTTCTTTTTACGAGGTGGGTTCATGGTGCTAATACCAGTAACCTTGACCTCGAATAAAGCTTCAACAGCTGCCTTTATTTCCGGTTTGGTTGCTTTAGGTGCAACATCAAACGTGTATTGGTTATTTTCCAGATTCAACGTTGCTTTTTCGGTGATGATAGGCCGACGCACAATATCTGGTAAATCTCTGGAGTCAATTGCTTTAGGCACTGTATACCTCCTGGATTTTCTCTAGAGCTGCAGCTGTGACTACTAACTTATCGGCTAGCACAATGTCGTATGCATTGAGGTTTGTAGCCAAAATGAGTTTGATCTTTTCTACATTGCGTACGGAACGATAAACAGTTTCGTTCTTCTCGGCTACGATCATCAAAACCTTATTGCCTGATTCGATGCCCCAACGTTCCATGGCTGAAAGAACCTCTTTTGTTTTGGGTTCTGACAACTGGTCTGCAAAGTCTTGAACGACGACCATGTCATCAACTCTGCTCTGAAATGCTGTGCGAAGAGCTAGACGACGCTCCTTGCGGTTCATTTTGATCTCGAAATCGCGGGGTTTGGGGCCAAAGATGACACCACCACCACGCCATAGAGGAGAACGATTCGAACCAGCGCGTGCACGACCAGTGCCTTTCTGACGCCAAGGTTTACGTCCACCACCGCGCACTTCGGAACGTGTCTTGGACGAAAGCGTGCCCTGACGAGAATTATGCATTTGGCGCAGAATTGCCCGGTGCACAATGTGAGCAGCGTTATCTTCCTGAGCGACTTTTAGATCCAGGGTTGCAGTGCCTGAATCAGAGCCTTGCCAATCTTTTACTACGCAATCAACCATGATGAGTGTTTCGCCCCCTTACTTCTTTTTATTGCCAACAATATTTGCAGGGGCAATATTTAACAATGCGCCTGGTTTTCCAGGGACAGCGCCTTTCACCAATAAGACGTTGCGATCGCTGTCAACTTTGACAACCGATAACTTGCGTACTGTGACTTGCACATTACCCAGTTGCCCTGCCATTTTCTTGCCAGGATAAACACGGCCTGGAGTGGTTCCTGGACCGATTGAACCTGGAAGACGGTGGTTTTTGGAACCGTGGGTCATAGGACCCCGCTTAAAGTTGTGACGCTTTTGGTTGCCCGAAAACCCTTTACCAATGCTCTTACCGGAGACATCTACCAATTGCCCGGCTTCGAAGATGTCCGCTGCTAAGGTTTGACCGAGTTCAAATGATGAACTGTCATCCAGGCGATACTCGCGTAAATGACGCAAATTAGGCGCACCTGACTTCTTTAGGTGACCCAATTTCGGCTTATTCAATGATTTTTCTGCTACTTCCTGATAGCCAATCTGCACGGCGCAGTAGCCATCGGTTTGCTGTGTTTTGACTTGAGTAACAACACAGGGACCGGCTTGAATGACTGTAACTGGCACAGCGTTGCCATCGTCATCAAACACCTGAGTCATTCCCAGCTTTGTCCCGAGAATACCGACAGACACAATCAATCTCCAACTAACGTCAATTGCTAACTAAATAGACAGCCAGCAATTTTTGCTCCTTGTTTTTTCACAGCGGGAGCAAGAACCCAGAGAAACCAGAACACAAGATCCCATGATTCTCTGGAAATTCAACCGTATTTGATTGAATACTTCACTGAAATGGCTAGGGTGCACGTTGCAGTTGAAATATCTATGCAACTGTGGCTAATCCTTTTGAGCCCAATTCGATGCCTTAGACTTAAGCAAATTGCTCAGTTTCTAAATTAGCAACGGTCTCTAATCCTACAGAGATTCGTTGCGATTGTCCATTGTTTTTTGAAAATAACTTTTAGCTTGATTTTTCGAGTAGTGCATTCGTGCCCTGGCTAACGTAGAAGCACCTACACATTGGGCTTGGTCCGTTTGATGTGCTTGCGTAGATTTAGTGACGGGCCATATCTTGACGATTTTTGGACGGCTTTTGGAGGACAGTACCCCGAAGAGGAGTAACTTCGTTCAATTAATTCTTTGCTTTTTTATAGGAGGTGGCTGATAACGGCATTACTATATTTAGTGAATGAGTTAGTTATGGCGCTGTTCGCATAGGTCTATGGGATTACTTGTACTCGGCAATCGATTTGTTCGCGACTTAGAAAGTAATGGCGCATTAGCTGTGCGGGTGCCTTTAGAAGGCGGTTTTGAAGGTCGCTATCAGCGACGTATGCGAGCCACTGGTTATGAGAGTCTGCATCTCAGTGCTCGTGGGTTAGGGGATTTGTCGGCCTACCTGCGCGATGTGCATGGTGTTCGGCCACCCCATCTCGGTAAGAAGAGCAATGGCCAAGCAGCGGTCGGGGATCGTTATTTTGTGCCGCCGGTGCTTGATTATCGGTTAGAGCGCATGGCCCCTGGCATGAAAGGTATTGTTCTGTGGTTGATTGAAGGCCATATTCTGTCTAGCCAGGAGTTGGCTTATTTGGTGGCCCTATGCGAGGCAGATACTCGGATCAAGGTTGTGGTTGAACTGGGTGGGGAGCGCGTCTTCAAATGGTTTCCACTGAAGGACTCTGTTCAGTCTGCCTAATGGCCACCGGCCAAGAACATCTGTTCTATAATAAATAAAGTTTTAGACTCAGTTATTTGCTGGCTCTATTGGCGAAAGTATAGGTGGGTGACTATTCCTCACGATTCTGTTAGATCCCTCAGGTTAGGGCAATGGTTCAAGCTTATTTGTGGCGCTAGCTATCAAGATATTCCGCGGGTGCGAAATTTAGCCCTGGTTTATAGCTTGGCTGGTGTGGATTGTATTGACGTTGCTGCTGACCTGGCCATTGTGCGTGCGGCTCGTCGGGGTATTGCTGCCTCAAGGGGCTTGCTCAAACGAGCTGCCCCTTTGCTGATGGTGAGTTTTAATGACGGGCAAGACCCTCATTTTCGCAAGGCTTGGTTTGATGTGCGGCAATGCCCAAGCGATTGTTTAAGACCGTGTGAGCAGGTCTGCCCCGCTGAGGCAATTTTACCCTTAGCGCAACTTCGGGAAGGTCGGTTGGGGGTCTTGCCAGAGCGTTGCTACGGGTGCGGTCGTTGTTTGCCCGTTTGCCCCCATGGTGCTTTGGAAGAACATGCGTTTCAGGTTTCTGTGGATGCAGTGCTGCCTGATTTGGTACCCCATGTTGATGCCGTTGAAATTCATACTCGTGTGGGTCGACAGGCCGAATTTCAAGCGTTATGGCGTCGATTGGCTGGGTATATCCCGCACTTCCAGGTGGTGGCGGTGAGTTGCCCCGAAAGCGATGTCTGTGATGTAAGTGTTGCAGACTATTTGAGGGATTTGTATCGAGCCATGGAACCTAAGCCCAAGTGTTTGATCTGGCAGACGGATGGTCGCCCGATGAGCGGGGATATTGGACGGGGGACCACCCACGCTACGATTCGTCTGGCCCAAAAAGTTTTAAAGGCTGGTTTACCTGGCTATGTTCAATTGGCGGGTGGCACCAATCATTACACGGTCTCTAAGTTGCGATCGCTCGGTTTACTAAAGCATCTGCACGGGGCTGATGCGGTGCCTACAGTCGCTGAAAGGATCCATGGCATTGCCTATGGCAGCTATGCCCGTAGCTTGGTAGACGTTGGTGATGAGCCCTTGGAAACTTGCCCGGAAAAGTTATGGCAGCAAGTTGGGGTGGCTTGTGACCTTGTGGGTCAAATTAAACCAGGTGCGCGGCATCGCCCAGAGATTGTGCAGTCGTTGCATCACTACGGCTACAGCTCTCAAGTGGCTGCGGCCCCCCTGCCACCTTGACGGCTGAGGTGTGAATTGATCGGTTAAGGGACCTGGCTGCAACCTGCTGCCACAAAATGCTTCCCGTTGCTAAGTTTTCTGTTTCATTGCTGACTCTATGGTTCGTTCAGACGACTATCAAGCTGTGCCGCCCTCAACGTCTTCTAACGTGTCTGAGAAAAATTCCTCTGGGTATGACGATTTGGAGCAGCTCCTGAGCATTTTGCCTGCTCAGTTGAGCCAACCATTGAGCAATCATCCTCAACGCCATCAGCTCATCGAAGTGATTCTTGACTTGGGGCGATGTCCTGAAGCTCGCTTTCCGGGGAAGGCCGATTATCTATCGGATCAGGTGATTTCTAAGGCAGATTTAGAGCATTGCATCGAGCGTGTAGGAGCGTTTGGTGGGGATAATCGCGCTGGCATTGAAAAGACGCTACATCGCATCAGCGCTATGCGGAATCGAGCTGGAGACATCATTGGCTTAACCTGTCGTGTGGGCCGTGCTGTTTTCGGGACAGTGGAAATGATTCGCGATTTGGTGGAATCTGGGAAATCAATTCTGCTTTTGGGCCGTCCTGGTGTGGGGAAAACCACTGCCCTGCGTGAGATGGCTCGGGTATTAGCCGATGATCTTGACAAACGTGTGGTGATTATTGATACGTCCAATGAAATTGCCGGGGATGGTGATATTCCTCACCCTGCCATTGGCCGTGCTCGCCGGATGCAGGTTGCGAAGCCCGAATTCCAGCATCAGGTGATGATTGAAGCCGTGGAAAACCACACGCCAGAAGTGATCATCATTGATGAAATTGGCACTGAATTAGAGGCGTTAGCAGCGCGTACGATTGCTGAGCGGGGCGTGCAATTGGTCGGCACTGCCCACGGTAATCAATTGGAAAACTTGATTAAAAACCCCACATTAGCTGACCTGGTGGGGGGCATTCAGACGGTGACCCTAGGAGATGATGAGGCTCGCCGCCGTGGGAGTCAGAAGAGTGTGCTCGAGCGCAAAGCTCCGCCTACGTTTGATATGGCTATTGAAATGCTAGAGCGGCAGCGATGGGTGGTCCATGAGGATGTTTCGACTACGGTGGATCACTTGTTAAGGAGGCGGTTGCCTGAAACTCAAATTCGCACCGTGGGCGAAAATGGCAAGGTTTTGATTACCCATGAGCTACCTGAGGTGCCGAGTCAGCGTCGTACAACGGCCAGACGGCCTGCAAAGCGAGGGTGGCGAGAAGCCGGGCATATGAAGCCAGTGCAGACAGCAGCTCCTTTAGCTGGCACCTTGACGGGGCCAACCTCTTTGACGAGTGCTCCGGCTGCAACAGATGACTTTCAAGCTCTGTTAGATCAGCAGTTAGATACGTCAGATTTAGAACTGTCTACGCCTGTAGGGCCTAATGGTGAGGATTTGGTGCCCATTTACCCCTATGGGATCAGTCGGGAGCAGTTACATCATGTGATTGATACCTTGAAGCTCCCGGTGTCTGTGACTAAAGAGCTAAGTGTTGCGGAGGCTGTTTTGGCACTGCGATCGCACGTGCGCAATCACTCCAAACTCAAAACCATCGCTAAATCACGTCAGCTGCCGATCTACACCGTCAAGTCCAATACCATTCCGCAAATTACCAGAGCTCTTCAGCGGTTGTTAGATATTGATCCGCGAGACCAGGCCGAAGCCATCGATCTATCTCTGTTTACGCGTCAAGGTGCAGATGATGAGCTGGAAGCGTTGGAAGAAGCTAGATTGGCGGTCGAACAGATTGTGATCCCCAAAGGTCAACCCGTAGAGCTATTGCCTCGCTCCGCCAAAATTCGCAAGATGCAGCATGAGCTAGCTGAGCACTATCGATTGAAGTCTTTAAGTTTTGGCGATGAACCTAACCGCAGACTGCGTATTTTTCCAGCTTAGTTGTTTGGTTAGTTAGACAGCTCTCCAGTGAAAATTTCTGTCTTGGCCCCCATTCAGATAATATGAACAACAGTGGCCCATGGGCTATACACACAGAAGTGGAACCCTCTTCAATTGGGATATAGATTTTATGAAACGTATTCTGTCTCGTTTGTTTGCCTTCACCCTGGTGGCGCTTTTAGGCCTCACCGGCTGCGGTGGTGATGGGATGGGAGCCGACGGTTTGAGCGGTAACTATCGTCAAGATGCTATAGACGTAGTTGCGACGTTGAGAACGGTGATTGATTTACCAGCCGATGCTCCGAACCTGCCCGAAATGCGTTCTCAAGCAAGACAGACAATCAACTCCTTCTCTGCGCGCTATCGTCGTTCTGCTTCCGCTTCCAGCCTGAGTTCGTTTGCGACTATGCAAACCGCTCTGAATGCCTTGGCTGGTCATTACAGTTCCTATCCCAATCGTCCCATTCCTCAAAAGCTCAAAACCCGTTTAGAGCAAGAGTTTAAGCAAGTAGAACTGGCACTCCGCCGAGAAGCCTAACCTAATATCCATTAGGCCTAATGGATATTAGGCCTAAGCGCTAACAATCACAACACAAAGCTGCGGTAATTAATTGCCGCAGCTTTTTTGTTGTGGCTTGCCCATATGCGCCTTTAGCTAAAGGGGGCTAGCAAAGGTATAACGAGCTATCAAATGTTCGCAATGAAAATTAATTGACTGCTTGTGAATCTATTTGCTACGATTACACTTCTGTAGGCAATTTTTATTACATTTTCAGCATGAAAGTACGGGCATCCGTCAAGAAGATGTGCGACAAGTGCCGGGTGATCCGTCGGCGCGGTCGTGTAATGGTGATTTGTTCTAACCCTAAGCATAAGCAACGTCAGGGTTAGGCGCTGTAACAGGTTTGACTGATTATTTCGATTCAATTCAGTGATTGGCAATTGGTTCAATTGCAGCAGTTTGACTGCAAAACAATAAGCTAGGGAGAAAGCACGGTGGCACGTATTGCGGGCGTTGACCTACCCAGGGATAAGCGCATTGAGATTGGTTTGACCTATATCTACGGTATTGGTCCTAGTCGATCTAAGGAAATTTTGGCAAAGACTGGGGTCAATGCCGATATTCGCGTTAAAGATTTGGCAGATAGCGATGTCGCCAAATTGCGCGAAGTTGTAGAAGGCGACTATCAGATCGAGGGTGATCTGAGACGTTGGGAAAGTATGAACATTAAGCGGCTAATGGACATTGGCTGCTACAGAGGACGACGTCACAGGTTAGGTTTGCCTGTTCGTGGTCAACGTACTCGCACAAATGCCCGTACGCGCCGTGGTAAGCGCCTAGCTATTGCCGGTAAAAAGAAGCCAGCTAAGAAGTAGTGTTTACATGGTCTGTGGGTGAGGTGTTTGCTTTTCTCTTGGAAGTTAAGTGTCGCTTTGCACGCAGAAATTGGCGTGAAATGCAGTACCGGTAATAAATCTGTATTTCTGGTGCTGAGTGAAAGTTTAAGAGTTAACGTTTTCGGAAGACACGAATTATGGCAAAAGGCGTAAAACGCTCGGGTGGGCGTAAGCTCAAGAAAAATGTCCCCAATGGTGTTGTTCATATTCAATCAACATTCAACAACACCATTGTGACCATTACCGATACTAAAGGTGATGCGGTTTCATGGGCTTCAGCGGGTTCTAGCGGTTTTAAGGGGGCCAAAAAAGGCACTCCTTTTGCGGCTCAAACTGCGGCTGACAGTGCTGCCCGTAGAGCTATGGATCAGGGGATGCGACAGGTCGAAGTAATGGTTAGCGGCCCTGGTGCTGGCCGTGAGACGGCTATTCGTGCGCTTCAAGGAGCGGGTTTAGAGATTACGTTGATTCGTGATGTCACCCCGATCCCTCACAATGGCTGCCGCCCACCAAAGCGTCGCCGCGTCTAAACAATCGGAGTCTGTTATCTGACGGAGTCGCCGTGAGGCACTAGCGATATAAGAGAGGTTACTGCAGTGGGACAGTTTCAAGTTGAATGCGTAGAGTCAATTGTTGAAGATGACCAGAGCCAATTTAGTCGGTTTGTCATCGAACCCCTGGAGCGTAGTCAAGGTATTACGGTTGGTAATTCCCTAAGGCGGGTTTTGCTATCCAACTTAGAAGGGGCGGCGATCACGGCAGTGCGGATGGCAGGAGCAAATCATGAATTTGCGACTATTCCGGGCGTTCGTGAAGATGTGTTAGATATTATTCTCAACCTTAAGGAAGTCGTTCTTAAGACCTATACCAATCAGCCGCAAATTGGTCGTTTGGCTGTGCAAGGTCCTGCTACAGTAACTGCTGCGCATTTTGAGCTGCCGGCTGAAGTTGAACTTATAAATCCAGATCATTACGTTGCATCCGTAGCCCAAGGCCATACCCTCGAAATGGAATTTCGAGTAGAAAATGGTCATGGTTATCGTTCGGTTAGGAATAATCGTGACGAAGCGACTGCATTAGACTTTATGCAGATCGACGCTATTTTCATGCCTGTCCGCAAGGTAAATTATTCTGTGGAAGAAACGATTGTGGGGGCCGATCAGCCCAAGGATCGTTTAATCATGGAAGTGACTACCAATGGGAGTCTGACTCCCCAGCAGGCTATGAGTCAGGCGGCTGACGTGTTGGTGGATCTGTTTAGCCCGCTTAAGGATGTAACGCTTGAGCCTAAGCGCGATGAGGACGTTAAGGAAGAAGATACAACGTATCAAATTCCAATTGAAGAGCTTCAGCTTTCTGTTCGTGCTTACAACTGTCTGAAGCGTGCCCAGATCAATTCTGTATCTGACTTGCTGGATTACAGCCAAGAGGATCTTTTAGAGATCAAGAACTTTGGTCAGAAGTCCGCAGAAGAGGTTGTGGAAGCTTTGCACTATCGCTTGGGAATTACCCTGCCGTTAGAAAAGCCAGCTAAGTCTTCCTAGATTTTTTGTTGGCCTCGAATTTTTTCAGGCCAATTTTTTCCGGAGCCCCAGGCTTCGGTTTTTTCTTGTTTAACTAACCGAGGAGAAGTAATGCGTCATCGTTGTCGTACGCCCCATTTGGGCAAACCTGCTGACCAGCGCCGTGCTTTGTTGCGATCGCTAACGACTGAGCTTATTCGTCATGGTCGGATTAAAACTACCCTGACTCGCGCCAAGGCTGTTCGTTCTGAAGCAGAACGGATGATTACCCTGGCTAAAGAAGGGTCTTTGCCAGCCCGTCGTCGTGCCATGGGATACATGTATGACAAGGATCTTGTTCATGCCCTATTCGAGCAAGCTCCTTCCCGTTATGCCGAGAGAAAAGGTGGCTATACACGCATTGTGCGTACTGTTAGTCGTCGTGGGGACAACTCCGTAATGGCCATTATTGAGCTTACTTAATTATCTCAATGGCCGATCGTACGCTTGCCAAACAGCTTTCAGCTGTATCCAAAGATGCTCAAGGAACTCAGCGAGTAGCTATTGTTGTTCAGTATCAAGGCACCCACTTCTATGGCTGGCAACGTCAGCCGGAGAAGCGTACGGTACAGGGAGAAATTGAAGCCGCTATAGAGTTGTTGCTTGAATATAAAGTAACTATTCATGGCGCAGGGCGAACAGATACGGGGGTGCATGCCGCTGCTCAGGTGGCTCACTTTGATGCTCCTAAGGTAATTCCCGCATATCGCTGGGCTGCGATTCTCAATCATCGCTTAAGTGAAGATATTGTGATTCGAGCTTCAGCACATGTCCCGGATGATTGGCATGCTCAGTATTCTGCCCAATGGCGACGGTATCGATACACCATCTATACCGATACCTATCCCAACCTTTTTATTCGCCCCTATGCATGGCATTTTTATCATGAACCTTTGGACGAACAGCTAATGCAGGCAGCATTAACCCCAATGGTGGGGTATCATGATCTAGCCGCGTTTCACCGTGCGGGCTCTAGCCGTTCCCATTCTTGGGTTGAGTTGCAGGTGGCTAAGTGCCTTCGCCGTGGACCGTTTGTTCAAGTTGAGCTGCAGGCTGCTGGTTTTCTCTACGGCATGGTACGTCTGGTAATGGGCTTGCTAGTCATGGTGGGCCGGGGCCGTATGAGTCCTGTGGCCTTTACAGAACTTTGGCAGTCAAGACGTCGTGACTTGGTAAAACATGCTGCTCCTGCTCGTGGACTTTGCCTGTTGCGGGTAGGTTATGACCACTTTCCCTTTGCATCGGATGCTTGGTTTGATACCCAACCCCAGCTAACGCTGCATTCTAGTGCCAAGGATATGGCTGTCTAAAATGCTGTGAGTATTTGTAAGATATAGCCTGACAATTTTCCTGAATGGCCGCCTTTTTATCCAGTTCATTGATATCAAAGCCTAAGCATGTTTAAGACTTACATTCCTCCTGTTCAAGAGATTGAGAAAAAGTGGTACATCGTCGATGCTACTGATAAGCGCCTTGGTCGTTTAGCGACTGAGATTGCTAGCATCCTGCGAGGTAAAAACAAGCCTACCTTTACCCCCAATATGGATACAGGGGATTTTGTCATTGTTATCAATGCTGAAAAGGTGAGTGTTACTGGAAGAAAGCGAGAGCAAAAGCTTTATCGCCGTCATTCTGGACGTCCCGGCGGTATGAAAGTTGAAACGTTTGAGCAGCTACAGGCTCGTATCCCTGAGCGCATTATTGAAAAAGCAGTAAAAGGCATGTTGCCTAAGAATGCCTTAGGCCGCAAGTTGTTTACCAACTTGAAGGTGTATGCAGGTCCTGAGCATCCGCATCAGGCTCAGCAACCTGAGACAGTTAATCTTTAATCTATTTCGCAGCTTTGAAGGAGTATAAAATCAAATGTCAGAAGGACAATCTGATCGCGTTGTTTACTGGGGTACTGGTCGTCGTAAGGCCGCTGTTGCTCGTGTTCGTCTAGTGCCTGGCGACGGCAAGCTGATGGTGAATGGTAAGCCCGGCGAAGAGCATTTACAGAATAATGCCGCTTATCTGTCTGCTACAAAAGCCCCTTTAGAGACACTGGGCTTGGAGTCTGATTACGACGTTCTCGTGAATGTTCGAGGCGGTGGTTTGACAGGTCAGGCCGATGCCATCAAGTTGGGTGTGGCTCGCGCACTGTGTGAGTTAGATCCTTCTAACCGGTCTCCCCTCAAAATTGAAGGTTACTTAACTCGCGATCCTCGTTGTAAGGAACGTAAGAAGTATGGTCTGAAGAAAGCCCGTAAAGCTTCTCAGTTCTCTAAGCGTTAAGTCGATTTTCAAAACAAGCTTTTTTATTTTTTCACTACCCGGATAAGAACAATGCCAAAAGCTGATATTCATCCCGAGTGGTATCCCGAGGCAAAGGTGTACTGCGACGGTAAGCTAATTATGACAGTGGGCTCTACTAAGCCCGAGCTCCATGTGGATGTTTGGTCTGGTAATCATCCTTTCTATACTGGTACCCAGAAGATCATTGATACGGAAGGTCGTGTAGAACGATTCCTCCGTAAATATGGCATGGCTGACGATAGCAACAAGAGCGACGAAGGTTAGCCGCTAATAATGTCATTGAAATCCGAGGGATGGTTATGTCCCTCGGATATTTTTTAGTTGACTTATATTCCTAGCGTAAGTCTCCCGTATAGTTGAGCGAATTCCATGGCTGAGCAATACCTTCTCGATAAGTTAAAGTCGGTTGAACAAACGTTTGAAGAGCTTACTCGTCGTTTAGCGGATCCAGATGTAGCCAAAGATCCAGATGAGTTTCAAAAAATTGCTAAGGCGCGGGCATCGTTAGAGCCCACAATTCTTGCCTACGATGATTGGAAAAAAGCTCAATCAGACTATGAAGGTGCTCAAGAGGTTTTGAAGGAGGCGGCTGGCGATGAAGAATTGCGGGAAATGGCAGCTGCTGAAATTAAAGAGTTGCAAGGCACTATTGGCGCTTTGGAAACGCAGCTGAAAATTCTATTGCTGCCGAGGGATCCCAATGACGATAAAAATATCATGTTGGAGATTCGCGCCGGTGCCGGTGGTGATGAGGCTGGGATTTGGGCTGGTGATCTGCTGAGGATGTATTCGCGCTATTCCGAAAGTCAGGGATGGAAAGTGCAAACCGTTAGCCAGTCAGTGGCTGACATGGGTGGATGTAAGGAAGCGATTCTAGAAATCACTGGGGATCAAGTCTACAGTAAGCTCAAGTTTGAGGCTGGAGTCCATCGGGTGCAGCGGGTGCCTGCCACTGAGACCAGTGGGCGTGTTCATACCTCTACGGCAACGGTTGCCGTGATGCCTGAGGTGGATGACGTGGAAGTTAAGATTGACCCTAAGGAGATTGAGCTGACAACGGCTCGGTCTGGTGGCGCGGGTGGTCAGAATGTGAACAAGGTTGAGACCGCTGTCGATTTGTTCCATAAGCCGACAGGGATTCGCATTTTTTGTACTGAGGAGCGATCGCAGCTACAAAACCGGGAACGTGCCATGCAGATCTTGCGGGCTAAGTTATATGAAATGATGCTGCAGGAACAGCAGGCTGAAGTAACTGACATGCGCCGCTCCCAGGTTGGCACGGGCTCTCGCTCTGAAAAAATCCGCACCTATAACTACAAAGACAACCGAGTCACCGATCACCGCTTGAGTCAAAACTTTAGCCTTTCCCCGGCGTTAGAAGGTGATATCGAAATTATGGTGCAGTCTTGCATTACCCAAGATCAGCAGGCAAAGTTAGAACAACTGGCGGCCGAAATTGACTCGCCGGTTTAGGGCTGAGTCTCTATTATTTTTGCTTTTGGGATGGTTGTATTGGGGCTATCCATGCCATTGGCCGACCTTACAGATCGTTGCATCCTCTACATCAGCAACGGCGGTTGGCTGAGTTTTCGCTAAACTTTACTGGTGTAATTTCCCGTGGGGGCGTTCTAAACCAATGGCGAAATTTTTGCATGTTGCTGATGTCCATTTAGGATTTGACCGTTATAACAGCAAAGTTCGCACTACCGATTTTTTTCACACCCTTTGGGATGTATTTGAACGATATGCCATTGGTGAGGGGGTGGACTTTGTGGTGATTGCTGGCGATTTGTTCGAGCAGCGGATGATTCAGCCAGCGGTTTTGAATCAGGCCCAGTTGTGTTTACAGCAATTGCAGGCTGCTAATATTCCTGTGATTGCGATTGAGGGTAACCATGATAATTGCCCCTATGGGACAAAAACTAGCTGGTTGAGGTACCTATCGGATTGGGACCTGTTAAAGCTGCTGGAACCTGCTGCCGGAGAACAATTTTATCTGCCCTGGGATGCTGAAACCCGCCGTGGGGGGTATATCGACCTTGACTGTGGTGTGCGCGTTTTGGGGTCTAGCTGGTATGGGGCTGCCGCACCCAAGGCCGTGGAACAAATTGCAGGGGCTGTCTCTGCGTTGCCCCCGGGGCCTGGTTCCACGGTGTTATTGTTTCACCATGGGTTAGAAGGGCAAATTGCTCGCTACTCTGGGGCGTTACGATATAGCGATCTATTGCCTCTTAGGGAAGCGGGGATAGATTATTTGGGGCTAGGGCATATTCATAAGTATTATGCCGTTGATAACTGGTTGTTTAATCCGGGCTCTTTGGAAGCTAATAATGTGGAAGAAGGGGCATTTGAGCGGGGAGCGCTATTGGTAGACCTGGTGGATGGTCAGGTTAACGCCCAGCTACAAACGGACTATCGTCAGCGGCCGATTGTGCGACTTTCTCTGAAGCTGCGGGGACAAGAGGCGCTAGAGGATATCGAAAAATTAGCGATCGCACTGCTGGATGGGGCGATTGCCGAGACGCGTTTGATTCCTGACCAGCAGCCGATTGTTGAGCTTCGCATTGAAGGCCAAGTGGGATTTGACCGTTTAGAGTTGGATACTAAACAGTTGCAATCGCGATTACACGAGCATTGTGGTGCGCTTATTTTTCTTCTGAAATATGACGTAGATGCTATGGCCTATGGAACGCCTTTGATGGATGATGCAGACCGCCATCAGGTAGAACGAGAGATTTTTACAGATTTGCTATCCGCCCACAATGTATATAAAAAAAAGGCTCAATCCCTTGCCACCGGTCTAGTCGATCTTAAGGACCGTCATTTGGTTGGAGATAGTGACGAGAGTCTTTACCGTTTGGTCGAGCAAATGCTGAATGTACCCAATACACCCACTGAGCATTCGCGCTAAGATTGCGGCACTATAAATCGTGTGCCCTGTACTGCCGTTCGTGACATCAGAGGATATCTGTATGGGTATAGAAAAATCCCCAGAGCAGCTGATTAAAGCAGGGCTGACTGCGTTTAAACAGAAACACTACGGCCGGGCGATCGCAATATTTCAAGGCCTACGTCAAGATAAAGCCATTGCCATGGGCTATCGCCTCAAGGCACAGATGGGGTTGATCCGTACCTACGAAGCACAGGGGGATGCAGCGAAGGCTAAGCAGCTTTGTCAATCACTCCTGCAAAGTAAGAGTCAATCAATTCGTCAGTGGGGGCAACAAACATTAAATCGGTTATCTGTTGACGATATTTCCAAGGGTCCCCTTGAACAAGCCGGACATCCAGCGGGTGAAGAGATGTCTACTGCATCCAGTGGCTTTGTTCCGTTAGAACAGCCTGCAGCGATGCCAAAGGCTTCTATCCCAAAGGGTTCAGTCGATGAAAGTCCGGCATCCATAGATGTGTCTTCGTCAGAAGAATTGGAGAACTCTTCCGCTGTTTTCGAAGATAAAACAGATCTATCCACAGGGGCCTCGTCATCCACGATTGAGGCATCAGCCGAGCATAAAAGTCTTTCTAAGAATGATGAATTGGCGGCAAATGGGGCGTCTTTATTTCATTATCAAACCTTAAATAGTCCCCAGACCACGCAGGTGGATGCGGCCCAAACATCGGTTCAGACGGATGGGACTGAAGATTCTCATGAGCCTGTCGTCAGTTCTCTAAGGCCAGAGACAGAGGTTGCACCTGAGCAACAATCCCCAAAGAATGGGCGACAACGGTCATCGGACAAGGCGCCCAATGGTCCTGATACTTGGCCCGTCGGAGGGCGCTTAAATCAGCTCAAGTCGTTGGGCAAAATCGGCATGGGGCGACTATGGCTGGCCCAAATCTTCACCCTTGGTCTGTTCTTTTGGGTAGTGCGTGGGTTGGTGCAACTGGTGTTGTGGGGGATTCGGAGTTATTTTCAATTTCTAGACCAGTTGTTGCCCTTGCATTTGCGCTTGTCACCTTTATTGTGGGAGCCGCACACCTGGACCGTGATTGTTGGCTTTGGGGTATTGGTCTTAGCGTCCCCATGGCTATGGGGCTTTTGCTTGAGTTCGGGTAGGCGCCTGTCGCTGCAACAATTGCAAGAGTTTAGTCCAGAAGCGGTGGAATTATTTCAGCGATTTTGTGCCAAACGCCGGTGGCAGCAGCCCACTATCGATTTGTTGCCTACAGAGATTCCGTTAATTTTTTCCTACGGATGGTGTCCCCGTTATGGCCATTTAGTGATTAGTCAGGGGCTATTAGATGACTTGGCGCCTGATGAGATCGCGGCTCTGATGATCTACGAAATGAGCCATTGGTCTAAGTGGGATTGGGTATTCTTCTCGGCCCATGGTTTGCTGTTGCAGGGCCTACATCGCGCATATTGGTTTTTTGCCCGTTGGGGAGAGGCGCGGCCCATGTTGCTAAGAGCTGCGGCTGGAGTGCTGTCAACCCTTAGTTATGGCGTGTTTTGGCTGTTGGTTAAGGTCGGGGCGACGTTGTCGCGCATCCGTGTGCCCTATCGCGATCGCACCGCTGCCGAAATTACGGGTAACCCCAATGGTTTAATTCGGGGGATGGCTAAACTGGCTAGGGCAATGGAGCAAGCAATTACGGCCCAGGGATATACGCCTCCCCTGCTAGAGAGTTTGGAGTTGATGCTACCTGTGGCGGCTACTAATGCCATATCTGTAGACCATCTAGCCTGGGGAATGTTAAATCCCCTACGCCATGGGTTGTCTATTCATCAAGGCCATCCACCCCTTGGCGATCGCCTATATACCCTGGGGGCCTATGCTCGCCATTGGCGACTCAAGCCGAGTCTGGATATTTCTCGATTTCGGGCTGGGTATGGCAAACGTTCGTTGTCGGCCCAAGATTGGTCCACCCTGATTCTATGGGGCGGTTTGTGGTCAGGCCTATGCCTTGGTTTTGGCATCGCTTTATTGATGTGGGTCGTTGGGGCGATTGCAGCGGCCCTGAATATTGAATTCCTAAGCTGGCTATATCGCGATCGCAGTGTGCTTTTGAGCATGCCACTGATTGTTGCTGCTACGGTGCAGTTGTTGCGAATAAATTTATTCTTTCCAGAAATTGCGAGCTCTTTGCCCATAAACGCAGCGAAACTTGAAAATTGGCAAAAAGACACCCAACTTACCCCACTCAATAGCTTGCCGCTCAAAATCAATGGCACCTTAACAGGGCGACCGGCCTTAGCCAATTGGTTGGGGCAAGAGTGGCGACTCAAGACGCATTTGGGCAGCCTGAAACTGCACTACATCTCCTATGGAGGGGTCTTGAGTAATTTCTTGGGTCCTTCACCATGGCTAAATCAGTCCTTACAGGTGACCGGCTGGTTTAGACGTGGGCACTACGCCTGGGTTGATATTCAACACCTGCGGACCGAGGATAATCAGATCAAAACTGCCCGATATCCGATCTGGTCAGCCATTGTCAGTTTCGTGCCCCTGGTGTATGGAGTCTGGCTACTGATGAGTGGCGGCTAGTGGTCCGTCAAGACTAAAATTTGGGATCGATGAGAATCGCTTACAACGTGGCTGAACCTTATCACGATTCACAACTCACGATTCACGACTCACGACTCACGACTCACGACTCACAATTTTTAGCTTTGACGCTGCACTAGTCAAAATATTGCTCTACAACACCATTCACTAAACGCTTGAAAATACTTAGAGTTGCAACCCTCAATATAAAATGTTAAATTTTATTAACGAGTACTGATTGTCTAAATCTATCTGCAAAGTATATCGCCGCAGTTGGTGTTAGGCATCGGGTTCTCCTACTCTCAACACAGCAAACCAGTCACCTTTTTGGGACTGGTTTTTTATTAAGTATCTTTGCCATAGTTTTTAGGAAAATTGATTGAGATTTCTAGATACTTTGATGTGGCCGAAAACTCGCTTTCAAAAGCAGAATAATATGGCGATTAAGAGTGAGTTGACATGTTGTAGTTACCTTGCAGCACTCTACGTGAACTTTAGGGAAGCCTATCAAAAAAATACCTAATTGCTTGGCTTGGTATCAGACAGCGTGATACCTTGATGGTATAGGGATACATTCCATTTTTTATCTCATTTAGTGAGACACCTCTGATGTAATAAGGAGTATGTAGTTTTAGTTGATCACAATCAGGGGGTGGAGATAACTTTGCAGACCTTTCACATGAGGTTAGTTATCTCATTTAGTCAATCTTGCTAAAGGTGGTCAGCCTATTTTTGCTGCGGTTCCTATTCTGTTGAATTAATTTGAAGCAATCGCTTTAAACTTTCTTCTAGAGATGTTGGGCTTTTGGAATAAATTAGCTCAGTTCTTCACTGCTTAACCGTCGCAACTGTTTTTTAGATTTGTTTAAGAGGTATCTCCATGTCAGTGCGTTTATATATTGGCAATCTACCCCGCGATTTAGAGCGTGAGGAATTTGAAGCCGTTTTTGCAGAAGACACCGAAAATATTGTTTCAGTCAAGTTGATTGCTGACCGTAAAACTGGTAAATGCCGTGGGTTCGGCTTTGTCACTGTAAAAACGGATGAAATTGCTGATGCACTGGTGAGTAAGTACAACGGTCAAGCATTGCAGGATGCAACCTTGAAAGTTGAAAAAGCAATGCCTCGTGCTAAGGAGAATGAAGGTGCTGCGGCTACCGGTGGTGGTGGCGGTGGCCGTGGTGGTAAAGGCAATGGTAAGCGTAATGGTGGTGGCCGTAAGCCAGCCACTTACTCTTCTCCAGAGCCTGAAAATAACCAACCTGATCCTCGTTGGGCTTCTGACTTAGAGAAGTTGAAGGAAATGCTAGCAGCCCAAACCACTGCATCCTAAGACCGCCTAATCTTCGGTTTTTATAACCCATAAAAAAGAGCTGATGCGATTATCGCATCAGCTCTTTTTTATGGGGCAATTAGCATCAACTCGTTAGGATTGTGAGTCTTAATTTAATGCCCTAAAGAACGCGTGCGCGCAGCAAAGCAGGGGGTAAACACAGAAGCTTGCGCACCGTTGGCACAAATGCTCTGCGGTTGAAAACGTCGTATTGGTTTTCTGCAATGACATCCAGGATTTTACGATAGAGCATCAAAGCCGACCAAACAGGCCAGCGAGCGTCTGGACTCAGAAGGGTAATGCCGCGTTCGGCTTCGCGGTAGAACTTTAGAGCACGCTGAATCTGAAAACGCATTAGGGCACGCCAGCGCTCGTCAATGACTCCATTAATTAAGTCTCGCTCGCTGTAGTTAAATAACTCGAGATCTTCTAAAGGAAGATAGATGCGGCCACGTCTCGCATCTTCACCCACATCTCGCAAAATGTTGGTTAATTGATTGGCAATACCTAAGGCAATGGCTTCATCTATGGGGCAGGGAATAGTCGTGGCCCAGGGCGCGGTACCGTATTCAGGATCAACTCCCATCACCACGGTGGACATCAGACCTACTGTGCCTGCCACACGGTAGCAATATAGTTTCAGATCCTCAAAGGTTTCGTAGCGGGAGCAGCGGAGATCCATGCGTTGCCCTTCAATCATGTCTCGAAAGGGCTGTATATCGAGGGTGAAATGCTCTAAGGCATCTACCATGGCAACGTCATAATCGTCCTGAGGACGCCCTGCAAAGACTGATTCAAGCTGGGATTCCCAATCATCTAACGTTGCTTCAGTTGTAAATTTAGCTGAAGGCCCATCCACCAATTCATCGGTGCGGCGGCACCATACATAAATAGCCCAAATCGCACGCCGTTTGGCCTCCGACATCAGCATCGTACCCATGTAAAACGTTTTTGAATACTTTGCAGTAATTTGCCGACAGCATTCGTATGACTCATCTATAGAGGCCAAGACATGTTTGGGGGAGACAGTGGTGGTGGGTTGCAACAGCATAGGTGTTTCTATTCAACGAAAAGCGTCATGGGCCAGCGGCGAGTTGAAAAGCAATGGCTGAATTTGCTACCACAATATGACAAATCAAATTCACCTTACAAACCGTTAGGTGTATACCAGTACCTCAGAGCAACAAATGCTCACGTGTCCCTTTTAATTTCATCCATTATAGATTTCCAGGCGTTACATTCTGAAACAGAAACGTAACATTTCCGTGTAAAGGTTTTGGGTTTTGGGGCAGCCCCGAGTACCTGAGAATTCAGGTACTCGGGGCTGCCCCCTAGAAACCTTTCTGGTAGGCACGGTACTATAGTTTGCTTACAAACCCTAGCTGGCAAGAATTAGGCAGCCTACCTAGCTATGTCTGGTAATACCTTTTCTGCTAGGTCCATTGAAATTAGAGCATCCATCCCCATGACCACGAATTTTGATTTTCTGAGCCAAACTGATCCAGAACTTACCGCTATTATCGGGCGCGAACGTCAACGCCAGCAGGAGCATTTGGAGCTCATTGCTAGTGAAAATTTCACGTCACCGGCTGTGATGGCGGCTCAAGGGTCTGTCTTGACCAATAAATATGCCGAGGGGCTGCCGAGCAAACGCTACTATGGCGGCTGTGAATTTGTTGATCAAGCTGAGGCGTTGGCCATTGAGCGTATTAAGCAGCTGTTTGGGGCCGCCCATGCGAATGTTCAGCCCCATTCTGGTGCCCAGGCGAATTTTGCTGTCTTTTTAGCATTGCTCCAGCCGGGGGACACTATTTTGGGGATGGATCTCTCCCACGGTGGTCATTTAACCCATGGCTCACCGGTCAACGTTTCGGGTAAATGGTTTAACGTTGTTCAGTATGGCGTCAGTAAGGATACTGAACAGCTTGACTATGATGCGATTCGGGAGTTGGCTTTAGAGCATCGACCCAAAATTATTATCTGTGGCTATTCTGCGTATCCCCGTACGATTCATTTTGATAAATTTCGTGCGATCGCAGATGAAGTCGATGCCTATCTGATGGCCGACATTGCCCACATTGCTGGTTTGGTAGCCGCAGGCAAACACCCCAATCCACTGCCCCACTGCCATGTGGTCACCACCACCACCCATAAAACCCTACGGGGCCCTCGGGGTGGGTTAATCATGACCAATGATCTAGATCTGGGGAAAAAGTTTGATAAAGCCGTTTTCCCTGGCAGCCAGGGGGGACCACTAGAGCACGTCATTGCGGCCAAGGCGGTTGCGTTTGGCGAAGCCCTGCAGCCAGACTTTAAGACCTATTGTGCCCAGGTGATTGCCAATGCCCAGGCCATGGCAGCGCAGCTGCAGGAACGAGGGATTAAGGTGGTGTCTGATGGCACTGACAATCACCTCGTTCTGGTGGATCTACGTTCCATTGGCATGACGGGTAAACAGGCTGACGCTTTGGTCAGTATGGTCAATATCACGGCTAATAAAAATACGGTGCCGTTTGACCCTGAGTCTCCCTTTGTAACCAGTGGTTTGCGTTTGGGGTCACCGGCGATGACCACCAGGGGACTGGGTGTTGAAGAGTTTAAGGAGATTGCCAACATTATTGCGGATCGTTTGCTCTCCCCTGAGGATAGTAAGGTGGAGGCAGATTGTCGCAAGCGGGTAGCGGCTTTGTGCGATCGCTTTCCCCTTTATGCACATTTGCAATCTGCAGAGCCTGTTCTAGCGAGCTAGTTGATTTCACGTAAGTCCCACGGACTATCAATAATTCAGTGGGGCTTACGTCATCAAGCAGGTCAGCTGTTCATGACACAAAAGTGACTCATAGGTAACCAATTGAGTTGTTGCTAACGCTTTCTCCGCCAACTCAATTTCGTCGCTCGACTAATAATCACTCTTATTTATCAGCCTTGCATCTAACTATATTATTGGCTTGAAAGTTTTAAAAAAACTGTTAGGGTTACGGTGATTGTTGTGTGTTGGCCACATTTGTTGTTGACTTCAACGTCATAGATCCTCGTTCGCATTGTTTTCCCTTGCTTGCACCCATGCCTTTTCAGATTTATCCTCTATTGGCGTTTGCCTTATCTGCTGCTGTGGTGCTTGTTGCCACTCCAGTAGTTAAGAGAATTGGCCTGCATAGTGGTCGTGTGGATATGCCGGGGGGGCGCAAAGTTCATAAGGTTCCAATGGTTAGGCTGGGCGGTGTTTCTATTTTTTTAGGGACCGTGGTGGCGTTGTTAGCGGTTTGGGCCATTGGTGGCTTTGTGGATGCCCAAGGGCAACAACTGGTGAATGAGCCAGAAGCAGAGATTTGGGGGGTGACCCTGGGGGGGTTGGCCTTTTTCCTGATTGGTCTTTTAGATGATCTGTTTGGTCTATCCGCCATTAGTCGCTTATTTATGCAAGCGGTTGTGGCTGCGATTACCTGGTATGTCGGCGTAGATATTGCGTTTGTTTCGGTGCCTGGTTTGGGCATTGTGCAGCTGGCAGCTTGGGTAAGTTTGCCCCTAACGGTGATTTGGCTAGTGGGCATGGCCAATGCCATTAACTGGATCGATGGTTTGGATGGTTTAGCAGCTGGCGTTTCAGGCATTGCGGCCATTGTCATGATGTTGGTGGCGCTGTTTATGGAGCAGCCCGCCGCCGCTGTGATTGCGGCAGCCCTTGCCGGTGGAGCCCTCAGCTTTTTGAAATATAATTTCAACCCTGCCCAGATTTTTATGGGAGACGGGGGAGCCTACTATATGGGCTTTACCCTTGCTGGTGTGGGGATTATCGGACTGGTGAAGGGGGTCACCACCGCTGCGGTATTTTTACCCTACCTGCTGATATTGGCGGTGCCGATTTTAGATATGTCAGCGGTTATTTTGGCGCGGTTACGCCGTGGACTTTCGCCATTTGTGGCCGATAAGCGTCATTTGCACCATCGACTTTTGAATGCGGGGCTATCCCATCGGTTTACGGTGCTATTTATCTATGCGTTGACCCTGTGGGTGGGTAGTTTGGCCTTGGCGCTTTCTGGCATGCCCAGTGGCATTGTCTATGCCCTAGGGTCCACAGCTTTATTGAGCTACACAGGCTGGCGAGCAAAGCGCCATGCCAGGTAAGCCGCCGCTCGTTTAATAGGGGTATTCATAAGCTTGAATAACGTTACCTAGGTCATATAGGTAAAACGTTTCGGTGGTGGCGTTGGCGCGCTGTGTGGTGATGCTATCTATCAGATCAAATTTTTCAAAGTACGGGGCATAGGTGGCGCGAATTTCGGCTTGGCTATAGTCGGCGATGGTAAGGAATAGGGCGGATTGACCTAGCCAATTCTGGGGTTTGAACCACACTGCATGGCCCCGTGGATCTTGGGTCAAGGCCATCACCGGGGCTGGGGTTAAGGGGCTAATGGCCATATCAACGTAGCCACTGAGCCAAAACTCGTTGGTGATGACAATGTCTGCGGCTGCGATCGCAGCCTCCAATCCGTTGCTTTGAAGTTGACGCCGTAGCTGAACCACATCGATCAGCGTCGTTGTGGGATCTGTTTCCGGAGGGAGTAGGGCCAACCATCCTCCTGGCTGCTGCAACGTTCCTAGGCTGATGTGGCCTAACGCCACCGTCAGTAACGTGGCCATGACGATGGCACTGCTCACTAGCCAGCGTTGGAGCGTACGCAGCGGCCAGTGGGCCATGGCCGCTGCCAGGAGCACACTTAAGCTCCATAAGCCTGGTGCAGGCCAGGCAGGATAGACATGGGTGATCCCACCGAGCAACGTAAACCCCAGGGCAATGGGTAACCCCATCCAGAGCAAAAACCGGTGGCGTAAATCTCCCAGATTAAATAGGCTGCGACCACTCACCCACCAAAGCGGAAAGCCCAGCGATGGAAATAAATAAGCAACCCCCACTAGCCACACGCCCACCATTGTCAGGACGTTAAAGCGGGTGGTGGCTGTGGTGCCATCGAACCGACTAGATAGATGGAAGCCAAACGATAACCATTCGTTTTGAGCATTCCAGTAGATCAACGGTGTCAGCGTCAGGCTAAATAGCCCCAGGGCAACAATGGTCCATGGAGAAATCAGCGCCCGTCGGTGCTGCTGGCTAGTGGCGCAAAACCCTACCAGGCTAAGGCCGAGAATAAATCCGTGGTATTTACTGAGACACACTAACCCCAGCAGTAAGCCTATGAGGGCGATTTTGGCTGTGGGTTGGTAGGGCTTGTGCTGCGGAAAAAATTCGATTGCGGCCACATACATCACCGCTGTCCACCAAAAAATTAGGGCGTTGTCGGGGGCCGCTAGCACTCCAAAGCTGAGGATAAACAAGGGGCATAGGGATGCGATCGCAACACTCCACATCCCCACGGTTCGATTAAACAATCGGCCACCAATCAAGTACAACAGTCCTGTACTCAGGCCATATAGCAACAGCGCCCCTAGTCGCAGCGTTAGGGGTGAAATATAGCCCGTTACCCAGGGGCCTAGGGCGGTGGTCACAGCTACCATCACAGGATGGTCAAAGTAGCTCCAATCCCAATGCTGGGTATACAGAAAGTAATAAGCCTCATCAAACCCAGGTGGCAAGAGCCACGCGATCAACAGCCGTAGACACCACGAGCCCAACAAGATAGCCAAAAGCCACTGTGGCCAGGATGCGTGTTGCCCCGGGGATGAATCTTTTGCACGTTGCATGCTCTCAACTCGTGCTCCTTTTCATAGTGGCCGTTCGTTAATTTATGAAGATGACGCGATCAGATAAGACCTGATCAGCCATCTCTGGTCGATGACATGACTACCGAAGAGCCGCAACGTCGCATATTTAAGTATCATCAAACTATCTAAAAATGCTTTACCATCAACCAAAATAGGGGCTGCGGCCTCGTTTTGCTAACGTAGCTTTCCCCCACATCTAAACCATGACCGGCAGTGCAGAAATTATATGTGTGGGCACCGAGCTTTTGCTGGGGGATATTCTCAACACCAATGCCCAGTATTTAGCTCAACAGCTAGCGAATTTGGGCATTGCCCATCATTACCAAACGGTGGTCGGTGACAATCCTCTACGCCTAGCGCGGGCCATTGCCATTGCCTGTGAGCGAGCCCGACTGATTATCTTCACCGGGGGACTGGGCCCCACACCTGATGACCTGACAACGGCAACTATCGCCGACTTTTTTGGCGTCCCCTTAGTCGAAAATGCTGACGTTTTAGCCGATATTACGGCAAAATTTGCCCAGCGGGGTCGCACGATGACTGCGAATAATCGCAAGCAAGCGCTCTTACCCGAGGGGGCAGATGTCCTACCCAACCCCCAAGGCACGGCTCCCGGATTGTTATGGCAGCCAAGATCCGGCTTACATCTGATGACGTTTCCGGGCGTGCCTCGGGAGCTTTATGCAATGTGGAACGCCACGGCCATTTCCTATGTGCAAGCCCAGGGCTGGAGTCAGGGCATCATCCACAGTCGCACTCTCAAATTTTGGGGTACGAGCGAATCGGGGCTGGCGGCGAAAGTGGATGATTTTTTGAAACTCGAAAATCCTACCGTTGCCCCCTACGCGAGTGACGGAGTCATTAAGCTACGAATTTCTGCTAAAGCAAAATCAATGGAAGCTGCCCAGCAGCTCATTGCCCCTGTAGCTCAACAGCTAAAGCAGATTGGCGGGGATGACTGCTTTGGCGAAGATAACGAGACCTTAGGACATGCTGTGGGGCAATTGCTCCGCGCCCGTCAATCCACATTAGCCGTTGCTGAATCCTGTACTGGAGGCGGATTGGGGGCAATGATAACGTCTGTCCCCGGTAGTTCTGCCTATTTTATGGGAGGGGTAATCGCCTATGACAATCGCATTAAGGCAAACCTCCTGGGTGTATCTTCCCAGACCTTAGCAGAGCAAGGGGCCGTGAGCGCCATCGTCGCTGAACAAATGGCCGTAGGGGTGCGCCAACAACTCGCGACTGACTGGGGCATCAGTATTACCGGCATAGCAGGACCAGACGGGGGAAGTGGGGATAAACCCGTAGGCTTGGTATATATTGGCATTGCGAATGCCTTAGAAACGCGTCATCTAGAATGTCGATTTGGCCGCACAAAAGATCGGGAGTGGATTCGTTTGATGAGTCGTAATACGGCCCTAGATGTTCTGCGGCGTATGCTGCTGGGGCAAAATTAATCCCGCTGCTCAGTCTATAGGGATCCCCCTACCTTGATCATTTCTTACAATTCGTTATCATAGTGAATACTCCCACAAGTAACTTAACTGAAGTTCACTTCGAGTTGATTTGCTATTAGTGAAACCTATAATGGTTTTACACAAATGCTTAACCAGATTGAATTAGGAGCATCCTGGCTCATGGATATTGGCAAAATTCTGGAAAAGTTGAAGAACTGGGTAAATCGAGTGCTTGACTCTTTACTTGGGCCTTCAGCACAGCCGGAGCCGGAAGCAATTCCTATCCCTGTTCCTGTCAATGATCGTCGCCGCCGCTAACACTCGAAGCACTACGCTTGAGCTAGTTCACTTAGCGTTAAACGCGTAGGTGTTTTTGTCCAACTGCTTTTGATATTATTCAACGCTTAGTTTCTACGTATGCAGTTGAACAGTCTTTTAGTGCTTCATGGCCCAAATTTGAATATGCTTGGTAAACGAGAGCCTGAGATCTACGGTAGAAATACCCTTGAAGATGTCAATCAGGCTCTTTTGTTATTGGCCCAAGAATTAGGTGTGAAACTTAGCTGCTATCAGTCAAATCACGAAGGTGATTTGGTTGATGCTATCCAAGATGCAGTTGATCAGCATCAGGGGATTGTGATCAATCCCGGTGCCTATACTCACACCAGTGTTGCTATTCGCGATGCCATTTCAGCCGTGTCGATTCCCACGGTAGAAGTTCATTTAAGCAATATTCATCAGCGTGAACCGTTTCGGCATCATTCTTACATTGCGCCCGTAGCTGTTGGCCAAATCTGTGGGTTCGGCGTCAATAGCTACTACCTAGGTTTACGTGCCCTAGTGCATTACTTACAGAACGTGCCATCCGACTAGATAGTTTCCGATATTGAAGGGCCGCCACAGTGGAGTGTCCCTTTCAGGAGTGCCTATTTTGAATCGGGCTTACTAAATTCGGATTGGATATGGATAGATTAATTCTTTTTGTTTTCTTCTGTTTCAGTTTGGGCTGTTGTGGCTCCATTTAGCTCCGATGGCGCTTCCTTGTCGGTTGCTTTGGCTTCAGACGATTCGCTCTCCATTTGTACCTTGAGTTTTTCTAACTGTTTATCCATGATGGATGCCATGGTACCTGGCGTGCGTTGCTGTACCCAGACCATGCTGGCCGATAGTAAAAGCTCCTTGAGATAAGCGTAGGAAAAGTTGTTTGAGTTGGCCGCGATTTTTTCAATATCTGCGATGGAGAGCTGCATTGCTGTCTTTAACTTTTGGTTCCAAAGCTTTAGATAGGCGACTCGATCTGCTTCATTGGGGGCATCGAAATGGTACTTGCGGTCAAACCGACTCGGCCTTTCTAGGATGGCAATATCCAACCGTTCTGGGTGATTGGTAGACGCAATCATCAGGACACCATCGTTTAAGGCAAAGCCATCCAGTTCATTTAAAAAGAAGGATCGGTTCTCATCGTCAACTAAAGCATCTAAATCTTCAATCACCACAATGCAAGGCGCTGCTTCTCGCACTCGATTGAAGGCTAGCCGCATATTGTCAGTGTCAGTACTCTGGCGCGTTTTAAAGCTTTTGATATATAGACAGGGGTATCCGAGGGAATTGACTAGGGATTTCACCATATGGGTCTTACCGTTTCCGGGGGGACCAATAAATAAAAGCCCTCGTTTCCAAGGCACATTGTATTCGGCGTACATGGTGCGGGATTCGAAAAAGCGTTGCGCATCTTCGTAAATATCCTCTTTTAAGGTGCCTGCCAGGACTAAATTATCGAGGGTGGCGTTTTGAATAGATGCGTAAAGATCGCGATTTTTCTGCCAAAATCCTCCTTCAAATACCAGAACTTCTTCCCTAATTTGAGAATTCCAGCGACAAACGGTGGCAAAAAAATCCTTGGCGGTGTCGAGGGTGTCTGCCAATATCCAGTAGTAGCGGCAATCATCAAAGTAACCCTGGGGCCATGAGAGTTGCAGGACGACTAATGTGTGCTCTTGCCAGGTGACTTCAAAACAAAAATTCTTTTGTTCGTACCGGAAGTCTTGTTTTTTTGCATCCCAGAGCGTCATTACATGGTTATGTACCGTTGTAGTTTGATCGCTGGCGGCATAGCCTGGCGGTAAACTGACGGTGCTGATCACTTCAGTCGTGCATAGGCCTTCTTCAGAGAATTTGCGCAGATCAAAGTAATAGCTATCTCCTTCAACAATCGCCTTGCCTGGGAAACTTTCTGTTAAAAACTGACTGACATAGTAAGGAATGGATGCGGGGGACATCCTCAGCGCTTCTAGGATTAAATAGGTGAGATTAACTGAACGCGAGCCCGATGAATAAAGCATGCTGAGGCGTCTCTTTGTAACGCAGGTGGTTAAGGGGAATGGAGTGCTGTGATGATCAACTAAGCTGCAAACCAAAACCATGGGGTGGTTCAATTGCTTTGCGCTGTAATCACATCGTTAGCTGATTTAGGGCATGAACCGCTCGCTCTAACTGGTCAGACCTCTGTATGTGACAGATTAAAGCATCCCGAAGAGCAGTAGCGCTGCAATCATAGTTTGGATCAGCAACGCTAGGTTGTTTAGTCTATGGCTTTATCATTTTGCATCGCTTTTTTGTGACTGGTGGAAAAAATTGGGTTTTTCGATGAAATTTCCTGACCTATGCTAGGTTAGCCACGAGATCTGTTAGGGGCCACCATGGCTGATTCCCAAGGTAATTCGTTTATCAGCAATCCCTTTATGCAGGGTGCCTCTAAGAAAAAGGCTCCCCCTGCGCCGGAGCCAAAGCGCCAGCCGCCGTTGCGCAAAACTCCGCCAGACCTGGTTGAGGAACCAGAGGCGTTGCCTAAAGTGTCTAAAAAAACGCCGCCTGAGGCTGGATCTAAACCAAAATCAGCTATCAAGTCAGGTAAATCAGCTAAATCGGCTTCCAAGGTATCTAAGGCTGCAGCGGTTAAATCGCGTACCAAAACTAAAAAGAAAACACCGACTAGCTCCCCTCCGCCAGTGCCGAGCTACACGGGCAATGGCTATAAGGTGCAGGTTTTGGCTAAAATCCCTATGCCTACCAATACCAATATGCCGAGTCGGGATTATTTATGGTTTGCGGTATATCCCATCATTCCTCGGGTGGGTGATTGTATTTTTCACGATGGGCGATATTTTCGTGTAGATGCTGTTTTTCTCTATGAGAGTACTAATGCGGGCTGGTGTGCTGATTTAGAAGTTTCTTACTACACACGTCGGCAGTGAGATTTTGCATAGGACGGATGTAGTGGATGAACCGTGGCGATACGGGATCGACTGGTGATTGGCCAGGGCCATATTAGGGCATTAGGGCCGCAGGTTGTGCTTCCTTAGGGGGTAATGGCTTGGGCTACTGAATGATTCGTGAAGGAATTGTGTAATGCAGTAACGATGGCTTCGGTATTAGGATCGTTGGCGTTGTAGTGGCTGGTCAAAATTGCTGTTTGCTGATCGCCGTAACCTACGAATGTCATCAGACTTTGCTGGTCAGTTTCCGCGTTGTACCAGATGCGAAAGCCGGACTGATTATCCACACTCACCAGGGAATAACGTTGTATGGAGGCTCCCTCTGCTGAAAGCTGGTCTAAGGTTTGTGGCACTACAGTGTTTGGGTCTTCCCGAAGTAATTTGATCTCAGTGCGAATAGGTTCACTGGCTCCAACGGTGGGGCTACTAATGGCGACACTGTTGGAGCCTTCGGGGGTGGCTTGCCACGTTTTGGGGTATAGGACGGTGAATTGCTCTGATTTATAGCTGTCAAAATCGTCAGTGGTTGCTTGTTCCTGTTTACTTTCAGGGGGCGTATGAGTTGGCTTAAAGCGTATATCCCTGGCTGCCTGTAGGTAGCTTGGGGCGGTGGACAACGCCGGTGATGATGCGGCGAGGACGATCCCAAAAGCGCCCATGGCCAGTAATAATTGCCTTGTATGCCGCTTAATATTGAAGTTCATTATGTTGGTTTAACCTAATAAATCCATATAGCCTTGAAATGTGTTTCTCAAGGTACCTTGCTGTTTGAATACATCAAGTCAACATCGAGCAGGTTTTTCATGAAAATTCTTAGCCTTTTGTCTACAGTACCTTTAATGGCGTTAGGACTGATGCTGACGATGGTCAGTGCTGAGGCTTTTCCTGCCTATAAACCTAAACCTCGTGGTATTCCTCAAGTGCGGGTGTCGGGGGGGACCCGCTCACCGTTAGGGACAAGTTGTATTGCTGACCCCCAAGCGCCACAGCTGATGTCGGTATTTCCCGTGGATGATCTTGGGTATACGACCAATCCTTATCCGGCTTTTCAGTGGTATATGCCCCGTAATAATGCCAGCCACGTGGAGTTTAACCTTTATGAGGTGGTAAGTGAGGAAAATGGTATATATCAGCCGGTTTATCAAACTGCGTTTGTGCCAGGTTCAGCGGCGGGAATTGCCACTCTGGAATTGGCTCAATCTACTGGGTTTTCTCCTTTAGAGCTAAATACGTATTACTACTGGAGTGTCGATGTTTATTGCCCCGATGACACGACTGCGGTGATGACGGCTGAGGGCTTTGTGGAGGTGCTAGATCCTGAGCCTGCTTTGATGATGTCCCTTGAGGATAGTGCTGGTGTGGCACAGGCTGCGATCGCAGCTGAAAATAGTATTTGGTTTGATGCCACGCGAGCCCTAACAGAACAGCTACGGACGAATCCTCAGGATCCCCAAGCCATCGAAAGCTGGCAAACACTTTTAGAATCCATTGGCTTAGACGATATTGCCACTGCCCCATTACTGCCCTAGGGGTTCATTCTGGGATGAATTGAGGGGCGAATCTGGATGGTTGACTAGCGAATGAGAACCCAACTGTACGTTGATATTTGTTACAGTTTATGAATACGTTCAACGTTGGTAATCTCACTAGCTATGCTCCGTCTCGAAAATATTAGTAAGGTTTATCCCACTGGAGAAGTATTGCGAGACGTGACCTGGGAAGTCAAACCGGGTAATCGCATTGGCTTAGTGGGAGTGAATGGCGCCGGAAAGTCTACCCAGCTGAAAATCATCATGGGTGAAATAGAGCCCAGCAGCGGTAACGTGATTCGGCCAGGGGAGCTCCATATCGGCTACCTCAACCAAGAATTTGAAGTTGATCCGCGCCGCACCGTTCGTGAAGAATTTTGGACGGTGTTTGAAGAAGCCAATGCGGTTCAGCACAAGTTAGCTGATATTCCTGTGCAAATGGAATCGGCCGATCCCGATGAGCTTGAAAAGTTGATTAAGGTCTTGGATCGGGAACAACGAAAATTTGAAGCCCTAGATGGCTATGGCTTAGAGTCCAAAATTGAGAAAATTTTGCCCGAGATGGGCTTCCAGAATGATGATGGGGAGCGTTTGGTCAGTTCCTTTAGCGGTGGTTGGCAAATGCGCATGGGGCTGGGTAAAGTCATGCTCAAAGCCCCCGATTTGCTCCTCCTAGACGAGCCGACCAACCATTTGGACTTGGAAACTATCGAGTGGCTAGAGGGCTATCTCAAAAGCTTAACCACCCCCATGGTGATCGTTTCCCACGATCGTGAATTTTTAGATCGCCTTTGTACCCAGATTGTTGAAACGGAGCGAGGCGTCTCCACCACATACCTGGGGAACTACAGTACCTACCTAGCGCAAAAAGAAGAGAGCAAGCTGTCCCAGCAGGCGACGTTCGAGCGCCAGCAAAAGGAGATCGCCAAGCAGCAAACCTTTGTCGATCGTTTCCGTGCGAGCGCCACCCGCAGCACTCAGGCGAAGAGTCGCGAAAAGCAGCTAGAAAAAATTGAACTGGTGGAAGCCCCCATCTCTGATGTCAGAACCCTGCAGTTCAAATTTAGTCCAGCTCCCCGCAGTGGGCGTGAGGTGGTTCAAATTAGCGAACTCACCCACACCTATGGCGATAATATTTTGTTTCTCGGGGCTGACTTATTGATTGAGCGGGGCGATCGCATCGCTTTTGTGGGGCCTAATGGCGCCGGAAAGTCCACATTACTGCGTCTAATTATGGGGTTAGAAGCCCCTCTAGAAGGGGACGCTAAACTCGGCGAGCACAATGTGATCCCCAGTTATTTCGAGCAAAATCAAGCAGAGGCCCTAGATCTGCATAAAACGGTCATGGCCACTATCCATGACGAAGTGCCCACTTGGAAAAACGAAGAAGTGAGAACGTTGCTGGGGCGTTTCCTGTTTAGTGGCGACATGGTTTATAAGCCCGTTGAGGCCCTAAGTGGTGGGGAAAAAGCCAGATTAGCATTGGCTAAAATGTTGCTGATGCCCGCTAACCTTCTGGTTTTAGATGAGCCTACCAATCACCTAGATATTCCAGCCAAAGAGATGTTGGAATCGGCATTAAAGGATTATGACGGTACGGTTTTAATTGTTTCCCACGACCGTTTCTTTATTTCCCAAGTTGCTAATAAAATCGTAGAAATTCGTGACGGTGAACTACGTTTATACCGTGGAGACTACCATTATTATCTTGATAAAGTAGCCGAAGAAAAAGAACGCGCGCGATTAGAAAAACTGGAAGCTGAGCGTGAGGCTAAAACCACAGCAAGACGTCAAAAGCAGAAAGCAAAGCAGAAGGCAAAAGCTGCATCTAAGAAGAAAAAATAGCTCCATAGGCCTGAAAAAAGGTGGCCATATTGTCCCAGCGTTGTTTTTCAATGCGGGTTTCAGCGCTCCCAAAGCTTTTCTGAAGTTTTGGGAGTTTTTTCAATTTAGGGCTTAATGTAGCTTGTAATTAAAGGTCTAAATATCAGAGGCTTTATCAGAGGTAGCCTAAGCAGACTAAGTACAAGCTTCATGTCAAGCTAACCAAATAATAGATAAGTAAAATGCTCATCTATTATTAGATAGATAACAAAAATTTGGTCAATGACTAAATTAGTTAATATAAACGCTAATTTTTTAGGATTAGTTTTGTTACCTTAGCCATTCAGATTGGTTGAATTAGTAAAGGTAAGAGGTGAGGGCTTGGTTAGTTGTAGCCCTCGTAAAGGTAAAGGCAGTAACTCCCAGTTTTCTGGGAAGTAAGTAAATCCAGTTTCTTAAAATACCGTCATCATAGTAGAAGTGGTATTAAGAAAACCTTAATAATCAGGAAAGCGCGGGTGATATGATCGCGCTAGGTAAAACGTTAGGCAAGTCGTTCACAATCGCAAAAAGGAATTGTAAATATGGCAGAGGAGTCTGTTTCTCCAATGGTGCTGGTCATCCTAGATGGGTGGGGGTATCGCGATGAGGACAATGGGAATGCAATCAATAATGCAAGGACCCCTGTTATCGATAGTCTTTGGACGGCCTATCCTCACACCCTAATTCAGACATCGGGACGGCATGTTGGTTTGCCTGATGGGCAAATGGGTAATTCCGAAGTTGGCCATTTGAATATTGGTGCCGGTCGCATTGTGCCTCAGGAACTCGTCCGTATTTCTGATGCAGTTGACGATGGTTCCATTCAAGAGAATCCAGCTTTATTAGATGTTTGTCAGAAGGTTCGCTACAACGGTGGCAAATTACATCTAATTGGTCTGTGTTCTGAAGGTGGGGTGCATTCACATCTCAACCATCTGCTGGGCTTACTCGATATGGCTAAGGCCCAAGACCTTCAGGATGTATGTATCCATGCGATTACCGACGGTCGAGACACTCAGCCAACAGCCGCTAAATCCGCTATTCGTAAAGTTCAAGCTCACGTAGAGCAAATTGGGCTTGGTCGTATTGTGACGTTGAGCGGTCGCTACTACGCCATGGACCGAGATCGCCGTTGGGATCGGGTTGAAAAGGTCTATCGGGTGATGACCAGTGCTGATGACGGGTCTGGCTTGACGGCGCTTGATGCTATTCAAGCCGCCTATGATGCCGGTACAACGGATGAATTTATTGATCCCGTACGTCTTGCCCCTGGGGCGGTTGAAGCAAACGATGGAGTTGTGTTTTTCAACTTCCGTCCCGATCGGGCTCGTCAACTTAGTCAAGCATTTATGGACTCAGGGTTTGATGGTTTTGAGACCACCTCTGTGGCCCCGTTGCACTTTGTGACAATGACGCAGTACGACTCATCACTACCTGTAAAGATTGCATTTGAACCCCAAAATCTCAGCAATATATTAGGGGAGGTGGTTGCGGACCATGGTCTTAAGCAGTTTCGCACTGCCGAAACTGAGAAATATGCCCATGTTACCTATTTCTTTAATGGTGGTCGTGAGAATCCCTTTGATGGGGAAGATCGTGAGCTTGTGTCTAGCCCTCAAGTTGCGACCTATGACAAGGCGCCCGCTATGTCTGCAAAGGCTGTAACCGATACAGCAATTACTGCAGTTAATAGGAAAAAGTATGGGCTTGTGGTGATTAACTACGCCAACCCAGATATGGTAGGCCATACAGGCAATATGGACGCTACGATTCAAGCCTTAGAATCTGTAGACGTGCAGATCGGTCGTCTTTTGGATGCGGTCGGTCAGGCCGGTGGTACCACAATTATCATTGCGGATCATGGTAATGCCGAGTACATGTGGGATGAAGAGGGGAATCCTTGGACAGCCCACACCACCAATCCGGTGCCCTTTATTCTGGTCGAAGGGGAGCGTTTAAAGATTCCGGGACGTGGTGGTGAGGTAGAGTTGCGTTCCGATGGCTGTTTAGCTGATATTGCGCCGACTATTTTGGATATTTTGCAGCTACCTCAACCCAGTGAAATGACGGGTAAATCGATGATCCAGCCTGCACGAGTTGATGTGAAACGCAATCGGACGCCGGTTAAGGTATCTCTATAGTGGGCGGGCAGGTCTTGCTCTTTCCTTGCCGGAAAGTGTTGGCGATGTGCTGCGCCACGACATCCTTTCCTAAGGTAGGATGGTGGGATGTCGGCGCTCACAAGTGATTTTGTTAGGCGCTCTGGCATTCATTAATGTAAAAGAAATAGTCGAGCTGAAAAAGTTGTAATGGTAGTAACGGTTTTGCAGGTGGTATGGCTAGTGTCGTCCATCGGTTTGATTATTCTTGTACTGTTCCATAGCCCCAAGGGCGATGGTCTCGGAGCTTTGGGTGGCCAAGCCCAGATGTTTACCAGTACTAAGAGTGCTGAGACAGCTTTAAATCGTGCTACTTGGCTGCTCACTATCCTGTTTATGGGTATTACGGTAATTTTGAGCGCTGGTTGGTTAGGTGATGCTACGGCAGAGCTGCCTGTTGATGCTTTTCCAGTGGAAGACGTTGCGCCTGCGCCTGCGGCGGATACAATCCCTTCTGGTTTAGAAGCCCCGACGACATCTGGCGAAACCTCTGAGTAACTCTTTTCAGCAGTACTTCAACTTATTTACGTTGAAATTACAAAAGCCCCTGGATGATGTGTTCATCCAGGGGCTTTTGCTTGGTTTGCTAATAATCCTTGGGCTTTGACGGACCACTAGTGCAGAAGGCTTTTTGAGCCTCCTGCACCTAAATTGGGCTTAGAGAGCGTTTGCTTGAGCCACTACATTCTCAACGGTGTAGCCAAACTCTTGCATGATGCGACCACCAGGGGCAGATGCACCAAAGCTATCAACGCTGATCATGCTTCCTTCGGCACCGTAGTATTTACCCCAACCCATTTCGATGCCGGCTTCTACCACCAGACGCTTGGTCACTGTCTTAGGTAGAACAGACTCCTTGTAGGCGGCATCCTGAGCTTCAAACAGTTCCCAACAGGGCATGGAAACAACGCGGACTTTCTTTCCTTCGGAGCGTAGTTGCTTAGCAGCCTCTATGCAAAGAGAAACTTCGCTACCTGTTCCGATGAGGATTAGGTCGGCGCCAGCGTCGTCGGAAATGACATAAGCACCTTTAGCCACACTGTCGATGGAGCTACCTTCTAGCTGAGGTAGGTTCTGACGGGAGAAGGCCATGAGAGTGGGTGTCTTACGGCTTGCGATCGCAACCTTATACGCACCAGATGTCTCGTTGCCATCCGCTGGGCGAATCACATAGAGGTTAGGAATTGCCCGTAAAGAAGCAATGGTTTCCACCGGCTGGTGGGTGGGGCCATCTTCACCCAAGGCAATAGAGTCATGGGTCATGACATAGATAACACCCGCTTCAGCCAGCGCTGACAAACGAATTGCCGCCCGCATATAGTCGGCGAAGACTAGGAACGTTGCACAGTAGGGGATTAATCCGGAGGTGTGCAGCGCAATTCCGTTACAGATAGCGCCCATGCCATGCTCGCGTACGCCGAAACGTAAGTTACGGTTTTCGTAAGCACCCTTTTGGAAGTCGCCGGAGATCTTCATTAAGGTGTTGTTGGACTTAGCCAAGTCCGCTGAACCACCGACAAGTTCAGGTACTGCAGGTGCTAAGGCATTGAGTGTGGCCTCAGATGTCTTACGGGTGGCAATGGCTTTATCGCCAGGGGTGTAGGTAGGCAGTGCATCTGCCCAGTTGGCCGGTAGCTTACCACTGAGCATCCGCTCGAATTCAGCCGCTTCAGCCGCGTACTTGGTGCGATATGTGGCTAGTGCCTGATTCCACTCAGCTTCAGCGCTTGCACCCTTGTCTACGGCCTGACGGAAACGACCCAATACATCGTTAGGGATTTCAAAAGGTGCGTGCTCCCAACCCAAGTTCTTACGGGTGAGGTCAATTTCGGTATCGCCTAAAGCTGCACCGTGCACACCAGAGGTGTCGGCCATGTTGGGAGAACCATAACCAATGGTGGTGGTCACCTTGATCATGGTGGGTTTGTCGGTTACCTTCTTGGCTTCTTCAATCGCTTTTGCGATCGCATCCAAATCGGTGTTGCCATCTTCCACATGGAGCACATGCCAGCCATAGGCCTCGAAGCGCTTGCTCACATCTTCAGTGAAAGAAATATCAGTGGAACCATCAATGGAAATATGGTTGTCATCGTAAAGGGCGATCAGCTTGCCTAGGCCCAAGTGACCGGCTAAGGAACAAGCTTCACCAGAAACACCTTCCATGTTGCAACCATCACCCAAAATTACATAGGTGTAATGGTCCACTAAAGTGCAGTCAGGCTTATTGAAGCGAGCTGCCATGTGGGCTTCTGCCATCGCTAGGCCCACACCGTTACAGATGCCTTGACCTAGGGGGCCAGTGGTCACCTCAACACCAGGAGTCTCAAAGTTTTCCGGGTGGCCAGGGGTTGTCGCACCCCACTGACGGAAGTTCTTAATATCTTCCAGCTTTACACTGTCGTAACCTGTTAGATGCAGCAATGCATACTGCAGCATGCAACCATGACCCGCAGACAAAACAAAGCGATCTCGGTTGAACCACTGAGGATTTTTGGGATTGAAGCGCATAAATTGATCCCAAAGCACAAACGCCATTGGCGCTGCACCCATGGGTAGGCCAGGGTGGCCAGATTTAGCTTTTTCTACAGCATCAATAGCCAAGAATCGAATGGCATTTATGCACTGGGTTTCAAGAGATTGGGTTGCGACAGCCATAGTCTTCCAAGTAGTTAACGACGGTACAGTCCGGGGATAAACAAAGCAGAGGAATGCACCTTTGCTGATGGTGGTGGCATCTTTTAAGTAGCCAAAACCAGTGTCCTTGTAACCCCCGAATGGGGGATATGTGCGGACAGACATGTGCTCTAAGCATCTATAGGGTGGCAGGAAAATCCTACGAAACCCCATAGCTCTGTGGTGAACAATGCCACAGACAACAGTTTGACCCAGGCAATAGCCACTTACCTGCCAGAATTAGCGAGGATTGATAACAGCAAAAGCATGCTGCTATCATCCAATCTGGTCAAAGGAAAGCTTTGGTCTAAGCCTATACCGTGGCCCTAAGGGTCATTTGTATTACGAACAACCCAACGATAAGCCGCCCACATTGGGGGCAAACTTTTCGTTTTACTTAATGTTTTCCGTTAGGTCATTATACCTATCAAGCTGTATCGCTAGCTACGGTACTTACGAAAAACTAGGGTGACGTTATGACCACCAAATCCAAAGGAGTTAGACATCGCAATCTCTACCGTTTGAGCACGGCTTTGATTGGGGACGTAATCTAAATCACATTCGTCATCGGGTGCTTGCAGATTGATCGTTGGAGGAATATGGTCATTGGCAACAGCCATGCAGGTGGCCACACCTTCAATGCCCCCAGAACCCCCCAAAAGGTGACCCGTCATCGATTTTGTTGAACTGATGGCAACGTTTTTCGCATGATCGCCCAGCGCTGTTTTAATGGCGGCTGTTTCGGTGGGGTCGTTGGCGGGGGTGCTGGTGCCGTGGGCATTCACATAGCTGACTTCCGATGGAGATATACCCGCATCTTTCAATGCCAACGACATTGAGCGGGCCGCACCTGCGCCACCGGGAACGGGGGCTGTCATGTGGTGAGCGTCACAGGTCATACCATAGCCAACCATTTCGCCGTAGATGCGAGCGCCGCGGCTGAGGGCATGTTCTAACTCTTCTAGAATTAGGACACCTGCCCCTTCACCCATAACAAAACCATCTCGGTCTTTGTCAAAGGGACGGCTGGCATGATCTGGGTCGTCGTTACGGGTGGATAGCGCCCTTGCTGAGGCAAACCCGGCAAAAGACAATGGCGTGATAGCGGCTTCTGTGCCACCACAGATCATGGCCTGGGCGTAGCCATTTTGGACAATGCGAAAAGCATCGCCGATGGCATTCGAGCCTGCGGCACAGGCGGTGACGGCACAAGAATTAGGCCCTTGAGCACCCGTATGAATCGCAGTTAAGCCAGCTGCCATGTTGGCAATCATCATGGGGACCATGAATGGGCTACAGCGATTGGGTCCCTTATTCAGGTAAATAGATTGTTGTTCTTCCATCACCTTGAGGCCGCCGACGCCGGTGCCGATCATGACGCCTACTTGCTCCGCATTAAGATCGGTAATAGTAAGCTGGGCATCAGCTAAAGCTTGTTTACTAGCTGAGATTGCAAATTGGGCAAACCGGTCAGTCCGTTTCGCATCTTTTGCATCCATATACTCCAGTGGGTCAAATCCTTTAACCTCACCAGCAATACGGCACTTATGCTTTGATGCATCAAAAAATGTGATCGGGCCAATGCCGCTTTTGCCAGCCAGCAACCCTTGCCAATAAGCATCCAAGGTATTGCCGATGGGAGTAATCGCTCCCATCCCAGTAACCACAACGCGTTTCTTGTCAGTACTTGTCATTGTCATCGACACAAGGGGAACGGTCCCAAGGCATTAAAAAACAGATTTTCAAACAACACAAAAAGGCTTAGGCTGCCGATTTTGCTTTGATAAAGTCAACTGCTGCTTGAACTGTCCCAATGGACTCAGCTGCCTCATCTGGAATTTCAATGTCAAACTCTTCTTCAAGAGCCATGACTAGCTCCACAGTATCTAGGGAGTCGGCACCTAGGTCATTTGCAAAACTTGCTTCGGGCTTCACTTCGGCAACATCTACACCGAGTTGCTCAGATACAATCCCTTGAACCTTTCCCAAAATGTCGTCAGCCATAATCTCCAAATTTCCTTTTCAGCGGCAGCAAAAAACACATGCTAAGTCCAGACTTGGAACATTCCAAGATGGCAAATCGTCCGGCTGGATTTAGACATTTTTTCATCTTATAGGAAAGCGTGCGCCCTACTATGGAAACCCCCCTGCTCCATTTAGTTGCTTTTAGAGTCGCTGCGGTCAAAAACCTTTCTGATTCGATCTGAATCTGCTCACCCTGAGGTTCTCCATCTGATCCTCAATAGTGTTGATAGAAATAGCTGCAGGACTAAGGGAAAAGTTTATTACAATCCATAAACTTTTTAGATGTTGCTCCGTTCCCAAAAAACGGCGCTGATAGACTAAAACTTGATTGGAGAACTCTTTTGGCTAGTTTTGACTAATGTAAATAGATTCTCAGCGACTTGTTCAAGTTAATTTTTGGGGAGTTTCTATATCAATCTATTTATCAGGTTCATAAGCCAAGCCGCTAATAGCTGAAACCGTTTAATAAGTATTGGAGCATTCCTTCGATGTCTCATAAGGTCAAGATTTACGATACCTGTATCGGTTGTACTCAGTGTGTTCGGGCTTGCCCGACAGATGTACTTGAGATGGTGCCTTGGGATGGTTGTAAGGCTGGTCAGATAGCCTCTTCCCCTCGTACTGAAGACTGTGTTGGCTGTAAGCGTTGTGAGACCGCTTGCCCAACTGACTTTTTAAGTATTCGTGTCTATCTGGGTGCTGAAACTACAAGAAGTATGGGTCTCGCCTACTAAGTGTTGATTCAATAGCAGCTTTCACTCGAAACGTTTACAAGCTCTTAGCCTTTGTGGCTAGGAGCTTTTTTTATGTGAATTTCGTTTTTATAGCCAACTGCTGGATGCATTCAGCAGTTGGCTGCGCACATAGCTGTTGTCAGCTAAAGCTTCCAGGGATCATCTATGCATTGAACTATGTGCGCCAAGCTACAAATGCGGCGGCTCGTTGCGTCTTCTCAATTCGCTGCTGCAAAAGGAGGCAATTGCTTAGTAGCCCTATTGAGATGTTTTATGGGCGCATGGCGGCAAACTTACGGACGGCTACTAAGCTGCCGAGTAGACCCACTAAGCTGCCCAGCGCAAATAATGATGTTGGTAGCAGCAGTAGTTGTTTTGGGGTGAATTCTAGGCCCACGGCTAAGAATTGTAGAAATTCGGGTTGCTGGGCCGATAGTCTTTGTAGTGATTGATGGGTGCCCACCAGTAATGCCCAGGCGATGAAGGCCCCCATCAGCCCGAAGGTAATGCCTTGGAGAATGAAGGGCATGTATATCCATATTGAGGTGGCACCGACTAGCTGCATGACTTCGATTTCTCGTCGTCGGGCCATCACAATCAGACGAATCGTGGTGGTAATTACTGCGATCGCAGTCAAACTCAAAATGGCAAGGACTCCCATGCTGACATACTGCAGCCCCTGATTTAGCTCCGTTAGCCGTTGCACGGCCTCTGTAATGTAAAGCACCTCATCGACACCGGCCAGATTTTCTAACTGAGTGGCTACGGCGGGGACCGAGTCCGAGGCTTTCACCTTGACCTTGATTTCGTCCACCAGGGGGTTGCCCTTGAGTTGTTCGGTGGCGCCCTCAATATCGGTGATGCCAAGTTCTTCACTTAGGGTGGTCCAAGCATCTTCTTTTGAGACAGTCACGACCTCTGCCACCTCGGGCAAATTACGAATGCGATCGCTTAAGCTTTCGGCCGCGACACCACTGTCTAGATAGACAGCAATTTCCAGTTGGCTACCAAACTGGTTGAGTAGGCTCTCCACTTGCCATGTGGCCTGGAGGCTAACGCCAAATAGAAACAGCAGCACCATAATGGTGCTCACCGCGGCCCAGTTCATCCAACCACCGCGCTGCAGACCCAGAAGCGTTTCCCGCAATAAATAACTAGCTTTGGTAAAAAACTTACCCATACCGGTTGTCAGGTTGAGCGAAGAACAAAAACAATGCAGAAAACACAAGCAGACTGATTAACTCATTGCCTACCGTTTGTCATGTCCACAAACGTATACCTTTATGGACATACGCGAGATGATGCCCGAATTGCTAGGATAGGCATATAGATTCATCAGCCTAATCAATTTAACCGTGGGTATTTCAGTAAGCAAAGAAAAGTTAAAAAAGCCGCCCCTAGAGCTGCACTATTTAGGAGATCGGGTGCTGCGTAAGCCTACTAAGCGTATTGCCAAGGTGGATGACGGCGTTCGCGAACTGGCCCACAAGATGCTGCAAACCATGTACAGCGAAGATGGCATTGGTTTAGCCGCGCCCCAAGTAGGCGTTCATAAGCAAATTTTAGTGGTGGATACAGATCCTGAAGAAGCTGCCAATCAGCCCTTGGTATTAATCAACCCTAAAATTATTCGCAACAGTAAGGACGTTGCCTGCGGTCAAGAAGGATGCCTGAGTATTCCAGGCGTATTTTTGGATGTGATTCGTCCGGCGGCAATTGAAGTTAGCTATAAGGACGAAAATGGTCGGCCTCAAAAATTAAAGGCCGATGATTTACTCGCCCGCGTCATTCAACACGAAATGGATCACCTCAACGGTGTGATGTTTGTCGATCGAGTAGACAATGCGATCGCCCTTGCCCAGGAACTGCAAAAAGGCGGATTTTCTGCTACTGATGTTAAGAAGGTTGCCTAGGTAATAGTCAAGGCATGGCCCTTGGTTTCCCTAGCGCAATTTAATTCCCGTACGTGCTACCGCACAGGAATATCAACCATTCATTTTTCATTATCAGGAGAATACTGTGACCCCTAAAAGCGGTTTATTTCTAGCAGTTACTTGCATTGCTGCCATCGCCGGTGTTGGTTCTGTGTTTGAACTGACATCGGGTGACCCAGATTTAGGGACGTTGCCCACGGGTATCGTTTTAGCGTTGAGCATTCCGGCCACTGTGATTTGCTTTATGGCGGCAGTCAAAGATACTCGAGAGAATCAGCAGTGGTAGTTTTTTGTGGACCTAGCTTCACCGGAACCCCGGGCAGATGTAATCACTTTGTTAGAATGTAAAGGAATGTATCGCCATTTAAGCTTTAATCCTTTGTCTTGGGGCAGGTGAGCCAATGGCGCTATAGCTATCTACATCTCCGCTTTCATTCATGAACGTTTTGTTTTTGCTCAAGCTGCTGTTGATCCTGTCAGCACTTGGAGTGGCCGCCTATTTGTTGACTGCTCGTCGTTATCAGTCCTCAGATTCAGTTGCCACTTCTTACGACCAGTGGACTGACGATGGCATCTTAGAGTTTTACTGGGGTGAGCATATTCATTTAGGGCACTATGGAACCCCTCCGCGCTCTAAGGATTTTCTCAAGGCAAAGGCAGACTTTGTCCATGAAATGGTGAAGTGGGGCGGTTTGGATCGTCTATCACCTGGCACCACCCTTTTAGATGTGGGGTGTGGCATTGGTGGTAGCAGTCGGATCTTAGCTAGGGATTACCGATTTGATGTCACCGGAGTCACCATTAGTCCTCAACAGGTGAAGCGAGCCCAACAGCTGACACCTGATGGGATAACCGCCCAATTTAAGGTGGACGATGCCATGGCTCTCTCATTTCCTGATGCCAGCTTTGATGTGGTGTGGTCAGTGGAAGCAGGGCCCCATATGCCAGACAAAGCAGTTTTTGCCCGTGAGTTAATGCGGGTTTTGAAACCTGGTGGTTTGTTGGTGTTGGCTGACTGGAACCAACGTGATGACCGTCAAGTGGCGCTCAATTTTTGGGAAAAGCCGGTGATGCGGCAGCTTCTAGACCAGTGGGCTCACCCTGCTTTTGCCAGTATTGAAGGCTTTGCAGAAAACTTAGAAGCAACTGGGTTTGTCCAGGGCGATGTGCTGACAACAGATTGGACCCAAGAAACACTGCCTTCTTGGCTAGATTCCATTTGGCAAGGTGTGGCTCGGCCTAAGGGGCTGTTTCGTTTTGGGTTTTCCGGTTTGATCAAATCCTTGCGGGAAGTGCCCACCCTGCTGCTAATGCGATTGGCTTTCGGTGCAGGTCTGTGTCGATTTGGCATGTTTCGTGCCGTAAGGGCAGACGTCCCTATCGACAGTGGCGCGCAGCTAGCAGCATCTAGTTCCAACGCATAGCGTCTTCTAGCTTCCTTTCTCAAGTTTTTTATGGGTGTGATCATTGTTGGGGCTGGTCCCGCCGGGGCTAGTATGGCCTTTCTGCTGGCGCGCGCTGGTGTGCGGGTAACTCTGGTGGAGCAGGAAACCTCCTTTGGACGAGTGTTTCGGGGGGAAGGTCTGATGCCTGCTGGGATGGACGCCCTCAACCAAATGGGCTTGTCTTCCCTGGTCACGGCCATTCCCCACCGCCGTCTAGAGTCGTGGAATATTCATCTAGGGGGCAAGGAAGTTTTTGTTATTCCCGAGCCAGATTTAGGGGATAGCTCTTTGAGCATTGTGTCGCAGCCGGCTCTCTTGCAAGGGCTGGTAGCTAAGGCTGAGACCTATGGTGGCTTTGAATTTAAACAAGGCTGCCAGGTGCAAGATTTACTTTGGCAAGACCAGCGGGTTGTGGGTGTGCAGGTCAAAAGCGGTCACCAAGTCTCGGAAATTCGGGCTGATTTGGTGATTGGCTGTGACGGTCGAGGGTCCACCGTGCGGCGGAAAGCGGGATTAGCTATTGATCTCCAGCCCGACCAGTACGATGTGCTGTGGTTTAAGCTGCCACCGCCAGAGCGTTTGCGCCATGCCTGTCAGTTTTATCTCATGGCAAAACCTGGCCAGCATCCGGCCAGTTGCTACACCTCGTGGGATGGGCAGCTACAGTATGGTTTGATTTTGCCTAAGGGGGGCTTGGGGCAATTAGGCGGTGCAGATTGGTTGGAGGTTGCGGCCCAGTCTGCCCCGGATTGGCTGGCTGACCATGTGCTGTCGCAGCGGGAAAACGTGGGTGAGCCGGTGCGGCTAAATGTGGTGGTGGGTCGCTGTGGGCAATGGTGGCTCCCAGGGCTGATATTACTGGGGGATGCCGCCCACCCGATGTCACCGGTGAGGGCGCAAGGGATTAACCTGGCCCTGCGGGATGCCATTGTGGCGACCAATCACGTGGTACCTGCTGTGCAATCCGATCCAGCGGCTCTGGATGCGGCTCTGTCAACGATTCAAGCGGAACGAATGCCGGAGGTGGTGCGCTCTCAAGCACTGCAATTACGAGAAGCCCATGGGCTGAAGGTGATTCGGTCTTCTCCTTGGAAATTAACGGTGGCCCAAAACGTTTTGCCTTGGGTGGGCCAGCTTTCGTGGGTGCAGCGGGCTTGGTTGGCGCGTCAGCATGATTTACGCTACGGTTCGCAACCTGTCCAATTAACGATTGCCTAGGGTTTACCGAATCCTGATGTTGACTTCCGTGGTTTTCAGGAGGGGATTACCTAGGAAGAATAAGTATAAATATTGGCAGAGTATATTGCTGGCTACTGAGGTGCGATGTGTGGTTATGCCATCGAACCGTCCAGCCATTTTGAGTACGCTAGCCGCCCACATTAGAGTCCTATGGTTTTATCTCGGAGTCAAAGCAAATCCTCGGGGAAGCTGCCCTATGACTTGGCCAATAAAGTACTCAATCGTCTGCCGGCAGAATATCGCAAGAGCTTTACGATAGAGCAGGTTGAAGCTTTGCATACTGCCATGGTGATGCAGAATGCGTTGGAACAGGGCGGAACTCGGCAAATACAGCTTTGGCAGACTAATCTAGGGCCTTTGGGCTTGTCGTTAAGTCTTAGAAACGAGCGACAGATTCAGGCTCAAAAAGCACGTCGTCAATCTAAGTTGGTGCCTGTTCTTTGCATGCTGGTGGCCATCCTGGGGGCGGGCTGTGTGGCCGGGTTACTCAAATTTCGTTCTGAGTATCCGTTAGATGGGTTGGTGACTTCTCTTAGTGAGCAAGATCAATCGCCTTACCCGATCACCCTACCGTCCCATAAGGATCAGGCCACCTGTGAAGAAAGTGGCTCCGTGTGGGTGGACCAAACGTGTGTGAATTATAACTACAGTCCCATGTTCTAAGGCGACCGTTGACATCCGTCACTGGGGCTTAGGGGGCGCGGCTATCGGAGATAGTCGATAACGCCTTGGGCAATGGCATCTGCAATTTGTTCGCGGGCTGCGTTGCTGCGAAATCTGGCGGAGTCTTCGCGACCTGTGATAAAGCCGGTTTCTACTAAGACCGCGGGCATCGATGTATTGCGCAACACATAGAAGCGGGCCTGACGCACACCGCGATCGCGCAAATCGGAGCTGCGCAATACGCTGTTGTGGATAGACCTAGCCAAACTTCGTCCAGAGGAGAAATAGTAGGTTTCGAGCCCATTGACTTCGGGACGGCTGAGGCTGATGGCATTGGAGTGGATGCTGACAAATACAGTGGCATTGGCCCGCTCAGCGATGTTGACACGGGGCTGTAAATCGATTTCCACATCGCTGTTCCGGGTCATGGCGACGCGGTAGCCACGCTGTTCTAAGGTGCGCTTAACCCGGCGAGAAATAAACAGGTTAATTTCTTTCTCTTGGAGGCCATTGCCGACCGCCCCTGGATCGCGTCCGCCGTGGCCCGGATCAATCATGACTAGGACTTCGCCGCGTTGGGCGGGGCGGGGTAAGGTACCGGGGGATGGCGTTGCAGGGGGCTGAGCTGCGGCCGTGGTTTGTAAAATTTGTGCGTCGAGACCATCGGCCTGCAATCGCTGGCGGAGGTTATTGGCCCGCACCTGTTCCCGAAATCGGCCCGCCTGAATCACGGTTTGACCGTTGACTGTGGTGCGAAAAGCGCCGGATTCTATTCGATTGACCCGAGCTCGCAATAAAGACGAACTGCCGGGGACGATCACCTGATAAATGATGTCGCCTGCGGGGGGCGCTGTTCGAGGTGGGGCACTGACTCGGCCTGTCTCTAAAATTTGGGCTGAAAGACCCGCTTGGACAAGTCTTTGGCGGAGTTCGTTGGCCCGGGACTGTTCCCGAAATCGACCCGCCTGAATCACGGTTTGGCCATTGGCCGTGGTGCGAAAGGCACCAGGTTCAACGGCGTTTACGCGCGATCTCAAAATGGCGGAACTACCGGGCACAACCACCTGATAGTCGATATTTCTATTGTTGCCAGGGGTGCCAATGGTGGGGGGCGGCAGCTGGGGGCGATTGCTGGGTGGCGTGGGTAGGGGAAGGGGGGACGGTCGTGTGGGTGTGGGCCTTGATGTGGGTGGGTCGGGGCGGGTGGCACCCACTGAGGCCAGCACCGCATCCAAGGATTGATTATTCGTCAGATAGGTGTGGCCTAAGGTTTGGCCATTGTAGACCCGACGGGCCATGCTCCATCCAGCGTTTAGCTCAATTTTGACAAAGTCGTTGGCAATGCCCTGGGAGCGACCTAATTCTAGTTTGGGTAGCCCTCGCTGTAGGGGGCTAGGTGCTGCGACCAGGACTAAACTATCGCCCCGGTTTTCGATTTGAAGACGATACCGCGAGCCCAAGTCTTCGCCACCAATGCGCACAGAGTAGCCATTGCTATCAGAACTGCGGCCGCAAATGCCGGTGAAATCAAAGTTCAGCAGCAGGGGATTAATGGTTGTGGGGGTGCCGGGTTGCTCTTGCCAACAGCGTCTGGCTGAACTGACCTGTTCAATAATTAGCAGTTTGAAAAACCGACCATTGTTGATGGGCTCTGCCACCGCTACGACCCGGTTGCTGTCAATGGATTGTTGATTGAACTGAGCTGCTGACGCGCTCGATGGTAACGTAATAGCCGCTCCGAAGGTGGCAGCCACAGCCGACAGTGTGGTGAGTTGACGAAGGAGTGATTTCATGTTCCTTGGAATCGCGGGTAGGAAACAGGCTGTCTGGACGTGATGTTAGCAGGAAACACAAGGGTAGTGTCTAACGGCTGTTTATGTAGTTTTCCGACAAAGGTAACTATTCGGTAAGAAACTATATCAGTTCATTAGCTGTCCGCATTGATATTTACCTATAAGTCTTCAAAGACCGCTGCAGGATGATTGAGAACGCTGTTACCGTGTGGAGCTTTTTCGGGTGTCACAGTTTACCGAATGGCTATCCGTACATGGGGCTTGGCCGATCTAGAGCCAGGAGAGTGTAACAATGCCACTGGCTGAACGATTCGCAGCGCAATAATTTGAGACAGAGGGGCGCCTTCACAATTTGCTGAAAGCGATGAACCCATGCAATTTGAACTTACGCTGGGAATCTATGTGCTTTCGGGCGTTAGATAGTAATGTTGACGAAGCGTTATTAAGCTTCACTCATGAGGTTCAGTAATTCGTCGGTTGAGAGTTTGCCGCTGATGTCAGACCCTTCCAGTAGGCTGTCTGCCAGGTCTCGCTTTTTGTTGTGAAGCTCAACAATTTTTTCTTCAATGGTGCCTTTGGTGACCAGGCGATAGATGGTCACTGGACGGGTTTGGCCGATGCGATGGGCTCGATCAGAGGCCTGATCTTCAACGGCTGGGTTCCACCAAGGGTCCATGTGCATGACATAGTCGGCGGCGGTTAGGTTCAGGCCCGTGCCGCCTGCTTTTAGACTAATGAGAAATACATTGCCCTCTCCGGCTTGGAATGCGTCTACCCGTTTTTTCCGTTGTTTGGCGGGGGTGCTGCCATCTAAATATTGATAGTGGATGTTTCTATCCTCTAGGTACTTGCGCAAAATGCTGAGATGATCGACAAATTGGCTGAAGACTAAAGCCTTGTGGTGGTTGCTGAGTAGCTCTTCTAGGACATCGCCAAATAGCTGTAGCTTGGCGCTGCTGGGGGGCATTTCTGGTACCACTAGCTGCGGGTTGCAGCACATCCGCCGCAGACGAGTGATTTCGGCCAGCACTTGTAAATGTTTCGTGCCTGGTTTGGCCTTGGTGTTGGTCAGTTTTGCGATCGCATCCCTTCTCAGGGCCTCGTACAGCGCCTTTTCCTCCCCACTGAGTTCCACATGTAGCGTAATTTCGGTTCGTGAAGGCAACTCATCCAACACCTGGGTTTTAGTCCGCCGCAGCATAAACGGCTGAATCAATTTCTTCAGATGGAGTCGCGCCTGTTTGTCTTGATGGCGCTCAATGGGGATAGCAAAGCGCTGGTTAAATTTATCTAGGGACCCAAGCAATCCAGGATTGATAAACCTAAATAAATTCCATAGTTCTCCCAAATGATTTTCGATGGGGGTGCCGGTGGTAATGATTTTGAACCCGGCGTTGAGCTGCATGGCCGCTTGGGATCGTTTCGTTGCACTATTTTTAATCGCTTGGGCCTCATCCAAGACAATGGTTTCCCAGTCTACTTCGGCCAACAGGTCTGCCACCTCTGGCTGCTGTAACAGGCCATAGCTGCAAACCAGCAGGTCGAACCCGCTTAGCTGATCGACAATTGCCTGGCGATCGCCAGTGCCAAACTGCATCACATTGAGGGTGGGCGCAAACCGCTGCGCTTCACTAATCCAGTTGGCACCTACACTGGTGGGGGCAACGACAAGGGTTGGGCCGTTGGGAGCGCGCATCAAAATTATGGCTAGGGCCTGGAGGGTTTTACCCAAACCCATATCATCGGCAAGACACGCCCCAACGCCCCAATGGGCTAACTGGGCTAACCAGCGAAATCCGTCTTGCTGATAGTCCCGCAGTTCCGCTTGCAGGGTGGAGGGGACTTCGGGGGCAACATGCTTGGACTCTTTGAGCCTTTTAACATGCGCCTTCCAGGTTTTGTCAGCTTTCAGCTGGCCTACTTCGTCCAGGGTTTCTTCTAGGGCTAAGGCTGCCAGGGGATGAAACCTAGCCCCTTTGCCATGGCGTTCTGAGTATGTGCGAAATTCATCGAGACGTTGACGAAAAGCCTGGGTCAGGGCTAAAAACTGACCGTCGCCAATGGGGACAAATCGACTAGACGTTTGGTCTAGCAGCGACAGTAGTGCCTGCATGTCCATCACGCTACCGTCGTCGAGTTCTAACTCGCCGCTGACAGAGAACCAGTCTTGTTCCTGTTTAATTTGCAGTCGCCAGCCGTCAATGCCTGCTTTGTTGCGTATTTTGAGTTTTTCCCCTTCGGGCCACTCTAAAATGATGTCTTCTTCAACGGCTTCCAGCTGCAATAGGAGTTCGAGACAGCTTTCAGGTTCGTCTAAAATCCACTCACCACCTGCTTCTTCTCCATGTCCCAGGGCAGAACAGGCCTGTTGTACATCCTGGGCTAACCGTTTTTCTAGGGCTAAATCACGGGTTGCCTGGGAACGTTGGCCATTAATTTCTGCAATCACTGTTTTCCGACCAGTTCCCGGTGGATAGTAGGCTCCAGATTCAGGGAATGGACGGGTGAGCATCGAGATCTTGAGTCCATCTCCCGCTGGCAAAAGGTGAATATGGGGCTTTGCATCGGCTTCTAAGGTTTCCACATCTTCGAGCTCACCGCCGCCAATGTCGGAGTGAATGGTCACTAAGCTTGCCACTGATTGAATCGCGGCTAAAACCTTTTCTTGGCCTGCTGCCGGTACGGTGAGCTGATTGTGCCGGCCTAGAATCTCCGCTATTCGTTGGTGCTCCGTGTTGACTTCTAAGACCTTGATCCGGGTGGGCGTTTCCTTGACCAAAGAGATCTCATCCCCTGGGTTAACGGCCGGTTCTAGCCGTAGGGTAAGACTGTCGTCAGTATTTTGTTCTACGACCAGTTCTGGGGTGGCAGACATAATTTCCACCCGCACGGTGGGAGACTCTTCCCAAAACACTAGGGGGTGCCCCACCAATGCCTTGATGGCATTACGACTGAGGGTGTACTGGGTGCCAGAATAGTAGTCGTATTTAATATGGTTGCAAGCTTGAATATCTTGGGCTGTTAGGTAATCAAATTCTTCTGGATTTTTAGCTAGACGACCTAAGGCAACCACCCGTCCCTTGGTCCAGGTGCCTTTGGCGCTGAGTTTTTGTTCTTTGGGTTGGAGTAACCAATGCTTGGTATACATGGTTAAAAACCAGGCTAGGCGTCGCTCGCTCTTGGTAGCTGCATTTTGGGTTGGACCCGCCACATTGGTTAAGGCTTTGAGGCTGATTTCCCAGGTGCTCTGAGGCTCTAAGGTATCGACGATGGAGGCTGGCGTCCGTTGCTCGGTCCATTGGGCATAGTCACTGTCGGGCACCAGACGACCTAAGATTTCAGCCGACTCTGTGGCAAACCAGGTAAGTCCGGCCTCCTGGGCCATTTCTGCAAATATTGCCAGGGGGCGGGGGATGGTGGCCCTGGCTTCGTCTATATCTAGCCAGTAGAGACAGAGCATGCTGAAAAACATGCCAAAGCTGTCTTCGTCATCGTCGCCGTAGCACTCAATTAGTTCCATCAGTCTTTGGCGAGCCGCTAGCTTTCCCTGATGCAGGGCCGCCATTTCATGTAATAGCTGAAACGCATTGCTCAAATACCCGGATGTTTGCATTAAGGGGGTACTGAGGTTAATGGCGTCTTTTAGGTGCTGAGGCGTTTTAGATTTCAGCAACCCTAACATGTAAAAAAGGCCAGCGATGCCGCCGATAACGGCCTTTTTATTCACTTGTTTGCGGGCAATTTTGGTGGCTGTTTTGTAATAGTCAAGGGATAGCTTTAAATCTCCTTGCAGCAGTGCAAGGGCACCTCGCAAGGCGGTTGCATATATTTGAGATTTTTCGTCGACAGCCTGATCCAGCATGGCCTCGGCTTCAGTGAGGCGGTTGCGTAGTAGGTACTGTTCGACGAGTAAGATATTGAGTTCCTTCGACTGGTTGTTTTGTTCTTCTAATAGTTCGACTAGCTCATCGGCGGGCTCGAGTAAAGCGGTGGCTTCTAGTAGTTGAATGCGTAGAACGGCGCTGTAGTTTTCGGGGGGAAGCGTGCGTAGCCAATCTATGTCGAAGGGGTTGTTGGTGATGTCGAGTAAAAAGTCTTCAAAGGTGACGGGGTTGGCGTAGTAGTTATAGTTGCTGTAATCGATGAATAGCTGGGGTAATCCGTCAAAATCTTGGCTATAGAGGGCGAAGCGGGCCTCTCGGTAAAGCTCGTCTTTAGATCGACAGATGTGGCGTATGCGATTAATGCGACCTGATGCTGTGTGGCGGGGATGAATGACGCTTTTAACTGCCTGGAGCATGGGCTCAAACAGGTCTAATGTCACGATGTTGCGCGTCACCAGTTCTACGAGCAACGGATTGCATTGGGGAAGATTGCCGGCACCGTATACCAGTAGCTGATCGTTAATTAGACCCTTGATCTGGGTTTTGATCTGGCCGGGGGTAAATTGTTGTTTGGCACCGTTGCCCAGTTGGTTCAGGGACGCAGTGATGCTGGCGATAGGTGTGGGTCCGTAGAATAGGGAGCTAAGTTGGACAATGCTTGTGCGTAGGGCGGATTGCTGCTGATAGATATCAAAGAGCTGCGATCGCAACTCGCCTAAATCGAGACTATCGCCCATGTCGATTGTGTCGTTCATCCAGCTGCTCATTTAACCCAATAAGTGCCTAGCCTAAACGGTTTATTATAAGGGCTACCGGGAAGGACCAACAGGACATGCCATGGCTTTGGGAGTTACGGTTAGGGACTGAGATATTAAGCCGCTATGGAATGGTGCCTAGGGATCTCTAGTTGGTGGTGGGCGGGGAGTCGTTTTTTTTGCAGTCGCTGTAGCAAGGCCAGGGTCTGGGATTCTAGATCCCGCTGTTTAATGGGCTGAATCAGCTTATCCATGGGGTTAAAATCCACCACCAATGGCCCCATTTGGATGCCGACGGGCTCTAGATGGTTACCTTTGAGCAGCCTGCGGCGGATGCGGGGTTGTTCCTGCATTAGCTTTTGGCAGGTGGTTGTGGCAATGCGATCTCGAGCGAATTGAATCAGACCGGTCAGCGTAAACAGCTGACTATGTTCAATCAGCTGGTGGGTTTGTTCAACCGTAGGATAGACCTGAATAAATGGACTAAATACAAAATTCAAAGACTTCAGTGGGATAGCTCCATCCAAGTCCGTAATTGACGGAGCTAACAATAAAGATATCTCATGGTTGATAGAGGGCCGACCATAGTCAATGCGTTGGCCCGTTAGTCGTTGCAGTTGGTTTTCAAACAAACGTAGCCGTTGGCTCAGATTGTCCAGGCCCTGTTCAATTTTCTGTTGCTGTTTACAAAGCGTTGGTTCATGGTGGGCCAATGCTTCAAAATAGCTGGCTAACGTATGTTTTGGCGTGCTTAATAGTTCCAGTAGCGCCACATATTTACACCCTAAACTGTGGCCAATCCAAACATAGTTTTTAGCGTCTAAGTAAATACTTGGATCGTAGCCCTGGGCAATCGCTGTTTCCACCATGGCGACACGGACTGCATAGTGCTCATCCAATAAATCGAGAGCAATGTCCCAGTGACGCAGGGTGAACCGAAATGGCAATGCTACAACCGTATACCCAGCTTCGAAAAGACTGTTGAGAAAGTGGCGATAGGCAACCGTAGGGAATGTGCCAAATAGAGCGCCGCCAATAAATTGAATAATACCTTTTGGTTCAGGATGAACGGCGACCCAGCTATGGGAGCAGGGCAGAAATTCGCAGGTCGCCACATGAGATGCAGTGCAAACCATAGATATCAAGCAGATAGAGACGCTACAGGTTTTAGACGTTGCATGCCGATTTAAAGATGATGTCTGTTAAGTTATACATTGACGACGTAGAAAAATCCGGATAGTTGCCCGCAGACCGACGCTATTCAGTGGCTCTAGCGAATGGTACCCAGGGGGGTACTACTCAAATTGTTGACTCATTAGCCATAGTGGCGATAGATGAGAGTGATAACAACAGCGCTCTTTTGAAACGAGAAGATTGTTGCAATGAGGGTATGGGGGGAGGGCATTACCTCCCTTCGGAGCCTTCGCAATTTTGCGATGTCTGCATTGCCTACAGTGGGAATAAGTCTCTTGGAGGGGATAGTTCAACGGGGACTATCCCCTTTTTTTTCGGCTTGGTTTTAGGGGTGACGAGGGTCTAGGTGATGGGCTGGTGAGGTGTGTTTTTCGATGGATGACTGCCTAAACCAGGCCGGTTTTTTCAGGGAGGCCGAGCATGATGTTCATATTTTGCACAGCAGCCCCGGATGCGCCTTTGCCGAGGTTGTCTAATCTGGCGGCTACCAGGGCTTCTTGAGTAGCGTCATTGGCGAAGACAAACAGTTCTACTTGATTGGTGCCGTTGGCGGCTTTGGTATCTAGGAACTTTAGATCGCGCAGCTGGTTCGTATCGCTGAGGTTGTGTACCTGGATAAAGGGTTCATCGGTGTAGTAGTTGGCTAGGGTCTCCCAGAGCCGTTCACCTGTGGGCGGTTGTTCTAGGGTCCATAACGGTAGGGGGATTTGGACCAGCATGCCTTTCTCAAAGGCGCCGACGGCCGGTAAAAACATGGGGGCATGGCTGAGGCCAGAGTAATGGGTCATTTCCTGGACATGCTTATGGCCAAAGGAAAGGCCATATACCCCATAGGGGTAATCGGGTTCTGTGGCGTCTTCATAGGTGGCATAGGTTTCAATCAGTTTCCGGCCACCCCCCGAATAACCAGAAATTGCATTGAGGGTGACTGGAAAGCTAGCCGGAATAATGCCAGTGCTGACCAACGGTTTCATCGCGGCTAAAAAACCAGTGGGATAACAGCCTGGGTTGCTGACCCGGTGAGCTTTGGCAATGGCCTGCCGCTGGTCGGTCTGCATTTCTGGAAAACCATAAACCCAGTCTGGATCGGTGCGGTGGGCGGTGCTAGCATCCAATATTTTGACGGTTGGGGCCGAGACTAGGGAGACCACTTCTTGGGCGGCTGCGTCGGGTAAACACAGAATAGCAATATCCACGGAATCGATCATGCGCGCCCGTTCTGCCACATCTTTGCGCTTGGTTGGATCAATGCTGACAACGGTGACATCCTGCCGTTGAGCCAGGCGTGTATAGATTTGCAGCCCGGTGGTGCCTGCTTCCCCATCAATAAAAACCCTGGGCTGATCCATGTGGTAACTCCCGTGAGTGTCGTTGAATAAACTTTGCTTGTTATTCTATATTGCCTCTTTATTTTCCTGTTTTGAATCTTCTAGGTTTGTTCTTTTAATTAGGGACTTGCTTCGCTACCTAGGCTTGGGAAGCGGGCACTCTGATGAATGACACGGATATTTCTTCAACGACTCAATGGCAACCCCTAGCGCTTTACAACAGACGCCGCTGCAGCTGTGCGATCGCTACAGTATTCAACAGACCCTGGGTATCCGCCTGGGGCGCAGAACGTTACTGGGATATGACCATAGTCAAAAGCAACAAATTGTTATCAAGTACCTGTGTTTTGATGATCCAATCCAGCCGGTAGATATTAAGCGCTTTCATCAAGAGATTTTAGTCTTAAAGCGGCTTAACCATGGGTCTATTCCCGCGTACTTAGATAGCTTTGAAATCCACGAGCATGGCTATAACGGGCTGATGTTGGTGCAAGCCTATGTCCCAGGTCAATCGTTCTACTCCCTAATCAATTCTCATCGCTCATTCACTGAGCATGAGGTGAGAGAAATTGCCCATCAAGTTCTACAAATTCTTGACTATCTCCATCAACAACAGCCCGTTGTTATTCATCGAGATATTAAGCCCAGTAGTTTAGTGCTCAGCCCTGTCCCTGGAAACCCTTTGGGTAAAGTATATCTAGTCGATTTTGGCTTAGTGCAGTCTGCTGGCGCGACGCAGACGGTGGCTGACGAACCGATTATGATTTCAGGAACGCCGGGATATCGTCCATCGGAACAATTGGGGGATAGGGCTGTTCCGGCAACTGATTTGTATAGTTTAGGGGCCACCCTAATTCATATCGCTACGGGACAACACCCGTCTTCGTTACCCCAGCGAGGGGTCCGCATTCTGTTTAGCCAAGAGCTGGGCCACATGAGTCGCCCCATCAAAGCTTGGCTACGATGGTTGACTCAGCCAAAACAGCATAAGCGTCCGCAGTCGGCCCAGTCGGCACTACATGGGTTAGAGCAGGCCGATCAGATTTTTGCTCCGTCTAACCGTCTTTTTCTGAGTAGTGTTACCCATCGTTGGCAGCGGGCACTGGTGGAGTCCATGGCTCCCACCGATACCCAGCTCAAAATCTTTGAATATAGTCAAACCTTAGAGGTGGTGTTTCCACCCTTGGGGTGGAAAAATCGTCGCTTTGGCTTGGCCTTGCTGCAAACCGTTGGGGCCTTAATCAGTCTGGTTATGGTTGGCCAAGGACTCCTATTGCTATGGCCTCATTTGCTACTTTGGCAGCGATTGATGGCCGCCGTTGTGAGCGTAGGTTGGCTGGGCTGGATGGGGTGGTGGAGCCTACGGGGCTTAGGCCGCATGGGTAATGCCTTGTTCCAGCAGATCAGCATTCAGCTATTGCCTGACATCATCCTGTTGGGTAAGCGATTTCCCCATCGTCCAGTGACGTATCAAGTGAATGCGTACAAGCGTGACATTGTCGATATTGATATGCAGCCTGGGAGCTCCACCATTACCTTCTGGTTGCGTCGTAATCGCACAGATGTGGGGCGATTAGACTACGCTCTCTGGGGGCCATCCTTGGGGGTGAAGCAGTCTGAGATGCGTTGGGTCAACGATATTTTACAGCTTTGGTTACGGCAGTCTGTCTCCAGGAGAGGGGCCGTTTAAGGATTGGGGGATCCATCCTCGGGCGCACACAGTTCCCGTAAACTGAGGAAACCTGTACCCGTATTGGCTTGACCATGCCCCAGTTTGCCACTGCCCAAGATCAGCGCTATGCCCAGGCATTGATGCAGCCTGCCCTGATTCGGATTATTGATAATATCCGCAAGCAGTTAGACGATTCGGATTGGCAGGGCCGCTATCGTGATGATATGCGTTGGCCCGCTGAGGCAACGGCTGAGCAAAAGCAGCAATATTTGGCGCTCCAAGAAATGCTGGAAACGGCTACGCCAGAAGAGCATGATCAAATTCAGCGCACCTTGGCTCAACTACCTACTCCAGAGCATATCTATGTGCTGTGTTTAACGAAGCAAGACGCCCAGCAGGAAATCAATTTGTGGCAACTGTGCTATCGGCTATGCAGTGTGGCGGAGGATAGCTCCGATCCCATGACGGTGGATACTAGTTTGCTGGATTTGCAACAGGGCGACGTGGATTGGATTGCCTTGGATAAAAAAGCTCAACGGTTGGTGGCCAATGCATTTCAGGGCTTGGCCTAGTTGTGGTTTGTGGCCGGTGGCTCTGGGGAGTCTGGCAGCTTGGTGCCACATCGCTTGCAATAGAGGGCATCGGTTTCATGGCTGGAGAGTCCACAGCTATGGCAGCGAATGGTGTTAATGGTTTGCAGGCGGTTGATATTGGTGATTAAGCTGCCCACTTGGCTAGGAATCAGGGCAATGCCGGTCAAAATCATCATCACCGTGAGGGTGCGCCCAGCTTCTGACACTGGAATAACGTCGCCATAGCCGACGGTGGTCATGGTGACGACGGCAAAGTACATGGCGTCTAGGAAACTGGTGAAGACATCGGGGGCGATGGGATGTTCGACTTGGTAAATGGCGCCTGAATAGATAAAGACAATGGCAAATAGGGTGAAAATGATGCGGGCAATGATCAGTCCTTCACGCCCCAGCCAGCGATCTTCTTCTAGAAATCGGGCGAGTTTGAGAATGCGTAGCCAGCGGATCAGGCGTAGGGCACGGGTGTCGAACAGGCCGGTCAACACCGGCAAAATGGCGACCAGGTCAACGATGGCATAGGGGCTGATCAGATAGCGTAGCGGTCGGTCAGCGGCCCACAGTCGGACGGCATATTCTAGGGCGAACGCGACCAAAATCAGGCTGTCGAATAGGGTGAGTACGGCGTGCGTCGATGGGGCTAGGGGATAGGTCTCGGCGACGAATAAGCCCGCTGAAAGTAGGATTAGGGCTGCGATCGCAATATTTATGCCCAACCCCAAAACCGTTTCCGCGTCTTCAAGTTCAGCGCGTATGCGTGCCCTCAACTCTTTATCCAGTAGCCCTCTCACCATACGCAGTCAAAATTTTTCAAAGGCCGCTTTGGGCCATTGCTGTCAAAGCTGTTGGTCATTGTCACTTAACAGATTGCACCGTCAGACCGCCAATGAACCTCAATGACTATACCTTAACCACCTAGGCAAGCCTGATTAGGCAGCAAGCCAGAATAGGGCATTCAACCGCGATCAGCATTTATGCAGGCTCTGCTGGCCGAGCAGCCAGGTTGAAGGATTGATAGATGTCTGCTTTTCACAGATGCGATGGGTTAATGTAAACAGAGTTTTGACGCTCCTAGACCTATGGCCGATAAATTATTTGCGGTGGGCGATGTCGTCACCGTTACGACCCAGCCCCCCTATCTCAAAACAGCGGATCCCATGCCGATGCTGCGGCCTCCCGATCTTGTCACCCTGGGCGAGCGGGGCACCATCTTAGAGCAAAAGCTTGGTGGTTACTGGGCCGTACGCTTTGAACGCGGAGCGTTTCTCATCGATGGGCGCTACATTGATCGGGTGCCCAGCTAAGTAAATTTCCCCAAATGCACGTCATGGGTATCTTGTGGCCATGGCCGATGGACGAAAAAGAAAAAAATATTTTCGTCGAAAATAGGGAACTATCTGTTATATTCAATAACTGTGTTTGAGAAACGTTTCTCTTCACGGGTTGCTAGCTCAGCGGTAGAGCACTCGGCTTTTAACCGATTGGTCCTGGGTTCGAATCCCAGGCGACCCATATTTATTTTTTTTGAAAATTTTAATATTCCAAACGTGGGATAGTCCTGGCTGTCAGAGATGTCATCTATTCCACAAAGCTATAGCATGGATGCTGATATCCTTAATAAAATAACCAGGTTTCAGAAACAACTCGTCATAAGTTCGGGGTTGTGACCTAAGATTGATGAGTAGGGATACCTATTCGACCCTTTAATTGAAGCTGCCAAAACGGCGAAAAGTACTAGGAGGATTTATATGGCGCTTGTACCTATGCGGCTCTTGCTGGATCATGCCGCTGAAAACGGCTACGGCATTCCCGCTTACAACGTAAATAATATGGAGCAGATCCTGTCAATCATGCAGGCTGCTGACGAAACCGATAGTCCTGTGATTTTGCAGGCTTCCCGCGGTGCCCGTAAGTACGCTGGTGAGAATTTCTTGCGCCACCTAGTCTTGGCGGCTATCGAGACTTATCCTCACATTCCTGTTGTAATGCACCAGGACCACGGTAATAGCCCTGCGACTTGCTATTCTGCAATCCGCAACGGCTTTACTAGCGTAATGATGGATGGCTCCCTCGAGGCGGATGCCAAGACTCCCGCTAGCTTTGAGTACAACGTTAACGTCACTGCTGAAGTGGTTAAGGTCGCTCACTCCATCGGTGCCAGTGTTGAAGGTGAACTAGGTTGCCTAGGTTCCTTAGAGACTGGTCAAGGTGAAGCCGAAGATGGCCACGGTTTCGAAGGTACTCTCAGCAAGGATCAGCTACTGACTGATCCTGATGAAGCTGTACAGTTCGTAGAGCAAACTCAGGTTGATGCCCTAGCGGTTGCTATTGGTACTAGCCACGGTGCTTACAAGTTCACCCGTAAGCCCACTGGTGAAATTCTAGCCATTAGCCGCATTGAAGAAATTCATAAGCGTCTGCCTAACACTCACCTGGTAATGCACGGTTCTTCTTCCGTTCCCCAGGAGTGGCTAGAGATGATCAACCAGTACGGTGGTCAGATTCCTGAGACCTACGGTGTACCCGTTGAAGAAATTCAGAAGGGTATCAAGAGTGGTGTTCGTAAGGTGAACATCGATACTGATAACCGTTTGGCGATTACGGCTGCTATCCGCGAAGCGGCTATGAAGGATCCTTCTAACTTCGATCCTCGCCACTTCCTCAAGCCTTCCATCAAGTACATGAAGCAAGTATGTTCCTCTCGCTATGAAGCGTTTGGTACTGCTGGTAACGCTTCCAAGATTAAGCAGGTTGGTGTTGATATCTTCGCTGCTAAGTACTCCAATGGTGAACTTGACGCTAAGGTTGCTGTGACTGCTTAAGTTTCAGCAATGCTTCAGACTTCTGAAGCATTATTAGTTGCATAAGTTTAAAGGGGTTTCTGACCAATCGTCAGAAACCCCTTTTTGTTTGGTTAGATAGTGCGAAAGCCAAGTCGGAAGCTAGTAAGGCGTTCTGAATTTCGACTTCATAACTCCTTAGGCTTTCTTGGCGACCCAGTATTTGCTCATAAAGTGGTTAGAAATTTCAATGTTGTGGAAGCCTGCGGTTTCTAGGCGAGCTTGCATGTCGTCGGTGCTGTAATGGCGGTAGTAGGGCTCATGGAACACCGTGGGAAAGTTTTCCATCATGGGGGTAAATTCAGGGTTATCAACCTGCTGGATTGAATCGCAGATAATGAAAATACCGCCGGGTTGGGTGACACGGTAGCATTCATCGATTACGGTTTGTCGCACTTCCCCAGGCAGTTCATGGAAGAGGAATACACTCACTGTGGCTTCAAAATAGTTATCCAGGTAGGGTAACTTTTCCGCGTTGGTCTGGATCAACTGGGGGAGGGTGCCCGGCTCCTTGGTGAGCAGTTCATTGGCTTTACGCAGGTAGGTGGGGGAGAGATCTACCCCATGGAGTGATGTCTTGGGCAGGGTGTCACGGATCATTTTTAGGGTGCGTCCCGTACCACAGGCCACGTCTAAAATCTTGGCTGTGGACACTGATAATCCATCAATGTGGTGCTTGAGGGGGGCTAAAATTCGGCGGCGCATGGCATCCGCTGATCCATTGAACAGCAGCTCCACCTGTAGGTCATAGAGATTGGCCGACATCTCGCTAAGGTAGCCGTCAGTTTGGTGGTGGAAGTTTTGGATGTAGTAACTGGGATACTCGGTGGTGTCGATCCCTTGGGAAAATTTCTGATACTCCTTGTTGGCGGAGCGCTCCCATACGCTTGGGGTATCTAACACCACCATGGGGTAGTACTTGAAAAAGTCGTCCCATGGATTGTCGAAGAGCAAACTGGTGGGGTAGGTACCTGCTTCGGCCTCTTCCCAGTCGGTTTCCACTAGGGCATCAAGGCGTTGCTTGAGCAGGGCTAGGGTTTCGGGGGGGATGGCAACTGTGTTGGTATTGGATGAGCCGGGGGCCACTACTTCCCGTAGGCGATTAATCAGGGTTTTGTGGGTATAGCCAAAGGCTTGTTTGCTTTGCTGAAAGGTTTGGTAAGCGAGTTTTGTCAATGTATCTGGCATAGTGCTGATGGATGAAAAATTGGGAGGAAAGGGCGTAGCCTTTAGCCAGCTAGGGGTTGGAAACACCACAGCCATGCATAGTGATTTGCTTTATGGGTAGAGGCTGGCTGATCGGTTTGTGAATTATTGTAAAAGTCTTGAGAGAAAAAAGGAAAGTCAGCGACGGTGACCTGGGTCCCTAATATTCGTGAAAAGCTGCGCTAGTATGGATAGGTTCTGAAGAACTACCCACAGAGGATTACTTGATGAAGCGTCTGTCCATTGATACCACTCAGATGATGCGCCGTACTGAGGATCTGATTAAGGCGGCATCTAATCGTTATCGGATCACTGTTCAGGTGGCTAACAGGGCTCAGCGTCGTCGTTTCGAAGAGTTCGACAATATTGATGAGTCGCGCATGAAGCCTGTGTTGCGGGCTATTGTGGAAATGTCAGATGAGCTTACTCAGCCTGAAATTATTGGCGAATAGGCGTTAGGTCTGTGAGCTTTGCTGGTTTTAGGGGTGATTTAGTCTGTGGAAAACTTCTGTTTAGGAAGTTTTATTGGTTTTTTCATCCTTATAAATCAGTGGTGGCTTTGGGAAGCTGGGTAATTGATCCGATTTGACCAGTGTCCCTAGGTATATAGAACTATTACATATTTAGTTTTTGCTGTTGCTGATTTAGGTTGGGCGGTAGTCTTACTATGGCTTGGCAGAATAAGGATTGATCAGGTTAGATTTTTCCGATCAGCGTCGTTTTTTTTATTAATTAATTCCATTAGTGCTCAGCGGTATGGGTAAGCAGCTCAAGTTTTTGTTTTTGGCCACGTTAACCACCCTGATGGTTTTGGCGGGTACTGTTTTACAGATGGGTGAGCCCGTGATAGCGGCCCCATCTATGCATTCAATTGCGATCGCAAACCAGCTTTATACTCGGTATCCTGATATTCCCCGGGCCCAAAAAGCGAATACTACCTTGCTGAGTCGCTTTATTGACTATCACCTAGATACTAAAGCTCGGCCTGGCCAATATCATCTCGATTGGGAACTGTCGATGGCCGACTATCTAGACGCGGCCTATGGCGATGGGACCCAGGCACAAGGTATGGCGGAAACCGATAAACGGGCCATGCAAGCATTGGAGCGTGACCAGCGCAATCAGCTTGTCAGTAAGCTAGAGGCCACCTTTGCCCAATGACCGCTCTGCTGAAAGAAGGCAGCGGTTGGCGATTGGGTTGGGATGAGGCTCGACCGACGTTTAAGGCATTGGTCGGAGGAAAAAATTGGGCCTTTGAACTCACCCAGGATGAGTTTGAAGCAATGCGTTCGTTAGCCCAGCAGCTGGCAGAGACTATGGCGGCTATGGCCACTGAGCTGATGCCGGATGAGCAAATTACCCTAGAGCAAGAAAATCAATATCTATGGATGGAGGCCGATGGCTTTCACCATTGCTATGGCCTGCGATTTATTTTGCTAACGGGTCGTGGTGGTGAAGGAACTTGGCCCGCGTCCGTAATTCCTGAGCTTTTGCATGGATTAGAACATATCAACGTATTTTAATTTGTTAGCCTGCCAGGTGTTTTACACTGGGCAGAAATGATGGGCAAAAATGGCGCTCTCTAGATGTGACGCACACCGCTCGCTGGGCTGACTAGGTATGTTATTCAACGATCAGGGTATTAAGCGGCATGAAAAAATTAAAGGTTGTTAGCGATACGCAATTTAAACGCAGCCCCAAGCTGTCGACTGAGCTATCTCGCCAGGAGAAGGCCTTTGTGCCCAATGGCACGGAGTTAAATTTAGCGGCATCCGATGCGTCGCAGAATGGTCACTATAAGGTGACGTTGGCTCAGCCTTTGAAGGGGACCAGTCAGACAACTTGGTATGTTTACAAGCCGGATGTCCGAGTTTATGACACCAAAATTAAGCTGACGGTGGCGAGCGATACGCTCTTTAAGCAGCGGCCGGTTTTGTCTAACCAACTGAGCGATCGCGAAAAAGCCTTTGTCAGCAATGGCACCCAATATTATTTACATTCTTATTTGCCGGCGGAAGGGCAACATGTAAAAGTTGCGATCGCCAACGATTTTCTAGGGCCAGATAATCGCACGGTTTGGTATGCCTATAAACCTGATATTCGCATTGTGGGCGACACCATCACCCTGAAGGTGACTAGCGATACGCTGTTTAAGACATCGCCTAAGCTCTCGTCTCAGCTCAGCGCTAGCGAAAAAGTCTTCGTCAAAAATTCGACCGAGCTAGACCTGGTGAGCCATGAACTAGCACCCGCTAACCACGTCAAAATTGAGCTGGCCGATCCTAGTTTCAACCGTTCTGAACTCATTTGGTATGCCTACAAGCCCGATATTCAGATTGAAGGCAACGAGGTGGATAACCAGCCTAAAAATGAAACCCCTCGCCCTAAGCCCAAAGGTCCGTATATTAAACTGCCGGGCTTTCGTGGCAATTTCTATCTGGCCAGCCCGATTATTCCCGGTGGCAACTTTACCTGGGGGGAAGCCACCCACGGCGGTAGCCGCATTCCGGTGAATCGCAACGTCGTTTACGGCATTATTCGCATTGCTCGGGTGATGGAAGAAGTGCGCGATCGCTTAGGGGGGCGTCCTTTGACCATCAACTCCTGGTATCGCGATCCCGTTACCAACCGGCGGGTCGGGGGCGCTAGCCGTTCGCGCCATCTAGTGGGGGATGCCGTTGATTTTGTTGCCCCTGGTATTCATCCCTACGATGTATACGATCGGCTCAACCGCTGGTGGGGGTCGCGGGGAGGCTTAGCCAGCGCTACGGTGTTTACCCACATTGACACTCGTGGCTACTATGCCCGCTGGAGCTACGGTTTTTAAGGGCATGGCAGCCTGGTGATGCCAGGTTTTGAGCAGCCTAGTGAATTTATTTCGCTGGCATCAATGGCAATATCCATTAGCAAAATTAAAGTATCTGATGGCACCAAATATGGGGGTGTAATCGTTAAGACGTATGCTATGCTAGTCAAGCGTTAAAAACGCATCGGGGCGTAGCGCAGCTTGGTAGCGCACTACTTTGGGGTAGTAGGGGTCGTGGGTTCAAATCCCGCCGCTCCGATTGACTGAAACCTCCCAGTAATGGGAGGTTTTGTTGTGTCTGGGAATAGTTTTGTATTCGTTCTGTTTGGGTATGTACTACCCGCATCTGTACGAAAACAGGTGAGAATAATGCATGTACCCACCCTAGCCATGATTGGTTGGGGCTTTTTCATGTTGTAGGGCACGCTAAAGCCTGGCTACATGGCTGGAATACCAGCTTCATAAACAAGGCAGACTGCTCATCTAAAGTTCACGCAACTCTGCGTCAGCTCTGGGCATTAGCACCGTTTCCCTACAAAGTTGGTGATGCGAAAATGATGGAAAGCATTACCCAACCAAGGACATGAAGAAAAAGACTCAGCAGCAACAGACACCCAACCGCGACTCTAAAGCCCTATGGCAGCCACTAACGGCGACACAGCAAGAATCCGTTAACGGTGGCTATCGCTGGTCTCCCTACGTTCCTGGCTTCGGACGTGGTGACATCCGCTAATGACCAGGCGCACACTGGCTGCTAGCCTGGCTAACCCTGCCGGGAACCTTCACACCAAATACCTTAAGGGCTAATCGTGAAATCTTTTCTGTGTAGGGCTTCCAGTGACTGACCTTACAATTTGGGGTAGTCGGGTCGTGGGTTAAAGTTTGCCGCCCCGATTGGTAAAAACCGCTGATATCAGCGGTTTTTGTGTTTTAAAGATTGGCTAAATCCATGGGGCTGCTGCATCAACCGCACAAAATCAGCGGCTGATGCAGCAGTTTGCTTTGTTTTATGGACTGGGGGAGGGTCCCTACGGTCAAATCATGCCGGTTAAAAGTTGGATCTTTGTAGCCTTATCCCGGATTGGAAAAAGTTTTGCACGAAGAGCTATGCAAATTCGTGTTCCTATAGGCTTAGCATGAAAAAATCTGTTATCTTCATGTCCCTTCTGTCCGTCGCGGGCACTGCTGTTGCAGCAGAGGGCGCAGCCGCCGCTACTTCTGAGACAACCCTAAAGGAAGGGCTAAGGCAAGCTATTTGTTTTCAGGATTGGAATAGCGCCATTGAACTATCTAGTACTTTGATGGCGTCAGATACCATTACGCCTGAGTATCGCCACAATTTAGTCAATTGGCGAAATCGATTTAGTCATTATTCCAGGGGAGACATTAGTTTTACTAAGATTCCTGGCTGTGAAGGGAGACAATCAAGGGGGATTGATATTCAGGTTCAACCCTATGGTGAGGCGACTCCTCGTTTTTCGGTTAGACCCTCGTATGTGGCGCATCCACCAGCTTGCTATATAGACATGCACGGACGGGTCAAAAATTTAACCTATATGTGTGGCCATGGTCCGATTAACCGTCATCTGGCGGCACAGGCCCATAACAGCTATAGATAGTTGCAAAGAGAGAGCTTGATGCAAAAAAATACCCGTCCCTAACGGTTAGAGACGGGGGCTGTATCTATATACATTTAGTGCTGATAAGGTGTTTTTGAGCTTCCGCCATTGCTCGATATATTCTCTGAGGATTGACGGATATTTGGGCTGGTGCCATGGCATCGCTTCAATTTTGATGTCTGTTTCGGCAGACGTTTGGGTATTCTGGGTGTAAGTTTCCTTGTGCATCTCAGTATTTACCTCGATGAATTCAGTCAATCAAACTCAGGAATATCGTGAAATCAACACTGCTGAGGTTAACAGCCCTCTGAATACTCATTTTTCAGGGGGGCTAGTGTTGCTGCTTATGGTGGTATTGATGATATTGATGCCACGCAGCGCTAGGGGCTAACTCTTTGGTTGGGGCTGGAGACCTTAGAGCCGTGGAGCAGTGTATAAAAGCAGGGAATTACGAACAGCGTCAGGATAGTTGCTAGGGATAGGCCCCAAAAAATGACTACCCCTAGGGGCTGTAGGAATTCGGACCCGGCTCCTAAGCCTAGGGCTAATGGCAACATGCCCAACACCGTTGTGACTGTGGTCATCAAAATTGGGCGCAACCGTTGGGGGGCCGCTTTTAGCATGGCGATGCCACGGCTGCATTGCTCCTGGGTATAAATTTGATTGGCTAGTTCCACTAGAATAATGGCGTTGTTGACCACAATGCCGACGAGTAATACGGCGCCGACTACTACGGTGGCGCCAATGGCTGTTTCGGTAACGAATAGCCCTAATATGCCGCCTGCTAGGGCTAGGGGCACCGTTAGCATAATCACTAGGGGGTCGATGAGGGAGTTGTATTGCACCGCTAGGACCGTAAAGACAAGAAATATGGCCAGACCACCGAGTAGGCCCAGACCCTCTTGAATTGAGGCATTGCTTTGGGCGCTAAAGCTGGGTAAACGAATGACACCTGGGGGCAGTTGGATGGTGGCCATGATGGTGTCTACTTCTGCTAGGGCATCGCCTAGGGTGGCTTCTTCGGCCAAGCGACCTTCAATGATGAATACCTGTCGCTGGTTGATGCGTTGGATTTCGCCGGGGGATTGGCCGTTTTCAATGGTGGTGACATCCCCTAGCCGCACTTGGGTGCTAAGTAATGGGAGCTGACTTAGTTGGGCTGTGTTTTGGATGAGACTATTGGGGGTTTGTACCCGCACATCGACTAGTCGATCGCCCCGCTGTAGCTGGGTGGAGACCGACCCTGACAGAATGGTTTCGACGGTGCGGCCAAGGGTTTCTGCGGAGACGCCGACATCGGCTGCCCGTTCCCAGTTTGGTCGAATTTGAATTTCGGGCTGAGGCGGATCGGCATCGGGTAGGTAGCGGGCTAAGGTGGCCCGTTCGCCGAGGGTGTCTAATACTTGCTGCCCTGCTTGTGCCAATAGTGGGGTGTTGCTGCTTTGGAGGACGATGTCCACATCGCTGCGGACGGGGGAGTTGCTTAAAATCAGGCCTCGCACTGAACCGGGGGAGACTCGGATGCGGGTTTTGACCAGGTTTAGTTGTTGCAATGTTTTGGTCATGCGATCGCAAAAGTCTTCCACATCGGTCCCTGGCTTTAGGGTTAGGGTGCTAGAGCCGCGCAGGGCATTGTCGATGCTAATGTTGCCAAATAGGAATCCCCCTGAGGTACTAAACACATAGTCGGTTTCTGGTTGGTTCAACAGAATGTCGTCGATGGCGGCCATCACCTGGCGATTTTCGGGCAGGGTGGTACCCGGTGGTAGCTGGACCCAGACCCTGGCCTGGTCGTTGCTGATTTTGGGCAAAATCTCCTGGGGGATTTGTTGCACCATGGCCCAACTGCCCCCACCAAAGAGAATCAGCGCTAAACAGATGGCTGGCACCCGTCGCTGTAACACCCAACCCAGACTGTTGCCATAGCTCAGGGTGACTCGTTGTAGCTGTTGTCTAAACCACCTTAAGGGCGGCCAATGGCCCACACCGCTGGAGGTTTTGACGGCGAGTAAACGGCTGGCCATCGCTGGAACAACGGTAAGTGCTACGACCAGGGATGCGGCCACGGCCAGGCTAATGGTGACGACCAGCTCACTAAATAATAGGGAGATAAATCCGCCCATTAATAGAAAGGGAAGTACGGCCACCAGGTTGGTTGAGGTGGATGCGATGAGGGCCGACTCTAGTTCTTGGCTGCTGGCTTCGGCCTGCCGCAGGATGGGTTTAGAACTGTTGCCCATGCCGTTGGCAATGTTTTCTAGCATGACAATGGCGTTGTCGACAACAATGCCTACGCCCAGGGCAAGGCCCCCCAGGCTAAATACGTTGAGCGACAACCCAAATAGGCCAGATAGCAACAGGGTGACCAGAGTGGCCAGGGGAATGGCTAAAACAATGATCAACGTTTGCCTGAGGGAGCCCAGAAAGAGAAACACGGCGATGGCGGCGAGGAGGGTGCCGGTGAGCCCGGCGGTGGCGACGTTGCGAATAGAATTTTGAATAAAAATAGATTCGTCTAAGGTAACGTTAATGAGTAAATCTTCTGGGACGATACCTGATTCTGTAATCTGGGCGAGCTGTTGTTTGACGCCCTCTACCACTGCGATGGTGTTGGCGGTGGGTTGTTTTTGAACGCTGATTTTAACGGCGGGCTGGCCGTTGAGGTTGACGAATAAGCGCTGGTCTTCGGTGCCGTCTACGACGGTGGCAAAGTCTCGTAAATAAATCTGTTGGTCGCCCACGTCAAGGAGTAGATCGCGAATCTCGGTGGCATCCTGAAATTTTCCAGTGACCCTTGTGAGTGGTTCGCTGGTGGTGCCTTGGATGCGGCCCCCGGAGGTGTCCTGATTGCGGGCGTCTAGACGATTTAAAACGTCGGTGATGCCCAGGTCTAGGGCCTGTAGCCGCACCGGGTCTAGATTTATTTGCACCTCTTCTTGCACCCCGCCGGATATATCCACGCTGGCAACGCCGGGTACGGTGGCGAGTTGTCGGGCCAGTTCTTGATCGGCGAAGATGCGCAAATCCATGCCCCCTAGGGTTTGGGAGGTGAGGGCCATTTCGTAGACGGGGAGCTGGGATGGGTCGAACTTAAACAACCTTGGCTGGGCGATGCTGTCGGGTAATCGGTTGCGGGCGCGGTTGAGGGTGGCGTTGGCATCGTTTAGGGCCTGGTCGATGTTGCCCCCCGGCTCAAAGTAAAGGTCCACGCTGACGCGGCCTTCTCGGGTTTTGGAGACTAGCTGCACCACGCCTTCTGTGGCGGCGAGGGCCTGTTCGAGGGGGCGGGTAATTTCGTTGACGGCCACATCGGGGGCGATGCCGGGGGTGTCGGCCCGCACACCAATTCTGGGATAGGTGATGGAGGGTAAGAGGTCGATGGGGAGCTGGCTGGTGAAAAATAAACCCAGGACAATGACCGTCACTGAGAGCATGAGGGTGGCGATGTGTCGCCGTATGGCTAGGGTGCTGATGCTCATTGTGGGGCGACCTCGGATAGGATGCTGAGCCGTACGGCCTGACCTGTTTCTAGGGTGCGATCGCTACTGATAACAAAAGTTTCCTTGGGGGCCAAACCCGACAGAATTTCGATATTGCCCTGGTGGGTGTTGCCGGTGGTAACCGAACGCGCGGTGACGGTGGGTGGGTCTGCGTCTGGGGCTAGCACAAAAATTGTATTCTCTTGGGAGCCGTTGTTGAGGGCATTGAGGGGGACGACAACCGTGGGATCAGCGGTTGCATTAAACCGGACTCGGGCCAAGAGACCGCTGCCGATGCGCGGGTCTGGATTGGTGAGGGTGACCTCTACGGGAATCAGGCGAGATGTGGTGTCGGCCACCGGGGAAATGCGGGTGATGCTGCCGGTGGCGGTGATGTTTGGAAAGGCATCGAGTTGGATGGTGGCCGGTTGTCCCAGGCTGAGGTTTTCAATTTCCAGTTCCGAGACCTGGACGGCGATGGTGAGGGTGTCCAGATTGCCCACTTCAAATAGAGCCGTGCCAGGCTGGACAAAGTCGCCGGGGTCTACTGCCCGAGACAAAACCGTGGCATCCATGGGGGCGGTGACGGTGACCCACTGGAGCTGTTCCTGGGCTTCGGCGAGGACGGCCTGCTGGGCGGTGACGCGGCTGGCGGCTGCTGCGATCGCTTGTTGCCGCGCCTCAATTTGGGCTTCCGTCGCTTCTACGGCCTGTTCCGCATTAATCAACGTCAGCTCTGCCGCTTCCGCCGCTTGGTGCGAAATTGCCCCCCGGTCCGCCAGCCGTCGCAGTCGGTCCGCATCCAGTTTTGCCTGGTCCCTCGTCGCCTTTGCCTGGACCGCAGCCGTTTGCGCATCGGTAATAGACACCTGGTCGGTGGCCACTTCCGACTGGCGTACCGAAAGTTCCGCCTGGGCTTCATTCACCCGGGCCGTGAGCACACCACTATCGATTTGGGCCATCACTGTCCCCGGCTGCACCCGGTCCCCCGTATCTAGCGGGGTCGCAACGACGGTGCCTGCGGTTTGCGCCCTCAGGGTAATCTGCTGTGCCGGTTGGGTGGTGCCAGTGTAGGCCAGCGCATCTTGTACATTGCCCAGGGTGGCTCGGGCCACTTCCACCGCGATGGGCTGTTTATTTTCTTGGCCACCCCCCGGACGCTGCACCTGGGCTTCACCGGCAGGAAATAACGTGCAGCCGTGGCAAACAATGCCTAACCCAGTGATTAAGGCAATGTCATATCGCCGTCGTAGATCCCAAATGCCCATCGTGTCTTTGGCCGATTTTCTGAATGTTGCTTCCATTGTAGGTAGCCACGGAAGTAGGAATGGTAGCCTACACGGCAGCATAGGTAGCCACGGAAGACAGAACGGTAGCCTACACGGCAGCGTATGATTTGATTGCTGGGCACACGATTTATATGGATATTGCAAATCTAAGACAGGAATATACCCTGGATGGCTTAACCCGAGAGCAACTTTCTACTAACCCGTTTGAGCAGTTTCAGCTGTGGTTTCAACAGGCCTGCGACCAGCAGGTGCCGGAACCCAATGCCATGGCGTTGTCTACTGTGTCCGCCTCGGGGGAACCGTTTCAGCGCACGGTGCTGCTCAAGTATTTTGATGCTCAAGGGTTTGTATTTTTTACCAACTACGAAAGTCGCAAAGCTCAGCAGATTGCCGAAAATTCCCAGGTGTCGTTACTGTTCGTTTGGCTCACCCTAGAGCGTCAGATCCATATTTCGGGTCGGGCGGCCAAGGTGCCAGAGGCAGAATCGCTCAAGTATTTTTCCAGTCGTCCCCGCAGTAGCCAAATTGGGGCCTGGTGTTCGCCCCAGAGTGCTGTGATTGAGTCGCGGCAGGTGTTGGAACAGAATTTGGCAGAGATTACGCAAAAATTTGAAGGGCAGGATATTCCGTTACCCCCCGCTTGGGGTGGGTTTCGTGTAGTGCCCCATCGGTTTGAGTTTTGGCAAGGGCGTTCGAGTCGGTTGCATGATCGTTTTTTGTATTCTGTTGGAGAGAATGGGAGGTGGGATGTTGATCGTTTGGCGCCTTAGTTGTTAGTTGCATGGGGCACCAGGAACAATGGCAAAACCGGTTGCTTGGGGTCCCTTCGAGTTCCCTTGCCGAAAATAGTCAAGATATCTTACTTCGGCACATTGGGGCTTCCCATGACTAGGGCATTCCGCCGCCCTAGAACCCCCTCGGAAGAATATCATTGTTATCCCTAGTAGCGTTGTTGGGTGGTTGGTGAGGTGGTTTAGAATTTTGTGCGCTGCGACAACATTCTAAAAAGGATGACTTAAATCTTGCACCTGGTGATGAAGCACGGCCCACCTTGGACTAAAAGTGCCAAGGCTAATCGAATGAAAACCCACTAAAAGGGGTTAGAGGATCCCTGAAAGCTCTATATTTAGAGCTTTTAATCCAATCTTGCCCCTTTAGTGGACAGCCCTCAATTAGCGTTGGATTTTGAATCCAATGTGGGTTTAAGGCTCAAAACCGACTTGGTGCAAGATCTGAGATAAGGTGTCGAATGCAGATCTCGAAATTAGTGAATGTGGTTTTGTAGGGGCACTCCCTTGTGGACGCCCTGGATATTCTATGCCGATAGCCAGTATTTTTCTTACGCATTAAAAAAAGCCGGAAGAGATCTTTCAACCTCTTTTCCGGCCCATGTCTTTTCCTGTTTGCTTGCTCTACTGGGGCAGGTTTTCTGGTTTTACCTTGAGGGTTGTGGTTTCGCCATTGCGTTGTACTTCGATGCTAATTTGTTTGCCCACTTTGCCATCGCCGACGATGCGCTGTACTTCAGCGGCTTCGGTGACGGTGGTGTCGCCAATGGCGGTGATGATATCCCCTGCCCGTAGGCCACCTTTGGCTGCGGGGGAATCTGGCAATACTCGGGCAACGAGGATGCCCTTATCTTCGCTAACGGTGAGGCCGCTGTTGGGGTTGGTGTTAATCTCTTCCTTGACGGTGGGGCTTAGTGTCACCATTTGAATGCCGACAAAAGGATGTTCCACCTGGCCATTTTCGGCGAGTTCTGTGGCGATGCGTTCCACCATGTTGATAGGGATGGCAAAGCCGAGACCCTGGGCACCGTTGATAATGGCGGTATTGACGCCGATGACTTCGCCCTGCTGGTTTAGCAGTGGCCCACCGGAATTGCCGGGGTTAATGGCGGTGTCGGTTTGGATAAACTCCACCCGTTTGTCGGGGACACCCACCTGGTTGCTAGAACGACCGACACCACTGACAATGCCCACGGTAACCGTATTATCTAGGCCGAGGGGGTTGCCAATGGCGATGGACCATTCGCCGGGTTGGAGCTGGTCGGAGTTGCCTAGGTCAACGGTGGGTAGGTTGCGCTCATCTACCTTGATGACGGCAATGTCGGTGACGGGGTCACTGCCCAGCACTCGGCCATCTAGAATGCGGCCATCTTTGAGGGTGACGGTGACGGTGTCAGCGCCATCGACTACGTGGGCGTTGGTGATAATCTGACCATTTTCGCTGATGATAAAGCCGGAACCTAGGCCGCGCTCGGTGCGTTCTTGGCCACCTTGGGGGAAACGGCCAAACTGGCGGAAATTAGGATCGTTGAATACGTCGGGCACCCGCTGGTTGACGGTGCGGGATGCGTCGATGCGGACGACGGCGGGGCCAACTTCGTTGACGACGTTGGTGATGAAGTTGGGGTTGGCAGCGGGGGAAATGGCAGGGCCAGTTTGCTCGACTGCTTGGGCATGGGCGACTTGGTTTTCGGTGCGCAACGGTGAGGAGGGTGCCCAGGCGAGGAAGCTACCGGCGGTGGCGAGGGTGGCTCCCATGAGGATGCTGCTGAGCATGGTTAGGTTGCGGGGGCGGGGTTTGGGGGAGTTGGCGTGCTGTGGGTAAGACATGGCTGGGACTTTTTTCGTTGGTTGTCCACAGTTTAGATAGGCGATGTGACATTGCTGTGACATCGGATTGTCAATGTTGTGTTGGCTTCGACTACGCTCAGCCAACTGGCAGCTCGTTTGCTGCGTGAAGCCGAAGCCAACAACTGAGTCTTAATAAAATCAATATTGCTTCTTGTAATCTACTTGTCTTGTCGGGCCATATCTAGCCGTAGCTGTTTCAGCATTTTGCGGGTACCCATTTGCTTGGCCTGTTGCAAAAGAGTAGGAATCATTTCGTCCAGGGGCAGAGATGGAAAGGTAAGGCTTTGAGCTGACAGCAAATAACCATCATCTTGAAGAAGATAGATTTTCAATGCACCACTGGTGTAAATCCAAACCTCAGGCACCCCCAGCAAGCAGTAGGTGTCTAACGTGGTCTTTGAGGTGACATCCGATTCAATGGCCAGGTCTGGCGGTGGATCCTGGTTGGAGTCAAATCTTTCACAGCCTCTCATTTGCTCGGCATTTTGAATATAGAAACAGGTATCGGGTTCTAGCCCTGCGGCTTGGGCTTTGCGAAATGTAGTGGAGCCGAAGTCTTCCCAGTCTCTATCTTGGCTGTCTAATAATGCTTTGACGATATCGGCAATGAGTCGATGGGGGCGTTCATGGATGGGTAGGGGAGCCATTAGCTCTAGGGTATTGTTGCAGTAGTTGATGCGAGGGGTTAATCGTTCTTCGCCTAGTTCGGTGAGTAGGGCATCGTATTGTTCCCAGGAGACGTTTTCGATCAGCAGGTGGCTACCGGGGGACAGTTTGAGGGCATGAATGGGAATTGTGACGGGAGCTGATGCGACCATAGTCGAGGGCTAGGAATAGCTGCTACTAGGTTACTGCATGCGTATAGACACTGTCAGAAACGTCTCTATATCAGCGAGCCGAGCGGAGTTATGGATAACCGAGGGCTGAGCGGAGTCGTATAGCCCTATGGGCATGGCCAAGCCTAACGCGAAGCGTCTCCTTTGGAGTTAGCCCGGATGCTATAAATTTTCTGATTTTATTAACCTGCCGGTAGGGGCAAAATCGAGCAATTTTTGCCAATATGGAGTCTGAGCTGGGGTTAGGCGATGGCGATAACTACGGATGAGCTGCTGGCGTTGATTGACCAGGCGGAAAAGGAAGGGTGGACGGAGTTGGACCTGGCGGGGCAGGGGCTGAGCGAGCTGCCTGAGGAGATTGGGAAGTTGACCCAGCTGGAGCGGTTGATATTGGGGAAGGGGAAAAAGGATAAGGATGGTGACCAGCAGTGGGGGCATACCCTTATCAATGGGAAACTGCAGTGGGGACCGCTTACCATTGGGAATAACTTGTCAGATCTACCTGACTGTCTGGCAAATTTGACCCATTTACGTTATTTAAACTTAAGTGGTAACTCTTTTGAAGAAATTCCTGGCTGGATAGCTAAACTATCTCGTCTAGAAACTCTAATAGCCTTTGCTAACCAAATTAACGAGATTTCAGAGCACATCGCTCAACTCACCTCCCTACAACAGCTATACCTTAGCTCTAACCAGATTAGCGAGATTCCGGATTCATTAACCGGGTTGGGTTCACTACAACAGCTATACCTTATCTCTAACCAGATTAGCGAGATTCCGGATTCATTAACCGGGTTGGGTTCACTACAACAGCTATACCTTAGCTCTAATCAGATTAGCGAGATTCCGGATTCATTAGCCGGGTTGGGTTCACTACAACAGTTATACCTTAGCTCTAACCAGATTAGCGAGATTCCGGATTCATTAGCCGGGTTGGGTTCACTACAACAGTTATACCTTAGCTCTAATCAGATTAGCGAGATTCCGGATTCATTAGCCGGGTTGGGTTCACTACAACAGCTATACCTTATCTCTAACCAGATTAGCGAGATTCCGGATTCATTAGCCGGGTTGGGGTTACTACAACAGCTAGACCTTCGCTTTAACCAGATTAGCGAGATTCCGGATTCATTAGCCGGGTTGGGGTCACTACAACAGCTATACCTTAGCTCTAACCAGATTTCTCAAATACCTGAAAGCTTAGAAAATCTTATTAAACTTAAAACTCTTGATGTTCGAAATAATCCTCTCCCTATTTCTCCTGAAATTTTAGGCTCAAAACAGAAATCGGGATCTGTCTCTGGTATTTTCAACTACTGTCGTCAGCTTCGTAGTGGTGATGTTCGTCCTTTAAACGAAGCAAAACTTATCCTGGTTGGTCAAGGCAGTGTCGGCAAAACATCTCTAATCAGCCGTCTAATCAAAGATTCCTTTAACCCCAACGAAGAACAAACCGATGGCCTCAATGTGTCAAACTGGCAAATCAACGTCAACACCAAGGACGTTCGCCTCAATGTTTGGGACTTTGGCGGTCAAGAAATCTACCATGCCACCCACCAGTTTTTCCTCACCAAGCGCAGCCTCTATCTGCTCGTCTGCAACTGCCGCACCAGCGAAGACGAAAATCGTCTCGATTACTGGCTCAAACTAATCAAAAGTTTCGGTGACGATGCCCCCGTTATCATCGTCGGCAACAAACGCGACGAACAACCCCTCGACATCAACCGCAAAGCCCTGCGGGACAAATACCCCAATATCAAATTCATTATTGAAACATCATGCTCGGACGGCACCGGCATTGATGAGCTGAACCAGGCCATCCTCAAAGAAGTCGGTCAGCTCAAAGAAGTTTATGATTTGCTGCCCCTCTCCTGGTTTGAAGTCAAAGAAAAACTTGAAAACTTAGACAAAGACTTTATCAAATACTCCAAATACGAAAGCATTTGCGGCCAGCAAGGCATCGAAGAGGAAAAAGATCAGACTCAGTTAATCAATCTACTCCACAACCTGGGCCTGGTACTCAACTACAGCGATCACCCCCTGCTAAAACACACCAACGTCCTCAACCCCGACTGGGTCACCACCGGTATCTATACCCTGCTTAGCGACGACGACCTAAAAACTGAGTCTAAAGGTCAACTCACCCTCGCCGACCTCACCCGCATCCTCCCCCCCAATCGCTATCCAGAACAGCGCCACACTTACCTGATCGAGCTGATGAAAGAGTTCCAGCTCTGTTTTCAGCTACCAGAGTGCAGCCCTGAACGCTATCTAATTCCTGGCATCCTGCCCAAAGAAGAACCCGAAGACACAGACCTAGAAGGTGACACCCTAGAGTTTCAATATCACTACACCGTCCTACCCGATAGCGTCATCTCTCGGTTTATTGTGCTGATGCACGACAAAATCCATGAGCAAACCTACTGGCGCAGCGGCGTTATGCTGGCCTATACAGAGGGCGACGAAGTTTATAATATTGCCCGCATCAAAGCCGACTCCGCCGACAACAAAATCTTTATTGCAATCAGTGGCAATCAATCTACTCGCAGACTATTTCTAGGTCTGATCCGCGATGTCTTCAAAAAAATCCATGCTAACTTTGCCAAACCCACCGAATGGGTACCAGTCCCTGAACATCCCGAACACCCACCCCTCGACTATCAAGAACTTCTGGGCCTAGAAGACATGGGCGAACAAAACGTCGTCATCGGTAAACTTAAACTCAAACTCAACCTGCGCCAGCTCCTTGATGGATATGAGTCAGCCACAAGCCGACAGCAGTTATGGCAAGCTCACAAAGATACTGATCATTCTGACTCTTTATATACAGATGACTCTGATATTGATGACGAATTTCAGATAGATATATTTTCCATCAAATAGAAGTGCATTATTTTAGATTAATTCACTTAAAAAGACCTTAAAGAGAACATTATAAAATGCATAATATATGTATTGTTTTCCCAGAAGAATATAATTCAAGATGTTCATTTATCCCCTTACATATCACAGAGATTTTCGGGCATAAAAGGGTGAAATGCTTTTTCATCAAATACAAACATCTCACAAAGAATTGTGTGCTATCAATTCGAGAGATACTTAAAAAACCATGTATACTAATAATCGGTTATACGGAAAATTTAACTATTGAAAATCTGTATAAAATCGGGATGGCAAATATGCTCGAAAGACATATTATCCTTGTAAAGATAAGGCATTTTTCTAAGAATTCATCCTTTACAGATTCCCTCTCAACAGAACTCCCTGAGTTCATTGATCATAACTTTTTAGTACCTTGCGAAAATGGTATAAATCAGAAGCTTCTAAGGGATTTAGACAGAATTCTTATCAAGATATTGTTTGGCAATGTTGAGTCAATTTTGTATGAAAAAGCCATTCAAAGATGCGAGTATTTCGAAAAAAGAGCTAAAAGAGAAATACACAAGGTGTCTGAACGAGTTTTTTTGCAAAGACTCAAAGAAGCGCTTATCCAAAATGGGAAAAATTACACTAACAAGGTTCTTGGCACTGGTGTCTTAAAAGGACTCGGCTAAAATGTTGACAGTTCCAGGGGTATAAGCCGATGAGTTGTCCC